>NZ_JAPNLM010000001.1:0-589339 GCF_026627255.1 Streptomyces antarcticus | reverse complement strand
CTGGCAGGGCGTGCCGCGCGCCACCGTCCGCACCGGGGCGCCGGCCTCGGTCCACGCCACCCGCGGCACGGCCCCGGGCCCGGCCCGCTCCGCCGTCCTGGACTCCGACACCCCCGCCTTCGGCATATCCGCTTGAGTTCATCCGCGGCGGGTCACCGGACCGACGGGGACCGCCTGAACGGGAGATCGGGGGTGCCACTCGTGCGGATCGGACTGCTCACGGAAGGTGGTTATCCGTATGCCACCGGAGAGGCCAGGCTGTGGTGCGACCGGCTCGTGCGCGGGCTCCCGCAGCACGAGTTCGAGCTGTACGCGCTGAGCCGCAGCGCCGGGCAGGAGCGCACCCGGGTCCCGCTGCCCGACCACGTCACCCGGGTCCGCACGGCCCCCCTGTGGGCCCCGGCGGACGACGGCCGGACGTACTCCCGGCGCGAGCGGCGCCGGTTCGCCGGAGCCTTCCGCGAGCTGGTCCACGGAACCTGCGCCGGGGAGGCCCGGCCCTTCGCGGCCGGGCTGTACGGGCTGGCCGAACTCGCCCGCGAACAGGGCGGACTGTACGCGGCCCTGCGCTCGGAGTCCGCGGTGCGGGCCGTGGAGTCCGCCTGCCGGGCGACGGGCGCCCACCGTGCCGTGCAGGCCGCCCAGGTACCCGACCTGCTGGAGTTCGTGGACGAACTGGAGCGCGTGCTCCGCCCGCTGTCCCTCGACTGGTACGGGGAGTCCGGGCTCGGCGGGGTCGACATCAGCCACGCGGCGGCGGGCGGAGTGGCCGCGCTCCCCGGACTGCTGGCCAAACGCTTCTTCGGAGTCCCGCTGCTGGTCACCGAGTACGGGGTGCAGCTGCGGGCCCACTACCTCGGCCAGGGCCCCGACTCCCGGCCCGCCGTCAGGGCGCTGCTCGCCGCCTTCCACGTCCGGCTGGCCGGCGAGATCTACGACCGGGCCGACCTGCTCACCCCCGGGAACGCGCACGCCCGGCGCTGGCAGGAGCGCTGCGGGGCGGCGCGCGACAAGCTGCGGACGGTCTACCCGGGCATGGAGGCGGACCGATTCGCCACCGTCGGGGAGACCGCGGACTGCGGGGACCCCCACACGCTGGTGTGGGTGGGCCGGATCGAGCCCGCCAAGGACCTCATCGCCCTGCTGCACGCCTTCGCCGAGGTGCGCCGGGCCGAACCCCGGGCCCGCCTGCGGATCTTCGCGACGGCCGTGGCCCCCCAGTACCTCGCCGACTGCCGGTCGCTGGCCGCCCAGCTGTTCCCCGACGAGGCCGTCGACGCCGTGACCGCGGGCGAGAACCCCGTCACCTTCGAGGAGGTCGGCGGCCCCGACACCCCCTCGACGGCCGAGGCCTACGGCTCCGGACGCGTCGTCGTGCTGTCCTCCGTGATCGAGGGCTTCCCGATCACCCTGGCCGAGGCGATGTTCTGCGCGCGGGCCACCGTCTCCACCGACGTCGGCGCGGTCCAGGAGGTCATCGGCGGCACCGGCCTCGTCGTCCCGCCCCGCAACCCGCGGGCCCTCGCCGACGCCTGCCTCTCCCTGCTGCGGGACCCCGAGCGGGCCCAGCGGCTCGGCTCGGCGGCCCGCGCGCGGGCCCTGGAACTGTTCACCGTCGAGCAGAACGTCGCCGCCTTCCAGGAGGTCTACCTGCGCCTGCTCGCCCGCGGCTCCGCCCGCCCGGACGGCGAGATCCCCTTCGCACAGCCCCCGGAGGCCCGGGTCCCCGGCCACTGGACCACCCCCACCTGGGCCCCCGTGCCGGAGGCGACCGCATGACCACCCTGGACGAACGCGCGGCCGCGGCCGCGGGCCCGGACCCGCGCCCGGCCGGGGACCACGGGCCGGTGACGGGGCCGGCCGCGGTGGCCGGGCCGGATGCCGCCGTGGGTCTGGATGCCGCCGTGGGTCCGGGGCCCGTGCCGGAGGGGCTGTTCGTGCCGCGTCCGGAGGCTGTGTCCGTGGCGGACGGGCTGTTCGTGCCGGGTGTCGAAGCGGTGGCCGTGCCGGGCGGGCTGTTCGTGCCGGGTCCGGAGGCGGTGGCCGCCCAGGCGCCCGCACCGCGCCCGGTCCGGGCGGCACCCGTCGCCGCCCCCGTGCGGCGGTCCGGCGGGGATCCCGTCAAGGCGCTCCTGCACCGCCACCGGGACCTGTGCGACCGGGCCGTCGACCCGCTGGAGATCGCCGCCGGGCTGGAGGCCCACGGCATCACCGACCGGACCGCCGCCCGGTTCCGCCACCGGGACATCTTCTCGCTCGCCGAGGAGCTGTACGCCCGTACCCCCCGCGGCGAGGCCGCCGGACCCGCCGCCGACCCCGCCGCCGGACCGCTCCCGGCCGGCGCCGCCACCGGTCCCCGGGCCCTGCGCGGCTTCGGCTTCGCGCTGCTGCCCGGGGCGCTCGCCCTCGGCGCGGCCGGCGCCGGGCAGCCCTGGGCGGGAGCCGCCGCGGCGGCCGCCGCCGTCGCCGCCCTGGTGTGGCCCGGGCGGGCCGCCGGCCGCTTCCCCTTCACCGCGCACCTGCTGGCCGCGGCCGCCGTCGGCTGGGCCGCGTACCGCCACGGCCCGGCCCTGGCCGTCGCCCTCGCGGTGGCCGTGGCCCCCGGACACCTGGTCGCGGCAGCGTTCGCCGCGCGGGCCCGGTCCCGGCTGGCCGGGAGCCGCGGCCTGGGGGAGTTCGCCGACCGGGCCCGGCCGCTGCTCGCCGGGGGCGTGGCGGTGTTCACCGCGGCCGCCGCCGGGGCCGCCGCGCTCGCCGGGGCCTCCCTGGCCGCGGCCGTGCCGCTCGCGGTGCTGCTGTTCCTGGTCCGGCTGCTGCTGCGGCACGGCGCCGGCCGGCGGCCGGTCGCCGCCGCCCTGGCGCTCGCCCTGGTCCCGGTCCCGGCCGCGGCGCTCGCCGCCGCGGCGGGGCTCCTCGTACACGCCTTCCTCACCCTGTCCCGCGCGTCCGCACATGCGCGGCCCTGAACCCCGTCCCCGTGACGGACCCCGCTCTTCGGAGCCGACGCCGAAGCGCGTACCCCTGTCCCCGCCCCATCCACCCACCCGCAAGGAGACACAGGACATGACCGGCCAGCCAACCAACCAAGGGGCCACGCGATGAGGGTGCTGCTGATCGGAGCCAACGGATACCTCGGCCGCTACGTCGCCGACCGGCTGCTCGCCGACCCGGCCGTCCAGCTCACCGCGCTCGGCCGCGGCGACGACGCCGACGTCCGCTTCGACCTCGCCACCGGCAGCCCCGGTGCGCTCACCCGCTTCCTCGACGCCGTCCACCCGGGCGTCGTCGTCAACTGCGCCGGAGCCACCCGCGGCGGAGCCCGCGAACTCACCCGGCACAACACCGTCGCCGTCGCCACCATCTGCGAGTCCCTGCGCCGCAGCGGCTGCGGCGCCCGCCTGGTCCAGCTCGGCTGCGCCGCCGAGTACGGGCCCAGCCAGCCCGGATCGTCCACGGCCGAGGACGCCGTGCCGAGACCCGGCGGACCGTACGGAGTCAGCAAGCTGGCCGCCACCGAGCTGGTGCTCGGCTCCGGACTGGACGCCGTCGTCCTGCGGGTGTTCTCGCCCGTCGGCCCCGGCACCCCGGCCGGCTCCCCGCTCGGCCGCCTCGCCGAGGCCATGCGCCGCGCGATGCAGTCCGGGGACGGCGAGCTCAAGCTCAGCGGGCTCGGCGTGCAGCGCGACTTCGTGGACGTACGGGACGTGGCGCGCGCCGTGCACGCCGCCTCCCTCTCCGCCGCCCAGGGCGTCGTCAACATCGGCACCGGCCGCGCGGTCCGGCTGCGCGACGCGGCCGCCGTCCTGGCCCGGGTCGCCGGGTACGGGGGCGCCCTGCACGAGCTGGACGTCCCTCACGGCGGACCGCAGGCGCACGCCCACCCCGGCCGCCCGGCCGGCCTCGCCGCCATCGGATCCCCCCGCTCCGAGGCGACGGCCGAACAGCTCGCCGCGCAGGCGCCCCAGCCGTACCCGTACCCGGACGGCTGCGGGGCCTGGCAGCAGGCCGACGTGCGCACGGCCCGCGACCGGCTCGGCTGGCGGCCGCGGATCAACCTGGAGGAATCCCTCGCGGACATCTGGATGGAGGCGGCGTGCCGCATCTGACCACGCCGCCGGGGGCCGCACTGGCCGAGGGGACCGAGGCCGGCCGCCTGGGCCTCGGCATCCCCGGCTACGCGCACCCCCTCCTGGCGCCGGCCGAATGGGCCGAGCTGACCCGCCCCGGCACCCCACTGCACTGGGCGGTGCTCAACGTCGCGGACGGTCCCGGCGGACGCCCCGACCCGCACTGCACCGAGGCCGCCGTCAAACTCCGCCGCTCGGGCGGCACGGTCCTCGGGCATCTCGCGATGCGGGACGGGGAGCGGTCCTTCGGGGAGCTGGTCTCCGATGCCCACCGCTTCCGGGACTGGTACGGGGTGGGCGGCTTCTACCTGGCGCAGGCCCCGGCAGGACCGGCCGAACTGGCCGCGGTGCGCCGGGTGTCGGACGCCCTGCGCGGTCTCGGCGAGGAGGTGCTGATCGTGCTCGGACAGGGCACGCACCCGTACGAGGGCTACGTGGAAGCCGCCGACCAGCTGGTCACCTTCTCCGGGGCCTGGGCCGACTACCGGTGGTCCCAGGTCGCGGAGTGGACCGCCGACCACCCGCCGGAGCGGTTCTGCCACCTCGTCCACGGGGTGCCCCGCACGCACCTGGAGGAGGCGACGCGGATCGCCCGCTGGCAGGGCGCGGCGACCGTCTGGTTCACGGACCGGCGCGGCACTCCGGCCCGGGATCCGTGGGCCTCGATGCCCGGGTACTGGGACGAAATCGTCTCGCGGATCGGACCGGGTGTCTCGGAATGAAGGAGGGCGTGGCAGTGTTACGGGAAGAACCACCGTTCAGACGTTCACATCTACGGAGTCCCCGTGTCGCTGCCACCCCTGGTAGAGCCAGCTGCTGAGCTCACCGTTGACGAGGTCCGTCGGTACTCCCGCCACCTGATCATCCCGGATGTCGGGATGGACGGCCAGAAGCGCCTGAAGAACGCCAAGGTGCTGGCCGTGGGCGCGGGCGGCCTCGGCTCGCCCGCCCTCATGTACCTGGCCGCGGCCGGCGTCGGCACGCTGGGCATCGTGGAGTTCGACGAGGTCGACGAGTCGAACCTGCAGCGCCAGATCATCCACAGCCAGGCGGACATCGGCCGTTCCAAGGCCCAGTCGGCCCGCGACAGCGTACTCGGCATCAACCCGTACGTGAACGTGGTCCTCCACGAAGAGCGGCTCGAAGCCGAGAACGTGATGGAGATCTTCAGCCAGTACGACCTCATCGTCGACGGCACGGACAACTTCGCCACGCGCTACCTGGTCAACGACGCCTGCGTGCTGCTGAACAAGCCGTACGTGTGGGGCTCGATCTACCGCTTCGACGGCCAGGCCTCGGTCTTCTGGTCCGAGCACGGCCCGTGTTACCGCTGCCTCTACCCCGAGCCGCCCCCGCCGGGCATGGTCCCGAGCTGCGCCGAGGGCGGCGTACTGGGCGTGCTCTGCGCGTCCATCGGGTCCATCCAGGTCACCGAGGCCATCAAGGTCCTCACGGGTGTCGGCGAACCGCTGGTCGGCCGTCTGATGATCTACGACGCCCTGGAGATGCAGTACCGCCAGGTCAAGGTCCGCAAGGACCCCGACTGCGCGGTCTGCGGTCCGAACGCGACCGTCACCGAGCTCATCGACTACGAGGCCTTCTGCGGCGTCGTGTCGGAGGAGGCCCAGGAGGCGGCCCTCGGCTCGACGATCACTCCCAAGCAGCTCAAGGAGTGGATCGACAGCGAGGAGCCGATCGAGATCATCGACGTCCGCGAGGTCAACGAGTACGAGATCGTCTCGATCCCCGGCGCGAAGCTGATCCCCAAGGGCGAGTTCCTGATGGGCACCGCCCTCCAGGACCTGCCGCAGGACAAGCGCATCGTCTTGCACTGCAAGACGGGTGTCCGCAGTGCGGAAGTCCTCGCGGTCCTGAAGTCCGCGGGCTTCTCGGACGCGGTGCACGTTGGCGGCGGCGTCATCGGCTGGGTCCACCAGATCGAGCCGGACAAGCCGGTCTACTAGACCCGCCCGCACCCGGTGATCCGCAGGGGCCGTACCGCGCTCGAAGCGCCGTACGGCCCCTGCGGCGTTTCCGGACCGGTCAGCCGCTCTGCGGCTGCTGCGGGGCGACGGGCGTTCCCGTGGGGTCCGGGGCCGCGGTGCACACGGTGCCGGCCGGCGGGGGCTTCCCGTCCAGCAGGTACGTGTTCGCGGCCTGCTGGACGCACTTGTCGCCGCTGTTGTAGGCGCCGTGCCCCTCGCCCTCGTACGTGAGCTCCACGCCGACGCCGGGGCCGAGGCGCTCCACCATCTTGCGGGCGCCCTCGTACGGGGTGGCCGGGTCGCCGGTGTTGCCGATCACGAGGATCGGGGCGGATCCCGGGGCGGACACGTCCGGGGTCTCCCAGGCGCCCGCGACGGGCCAGTCGGTGCAGCCCATCATGGCCCAGCCGAGGAAGTCCCCGAAGACGGGCGACGCCTCGCGGAACGCCGGCAGCTTGGCCTTGGTCTGCGCCAGGGTGTAGCGCTCCTTGGAGTCCGCGCAGTTGATCGCGGTGTTCGCGGCGCCGATGTTGCTGTAATGGCCTTGCTGATCACGGCCGTTGAGCGCGTCCGAGAGGGCCATCAGCAGCTGGCCCTGCCCGCCGCCCGCCTCGTCCAGACCCTGTTCCAGCAGGGGCCACAGCTCCTTCGAGTACAGGGCCTGGGCGATGCCGTTCGTCGCGGCGCTCTCGGTGAGCATCCGGTCGCCGATGCCCGCGATGGGCTTCGCGGCCAGGTCCTTCTGGAGCTTGATGACGCCTTGCTCGATCTCCTTGGCGGTGCTGCCCTGGAGCTGGCAGGCGTCGCCGCGGTCCACGCAGTCCTGCGCGAAGTTGCCGAGGGCCAGCTGGAAGCCCTCGGCCTGTCCCAGGGCCCCTTCCTCCGAGGTCTTGGTCGGGTCCACGACGGCGTCGAAGACGGCCCGGCCGACGTTCTTGGGGAAGAGGTGGGCGTAGACCCCGCCGAGTTCGGTGCCGTAGGAGATGCCGAAGTAGTTCAGCTTCTCGTCGCCGAGGGCCTGGCGGATGCGGTCCAGGTCGCGGGCGGCGTTGGAGGTGCCGACGTGCGGGAGGACCTTCGTGGAGTTCGTCTCGCAGGCCTGCTGGTACTTCCTGATGTTGTCGACGAACGCCTTCTCCTGCTCCGGGGTGGCCGGGGAGGAGTCCTGGGCGTAGTACGCGTCCAGCTGCTTGTCGTCCTCGCAGCGGACGGGGGCGCTGCGGCCCACCCCGCGGGGGTCGAAGCTCACCAGGTCGTACCGGGCGCGCAGGGCCTCGTACTCCTTGGCGGCGCCCGGGAGGGTGGTGAGGCCGGAGCCACCGGGGCCGCCGAAGTTGAAGACGAGGGAGCCGAGGCGGTTGTCCTGGTCGCGGGCCTTCGCGCGGATGAGGGCGAGCGGGATCGTCTCGCCCTCGGGCTTGGCGTAGTCCAGCGGGACGTCGAGGGTGGCGCACTGCCAGTCCTTGCCCGGGGCCGGCCCGCCGCCCTCGGCGGGTGTCGGGGCCTCGCACTCGCCCCACTTGAGGGGCTCGGCCCCCTTGGCGCCGCCGGCCTTCTTTTTCTCCTCGTCGCCACTGTCGGAACAGGCACTGGTGGTGAGCAGCGCGGCGGCGAGGGCGGCGGCAGCGGTGGCCCGCAAGGCGTTTCTCGACATGCGCCCATCCTGTGCGCGCTTCGCCCGGCGCGCCCCCGCGCTGACCCGAACGGGGGTTGCGCGGGCCGGGCGCGGGTCAGGGCGCGAGGAGCACCTGCCGGGCGGCGGCCCGGCCCGTCGCCACGCAGGCGGCCACGCCCACGCCCTCGTACGCCGCCCCGCACAGCGCCAGTCCGGGCAGCCCGGAGGCCGCCTCGCGGATGCGGGCGACGCGGTCGCGGTGGCCGACGCCGTACTGGGGCAGGCCGCGGTCCCAGCGGGTCACCCGGGCGGCCAGGGGCTCGCCCATCGGGCCGACGGCGTGGTGGAGTCGGAAGTCCATCGACATCAGGAGGTCCAGCTTCCCCTCGACGTCCTCGTCCCGGTACGCCACGTCCTTCGGGGTGCAGCGCGGGCCGTCCTCGGGGAGGTTGGAGTGCGTGCCGAGGAGGTGCTTGAGGAAGTACTCGTTCCCCTTGGAGCTGGAGCCGAGCAGGTTGGCCCGCCACACGTTCAGCACGCGCGGCCAGTTGTGCGGCGCGTCCGGGTCCTCGCCGGCGAAGCCGAGTCCGCCGCGCCGGCGCTGGCCTGCCTGCTGTACTTCGCGGGGACGGTCCCGTACGTGAAGACGATGATCCGGGAGCGGAACTCGCGGGCCTACCACCGTGGTTCGGCCGCCTACCACGCCGTCGCCCTGGCGGTGGCCGCCTGCCTCTCGCCGTGGCTGGCCCTTCCCTTCGCCGCCTACCTCGCCCGCGCCGCCGCCTCCTGGCCTTGCCCCTCACCTTCTGACCCCCGGGCCAACCCCCGGGGCTCCGCCCCGACCCCCGCGCCTCAAACGCCGGCGGGGCTGGATACGGCCCCCGCCGCTGCCAAGGCCCGAGCGGACGGTGCCAATTTCAGCCCCGCCGGCGTTTGAGGCGCGGCGCGCAGCGCCGTAGGGGGTCCGGGGCCGAGCCCTGATGGGTCCGGGGCCGGGCCCCGGGAGGGGGAGCGGGGGCCGGCCCCGGGAGGGGCGGGCCCCCGGATACCGGTGCCCCGGCCGGGACGCTAGATGGCTTCCTTGCGCGTCAAGAAGTTGAACGAGATCCACCCCGGCAGCACCGGCAACCAGAACGTCACCAGCCGGAACAGCAGCACCGCCGAGATCGCCACTTCCTTCTCCAGCCCGGCCGCGACCAGGCCCAGCGTCAGCGTGGCCTCCACCGCGCCCATGCCGCCCGGCGTCGGCGCCGCCGACCCCAGCGCGTTGCCCGCGAGGAACACCACCGCGATGCTCGCGTAGCTGATGGCCTCGCCGCCCCCGAACGCCCGGATCGACGCGTCCAGGCACATCACGAAGCAGCCCGTCAGCAGCAGCATCCCGCCGATGCCCGTCACCAGCTTCTGCGGCCGCTGGAGCACGTCCAGCATGCGCGGCACCACGCCCGCGAACAGCGCCCGTACCCGCGTCACCACGAACTTCCGCATGAACGGGACCGCCGTCACCACCAGCACCAGCACCGCCACCGTCAGCAGACCCGCGATCACCGTCCGGGACGGGGTCATCTGCGGGGTCTTCTCGGTGCCGGTCAGGTAGCCGAACGACAGCAGCAGCAGGATGTGGCTGGCCAGCCCGAACAGCTGCGAGGCCCCGACGCTCGCGACCGCGAGCCCCGGCCGGACCCCCGCCCGCTGGAGGAACCGGGTGTTCAGCGCGACACCGCCGACCGCCGCCGGAGCCACCAGCTTCACGAACGACCCGGCCACCTGCGCCACGACCGTCCGCAGGAACGGCACCCGCTCGGGTACGAAGCCCAGCAGGCTCATCGACGCCGCGAAGTAGCTCAGCGCCGAGAAGGCGAGGGCCGCCCCGACCCAGCCCCACTGGGCCTCCCCGACGGTCTCCGCGAGAGGGACGTGCGCCAGCTGCGTCAGCAGGAAGTACGCACCGAACGCGCCCGCGATGAACGACACCAGCGTGCGCGGCCGGATCCGTTCCAGCCGGGCCGGCTCCACGGGGGCCTGCGGGCGGATCAGCAGCACCTGCTGGCGGATCTGGCTCAGCAGGTCCTCCTCCCGGGCCCCGTCCAGCGCGTCGTCCAGCGCCCGCTTCTCGGCCTTCCGGTCGGCGGAGGCGGACGTCGCCGCCGCTGCCGCCGCGTCCGCCTCGCGCGCCGCCTTCGCCGCCCGCGAGGACTCCAGTACGGCCTCCCGCTCCCGGTCCGCCCGCTCCCGCGCCAGCTTGCGCAGCGTGGCCCGGGTGGAGCGGCTCAGCGCGATCGGCTGGAGCAGCGGCAGGCAGTCCGCCACCGCGTCCGGGCCGAGCACCGACACCGCCGACGCCACCGACCGCTCCGCGCCGACCCGCAGGCCGAGCGTGGTCAGCAGCTGTGCGATGTCCATCCGGAGCACCAGGTCACCGGCGGCGATCTCACCGCCGCGCAGGTCGGTGAGGATGACGTTGCCGGAACGATCCACCACCAGGGCGTCACCGGTGAGCCGCCGGTGCGCGATCCGCCGCGACTGCAGGGCCCGTACCTGCTCCCAGGCATTGCGGCTCAGTTCGTCGGTGATCTCCTCGTCGGGGATGGAGTCCAGGGTCCGGCCGCCCAGGTGCTCGTACACGAGGATCACGGCGTCCGGGCCCAGCTCGGAGGTGGCGATCAGCTTCTGCGCGTTCGCCCCGGCCGCGATGGCCGCGTACGCGAGCAGCGCCTCCTGCTCCAGCGCCTGCCGCAGGGACTGCAGGCTGCGCCGCTGGGTGATGCCGCGCAGGGTGAGCCGGCGCCAGACCCGGTAGAAGAAGCCCTGGGCCTGCTGCTCGCGGTCGACGACGGTGACGTCGAGGGGCGGGCCGTCCTCCAGGGTGACGTGATAGCGCCGGCCCCGGTCGCTGACCTCGCTCGCCTCGGCCCCGTCGCCCTGTTCCGCGCGCATCGCGCTGACCGGGCGGAACCCGACCCGGCGCAGTCCCGCGAGGAGGGTCTGCCCGGTGGGCCGGACGTTGGGCGAGCCGACCGCGTACAGGGTTCCGTACGCGACGCTCCAGCCGAGCAGCACCGTAAGGATGATCGAGAAGGCGGTGGTGTAGCCGCTGACCAGCATCGTGAACGCGTCGAGCAGCAGGACCACCCACAGCGCCACCCGCCAGCGCGGTCTGCGCGTCATCCCGACGGCGGTCATGTACGCGATCACCGGCGCGAGGTAGCCGTGCACCGGATCGGTGAGGGCCCCGCCGGCCCCGGCGGGGCGGGTCAGGGCCTCCTGGATGGTGCCGGGGGCGGCCTGGGAGACCCACAGGTCGGTGGCGAGCGTCACCCCGTGCGCGAGGACGGCGGCGAGCACGCCGTCGGCGATGCGCAGCCCGTCGCGCTTGATAAGCCGCTCGATGGCGAAGGCCACCGGGAGCAGGAGCACGGCGATGCTGGACACCAGGGCGGCGACCTTGATCAGCAGGTCAGGGGCGGCGCCCGTGCCCTCCTTGATGTCGGCCTGGAGGCCGGCGGTCGTGCCGTGGGCGAAGGCGGCGATGCCGAGCACGACGGCGATGCCGAGGATGCCGACGAGGAGCCGTACGAGGTCGGAGGGGCGGTGCACGCGGGCCGCGAGCAGCGGTTCGTCGACCTCGACCCGGTCGGCCTCCGTCGGCGCGTGGCCGTGCGGGCCCTCGGGCTCGTCGCCGGGGGCTCCGGCGCCGGGGCCTTCGGGGTCTTCGGGGTCGCCGTCGCGGCCCTGCGGTCCGTCGGTCTCGCGGTCGCCGTTCGGACGCCGGTGGTCCGGCTTCCAGCGGTCCGGGCGCGGTCGGTCCGGGCGCGGGGCGGGGCCGTCGTCCGGGCGTGCGCCATCGTCTGGATCCGCGCCGTCCGGAGGGCTCACACCCTGCTCCTTCGTCGTCACTTCCGTCTCTTCTTGATCACGTATCACCAGTCACCGCCCGGAAGATGGTGGCACGGACCGACGGGAGCGCGGGGCATCAGGGTGCGCGCCGGTGCGGAACACAATCTTCCGCGAATGGGCGGCCGGCGTACTGCACCATGGGCCGAATGAGCGAGGAGCTGCCCGCGTACGCGGAGCGCGTGCTGGAGGTGGCCGAGCGGATTCCGCCCGGCCGGGTGATGACGTACGGGGACGTCGCCGAGTGGCTCGGCGAGGGCGGTCCGCGCCAAGTCGGGCGCGTCATGGCCCTGTACGGGGGAGCCGTGCCCTGGTGGCGCGTGGTGCGGGCGGACGGCGTACCGCTCCCCGGAAGCGAGCTGCGCGCCCTGGAGCACTACCGGGCCGAGGCCACGCCGCTGCGCCGGACGGCCGGCGGCGGGCCCCGGCTGGACATGCGCCGGGCGCGCTGGGACGGGAGCCCGGACCCCGGACGGGACGACAAGCGCGACGAGGCTCACACCTGACAGCTTCGGCCATGCGCGGCCCGGACGGGCGGTCGAGCGCGCGTGCGAAGGCCCGTACGGGGGACGCGGAGGAACTGCGCGGGGGCGCGCGGTTGACGTAGCGTTGCCCCTTCGGCCCCGGCCGGAGCCGTCGCGGCGAACGTCGCGGCAGCCGCCGCCGGGGCCCCCGCGGTACCCCCCGCGACCCCGCCGCACCGCGCGGACCGCCCGCCCGCGGCGGGCACCGCGGCCCCCGTACCACCCGCAGACCCACCAGGACCGGCAGCTCACGTGATCACCTCTTCCTCCGACCGCACCGCACGGCGGCGCACGCGGACCCCCGACGCGTACCGCCTCGTGCGCACCGGGCCGGAACGGGTGGATCCCCCTGTTCTGGACGCAGCGCAGCGCGCGGTGGTTGACCACGCGGGCGGACCACTGCTGGTCCTGGCCGGACCGGGCACGGGCAAGACCACCACGCTGGTGGAGTCGGTCGCCGCCCGCGTGGAGGCGGGCACCGACCCGGCCCGCGTCCTGATCCTCACCTTCAGCCGCAAGGCCGCCGTCGAACTCCGCGACCGGGCCGCCCTGCGGCTCGGCGGCGCACGGGCGCCGCAGGCCACCACCTTCCACTCCTTCTGCTACGGCCTGGTCCGCGCCCACCAGGACACCGACCTCTTCGCCGACCCGCTGCGGCTGCTGTCCGGCCCCGAGCAGGACGTGATGGTCCGCACCCTGCTGGAGGGCCAGCGCCGGATCCGGTCCATCCGCTGGCCCGACGACCTGCGGGCCGCGCTGACCACGCGCGGCTTCGCCGACGAGGTCCGCGCGGTGCTGGCCCGCGCCCGCGAGCTGGGCCTGGGCCCGGCCGCCCTCGACTCCTTCGCGACCCGGACCGGGCGCCCCGACTGGAAGGCGGCGGCGGCGTTCCTCTCCGAGTACCTGGACGTCCTGGACATGCAGGGCACGCTGGACTACGCGGAACTCCTCCACCGCGCGGTCCTTCTCGCGGAACGCACCCCGTCGCTCGCCTCCGCGTACGACGTGATCCTTGTGGACGAGTACCAGGACACGGACGCCTCCCAGCTGCGCCTGCTGCGGGCGCTGACCGGCCCCGGCGGCACGCTGATCGCCTTCGGCGACCCCGACCAGTCGATCTACGCCTTCCGCGGTGCCGACATCAACAACGTCCTCGACTTCGAGTCGGCCTTCCCGGGCGCGGCGGTCCGCGCGCTGACGGTGGGCCGCCGCTCGGGCTCGGCCCTGCTGGCCGCCACCCGCCTGCTCACCACCCGCATGCCGGTGCCGCGGCTGCCGTCCGCCGCCGTACGGGCCCACCGCGCGCTCCAGCCCGTACGGGAGGGCGGCCGGGTCGAGGTGTACACGTACCCCACCGCCGGGGCGGAGCTCGACAACATCGCCGACATCCTGCGCCGGGCCCACCTGGAGGACGGGGTGCCGTGGCAGGACATGGCCGTCCTGGTCCGCTCCGGCGGCCGCACCCTCCCGGCGATGCGGAGGGCCCTGAACACGGCGGGGGTCCCGACCGAGACGGACGCCTCGGGCTCCCCGCTGCGGCACGAACCGGCGGTCGCCCCGCTCCTGACGGCCCTGCGCACCGCGGCCACGAACGCCGGCCCGCACCTCCTCCCGCCCCCCCGCGCACCGGAACCGGACCGGGACCCGGCCCCGGACCCGGGCGCCGCAGCCGCCGAAGGGTCCGCCTGCGGCGCCGGGCTGCCCGGGCCCGGCTCCGCGGCGCCCGCCGCGGGCGAGGCCCCGGACCACGCCCTCGCCGGCACCGAGCCGTCCGAGCCCACCGCCGGTGACCCCGCAGAGCCCGCCGCAGGCGATGCGGCAGGCGATGCGGCAGGCGAGGGGTGGGTCGGCGTCGAGGCGGCCCTCGCGCTGCTCGCCTCGCCGCTCGGCGGGATGGACGCCGCCGACCTGCGCCGCCTCGGCCGGGCCCTGCGCGACGAGGAGCGCGCCGCGGGCGTCAAGGTGCCCGCGCCCTCCGACGTCCTGCTCGCCCGCGCGCTGGCCGAGCCCGAGCGGCTCACCGCACACGACCCCGCCTACGCCCGCGGCGCCCAGCGCCTCGGCCTGCTCCTGCGCAAGGCCCGCGAGCTCCTCCAGGGCGGCGGCACCGCAGAGGAGGCCCTCTGGGCCCTCTGGGACGGCACCCCCTGGCCGCAGCGCCTGGAGCGGAGCGCCCGCCGCGGCGGCGCCGCCGGCCGCAACGCCGACCGCGACCTCGACGCCGTTTGCGCCCTCTTCGACACCGCGGCCCGCGCCGAGGAACGCACCGGCGGCAGCGGCGCCCTCAACTTCCTCGAACAGCTCGAAGCCGAGGACATCGCCGCCGACACCCTCACCGGCCGCGCGGTCCGCTCCGACGCCGTCCGGCTGATGACCGCCCACCGCTCCAAGGGCCTGGAGTGGTCCCTCGTCGTCGTCGCCGGCGTCCAGGAGGGCCTGTGGCCCGACCTGCGCCGCCGCGGCTCCCTGCTGGAGGCCGACCGCATCGGGCGCGACGGCCTCGCCGAGCCCCTCACCCCCGGCGCCCTGCTCGCCGAGGAGCGCCGCCTCTTCTACGTGGCGGCCACCCGGGCCCGCGAGCGCCTCGTCGTCACCGCCGTCAAGGCCCCCGCCGAGGACGGCGACCAGCCCTCCCGCTTCCTCACCGAGCTCGGCGTACCGCCCAAGGACGTCACCGGCCGCCCCCGACGGCCCCTCGCCGTCCCGGCGCTCGTCGCCGAGCTCCGCGCCACCACCGTCGACCCCGAGGCCTCGCCCGCCCTGCGCGACGCGGCCGCCCGCCGCCTCGCCCGGCTCGCCGCGCTCACCGATGACGAGGACCGCCCGCTGGTCCCCGCCGCGCACCCGCAGCGCTGGTGGGGCCTGTACGAGCCCACCCGCAGCGCCGTCCCGCTGCGCGACCGGGACCGGCCCGTCGCCCTGTCCGGCAGCGCCCTGGAGCAGCTCGCCACCACGTGCTCCCTGCAGTGGTTCCTCGGCCGCGAGGTCAAGGCCGACGCCCCCTCCACGGCCGCCCAGGGCTTCGGCAACGTCGTCCACGTACTCGCCGACGAGGTGGCCTCCGGCCGCACCCCCGCCGACCTCGCCGTCCTCATGGAACGCCTCGACTCCGTCTGGGACGCCCTCGCCTTCGACGCCCCGTGGAAGTCGGCCCAGGAGAAGGAGAACGCCCGCGCCGCCCTGGAGCGCTTCCTGCGCTGGCACACCACAGACCGGGGCGGCCGGGAGGCCGTCGCCACGGAGCACGAGTTCGACGTCACCCTCGACGCCGGCGAGTACGCCGTCCGCATCCGGGGATCCATGGACCGCGTCGAGGCGGACCCGCAGGGGCGCGCGTACGTCGTCGACTTCAAGACCGGCAAGGCGTCGCCCACCAAGGACGAGGTCGCCCGCCACCCCCAGCTCGCCGTCTACCAGCTCGCCGTCCGCGAGGGAGCCGTCGACGAGGCCTTCGACGGCCTGCGCCCGGCCCCCGGCGGCGCCGAACTGGTCCAGCTCCGCCAGGGCGCGGCCGTACGGGACGGCGGCGACGCCGTGCCCAGGATCCAGGCGCAGCAGCCGCTCGACGGGGAATGGGTCGGCGACCTGCTGGCCACCGCCGCCGGACGGGTCCTGGACGAACGCTTCGCACCCGCCGTCGGCCGCCACTGCGACCACTGCTCCTTCCGCAGCTCGTGCAGCGCACGCCCGGAAGGCCGCCAGACGGTCGAGTGATGCCGTACGACCCCGGGCGGGGCCCTCGCCCGGGGGCCGGTCGGCGGGGAGTGTCAGCGCGGGCGGCTAGCCTTTTCACGTGTCCGCGCGCAGTGCCGTCCTCGCCGACCCCGAGCAGCTCAAGGAGCTCCTCGGCATCCCCTTCACGCCCGAACAGCTGGCGTGCGTCACCGCGCCGCCCGCCCCCCAGGTGATCGTCGCGGGCGCCGGCTCAGGCAAGACCACCGTCATGGCCGCCCGCGTGGTCTGGCTGGTGGGCACCGGGGCGGTCGCGCCCGAGCAGGTCCTCGGTCTGACGTTCACCAACAAGGCCGCCGGCGAGCTGGCCGAGCGCGTGCGCAAGGCCCTCGCGCGGGCCGGCGTCACCGACCCGGACCCCTCCCCGGCCGACGCCGACGCGGCCGGCGGCGAGCCGCGCATCTCCACGTACCACGCCTTCGCCGGCCAGCTGCTGAAGGACCACGGCCTGCGCATCGGCCTGGAGCCCAGCTCCCGCCTGCTCGCCGACGCCACCCGCTTCCAGCTCGCCGCGAAGGTGCTCCGCGAGGCCCCCGGCCCGTACCCCTCGCTGACCAGGTCCGTCCCCGACCTGGTCAGCGACCTGCTCGCGCTCGACGCCGAGCTCTCCGAGCACCTGGTCGAGCCGCCCGAGCTGCGCGCCTGGGACACCGCCCTGCTGGACACCCTGGCAGGCACGAAGCTCAGCAACGAAGACCTGCGCAAGGTGCCGGAGGCCGTGCGCGGCCGCCTCGAACTGCTGGAGCTCGTCTCCCGCTACCGCACCGCGAAGCGCTCCCGCGACCTCTTCGACTTCAGCGACCAGATAGCCCTCTCCGCACGGCTCGCCACCACCCGCCCCGAGGTGGGCGCGCTGCTGCGCGAGGAGTTCCGGGTGGTCCTGCTCGACGAGTACCAGGACACCTCCGTCGCGCAGCGGCTGCTGCTGTCCGGCCTCTTCGGCGCGGGCAGCGGGCACGCCGTGACCGCCGTCGGCGACCCCTGCCAGGCGATCTACGGCTGGCGCGGCGCCTCCGTGGCCAACCTCGACGACTTTCCCGAGCACTTCCCGCACGCAAGCGGAAGTCCCGCCACCCGGTTCTCGCTCAGTGAGAACCGGCGCAGCGGCGGCCGCCTGCTGGAGCTGGCCAACGACCTCGCCGCCCCGCTGCGCGCCATGCACGAGGGCGTCGAGGCACTGCGCCCGGCGCCGGGCGCGGAGCGCGACGGCATCGTCCGCTGCGCCCTGCTGCCGACGCACGCCGAAGAGCTGGAGTGGCTCGCCGACTCCGTCGCCCACCTGGTCCGCACCGGGACGGAGCCGCGGGAGATCGCCGTGCTGTGCCGCTCCGCCGGGGACTTCGCGCGCATCCAGGCCGTCCTGGTGGACCGGGACGTCCCCGTCGAGGTCGTCGGCCTCTCCGGACTCCTGCACCTGCCCGAGGTCGCCGACCTGGTCGCCGTCTGCGAGGTCCTCCAGGACCCCGGCGCCAACGCCTCCCTGGTCCGCCTCCTCATCGGCCCGCGCTGGCGGATCGGCCCGCGCGACCTGGCCCTGCTGGGCCGCCGGGCGCGGCTGCTGGTCGGCCGGACGTCCGGCGGACCGGACACGGACGCCGACGAGCGGCTCGCGGCCGCCGTCGAGGGCGTGGACCCCGCGGAGATCGTGTCGCTGGCCGACGCCCTCGAGACGTTCCTCGACGGTGCCGGGCAGGCCCCCGACGACCTGCCCTTCTCGGCGGAGGCCCGGGTCCGCTTCGCGCACCTCGCCCAGGAGCTGCGCGACCTGCGGCGCTCTCTCGCGGACCCGCTGATGGACGTACTGCACCGGGTGCTGACGGCGACCGGCCTGGAGGTCGAGCTGTCCGCGTCCCCGCACGCGCTGGCCGCCCGCCGACGCGAGACCCTGTCGAACTTCATGGACGTCGCCGCCGGCTTCGCCGCCCTGGATGGTGAGGCCTCGCTGCTCGCCTTCCTGGCCTTCCTGCGGACGGCCGCCCAGTACGAGAAGGGCCTGGACCACGCGCTGCCGGGCGGCGAGAACACGGTGAAGGTCCTGACGGCCCACAAGTCCAAGGGGCTGGAGTGGGACGTGGTGGTCGTCCCCGACCTGTGCGCGGGCTCCTTCCCCAAGGAGAAGCCGCCGGAGTCCTGGACCTCGTACGCCAAGGTGCTCCCGTACGCGCTGCGCGGAGACGCCCCCACCCTGCCGGGGGACCCGCCCTGGACCTCGGCCGGGCTGAAGTCGTTCAAGGCCGCCCTGAAGGAACACAAGGCCGTGGAGGAGCTCCGCCTCGGCTACGTGACCTTCACCCGCCCGCGCTCCCTCCTGCTGGCCTCCGGCCACTGGTGGGGCCCGACCCAGAAGAAGCGGCGCGGGCCGTCCGAGTTCCTGACCACGCTGTACGGGCACTGCGCCGCCGGGTTCGGGGAGATCGACGCCTGGGCCCCCGAGCCCGACGCCGACGCGCAGAACCCGGCGCTGGCCGACGAGGCCGAGGCGGACCACTCCTGGCCGCTCCCGCTGGACCGGGACTCCCTGCGGCTGCGCCGCGCGGCGGCGGCCGTGGTGGAGTCCTACCTGGCGGCCCCGCCGCCGGAGCCCGCCGGGGACGAGCCGTACCTGTGGCCGCCGGACTGCGAGGACCCCTCCCACGACGACGCCCCCTGGCCGGACACCGACCCGTACGCCCCCGAGGACCCCGCCCCGGCCGGTCCGTCCGCGCGCCCGCACCCGGAGGCCGACGACCCCTGGGCCGACGACCCCTGGGCCGCCCGGCCGGGGCCCACGGCGACCCCCGCGCCCCCGCCCGCCGCCGGGCCGGCCGGAGCGCGCCCGACTCCGGAGGATGCCCGCGCCATCGCCTCCTGGGACCGGGACCTCGACGCGCTGGAGGGCGAGCTCCGCCGTGCCCGTGCGGCCGTCCGGGACGTCGAGCTGCCCGCCGCGCTGTCCGCCAGCCAGCTGCTCCGGCTCGCGGCCGACGCGCAGGGCTTCGCCCGCGACCTCGCCCGCCCCATGCCCAAGCCGCCGCAGCCCGCCGCCCGCCTGGGCACCCGGTTCCACGCCTGGGTGGAGTCCCGGTTCGACGAGCTGCCCCTCCCGATGCTCGACGTCCTCGACCCCGCCACCGAGCTGCCCGGCTCCGACCAGGAGATCGCCGACGAGGCCGACCTCGCCTCCCTCAAGGCCGCCTTCGAGCGCAGCCCGTACGCCGACCGGCCCCCGCACCGCATGGAGGCCCCGGTCCAGATCACCCTGGCCGGCCGCGTCATCCGGGGCCGGATCGACGCCGTCTACAGGAACCCCGACGGCTCGTACGAGATCGTCGACTGGAAGACCGGCCGCACCACCGAGGCCGATCCGCTCCAGCTCGCCGTCTACCGCCTCGCCTGGGCGGAAGCCACCAGCACCCCCCTCGACCGGGTCGCCGCCGTCTTCCTCCACGTCCGCAGCGGCCGCGTGATCCGGCCCCGCGACCTCCCCGACCGGCCCCGCCTTGAGCGGATCCTCCAAGGCGAATCGGGCACGGACGGTGACCACCGGACGGACGGCTAGGCTCGTGGGCATGAGCGACAGCCCGCCGGACAGCGTCGTCCGCACGTACATCGAGACCCACCGCGCCGCCTTCCTCGACGACCTCGCCGAGTGGCTCCGCATCCCCTCCGTCTCGGCGCAGCCCGAGCACGCGGGCGACGTACGCCGCAGCGCCGAATGGCTCGCCGCGAAGCTCAAGGAGACCGGCTTCCCCGTCGCCGAGGTCTGGGAGACCCCGGGCGCCCCGGCCGTCTTCGCGCACTGGCCGAGCGAGGACCCGGACGCCCCGACCGTCCTCGTGTACGGGCACCACGACGTGCAGCCCGCGGCCCGCGCCGACGGCTGGCACACCGACCCGTTCGACCCGGTGGTCAAGGACGGCCGGATGTACGGGCGCGGCGCGGCCGACGACAAGGGGCAGGTGTTCTTCCACACCCTCGGCGTACGGGCCCACCTGGCCGCCACCGGCGCCGCCGCCCCCGCCGTGCACCTCAAGCTGATCGTGGAGGGCGAGGAGGAGTCCGGCTCCGTCCACTTCCGCGAGCTGGTCGAGGCCCGCGCCGCCGAACTCGCCGCCGACGTCGTGATCGTCTCCGACACCGGCATGTGGTCCGAGACGACCCCCACCGTCTGCACCGGCATGCGCGGCGTCGCCGACTGCGAGATCGACTTCCAGGGCCCGGACCAGGACATCCACTCCGGGGCCTTCGGCGGGGCCGTGCCCAACCCGGCCGCCGTCGCCGCCCGCGTCGTCGCCGCGCTGCACGACGAGGACGGCCGGGTCACCCTCCCCGGCTTCTACGACGGCATCGCCGAGCTGACCGAAGCGGAGCGCGAGCTGATCGCGGAGCTGCCCTTCGACGAGTCCGAGTGGCTGCGCACGGCCAAGTCGCACGCGGCCGCCGGCGAGGCCGGCTACTCCACCCTGGAACGGGTCTGGGCCCGCCCGACCGCCGAGGTCAACGGCATCGGCGGCGGCTACCAGGGCCCCGGCGGCAAGACGATCGTGCCCGCCTCCGCCCACCTGAAGCTGTCGTTCCGCCTGGTGTCCGGGCAGGACCCGTACGAGGTCGAGACGACCTTCGAGCGCTGGCTCGAGGAGCGGGTCCCGGCCGGGATCCGCTACTCCGTCACCTTCGGCGCCCCCACCCGCCCGTGCCTGACCCCGCTGGACCACCCGGCGCTGCGGTCGGTCGTACGGGCCATGGGCCGCGCCTTCGGCCAGAAGGTCCGCTTCACCCGCGAGGGCGGCTCCGGGCCCGCCGCGGACCTCCAGGACGTCCTGGGCGCCCCGGTCCTCTTCCTCGGCATCTCGGTGCCCTCGGACGGCTGGCACTCCCCGAACGAGAAGGTCGAGCTGGACCTCCTCCTCAAGGGCGTGGAGACCACCGCCTACCTCTGGGCCGACCTGGCCGCCACCCACCGCACACCCGCCTGAGGCCCGCGGTCCGGCGCCGGCACACCTGCCGCCCGGAGCACCACCCCGCCGAGCCTGCCATGCCCTACCAATGGGGGAGTTGGAAGTACCTGTGAGCACCCGTACCGAGCCCGAGCGCCCGATCTCGCTCGCCGCGCCCAGCGGCGTCGACCGCGCGGCGCACCACCGCCTGGACGAGGCGTGGCTCGCCGCCGCCTGGAGCCACCCGAACACCCGCGTCTTCGTGGTATCCGGCGGCCAGGTCCTGATCGACGACACCCCCGACGGCGGCACCGCGATCGTGATGACCCCGGCCTTCGAGGCCCCGGTCACCGAGACCCACCGCTACTTCCTGGGCACCGACGAGGACGGCGTACGGTACTTCGCGCTGCAGAAGGACTCGCTGCCGGGCCGCATCGACCAGTCGGCCCGACCGGCCGGACTGCGCGAGGCCGGGCTGCTGCTGTCCCCGCGCGACGCCGGCCTGATGGTGCACGCGGTGGCGCTGGAGAACTGGCAGCGGATGCACCGGTTCTGTTCCCGCTGCGGCGAGCGCACGGTGGTCGCGGCCGCCGGACACATCCGCCGCTGCCCGGGCTGCGGCGCCGAGCACTACCCGCGCACCGACCCGGCCGTGATCATGCTGGTCACGGACGCGCACGACCGCGCGCTGCTCGGCCGCCAGGTGCACTGGCCCGAGGGCCGCTTCTCGACGCTGGCCGGCTTCGTGGAGCCGGGCGAGTCGATCGAGCAGTCCGTCGTCCGCGAGGTGTGGGAGGAGGCGGGCGTCAAGGTCGGCGACGTCGCCTACGTGGCCAGCCAGCCGTGGCCCTTCCCGTACAGCCTGATGCTGGGCTTCACGGCCCGCGCCACCACGTCCGAGATCACGGTGGACGGCGAGGAGATCCAGGAGGCCCGCTGGTTCTCGCGCGCGGACCTGCGCGAGGCGATCGAGAAGGGCGAGGTCCTGCCCCCGTCCGGCGTCTCCATCGCGGCGCGCCTCGTCGAGCTCTGGTACGGCGAGCCGCTGCCGCGGCCGATCGCGTAGCCGCGGCGCACGTTGCGGCTCCGTAACGTTCTTCACAGCAGGATCGTCACGGCAGAAGGCCCCCGCCTCGGCGGGGGCCTCTCTGGTGGGTGCGGGGGGCGCTCAGACGGCCAGGGCCTGCTTGACCTGGGCCAGGCTCGGGTTCGTCATGACGGACTCCTTGCCGGCGGAGGACTTCACGAGCACGGTGGGAACCGTCTGGTTACCGCCGTTGGCCTTCTCCACGAACGCGGCGGACTCCGGGTCGAGCTCGATGTTGATCTCGTTGTACGCGATGCCCTCACGGTCCATCTGG
Source organism: Streptomyces antarcticus (assembly GCF_026627255.1). Lineage (GTDB taxonomy): Bacteria > Actinomycetota > Actinomycetes > Streptomycetales > Streptomycetaceae > Streptomyces > Streptomyces antarcticus. Next base: position 567,185 of record NZ_JAPNLM010000001.1, on the reverse strand, counting down.
CTCTTCAGCCGGCGGCAGTAGCCGCACCAGGTCGTGCTGTACATCGTGACGGTGCCCGTCTCCTGCATGCTGCGCTCTCCTTCGTGCGGCCCCGGCGGTCCGAAGCTCCGAGTCTCCGAGTAACTCGAACGTACGCGACCGCCGGGCCATTCCCGTAAGTACGACGGATGCGGGCGGCCTGTGGACAGCCTTCCCGTCCGCCCCACCGGACCTGGCAGCATGGCGGGGTGACATCAGCAACGCACTCCCCGTCCTTCCCCGCCGCCGCCGACCCGGCCGACGCGGTCCTCCTGGGCCTCGACCCGGAGCAGCGCGAGGTCGCGACGACCCTGCGCGGGCCGGTGTGCGTGCTGGCCGGCGCAGGCACCGGCAAGACCCGCGCGATCACCCACCGCATCGCCTACGGCGTCCACTCCGGCCAGCTCATGCCGGCCAGCGTGCTGGCCGTCACCTTCACCAACCGCGCCGCCGGCGAGATGCGCGGCCGGCTCCGCGGCCTCGGTGCGGGCGGGGTCCAGGCCCGTACCTTCCACTCCGCCGCCCTGCGCCAGCTCCACTACTTCTGGCCCAAGGCGATCGGCGGAGACATGCCCCGGCTGCTGGAACGCAAGGTCCAGTTCGTCGCCGAGGCCGGAGCGCGCTGCCGGGTCCGGCTCGACCGGAACGAGCTGCGCGACGTCACCGGTGAGATCGAGTGGGCCAAGGTCACCCAGACCGTCCCCGCCGACTATCCGGCCGCCGTCCTGAAGTCCGGCCGCGAAGCCCCCCGGGACACGGCCGAGACAGCCCAGATCTACGCGATGTACGAACAGCTCAAGCGCGACCGCGGCATGATCGACTTCGAGGACGTGCTGCTGCTCACGGTCGCCATCCTCCAGGACCGCCACGACATCGCCGAACAGATCCGCGCGCAGTACCAGCACTTCGTCGTGGACGAGTACCAGGACGTCAGCCCGCTCCAGCAGCGGCTGCTCGAGCTGTGGCTCGGCGAGCGCGACAGCCTGTGCGTGGTCGGCGACGCCAGCCAGACGATCTACTCCTTCACCGGCGCCACCCCCGACCACCTGCTGAACTTCCGCACCCGCTACCCGCAGGCCACCGTGGTCAAGCTGGTCCGCGACTACCGCTCCACCCCCCAGGTCGTGCACCTCGCCAACGGGCTGCTGAACCAGGCCAAGGGCCGCGCCGCCGAGCACCGCCTCGAGCTCGTCTCCCAGCGGGAGGCCGGCCCCGACCCGGTCTACGCCGAGTACCCCGACGAGCCCGCCGAGGCCGAGGGCGTCGCCCGCCGCGTCCGGGACCTGGTGGCGGCGGGAGTACCGGCCGGCGAGATCGCCGTGCTCTACCGCATCAACGCCCAGTCCGAGGTCTACGAGCAGGCCCTCGCCGACGCCGGGGTCCCCTACCAGCTGCGCGGAGCCGAGCGCTTCTTCGAGCGCAACGAGGTCCAGAAGGCGATCCTCGCCCTGCGCGGAGCCGCCCGCTCCGGTGGGAACGACCCGCTGCTCGACGACGTCGTCGAGCTCGGCTCCCAGGTCAGGGCCGTGCTCAGCTCCACCGGCTGGACCGCTGAGCCGCCCGCCGGCTCCGGTGCCGTGCGCGACCAGTGGGAATCGCTGGCCGCGCTGGTGCGCCTCGCGGAGGACTTCGCCCGCGCCCGGGCCGGCGCCACCCTGGCCGACCTGACGGTCGAGCTGGACGAGCGCAAGGCCGCCCAGCACGCCCCGACCGTCCAGGGTGTGACCCTCGCTTCGCTGCACGCGGCGAAGGGCCTCGAATGGGACGCCGTGTTCCTCGTCGGCCTCACCGACGGCATGCTGCCGATCACGTACGCGAAGACCGACGAGCAGGTCGAGGAGGAGCGCCGGCTGCTCTACGTCGGCGTCACCCGGGCCCGGCACCACCTGAACCTCTCGTGGGCCCTCTCCCGCGCTCCGGGCGGACGGGCCTCCAGGCGTCCCAGCCGCTTCCTGAACGGCCTGCGGCCCGGCTCCGCGGCCCCGGGAGCCGGGACGGCCGCCGCGGCCGAGCGGAGCCCCCGCAAGCGCGGCCGCCGCGGCCCGGTGCTGTGCCGGGTCTGCGGCAGGACGCTGACCGAGGCCGGCGAGCTGAAACTGACGCGCTGCGATGGCTGTCCCTCCGACATGGACGAAGGGCTCTACGAGCGGCTGCGGGACTGGCGCGCGGGCCAGTCGAAGGAGCAGGGCCTGCCCGCGTACTGCGTCTTCACGGACAGGACGCTGATGGCGATCGCGGAGGCCGCGCCGTCCGAGGGCGGAGAGCTCTCGATGATCTCCGGTGTCGGCGCCCGCAAGCTCGACCGGTACGGAGCCGATGTCCTGGCCATCTGCGCAGGTCAAGAGCCCGGCGCCGAGAAAGCTGACGACGCGTAGAAACTCGTCGGAAAAATAGTTTGCACATGCCCAGCGAAGCCCCATAGGTTCTTAGCAACGGAAACGGTGGCTTCTCCGAAGCCCCTGATCCGTGCTGTACTTATCCGAATACGTATGGGACGGGCCCCCGGGCCGGTCCCCGAGACGCCGAGAGGAGGCGAGACCAGTGGCCAGCTTCATGACCTTCACCAAAATGACCGATCGCTCGGTCGACGCTTCCTGCCTGCTCGGTTCCGTCTCGCTCCTGGGTACCGGTCTGTCCGCGGTTTCCGCCGGCAGCCCCGCCGCCCTGCTGGCGACCCTTCCGGTCAGTGAGCGCAATGAGCGACCGATCAAGGCACTGGCGGCAGTAAGGGAAGCCCAGGCACATGGCGCCTATGGGTTTGCCGCCGCGGCCGGTGCCGGATCCAAGACGAAGCAGACGACGAAGCAGCAGCACCACCTGATGTGGGCCTTCCGTGGGCTCGAACCCTGGAGTGATCCAGCCTGACGTGTGTCAGGCCGGCGCCTTCAGGGCCGCGGAACCCCACCCGGGATCCGCGGCCCTTCTGTTTGTCCCCGAACGGGGACGACGGAGCGAAGGGGCCTCGGGACTGGCAGAACCAGTCGGTGTGAGGGCAACCCAGCCGAACCCGGCCGACCGGCCGGAACTAGCCACCAAGACGAGGAAAAAACCACCGTGCAACTCGAAGCGCACGCCCCGTCCGTACCGCAGACCCAAACGATCTCCCCGCCCGCAGTCCCGAAGGACCACGCCTTGACTCCGCTCACCGCGCTGACCGCGCTCGACGACGCCATCGAGAACCTCGGCGTACCCGTTCCGTGCCGCACCTTCGACCCCGAGGTCTTCTTCGCCGAGTCCCCGGCCGACGTCGAGTACGCGAAGTCCCTCTGCCGTACCTGCCCGCTGGTCGAGGCCTGCCTCGCCGGGGCGTCCGAGCGCCGCGAGCCCTGGGGTGTCTGGGGAGGCGAGCTCTTCGTCCAGGGCGTCGTCGTCGCCCGCAAGCGTCCCCGTGGCCGTCCCCGCAAGAACCCGGTTGTCGCGGCATGACCGCCCACGGAACCATCGACCGCCCCCTCACGCACGACCCCCTGAAGCAGGCCCTCATGACCCCCCACACCACGAGCGAGCAGCCGCACGGCGCCGCCCACGCAGACTTCATCACCGCAGGCGCGATGACCTCGCGTCAGAACAGGACCCGCGAAATGCAACTCATCCCAGAAGCCCTGGCCCGTGCCCATATGGACGACCGCATGCGTGAGGCCGACGCCGAGCGTCACGCCCTGCGCCTGGTCGCCGCCCGCCGCATGCAGCGCCGCGCCGAGCGCGTCTCGCTGCGCGCCCGGCGCGCGCTGGCCATGGCCGTCATGAACTGACGGCCGGTACGGAGCTGAACCACGTCCCGGGGGACCGGTCCGAACGGGCCGGTCCCCCCGGTGCGTTGCGTACCGCCCACCGCCCCGTACGGGGATATCGTCCGGAGGTGGACCAGCCGACCCCCCGCCCCGCCCCGTCGGGACCCGAGGCCCAGCCCGTCGTCTGCGCGAGCTGCGGTGCCCGGTCCCCGGACGGCGCCCCGCCGACCTGGACCTGCTCCGTGGAGAACGGCGCCAGGCTCTACTTCTGCGACGACTGCGCCCGGGCCAACCTCAGAGCGATCGAGGGCACGCTCGACTCCCCCTGGTGGTGACCGGCCCGCCGCCGCGCGGCCCCCGTCACCGCGTCACCCGGCGGCGGAGGGGAACCCCGGCAGCCAGGAGTCCAGTTCGTCCCGAAGCCGCACGGTCGCGCCCAGCTGGCACAGCACCCCGATGGTGCTCAGCGTCACCCGGTGGATCAGCAGGTAGGACGGCGGCAGGTTGATCTGCCGGCCCAACTGGTGCGCGGGGGAACGCGGGTCGGCTATCCGAGCCGCCTGGCCGCGCAGCCACGGCCGGGTGAAGGTGAACTCCTCGGCCTCGGCGGGCTCGATGATCGGCTTGAGGTACGCCAGCAGCGCTTCGGGGTCCAGTTCGATGGACTCCTTCACGAACCCCTCCGCCCGCAGGTGGCCGTAGACCCCCTCGGCGTCGCCGTCCAGGGTCATCCGCAGCGACCTGCCGATGGGCTTGGGCCACCCGCCGGGCAGCCGGTCCACCGTGCCGAAGTCCAGCACGCCCAGCCGTGTCCGCCCGTCCGGGTCCGTGATCAGCCTGAAGTTGCCCGGGTGCGGGTCCGCGTGGAGCAGCCCGGTGCGCGCGGGACCGGAGAAGAGGAACCGGGCCAGCAGCTGACCGGCGCGGTCACGCTCCTCCCGGCTGCCGTCGGCTATCACCTCCGACAGCGGGGTACCCTCCATCCACTCGGTCACCAGCACCTGGTCACCCTGGTGCACGACGTCCGGCACGACCACGTCCGGATCGTCCTCGAAGGCGTCCGCGTGGGTGCGCTGGGCCTCGGCCTCGAGCTCGTAGTCCAGCTCCTCGGAGACCCGGTCGCGCAGTTCCTTGATCAGCGGCTTGATGTCCATGCCCGGTATCAGCGGACCCAGCAGCCCCGCGAAACGGCCCAGCTGCTTCAGGTCCGAGAGCAGCGCCTCGCCCGCCCCCGGGTACTGCACCTTGACCGCCACCTGCCGGCCGTCGTGCCACACCGCCCGGTGGACCTGCCCGATCGAGGCCGCCGCTGCCGGCTTGTCCTCGAACTCCTCGAACAGCTCCCGCCAGTCCTCGCCCAGCCGCTGCGCCAGCACCTGGTGCACCGTCGCCGCGGGCAGCGGCGGGGCCGCCTCCTGGAGCTTGGTCAGCGCCGCCCGGTAGGGCCCGGCGACCTCCTCGGGAAGGGCCGACTCGAAGACCGACAGGGCCTGGCCGAACTTCATCGCCCCGCCCTTCAGCTCCCCGAGCGTCTTGAAGAGCTGCTCGGCGGTCCGCTGCTGGAGCTCGCGCGCCACGATCTCCGCGGACTTGCCGCCGATCCGCTTGCCCAGCCCCCACGTGGCCCGTCCCGCGAAGCCGAGCGGCAGCGCGGCCAGCTTGACGGTACGGGTGACCGCCTTCCGGGGAAGATCAGACATGCGCCCCTCCAGTTCCCAGACAGCTGCGCCGCAAGCGGCGGTTCGCGAAGACCTCTCGGACCCAAGGCATCCTGTCATGGCCCTTCCGACCGGCCTGCCCCCGATCCTCCTCCCGTCCGCTCGAGCACGGCCGGACGGCTGGCGGCCGCGCCGCACGGGCAGTCGGAACGAGGGCCGACCCCGGAACGCTCCCAGTGGAGGCCCGGGAGGGCCGCCTCCCAGCGGGCGCCCGTGGAGGCGGGCAGCTCCCCGTCGAGGAAGGACAGGGCGTGGGCCGCGGCCAGGCCGGCGGTCGCCGTCGACAGCCCCAGGTCGCAGGCGGCCGTCGCGCGCCGCCGGTGGGCGGAACGCCACTGGACCAGCATCCTCGGCCAGGCCCCGTCCCGCTCCACCCGCTCGCGCTCCATGCAGCCCGCGCACGCCGTGGCCCCCGGCAGCACCAGCGGGCCCACCAGCCCGGTGCCCTCCAGCACCCCCGCGTACAAGTGCGGGACGCCCGCGGCGACCCAGCCGGCCGCGGTCTCCGGATCGGGGGCCCACGCCTGCAGCCCGTCCCGCGGGGCGACGACCACCAGGGACAGGCCCGGCTCCGGACCCTCCCGCTCCCCGGCCCGCGGCGCCCGCCCCGGGGCGGCCTCGCGCACCAGCCGGCCCGCGGCCTCGGCTCGCGGCCGGCCCACGCTTCCCGCCCCGAGCCCGCCCGGCGCCACGTCCGCCGGTTCCACCCGGCCCCCGTCGAGCACTTCGACGCGGCCCACGCCCGCGCCCGCCAGGACCGCGGCGATCACGGCACCCACCCGGCCGCTCCCGCGCACCTGGACCCGTACCTCCCGGCGCGCGGCCACGCCCCGCAGGTCCCCGCCCGGTTGGCGCCGCACCAGCGACAACGAGCCCAGATCGGGTCCCAGCCGCTCCAGCGCCTCCGGTCGGCCGCGCACGGCCTGGGCCCGCGGGCCGCCCGCCGTGGCGTCGTCGAGCAGCCCGGCCCCCGCCAGCCGCCGGACCAGCTCGTCGGCGCAGCCGTCCGGCAGCCCCATCCCCGCCGCCTCGGCCCGCAGCAGGTCCATCCCCCGGGTCCCGTCGATCCGGTCGATGAGCGAACCGGTCGCCGTGTCCACGGGGCCGAAGACCACCGCGTGCGCGGGAGTCACCCCGAACTGCACCGTCCGCAGATCCCGCCACGCCCGCGCCAGCGCCGGCTTCACCTTCGGATACATCTCCGCCCCTCGATTCGCCATCGCACTCACTTCCCGTACGACACCCACCGTGCCCGCCCGCCGCAATCCGTGCGGAAGTTTGTCCACAGGCTGGGGGTATCAGGCATATGAGAGGGAAATAGGAGTGTTCCGGCCGCCGCCCGCGAATCGATCCTGTTCGAACGCCGGACGTGCGGGACTTCCACGACGGCCAACGGGTACCGTCGTGCCGTGTCCGCCGATCCACCGCAGCGCGCCGTCGAAGTCCGCCGGAGCGCGCGCCGCCGCAGGACCGTATCCGCCTACCGCGAGGGTGACCGTACGGTCGTCCTCATCCCTGCCCGGATGTCCGAGGCCGAGGAGCGGCGCTGGGTGGGCGTCATGCTCGACAAGCTGGCCGCCCAGGAGGGCCGGCGCGTCCTCGGGGACGCCGAGCTGACCGCACGTGCCGAGCGCTTGTCCGAGCAGTACTTCGGCGGCCGCGCCCGCCCCAGCACCGTCCGCTGGGTCACCAACCAGAACACCCGCTGGGGCTCCTGCACCCCGTCCGAGGGCAGCATCCGGCTCTCGCACCGCCTCCAGGGGATGCCGGAGTACGTCGTCGACTACGTCCTCCTGCACGAGCTGGCGCACCTCCTCGTGCCCGGCCACGGCCCCCGCTTCTGGGAGCTGCTGGAGGCGTACCCCCGCACCGAGCGGGCCCGGGGCTACCTGGAGGGAGTGGTCGCCGCCGAGCGCCTCCCGACGGTCCCCGCCGACGCCGAGGACTGACCTGGACCCGTCCGGGACGTCACGCACGGTGATATGTACCGGGTCGGTACCGACTTGGCCGGATGTCCGTCGTTGCCGTTAGCCTGAGCGGCACGCATTCACAGTCGGGATGGGGGACGGTCGTACGTATGGCCAGGGAATTCCAACGCGGCCACAAGGCCAAGATCAGTGATTTGACGGCGGGCACCGACCTGTACGTGGGCGTCCAGATCTCCGGACCCGGACTCGCCTTCGACATCAGCTGCTTCGGCCTCGACGCGAACGAACAGCTTTCGGACGACCGCTACTTCGTCTTCTTCAACCAGCCGAAGTCGCCGGAGGAGTCCATCCAGCAGCTGGGCGCCCAGGCCGGTGACAGCGAATCCTTCCGGGTGACGCTGGACCGCGTTCCGGCCTCGATCCACAAGCTGTCCTTCACCGCCACCATCGACGGCGCCGGACAGATGTCGCAGATCGGCCCCGGCTACATCCGCGTCGTGGCCGGCGGCGAAGAGGTCGTCCGGTACGCGTTCACGGGCGCCGAGTTCACCACCGAGCGCGCCGTGATGCTCGGCGACTTCTACCTCAAGGACGTGTGGCGCTTCGCCGCCGTCGGCCAAGGCTTCGACGGCGGGCTCGACGCGCTCTTGCGGAACTTCGGCGGCGAGGTCGCCGAGGAGGCGCAGCCCGAGCAGCAGGTCCCCGCCCAGGGCGGCGCCGCCCCCGGCTTCGCCCCGCCGCAGCAGGCCGCCGCCCCGGCGCCCTCCTTCGGCGCCCCGGCCCCGCAGGCCCCGCCCGCACCGGCCCCCGCGCCGTCCTTCGGCGCGCCCGCGCCCGCCGCGGCCCCCGCCCACCAGCCGCAGCCCTACCAGCAGCCCGCCGCCCCGGCCCCGGTGCACGCCGCGCCCACCATGGCCGCGCCGCTCGCCCCGCCGGCCCCCGCGCCGTACGGGCAGCCGCAGCCGCAGCCCTCGTACGGCCAGGTCCCCGGCCAGGTCCCCCCGCCGGCCCCGGCCCCCGCCCCCTACGGGCAGCAGCCGGGCTACGGCCAGCAGCCCGGGCAGGGCCAGCCCCCCGGCTACGGCCAGCAGCCCGGCCTCGCGCCACAGGCCGCGGCCGGAGCGGGAGCCGGACTCACGGCCGCGCTCCAGCCGTACAAGGAGGCCCCCACCGGCGCCCGCTGGACCCCGCAGAACCAGCAGCTCATGCGGGTCGACCTGGCGATGGGCGGCCAGGCCGTCCTCGCCCGCCAGGGCAGCATGGTGCTGTACCAGGGCAAGGTGGACTTCAGCTACAAGGGCGCGGGCTTCGCCGGCCGCATGGTCGGCAACGCCACCGGCCAGGAGATGCAGCTCATGCGCTGCACCGGACGCGGCCAGGTCTTCCTCGCCGAGAACGGCGCCCACCTGCACGCCATCGAGCTCCAGGGCGACGCGATCTGCGTCTCCGCCGAGGCGGTCCTCGCCTTCGACGAGTCGCTCCAGCACGAGGTCCGCAGGATCGAGGGCCACGGCATCCCCGGCGGCGCCCTGTTCACCATGCAGTTCCAGGGCACCGGCACGGTGATCGTCAAGACGCACGGCGTCCCGGTGGTCCTGCCCGTCACCCCGACCACGTTCGCGGACAGCAACGCCATCGTCGCCTGGTCCGCGGCCTCGCAGGTCATCCTTTCCAGCCAGGTCCGGCTCCGGCGCAACGCCTACCCCGGTCACAGCGGGGAGACCGTGAACCTCCAGTTCCGCGGCGCTCCCGGCAACTTCATCGTCGTCCAGCCGTACGAGGTCTGAGGGAGCCCGACATGAACGCAATGAACCAGCAGCTCGCGGGCTACGCCCCGACCCCCGTCACGGCCCGCATGGAGAACCACGGCCGGGCCATGCTCAAGGTCGCCATGCAGAGCGGCCAGGACCTCTTCGCGCGCACCGGCTCGATGGTGGCGTACGAGGGCTTCGTCCAGTACGAGCCCAACCCGCCGGCCGTGCGCCAGATGGCCTCGCAGTGGCTCACCGGCGAGAGCGCCCCGCTGATGAAGTGCACCGGCGACGGCCTGCTCTACCTCGCCGACTACGGCGCGGACGTCGTCGTCATCAACCTCGACAACGACGCGCTGTCCGTCAACGGCAGCAACCTGCTCGCCTTCGACGCCCACCTCCAGTGGGGCGTCGAACGGGTCAAGGGCATGGCGAAGTTCGCCGGCCAGGGCCTGTTCAACGTGCAGGTCTCCGGCACCGGCTGGGTCGCCATCACCTCCCGCGGCACACCGATCGTGGTCGACTGCGGCCGCGGCGACGACGAGACGTACGTGGACCCCGACGCGCTCGTCGCCTGGTCCCCGAACCTCAAGGTCAAGGGGAAGCGCAGCTTCAAGGCCTCGTCGATGATCGGCCGGGGCAGCGGGGAGGCCTACCAGATGGCCTTCTCCGGTCAGGGCATCGTCGTCGTACAGCCCAGCGAGGACAGCACCGACCGGCTCCGGGCCCGGGGCTGAGGGGGAGCGGACACATCATGCAGAGCGCACTTTTCGCCCACGCCGAGGCGCAGTCCCAGGAGCGGTACGCGGTCCAGAACCCGCAGCTGCTGCGGGTCTCGCTGACCGGCACCGACGACGTCCTGGCCCGCAAGGGTGCGATGGTCGCCTACCAGGGCATCATCGACTTCGACGGCGAGTACCAGAGCACCACCCAGCGGGGCGCGCGGGCCCGCACCGGCGAGGGCCTCGACCTCATGCGCTGCTCCGGGCAGGGCACCGTCTACCTCGCCAACCTGGCCCAGTACGTCCACGTCGTGGACGTGGACCAGGAGGGCCTCACCGTCGACAGCAGCTACGTGCTCGCCCTGGACTCCACCCTGCACACCGAGGCCATCGCGGTGGACAGCCAGTACGGGATCTCCGGGTCCGGCAAGTACCAGCTCAACATCACCGGCCGCGGCAAGGTCGCCCTGATGACCTCCGGCCAGCCGCTGATGATGCAGGTCACGCCGGACAAGTACGTCAACGCCGACGCGGACGCCATCGTCGCCTGGTCCACCTCGCTGCGGGTCCAGATGCAGGCCCAGACCCACTCCACCGGAGTCTGGCGGCGCCGCGGCAACACCGGCGAGGGCTGGGAGCTCAGCTTCCTCGGCACCGGCTTCGCGCTGGTACAGCCCAGCGAGGTGCTGCCGCCGCAGAACGCCCAGCTCGGACAGGGCGCCGCCGCGCAGTTCGGCATGGGTCAGCAGGGCGCGCACGCGCAGAACCAGAACAACGCCTGGAACTAGAACCAGGCCCCGGCGGTCCCGGCTACGACGGCGAAGGGGCGGTCCCGCGCGGGACCGCCCCTTCGCCGCACCCCGGGCGGGGTGCTCAGCGGCCCGGGCCGCCGAGTCGTGCCAGGGTCGCCTCCAGCAGCAGCACGACCGAGGTGTCGGCCACCGCCGCCACCTCCGCGTACGGGAACCAGCGCAGGTCCAGCGACTCCTCGCTGATCTCCGCCACCGCACCGGCCGGGGCCAGCGCCGCGTACTGCACGTCCAGGTGCCAGTGGCACGGGGCCGGGATCGGGTGCCGGTCCAGGCGCACCGGGCCGCCGGGCAGCAGCGTCAGCCCGGAGGCGATGCCCGACTCCTCCACGGCCTCGCGCAGCGCCGCGTCCGCCAGGGTGGCGTCACCGGGCTCGCAGTGGCCGCCCATCTGGAGCCACATGCCCAGCTTCTTGTGCAGGGTCAGCAGGACGCGTCCGCGCTCCGGGTCGACCACCAGCGCGCTGCCCGTGAGGTGACCGGCCGTGCAGGGCTTGTAGACCCCGTCCGGGTGGGCGGCCAGGTGCTCCAGGTACACATCGCGCAGGTCGGGCTGGTCCTCGTACCGCTTCAGTACGAGGACCGCGTCGTCGTGGAGGCTCACTTCTTCTCTTCGCCCCCGGTCTCGTCCCCGCCGTCGGCCCGGCCGGTCTCGTCCCCGCCGTCGGCCTCGCCGGCCCGGTCGGCCCCGGCCGCGCCCTTGCCGCGCTTCTCGGCCGCCTCGCCGAGCATCTTGTCGATCTCGGAGAAGTCCAGCTGCTCGCGGTGCACGAAGCCGTCCGGGTCGTCCAGGTCGGAAGCCGTCGGCAGCATGTCGGGGTGCTCCCACAGGCCGTCCCGACCGTCCACGCCCCGCGCGTCGGTCAGCGAGGCCCACAGCCGCGAGGCGTCGCGCAGCCGGCGCGGACGCAGCTCCAGACCGATCAGCGTCGCGAAGGTCTGCTCCGCCGGGCCGCCCGAGGCGCGCCGCCGGCGCATGGTCTCGCGCATGGCGTCCGCCGAGGCCAGACGGGGCTTGGCGGCCTCGTGGACCACCGCGTCGACCCAGCCCTCGACCAGCGCGAGCGCCGTCTCCAGGCGGGCCAGGGAGGCCTTCTGCTCGGGCGTGTCCTGGGGCTGGAACATGCCGCCCTGGAGCGCTTCCTGCAGCTGCTCCGGGTTCGACGGGTCGAGCTGGCCGACCACGTCCTCCAGCTTCGAGGTGTCGACCTTGATGCCGCGGGCGTAGGCCTCGACGGCGCCGAAGAGGTGCGAGCGCAGCCACGGCACGTGGGCGAAGAGCCGGGCGTGGGCCGCCTCGCGCAGCGCCAGGTACAGCCGCACCTCCTCGGATGCGACGCCCAGGTCCTTGCCGAAGCCCTCGATGTTCAGCGGCAGCAGCGCCACCCGGCCGACCGGCCCCAGGGGCAGCCCGATGTCGGTGGAGCCGACGACCTCGCCCGCGAGCGTGCCCACGGCCTGCCCGATCTGCTGGCCGAACATCGCGCCGCCCATGGAGCGCATCATGCCGAGCAGCGGGCCCGCCATGGCCTGCATCTCCTCGGGCAGGACGCCGCCCATGGCCGCGCCGACGCGCTCGGCGACCGGGTCCACGAGCTCCTTCCACACCGGGAGGGTCGCCTCGACCCACTCGGCGCGGCTCCACGCGACGGCGGTGTTCGCACCCGAGGGCAGCGAGGTCACGCCGTCCAGCCACAGGTCCGCCAGGCGCAGGGCCTCCTCGACCGCCGACTTCTCGGCGACGCCGACGCTCGTGTCCTTCACGCCGTCCGCGGTGCCCTGGGCGACGGTCTGGCGGGCGATGTCCTTGGCCATGTCCCAGTTCACGGGACCGCCCTCGTAGCTGAGCATCTGGCCGAGCTGCTGGAAGGCCGCCCCCAGGTCGTTCGGGTCCATCGAGCCGAACATCGCGGCGAACGGGTTGTCCGCCCCGCCCGGCCCGCCCACGCCGCCCGGCAGGCCCATGCCCGGGAACCCGAACGGATTCGGCGGGCCGCCCTGGCCGCCCTGATTGCCCTTCTTCTTGCCCTCGTCGCCGTCTTCCGGCTCCTCCGGCGGAAGGCCGAATCCGAATGGGGTGTCGCTCACGGGGTTTCCTCGGCTCGTAGGGCCGCCGGCGGGAGCCGACGGGCAATGGTCCGACAACACCACCCAGCGTAGACACCACACCCGCTTACGGGCTCGGTGCTCCGCCGACTCCTGGGCTGCGGCAGGATGGACATCACCTGGTGGGTATGCGTCACGGCGCGTCCCCACTGAAGACAACCGCTGGAGACGCCCGGTGAGTTCCCCAGATCCACAGGTTCGCGCGAGCGACGACGCCGACATCCGCCCCGAGCCCGGCGACAGCGCCCATGGCGTTCGCCAGCCGCGAAACCCCGCCGTGCGGGGCCCCGTGATCGCCGTGACCGGCGCCGCGTCGGGGGTCGGCGCGGCGCTGGTGGCCCGCCTGGCCGCTTCCGAGGAGGTCAAGCAGGTCGTCGCGATCGACGAACGGCGGGGGGACTGCGCGGACGCGCAGTGGCACGTCCTGGACGTACGGGACCCCGCGATCGCCGAGAAACTGCGCGGCGCGGACGTCGTGGTCCACCTCGCCCTGGACCTCGACCTGGAATCCGACCCGGCGGCCCGCACCGCGTACAACGTACGCGGCACCCAGACCGTGCTGACGGCCGCCGCGGCGGCCGGCGTGCACCGGGTCGTGCTCTGCACCTCCGCCATGGTCTACGGGGCCCTGCCGGACAACGACATCCCACTGTCGGAGGACTCCGAGCTGCGGGCCACCGCCGAGGCCACCGGCGTCGGCGACCTGCTGGAGATCGAGCGGCTCGGCCGCCGGGCACCCCGCGCGCACCCCGGCCTGAACGTCACCGTGGTCCGCCCCGCGGTCCTGGTCGGCGGTACGGACACCGCGCTGACCCGCTACTTCGAGTCCCCGCGCCTGCTCGTGGTGACCGGCTCCCGCCCCACCTGGCAGTTCTGCCACGTGGAGGACCTGGTCAGCGCGCTGGAGTACGCCGCCCTGGAGAAGGTCGAGGGCGAGCTCGCGGTGGGCTGCGAGGGCTGGCTGGAGCAGGAGGAGGTCGAGGAGCTGAGCGGCATCCGCCGCATGGAGCTCCCCTCGGCGGTAGCGCTGGGCGCGGCGGCCCGGCTGCACCGGATCGGCCTGACGCCGTCCCCGGCGGGCGACCTGGCGTACACCATGCACCCGTGGGTGGTCAGCGTCAGCGGGCTGCACGCGGCCGGCTGGCGGCCGCGCTGGACCAACGAGGAGGTGCTCGCCGAGCTCCTCCAGGAGGTCGCGGGCCGGCACACCGTCGCCGGCCGCCGCCTGGGCCGCAAGGACGCGGCGACGGCGGCCGGCGCGGCCGGAGCCACGGTGGCCCTGCTGGGCGCCGCGGCGGCGGTCCGCCGCGCCCGCAAGCGCCGCGGCATCTGACGCCCCGCCCGGGCCCGGCGCCCCGTGTCCGCCTCCCGGCCGGGGGGTGGACACCGGGCGCCACCAGCGGTTTCCTGTAGGAGACTCCCAAAGCGGGGGCCGGGCCCCGGGCGAATCGGCTATTCCGCCACGTCAGCGGCTAGGGCACGATGGACGCTATGGCACCGCACTTCGACCACCCCGGCGAGCAGGCCGCTCCGGACCCCATCCGCCTGCTCGCGATCCGTGAGACCCCGCTTTCGATCGACGAGGCATTCCAGGCCGTCGGCGACGACGCGACGGGCGGCACGACGCTGTTCGTCGGCACGGTGCGCGACCACGACAGCGGCGCGGACGTCGACTCGCTCGGCTACTCCTGCCACCCGACCGCCGAGGCCGAGATGCGCCGTGTGGCCGAACGCGTCGTGGCCAAGTACCCGGTCCGCGCCCTGGCCGCCGTCCACCGTGTGGGCGACCTCGCCGTCGGCGACCTGGCCGTCGTCGTCGCCGTGTCCTGCCCGCACCGCGGCGAGGCCTTCGAGGCCTGCCGCATGCTGATCGACGACCTCAAGCACGAGGTGCCGATCTGGAAGCACCAGACCTTCGCGGACGGCACGGAGGAGTGGGTCGGCGCCTGCTGACGCACGGCCGAGCCCGGCCCGGCGGGCGCCCGCCGGGCCGGGCCGGACCCCGGGCGGGGGACCGGCCGCGGGAGGGGGTAACGTCGCACCCGTTCGGCCGCGCAACACGCCCTCGATTTGCGTAACCCCTTTCCGGGCACGAGCGTTGAAGCCACCAACGACACGCACATCCGGGGTAGGGAGGCACGCCCATGGCGTCACTGGCGTGGTTGCTGATTCCGCTGTCCGCCGCGATCGGAGCGGCGATATGGGGCAGCTGGGCGGCACGCGACCGTACCCAAGGCGACATATCGGAACTGGCCGGCTACGCGCGGTTCCGTGAGGCCATGGGCAGGTCCGATTACGCAGGCAGTGCCGATCACGCGGGCAGGACCGAACAGGCCGGCGACGCGGATCAGGCGGATCAGGCAAGGGCGAAGGCGCGGGCCCACTCCGGTTCAGACGCCGTCTGACGCGTCCCGTGAGGATCCCCTGAGACTTCCCCGCCGGGCCCCCGTACGGCCCGGCCCCACGGGCCGCCCCACAGGCCCGTCCCGTACTGTCGGATCCATGCCACGCCGCACCGCGACGATGCTCGCCTCCACCCTCGTGCTGTTCGCGCTGCTCTGCGCAGGCGTCTTCATCAAGGTCCCCTACTCCGAGATGAGCCCGGGGCCGACGGTGAACACGCTGGGGGACTCGCACGGCGAGCCCGTCCTCAACATCTCGGGGCGCAAGACGTACCCGACCAGCGGTCACCTCAACATGACGACGGTCCGCGTCACGAGCGCGGACTTCAACATGAACCTGCTGGAAGCGGTGTACGGCTGGCTGGCCGACGACAACATCGTCGTGCCGCACGAGAACCTCTACCCCGACGGCAAGACGAACGAGCAGTCCACCCAGGAGAACGCCGAGGAGTTCACGCAGTCGCAGCAGAGCGCCAAGGTGGCCGCCCTGAAGCAGCTCGGCATCCCGGTCACCGCCCGTGTGATCGTCTCCTCCGTCGTCAAGGGCAGTCCCTCCGAGGGCCGGCTGCACGCCGGAGACGTCGTCAAGGCCGTCGACGGCACCCCCGTGACGGCCCCCGGGGACGTGGCCAAGCTCGTCACCAAGCACAAGCCCGGAGAGGCCGTCGAGTTCACCGTCGTGCCCGCCGCCGAGGCGGCCGAGGCGGCGAAGGCGAACCGCGAGCCCACCGGATCCGCCAAGGTCACCGTCACCGCGGGCAAGGCGGAGGACGACGGCCACGCGATCGTCGGCATCCGGGCCGGCACCGATCACACGCTGCCGTTCTCCATCGACATCAAGCTCGCCGACGTCGGCGGTCCGAGCGCCGGCCTGATGTTCGCCCTCGGCATCGTCGACAAGCTGACGCCCGAGGACCTGACCGGCGGGAAGTTCATCGCCGGCACCGGCACCATCGACGACGCGGGCAAGGTCGGCCCGATCGGCGGCATCCAGATGAAGACCATCGGCGCCCGCCAGGCCGGCGCCCGGTTCTTCCTGACGCCCGCCGACAACTGCGCCGCCGCGGCCCTCGAGGTCCCCGACGGGCTGACGCTGGTCAAGGTCTCCACCATCGGCGACGCCACCGCTGCCCTGGAGAAGATCGGCAAGGGGGACACGGCCGGGCTGACGCGCTGCGACGCCACGCCCTGACCGGGTCCCCGCCCGCCCGCTACGGGAGGGCCGCCCGCTACGAGAAGGTCGCGGCCAGCGCCTCGGCCAGCCCGGGCACCAGGCCCCCGCCGGTGAGCACCTCGGTCGAGGAGTCCTTCTCCCGCAGCCGTACGGCCGACTCGCGGGTGCCGTCGCGCAGCACGGCCACCGTGAGGCGGACCTCCTGGCGCTCCGGGTGACCGGCGACCCACCGGGAGAGCTGCTTGTCGTTCAGCCCCTCCGGTACGGACGCCTCCGCCGACGGCGGCAGCATCAGCCGCTCCACCGTCAGGGCGCAGCCGACGACCGCGTCCGGCCAGGCGATGGTGCCGAGGAACTTGTCGAGCGGGGTCCCGGCCGGAACCTCGTCCTGCTCGATCGGGGTGAGGGAGGACTTGCCGGCGTCGTCCTGGTCGAGACCGAGCTGGCCCGCCAGGCGCGGCTCCTGCTTCTTGAGCCGGGCGGTGTCGACGAGCGCGAACAGCCGGGCGGGCCTGTCCCAGCCGAGACCGGCCGCGTACTCGTCGATCTCGAGACAGGCACGGGTCAGCGGGCCGGCCGCCATGGGAGTGCCGGGGGAAGGAGAAAGGTTGGACATGGGCAACATCCTGCCTCCTTTCCACCGGATACCGGGAACTGACTAAAGCCTCAGTAAGTTCAATGAGTGGGCTCTACGATCGGGGCCCGTTCATTACCAGACAGCGACTTTCGAGGTGCGCACCTTGGCTTTCCAGATGCCGGACCGCGGCGGAGGCCCTTCGGGGCCACGGATGAGAGTCGGCCGCCCGTCCCGGCGAGCCCGCACTCTCCTCATGACCCTGGGCGTACTGGCCGTCCTGGCCATGCTTTTCATCATGTTCGCGGGCTTCTGGACGGACTGGCTCTGGTTCCGCTCCGTGAAGTACTCCAGCGTCTTCACCACCACGCTGTGGACCAAGATCGGGCTCTTCGCCGTCTTCGGTCTGCTGATGTCGGGTGCCGTCGGATTCAACATCTGGCTGGCCCACCGGCTGCGGCCGCCGCTCAGCGCGATGTCGATGGAGCAGCAGAGCCTCGACCGCTACCGGATGAGCATCGCCCCGTTCAAGAAGTGGCTGCTGCTGGGCATCGCGGTGCTCGTCGGCCTCATCGCGGGCGCGTCGGCGGCCGGCCAGTGGAAGACCTGGCTGATGTTTGTGAACGGGGTGGCCTTCGGACAGAAGGACCCCCAGTTCAACCTGGACGTGTCGTTCTACACCTTCGACCTGCCCTGGTACCGCTTCATGCTCGGCTTCGGCTTCGCCGCAGTCGTGCTGTCGGTGATCGCCGCTGCCGTCGTGCACTACCTGTACGGCGGACTGCGCGTGACCAGCCCGGGCGCCCGGGCCACCGCCGCGGCGACCGGGCACCTGTCGGTGCTGCTCGGCCTCTTCGTGACCCTCAAGGCGGTCGCGTACTGGCTCGACCGGTACGGCCTCGCGGTGAAGTCCAGCGACTTCAAGGCCGCGGACAACTGGACCGGCCTGCGGTACGTCGACGCCAACGCCTACCTGCCGGCCAAGACGATCCTCGTCGCCATCGCCGCGATCTGCGCCGTGCTGTTCTTCGCGACGCTGTGGCGCCGCACCTGGCAGCTCCCGGTCATCGGCTTCGGCCTGATGGTGCTGTCGGCGATCCTGATCGGCGGCCTCTACCCGGCGATCGTGCAGAAGTTCCAGGTCCAGCCGAACGAGCAGGCCAAGGAATCCCCGTACGTCCAGAAGAACATCAAGGCCACGCGCGACGCCTACGGCGTCGCCGACTCCGAGGTGAAGGACTACCCCGGCGTCCCGGCCGCGGGGACGGACAAGGCCAAGCTGCGCCAGGCGGCCGACACGACCGCCAGCGTGCGCCTGCTCGACCCGAACATCGTCTCGCCGGCGTTCCAGCAGCTCCAGCAGGTCAAGGGCTACTACGCCTTCCCGTCCACGCTCGCCGTGGACCGGTACAGCGGCCAGGACACGGTGATCGGCCTGCGCGAGCTGAACATCGGGGGCATCCCGAAGAACAACTGGATCAACGACCACTTCAAGTACACGCACGGCTACGGCGTGGTCGCGGCCAAGGGCACCACCGTCGGTGAACAGGGTGCTCCGGACTTCACCCAGTCCGACCTGCCCTCCAAGGGCATGTTCGGCACGGACTTCGAGCAGCGCATCTACTACGGCGAGCAGACGAAGCAGTACTCGATCGTCGGCGGGCCGCAGAAGGAGCTCGACTACTCGGACGATCAGGGGGAGAAGGAGACCAGCTACACCGGCAAGTCCGGCGTCAGCCTGGAGAACCCGCTCAACCGGGCGGCGTACGCGCTCACCTTCAGCGAGCCGCAGATCCTCTACTCCGGGGCCATCGGCGACGGCTCGCGCATCCTGTACAACCGCACGCCCAAGGAGCGAGTCGAGGCCGTCGCTCCGTGGCTGACCATCGACGGAGCCCCGTACCCGGCGGTCGTCGGCGGCAAGGTCAAGTGGATCGTCGACGCGTACACGACGACCAACGGCTACCCCTACGCCTCGCGCACCACGCTGGGCCAGAGCACCGCGGACTCGCTGACCAACAGCCAGCGCGCGGTGGTGGCCCAGGAGAACCAGGTCAACTACATCCGCAACTCGGTGAAGGCCACGGTCGACGCGTACGACGGCACGGTCGACCTGTACCAGTGGGACACCGAGGACCCGGTCCTGAAGACCTGGATGAAGGCGTTCCCGGGCACGGTGAAGCCCAAGAGCGACATCTCCAAGCCGCTCATGGACCACCTGCGCTACCCGCAGGACCTCTTCAAGGTCCAGCGCGAGCTGCTGACCCGCTACCACGTCACCGACCCGCAGACCTTCCTCAGCGGCAGTGAGGCCTGGGCCGTCCCCGACGACCCGACCACCAAGGCCGGCACGGCGGTCCCGCCGTACTACCTGTCGATGAAGATGCCGGGCCAGACGGAGAAGGACCAGGTCTTCTCGCTCACGACGACGTTCACGCCGAACGAGCGGGACAACCTGAGCGCCTTCATGGCGGTCAACGCCGATCCGGGCACCCCGGACTACGGCAAGATCAGCCTGCTGAAGCTGCCGACCAGCAAGCCGGTCGACGGCCCCAAGCAGGTCCAGAGCAAGTTCCAGTCCGAACCGAAGATCGCCGAGTCCATCCGCCTCCTGCGGGGCGGCGACTCCGAGGTCGAGTACGGCAACCTGCTCACCGTCCCGCTCGACGGCGGCATGCTCTACGTCGAGCCGGTCTACGTGCGCAGCTCCGGGCTGAAGTACCCGCTGCTGCGCAAGGTGCTCGTGACCTACGGCGGCCAGACCGCCTTCGAGGACACGCTGGAGAAGGCGCTGAACGTGGTCTTCGGGGCCGAGGCCCCGACGGTTCCGGTTCCGCCGAACCAGCCCCCGGGCGAGGGCACCGTCACCCCGCCGGTCATCCAGGATCCGACGGTCAAGGCGGCCCTCGGTGACGCGCAGAAGGCCATCGAGGACGCCGAGAAGGCCAGGCAGGCCGGCGACTGGACGGCGTTCGGCAAGGCGCAGGACGACATCAAGGCGGCGCTGAAGCGGGCGATCGAGGCGGAGGCCAAGGTGCCTGCGCCGCAGCCGAGCGGCTGACCGTACGGTCCGGCCGCGCGGCGCCCCCGCGCGGCCGGACCGTCGGTACGGGACCGTCCCGCGCCCGTGGTACTGTTTGTCTACCGACGCGGGGTGGAGCAGCTCGGTAGCTCGCTGGGCTCATAACCCAGAGGTCGCAGGTTCAAATCCTGTCCCCGCTACTGAAGACGAAGGCCCGGATCCATGGGATCCGGGCCTTCGTCGCGTCCGGGGCCGCCCGCGGTTCGGGACGTGGTCCCGGATGTGGTCCGGTTCGTGGTCCGTGGGGGTGGTCCGGGTCGGACACGCGGGTCGCTGAGACGGGTGAGTTGGGGGTGGAGCGTGTTTGACTTGGCTATCTGTGGGCATGTCGACAAAACGCTGTAGTGACCTCACTGGCTGCGACATACCAGGTGTACGCGGGTAGCAGGTGATGCGACGATGGGATTTATGGGGGACAGGTCAACTCTGCTGGAGACAGGGCGGTTTGTGAGGGCGGAGGCCGAGCCGGATACGGGAGCCGGCGAGACGGTTCCCGCTGTCAACGCGCAGACCGTACTGACCGATGCGGATTTCGCGGAGGACATGTTCGCCGAGACCGACGCGGCGAGCGACGCCGAGCTCGAAGCCCGGCACCGGGTGGCCGCCGACAAGGGCGACCCCGGGGCCATGAGCGTGCTCGGCGCCCTCCTGCTGCGCCGCGGCGACCTGGACGGGGCCGAGCCCTACCTGCGCGGGGCGACCGGTGAAGGCGACCGGGCCGCCGCCAACAACCTCGGCGTGCTCCTTCACCAGCGGGGCTACCCGGAGGAGGCCGCCGGCTGGTGGCGGGTCGCCGCCGTGGCCGGATCCGCTCCGGCCGCGCACGCCCTGGGCCGCCACTTCCGCGAGCGCGGGGACGAGCCCGCCGCCGAGTACTGGATGCGCCAGGCGGCGGAGTCCGGCCACGCCCTGGGGGCGTACGGGCTGGCCGACCTGCTGGAGCACCGCGGGGACAAGGGCGTCGAGCGGTGGTTCCGGGCCGCCGCGGAGCAGGGGCACCGCGAGGCCGCGTACCGGCTGGCACGCCACCTGCGCAAGGGCGACCCCATCGAGGCCGAGCAGTGGTACCGGCAGGCCGCCGCGCGCGGGCACCGCCGGGCCGCGCTCCACCTGGGCGCGCTGCTGGAGGCGCGCGGGGAGCTCAAGGAGGCCGGGCGCTGGTACCTCACCTCCGCCAAGCAGGGGGAGGCGCGGGCCGCGTGCGCCCTCGGCTTCCTGCTGCGCGACGCCGGCGACGAGGAGAGCGCGGCCGCGTGGTGGAACCGGGCCGCGCGGGACGGCGACGGCAACGCGGCGAACGCGCTGGGCGCGCTGCACGCCGCGCGCGGGGAGACCCAGACCGCGGAGCGCTGGTACCGGTCCGCGATGGACGCGGGCGACCAGAACGGGGCGTACAACCTCGCTTTGCTGTGCGTCGCGCAGGACCGGACCGCGCAGGCCGAGCAGTGGTACCGGCGGGCCGCGTACGCGGGGCACCGCGAGGCGGCCAACGCGCTGGCCATCCTGCTGCTGCAGGGCGGCGACGCGGAGGGCGCCGAGCCGTGGTTCTCCAAGGCGGCCGAGGCGGGCAGCGTGGACGCCGCGTTCAACCTCGGCATCCTGTTCGCCAGCCGGGACGAGGACCGTACGGCCCTGAAGTGGTACGAGCGGGCCGCGTCGGCGGGGCACACCGACGCCGCGCTCCAGGTCGGGATCGCGCTGGTCCGCGACGGCGAGGAGCGGGCCGCCGAGCGGCACCTGCGGTGCGCGGCGGGCGGCGGGAGCGCGGAGGCGGCCTTCCGGCTGGCCTCGCTGCTGGAGTCGCTGGCCCCGCCGCCGGAGCCGGTGGCGCTGGGCGAGTCGGCGGGCGGCGCGGAGCGGACCGAGAGCGAGGAGTGGTACGAGCGGGCCGCCGAGCTGGGGCACCGCCGGGCGCAGGTGCGGGTCGGCATGCTCGCCGCCGCCCGCGGTGACCTGGCGGTCGCCGCGCGCTGGTACCGGGAGGCGGCCGAGGCCGGCTCCCGCAACGGGGCGTTCAACCTCGGGCTGCTGCTGGCCCGCGAGGGCAGCGAGCCCGAGGCGGCCCTGTGGTGGACCCGCGCGGCGGTCGCCGGGCACGGCCGCGCCGCGCTGCGGCTGGGCCTGCTGGCGGCCCGGCACGGGGATCTCGCGGAGGGCCAGAAGTGGTGCGTACGCGCCATGGAGCTGGGCCCGGCGGAGGTCTCGGAGCGGGCGCGCCGCTTGCGGGAGGCGCTGGCCGAGGAGCTGTCGGCCTGAGCCGCGGCAGTTTTGGCCCGCTCCCGCCCGGTGCGCGGCGGGCGCAGGGGCCCGGCCCGCCAATGGATTTGCATCTGCGGTCCGCGTCCCCGTACAGTCAGGTTTACCGACGCGGGGTGGAGCAGCTCGGTAGCTCGCTGGGCTCATAACCCAGAGGTCGCAGGTTCAAATCCTGTCCCCGCTACTGAAGGCCCGAGGCCCGGATCCCATGGATCCGGGCCTCGAGTCGTTTCCGGCCGCACACCCGGGTGGGGGCGGCCGTACGGAAAGAGGGGCCCGGAGCGTGTGCTCCGGGCCCCTCTTTGCATACGGCTCGCGGTCAGGCGCCCGCGCAGTTCGGGCAGACCCCGCGGTACGTCACCTCGACCGCCGACACCGTGAAGCCGAAGCGCTCCGTGTCCGGCAGGTCGGCCAGCGGGTCGCCCGCCGGGTGGACGTCGCGGATCGCACCGCACCGGGCGCAGACCAGGTGTTGGTGCGGCCGGTGGGCGTTGGGGTCGTACCGCTTGGCGCGGCGGTCCGTGGAGACCTCCAGGACCTCGCCGAGGGTGACGAGCTCGCCCAGGGTGTTGTAGACGGTCGCGCGGGAGATCTCGGGCAGTTTGGCCACGGCGCGCGCGTGCACCTCGTCGGCCGTCAGGTGAACGTGGTCACCGTCGAGCACCTCGGCCACGACGCGCCGCTGGGCCGTCATGCGCCAGCCGCGTCCGCGAAGTCGTTCCAGAAGGTCACTCATGAGCGCCAGCCTAACAGCGACGGAACTCGGTGTAACTCCCGAACCGGTATGGATTTGGATATCTGCTTGACTTAGACAATGTCCATTGTAGGATCGAGTACGGCTCAGGCCGAGGACGGGACATGCAGGACTCAGGAATGACGCAGGAGGCGCACGTGACGCAGGGACCGCTCACCACGGAGGCCGGGGCTCCGGTCGCCGACAACCAGAACAGCGAGACCGCCGGCGCCGGCGGCCCCGTACTGGTCCAGGACCAGCTGCTGCTGGAGAAGCTCGCGCACTTCAACCGCGAGCGCATCCCGGAGCGCGTGGTCCACGCCCGCGGCGCCGGCGCGTACGGCACCTTCACGCTGACCCGCGATGTCTCGCAGTGGACCCGGGCGGCGTTCCTGTCCGAGGTCGGCAAGGAGACCGAGACCTTCCTGCGCTTCTCCACGGTCGCCGGCAACCTCGGCTCCGCCGACGCGGTGCGCGACCCCCGCGGCTGGGCGCTGAAGTTCTACACCGAAGAGGGCAACTACGACCTCGTCGGCAACAACACCCCGGTGTTCTTCATCAGGGACGCCATCAAGTTCCCCGACTTCATCCACACCCAGAAGCGCGACCCGTACACGGGCTCGCAGGAGGCGGACAACGTCTGGGACTTCTGGGGTCTGTCGCCCGAGTCGACCCACCAGGTGACATGGCTGTTCGGCGACCGCGGCATCCCGGCGTCCTACCGCCACATGAACGGCTTCGGCTCGCACACGTTCCAGTGGAACAACGAGGCGGGCGAGGTCTTCTGGGTCAAGTACCACTTCAAGACCGACCAGGGCATCAAGAACCTCACCCAGGCCGAGGCCAACCGGCTCGCCGGCGAGGACCCCGACTCGCACCAGCGCGACCTGCGCGAGTCCATCGAGCGCGGTGACTTCCCGAGCTGGACCGTGCAGGTCCAGGTGATGCCGGCCGCCGAGGCCGCCGAGTACCGCTTCAACCCGTTCGACCTCACCAAGGTGTGGCCGCACGAGGACTACCCGCCGGTCGAGATCGGCAAGCTGGAGCTCAACCGCAACCCGGAGAACGTCTTCGCCGAGGTCGAGCAGTCGGTCTTCTCCCCGGCGCACTTCGTTCCCGGCATCGGCCCGTCCCCGGACAAGATGCTCCAGGGCCGCCTCTTCGGCTACGGCGACGCCCACCGCTACCGTGTCGGCGTCAACGCCGACCACCTGCCGGTGAACCGCCCGCACGCCACCGAGGCGCGGACGAACTCCCGCGACGGTCACCTGTACGACGGCCGCCACAAGGGTGCGAAGAACTACGAGCCCAACAGCTTCGGCGGCCCGCACCAGACGGACCGCCCGCTGTGGCAGCCCGTCCCGCTGACCGGCGGCACCGGCAACCACGCCGCGCCGGTCCACCGCGAGGACAACGACTTCGTCCAGGCGGGCAACCTGTACCGCCTGTACTCGGAGGACGAGAAGTCCCGTCTCGTGGAGAACCTGGCCGGCTTCATCGCCAAGGTCTCCCGCGACGACATCGCCGAGCGCGCGGTCAACAACTTCCGCCAGGCGGACGGCGACTTCGGCAAGCGGCTGGACGCCGCGGTCCAGGCCCTCCGCGGCTAGAACCCCGCCGCTCGCCGGAACAAGGAGGGCCGGATCCCCGACGGGGGTCCGGCCCTCCTGCCGTTCGGCCCGCCGGCTGGTCAGGCCGTTCGGCCCGCCGGTTCGGCCGGCCCGTTCAGCCCGCCGGTTCGGCCCGCCAGTTCGGCCGTGCGTCGCCGGACCGGGACCCAGCAGCGGATCACGTCGCGCACGGAGACTATGCCCACCGGGCCGCCGTGCTCCAGCACGATCAGATGCCGGAAGCCCCCGTGCACCATGGCCTCGGCGGCCTCCTGCACGGTGGCCTCCGGGGTGCAGAAGACGACGTTGTTGGTCGTGTGGGCCCCCACGGACTCGCGGTCGGGGTCGTGCCCCGCGCCGATGGAGTTGAGGATGTCGCGCTCGGTCAGGATGCCGACCCCGCTGTGCTCGGGGTCGAGGACGACGGCCGCGCCCACGCGCCGGGCGGACATCAGGCAGGCCGCCTGACGAAGGGTGTGCGCGGGTCCGAGGGTGAGGATCACGGAGCTCATAGCGTCGCGGACGAGCATGAAGAGAGCCACCTCCTGGGGTGAGTCCGCCCGCTTGGGTGGGTGCCGATTGAGAAGTCATTCACAAAGGCACAAGCGGGCGGATCCTCAGATTCCCACGGACGGGGGAGGCCGACAAGGAGGCGCGTAGCGCGCACCGTGCCCGCGCGTCCGCGCCGGAGCGGGGATCAGGCGCGCGGGCGCAGCAGCCCCAGCATCTCCTCGTGGAGCAGCCCGTTCGAGGCCGCCGCGTTCCCGCCGTGCACCCCGTCGGCCCCGTCCAGGCTGGTGAAGCGGCCGCCCGCCTCCTGGACCACCACCGCGATGGCGGCCATGTCCCACAGGTTCAGCTCCGGCTCGGCGCACAGGTCCAGCGAACCCTCGGCGACCATCATGTACGGCCAGAAGTCCCCGTAGCCGCGCGTGCGCCAGCAGGCGCGGGTCAGGTCCAGGAAGCCGGGGAGGCGGCCCTGCTCCTCCCAGCCGGTCAGCGAGGAGTACGCGAACGAGGCGTCACCCAGCCCGGCCACCTTCGAGACGCCGATCGCCGTCGTCGCGCCGAGCGCGCCGCCCGCGAACGCGCCGCCGCCCTGCGCCGCCCACCAGCGGCGGCCCAGCGCCGGCGCGGACACCACGCCGACCACCGGGCGGAACACGCCGTCGGCGTCCTCGGCCATCAAGGAGATCAGGGTGGCCCACACCGGGACCCCCCGCACGTAGTTCTTCGTGCCGTCGATCGGGTCCACGACCCAGCGGCGCGGACCGGATCCCTCCAGGCCGTACTCCTCGCCCAGGATCGCGTCGCCGGGGCGGGCGGCCGCGATTCCGGCCCGGATGATCTCCTCCGCGGCCTTGTCGGCCTCGCTCACCGGGGTCATGTCCGGCTTCGTCTCGACCACCAGGTCGAGGGCACGGAAACGCTCCATCGTGGCGGCGTCCGCCGCGTCGGCGAGGTCGAGGGCAAGGCGCAGGTCATCGTCATACTCGGACATGGCCGAACAGTATCGCGGCCGCCTCCGCGCCCGGGACGCGCCCTTGACAGGATCTGTCGCCCCGTCAACTCTGGCGGAGGGGGTCCGGCGGGAAAGCCCGTCGGGACGCCCGGAGGGGGGAGGCGACCCATGCCGGCAGCCCGGGAGTCCTTACTGGACGCGGCGGGAGCGGTGCTCTCGGCCCGGCCCTGGCCCGCCGTCACGATGGTCGAGGTGGCCGCGGCCGCCGGAGTGTCCCGCCAGACCCTCTACAACGAGTTCGGGGGCAAGGCCGGGCTGGGCCGCGCCCTGATCCGGCGGGAGGCCGACCGGTACCTCGACGGGGTGGACCGGGCCCTGTCCGCTCCGGCCGCGGACGCCGAACGGCTCGCCGCCGTCGCGGAGTGGACCGTACGGGCGGCGCGCGCGCATCCCCTCGTACGGGCCCTGCTCACCGGGGCCTGGGACCCGCGGCTGCCCGCCGCCGGGCGGGCGCCGGGGCCGGGAGAGCTGGCGCGCGCCGTGCGCGACCGGGCCGCCGGAGCGCTGGCCCCCCGGGAGGACGCCCGGCGGTGCGAGCTGGTCGTACGGCTCGCCCTGTCCTACGTGATCGCCCCCGGGGAGGAACCGGACGCGCGGGAGATGCTGCGGCTGCTCAGTGACCCGACCCGGACAGCTGGAGACCGATGACGCCCAGGATGACCAGCGAGATCGAGACGAGCTTGAGGGTGGAGACCAGGTCGCCGAGGAAGACCATGCCGTAGATCGCCGTCCCGGCCGCTCCGATGCCCGTCCACACCGCGTACGCCGGGCCGACGTCCAGCTTCTTGAGCGCCAGCGTCAGCAGGCCGAAGCTGCCGAGCGCGAAGCACGCGAAGGCGATGGTCGGCCAGAGCCGGGTGAACCCGTGGGACAGCTTGAGGCAGACCGCGAAACCGGTCTCCAGGATCCCCGCGACCACGACCAGCAGCCACGCCATGTCGAATGCCTCCCCGCCTCACGTGGCGCGGCCGGGGCCGGAGTCCGGCCCGGGGCCTGCGCGCCACTTGGTGCGCTTATGCATTTACCAGGCGTGGCCGTCCGCAAACCCCGCCGGAGTGCTGCGGCAGGCCGCCGCAGGGCCGGTCAGTCGCCGTCGCGGCGCTCGCGGGTCTCCAGGAGCCGCCGCAGCGAATACAGCCGGGCCTGGTCCGCGTGGCCGTCCTCCACCCACTTGTCGAGCGCGCAGCCCGGCTCGTGGTGGCTGCAGGCGCGCGGGCACCCCTCCGTACCGGGCACCAGGTCGGGGAAGGCCAGGATCACCCGGGACGGGTCCACGTGGTGCAGGCCGAAGGAGCGCACGCCCGGGGTGTCGATGACCCATCCGTCGCCCGAGGGCAGCGGCAGGGCCAGCGCCGAGGTGGTGGTGTGACGGCCGCGGCCGGTGACCGCGTTGACGTGCCCGGTGGCGCGCTGGCGGCCCTCGGCGACCAGCGAGTTCACCAGGGTGGTCTTGCCGACGCCCGAGTGCCCGACGAAGGCGGTGATCCGGCCGTTGAGGCGCTCGCGCACCCGCTCGGCGGCGTTGCCCGTCGCCAGCTCCTCGCGGTTGGTGACGACGTAGTTCAGGCCGAAGGTCGAGTAGATCTCCAGGATCTTGTCGGCGGACGTCAGGTCGGACTTCGTGAGCACCAGCAGGGGCTCCAGCCCCGCGTCGTACGCCGCCACCAGGCAGCGGTCGATCATGCGAGGCCGCGGCTCCGGATCGGCCAGGGCCGTGACGATCGCGAGCTGGTCGGCGTTGGCGACGACCACCCGCTCGTACGGGTCGTCGTCGTCCGCGGTGCGCCGCAGGACCGAGCGGCGCTCCTCGATCCGCACGATCCGGGCGAGGGTGTCCTTCTTGCCGGAGAGGTCACCGACGATCCAGACCCGGTCGCCGACCACCGCCGCCTTGCGGCCCAGCTCGCGGGCCTTCATCGCGTGCACGGTGCGGTCCTCGACCAGACAGGTCAGCCTGCCGCGGTCGACGGTGAGGACGAAGCCCTCCGAGGCGTCCTCGTGCTTGGGCCGGATGGTGGTCCGGGGCCGGTTGCCCTTGCGGTTGGGGCGGGACCGGATGTCGTCCTCGTCGGTGTTCTTGCCGTACCTGCGCATGACGGGCCCTACGCTCCCGCACCCGCTCCGGCCCGGGATGGGCCGCCGGGGGACGTCCTGGAGGCACCGGAGGCACCGGCACCGGAGGCACCGGCACCGGCGGTGCCGGAGGCCGCGGGCGCGCCGGGCGTCGAGGCGAGCATGTCCGCCCACATCGCAGGGAAGTCCGGCAGGGTCTTGGCGGTCGTCGCCACGTTCTCGATGAGCACCCCGTCCACCGCCAGGCCGAGCACCGCGCCCGCGGTGGCCATCCGGTGGTCGTCGTACGTGTGGAAGGTGCCGCCGTGCAGCGCGCGCGGCCGGATGTGCAGCCCGTCCGCGGTCTCGGTGACGTCGCCGCCGAGCGCGTTGATCTCCTTGGTGAGCGCGGCCAGCCGGTCCGTCTCGTGCAGGCGCAGGTGCTGGACCCCGCGCAGGACCGACTCCGAGTCGGCCAGGGCCGCCACCGCGGCGATGCCCGGGGTGAGCTCGCCGACCTCGCCCAGGTCCACGTCGATGCCGTGGATCGTGCCGGTGCCGGTGAAGACCAGGCCGTCGTCGGTCAGCTCGCAGGAGCCGCCCATCTCGGTGAAGATCCGGCGCAGCGCGTCGCCGGGCTGCGTGGTGCGTCGCGGCCAGTCCGGGATCGTGACCGTGCCGCCGGTGATCAGAGCGGCCGCCATGAAGGGCTGGGCGTTGGAGAGGTCCGGCTCCACGACCATGTCGCGGCCGAGCAGCGCGCCGGGGGAGACCCGCCACACGTTCTTCTCGCCGCCGGCCTCCGGGGTGTCCACCTGCGCGCCCGCCGCGCGCAGCATCTCCACGGTCATCCGGATGTGCGGCATCGACGGCAGGTTGGTGCCCACGTGCCGCACCTCGACGCCCTGGTTGAAGCGCGGGGCGGAGAGCAGCAGCGCGGAGACGAACTGGGAGGAGTTGGTCGCGTCGATCTCGACGACCCCGCCCTCCAGGGCCCCGCCGCCGTGGACCGTCAGCGGCAGCGCGCCCCGGCCGTCGTCGTCGATCCGGGCGCCCAGCGAGCGCAGCGCGGTGATGACCTGGCCCAGCGGACGCTCGTAGGAGCGGGGGTCGCCGTCGAAGCGGATGTCGCCCGCGGCGAGGGTGGCGACGGGCGGCAGGAAGCGCATGACCGTACCCGCGTTGCCGACGTCGACCGTGGCCGGGCCGTGCAGCGCCGCCGGGATGACCCGCCAGGCCTCGCCGCTCGCGCCGTCCCCGGCGGAGCTGGAGGACACGGTCTCCTCGATGCCCACGCCCATCGCGCGCAGGGCGTCGGACATCAGCTGGGAGTCGCGCGAACGCAGCGGACGGCGCACCCAGCCGGGCTCGGAGGCGAGGGAGGCCAGGACCAGGGCCCGGTTGGTGACCGATTTGGACCCGGGCACCGTGACGGTGGCGTGTACGGCCGCTTCGGCGAGCGGAGCGGGCCAGAGGGCGGGGAGCGCGGGGGAATCGGTCATGGCCCCCACTTTAGTGGCTCCGCCCGGCGCCGGATCTTGATCGCGACGCCGTCTCAGAGGCCGAGCAGCCAGCGGCCGCCGCCGACGAGCGAGCAGAGCGCGACGACGTGGAAGAGGACCAGCCACACCACCGGGTGGACGTGCGTGAGGCGCCCCAGCTGGTCGGCGTCGGAATCCGGTGCGCCGCCGTGGCGCCGCTTGCCCTGGAGCTCGAAGACCGGCCGCACCCCGCCCAGCAGCAGGAACCACACCACCGCGTACGCGAAGAGGGCCTGGACCTGCGCCGGCGCCAGCCAGGACACCAGCAGGAAGGTTCCGCCGGTCAGGACCACCGTCAGGGCCCCGTACGCGTTGCGGATCATCACCAGCATCACCACGAGCAGGGCGGTCGCCGCCCACAGCAGCAGCGTGATCCGGTGCGCGGACAGCAGCGCGGCCCCGCCCAGCCCGAGCAGCGAGGGCGCGGTGTACCCGGCGGCCGCGGTCAGGATCATGCCGAGGCCGGTCGGCTTGCCCCGGCTGACGGTGACGCCGCTGGTGTCGGAGTGCAGGCGTATCCCGTCCAGGCGGCGCCCCGTGAGCAACGCCAGCAGGCCGTGCCCGCCCTCGTGCGCGATGGTGACGGCGTTGCGCGAGAGCCGCCACAGCGGTCGCGGCCCCACGGCGGCCAGCGCCGCGAGCCCCGTCACGATCACCAGCCACAGGTCGGGCGCCGTCTGTATCCCCGTGAGCCGGTCCCAGAGGCCGGCCGTCGAGCTGCTGTCCATGAAGTGGCGGACTCCTTGCGGTGGTGGTCGGGCGCCATGGCAGTGTGGCAGCCATGTGCGGACGGTATGCGGCGAGTCGGAGCCCCGAGGACCTCGTGGAGGCCTTCGGCGTCGAGAAGTGGGAGCCGGAGGAGTCCCTGGAGCCCGACTGGAACGTGGCGCCGACCAAAGAGGTCCTCGTCGTCCTCGACCGTCCCGTGAGAGACGCTCCGGACCCGCGTCCGGTTCGCCAGCTCCGCGTCCTGAAGTGGGGGCTGGTGCCGTCCTGGGCCAAGAACCCCGACGGCGCCGCCCGGATGATCAACGCCCGGTCCGAAACGCTGCACGAGAAGCCGTCGTTCCGGCGGCCGTTCGCACAGCGCCGCTGCATCGTCCCCGCCGACGGCTACTACGAGTGGGTCACCGCCCACGACGAGCGGCAGCTGGAGGTCGAGGGGAAGAAGAAGCGGGCGCGCAAGCAGCCGTACTTCGTGCTGCCCGCCGACGGCTCCGTCTTCGCCATGGCCGGCCTGTACGAGTTCTGGCGCGACGCGACCCTGCCCGCCGACCACCCCCGGGCCTGGTGGGCGACCTGCTCGGTGATCACCGCCGAGGCCGAGACCGGGCCGCTGGGCGTGGCCCCCGCCGAGGGACCCGCCTCGCTCGCCGACATCCACCCCCGGATGCCGCTCATGCTCACCCCCGACCGCTGGGACGCCTGGCTGGACCCCGCCCGTACCGACGCCGACGAACTGCGGGAACTGCTGGCGCCGCCGCCGGGCGGGCTGATGCGGGCCTACCCCGTCTCCACCGCCGTCAGCAACGTCCGCAACAACGGCCCCGAGCTGCTGGACGAGCTGGCCGCGCCGGAAGAGGCGACGCTCTTCTGACCGGCGCCGACCCGGCATGATCGGCGCATGACCCCGCGTACCGAAAGCGTCGACACCCCGCCCGGCGAGGCCCGCGTCACCTGGCACACCGCCCCCGCCGCCCGCCTCGTGCTCGCCGTCGGCCACGGCGCCGGCGGCGGCATCGAGGCCCGCGACCTCCAGGCACTGGCCGCCGCCCTGCCCGCGCGCGGGATCACCGTGGCCCTGGTCGAGCAGCCCTGGCGGGTCGCCGGGAAGAAGGTGGCCGCCGCGCCCAAGGTGCTGGACGAGGGCTGGCGCGGGCTCTGGCCGGTGCTCGCACGCCCCGGACTGCCGGTGGTCGCGGGCGGCCGCAGCGCCGGGGCCCGGGTGGCCTGCCGGACCGCCGCCTCCCTCGGCGCCGCCGGGGTGCTCGCGCTGGCGTTCCCGCTGCACCCGCCCGGCCGCCCCGAGAAGTCCCGCGCCGACGAGCTGCTCGGCGCCGGCCGGCCCGTCCTCGTGGTGCAGGGCGGCCGGGACGCCTTCGGACGCCCCGGGGAGTTCCCGGCGCCGGGCGGGCAGGACCCGTACGAGCTCGTCGAGGTGCCCGGCGGCGACCACGGCTTCGCGGTCCTGAAGCGGGCGCCGACCACCCAGCGGCAGGCCCTCGACGTGATCACCGACGCGGTGGGCGGATGGCTGGAGCGGCTCGTCCCCTGACCGGCGACCCGGCACGTTCCCGCGGCGGATTCCGGGACCGGCGCGCGCACCGCCTTCCCGCGGCACGGCGGGGCGCGACACCCGCCGCCCGCCGGGGAATGCGCCGTACGGCCCTTCTGTTGTCCCGGATGTCGGTACGCACGGAAATTCGCCCGAGGAGAGGAAGCGCATGACCCAGGTCATCAGCCAGAACCACAGGCAGGCCGCTGACCTGGACTGGACGGTGCTGCCCGGGCCCAAGCGCGGCTCGCTTCGAGCGGCGGAGGGCAGGGAAGGTCGACTATTCTCCGATGCGAGCGGATCCGCTTTCGGAGCCGCCACGCTGTCGGAGGAGGTGGGTCCTGTCGCTGGGACCGACGAAGGCCACGCGGAGGAGACGACCCCGGAGCGCAACGCGCGCTTCGAGCGGGATGCCCTCGGGTACCTCGACCAGATGTACTCGGCCGCGCTGCGCATGACGCGCAACCCGGCCGACGCCGAGGACCTGGTCCAGGAGACGTACGCGAAGGCATACGCGTCCTTCCACCAGTTCCGCGAGGGCACCAACCTGAAGGCCTGGCTCTACCGCATCCTGACCAACACGTTCATCAACTCCTACCGCAAGAAGCAGCGCGAGCCCCAGCGCAGCGCCGCGGAGGAGATCGAGGACTGGCAGCTTGCGCGCGCCGAGTCGCACATGTCGACCGGACTGCGCTCCGCCGAGTCGCAGGCGCTCGACCACCTGCCCGATTCGGATGTGAAGGAAGCCCTTCAGGCCATTCCGGAGGAGTTCCGCATCGCGGTCTATCTCGCCGACGTCGAGGGCTTTGCGTACAAGGAGATCGCGGACATCATGGGTACACCCATCGGTACGGTCATGTCGCGACTGCACCGTGGCCGCCGTCAACTCCGCGGAATGTTGGAGGACTACGCCCGCGAGCGCGGGCTGGTGCCCGCCGGCGGGGGAGAGTCGAACGACCGGAAAGGCTCGGGCTCATGAGTTGCGGAGAGCCGCACGAGACGGAGTGCGCTGAGGTCCTGGACCACCTGTACGAGTTTCTCGACCACGAGATGCCCGACAGCGACTGCACGAAGTTCGAGACACACTTCGGCGAGTGCAACCCCTGCCTTGAGAAGTACGGCCTGGAGCAGGCCGTGAAGAAGCTGGTCAAGCGCTGCTGCGGGTCCGACGACGTGCCGAGCGACCTGCGCTCGAAGGTCATGGGCCGGATCGAGCTGATCCGGTCGGGCCAGGCGGTGCCGGACCACGACGTCACCGCCGACAACCCGGCCACCGGCTGATCCGGCCGTCGGCTGGTCCGGTCACCGGCTGACGCCGTTCGAACCACCGCCCCCGGAAAGGCACCTCGTTCACCCGAAGGTGCGAATCCGGGGGCGTCCGCTTGGCGCAATGCGGAAATGTGGCCCGCCGGGATCGGGGCCCGCCTAGTCTCCCCATTCGGTACTGGTTGGATTCGGTACCCGGCTTGGACGGCACAGGGGAGGAGAGCGCCATGCGGGCACTTCCGCCGGCGGCGCGCGCATACATCCTCTGCGGCGTCCTCGCGGCCCTCGCCTGCGTCACCCCCGCACTCACCGGCGCCGCCACCCCCTGGGCGGCGGTGGCCCTGCTGTCCGTGCTCTACCTCGGCTGCGAACTCGTCAGGTTCTGCCCGCTGCTGGGCGCACGGGTCCCCGACGGCATCGGCTCCTTCTTCCCCGTCCTGCTCGCCGCCGTGTTCCTGCTGCCGCCCGCGTCCGCCGCGCTCGTCGCGGTCCCCGGCGGCCTCGCCGGGACCGTGGCCGAGCGGCCCGTCCGGGTGCGCCGGGTGTGGCACTGCGCGCAGCAGGCGATGGCCGCCTGGGCCGCCGGGCAGGCGTTCGGGCTGCTGGGCGGCCCGGCCGCGCTCGGCTCGCGGGGCGCGGCCGCCGGGCCCGCGGGCTCCGCCGTCTCCTCCGGGGCCTCCGGACCGGGCGTCTGGCTCGCCGACTTCCCGTACGTACTGCTCCCCGCGGCCGCCGCCGCCGTCGTCTTCTGCCTCGTGCTCACCGCCCTCGACGGGGGCGTCCTGGTCACCGCCGAGCGCCGTCCCGCGGCCACGGCCTGGCGCGGGCCGCTCACCCGGTCCCTCGCCCCGCACTGCGTGCACGGTCTGGCCGGGCTGATGATGGCCGTCATGTGGCGCAGCCCGTACGGGCTGACGGCCGCGCTCCTGGTCCTGCTGCCGATGTACATCTCCTGCTGGGTCTTCGCCCAGTACCACCGCGAGCGCGCCGCCCACCGGGCCACCATCCGCGCCCTGGTCCAGGCCGTCGACATCAAGGACCGCTACACGCGCGGCCACAGCGAGCGGGTCGGCCAGGCCTCCGCGATGATCGCCCGCGAGCTGGGCATGGCCGAGGACCGCCTCGAAGTCGTCCGCATCGCCGGGATCCTGCACGACGTCGGCAAGCTCGGAGTCCCCACCCGGCTGCTGCGCAAGGACGGGCCGCTCACCCCCGAGGAGCGCCGGATCATCGAACTGCACCCCGAGTACGGGCACGAGATGGTGCGCGGCATCGGCTTCCTGGGGGAGGCGCGGTCCGCGATCCTGCACCACCACGAGCGGATCGACGGCTCCGGATACCCGTACGGGCTGACCGGCGACCAGATCCCGGTACTGGCCCGGGTGGTGGCGGTGGCCGACGCCTTCGACGCGATGACCTCCACCCGCTCCTACAGCCGGGCCCGCCCGGTGCCGACCGCCCTGGCCGAGCTGGAGCGCTGCGCGGGGGCGCAGTTCGACCCGGCCGTGGTGCTGGCGCTGACCGAGGCCATCGGGCGGCACGGCTGGCATCCCGTGGTCACCTCCGACGAGGACCTCCAGGTGATCGGCGCTCCCGGACCGGCGCCGACCGGCCCCGGCCCGGGCGGCGGTGCGGGCGGCGGCTCGGGCCATGGCCCGGGCGGCGGTCCTGCCGCCGGTGGGGGCGGCGCCGGTGCGGGGCTGCCGGGGCTCCCGGCCCAGGGGCGCGACGCCGCCGCCCCGGACCAGCCGGGGAACGGGGACCGGGCCGTCTTCCAGGGCGCGGGCCGGCCGTTCAAGGGCCCCGGCGGGCCGCCCGGCGGGGCCCGAGCAGGAACCTTCCGGCCCGCCGGCGACCGGCGCGGTCCGGGAGCCGGAGCGTGAAGGGGACCGCGGACCGGAGCCCCCGGCGGGGCGGGGACCGGAGCCCCCGGGGCGCGATGGGCGCTCCCCGGCGGGGCGCCGTGTGGGGCTACCGGGCGGGGGGTGCGTGGAGCGTCCGCGGGGCCGCCGCGTGGAGCGTCCGCGGGGCCGCCGCGCTCATCACCGTCGCGGCCCTCGGGCACACCCTGTGGAACGGGGTCCTGGAGCCCGGCGTGGCCCTGGCCTTCGGCACCCTCGTCACGGTCGGCGAGCTCGCCCGCCGCGACCGGCGCCCCGGCCCCCGCGCCGCCGGCCGCGCCGACGCCTTCGCCGAGTGCCCCGGGCCCGTACCGGCCGAGGACCGCCGGCCCGCCCCGCTCGGCTCCGCCGGAGCCCTCGCGTACGCCCTGCTCGGGCAGAACGCCGGGCTGCCCTCCCACCACGGGGTCCTCCAGACCGTCGCGGTGGTGGTCGCCGCCGCCCTCGTCGGCGTCGTCCCGCACATCGCCCGGGGCAGCGGCCCCGCCTTCGACCACGTGGCCCGCCGGGTCCTGACCGTCGCGTTCGCCGCCGCCTGTTTCCAGCCGCTCTACAACTCCGGCCGGCTGGAGCAGTGGCTCGGCCAGAGTCCGTACCTGGTCCTCTTCCTGCTCTTCCTGCTCTTCCTCACCGCCCTGTGCGACGCCGTACTCGCCGCGGCCCTGGCCGGGGCCCGGACCGGATGGCCGTACGGGCCGCTGCTGCGCGACGAGCTGCGCGCCCAGCGGGGCATCGGCTCGGCGATCTGCGCCACCGGGGTCGTCATGGCCCTGGGCGTGGCCGTCGCCGGGCTGTGGGCCCTGCCCGTCTTCAGCGTGCCCCTGCTGCTGACCCAGATGTCCTTCCACCGGATCACCGCGATCCGCACCACCTACCGCCAGACCATCACCTCCCTGGCCCGGGCCACCGAGATCGCCGGATACACCCGGCCGGGCCACTCCCGCCGGGTCGCCTCGCTCAGCTGCGCCGTCGGCCGGGAGCTGGGCCTGTCGGAGCGGGAGCTCACCGTGCTGGAGTACGCCGCCCTGATGCACGACATCGGCCAGCTGTCCCTGGTCGACCCGGTCCCGGACGGGGCGACCGCCGAGCTGCCCGCCGCCGAGGCCCGCCGGATCGCCGGGCTGGGCGGGGAGGTGGCCCGGCAGACCGGGGTGCCCGCCGCGGTCGCGGTGGTGGTGGAGCGGCAGGCCGATCCGTACCGGGATCAGCCGGTGGCCGCCCGGATCGTGCGCGCGGTGAACGCGTACGACGACCTGGTCGCGGGCAGTCGTCACCCGGGCGGCTCACTGGCCGCCCTGGAGCAGTTGCGGCTGGGCACCGGGCGGGACTACGAGCCGGAGGTCGTGGAGTCTCTGGCGAGGGTTCTGGCCAGGGAGGGACATGACAGAGTTGTTCCCGTCCCGCCTGGGTAACCCATGGGTAATGAGCGGCCGTCCGAGCGGGCATGGTTGGATGCCAGTAAGAGGGACCGTGAAGTGTCCGCAAGGCTGCACCGTTGGACCGGCAGGCGGGAATCGTGAGGATCTTCGGAAAGGTACGCCATCGGCCCTCCGCCTCGTGGCGGCAGGCCACCGACCGCGCGTTCACGCTGATCGGAGACGGTCGGTACGAGGACGCGGGAGCGCTGCTGACCAGAGCGGCGGACCTGGAACCGTGGCTGTCCGAGTCCTGGTTCAATCTGGCCCTGCTGCACAAGTTCCGGCACGACTGGGAGCAGGCGCGGGCCGCCGGGCTGCGCGCCGTGGCCCTGCTGGACCGCGAGGCCGGCGCCCCGGACTGGTGGAACGTCGGGATCGCGGCCACCGCGCTGCAGGACTGGCCGCTGGCCCGCAGGGCCTGGCAGGCGTACGGGCTGAAGGTGCCCGGGGACTCCCACGGCTCGGGAGCGGGCGGGAAGTCCGGCGGCGAGCCGGTTGGCATGGAGCTGGGCAGCGCCGCCGTGCGGCTGTCGCCCGAGGGCGAGGCCGAGGTGGTCTGGGGCCGCCGGCTGGACCCGGCCCGGCTGGAGGTCCTGTCGATCCCGCTGCCGTCGTCCGGGCGGCGCTGGGGCGAGGTCGTGCTCCACGACGGGGTGCCGCACGGGGAGCGGGTGACCGCGGCCGGCCCCTCGTACCCGGTCTTCGACGAGATCGAGCTGTGGGCGCCGTCGCCGGTGCCGACCTGGGTGGTGCTGCTGGAGGCGGCGACCGAGGCGGACCGTGACGCGCTGGAGCAGCTGGCGTCGGACGCGGGCTTCGCCGCCGAGGACTGGTCCTCGTCGGTGCGGCTGCTGTGCCGCACCTGCTCGGAGAGCGAGATGCCGAGCGACGAGGGCGACGGGGAGCACCTGGACCCGCACGACCACAGCGAGCCGGGACACCCCGGGCCGCTGGGGCACCGTACGGCCGGCTCCGGTTCGCTGTGGGTGCCGGAGCGGGAATGCGGGATCGCGGCGCCGGCCGGCCTGGTGCGCGGGCTGCTCGACGGCTGGGTCGCCGACAGTCCGGACAGCCGTGAGTGGCGGGATCTCGAAGAAGTCTGCTGAGCCGGGGCCGTAGGCTGTACGGGCACATCGGTGGCCATTGGCGACCATCGGTGCCAGGACTTACGGAAGGCGTACGGCGGACATGGCGCAGCAGGAGAACGAGGTCGTCGAGAACCTGAACGACGGGTACGTCGTGGACACCGAGGGCTGTGCGGAGCGCGAGCTCGCCCACCGCGAGCGTGGCACCGCCCGTCCGATCACGGTGGTCGGCAACCCGGTCCTGCACCGGGAGTGCAAGGACGTCACCGAGTTCGGCGACGAGCTGGCGCAGCTGATCGACGACATGTTCGCCAGCCAGAAGGCCGCCGAGGGCGTGGGCCTGGCCGCGAACCAGATCGGCGTCGACGCGAAGGTCTTCGTCTACGACTGCCCGGACGACGACGGCAACCGGCACACCGGTGTCGTGGTCAACCCCAAGCTCGTGGAGCTGCCGACGGGCGCACGGGTCCTCGACGACTCCAACGAGGGCTGCCTGTCGGTCCCGACGGCGTACGCCTCGCTGGCCCGCCCGGACTACGCCGAGGTCACCGGCCAGGACGCCCGGGGCAACCCGATCAAGGTGCGCGGAAGCGGTTACTTCGCGCGCTGCCTGCAGCACGAGACCGACCACCTGTACGGGTACCTGTACATCGACCGGCTCTCGAAGCGCGACCGCAAGGACGCGCTGCGGCAGATGGAAGAGGGCACCCCGCGCTACGAGACCGTTCCGAACGCCTGACCGGTACGGGCGCCGGGCTCCGGCCGCCGCGCACACGTCGACAGGGCCCCGCTCCGGGAGAGGAGCGGGGCCCTGCCGTGTGCGTCGGAGGCGGCCGGCGCGGCGCGTACGCCGCGGCGCGCGGCGGCGGGCTACTTGCCTGCCGAACCCCAGCCGCTGTCCGCGGGCTTGGCCCCCCAGCCGCTGTCGGCGGGGGCCGAACCCCAGCCACTGTCGGCGGGAGCGGCACCCCAGCCGCTGTCCGCGGACGCGGTGGCGGCCGCACCACCGACGAGCAGCGCGGCGAACGCGGCGGCGGTGAGAATGCGAGCGGTACGGGACATACAGGCCCTCCTGGGCTTGGTGAGAGGTGCGGGGCCCGGGCGCTGTGCGGGCGGTCGGGCCGGGCAATGCTCACCGTACGTCATCGACCGGCTACGAATGGGGCCGGTTTGGGTCAACTGTTCCCACGGTTTCGGCCAGTCGCATATCGGTCAACCGATCGGGGTCCGCGCGTACGGGCAGCGGGGTCCACGCCTGCGGGAGGCCGGTCAGGCCACCGCCCGGGGCCCCCGGAAGGCCCGGCGGAACGAGTTCGGGGTCGTGCCCAGGGCCCGCAGGAAGTGGTGGCGCAGCGCGGCCGCGTTGCCGAAGCCGCAGCGCCCGGCGATAGCGTCGACCGTCTCGTCGGTGGACTCCAGCAGCTCCTGGGCGAGCAGGACCCGCTGACGCAGCACCCACTGGTACGGGGTGCTCCCGGTCTCCTGGAGGAAACGGCGGGCGAACGTGCGGGGGGACAGGTGGGCACGCTCCGCGAGCTGCTCGACGCTGATCTCGTCCGCCAGGTGGCGCGCCATCCACGCGATCACCTCGCCGACCGTGTCGCAGGAGGTGCGGGGGAGCGGCCGCTGGATGTACTGGGCCTGGCCGCCGTCCCGGTGCGGGGGGACGACCATCCGGCGCGCGATGGTGTTGGCCACCTCGGCGCCCTGCTCCTGCCGTACGACGTGCAGGCACGCGTCGATCCCGGAGGCCGTGCCCGCCGAGGTGATCACCGGGCCCTCGTCCACGTACAGCACGTCGGGGTCGACCCGCGCCCGCGGGTAGCGGCGGGCCAGGGCCGGGGCGTGCATCCAGTGCGTGGTGCAGCGCCGGTCGTCGAGCAGGCCGGCCGCGCCCAGCATGAAGGCGCCGCTGCACACGCTCAGCACGCGCGCGCCGCGGTCCACGGCCCGGTGCAGGGCGTCCAGCATCGGCTGCGGGTAGTCACGGGTGGGCGCGTCGCGGTCGGCGGGGAGGCAGATCAGGTCCGCCTCCTCCAGCCGGTCGGGCCCGTGGGGGAGGGTGAGGCTGTAATGGCCGTCGCCGACGGAGAGGGGGTTGTCCTCCATCGCGCAGACGGCGAAGTCGTACGTCGGCAGGTCCATCGCGCTGCGGTCGATCCCGAAGACCTCGCAGAAGATGCCCATCTCGAACGGGGCGACCCCGTTCACCACGGCCACGGCCACGTTGTTCAGCATGACTCCAGTGTGGCAGTAATTCGTACTTCCGTGACAGTCCTGCCACTGTTCGATGTGCGCCGCGGTCGCGAGAGTGGGGTCATGAACACGTTCTTCGACTACCTCACCGTCCTCGCCATCGCGACACTGCTCGCCGGCCCGGCCCTCTACGGAGCCCTCGGCGACCACCGCACCGACCGCCAACTCCGCACCGCGCCCCGGGGACGCCCGCGGCATCCGCGGACCGTCCGGGACGCCCGCCGGGGGCCCCGCCCGGCGGCGCCTCGCATCGCCGTGCGGCACGCGCCCGGCCGTTGATCCCGGCCGTTGACCCCGGTCGGTCCGGCGCCGTGCCCACGGCAGTGCGTCCCCGCCCCCGGATCTCCCGGGAGCGGGGACGCGCTCACACCGGCCGGGCCGGACCGGAGACGCGGACTAGAAGGGACTAGAAGTCCTCGTCCAGGTCGACCGTGCCCTCGACCGCGACCTGGTAGGCCGACGGGCGGCGCTCGAAGAAGTTCGTCAGCTCCTGCACGCCCTGGAGCTCCATGAAGGAGAACGGGTTCTGCGAGCCGTACACCGGCGGGAAGCCGAGACGGACCAGGCGCTGGTCCGCGACGCACTCCAGGTACTCGCGCATCGACTCGGTGTTCATGCCCGGCAGGCCGTCGCCGCACAGGTCGCGGCCGAACTGGAGCTCCGCCTCGACGGCTTCCCGCAGCATGTCGGTGACCTGCTGCCGCAGGGCGTCGTCGAACAGCTCCGGCTCCTCCTTGCGGACCGTGTCGATGACCTCGAAAGCGAAGCTCATGTGGGCGCTCTCGTCGCGGAAGACCCAGTTCGTGCCGGTGGCCAGGCCGTGCAGCAGGCCGCGCGAGCGGAACCAGTACACGTACGCGAAGGCGCCGTAGAAGAACAGGCCCTCGATGCACGCGGCGAAGCAGATCAGGTTCAGCAGGAAGCGGCGCCGGTCGGCGGCCGTCTCCAGCCGGTCGATCTTCTCGACCGAGTCCATCCACTTGAAGCAGAACTGCGCCTTCTCGCGGATCGAGGGGATCTCCTCGACCGCGTCGAACGCGGCCGCCCGGTCGTCCGGGTTGGGCAGGTAGGTGTCGAGCAGCGTCAGGTAGAACTGGACGTGCACGGCCTCCTCGAACAGCTGGCGCGACAGGTACAGGCGCGCCTCCGGGGAGTTGATGTGCTTGTACAGCGTCAGGACGAGGTTGTTCGACACGATCGAGTCGCCCGTCGCGAAGAACGCGACCAGCCGGCCGATCATGTGCTGCTCGGAGGGCGTCAGCTTCGCCAGGTCGGCGACGTCCGAGTGGAGGTCGACCTCCTCCACCGTCCACGTGTTCTTGATCGCGTCGCGGTAGCGCTCGTAGAAGTCCGGGTAGCGCATCGGACGGAGCGTGAGCTCGAAGCCCGGGTCCAGCAGGTTCTTGGTGACAGGGGTGCCGGCACGAAGTGCCGTCGTTGAGGGGCGGTGGTCGGGTGACGGGTGGGCGGAGCTCATTACTGGCAGGCCTCGCAGGACTCGGGGTTCTCAAGGGAGCAGGCCAGCGCGTCGGCGTCGACGGCCTGCGGAAGCGGTGTGGCGGACGCCGGCACGGCGGAGGCGGGCGCGGGGACGGCCGAACCGGAGGCCGCGCGGGCGATCTTCGTCGCCGGGCGCGAGCGCAGGTAGTACGTCGTCTTCAGGCCCTGCTTCCAGGCGTACGCGTACATCGAGCTGAGCTTGCCGATGGTGGGCGTCTCCAGGAACAGGTTCAGCGACTGCGACTGGTCGAGGTACGGGGTACGGGCCGCCGCCATGTCGATCAGGCCGCGCTGCGGGATCTCCCACGCCGTGCGGTACAGCTCGCGCACCTCGGCCGGGATCCAGCCGAAGCCCTGGACGGAGCCGCTGGCCTCGCGCAGTGCCTCGCGGGTCTGGGCGTCCCACACGCCGAGCCGCTTCAGCTCGGCCACCAGGTAGGCGTTGACCTGGAGGAACTCACCGCTCAGCGTCTCGCGCTTGAAGAGGTTGGAGACCTGCGGCTCGATGCACTCGTACACGCCCGCGATGGAGGCGATCGTCGCCGTCGGGGCGATGGCGAGGAGCAGCGAGTTGCGCATGCCGGTCTTCGCGATCCGGGCGCGCAGCGCGTCCCAGCGCTCCGGCCAGTTCTGCTCGACCTCGTAGTGGTCGGGGTGCAGCACGCCGCGGGCGGTGCGGGTCTGCTCCCAGGCGGGGAGCGGGCCGTTCTTCTCGGCGAGGTCGCAGGAGGCCTCGTACGCGGCGAGCATGATCCGCTCGGAGAGCTTCGTGGACAGCGTCCGCGCCTCGGGGGAGTCGAAGGGCAGCTTCAGCCGGAAGAAGACGTCCTGGAGGCCCATGGCACCCAGACCCACCGGGCGCCAGCGGGCGTTGGAGCGGCCCGCCTGCTCGGTCGGGTAGAAGTTGATGTCCACCACGCGGTCCAGGAAGGTCACGGCGGTGCGGACGGTCTCGTCCAGGCGCTCCCAGTCGATGTCGCCGGTCTCCGCCAGGACGAAGGCGCCCAGGTTGACCGAGCCGAGGTTGCAGACGGCCGTCTCGCCGTCGTTGGTGACCTCGATGATCTCGGTGCAGAGGTTGGAGGAGTGGACGACGGTGCCCGGCTCGGCGGTCTGGTTCGCCGTGCGGTTGGAGGCGTCCTTGAAGGTCATCCAGCCCTGGCCGGTCTGTGCGAGGGTGCGCATCATCCGGCCGTACAGCTCGCGGGCGGGAATGGTCTTGCGGGCCAGGCCCGCCGCCTCGGCCTCGCGGTACGCGGCGTCGAAGTCGTCGCCCCACAGGTCCACCAGCTCGGGGACCTCGGCCGGGGAGAACAGCGACCAGTCGGCGTCGGCGTTCACGCGGCGCATGAACTCGTCCGGCACCCAGTGGGCGAGGTTCAGGTTGTGCGTGCGGCGCTGGTCCTCGCCGGTGTTGTCGCGCAGCTCCAGGAACTCCTCGATGTCCGCGTGCCAGGTCTCCAGGTAGACGGCCGCGGCGCCCTTGCGGCGGCCGCCCTGGTTCACCGCGGCGACGGAGGCGTCGAGGGTCTTCAGGAACGGGACGATGCCGTTGGAGTGGCCGTTGGTGCCGCGGATCAGCGAACCGCGGGCGCGGATGCGGGAGTACGAGAGGCCGATGCCGCCGGCGTGCTTGGAGAGGCGCGCGACCTGGTGGTAGCGGTCGTAGATCGAGTCGAGCTCGTCCAGCGGGGAGTCCAGCAGGTAGCAGGAGGACATCTGCGGGTGCCGGGTGCCGGAGTTGAAGAGCGTGGGGGAGGACGGCAGGTAGTCGAGGCGGCTCATCAGCCGGTACAGCGAGGCCACTTCCTCGACGGCCTGGACGCCGCCGATCTCACCGTCGGGCCCGGTTTCGGCGAGACCGCAGGCCACGCGCAGCATGAAGAACTGCGGGGTCTCCACGACCTGACGGGTGATCGGGTGGCGCAGCAGGTAGCGGCTGTGCAGGGTGCGCAGGCCGAAGAAGCCGAAGCGGTCGTCGGCGCCCTCGGCGAGCGCGTGCTCGACCAGCGCGTCCAGGCGGGCCGCGTGGGCCGCGACGAACGCGGCGGTGCGGTCGGCGATCAGGCCCTCGCGGTGGCCCACGGCGACGGACGCGGAGAACGAGGTGGCACCCTGGCCGGCGGCCTCCCCGGCCACGGCCAGCGTCAGCAGGCGGGCGGCGAGGCGGGAGTACGCCGGATCCTCGGAGATGAGCCCCGCGGCGGCCTCGGTGGCCAGCCCGCGCAGCTCGGCCTCGTCGGCGATGGAGCTGCGGCCGCGCAGCGCGGCGGCGGCGACCCGGCCGGGGTCGGTGTCGGGCAGGTCGGCCGTCAGTTCGGTGAGGGTACGCAGGAGTGCGGCCCCGGGACCTTCGCCAGATCCATGAAGAGCCGTGGACGGAACGGACTCGGCGCGCGGTGCGGAAGGCGCGATGGTCACGGGGGTTGCTCTCCCTCGCTCGGCCCGGTCATCGGCGGGGCGGGGTGCGAGGGGCGCATGCGGGACAGCGCACGCGTCGGCCCGGACAGGGCAGGCAGCTCGTGCACCGCATGGCGTCCACCGGCCCAACCGCGAGGCCCGGACGTGTCGGCGCCCGGTTCGGTCGAGCCGGGCGCGCTGTCGGCAGGCCCTCGGACTTGTAGGTACACCAATCGGTGCACTTCATACCGTTGCGGGACAGTTCCGGATTCGCACCGGATTCCCCTGCGGCGACAGCAGCCCTGAGCATACATGTGGGGGCGCCCCTCTGTGGAAGCCCCCACATGTTGTGTCGGCGCGGCTACAGCTTCAGCCGGTACGTCAGCAGGGTGAGGCCCTCGACCGGCGCCCAGTCCCGCTCCGGAGTGCGTTCGAAACCGAGCCGGGAGTAGATCCGGTGGGCCCCGGCCATGCTCCGCTGAGTGGAGAGGACCATCGTGGAAACCCCCTCGATCGCCCGCGCCCGGTCCAGGCAGGCCCGTACCAGCGCCTCGCCGGCGCCCTGCCCGCGGCCCTCCCGGGCCACGGCGAGCATCCGGAACTCGGCCTCGTCCGGGCCGGCGATGTCGGCGAGCGGGCTCCCGGGCTCGGCGAAGGTCACTCCGCCGAGGATCCGCCCGCCGCGCTCGGCGACGAGCACCTCGGCCAGGGCGGCCCGGCCCGCCACGTCGCGCAGGACGCTCAGGTAGGCGTCGTTCTCGATCTCGTCCAGATGCCCGTCGGCGAGGTAGGCCTGCGCCGTGATCTCGCCCAGCTCCGCGTACTCGGCGGGCAGCGCCGCCCTGATCACCATGTCCATG
The DNA here is from genome assembly GCF_026627255.1 of Streptomyces antarcticus. Classification (GTDB taxonomy): domain Bacteria; phylum Actinomycetota; class Actinomycetes; order Streptomycetales; family Streptomycetaceae; genus Streptomyces; species Streptomyces antarcticus. The sequence continues at coordinate 522,495 of NZ_JAPNLM010000001.1, read as the reverse complement.
CGGTCGAGTGTGCAGGACGGGTACCGGTGCCCGGCGCTATCGTCGGAGGCAGACGTCGAAGGAGGCGAGCTCCACATGACCGCGATGATCGACAGGCCGCACATGCTCACCGAGGAGTTCGAAGCCGTCGCGCGGATAGCGGCTCGCGAGACGGAGGGTACGCGGCTGGAGTTCATCGACGGGGTGCTGAGGAGCAAGGCCGTGCCGGATGGCGACCACGGAATGATCATTCAGTGGCTCACGCGGATCTGCATGCAGCACCGCCCCGAACTCTGGCTGCACCCCGGGCAGGGACTCAAAGTGGAGCAGTACCGGGCCGGCCGGGCGATTCCCGACGCGGTGCTGGCACCCGCGGGCGCGTTCGCCGGACAGGGCGAGTGGGTCGCCCCCGACCCCGCGCTCATGGTCGTCGAAGTGACCTCGTGGGACTCCGACACCGATCGGCGGGACCGGATCGAGAAGCCCCGCGCCTACGCCGAGACCGGCATCCCCGTCTATCTGCTCATCGACCGGGACAAGTGCGAGATCTCCCTCCACACCGAGCCCGAGGGAGGGCGCTACTTGAACGTGCGCACGGTGCCGTACGGGATGGACGTGGGTCTTCCCGAGCCCGTCGGCATCACCCTGCGGACCGAGCCCCTCAAGGACTGGGTGCGCTGAACGGCCCGAAGGCCCCGCCGCGGGGCGCGGCGGGGCCTTCGGGGCGGGTGGGGTCAGCAGCAGCGGAAGCCGTCGCGGGGGTCCGCCTCCCGGGCGTCGGTGCGGGCCCGTTCGAAGGCCCGGCGGGTCGGGACCGCGGCGTCCGGGTCGTGGGCGCGGGCGTGCGCGACGTACCGGTCGTACGCGGCCTCGCCGGAGAACTCCCGTACGAAGTACCGGGCCCGGGCCAGCGCCCGGCGCAGCCGCTCCACGCCGCTCAGGCCCCTACCGTCGCGGCCGGGCGCCGCCGGGCTCACGCGACCGGCTCCTTCGCCCGGCCGCCGCCCGAGTCCAGGCCCGCGGCCGCGAGCTCGGCGCGCTCCCCGGCGGTCGGGACGAGCCCGGCCGGGGCGACGATCTTCGACTCGGTCCACGGGACCTCGGAGAGCTTCACGGACGCCGGGTCGGCGATCGCCTTGAAGCAGGTCCGGGCGGCGTCCAGCAGCACGACGATGATCAGGACGGCGAAGAGCACGCACAGCACGCCGTCCACCGTGGCGTTGGTGACCACGGTCTCCATCTCGCCCATGGTCTTCGCGGGCGGCAGGACCTTGTCGGCGTCGATGCCGGCCTGGTACTTGTCGCGCTGCGCGAAGAAGCCGACCTTCACGTCCTGCGAGAAGATCTTCTGGTAGCTCGCGGTGAGCGTGACGGCCACGTCCCAGGCCAGCGGCACGCCCGTCACCCAGGCCCACTTGAGCCGGCCGGACTTGACGAGGAGGGTGGTGCAGACGGCCAGGGCGACCGCCGCGAGCAGCTGGTTCGCGATGCCGAACAGCGGGAAGAGCTGGTTGATGCCGCCCAGCGGGTCCTTGACGCCGACCCACAGGAAGTAGCCCCAGCCGCCGACGACGATGGCACTGGCGAACCACACGCCGGGCTTCCAGCTGACGTCCTTGAAGGACTTGTGGACGTTGCCGAGGGTGTCCTGGAGCATGAACCGGCCGACGCGGGTGCCCGCGTCGACGGTGGTCAGGATGAACAGTGCCTCGAACATGATGGCGAAGTGGTACCAGAAGGCCTTCATGCCGGCGCCGCCGATGACGGCCGAGAAGATCTCCGACATCCCGAGTGCGAAGGTCGGCGCTCCACCCGTACGGGAGAGCAGGCTGGTCTCCTCGACGTCCTTCGCGGCCTGCGCGAGGGCCTCCGGGCTGATGGCGAAGCCGAAGTTCGTCACCGCCTGCGAGGCGGTCTCGACGGTGGTGCCGATGACGCCGGGGGGCGAGTTCACGGCGAAGAACAGGCCGGGCTCGATGATGCAGGCCGCGATCATCGCCATGATGGCGACGAAGGACTCGGTCAGCATGGCGCCGTAGCCGATGACCCGGACCTGGGTCTCCTTCTGGATCATCTTCGGGGTGGTGCCCGAGGCGACCAGCGAATGGAACCCGGACAGGGCCCCGCACGCGATGGTGATGAACACGAACGGGAACATCGAGCCGGCGAAGACCGGGCCGTCGCCGCGGGCGGCGAACTCGGTGACCGCGGGCATCTTCAGGGTGGGCATCGAGATGACCACGCCCAGCGCGAGCAGCGCGATCGTGCCGACCTTCATGAAGGTGGAGAGGTAGTCGCGGGGCGCGAGCAGCATCCACACCGGCAGGACCGAGGCGACGAAGCCGTACGCGACCATCCAGACGACGAGCGTCTCCTTCTCCAGGGTGAAGGTCCCGGCGAGGGAGGACTCGGCGACCCAGCCGCCCGCGACGATCGCGAGCAGCAGCAGCGCGACCCCTATGAGGGAGACCTCGGTGACCCGGCCCGGCCGCAGCACGCGGAGGTAGAAGCCCATGAAGAGGGCGATCGGGATGGTCATGCCGATGGAGAAGACGCCCCACGGCGAGTGGGCGAGGGCGTTGACGATGACCAGCGCCAGCACCGCCAGCAGGATGATCATGATGGCGAACACGGCGACCAGCGCGGCGGCCCCGCCGACGGGGCCGATCTCGTCCCGGGCCATCTGCCCGAGCGAGCGCCCGTCGCGGCGGGTGGAGAAGAAGAGCGTGACCATGTCCTGGACGGCGCCCGCGAAGATGACGCCCGCGACGATCCAGATCGTGCCGGGCAGGTAGCCCATCTGGGCGGCGAGCACGGGTCCGACGAGCGGGCCGGCGCCGGCCACGGCGGCGAAGTGGTGGCCGAAGAGCACGCGGCGGTCGGTCGGGTGGAAGTCGACACCGTTGTCGAGGCGTTCGGCGGGGGTGGCCCGCGTCTTGTCCACCTTCAGTACGCGGTGCGCGATGAAGCGCGCGTAGAAGCGGTAGCCGATGGCGTACGAGCCCAGTGCGGCGGCGAGCAGCCAGGCGGCCGAGATCTCCTCGCCGCGGGAGAGCGCCAGTACGCCCCAGCCGATGGCGCCGACGAGTCCGACGAGCACCCATACGGCGATGGACTTGGGAGAGGGCGAGCCCTGCGTGGTGCCCGGACTCGCCGTGTCCCGTTCTGTTCCCGTTGCATCCGATGTGGGCATGACCCTCGTCCCCTCGTCGATCATCTGCGTAAGCGCAGGGAATCTACGGGGGATTGCCCGGTGAACGTAAGACCCCGTCCGTATATCGGTACGTACGGATGTGGGACCGGACGGTTCGGCGGTCCGTGGTCCGGCGGTCCGTGGTCCGGCGGTCCGTGGTCCGGCGGTCCGGAGGACGGCCCGCCGGGCCGTCAGACCGCCGGCCGCTGGAGGCGGGCCACGAACTTGTAGCGGTCGCCGCGGTAGACGGAGCGCACCCACTCCACCGGTTCGCCGTCCGCGTCCAGGGAGTGCCGGGACAGCATGAGCATCGGCAGGCCGACGTCGGTGCCGAGCAGGCCGGCCTCGCGCGGGGTCGCGAGCGACGTCTCGATGGTCTCCTCCGCCTCGGCGAGCCGGACGTCGTACACCTCCGCGAGCGCGGTGTAGAGGGAGGTGTACTTGACCAGCGAACGGCGCAGCGCGGGGAAGCGCTTGGCGGAGAGGTGCGTGGTCTCGATGGCCATCGGCTCGCCGCTGGCCAGGCGCAGCCGCTCGATGCGCAGCACCCGTCCACCGGTGGTGATCTTGAGGAGTCCGGCGAGGGTGTCGTCGGCCGTCACGTATCCGATGTCGAGGAGCTGGGAGGTCGGTTCCAGCCCCTGGGCCCGCATGTCCTCTGTGTAGGAGGAGAGTTGGAGCGGCTGGGAGACCTTGGGCTTGGCGACGAAGGTGCCCTTGCCCTGGATGCGCTCCAGGCGGCCCTCCACCACCAGCTCCTGCAGGGCCTGCCGGACGGTCGTCCGGGAGGTGTCGAATTCGGCCGCGAGCGTGCGCTCCGGCGGTACCGGTGTGCCGGGCGGCAGGGTTTCGGTCATGTCGAGCAAGTGCCGCTTGAGTCGGTAGTACTTGGGTACACGTGCCGTGCGGGTCGCGGCCCCGCCCTCCGGCTCCGTGAGCGCCCCTTCGGTGGCCATCGCCGCCCGCCTTCCCGACTCCAGTTTCGCTGCCGTCACCGGCTCCTCCGATATGTGCGGTCACATCGTGACACGTGTGGGGGGACGGGCCTTCTCTCTGCCCAGGTGTCGGTCCGATAACGGACCGAGCACCCGCTCATTAGACCCTTGACACCCCTAAAGGTCTAGGCCAAGCTCCAGCTACTGGTCTAAACCAATATGGATCAGATCCCGGCCCCACGGGAGTACTTGGTACGTCACCGCGGTGGGCGAGGGAAGTTGCAGGCAGCATCCCTGAGGAGGGTGGCGTGAAGCGCAAGCTCATCGCGGCGGTCAGTGTCGCGGGCATGATGGTCGGAGTCGCGGCATGCGGCAACGGCGGCGACGACAAGGGTAAGACCGACGCGGCCGGCCCCAAGGAAATCACCGTATGGGTGATGGACGGCTCGGCGCCGAAGACCTGGATCGACGAGGTCAACAAGGAGTTCTCGGCCAAGCACCCCGGTGTCACGGTCAAGGTCGAAGAGCAGAAGTGGACCGGCATCCAGGAGAAGATCACCACCGCCCTCTCCGAGAACACCCCGCCCGACGTCCTTGAGCTCGGCAACACCCAGACCGCCGGTTACGCGGTCACCGGCGGGCTCGCCGACCTGTCCGGCGACAAGGCCAAGCTCGGCGCCGACGCCTGGCAGAAGAGCATGCTCTCCTCCGCCGAGGTCGACGGCAAGCTCTACTCCGCCCCGTGGTACGCCGCCAACCGCGTCGTCATCTACGACAAGAAGGCCTACGCCAAGGCCGGCATCACCCCGCCCACCACCCGCGACGAGTGGGTCGCCGGCCTGGAGAAGCTGAAGGCCTCGGACCCGGCCTCGCAGCCGATCTACCTCCCCGGCCAGAGCTGGTACGTCCTCGCGGGCTTCGTCTGGGACGAGGGCGCCGACCTCGCCGTCAAGGACGGCGACAAGTGGAAGGGTCAGCTGGGCACCCCGCAGGCCGCCTCCGCGATCGAGTTCTACAAGAAGATCCAGGCGTTCTCCACCGCGCCCAAGGACAAGGACGAGGCGAGCCCGCAGCAGTCCACCGACATCGTTCCCAAGGGCGGCGTCGCCTCCTGGATCGGTCTCGGCTGGGAGGCCGGCGGTGCCGAGAAGGCGCTGAAGGACGCGGGCAAGGAAGCCGACTTCGGCTACTTCCCGATCCCGGGCAAGACCGCCGACAAGTCCGGCACCGTCTTCCTCGGCGGCTCGAACCTCGCGGTCGCCGAGCGCTCCAAGAACAAGGAGCTCGCCAAGGAGTGGCTGGCCCTCGCCGCAGGCAAGGACCAGATGACCAAGTACGCCGCCGAGACCAAGGGCGCGCTGCTCCCGAACCAGGCCGGCGCCAACTTCGCCGCCCCGGCGGGCTCCTTCGCCGAGGCCATGGCCAAGGCCGGCCTCAACGGCAAGATCACCCCGGTCACGGCCGGCTGGGCGAACGTCGAGACCGAGCCGAACCCCATCAAGGAGTTCATGACCAAGGTCCTGAAGGGTGAGGACGCCGCCAAGGCGGGCGCGGAAGCGGACAAGGAAATCGCGAGCCGCATCAACAAGTAGTCCCACCCGGCAGTACCCGCACGATCCAGCAGTGTGAACGCACCGGGGGGTGCGGCAGGCGCCCGGGCGCCTGCCGTGCCCCCGGTCGCGCATTTGACTCCACAGTCAACCGCGAGGAAGCCAAGCCATGACCGTGCACTCCCAGGGAGCGACGACCAGCGCTCCACAGGACGCACCACCGAAGTCCGCCGGACGGCCGCCCAAGGTGCCCGCGACCGCACCCGGCTCCAGCCATACGTCTCCTCGCGGTGGCAGAAGGTCGCTCCCCACGGGGTGGCTGCCCTACCTGCTGGTCGGGCCCGCGGTGCTCAGCCTCGCGACGCTCCTGCTGTACCCGCTGATCAAGAACGTGATCCTGTCCTTCCAGGACATCAACAAGATCGAGTTCATCCAGCGGAAGTACCCGTTCGCGGGGTTCGGCAACTACACCGAGCTGCTCGGCGACACGACCTTCTGGACCGTCGTCGTCCGAAGCTTCGCCTTCACCTTCGCCAACGTCCTTCTGATCATGGTGTTCGGCAGCCTCATCGGCGTCCTGCTCAACCGCCTCGGCAAGTGGATGCGCCTGGTCCTGTCGATGGCACTGGTCATGGCCTGGGCCATGCCGATCGTCGCCTCCGTCCAGGTCTTCCAGTGGCTGTTCGACGAGCAGTTCGGCGTCATGAACTGGGTGATGCGCACCGCCGGCTTCTCCGGCTACGAGCAGCACAACTGGTTCGAGTCCGGCCTCTCCACCCTGACGATCGTCACGATCCTGGTGGTCTGGGGCTCCATCCCCTTCGTGGCCCTCAACATGTACGCCGGACTGACCACGGTCGGCGGCGAACTGTACGAGGCCGCCCGGATGGACGGCGCCAACGGCTGGCAGACCTTCTGGAAGATCGTCTTCCCGAACCTCAAGCCGTTCTTCCTCATCACCACGTTCCTCGAGGTGATCTGGGTGTTCAAGGCCTTCACCCAGGTGTACGCGATGAAGAAGGGCGGCCCGGACCGCGCGTCCGAGATCCTCCCGGTCTTCGCCTACGTCGAGGGCCAGAGCCAGGCCCACTACGGCCTCGCCGCCGCGATCTCCGTCCTGACGATCCTCATCCTCGTGATCGTCATGTCCTTCTACTTCCGCCTGATCCTGAAGCAGGAGGAGGAGCAGTGAGCACGACCACCGCCCCGAAGCCCGCGCCCGCGGCCCCGTCCCCGCAGCCCGCGCAGCGGCTCCGCACCCGCCGGCCGGTCCGCCCCGCAGCCGTGGCCAAGAACGCCGGCGCGCTGCTCCTGGCCCTCGTCTTCGTCTTCCCGGTCTACTGGATGTTCTCGTCGGCGCTCAAGCCCGCCGACCAGATGCTCACCAAGGACCCCGTCTTCTTCTTCGCCCCGACGATGGACAACTTCACCAAGGCCACCGGGGTCGAGAACTTCTGGACGTACGTCTCCAACAGCGTCCTGGTCACCGTCGGCGCCGTCCTGCTCTCCCTGCTCGTCGCCCTCGCCGCGAGCTTCGCGATCGCCCGGATGAAGTTCAAGGGCCGCAAGGGCCTCGTCCTCACCGTGATGATGGCGCAGATGGCCCCCTGGGAGGTCATGGTCATCGCGATGTACATGATCGCCCGCGACAGCGAGATGCTGAACAGCCTCCCGCTGCTCACCGCGATCTACTTCGTGATGATCCTCCCCTTCACCATCTGGACCCTGCGCGGCTTCATCGCCGCCGTCCCGGTGACGCTGGAGGAGGCCGCCCAGATCGACGGCTGCACCCGCGGCCAGGCCTTCCGCAAGGTGATCTTCCCGCTGCTGGCCCCCGGTCTGATGTCCACCTCGCTCTTCGGCTTCATCACCGCCTGGAACGAGTTCGCGATGGTCCTGATCCTCAACAAGGACAAGTCCGCGCAGACCCTGCCCCTGTGGCTGACCGAGTTCATGAGCGCCTTCGGCAACGACTGGGGCGCCACGATGGCCGCCTCCTCGCTCTTCGCGGTCCCGGTGCTCGTCATCTTCATCTTCCTCCAGCGCAAGGCCGTCGGCGGCATGACCGCCGGCGCCGTGAAGGGATAACGGCCGCCATGACTGTCCTTGCGCACCGCACCGATACGGTGACCCGCGACGCGCTCGCCGTCCTCCAGCCCGGCTTCGAGGGCACGACCGCCCCCGCCTGGCTGCTGCGCCAGGTCGCGGAAGGCCTCACCGCCGTCGGCCTCTTCGGCCGCAACATCACCTCGCCCGAGCAGCTGGCCGCGCTCACCGCCCAGCTGCGCGCCGAGCGCGGCGAGGTCCTGGTGGCCATCGACGAGGAGGGCGGCGACGTCACCCGCCTGGAGGCCCGCGGCGGCTCGTCCTTCCCCGGCAACCTGGCCCTCGGCGTCGTCGACGACACCGGCCTGACCCGCGCCGTCGCCCACGAGCTGGGTCTGCGGCTCGCCGAGTGCGGGGTCAACCTCAACTGGGCCCCGTCCGCGGACGTCAACTCCAACCCGGACAACCCGGTGATCGGCGTACGCTCCTTCGGCGCCGACACGCACCTCGCCGCCCGGCACACCGCCGCCTACGTCGAGGGCCTCCAGGCCGCCGGCGTCGCCGCCTGCACCAAGCACTTCCCGGGCCACGGCGACACCAACGTCGACTCGCACCACGCGCTGCCCCGCATCGACGTGGACCTGGGCACCCTCCAGGCCCGCGAGCTGGTCCCCTTCAAGGCGGCCGTCGCGGCCGGCACGAAGGCCGTGATGAGCGCGCACATCCTGGTGCCCGCCCTGGACCCGACCCGCCCGGCCACCCTCAGCCCGCAGATCCTGACCGGCCTGCTGCGCAAGGAGCTCGGCTACGAGGGCCTGATCGTCACCGACGGCATGGAGATGCACGCCATCGCCGGGACGTACGGCATCGAGCGCGGCTCGGTCCTGGCCATCGCGGCCGGCGCCGACGCCATCTGCGTGGGCGGGGGCCTGGCCGACGAGGCCACCGTGCTCCGGCTGCGCGACGCGCTGGTCGCCGCCGTGCGCGAGGGGACCCTCCCGGAGGAGCGGCTCGCCGACGCCGCAGCCCGGGTCCGCGCGCTGGCCGAATGGACCGGCGCGGCCCGTCCGGAAGCGCGGCCGGAGGGGAGCCGCGCGGCCGGTATCGGGCTCACGGCGGCCCGCCGCGCGGTGGCCGTCACCGGCTCGGCGGCCCCGCTCACGGCGCCGTACGTGGCCACGCTCGCGCCCGTCGCGAACATCGCGGTCGGCGACGAGACCCCGTGGGGCGTGGCCGCCGAACTGGCCGCGCTGCTCCCGGGAAGCGCCTGTGGCGTCTATCCGCAGGGGGCCACCGCCGCGGACGTCCTGGCGGCCGCGGGGGACCGTACGGTCGTCGCCGTGGTCCGCGACGCCCACCGCCACCCGTGGATGACCGAGGCCGTGGACGCCCTGGTCGCGGCCCGCCCCGACACGGTCGTCGTCGAGATGGGCCTGCCGCGGGCCGAGCCCCGCGGGGCCCTGTACATCGCGACGCACGGCGCCTCGCGCGTCTGCGGCCGTGCGGCGGCCGAGGTCATCGCCGGCGTGTAGCACCTCGTACGCGACGAAGCCGGGCAGCCCATTATGGGGGGTGCCCGGCTTCGCCGCTCTCCGCGCGGGGCGCGGGAGGCGTCCGCGGCCCGTTGGGGGACGGGAAGGGCCGTCGGGGGACGCCCAAGGCCCGCCAGGGGACGCGCAAGGCCCCCAGGGGACGCGAAAGGGCCGGGCGTCCCCTGGCGGGGGGCCCGGCCCTTGGGCGCCGTACGGGCTACAGGCCCTGCCAGGAGGGCTTGTTCGCGTACGTGTGGCGGAAGTAGTCCGCCAGCTTCAGCTTCGAGGCGGCGGCCTCGTCCACGACGACGGTGGCGTGCCGGTGCAGCTGCAGCGCGGAGGCCGGGACCAGCGCGGAGAGCGGGCCCTCCACCGTCTGCGCGACGGCCTCGGCCTTGCCCTCGCCGGTGGCCAGCAGCACCAGGTGGCGGGCGTCGAGGATGGTGCCGATGCCCTGGGTGATGACGTGGTGCGGCACCTGGTCTATGTCGTTGTCGAAGAAGCGCGCGTTGTCCACGCGGGTCTGCTCCGTCAGCGTCTTGATGCGGGTGCGGGAGGCCAGCGAGGAGCACGGCTCGTTGAAGCCGATGTGCCCGTCGGTGCCGATGCCCAGCAGCTGGAGGTCGACGCCGCCGGCCGCCGCCAGGGCCCGGTCGTAGGCCTCGCAGGCCCCGACGATGTCCTCGGCGGAGCCGTCCGGGCCGATGAAGGAGGACTCGGACAGGCCGAGCGGCTCCACGACCTCGCGCAGGACGACGGCGCGGTAGGACTCGGGGTGCCCGGCCGGCAGGCCCACGTACTCGTCGAGCTGGCAGATCCGGGCCTGGGAGGCGTCCACCCGGCCCGCCGTGACCTGGGCCGCGAGGGCCTCGTAGATCGGCAGCGGGGTGGAGCCGGTCGCCACGCCGAGCAGGGCGTCGGGCTTGCGGCGGACCAGTGCGGCCATGGCCTCCGCGATGAGCTCGCCGCCTGCCTTGGCGTCCGGGACGATGACAACTTCCACGCGGGGCCTGCCGATCTGAGAGGTGTGGGCGTGTTGTGGTATAGACCAATCTAGCAGAGCTGGGCCCCCCGTGTCCGGCTCCGCGCACTCCTCCCATGGTGGTCCGGAAGTCCGGCCGCGGCCTCCCGGAGTCCCGTCGTCTAGAGCAGCGCCAGCTGGAGGCCGCCGGTCGCGTCCAGGTGCTGGCCCGTCATCCAGCGGGAGTCCGGAGAGGCGAGGAACGCCACCACGTCGGCGACCTCCTCCACGGTGCCGACGCGGTCGAAGACCGAGCGGGAGGCCGCGTGGGCCCGGGCCGCCGGATCCGCCAGCCAGGCCGCGTTCAGGTCGGTCTCGGTGATGCCCGGGCCCACCGAGTTCACGGTGATCGCGCGCGGGGCGAGGGCCGCGGACAGGGACCGGGTCAGGGCGTTCACCGCGCCCTTGGCCATGACGGTGGCCAGGATCGCGGGCAGGGCGATGTCGGGCGTGCCGGTGACGTTCACGATCCGGCCCCCGTCGCGCAGCCGGTCCAGCCCGTGCTTGATCACGAAGAACGAGGCCTTGGCGTTCAGCGCGTGGATCTGGTCGTACGCCTCCTCGTCGGTCTCCTCGATGCCCGCGAAGGTGGCCGCCCCCGCGTTGTTCACCAGGATGTCGACCCCGTCGGTGTGCGCGGGATGGGCCTCGTACGCCGCCCAGAGTGCCCGCGCGTCCCCCGGCACCCCGAGCACCGCCCGGACCGCGAACGCCCGCCCGCCGGCCGCCTCGATCAGCTCCACCGTCTCCCGCGCCGCCGCCGCGTCGTGCCCGTAGTGCACGGCCACCAGCGCCCCGTCCCGTGCGAGGCGCCGGGCGACCGCCCGCCCGATGCCCCGGCTGCCGCCCGTGACCAGTGCCGTCTTCCCCTTGAGCACGCCCATGGCGCGCCCCCCTTCAGTAATCTTGAGTGGTCGCTACAGAAAGGAACGTACCAGATTCCCTAGCGGCCGCTATAGAATCAGCGCATGGTGACCGGACAGCGCGGCAGGCCCCGCTCCTTCGACCGCGACGCCGCCCTCGACAAGGCGATGCTCGCCTTCTGGGACCGCGGCTACGAGGCGACGTCCATCGCCGACCTGACCCGGGCCCTGGGCATCGGCGCGCCCAGCCTCTACGCGGCCTTCGGGGACAAGCGCAAGCTCTTCGACGAGGTCGTGGTGGTCTACGGCAGCCGGTACGCGGACTTCGCGGCCGTGGCGCTCGCCGAGGAGCCCACCGCCCGCGCGGCCGTCGGACGGGTCCTGCACGAGGCCGCCGAGGTCTACACCGACCCGGCCCACCCGCCCGGCTGCATGGTGATCAGCGCGGCGGTCAACACCACTTCCGACGAGGTCGCGCAGGCTCTGCGCGAGCGGCGCGACGCCAGCCTGGCGATGTTCGAGAGCCGTATCCGGGCCGATGTGGCCACCGGAGTCCTCCCCGCGGACACGGACGCGCGGGCGCTGGCCCGCTACGCGGGAGCCGTCCTCCAGGGGATGTCCCAGCAGTCGCGCGACGGGGCTACCCGGGAGGAGCTGGAGGCGGTGGCGGCACTGGCGCTGCGGGCCTGGCCCGAGGAGTAGCGCGGCGATGGCGCCGACGGTCTTGCCGGGGTTCCTCTGGGCCACGGTGCAGGACGGGACCCTCAGCCCATCCGGCACCGTAGCCCGGAGTACTTACGGCCGTCGGGTGTGCGGTTCCCGGCGGCCGGTGGGAGGAGCCTGCGCGGTCAGGGCAGAGCGCGCGGCTTACCTCGATCCGTCCTCCTGTGCGGGGAGGGCGGAAGCTTAAGTCAATTGTGGACTAGACCATTCTGTTCTGTCCATCCAATGACGGCACCCGAAATCCCGTCACTTCCTCCAACACTACGCCGCCGGGCCCTCTCCTGGGTACTCCTGCGTGATCCCGTGGGGAAAGTCATCGGCGATACCCGGGGTACGCTCGCCACGTGCCCTCCATGAACGACCTCGTACGCCAGCACACCGCTCTCAGTGAAACCGACCTGGAGTGGCTCCACCTGCTGGTCTCGGAGTGGCAACTGCTCTCCGACCTGTCCTTCGCCGACCTCGTGCTGTGGGTTCCCACCCTCGACGGCTCCCGGTACGTCTCGGTCGCCCAGATGCGCCCGAACACCGGTCCGACCTCGTACCAGGACGACATGGTCGGCCACCTGGTGCCGCGCGGCCGCCGCCCGCTGCTCGACGCCGCGCTCGACGAGGGCCGGATCGTGCGCGAGGGCGACCCGGAGTGGCGTGAGGAGGTACCGGTCCGTGTCGAGTCGATCCCGGTGCGCCGCGAGGGGCGGGTGCTGGGCGTCATCGCGCGCAACACCAACCTGCTCACCGTGCGTACACCGAGCCGGCTGGAGCTGACCTACCTCCAGTCCGCCTCCGACCTGGCCCAGATGATCGCGGCGGGCTCCTTCCCGTTCCCCGGCCAGCAGGTCGACATGGACGCCTCCCCCCGGGTCGGCGACGGCCTGATCCGCGTCGACATCGACGGCGTGGTGACCTACGCGTCCCCGAACGCCCTGTCCGCCTACCACCGGCTCGGCCTCGCCTCCGACCTCGTCGGCCAGCACCTCGGCGACACGACCACCGAACTGGCCCCCTCCCGCGGCCCCGTCGACGAGGCCCTGGTCAAACTCGCCAGCGGCTGGGCGCCCCGGGAGACCGAGGTCGAGGGCAACGGCGGGGTCATCCAGCTGCGCGCGATCCCGCTGAAGCCGAAGGGCACCCGCATCGGCTCGCTGGTGCTCTGCCGCGACGTCACGGAACTGCGGCGTCGCGAACGCGAATTGATCACCAAGGACGCGACCATCCGGGAGATCCACCACCGGGTGAAGAACAACCTCCAGACCGTGGCCGCGCTCTTGCGGCTCCAGGCCCGCCGCATGGATTCGCCGCAAGGCCGCGAAGCGCTCAACGAGGCGGTGCGCCGCGTCGGTTCGATCGCGATCGTGCACGAGACGCTGTCTCAGAACCTGGACGAGCGGGTGGAGTTCGACGAGATCGCCGACCGGGTCATCGCCATGGTCTCGGAGATCTCCCCGGGCCGGGTCGACTGCCGGCGCACCGGGCGGTTCGGCATCCTGGACGCGGAGGTCGCCACCCCGCTGTCGATGGTGCTGGCCGAGGTCGTGCAGAACGCCCTGGAACACGCCTTCACCCAGGGGGAGGGCGGCACCGTGGAGGTGTCCGCGACCCGTACCGGCGTGGGCCGCACGGACGGGCGGCTGCTGATCACGGTGCTCGACGACGGTTGCGGCCTGCCCGAGGGGTTCGACCCCCAGCGGGCCGGCAACCTCGGGCTCCAGATCGTACGGACCCTGGTGGAGGGGGAGCTCGGCGGCACGTTCGACATGCTCCGGGCCGAGCCGCGCGGCACCAAGGTCGTGCTCGACATACCGTCCAGCCCGCAGAAGTAGCCGCGGGAGCGTCACTCAGGGTGACGGCTCGGCCCGCGCCCCGGACAGCACTGAGCCCCGGACCGAATCTTCCCGGTCCGGGGCTCAAGAGCACGTTGCTAAGCGCTTGTGGCAGGTACTACGCGCTGCGCGTCGAGGCTCGAAAGTCGTTGTCAGGCGCTTGCGTTGCGCGCCCGGTTGCGAGCGGCGCGGCGCTTCATCGCGCGGCGCTCGTCCTCGCTCAGACCGCCCCAGACACCGGAGTCCTGACCGGACTCGAGTGCCCACTGCAGGCACTGCTCCATGACGGGGCAGCGGCGGCAGACGGCCTTGGCTTCCTCGATCTGCAGCAGCGCAGGACCGGTGTTGCCGATGGGGAAGAAGAGTTCCGGGTCTTCCTCACGACAAACGGCGTTGTGACGCCAGTCCATGGCTGCTCCATCTCCTTGTATTGCGAACAGGTTGCTTGTGAATGTGAACGCTTTCACGAATCCCCCCGTGAGGGAAGGTCGACCGCCCGGTTGCCCGGAGTCAAGGATTCGTGGAGGGGTTCTGGCGGTCTGTGTGGGTGCCGGGTTGTGCGGGCTGTCCCAACCGCCATGTAGAGATTCGCAAACCTCGGACGGGGATACAACCCCTTCCGGAAAGTTTTTTTTGATTCGTCGGTGTCTACTAGGTCACAGCCCTAGTTCCTAGGGGTGGACTGGCGTGTAAACGTTCGAGTGAAAGGACTTTCGGCCCTTCTACTCACACAATCACACGCAGTGCGCGGCGTACGCCTGTGAACTGAACGCTGGTCCGCAGGCCGAGGTGGTCTCCGTCCATCTGGAACGGAAGTGGCACCTTGGATTGCAAGGTGAAGTCCGTCAGATCGTGCAGAGACACCGCGTGCTTGCCGTGCGGACCCCTCTCAGGAGTCGAGGTCAGGAGCTGCGTGGCGTACCGGGCGACCGCCGGAGTTGACAAACGATTGAGTGCCAATACGTCAAGCGCGGTATCGAACGACGCCTCCGGTGAGGCGTAAAGCGGACGATTGCCCAGATACGTCCACGGGGAGGTGTTGCACACTATCGACAGCACCAGGTCCGGCACCGGAGCCGCGCCGGGGCGCTCCAGGGTGACCGTGCCGTGCCGCCGGTTCGGTTCCTCCAGGTACTGGCGCAGCAGCTGTCGTACGTACAGGGCGTGCGTCGAACGCTTGCCCCGCTCCCGCTGCTGCTCGACCCGGCCCACGACGCCCGCGTCGAAGCCGAAGCCCGCGCAGAACGTGAACCAGCGCGCAGGGACGGACTCGTCCTCGGTGCCCGGGGTGCCGGCCGCCAGGCCCAGGCCCACCGTCCGCTCGCGCTGCTCGCGCAGCGCGTCCAGCAGGGCGCCGGTCGCCTCGACCGCGTCGTTGGGCAGCCCGAGGGCGCGGGCGAACACGTTGGTGGAACCGCCGGGGACCACCGCCAGCCGGGGCAGCCGCTCCGGGTCGGGCCCGTTGTGCAGGAGCCCGTTGACGACCTCGTTGACCGTGCCGTCGCCGCCCAGGGCGACGACGAGGTCCAAGCCGCTTTCGGCCGCCCTGCGGCCCAGGTCCCGGGCGTGACCCCGGTACTCGGTCGTCACCGCCTCCAGCTTCATCTCGCTGGCCAGGGCGTGGGTCAGGACGTCACGCGTGCGCGCACTGGTCGTCGTCGCTGCTGGGTTGGCCACGAGAAGTGCACGCATGAGCGCCAGACTACCCACCCCTTCATATGCCGACCCTACTGGCCGTCCCCTCCGGGCCCGCGGGCACGCCGCTACGCTGCTGGGGTGAGTACGAAGCAGCCCCAGAGCGCCCCCGCCACCACCGCCGCCGAGACCCCCGCGCCGCCCGGCCGGCTGACCGCCGCCGCCGCGCTCACCGCCGCGGAGGGCCTGGCCCTGGCGGGCCTCGGCGTCTACATGCTGTTCGTGGGCATCGCGGGCGACCCCGACTCCCCGCAGCAGGCCGAGACGGGCGGGATCACCCTGCTCGCCCTCGCCGCGCTGCCGCTGGTCGCGGCCCGCGGGCTGCGGCTGGGCCGCCGCTGGAGCCGCGGCCCGGCACTGATCACCCAGCTGCTGGCGTTCCCGGTGGCCTGGACCCTCTACGGCGCCGGCGGCGCGATGGTCGCCGCCGCGGCCGCCCTGGCGGTGGCCGCCGTGGCCGTCGTCGCGCTGCTGGTGAACCCGACGGCCACGCGGGCCCTCGGAATCGGGCCCCGGGAAGAGGCCCGATAACCCGTACGGCCAACCCGTACGACACCGGTGGCGCGCGTCACTCCTCGACGAGGAGCTTCTCCCGCAGCTGGGCCAGGGTGCGGGCCAGCAGCCGGGAGACGTGCATCTGGGAGATGCCGACCTCCAGGGCGATCTGCGACTGGGTCATGTTGCCGAAGAACCGCAGCAGCAGGATCCGCTTCTCCCTCGGCGGCAGCCCCTCCAGCAGGGGCTTGAGGGACTCCCGGTACTCGACCCCCTCCAGCGCCTCGTCCTCCGAGCCCAGGGTGTCCGCGACCGCCGGCGACTCGTCGTCGGTGTCCGGGACGTCCAGGGAGAGCGTGCTGTAGGCATTGGCCGATTCCAGTCCCTCCAGCACCTCCTCCTCGGAGATCCCCAGCCGCTCGGCCAGTTCGTGCACCGTGGGGGAGCGGCCGTGCTGCTGCGACAGCTCGGCCGTGGCGGTCGTCAGCGAGAGCCGCAGCTCCTGCAGGCGCCGCGGCACCCGTACCGCCCAGCCCTTGTCACGGAAGTGGCGCTTGATCTCGCCGACCACCGTGGGCGTGGCGTACGTGGAGAACTCGACGCCGCGGTCCGGGTCGAACCGGTCCACCGACTTGATCAGGCCGATCGTCGCCACCTGCGTCAGGTCGTCGAGCGGCTCACCGCGGTTGCGGAAGCGCCGCGCGAGGTGCTCGACCAGCGGCAGGTGCATCCGCACCAGGCGGTTGCGCAGCTCCGCCTTCTCCACCGACCCGTCGGGCAGCGCCCGCAGTTCGATGAACAGGGCCCGCGCGCCGCTGCGGTCGCGCGGGTCCGGCAGAGCCGGTGTCGTGTGGAACACCGGTGCCGGAGGGGCCTCCGGGGCCGTGGCAGCGGCCTCGGGTGGCTGTGATGGCTGTGGTTCTTCGTGCTGGTTGTCGCTCATAGGGCCCGCCCGTCGCTCCGCCGAGTCCAAAAAGCCGTCTTCCGCATCCGTCTCAGCCGGGTGCGGCCGGGCGTGCTGCTGTTCCGGGATGCCGCCGTCGACCTCGTGTCGTACCCGGGGCCGATCCCCGCCCCGCACCGGGATCTCCCCGCCGCTCACGCCGGTCCTGGTCCCGCGCCGCGTTGTTTGTAGAGGCTGATGCTCACTGTCTTGTTCTCCTCGACCGTGGCCTCGACCTTGCCGGCCAGGGCCGACAGGACCGTCCACGCGAACGTGTCGCGCTCGGGAGCGCGCCCGTCCGTCGTGGGTGCCGAAACGGTCACTTCCAGCGAATCGTCGATCAGCCGGAAGACGCAGCTGAGGACGGAGCCGGGCACGGCCTGCTGGAGCAGGATCGCGCAGGCTTCGTCCACCGCGATGCGGAGGTCCTCGATCTCGTCGAGGGTGAAGTCCAAACGTGCCGCGAGGCCGGCCGTGGCCGTTCGCAGCACCGACAGGTAGGCACCCGCAGCGGGCAGCCGGACTTCCACGAAGTCCTGGGTCCCGGGCTCGCCTGCGATCTGGGACACCCTCACCTCCAAGGTGGTACGAGCTCTGTTCGCCGGTGACGCTATCGCGATCCGGGCGATCGTGTCGCGGCACCCCTCGCGGCGCCCGCTGAGAGCACCCTCCTGCACGTCCAGTGACTGATGGTAAGCCCATGGGTACGCACAGTGGCTAGGGGTCTGCGGGGTCAAATCGGGGGAACCGGCGGAGGGTTGACCTACCCCACCTCAGACGATCGAACCGTCGACAAAACACCAGCGCCACGTCTCGCCCGGTTCGAAGCTCCGCATCACGGGATGCCCGCTCTCCCGGTGGTGCGCCGAGGCGTGCCGGAACGGGGAGGAATCGCAACAAGCCACGTGGCCGCACCCGAGACACATCCGCAACTGCACGGGATGGCTGCCGACCGCCAGACATTCGGGGCAGGTCTGGGCAGAGGGGATGGGCTCGGGGCGCGGCAGTTCGGCAACGTGGGTGCACTCGCTCATGATGGCCAGCGTACGACCAGGGCGGGCGCGCGCGACGGATCGCGACGGATGAGGATGGATCTTCCATGGAGGTATTGCCGCTGGTGGCGCTGGTCGCCGGTAGTGCGGTCGTGGCGGGTCTGGCCCGCCGGACCCCGGTTCCGGCGCCGCTGCTGCTGGTCGCCGCCGGACTGGTCGCCGCGTACGTTCCGGGCGTACCGGCGTACGTCCTGGACCCGCACATCGTGCTGCCGCTGCTGCTCCCGCCGCTGCTGCACACGGCCGCCGTGGACAGCTCGTACCTGGACCTGAGGGCGAACATCCGGCCCATCGGGCTGCTCTCGGTCGGGTACGTGCTCTTCGCGACGCTCGCCGTCGGCTACGCGGCCTACCTGCTGGTCCCGGGCCTGTCGCTGCCGGTGGCACTGGTGCTCGGCGCGGTCATCGCCCCGCCGGACGCCGTCGCCGCCACCGCCATCGCGCGCAAACTCGGGCTGCCGCACCGGATCACGACCATCCTCCAGGGCGAGTCCCTCGTCAACGACGCCACCGCCATCACCGCCTACAAGGTGGCACTCGCCGCGGCGGTCGGAGTGAGCGCCGGCTGGGCGGGCGGCATCGCCGAGTTCCTGCTGGCCTCGGTGGGCGGGGTCGGCGTCGGGCTGCTGCTGATGGTCCCGATCCACCACCTCCGCACCCGGCTCAAGGAGCCGCTGCTGCAGAACACCCTCTCGCTGCTGATCCCCTTCGTGGCGTACGCGGCGGCCGAGCGGGTCCACGCGTCCGGGGTCCTCGCGGTGGTCGTGGTGGCCCTGTACCTCGGCCACCGGAACTGGCAGGTCGACTTCGCCACCCGGCTCCAGGAGGAGGCGGTGTGGAAGGTGATCTCCTTCGTCCTGGAATCGGTGGTCTTCGCGCTGATCGGACTCCAGCTGCCGGTGGTCCTCAAGGGCCTCGGCGAGTACGAGGGCCCGGCCCTGGTCGGGTACGCGCTCTTCGTGTTCCTCGCGGTGGTCGTGGCGCGCTTCGTGTGGGTGTTCCCGGCGACGTTCCTCCCGAGGTGGCTGTCGGAGCGGGTGCGCAGGCGGGAGCCGGACACCACCTGGAAGGCGCCGCTGATCGTGGGCTGGGCGGGGATGCGCGGCGTGGTCTCCCTGGCCATCGCGTTCTCCATCCCGCTGGGCGTCCCGCACCGCAACCTCATCCTCTTCCTGACATTCACCACGGTCATCGGCACGCTGGTCGTGCAGGGGCTGACGCTGCCGCCGCTGATCCGGCTGCTGCGGCTGCCGCCCCGGGACCTGCACGCGGAGACGCTGGCGGAGGCGCAGGCGCAGAGCGAGGCCTCGCGGGCGGCGGAGGAACGGCTGCGGGAGCTGCTGGAGGAACCGGAGAACCAGACCCTGCCGCCGCCGCTGGCCGACCGGCTGCGTACGGTCCTGGAACGGCGCCGCAACGCGGTGTGGGAGCGGCTCGGCGAGGTCAACGCGGAGACGGGCGAGTCGGCGGACGACGTCTACCGGCGCCTCGCCCGGGACATGATCGAGGCCGAGCGGGAGGTGTTCGTGGCCCTGCGCGACCAGCGCCGCATCGACGACGAGATGCTCCGGGTACTGCTGCGCCGCCTGGACCTGGAGGAGGCGGCGGCCTACCGCGAGGAGGCGGGGTGAGGCCCGACACCCCCTGGAGCGTCTAGGGTCGGCCGGTGACCACCGCGGCCAGGGTGGTGCCGGGGGCGAAGGCGCCGGCGGCGGTGAGCTCCGTCAGGGCCCAGAGGAGCTTGGCCACGTAGACCCGTTCGACGGGTACCCCGTGGCGGGTCCCGAAGTCGGCGGCGAAGGCCTCCAGGGCGGCCGGTACGCGGGCGTAGCCGCCGTGGTGGAAGTCCTCGGCCAGGGTCCAGTCGCCGGCCTGGGCGCCGAAGGCGCCCTCCTGGAGGGAACGTATCTCCGCCTCCAGGAAGCCGCCCGCCAGGACCGGTACGCCCAGCGCCCGCTGCCCGGGCGCCAGCCCGGCGGCCAGGCCCGCGAGCGTGCCGCCGGTACCGCAGGCCACCGCGACCACGTCCGCCGCGCCCCGGAGCTCGCGGCCGAGCTCCGCGCAGCCCCGGAGGGCGAGGGCGTTGCTGCCGCCCTCGGGGATCACGTACGCGCCGGTGGCTCCGGCCGCGTCCAGCAGGCGGGCCTGCGTCGGGGGTTCGGCCTTGCGCCGGTAGTCGGCGCGGGAGGCGAAGTGCAGCCGCATGCCGTCCGCCGCGCAGCGGGCGAGGGAGTCGTTCAGCGGCCGGGCGGCGAGTTCGTCGCCGCGTACGACGCCGACGGTCTCCAGCCCCAGCAGCCGCCCGGCGGCCGCGGTGGCGCGCAGGTGGTTCGAGTAGGCCCCGCCGAAGGTCACCAGGGACCCGCACCCGGCCGCCAGCGCCGCCCGCAGATTGGGCGCGAGCTTGCGCCACTTGTTGCCGGGAGGGTACAGGTCCACTGGTCCAAGTACGTCCGTGTCCCACGCGATGGTGCTGTGGATCAGGTCGTCCCGCTTCAGCAGCAATCGCACGCCGTGCCGGTCGAACCGCTCGTCGCGGATCTCCTGCACTGGGGACGGTGGGCGTGGCTGCAAGAGCACGTCAACGTTCGCGGGGCGATTCACCCGTCCATTGTGGGCCGCTCCTGCCCGTGCCGTCGCACGTCAGAGCCCCGCTCACACCATTCGGGTGGTGTGAGCGGGGCCGAAGCCGGCGCGCTGGACTGTCCTGATCGCCGTCGCCCAGCGGGCCGGGGTCTACGTCTCGCGGGTGACGCGCGCGTGATCCGTGAACACCCGCCTGAACAGGTCGTGCCCGGTCCGCCCGGTGTGCCGGAGCGCCAAGTCCTGCGCGTCCGCCTGTTCTTCGTGAGCGCCGGACTCGGCTCCACAGCCGTCGGCGACGCAGAACGCCTCGTAGGTCACCCCGCCTTCCGGGGCGATCTCCTCGCGGTGGCGCGCGAGCGCATCGACGTCCTGGTCTACGCGGCGGTGTTCTTGCACGAGGCGTATCCCCGGCTGAACGATCTCCTGCGGGAGCGTGCTGCCGACGGGTGCGCGGTACGCATCGCAGTCGGCGACGCGGACAGTGAGAACGTCCAGCAGCGAGGACAGGAAGAGAAGTTCGGGCACGGCATCGAGTCCCGCTGTCGCCTCGCTCTCTTGCACTACCGGCCGTTGGCGAGCGTGCCGGGCATCGAGCTTCGGACACACGGCACGACGCTCTACAACAGCTTGTACCGGGCTGATGATCAGGTGTTGGTCAATGCCCACGCCTGGGGTGTGAACGCGTACGGTGCGCCCGTGTGGCACCTTCGCCGCCACGAATCCGGCGGCATGTTCGACACCTACGCGGACAGCTTCGATGCCGTGTGGGAGACAGCCCACCCTGTGGAGGCATGACCGGATGGCCCGGACCGAGTATTACGACGATCCTCACGCGCCGGAGCCGAACAGCATGGTCGTGGCCGCCTCGGCGGTGATCACCGACGGCGAGGACCGCATCCTGCTGCAACGGCGCACGGACAACGACCTGTGGGCGCTGCCCGGCGGAGGGATGGACCTGGGCGACTCACTGCCCGGCACGGCTGTCCGCGAGGTCAAGGAGGAGACCGGGCTCGACGTGGAGATCACGGGACTGGTCGGCACGTACACGGACCCCCGGCACATCATCGAGTACAGCGACGCCGAGATCAGGCGACAGTTCAACGTCTGCTTCACCGCCCGGATCACGGGCGGTGAGCTGTCGTTGTCCGAGGAGAGCACGGCACTGCGCTTCGTGGCGCCGGCCGATCTCGACGCGCTGCCCATGCACCACACGCAGCGCCTTCGTCTCCACCACTTCCTGGAGCGCCGTTCCGTGCCGTACCTCGGGTGAGGGGGTGGCCGGTTCCGGGGGCTACTTCAGGCGTTCCGCGACGCGGGTGCGCATCGCGGACATGGTGAAGCCTCTGGGGTCGACCTTGCCCGGTTGCCATTCCAGGTGGCCGATGACCGAGCGGGCCGTCCAGCCGTGGAAGCGGCAGATGGCCGCCGCCGTGCGGGCGATGGCGTCGAGCTGGACCGCCGGCCAGGGGTCCTGGCCGTCGCCGAGGTTCTCGCACTCGAAGCCGTAGAAGTGGCGGTTCCCGTCGGTGTTCGCGTCGTGGTCGGCAGGAAGGCGCTTCTCCGCGATCACCGCCGCCAGGACGTCGGAGTCGCCGGAGCCCGCGTGGTTGGCGCGGCCGTAGCCGACGAGGTGGACCCGGCCGTCCTTGGCGATCACGCCGTGGCAGAGCGGGCCGGGGAGGTCGGAGCGGCCTTCGCGGCAGAGCCGGACGGTGGACGCGGTGCCGCGGGTGACGGTGTGGTGGACCATCACGCCGTGCACCGGCCCCCAGGGGCCCTTGTGGTTGCGGTTGTGGGTGCGCCAGGCGCCGACCTCGACGACGGTCAGGCCCTCGGCGCGCAGGACTGTGAGGAATCGGTCCGCGGACATGGGTGCGGCCATGGCCGCCTCCTTCCTTGCGGTGCGGAATGCCCACCCTCTGTGTTCATCCCGTCACCCTCCGGTTTAGCGGAGGTGTTCCGTCCGCGGCTAGGGCCTTCGTACGGTGTGCGAGCCGATCCGGCCACCGTCCGGATCGGCTCCCCGTGCGTGTCCGGGTGCCTCCGCGCGTCCCCGGGGGTCAGGCGGAGGCGAGCCACAGGTCGGGGCCGAACACCTCGTAGTGGATGTCGGCGGCCGCGACGCCCTTGGCGAGCAGCTGCTCGCGCACCGACCGCATGAAGGGGAGCGGCCCGCAGAGGTAGGCCGTGGTGCCGGCCGCGACCGGGACGCCGTCGAGGTCCAGGCGGCCTTCGCCGTCGTCCGGCCCGGCCGACTCCTCGTACCAGAAGCGGGCCGAGGAGTCGGTCAGCTTGTGGGTCAGTGCCCGGTGGTCGTCGCGCAGCGGGTGGTCGGCCGGACTGCGGTCTGCGTGCAGGACGGTGACGGGGGCGGTGTGCCCGGTGTCGGCGAGGTGCTCCAGCAGCGAGAGCATCGGGGTGCAGCCGATGCCGGCGGAGGCGAGCAGCACCGGGCCGGCGGAGTCCCGCAGGACCAGGTCGCCGTACGGGGCGGACACGCGCAGGGTGTCGCCGGCGCGGACGCGGGCGTGCAGGTGGTGGGAGACCTCGCCGTCGGGTCCGCCCGCGGCGGGGCCGTGGACCCGCTTGACGGTGATCGCCCGGGTCTGTGAGCCGGGGTCGCCGTGCAGGCTGTACTGGCGGATCTGGCGTGCGCCGTCCGGGAGTTCGACCTGTACGGAGACGTACTGGCCGGGCAGGTGCGCGGGCGCCGGGGCGCCGTCCGCGGGGGCGATGCGGAAGGTGGCGCAGTCCGCGGTCTCCTCGGTCCGGCCGGTGACCGTCCACTCCCGCCAGACGTCGCCCGCGGCGACCTGACTGCCTGCGTAGAGCCGCTCCTCGATGGCGGCGAGGGCGTTCGCCATCAGCCAGTAGACCTCGTCCCAGGCCGCGGCGACCTCGGGGGTGACGGCGTCCCCGAGCACCTCGGCGATCGCCGCGAAGAGGTGCTCGTGGACGACCGGGTACTGCTCGCGGGTCACGCCGAGGGAAGCGTGCTTGTGGGCGATGCGGTTCAGCATCACGTCGGGGCGCTGGTCGGGATGCGCGACGAGGTGCGTCGCGAAGGCGGCGATCGAGCCCGCGAGGGCCTGCTTCTGGAGGCCGGCGGCCTGGTTGCCGCGGTTGAAGAGGTCGCGCAGGAGTTCCGGGTGGGCCGCGAACAGCTTCGTGTAGAAGAGCTCCGTGATGTCGCCGATCGCCGCCCCGACGGTGGGCAGGGTGGCGCGTACGGTCGCGGTCGACTTCTCGGACAGCATGGCGTGCTCCTCGGTTAATTGGTATAGCAGATGCATATTTTTGGGCGTGAAGGGTGGGCGCGGGTGTGAGGCGTGGGGCGGGCGTGAGGTGTGGGACCCGCAGGCCCCTCCGGGGATTCGGACTTCTGTTCCCGTCGGCCGCGCGGTGCGGTACGGGTGGATCCGTCCCCGGTGGAAACCGGCCATCCGCCCCCCGGGTCAGGGTCCGCCCGTCCGGGGCCCGGAACCTCCCGAAATCCCCAGCAGGACCGGGCCGGTCGGGGCCGCCACCAGCTCGTTCATCGTCAGCGGGTCCAGCGAGGCGAAGAACGCCTCCTGGGCCCGGCGCAGCGCGCCGCGCAGGATGCACGCGCTCCGGAGCGGGCACGGGGTGCTCCCCTCGCACTCCACGACGTCGCCCGCGCCCTCCAGCTCCCGCACCAGCCCGCCCACCGAGGCCGTGCGGCCGGCGGGGGTCAGGGCGAGCCCGCCGCCGCGGCCGCGACGCGCCTCGACCAGGCCGAGGTGCTGCAGTCTGGCCACCACCTTGGCGGTGTGGGTGTACGGGACCTCCATGGTCGCCGCCACGTCCCGGGTGGTCGGGAGGTCCGCGTCCGTGACGGCCAGGCGCATCAGGACGCGCAGTGCCAGATCGGTGAACCGGGTCAGCCTCATGGGTCCACCGTAGATAAGTTGCATCTCGTGTGCAAATTAAAAGAACGGTCGGAGCGGTCGTGGCTGAAACCGTGGGATTCCGGGGCGGGGGGTGAAGAGTTGAGCCCGAGAGGGTGCCCCGCACTCGGACGGAGTAGTCCCACCCTTTTGTGTAATGGTCTCACCACGTTCCGTACGGAAGGCTGCATCCCGCAGATCCATGGAGTGATCGAAAGGGAAATACATGTCGGTCCAGGCAGGTTCCGAATCCGAGACCCAGGCACCGCAGCGCAGTCTTGGGACATCGGCCGCGCGGAACTTGGCAACCACGACCAAGTCCGCGCCGCAGATGCAGGAGATCACCTCGCGGTGGCTCCTCAAGATGCTCCCGTGGGTGTCGGTGCAGGGCGGCACGTACCGCGTCAACCGCCGCCTGAGCTACTCGGTCGGTGACGGACGCGTCGAGTTCATCAAGACCGGGACCCAGGTCCAGGTCATTCCCGCCGAGCTCGGCGAGCTCCCGCTGCTGCGCGACTACGAGGACCTCGACGTGCTGGGCGAACTCGCCCAGCGCTGCCAGCAGATCGACTTCGAGGCCGGCCAGGAGCTGACCTCCTTCGGCAACGCCTCCGACCGGGTGTTCCTGCTCGCCCACGGCCGCATCGACCAGGTCGGCCCGGGCCCCTACGGCGAGGATGCCGTCCTGCGGACCGTCGCCGACGGCGCCTACTTCGGCGAGGACTCCCTCGTCGACGAGGAGGCCATCTGGGAGTACACCGCCCGCGCCGCGACCTCCGGCACCGCGCTCGTTCTGTCCCGGCAGGACTTTCAGCTCCTCGCCGACCGGGTCGACTCGCTGCGCGCGCACGTCGACGACGTACGGACGCAGCCCGCGCAGCGGACCAACAAGTACGGCGAGGCCGCGATCGACCTCTCGGCCGGCCACCAGGGCGAGGCCGTCCTCCCCGGCACGTTCGTGGACTACGACGCCCACCCGCGCGAGTACGAGCTCTCCATCGCCCAAACGGTTCTGCGGGTCCACACGCGCGTCGCCGACCTGTACAACCAGCCGATGAACCAGACCGAGCAGCAGTTGCGGCTCACGGTCGAGGCGCTGCGCGAGCGCCAGGAGCACGAGATGCTCAACAACCGCGACTTCGGCCTGCTCCACAACGCCGACTACGACCAGCGCATCCAGCCGCACGACGGCGCCCCCGGCCCCGACGACATGGACCAGCTGCTCAGCATGCGGCGCGGCTCCAAGTTCTTCCTCGCGCACCCCAAGGCCATCGCCGCCTTCGGCCGCGAGTGCAACCGGCGCGGCCTGTACCCGGAGTCGGTGGACATCGGCGGCAACCGGGTGCCGGCCTGGCGCGGGGTGCCGATGTTCCCGAGCAACAAGATCCCGATCAGCGACGCCCGCACCACCTCGATCCTGTGCATGCGTACGGGCGAGGACGAGCAGGGCGTGGTCGGCCTGCACCAGCCGGGCATCCCGGACGAGATCGAGCCGAGCACGTCGGTCCGCTTCATGGGGATCAGCGAGCAGGCGATCATCTCGTACCTGGTCACCGCCTACTTCTCCGCCGCGGTGCTCGTCCCGGACGCGCTCGGCGTGCTGGAGAACGTCGAGATCGGCCGCTGGCGCTGAGCGCGGTGAACGCCGTCGCGACCGGCGAGGGCCAGGAGGCCGCGGTCCTCCTGGATCGGGCGAGAGAAACGGTCAACCCGGAACTGCGCCGGACCATCGAGGGCCTGCCCGGCGCGATGCGGCGCGTGGCGATGTACCACTTCGGCTGGGAGCACGCGGACGGCACCCCGGCCGCGGGCAACGCCGGCAAGGCCATCCGGCCCGCGCTGGTGCTGGCCTCCGCCCAGGCCCTGCGGGGCCTGGGCGGAGAGGCGGACGACGCCGTACGGGCGGCGGTCGCCGTGGAGCTGGCGCACAACTTCACACTGCTGCACGACGACGTCATCGACAAGGACGTCCGGCGCCGCGGCCGGGCCACGGCCTGGACCGTCTTCGGGACACCGGACGCCATCATCGCGGGCGACGCGATGATGGCGCTCGCGCTGCGGCTGCTCGCCGAGGACCCGCACCCGGCCTCGGCGGCGGCATCGGCCCGGCTCGCGTCCTGCGTCATCGAACTGTGCGCCGGCCAGCAGGCGGACTGTGCCTTCGAGCAGCGGCCGCACGTCTCGCTCGACGAGTGCCTGACCATGGCCACGGCCAAGACCGGCGCCCTGCTGGGCTGCGCGTGCGCGCTGGGCGCGCTGTACGCGGGGGCCGGGCCGGACGAGGTCGACGCCATGGATGCCTTCGGCCGGGAGGCCGGGCTGGCCTTCCAGCTGATCGACGACCTGATCGGCATCTGGGGGGACCCGGGGCACACCGGCAAGCCCGCCGGGGCCGATCTCATCGCCCGCAAGAAGTCCCTCCCGGTCGTGGCCGCCCTCACCTCGGGCACCGCGGCGGGGGAGGAGCTGGCCGCCCTGTACGCGGGTCCCATGACCGGGGACGACGTGCACAGGGCGGCCGCCGCGGTCGACCGGGCGGGTGGGCGCGACTGGGCGCAGGCGCACGCCGCCGACCGGATGGGCCGGGCGGTGCAGCAGCTGTCCCGGGCGGTTCCGGACCTGGGGGCGGCCGACGGGCTGCTGGCGCTGGCGGAGTTCGTCACGCGCCGTACGCGCTGACCCCGTGGGGAAGCGGCTTCGGGGGAGAGGCCTGTTCCGGCACCGGATGGTGCCGGAACAGGCCTTTCCGCATGTGGGGGCCAACTCTAGGATCGCCCAAGGTTGTTGAGCTCGGGCGAAGGGTGTGACCAGTGGTACTGGAGATACGTCAAGCGGAGCAGTCGGACCGGGACGCGGTGGCGCGCCTCCTCGATGAGGCCTTCCGTACCGACCCGGTGAGCAGCTGGGTCTTCCCGGACCCGGCGCACCGGGCCGCGGTGCACGCGAAGTTCCTCGGCGTCTTCGTCGACGTGGCGCTGGCCGAGGGCCGGATCGACTACGCGGCGGACGGCTCCGCCGCCGCCCTGTGGCTGCGGATCCCGGCGGGCGAGCCGGAGGGGGAGGACGAGATCCCGGCGAAGATGCGGGCGGTGGCCGACCCGGACAACGAGCGGTGCGAGCTGGTGGGCCGGCTCACGGGCGCGGTGCACCCGACGTCCGAGGAGCACGAGTACCTGCTGATGATCGCCGTCGCCCCGGGCCGCCAGGGCGAGGGGCTGGGCGGCGAGCTGATCCGCCCGGTGCTGGAACGCTGCGACCGCGAGGGCGTGCCGGCGTACCTGGAGGCGAGCAGCGAGCGCAGCATGCGCCTGTACGAACGCCTGGGCTGGGAGCTGACCGGCGAGGCGGTCCGGCTGCCCGACGGGCCCCTGATGTGGCCGATGTGGCGCAAGCCGCGGGGGTGAGACACGGGGGCGAGGGGCGGGGGTGAACGGGGGCCGCGAACGAGGGCCGCGAACGGGGCGGGGCGCAAAAGGGCTTGGCGAACCACTGCAAGTGAAGTAGTTTACCTGGCGTGCCCCGGTGCGGCGGCACTGTCCGACGGAAGAGACCCGCTTGCGCAAGCTCACGTACTTCATCGCCACGACGGTCGACGGCTTCATCGGTGCGCCCGACGGCGACGGCGACTTCCTCTACGCCTTCCTGGACCCGGAGTTCATCGGCCACCTGACGGCCGAGTACCCGGAGACGATCTCCTCCCCGGGCCGCAGGCAGCTCGGGATCGAGGACCTGGCCCCGAAGCGCTTCGACACCGTCCTCATGGGCCGCCGAACCTACGAGCCGGGCCTGAAGGCCGGCGTCACCAGCCCCTACGGCCACCTGCGCGAGCAGTACGTCGTCTCGCGGTCCCTGACCGCGGCGCCCGACCCCGCGGTCAAGGTGATCGGCGGGGACGTGGCCGCGGCGGTCCGCGGGCTCAAGGCGCGCGAAGGCCTCGGCATCTGGCTCTGCGGCGGCGCCGACCTCGCGGCGCAGCTGGCCGACGAGATCGACGAGTACATCGTCAAGACGTACCCGGTCGCCGTGGGGACCGGCATGCCGATGTCCCGGGCGGGCTTTGGGGTGCGTCCGCTGGAGCTGACCGGCTGTACCGCCCTCGGCGGCGGCCAGGTCGTCACCTCGTACGACGTCATGCGCTGACCCCGCCGGACCGCGCGGAACAGGCCTGCCGTGGGGCGCCGGTCTGCGGGCAGGGTGGCGGGCAGGGCGGCGGCAGGCGGCGGGCAGGGCGGCGGGGAGAGGCCCGGACGGCCGGGGGACCGGCCGGCCGGGCCGACGGGGACTAGCCCTTCGCGTCCAGACCCGAGGCGACCAGGCCGTTCGCCCACAGCTGGTTCACGCGGGCGCGCTCGGTCGCGTTCGGGGTGGCGTTCTGGCACGACGTGCCCGGGCCGCCGCCCGACATCAGCTCGCTGCACGGGCCGGAGTAGCGGTCCGGAAGACCCAGCACGTGCCCGGTCTCGTGCGACGTCACGCGGGTGGAGTTGTACTGCTGGTTCTGCCGGTAGTCCAGGAAGATGTAGCCGCGGCCGTGGCCGTCCGTGCTCGCGTACGAGCCGCGGGAGTCGTTGCCCTCGCGGTAGGAGAAGTTCCCGCCGGAGGACACCTCCTGGAGCTTCACGTTCGTCACCGAGCTGTTCCAGATCCGGGTGGAACTGGCTATCTGCGTACGGAAGCTGGGCGCGCTGCGGGTGTTGTACGTGACGGTCACGGCGAGGGCGCCCGGGTTCGCGGCGCGCTGTTCGGTGACCGAGCGCTGCACGGCCTCGAAGAACGCCTTGGTGGCGGCCTGGTTCTCCTGGGAACGCTCGTACGCGGCGAAGGTGGCGGAGTTGCCGACGGGGGCGGGCGCGGCGGCCGCGGGGGCGACGCCGCCGAGGGTGGCGGCGAGGCCGAGGCCGATGCCGGCGGACAGCATGGCCTTACGGGAGTGGCGCATGTGGGGGAGCTCCTACTCGTCCGGTGGTGCTGTGGGGGGTGGGTCGTTCGGTACCGGAGTCTGGGGGAGCGGAAGGGGCCGGGGGATGATGTCACTCCCCGATAGCCCGGCCCTATCGGGGAGTTTTCGGTTGCCCAACAGGGTTAAGAATGGCGGGATTCGGGGGGCTATCGGCGGCTGGTGCGGTCTACCCGGCCCGGCCTACTCTCGGGGCATGGAGCTTGAGGTCAGGCACCTGCGCGCCCTGTGCGCCATCGCCGACGCCGGAAGCCTGCACAAGGCGGCCCGGCAGCTCGGCGTGAGCCAGCCCTCCCTGACGACCCAGCTGCGCCGGATCGAACGGGCCCTGGACGGAGAGCTGTTCCTGCGCGAGCGGACCGGATGCCGGCCCACGCCGTTCGGGCGCACCGTCCTGGGCCGGGCGCGTCCGCTGCTGGCCGAGATGGCCGCCCTGGTGGCGGAGGCGCACGCACTGGCGCACGGGCCGAGGCTGCGGATCGGCTCCACGGCCAGCCGGGCACTGCCGGGGTGGCTGCGACGGCTGCACCGGAGGCTGCCGGACACGGAGACCTCGCTGGTGGTGGACGTCTCGGCCAACGCCCTTCTGCGGATGGTGGGTTCGGGGCAGCTCGACGTGGCGTTCGTGCACGAGGTCGAGGGCAGCCCGCTGCGGATGCCACCCGGGCTGGAGGTGCACGTGCTGATGGAGCGGGAGCCTCAGTTCGTGTCGATGTCGCGGGACCACCCGGCCGCGCGGCAGTCGGTGGTGTCCTTACGGGACCTGGCCGCCGACCGCTGGACGGTCGATCCGTCGGTCGACGGGGAGTGGGACGGGCTGCGCCGCGTCTTCGCCGGGGCGGGGCTCGATCCGCCGGTACTGCACGCCGATTACCACACGGCCACCTCGCTGATCGTGTCCGGCGAGGCGGTGGCCCCGTGCCAGCCGACCTCCGGGCCGCGCGACGACATGGCGATCCGGCCGCTGTGCGGGGACCCCCTCGCCGTACGGCTGCTGCTGGCCACCCCGCCGGGGGCGCACGCGGAGGTCTACGCGGACCTCCGGGCCGCCTACCGCGAGGCGGCCATGCGGACGCCGCCGTACCGGGCGTGGCTGCGGCACCACGCCAGCCCGCTGCTGGAGGTGGCGTAACGATTCACCGCGGGGGACCGGGCGCGGGTGGCGGCCGGCCCGGGGGCTGGGGCGCCCGACGCGCGCGGCCGGGGCCCGGGGGAGGCCCGACGTGTCTCAGCCGCGCCGCGTCCGGGCGCGGTCGTACGCCAGGGCCAGGGCGCCGTGCGCCGTCAGGACGGCGCCGGCCGTCATCCGGCCCGGGCTGCGCCGACGGGCACCCCAGAGCAGCAGGGGCGCGCCCGCCGCCAGCTCGGCCGTGCCCAGCAGGCGGGCCTTCGGCCCGAGCACCCAGGGCCCCAGCGGGCCGTCCTCCACCGCGTCGAGCTCCGCCCGTACCGCCTCGCGCCAGCCGGACCACTCCACCGTCTCGGCGCCGGGCGCGTACCGGGCCGCCTCCCGGAGCCGGTCGGCCGGTTCCCCCGGGGTGAGCCCCGGGGGCAGGGCCAGTCCCGCGCGGGACAGCAGGGCGATGAGCCCGAGCAGCCTGGAGTACCCGTCGGCCTCCGCGTCGGGGCGGGTCAGGCGCTCCAGCTCCTCCAGGTCGAGTACGGGGTCCAGGCCCAGCCGGGCCGCGAGGGTCCGTACGGCCTCCGGTTCGCCGTCCGGGGTCCCGTCCGCCGCCCACCCGTAGACCGCCGCGCGGCGGAACCCGCCGGCCAGGGAGAAGCCGGTCCGGCCGTCCTCCCACCACAGGCTCAGCACCGGCCGGCCGACGCCGATCGCGATGGCCGAGCCCCAGCCGGCGAGCACCTCTGCCACGCTGTCCTCGCCGTCCAGCCACGGCTCTCCCCCGGGGACGATGGCGGTCCAACCGCCTGCCGGGGCCAGTAGCAGGCGTACGCGCGGCAGGTGCGCGGCGGGGCGGGCGGCGAGGGGCTCGGCGCGGCAGAGCAGGAGGCCGCCTGCGGTGCTCGGGGGGATCGGCATGCCCACACGCTAAGGCAAATCACCTCATATCGATGATTCGGGCAGCGCGCTTGACTTCCCCCGACCGCGATATATCGTGTTATGGAGAAGACGCGATATGTTGCGTGCGTCGAGACCTGTGTCCGTGAACGCACGAGGAGGATCAGCACCATGGCAGAGCAGGCGTCACAGTCGACGTGGCACATCGCCGAACCGCAGAAGCTCACCTTCGAGCAGCCGGTCACCGAGCTCCGCGTGCGCCTCGTGAGCGGCACGGTCAACGTGGTCGCCGCCGAGGAGGGCCCCGCCCGCCTGGAGGCGTCCGCCATCGACGGGCCCCCGCTGTACGTGGTCCAAGAGGGCGGCGTCCTCACCGTCTCCTACGAGGACCTGCCCTGGAACGGCTCCCAGGGGTTCAAGGCGTGGTTCGAGGCCAAGCCGTGGAAGGCCTGGTCCGGCTCCGCCTCCGAGGGCCGCAAGGCATGGGAGCGCAGCGCCGCCGTCACCCTCACCGTCCCCGCCGCCACGCGGGTCCACGTCGGCGTCGTCGGCGCCACCGCCTTCGTTTCCGGCATCTCCGGCGGCACCGACGTCAACGGCGTCTCCGGCGACGCCACCCTGGTGGGGCTCTCCGGCCGGGTCAAGACGCACACCGTCTCCGGCAGCGTCGAGGCCCAGTCCGTCACCGGCGACCTCGGCTTCCACTCGGTGTCCGGAGGCCTGACGGTGGTCGACGGCGCGGGCGTGTCCGTACGGGCCGACTCGGTCAGCGGCGACATGCTCATCGACCTGGACCTCGACCCGGCGGCCGCCCGCCCGGTGGACATCGCCCTGAACTCCGTGTCCGGCCAGGTCGCCATCCGCCTGCCGCACCCCGCCGACGCCCGCGTGGAGGCCAACACCGCCACCGGCGGCGTCTCCAACGCCTTCGAGGACCTGCGGGTCTCCGGCCAGCTGGGCACCAAGCGGATCACCGGCACCCTCGGTGCCGGCACCGGCACCCTGCGGGCCACCACCGTCTCGGGCGGGATCGCGCTGCTGCGCCGCCCGCAGGCCGACGCCGACGCCCCCCTCACGCTCGACAAGAAGGTGCTCTGACATGCCGCCCGTCTTCGCCCACGGCCGCCTCCGCCTCTACCTGCTCAAGCTGCTGGACGAGGCCCCGCGCCACGGCTACGAGGTGATCCGGCTGCTGGAGGAGCGCTTCGAAGGCCTGTACGCGCCCTCCGCCGGCACCGTGTACCCGCGGCTGGCCAAGCTGGAGGCCGAGGGCCTGGTCACGCACGCCACCGAGGGCGGGCGCAAGGTGTACTCCATCACCGAGGCGGGCCGTGCCGAACTGGCCGACCGCAGCGGCGAGCTGGCCGACCTGGAACTGGAGATCCGGGACTCGGTCACCGAACTGGCCGCCGAGATCCGCGACGACGTCCGCGGAGCCGCGGGCGACCTGCGGCGCGAGATGCGGGCCGCGGCCTCCGCGTCGGCGACCCAGGTCCAGGACGAGTCCTGGCAGGCGGCCAAGGAAGAGCTGCGCAAGGCGCGGCAGGACTGGAAGGAGCAGGCCCGCCGGGCGAAGGACGAGAGTCGCCGGGCCCGCGAGGAGGCCCAGCAGGCCCGCCGCCAGGCGAAGGAGGCCCAGGAACGGGCCCGCGAGGAGGTCCAGCGCATCGCCGGCCAGTTGCAGGACCAGCTCGCCAAGTCGGGCGGGGTGCTGAGCAGCCTGGCCGGAGCCTGGCTCGGCGGCACCGGCACCGGCACCGGCACCGGCGGTTCCGCGGCCGGGCAGGGCGGCCCGTCCGGCCCGTCGGCCGGGTCCGCGCCCTCCGCCGCGGCCCCGTCGCCCGGCACCGACTGGGCCGGGGACCTGGAGCCCACCGCCGATCCGGCGCGCGACCTGGACCGGCTGCTGGACCGCTTCCGCGACGAGGTGCGGGACGCGGCCCGCGACCACGGCGTGACCCCGGCCCGGCTGGCCGAGGCCCGCGCCCACCTGGCGGCGGCGGCCTCCCGGCTCACCGGGGCGCTGAGCACGCCGTAGGCGCCCGGCCGGCCCGCACGCCAGTCCGGTACGGCGCCCGGCCCGCACGCCAGTCCGGTACGGCGCCCGGCTCGCAGGCGGGGCGCCGTACCGGACGGGCACGGCGACGGCTCAGGCCGCCAGGCCCGATTCGGCCGTGCCGTACGTGACTCCGTGGTCCGCCAGGACCTCGGAGACCGTGCCCGGGCGGGAGAGCAGCGCCAGCAGCAGGTGCAGGCTGCCGATGTGCTTGTCGCGGCGGCCCAGGGCGATGCGCAGGGACTGCTCCAGCACCTTCTTGGAGCCCTCGGTGAAGGGGACGTGGCGGCTGCCGCCGACGCGGCCCCCGGAACCGCCGCCGCCCTCCTCGGGCCCGGAGCGGCCCAGGGCCGCGCGGACGGATCCCCCCAGGGTGCGCCGACGGGGTGCCGGGGCGGCCAGGGCGCCCTCGCCGTGGGCCTCCTCGACGCGGGTGACGATCTCGGTGAGGTCGATGCCGAGTCCGGCCAGCGCCTCCTCGTCGGCCCGGGACATGCCGCCCCGGCGGCGGGCCGCCGCGAGGTCGGCCGTAACGGACTCGCGGTCCACGCCCAGCGGGTCCAGGACCCCCAGGGCCAGGAGCGAGAGCAGCAGGTGCTCCTCGCAGACCGAGGCGGCGCCGGCCCGCTGGGCTTCGGTGACCGCGCCCGTCACGGTGGAGCGGGCGTCCCGGGTGAAGCGTTCGAACATCAGAGGCTCCCGTGTTTCTTGTGCGCGGCCTGTCGGCTGACGCCGAGCTCGGCCGCGATCTCCTGCCAGGACCAGCCCTGGGCGCGGGCGCTGCGCACCTGTACGGCCTCCAGCTGCTCCAGCAGCCTGCGGAGGGCGGCCACGGCACGCAGGCCCACGCGGGGGTCACGGTCACCGGCCCGTTCGGCGAGATCAGTGGCTTCCGTCATGCATGTCAATCTAGGTTGACGCGGGAGGTGGTGTCAACCCCAATTGACGACGGTGCCGGTCGGTCGCCGGCGGCCGGGGGTGCTCAGGGGGCTCAGGGAGTGAGGACGACCTTTCCGAACAGGTCGCCCGACTGGAGCTTCTCGAAGCCCTCCCGCGCCCGGTCCAGCGGAAGCACCTCGTCGATGACCGGCCGCAGGCCCGTCGTCTCGCAGAACGACAGCAGGTCCTCCAGCTCGTCCTTGGTGCCCATGGTCGAGCCGACCACCTTCAGCTCCAGGAAGAAGATCCGGGTCAGCTCGGCGTGCGCCGGGCGGTCGCCGCTCGTGGCGCCGGAGATGACCAGCGTGCCGCCCGGGCGCAGGGACTTCACCGAGTGGGACCAGGTGGCCGCGCCCACCGTCTCGATGACCGCGTCGACCCGCTGCGGCAGCCGCGCGCCCGGCTCGTACGCCTCCAGGGCGCCCAGCTCCACGGCCCGCTCGCGCTTGGCCTCGTCCCGGCTGGTGGCGAAGACGCGCAGGCCGGCGGCCTTGCCGAGGGCGATCGCGGCGGTCGCGACCCCGCCGCCGGCGCCCTGTACGAGGACGGAGTCGCCGGGCCGCACCCCGGCGTTGGTGAACAGCATCCGGTACGCCGTCAGCCAGGCGGTCGGCAGGCAGGCGGCCTCCTCGAACGACAGCCCGGCGGGCTTGCGCAGGACGTTCCAGGCGGGGACGGTCACCTGCTCGGCGAAGGTGCCCTGGTAGCGCTCGGTCAGGATCGAGCGCGGCTCGTCGGGGCCGACCCCGTGGCCGCTCTGGCCGATCACGGAGTGCAGGACGACCTCGTTGCCGTCCTCGTCCGTCCCGGCGGCGTCGCAGCCGAGGATCATCGGCAGTTTGTCCTCGCCGAGGCCGACCCCGCGCAGCGACCACAGGTCGTGGTGGTTGAGGGAGGCGGCCCGGACGTTGACGGTCACCCAGCCGGGTCGGGCCACGGGGGCCGGGCGGTCGCCCAGCACGAGGCCGTTCAGCGGCTGGTCTCGGTCGATTCTGGCGGCGTAGGCAGCGAACATGCCGCGACGCTACCGCTCGGTAGGTACGGGTTCCAGCCCCTCCGGCCCCCCGGAAGTGAGGTCTTCGCCGCACTGCCGGGCCGCGCGCCCGCGCCGCCCGGACACGGAGAGGCCCGGACGGATCGCTCCGGCCGGGCCTCTTCGCGTACCGCTGGGTGTGACGGTCAGGCCAGGCGGGCCACTCCGTCGGCCTTCGCCGCCGCGGCGACCGCGGCCGAGACGGCCTCGGCGACGCGCTCGTCGAACGGCGAGGGGATCACGTAGTCCGCCGCGAGCTCGTCGCCCACGACGCCGGCGATGGCGTCGGCGGCGGCGATCTTCATACCCTCGGTGATCCGGGTGGCCCGGACCTTGAGGGCGCCCGCGAAGATGCCCGGGAAGGCCAGCACGTTGTTGATCTGGTTCGGGAAGTCCGAACGCCCGGTCGCCACGACGGCCGCGTACTTGTGCGCGACGTCGGGGTGCACCTCCGGGTTGGGGTTGGCCATGGCGAAGACGAAGCAGTCCTTCGCCATCGTCGCCACCGCGGCCTCGGGAACCGTACCGCCGGAGACGCCGATGAAGACGTCCGCGCCCGCGAGGGCGTTCTCCAGGGAACCGGTCTGCCCCGTCTTGTTGGTCAGGCCCGCGATCTCCGCCTTGACGTCCGTCAGGTCGGAGCGGTCCGCGGACACGACGCCCTTGCGGTCGGTGACGCAGACGTCGCCGATGCCCGCGTCCACGAGGATCTTGGCGATGGCGATGCCCGCCGCGCCCGCGCCCGAGATCACCGCACGCAGGTCGCCGAGGGTGCGACCCGTGAGCTTCGCGGCGTTGCGCAGCGCGGCCAGCGAGACGATGGCCGTGCCGTGCTGGTCGTCGTGGAAGATCGGGATGTCCAGGGCTTCCTGGAGCCTGCGCTCGATCTCGAAGCAGCGGGGGGCGGAGATGTCCTCCAGGTTCACCCCGCCGAAGGACGGGGCGAGACGGATGACCGTCTCGATGATCTCGTCCGTGTCCTTGGTGGCGAGCGCGATCGGAACCGCGTCCACGCCACCGAACTGCTTGAAGAGAATGGCCTTGCCCTCCATGACGGGGAGGGAGGCCTCGGGGCCGATGTCACCGAGGCCGAGCACGGCCGTGCCGTCGGTGACGACGGCGACCACGTTCGACTTCCAGGTGTACTCGTTCACCAGGTCCGGCTGCTCGGCGATGGCGCTGCACACCTTCGCCACGCCGGGGGTGTACGCGAGGGACAGGTCGTCCTTGTCGTGGACGGGCACCGTGGCCACGATGGCCATCTTGCCGCCCCGGTGCAGTGCGAACACCGCGTCGGGGTTGTTGTCCGTCGCACTGTCACTGCGAGGGTTGACGATCTCCGCTGCCACTTTGTGTGACCCCTTAAGTCCTTTGAATCGTTGAGGGTGGCCACTCCTGGTTAAGGGGTGGGCGGGCACCGCGTCCGTGCTCCGCATCGACGGTTGGCCCGTCTCCGCGGAGGGGAGGTTCGTACGCGCGGGCGCGCCGCACGCGCGCCCTGAGCCCCGGATGAGGGGTGTAAGGATCTGTTCTACCGGAAGAACACTCGCCCAGACGAGTCGATTCCAGCTCGACCATAAGCCTCTTGTCCTGGTTTTGGTGAAAAGTCCAAGAGGCTGAGCCCGGTAGGTGAGACGGACCGCAAATAGTCCGCCAAACAGGGGATGTGGCGGCGCATCGTGCGGCGGCGAGGGGTCCTGCCCGCAGTCCTGTTCGGTGCCGGGGGGCGCCCGTTATGCGATTTTGACCTGATGGGCAGCCTGAATGCGCCAGTCCGAATGGCAAGATGCCGTAATCACACAAGGTCGCGACACTCGATGGTGCGTGCCCGACCGTTTTCGGATGCTTTTCCACCTGCCGGAGGAACCAGCTCATGACCGCTAGCACCACTCGTCGTACGACCGCCGCCCGGTCCCGGATCGCGGCGGTCGGCGCCATCGCGGTTGCCGGCGCCCTGATCCTCACCGGGTGTGGCGACCAGACGGACAAGGGCTCCACCGCGACCCCGTCGGGCAAGGAGAACAGCGCCCCGCTGTTCTCCAAGCTGCCGAAGAAGATCCAGGACGCGGGTGTGATCAAGGTCGGCACGGACGCCACCTACGCGCCGATGGAGTTCACCGAGGGCGGCAAGATCGTCGGTGTCGACCCCGACATCGCCGCGGCCCTCGGCAAGCAGCTCGGCGTGAAGTTCGAGTTCACCTCCGGCACCTTCGACACCCTCCTCGGCGGCCTGCCCACCGGTCGCACCGACGTGGTCATGTCCTCCCTGACCGACACCAAGGCGCGCCAGGAGGGTCTGGACGACAAGGGTGCCAAGACCGGCACCGGCGTCGACTTCGTCGACTACTTCTCCGCCTCGACCGGCATCCTGGTCAAGAAGGGCAACCCGGAGGGCGTCAAGACCCTCGACGACCTCTGTGGCAAGAAGGTCGCCGTCCAGCGCGGCACGACGTACGAGCAGTCCGCCAAGGACCAGTCCGAGAAGTGCAAGACGGCCGGCAAGGGCGAGATCTCCATCGAGTCCTTCCCGACCGACGCCGAGGCCCAGACCCGCGTGAAGGCCGGCGGCGCCGTCGCCGACCTGAACGACTCCCCGGTCGCCGCGTACATCGCGCAGACCGCGGGCGGCGGCAACGACTTCGAGGCCATCGCCAACCCGGGTGACGCCGGCCTCTTCGGCATCGCCGTCGACAAGAAGAACACCGAGCTGCGCGACGCGCTCAAGGCCGCGCTCGACGCGACCATCAAGGACGGCACCTACAAGGCCGCCCTGGACAAGTGGAACGCGGGCTCCGGCGCCGTGACCGAGGCCAAGACCAACGCAGGTCAGTGATTCCCGCGCGACACCGCAGCACTCTGAAGGGCAGTCACTGTGACTGACAAGCTCGACAAGGTCCCCGGGCCGGCGGCAACCCCGCCGGCCGGGGGCCTCCCCCCCGAGGCCATCCGCGCCATCCCGGTCCGCCACTACGGCCGCTGGGTCAGCGGGATCGTCGTCATCGGCCTGGTCGTGGCCCTCGCGTTCGCCTTCTCGCAGGGCAACGTCCGCTGGCAGACCATCCCGGACAAGCTGTTCGACAGCAGCATCATCAGCGGCATGCTGAGCACGGTCTGGATCAGCGTCTGCTCGATGCTCCTGGGCCTGGTCCTCGGCGTGCTCTTCGCCGTGATGCGGCTCTCGAAGAACCCGGTGACCAGCACCATCGCCTGGTTCTACATCTGGTTCTTCCGGGGGACCCCGGTCTACGTACAGCTCCTCATCTGGTTCAACCTCGCCCTGATCTTCCCGCTCCTGAACCTCGGGTTCTACAAGGACGAGATGACCCAGGTCATGACGCCGTTCCTGGCGGCGCTGCTGGGTCTGGGCCTCAACGAGGGCGCCTACATGGCGGAGATCGTCCGCGCCGGCATCCAGTCCGTCGACGAGGGCCAGAGCGAGGCGTCCCACGCCCTCGGCATGACCCAGACGAAGACGATGCGCCGGATCGTGCTCCCGCAGGCGATGCGCGTGATCGTCCCGCCGACGGGCAACGAGTTCATCAACATGCTCAAGACGTCGTCGCTGGTGGTCGCCGTCCAGTACGCCGACCTGCTGCGCGCCGCGCAGGACATCGCCGCCACGTCCTTCGCGGTGATGGAGATGTTCATCGTCGCGTCGATCTGGTACCTCGCCCTGACCAGCGTCTTCAGCGTCGGCCAGTACTACCTGGAGCGCCGCTACGCACGCGGCTCGCTGCGATCCCTGCCGCCCACCCCGCTGCAGAAGATCAAGGCGAATCTCTCCCGCTTCTCGAACCGCAAGGCGGTGGCCTGATGACGACCCCCATGGTGAAGGCCGAGGGCGTCCACAAGTCCTACGGCGCCGCCCACATCCTCAAGGGCATCGACCTGGAGGTCGCGCCGCGTGAGGTGTTCTGCCTGGTCGGCCCGTCCGGCTCCGGCAAGTCCACCTTCCTGCGGTGCATCAACCACCTGGAGCAGATCAACGCCGGACGGCTCTCCGTCGACGGCCGGCTCGTCGGCTACCGCCAGAAGGGCGACAAGCTGTACGAGCTCAAGGACAGCGAGGTCGCGGCGCAGCGCAAGGACATCGGCATGGTGTTCCAGCGCTTCAACCTCTTCCCGCACATGACGGCCATAGAGAACGTCATGGAAGCCCCCGTCATGGTCAAGCGGGAGAGCAAGGCCGTCGCCCGGGCGCGCGCCGTCAAGCTGCTCGACCGGGTCGGCCTCGGCGACAAGGGCGGGAACTACCCCGCGCAGCTCTCCGGCGGCCAGCAGCAGCGCGTGGCGATCGCCCGCGCGCTCGCCATGGAGCCGAAGCTGATGCTCTTCGACGAGCCGACGTCGGCGCTCGACCCGGAGCTGGTGGGTGACGTCCTGGACGTCATGCGCGGTCTGGCCGAGGACGGCATGACCATGATCGTGGTCACGCACGAGATGGGATTCGCCCGCGAGGTCGGCGACAACCTCGTCTTCATGGACGGCGGCGTGGTCGTCGAGTCGGGCCACCCGCGCGACGTCCTGGGCAACCCCCAGCACGACCGCACGAAGGCGTTCCTGTCCAAGGTGCTGTAGGCCGCACCGGCGGGCGGGCGGGTGAGGGGCGGTACGGGATTCCCGTACCGCCCCTCCGTCATGCCGCGCCCTGCGCGCCCGGGCTCCGGGCCGTCACTTCAGGCCCAGGACCAGCGCGTCCGAGGGGGAGCGCCAGACCGTGCGGGCCTCGGCGAAGCCGGCGTCGAGGAGGGTGCGGGCGTGCCAGGCCTCGGTCGGGGTGTCGCCGTCGGCGTGCTCCCCGTAGAGGGCGAACCGCTCCTTCACCGGCCCGGCCAGCTCCGGGTCCGCGGCCGCCAGGGCCCACCACTCGCGCCAGTCGGGCACCCCGGACGCGGCCCGGACCCGGTCCATCCCGGCGTGCCGGTGGGCGTGCTCGGCGGCGTCGATGCGCGGGGTGGCGGGGTCGGGCATGTGGTCGGCGTTCATGAACACCCCGCCCGGGCGGACCAGGGGCGCCAGCTGCCCGTACAGGACGGTGAGGTCCCGGCTGGGCAGCCAGTGCAGGGCCGTCGCCGTGAGGACCGCGTCGTACGCGTCGTGCGGCAGGGCCGCGCGCCAGTCGGGGTCCTTGAGGTCGGCGGTGACGAAGGAGACCCGCGCGTCCCCCGCGAAGTGGCCGCGGGCGATCGCCAGCAGCGCCGGATCGAGATCGACACCCGTACTGGTGGCTTCCGGGAACCGCTTGAGGAGCCGGTCCGTGATACTTCCCGTACCGCACGCGAGGTCCAGCACCCGGGGAGCCGGCCCCACGACCGCCTCGACCATGTCCAGCATCACCCGGAACCGCTCCTCGCGGTCGGGCATGTACCACTCCTGCTGCCGGTCCCAGCTGTCCTGCCAGGCCTGCCAGTCGGTACCGCTCCTCGTCGTTCCAGCCATCAGGAACCCCTCCGCACGTAATACCCTCGTATGTATCTCAGCTGTTACCGAGACGATAATCCGCAGCCGTAAGGACTACAAGTGGAACTGGCCCATTACTCGGACTACGCCGTGCGCCTGGTCAACACCGAGGAGCCGGCCCGCAACAAGGACGCGCTCACCTCGGTGGACGCCGTCCGCGCCCTGTTCGGCCCGAGCGTGCAGATGGCGCGCCGCGTCACGGACACCGACGTCACCCGCTTCCGCAACGTCCGCGGCCGGCTGCGCTCCGTCTTCGAGGCCGCCGACGGCGGCGACCACGTGCTCGCCGTCGACCTGCTGAACTCGCTGCTCATGGAGTTCCCGGTCAGCCCGCAGGTCTCCGGCCACGAGACCCTCGGCGACGACGGCGCCCCCGACTGGCACATCCACCTCGCCGAGCACCCCTCGAACGCCTCCGCGGGCTACGCCGCCATGGCCGCCATGGGCCTGGCCTTCCACCTCACCGAGCACGGCCCCGACCGCCTCGGCCTGTGCCAGGCGCCGCCCTGCCGCAACGCCTACCTCGACACCTCCACCAACCGCTCCCGGCGCTACTGCTCCGACCGGTGCGCCACCCGCGCCAACGTGGCCGCCTACCGGGCCCGCAAGCGGCTGGAGGCCGAGGCGTCCGCCCACAGCGGCCGCACCGCCGAGAGCGCCCAGGAGAGCCGCGCCCTCAGCGAGCGCTGACCCTCCTCGCGTGGCCGCACGCGCAGCACCGCCGTCGCGAGCACCAGCTCGCCGGGGACCGGGCCGAAGACGGTGCTGTCGCCGGGAGCCTCGTTGAACGGGTTGTCGCCGAGCACCCACCAGCCGCCGCCCGGCCGGCGCTCCACCGCCCGCTTGATCACGAGCAGGTCCTGCTGGAACGGGTGGCGCAGCACCACCACGGCACCCGGGCGGACGGCCGCCCCGTACCGGACCACGACCTGGTCGCCGTGGGCCAGGGTGGGGGCCATCGACGGCCCCGACACCTCCACCAGACCGAACCGCTTCAGCGGGCTCCGGCTCTCCACCATGAGCGACCTCCTCGTCACCTGCGCATGCTGCCGTACGGGCCCGTACATTCGCTCACCGGTCCGGCCGGGACCCTGGACTTTTGTCCTAAGCCCATGGGGGCAGCCGCGAAATACCGATCTCCAGCGAGTAACCTCGCCCTTGAGAAGACGATCACGAGGAGGACACACCCCATGCTTTCCCGCCTCTTCGCCCCCAAGGCGAAGGCCTCCGCCCACTGCGACCTGCCGTGCGGCGTGTACGACCCTGCCCAGGCCCGCATCGAGGCCGAGTCCGTCAAGGCCGTGCAGGAGAAGTACCAGGCCAACGACGACGCCGACTTCCGCGCGCGCGCCATCACCATCAAGGAGCAGCGCGCCGAGCTCGCGAAGCACCACGTCTCGGTGCTGTGGAGCGACTACTTCAAGCCGCCGCACTTCGAGAAGTACCCGCAGCTGCACGGCCTGGTCAACGACACCCTGAAGGCCCTCTCGGCCGCCAAGGCGTCGAACGACCCGGCCACCGGCCAGAAGGCGCTCGACCTCATCGCCGAGATCGACCGCATCTTCTGGGAGACCAAGGCCGCCTGACCGGCGCCCGGTCCCCCTGCTCGCACGGCCCCACCGGCCGCCCGCGACGACGAGAACGGCCCGACCGCGTCACGCGGCCGGGCCGTTCTCGTACGTCCGGTGACGGACGGACCCGCCCCGGGGTCCGTCCGCTCACTCGTCGGGGTCGTCCTCGTCGTCGTCCAGCCGGGCCAGCCACGTGGCCAGGCGTTCCACCGGGACCTCGAAGTCCGGGTTCAGGTCGACGAACGTCCGCAGCTGCTCGGCGAGCCACTCGAAGGTGACCTCCTCCTCGCCGCGCCGCTTCTGGAGCTCCTCGATGCCGCGATCGGTGAAGTACAAGTCTGGCTCCGTGCCGTGATGGGGGTGTTTCCCGCCAGGATAATCCGCGACGCGGCGACACCTCCCGTCGTATCGCCCCCCGGCGCTAGCCTGGACGTCTCACCAGACGTCTCACCAG
The DNA here is from genome assembly GCF_026627255.1 of Streptomyces antarcticus. GTDB lineage: Bacteria > Actinomycetota > Actinomycetes > Streptomycetales > Streptomycetaceae > Streptomyces > Streptomyces antarcticus. The sequence continues at coordinate 479,661 of NZ_JAPNLM010000001.1, read as the reverse complement.
ACGTCTCACCAGCGGGGGGCGCGGATGACCGACGGGCGCACGGCCGGCTCCGCGCGCGCCTTCGAGCTCCTCGAACCCCTCGTCCAGGCGGCGACCGTACGCGTCCACGCGCCGCCGGGCGGGTATGAACCCCACGGCGGCCCATCCGGACCCACCTGGGGGAGCGGGTTCTTCATCGCCCCCGGCTGGGTCCTGACGTGCGCGCACGTGGTCGGCGAGGGGGGTGCTGGGGTGCGTCTGACGGGACGCGAGGTCGGCATCACCTTCTCCTCCGGCGGCTCCGCCCGCCACGGAGCGGCGACCGGGACCGTCGCCGGCCGCGTGGAGTGCGTCCTGCCCGAGCGGCTCGACGAGCGCCGCCCCGGCCGCCGCGCCCTGTGGGACCTCCCCGACCTGGCGCTGATCCGGGTCCTCGCCCCCGTCTCGCACGCCTGCGTCTGGCTGACCGACCGCTCCCGGCCCCGCTTCGACGAGGTCGCGTACTTCGGCTGCACCGAGGACCTCGGCACCCCCGAGATCACCGGCCGCACCACCCGGCTGCGCGGCACCGCCGGCAACGGCGCCGCCATCCGGCTCGGCGGCGACGACGAGATCGACCCCGGCATGTCCGGCGGCCCCGTCGTGGACCTCGGCCGCGGCGAGGTCGTCGGCGTCGTCAAAGCCAGACGCCACACGGGCGGCGGCGGGCTGGCCGTGTCCGTGGTCCAGCTGCGCACCCTGCCGATGCCCCCGCGGGGCCAGATCGGGCTCTACCGGCGGGTCATGCAGGCCCACGACCTCCACCACTACGACCAGCACGTCAGCGACCTCGACACCCGCCGGACCTGGACGGACGTGCACGGCGAGCTGCCCGGACCCGAGGACGGCGGCCCGCAGGGACGAGGCCGGCTCACCCCCGGCGAGCGCACCACCCTGTGCGGGCTCCTCGCCGAACTGCCCCCGCCCGGCTCCTCCGAGGTCGTACGGGCGCTGGCCGAGGCGGCGCGCGGCGAGGAACCGGACCCGCAGCCGCCCGCCCCGCTGAGCTGGCGCGACGGGCTGGGGCTGCTCCACGACCCGCCGGGCGGCGCCGGGGAGGCCGCCGCGATGCTGCGGTACGCGACGGACGTCAGCGTGGCCGACTACCGCGAACCGCCGGCGCCGGGCGCGGACGAGGAGCTGTGGGACTGGGTACGGGCCACGGCCGAGCGGCTGTGGCGGCCGCTGCGCCGGGAGCTCGGCGAGCGCCACGAGCGCGGGCTGGCCGAGCGGGAGCAGCGCCGGCGGGCCCGCGCCGAACGGGGGTCCCACGGCCCGGCCCGGCAGGCCGGCGGGGTGCACTCCGGGGCGTCGGTGCTGCTGGAGGCCTGGGCGCACGGCTGGGAGGACGTCTACGACTGGCGGGTGTCGGTGCTCGCCGGACCGGCGCACCCCGGCCGGGTGACCCCGGTGGAGTCGGGCGTACGGGCCACCCTGGCGGGCCTGCCGGAGGCACTGCGGGCCCCGCTCGCCGAGGCCTTCCGGCGGTGCGACACCCACGAGGCGGCTGCCCTGCTCGAAGTGGCCGTCGAACCGGCGCTGTTCGGGCTGGCGGTGGACGAATGGACGCTGGTGGGCGGGACCCCGCTGGGGGTGCAGCGCCCGGTGGTGCTGCGCCACCCCGGCGGCCCCCCGCCCGCGCCCGAGCGCGCCGCCGACCGGTGGGCGCGGGTCCAGCCGGGCCCGCTGCTGGACGCGCGCATCGACTGCGCGCGGGGGCGCCCCCGCGCCGCCGATCCGGACCGGCTCGCGGCGCAGCCCGACCACACGGTGGCCGTGCACTGCCGGGCGGCCGCGGAGGAACCCACCCTGGGCTCGCTGCACGCGGTACGGGAGGCCGGGTACGGGGTGGTGGCCGGCCGCCGGCCCCCCGCCGACCCGGGGGTCTCCTGCGCGCCGTTCCACCGCGCGCTGCGGGAGGAACTGGCCGAGGCGGGCGGGGCGCGGGCCCTGCCGCTGCGGTTGCAGGCGCTGCGGGGGCGCGCGTACGGGGCGGACCCGGACGCGTACTGGGCGGCGGGGGCCGTCCTCGTCTGGGACGACCCCGCCCGCGCCCTGCCCGAGGACGAGCCGCTCCAGGGGGACCTGTGACCGGCAGGAGGGAGCAGTTGCCATGAACGACGAGTGGCTCATCTACCGCGGAGTCGGGGAGCCCCACGACGGGATCGACACCCTGCCCGACCCGCCGCCCTGGCGGGACTTCGACGGCGGGCCGACCGCCGCGTCCGGCGGACCGGCGGCGGCCGACGGGAACGTGGCCCGGCGGCTCGGCGCGCACCGGCAGGCCGCCGAGCTGCACCGGCCCGAGCCGGAGGAGCTGGAGGCGATCAACGCCGCGCTGTACCTGCGGCGGCCGCTGCTCGTCACCGGCTTCCCCGGGACGGGGAAGTCCACCCTCGCGCACGCCGTGGCCCACGAGCTGAAGCTCGGCCGGGTGCTGCGCTGGCCGGTGGTCTCGCGGACCGTGCTCCAGGACGGGCTGTACCGGTACGACGCGATCGCCCGGCTCCAGGACGTGCAGCTGGCGGCGGGCGGCCGGTTCGGCGGCGGCCAGGGCGGCGGGGCGGGCGCCGGGGCGGACGCTGCGGGCGGGGCCGGCGGTGCGGTTGGTGCGGGTGCTGCGGGTGGCGCGGGCGCCGGTGGGGAGGGCGGCGGGGTGCCCGGCATCGGGAAGTACATCCGGCTCGGGCCCCTCGGAACGGCGCTGCTGCCCACCGAACGGCCGCGGGTGCTGCTGATCGACGAGCTCGACAAGAGCGACATCGACCTCCCCAACGACCTGCTGAACGTGCTGGAGGAAGGGGAGTTCGCGCTCCCCGAGCTGGAGCGGGTGGCCGACACCGAGCCCGAGGTGCGGGTGCTCACCGACGACGGGTCCAAGGCGGTGGTCCGCGACGGGCGGGTCCGCTGCCGGGCCTTCCCCTTCATCATCCTGACCAGCAACGGGGAACGGGACTTCCCGGCCGCCCTGTTGCGGCGCTGCATCCAGCTCAAGCTGGGGCAGCCGGGGGAGAAGCGGCTCGCCACCATGGTCCGCGCGCACCTCGGCGAGGAGGCGGCCCGGCTCGGGGCCGACCTGATCCGGGAGTTCCTCACCCGCTCCCAGTCGGAGCTGGTCGCCGCCGACCAGCTGCTGAACGCGATCTACCTCACGCATCACGCCGCCCCGCCGACGCGCGAGGACCTGGCGGACCTGCTGATCCAGCGTCTCGACCGTCCGAGGTGACGGGCCGTGCTCCCCGCCGAACCGCCCGCTGAGCCAACCGCCGAACCGCCCGCCGAACCGCCCGCCGAACCGCCCGCCGAGCCGCCCGCCGAGCCGACTGCCGGTCTTGCTCCCGGGGGCGCCGCCCCCGGGCCGTCCCCCGCAGGGCCGTCCGCCGCCGAGCCCGACATCCGGGTGCTGGCCGGGCTGTTGCGCGCCGCCGGGCTCGATCCGTCCGCCGAGGAGCTGGCCGACGCGCTCTGGCTCGCCGGGCGCACCCGGATGCGCGCCGCCGGGGCGCCACCCGCCGGGGAGGCGCCGGCCGGCGGGCGGGCGGGCGGTGCGGGCGCCGGTGAGCGGGGCGGGCCGGGCGGTCCGGTGCCGGGCGCGGGGGAGCCCGTACCGGGGGAGCCCGTACCGGCGGATGCGGAGGCCGAGGATCCGGTCGGGCTGTACGTGCCGGGGGTCCGGAGGGACGCCGGAGCGGAACCGGACGCGGAGGTCCCGGCCGGGGAGGCCGTGCCCGTACGGGTGCCGGGGGCGGCCGCGCTGCCGCGGATCCTGGACGTGCAGCGGGCCCTGCGCGCCCTCCAGCGGCACCGGCCGGCCGCTCCGCCCGGCCGGATGGTGCTCGACGAGGCGGCCACCGCCGAGGCCGGCGCCCGGGCCCTCGGGCTGGTCGTCCCGGTGCTCCGGCCGGAGAGCCGGCGCGAGGCGACCGTACGGCTGGTGATGGACGCGTCGCCGTCGATGGCGGTGTGGCAGGACATGTTCGAGGAGCTGCGGACGGTGTGCGAGCGGCTCGGCGCCTTCCGGGACGTGCAGGTGCACCACCTGCACCGGCTTCCGGACGGCACGCCGGCCCTCGGGCGCGACCCCGTGCCCGGCGGCGGCATGCGCTCCGGCGACCAGCTGCGCGACCCGACCGGGCGGGCCCTGACCATGGTGGTCTCCGACTGCACCGGGCCGCTGTGGCGGGAGGGTTCGGCGCAGCGGCTGCTGCACCGGTGGGCCGAGTGCACCCCGTGCGTGGTCGTGCAGCCGCTGCCGCAGCGGCTGTGGGGGCGCAGCTGGCTGCCGACCGAGCGGGGCACGCTGGCCCGGACCGGAGGAGCGGGCCTGAAGCTGACGTTCCGGCCGGACCGGCCCCCGCTGCCGGGGCGGCCCACGGGAGGCCTGACCGTGCCGGTGCTGCCGCCGAGCGCGACCGCGCTCGGGGCGTGGGCCCGGCTCGTCGCGGGGCTGGGCGCCGGGCCGGTACCGGCCGAGGTCGGCCGGGTGCTGGCGGACCACCGGGCCGCGGCCGCGCCGCCGCCGAGGGCGGTACGGCCGCCGCGCGAGCTGGTGGGGCGGTTCCGTTCCTCGGCGGCGCCCCGGGCCGTGCAGCTGGCGGTGTACCTGTCGGCGGCGCCGCTGGCACTGCCCGTCATGCGGCTGGTGCAGCGCACGATGCTCCCGGACTCGGAGCCGTCCGACCTGGCGGAGGTGCTGCTGAGCGGCCTGCTGCGGCGCAGCGGGCCGCCGCCGGGGCAGTGGTACGAGTTCGTGCCGGGGGTGCAGGACGTGCTGTTGGGGCCGCTGGGGCGGGACGAGGCCGCGCTGGTGCTCAAGCACTGCTCGGAGTACGTGCTCGCGCACTTCGGGCGGGGCGTACGGAACTTCCCCGCGCTCGCCGTCACCCAGCTGACGGGGGCGCCGCCGCCGGTGCCCGGCCCCGGACCGCGCGAGACCGCCGGCCGGGTGCCCGCGGGACGGCTCCCGCAGGCCTTCGCGCAGGTCTCGGCGAAGGTCGTACGGCGGTACCTGCCGGGGCCGCCGGGCGCGGCCGGCCCGGGAAGCCCGGCGGCCGACGGGGCCGCGCCCCCGCCCGCGGGACGGGCCCGGGCGGTACGGGCCGCGCGGGACCGGCTCGCGGACGGGGGCGGCGAAGCGCGGGCGCTGTACGAGGCGGTGGCGGTGCTGCGGCGGGCCGTGGCGGTCCCGGCGGGGCCCGGAGACCCGCCGGAGGAGGCGGAGACGGAGCTGGCGGGGGCGCTGCTGCGGCTGTGGGCGGACCAGCGCGACCCCGAACTCCTCGCCGAGGCGGAGCGGGCCGTGACCGGCCTGGCGACGGCCCCGGCGCGGGCGGCGCTGGGCCGGGTGCTGTACGAGCGGGCCCTGGCGGGCGTACGGCCCGCCGCGGAGCTGCTGGCCGCGGCGGAGCGGGAGTTCGCGTCGGCGGGAGCCGTGCCGGGCGCGGACCGGCGGCTGCGGCGGGACTGCGCGGTGCGGCGGGCGGAGGCCCTGATCCGCCTGAGCGAGGTGCGCGACGACCCGGCGGCCCTCCGGGAGGCCCGCGCCGCCCTGGAACCCCTGACGGGCCCGCCGCCCCCGCTGGCCCCGGACCTGGCGCCCGGGTCGGCGCCCGGCCTGTCCCCTGGTCTGGCCCCTGGCCTGGCCCCGGCTCCGACCCCGGATACGGGTGGGGGCGGTGGACCCGGTGCGGACCCCGAGGGCCGGGACGCCGGCTGTGGGGGCGACGGCGGTGGGGACGCCGGTGGTGGGGACGCCGGTGGGGGCGACGGTCCGGCCGTCGACACCCCGGGCAGCAGTCCCGGCGCCCGGCCCGACCCGGCTGCGCGCTCCGCCGACGGCCCGGAGCGGGACTCCGGTGGCGGATCCGGCCGGGCCCCGGGGCGGGCGGCCGGATCCGGAGCCGGCGGCGCCGAGGGGCTGGACCGGCATCCCGCGCTGCAACTCGCGCTGGGGCGCGTCCTGCTGGCGCTGTTGCCCCGCACCCCGGACCCCGCCGAGCGGAGCGCGCTGGCCGAGGAGGCCGCCGCCCGGCTGGCCTCGGCGCTGGACGCCCTGCCCGCGGAGGCCCTGCCGCGCGGCGCCGGGCCGCGGCCCCGGCGGACCGCCGGGGTACGGGTGGAGCTGGCCGGGGCGCTGCGGTACCTGCCCGGGCGGCTGGAGCAGGCCGCCGCCCAGCTCGGCGCCGCCCTCGCGGAGGCGGGCGGGGACGCGGAGCTGCGGGTAGCGGCCCTGGTGTGCCTGGCCCGCGTCCACCGGGCCAGGTACGCCCGGGACTCCCGCCCGGGGGCGCTGGAGGACGCGGCAGAGGCCTACGGCCGCGCCCGGCGGCTGATCCCCCGGGACGCCGAGGCCTACGCGGAGCTGCTGCCCGAGTGGGGCGACGTCCTCCTGGACCGTGCGCGGGCGGCCGACGGGCGGCCGTTCACCGGTACCGCCGTACGCGTGCTGCGCGAGAGCCGGGCCGCGGTCGCGCAGTCCGACCCGGGGGCGGCGCACCGGCTGGTGCGGCTGGCCACCGGGCTGCGGCTGCGGCACGCGTACGAGGGCGACCCGGTGGACCTGCGGGAGGCCGAGTACCTGCTCGAGCTGGCCGTACGGCACAGCCGCGGCCCGCTGGAGGAGGCCCGCGCCTGGCGGGACCACGGCGACGTACAGCAGGAGATCCACGGTCACACCCGCGCGGCCGAACGCCTCGACCGGGCCGCCGACTCCTACCGGCGGGCCTGGCGGGCCGCCCTGGAGGCCGAGCGTGAGGAGCGCGGGGACACCGCCGTGCGGCTGGCGGCCCGCGTGCAGGAGTTGCGGGGGGCGGTGCTGGAGCGCCTGGCGCGGCCCCGCGCGGCCCTGGACGCCTACCGGGCCGCCCTGGAGCTCTGGCAGCGCCTCGGCGACACCGACACCGGCGCGGCCGCCGATGATGACGGCCGCCGGACGGAAGCGCTCCGTGCCCGGGTACGCGCACTGGAGACGGGCCCATAGGGGCGCAGCCCGCGCGGGACCGCCGCGCCCGCTCCCGTGCCGCGCCGGGCCGCCGGGCCGGGCCGGGCCGCTGGGCCGGGCTCCCGTGCCGGGCCGGGCCGCCCTGCCGTGCCGCCGCCGTGCCGGGCTGCCGCCCTGCCGTGCCGCCGCCGTGCCGGGCTGCCGCGCCGCTGGGCCGGGGGCTGCGCCCGGGGGCTGCCACCGCCCGGCACCGGCCGGGTGCGGACGCCACCGGGTTCCGGACCGGGGAGCGCCCCCGGCGCCGTTCCCGACGCCGGGGGCCGCCCTGCCGGGCTGCCGGGCCGTGCCGCGGGCGGGACTGCCGGGCCGCCCTGCCGTGCCGCCGCCGTGCCGGGCTGCCGCGCCGCTGGGCCGGGGGCTGCGCCCGGGGGCTGGCACCGCCCGGCACCGGCCGGGTGCGGACGCCGCCGGGTTCTGGACCGGGGAGCCCCCGGTGTCGTTTCCGACGCCGCCCCTTGACACACCGGCCCCCGCCCCCGGGAGCCGCGCCGCGCCGCCCGGGCGGCGTGTTCCGGGTCCGGTGGTGGCGGCCGGGCCGCCGTGCGCCCCGGTGGCGCCCGTTTCCGTGCGCCGGGGGAGGGGAAAGGGCAGGGCACCGCCGTACGTCCGAGGCAACAGGGGGAAACCCGGCCCATGGTGACTCAACGTCAGGAAGCCCCCGCGGCCCGCGCGTGTCCCGGTCGGCTCCCGGACCTCTCGGGGCTCGATCTGGCCGCGCTGCGGGGCATCGACCATCCGGTGCTCGCCGCGGTCATCGAAGGCATGGTGGAGCGGGTAACCCACCCGGCCGAGGTCCTCAACGCCTTCGACTCCGGAGTGGTGTGACACCCGGCGCCGTGAACGCCGCCGCCCCGGCCCCGGCCCGGGCCCCGGCCGCGGTCGCCGCCGTCCCGCCGCCCGCCCAGCCGCCCCGCCCCGTCACCCCGCGTACCCGTCGCCGCAGTTGACCACTTTCCGCCGTTAGCCGGGACCCTCCGAAGGGCAGGGATGGACCGTGCGCAGCGGGAGGTACAGGCGATGAGGCAAACGATCACGAGCGACGCGCTGCCGCCCCCACACCGGAACCAGGCCCTCCAGGCCTTCCAAGCCCTCACCGCCCTCCACGCGCGCCACACCCGTCACGCACCCTGGCCCTACGCCCGCCTCGACGTCCCCGCCCTGCGCGCCGCCGGCCACCGCCCTTACCCGATCCGCCAGTTCGTGCTCAAGACCCGCAGCCGCTGCAACCTCGCCTGCACCTACTGCTACGTCTACGAGATGGCCGACCAGGGCTGGCGCGGCCAGCCCGCCGTCATGGCCCCGGCCACCACCGCCCGCGCCGCCGAGCGGATCGCCGAGCACGCCGCCGCCCACGGCCTGGCCCACGTCGACCTCGTCCTGCACGGCGGCGAACCGCTGCTCACCTCGCCCGCCCGGCTGGCCGAGCCCGTCGACGCCGTACGGGCGGCCGTGGCCCGCAGCTCCCCGTGCACCCGGGTCACCGCCACCGTCCAGACCAACGGCACGCTCCTCACCCGCGGCCGGCTCGCCGCCCTGGCCGCCGCGGGCATCCGGGTCGGCGTCAGCCTCGACGGGGGGCTGCCCGCCCACAACGCCCGGCGCGTGGACCGCGCGGGACGGCCCGGCTTCGCCGCCGCGACCCGCGGGCTGCGGCTGCTGTCCCGGCACCCCGACAGCTACGCGGGGGTGCTCTGCGTCGTCGACCTCGCCCAGGACCCCGTGGAGACGTACGAGTCGCTGCTCGGCTACGCCCCGCCCGCCCTCGGACTGCTGCTCCCGCTCGCCCACCACAGCTCCCCGCCGCCGGGCCGGAGCCCCGGCCGCACCCCGTACGCCGACTGGCTGCTCGCCGTCTTCGAGCGCTGGTGGCACGACGGGGAGCGGCGGACCCGGATCCGGATCTTCGAGGAGGTCATCGCCCTCCTCCTCGGCCTGCCCGCGGCCACCGAGACGCTCGGGCTCGCGCCCGCCACCACCGCCGTCATCGAGACCGACGGCTCCATCGAACAGGCCGACTCGCTGAAATCCGCCTACGAGGGCGCCGCCGCCACCGGGATGACCCTCGACACGCACAGCTTCGACCAGCTCCTCGACCACCCCGGGCTCGCCGCCCGCCAGCTCGGGCGGGAGGCGCTCGCCGCCGGATGCCGTTCCTGCGAGCTGGTGGAGGTGTGCGGCGGCGGGCACTACCCGCACCGCTACCTGGCGGGCGAGGGCTTCCGGCAGCCGTCCGTGTACTGCGCCGACCTCAAGGTCCTGATCCGGCACGTCGCCGCCGCCCTCGGCGCCGCGACCGCCCGGCCGCCGGCCCGCCCCGGGCCGCCGTCCGCCTCCGGTACGGCGCCGTCCGCCTCCGGTACGGCGCCAGCCGCTTCCCGTACGGGACCAGCCGCCCCCCATACGGCGGCCGTTCCGCCTCCCGCCGCCCCCGGCGCCGCGACCGCCCGGTCCGCGGCCGACCCCCGCCCGGCGGTGACGCGGCCGGGCCCGTTCCCCGCGCCCGCCGCCCTCCCGCCGCCGCCACCCGCCGCCGATCCCCGGCAGGCGGCCGCGTCGTGAACGACCCCCTCGCCCCGTTCGCCCCGTTCGAGGTCCCGTCCCACACCCTGCGCGCCCTCGCGTCGACCGAGCCCTCCACGGAGGGCACCCGCCTGATCCGCGACATCCGCCGCTCCAAGCGCCTCGTCCTGCTGCGCGCCGTCCTCGACGCCGCCCCCGGCGGGCGGGCCGGGGAGGCCGCCGACCACTGGGCCCTGCTGGAGGAGGCCGAGCGCAAGGACCCGGGCGCCGCGCGGGACGTCGTGCACTACCCGGCCACCGGGGTGTGGGCCGAGGAGACCCTGCGCCGCCTGCACGACCCGTACGGGCCCGCCGCCGACCTCGGCCACCTCGGCGCCCTCGCCGCCGCCGCGGCCCTGCGGGCCGGGGTCGCCTTCGCCACCACCCTGCGGCCCGTGCACGGCCGCCTCGTGCTGCCGACCCTCGGCCTGCTGCGCCCGTCCCACCCCGGCCCGCTCACCCTCACTGAAGGCTCCTGGGACCCCTCGGACCCCGGCACCCTGCCCCTGCACACGCTGCCCGGCGGCGGCACCGCCCTCGACGACCTCGACCCCTACCGGGCGCCGGGCCCCGAGCACCCGGCGCCCGTGCGCGCCGCCCGGCGGCTCACCCCCAAGGGGCACAAGCGCTGGGACACCCAGTGGTCCGGCGCCCTCACCCTGCTCCACCGGTACGACACCCTCCGCGCGGGGGAGACCGTCCAGCTGCTGCGCTCCGTCGTCCCGCTGGCCGGCGGCTCGCGCTCCAGCGGCGCCACCCTCCCCGCGGCCGCGGGATCCGTACTGGCGCGGGCGCAGGCCCCGCCCGCGCTGGCCGCCACCCTCGTCCACGAGGTGCAGCACGGGAAGCTCACCGCGCTCGCCGACGTGCTGACCCTGCACACCGCCGACCGCACGCCCCGGCACTGGGCCCCCTGGCGGTCCGACCCCCGGCCGCTGGAGGGGCTCCTGCACGGGGCGTACGCCCACCTGGCCCTGGCCGGGTACTGGCAGCGCGCCGCCCTCTACGGCGCCCGCGGCGCCTGGGCCCAGCACGCCCGGATCCGGGCACAGGTCGCCGCCGTCCTGCCCGTCCTCCGGGCGCACCCGCAACTCACCTCCACCGGGCGGGAGTTCACCGAGGCGATGGACGACGCCGAGCGGGCCATGGACGAACTGCCGCCGCCCGGGGACCAGCACGCCACCGCCCGCCGGGCCGTCGACCGCGAGCGCAGCACCTGGTGCGCGGAACACCCCGAACTCGCCCCGTTCGCACGAGGCTGACGAATCGTCCGCTGCGGTACCGTTTCAACCCCGTCCACTGCCCGGATTCCAGGGAGACGGCCGTATGACCACCGGTAGCCGGCAGGATCGCGACGCGGCAGCGCAGCAGCAGCAACACCCGCACCAGAATCCCCACCAGAGCCTGCAGCAGGGCCAGCAGCAGAACCCTGACCCGAGCCAGCATCCGACCGCGCATCCGGCCGGGCATCCGATCGCGTACCCGGGCCAGCCGCAGCGCTTCGTCATCAGCTTCGCCGGCTTCAACCGCCCCTGGGCCGTGTGGATCGCCCACCGCCTGGAGGAGCACGGCCACCGCGTCGCCCTCCAGCGCTGGGACCCCCAGAACAGCCCCGGCCTCGCCCCCGCGCTCGACGACCTCGCCCGCTCCGGCAGCCGGGTCCTCCTCGTCCTCAGCGAACGCTACTTCTCCGCCGGCACCCACGCCGACGAGGAGTGGAACACCGCCCTGCGCGCCGTCACCGACCGCCACCCCGACCGGTTCGCCGCCGTCTGCCTCACCGACGCCCCGCTGCCCAGCGCCGTCGCCGTCCTGGAGAAGACCGACCTGTGGGGCCTGGACGCGTACGAGGCCGAGTACCGCGTCCTGCGCCGCCTGGAGCTGCCCACCGACCGCATCGGCACCGAGACCGGCCGCCGCGGCCCCCGCTTCCCCAACGACCCGCCCGAGATCTGGGGCCGGATCCCGCGCCGCAACCCCCGCTTCACCGGCCGCAACGACGTCATCGGCACCCTGCGCGCGGCCCTCACCGAAGCCCCGCCCGGCGCCTCCACCGTCACCCTGCTGGGACTGTCCGGGGTCGGCAAGACGCAGGTCGCCACCGAGTACGCCTACCGCTTCGCCTCCGAGTACGACGTCGTCTGGTGGGTCCCCGCCGAGGACCGGCCCACCCTGCGCGAGCGCCTCGCCGACCTGGCCCCGGCCCTCGGGCTGCCGCGCGGCGCCGGCAGCTACGGCGAGCAGATCCGGGCCGTCCTCGAAGCACTGCGCCGCGGAAGCCCGTACCACCGCTGGCTGCTCGTCTTCGATGGCTGCGACAACCCCGACGACCTCACCGACCTGCTGCCCTCCGGCGCGGGCGACGTCATCATCACCTCCCGCAACCGGGAATGGGCGACCCGGCACACCAGCCTCGTCGAAGTCCCGCTCTACGCCCGGCCCGAGTCCATCACCTTCATCCGGCGCCGGGCCCTGCGGCTCACCGCCCAGGAGGCCGACCAGCTCGCCGAGGCCCTGGAGGACTACCCCCTCGCCCTCGACCAGACCGCCGGCTGGCTCGCCGACTCCCCGCTGACCGTGGGCGACTACCTGGACCTGCTCCAGCGCCGGCTGGACTCCCGCGAGGCCGTCCTCGTCTCCGACGACTACCCGCTGCCCTTCCCGACCGCGCTGGCGATACTCCTCAACAACGTCCGGGAGAACTTCCCCGACGCCCTCGCCCTGCTCCGGCTGTTCGTGTTCTTCGCCCCCGGCCCGGTACCGCTGCGGCTGCTCCGCGAGTTCCCCGTCGAGAACGTCCCCGAACAGCTCGCGGGGCTCATCAACGACCAGATCCGCTGGAACGCCGCCCTCAACAAGCTCGTCCAGTTCTCCGTCGTCCGCCTCGAGTACTCCGACCTGCCCGTGGAGGAGGGAGGCGGCGGCCTGGAGACCGTACAGCTGCACCGCATGGTCCACGGCATCGTCCGCGCCAACCTCTCCGAGGACGAGGCCGAACCCCTCGCCCGCGCCGTCCGCCAGGTCCTCGCCGCCGCCGACCCGGGCCGCCCCTCCGACTCCCGGCTCTGGCCCCGCTACGCCGAACTCGTCCCGCACCTGTCCACCTCCGGCGTGCTCACCAGCAGCAACCCGCGCATCCAGAACTTCCTGCTGCACTGCCTGCGCTACCTGCTCCTCGCCGGGGAGTACCGCACCTGCCTGCGGCTGTCCGAGGAGACCGACCGGGCCTGGCGCGCCCAGCTCGGCGAGGACCACCCCAAGGTCCGCGAGCTCAGCTACCAGTACGGCGGAGCCCTGCGCAACCTCGGCCTGTTCCGCCGCGCCGAGACCCTCACCAAAGCCGTCGCCGACCGGCTCACCGAGGAGCGCGGCGAACGCGACCTGGAGACCCTGCGCGCCGTCAGCGCGTACGGCGGCGTCCTGCTGTGCATCGCCAAGTTCGAACCGGCCCGGCAGATCTTCGAGCACTGCCTCGCCACCTACCGCGAGCTGCTCGGCGAGGACGACTCCACCACCCTCGGCGCCCAGAACAACCTGGCCGCCACCTACCGGCTGCTGGGCCGCTACCAGGACGCGTACGACCTCGACCTGGACACCCTGCGCCGCCGCGAGCGCATCCTGCGGCCCCAGCACATCTCCACCCTGTCCTCCGGGATCGCCTGCGCGATGGGCCTGCGCCTCATGGGCCGCTACCGGGAGGCGCAGACCCGGCAGGAACAGGGGGTCAAGCTCAACACCCAGGTCCTCGGCCTCGGCCACCCGCAGACCCTGCGCGCAGAACACAACCTCGGCATGTGCCTGCGCCGCTCCGGCGACATCACCGGCGCCGGGCTGCGGCTGAGGACCGTGTGGGAGCGGGCGACGCGCGTCTTCGGCGTCGACTACCCGTGGACGCTGATGGTGGCCTCCGACTACGCCACCTACCTCCGGGAGTACGGGGACATCGGCGAAGCCCGCCGGATCTCCGAGGACGTCGTGCGCGGCTACCAGACGCAGCTCGGCCTCGCCCACCCGTACAGCATCGGCACCGTCGGCAACCTCGGCCTCGTCCTGCGCGCGCAGGGCGAGCGCGCCGAGGCCCTGAACCTCGCCGAGCAGGCCCTCGCCGGGATGCGGGGGGCGCTCGGCGACCGCCACCCCTGGACCCTGGGCTGCGCCCTCAACGCCACCGGGCACCGCAACATCACCGGCCGCCTGGAGGACGCGCTCGACCTCAGCCGGCAGACGCTGCGGACCGCCGAACGGGTCCTGGGCCCCGACCACCCCATGACGCTGAGCGCGCAGATCGCCCTGGCGGCGGACCTGCGGTCGGTACGGGAGGACGTCGAGGCCGGCAAGCACGAGGAGGCGGGCATCCGGTCGCTGACCCGCGTGCTCGGGCCGCAGCACGTCCACACGGTGTCCGCGAAGCAACAGACCCGCCCCTACTGGGACTTCGAACCCCAGCCGTAGCTCCCCGGGGCTCCGCCCCAGACCCCGCGCCTCAAACGCCGGCGAGGCTGGATGTGCCCCGGCTGAGCCGGATGTGGCCGGGCGAGGCTGGATGTGCCCCGGAAGGGGGAAGGCCCGGTCTCCCTGAGGGGGCCGGGCCTTCCGTACCGCTGAGCCGCGCAGTGGCTAGGCCTCGAAGACCTCGTTCAGCAGCAGCTGCTGCTCCGCCTGGTGCCGCTTGGCCGAGCCCACCGCCGGGGACGAGCCGTGCGGGCGCGAGATGCGCCGCAGGCGCTCGCCCGCCGGGACGTCCGCGCCGACCGCCAGGTCGAGGTGGTCGATCAGGTTCAGCGCGATGAACGGCCACGCACCCTGGTTCGCCGGCTCCTCCTGCGCCCAGATGTACTTCGCCGCGTTCGGGAACTTGGCGATCTCCGCCTGGAGCTCCGCACCCGCCAGCGGGTACAGCCGCTCGATGCGGATGATCGCCGTGTCCGTGATGCCGCGCTTCTCCCGCTCGGCCTCCAGGTCGTAGTAGACCTTGCCGGCGCAGAAGACGACCTTGCGCACCGCGTTCGGGTCCACGGTGGCGTCACCGATGACCGGACGGAACGAACCGGTCGTGAACTCCTCCGCCTTCGACGCCGCCGCCTTCAGACGCAGCATCGACTTCGGGGTGAAGACGATGAGCGGCTTGTGGTGCGGGTTGTGGACCTGCCAGCGCAGCAGGTGGAAGTAGTTCGACGGCAGGGTCGGCATCGCGACCGTCATGTTGTCCTGCGCGCACATCTGGAGGAAGCGCTCGGGGCGCGCGGACGAGTGGTCCGGGCCCTGGCCCTCGTAGCCGTGCGGCAGCAGCAGCGTGACGCCGGACGTCTGGCCCCACTTCTGCTCGGCCGAGGAGATGAACTCGTCGACGACGGTCTGCGCGCCGTTGACGAAGTCACCGAACTGGGCCTCCCAGAGGACCAGCGCCTCGGGGCGGGCCAGCGAGTAGCCGTACTCGAAGCCCATGGCCGCGTACTCGGAGAGCAGCGAGTCGTAGACGTTGTAGCGCGCCTGGTCGTCCGCCAGGTACTGCAGCGGGGTGTAGTCCTCGCCGGTCTCCCGGTCGATCAGGACCGCGTGGCGCTGGCCGAACGTGCCGCGGCGGGAGTCCTGGCCCGACAGCCGGACCGGAGTGCCCTCCATCAGCAGCGAACCGAAGGCCAGGGTCTCGCCCATGCCCCAGTCGATGGTCCCCTCGTCGATCATCGACGCGCGACGCTGCAGCTGCGGCAGCAGACGCGGGTGCACGGTGACGTGCTCCGGGATGTTGACCTGCGACTCGGCGATCCGCTTGACCGCCTCCTGCGAGATCGCGGTGTTCACGACCACCGGGAACTGCGGCTGCGCCACCGGGACCGGCGCGCTGACCGCGGGCTGCGTGGCGGCCTCGCGGACCTCCGCGAAGACCTTCTCCAGCTGGCCCTGGAAGTCCTGGAGGGCCTGCTCGGCCTCTTCCAGGGTGATGTCGCCGCGACCGATGAGGGACTCGGTGTACAGCTTGCGCACCGAGCGCTTCTTGTCGATCAGGTCGTACATCAGCGGCTGCGTGAACGCCGGGTTGTCAGACTCGTTGTGCCCGCGGCGGCGGTAGCAGATGAGGTCGATGACCACGTCCTTGTTGAACGCCTGACGGAACTCGAAGGCGAGCCGCGCGATGCGGACCACGGCCTCCGGGTCGTCGCCGTTCACGTGGAAGATCGGCGCCTCGATCATGCGGGCCACGTCGGTCGCGTACATCGAGGAACGCGAGGACTCCGGGGCGGCGGTGAACCCGACCTGGTTGTTGATGACCACGTGCACGGTGCCGCCGGTGCGGTAGCCGCGCAGCTGCGACATGTTCAGCGTCTCGGCGACCACACCCTGGCCCGCGAAGGCCGCGTCGCCGTGCAGGGCGACGGGCAGGACCGTGAAGTCCGTGCCGCCCTTGTTGATGATGTCCTGCTTGGCGCGGACCACGCCCTCCAGGACCGGGTCCACCGCCTCCAGGTGCGAGGGGTTCGCGACGAGCGAGACCTTGATCTGCTCGCCGTCCAGGCCCGTGAACGTGCCGTTCGCGCCCAGGTGGTACTTGACGTCGCCGGAGCCGTGCATGGACTTCGGGTCGAGGTTGCCCTCGAACTCGCGGAAGATCTGCGCGTACGACTTGCCGACGATGTTCGCCAGGACGTTCAGGCGGCCGCGGTGGGCCATGCCGATCGCGACCTCTTCGAGGCGGGCCTCGGCGGCCGAGTCGATGACGGCGTCGAGCAGCGGGATGACGGACTCGCCGCCCTCCAGGGAGAACCGCTTCTGGCCGACGTACTTCGTCTGCAGGAACGTCTCGAAGGCCTCGGCGGCGTTCAGCCGGCGCAGGATGCGCAGCTGCTCCTCGCGCTCCGGCTTGGAGTGCGGACGCTCGATGCGGTCCTGGATCCAGCGGCGCTGCTTCGGGTCCTGGATGTGCATGAA
Organism: Streptomyces antarcticus; assembly: GCF_026627255.1. GTDB lineage: Bacteria > Actinomycetota > Actinomycetes > Streptomycetales > Streptomycetaceae > Streptomyces > Streptomyces antarcticus. The sequence continues at coordinate 463,157 of NZ_JAPNLM010000001.1, read as the reverse complement.
CTCGACGCCGGTGGTGCGGCAGTACGAGTCGCGCAGGACGCCGAGGATGTCGCGGAGCTTCATCATCGACTTGCCGGAGAAGCCGCCGACCGCGAACTCGCGCTCCAGGTCCCACAGGGTGAGGCCGTGCTCGGTGATGTCGAGGTCGGGGTGCTTGCGCTGCTTGTACTCCAGCGGGTCGGTGTCGGCCATGACGTGGCCGCGGACCCGGTAGGAGTGGATCAGCTCGAAGACGCGGGCGGCCTTCGTGACGTCGTCGTCGTGCGAGGCGTCGATGTCCCTGAGCCAGCGGACCGGCTCGTACGGGATGCGCAGCGCCTCGAAGACGTCGTCGTAGAAGCCGCTCTCGCCGAGCAGCATGTTCGCGACGACGCGCAGGAACTCGCCGGAGGCCGCGCCCTGGATGACCCGGTGGTCGTAGGTCGAGGTCAGGGTCATGACCTTGGAGATGCCCAGCTTGTTCAGGGTGTCCTGCGAGGTGCCCTGGAACTCGGCGGGGTAGTCCATGGAGCCGACGCCCATGATGACCGACTGTCCGGGCATCAGGCGGGGCACGGAGTGCACGGTGCCCAGGCCGCCGGGGTTGGTCAGCGAGACGGTGACGCCCGTGAAGTCGTCCATCGTCAGCTTGCCGACGCGGGCGCGGCGGACGATGTCCTCGTACGCCTGCCAGAACTCGAAGAAGTTGAGCGTCTCGGCCTTCTTGATGCCGGCGACGACGAGCTGGCGGTCGCCGTTCGGCTTCACCAGGTCGATCGCCAGGCCGAAGTTGATGTGCTCCGGCTTGACCAGGGTCGGCTTGCCGTCCTTCTCCGTGAAGGAGTAGTTCATCGACGGCATGGCCTTGATGGCCTGCACCATCGCGTAGCCGATGAGGTGGGTGAAGGAGATCTTCCCGCCCCGGGCGCGCTTCAGGTGGTTGTTGATGACGATGCGGTTGTCGAAGAGCAGCTTCACCGGGACGGCGCGGACGGACGTGGCCGTCGGCACCTCCAGGGAGGCGTTCATGTTCTTGACGACGGCAGCGGACGGGCCGCGGAGCGTCACCAGCTCGGGGCCCGCGGGGGCCCCAGTGGCGGGCGCGGCGTCAGCCGCTCCGGTGGAGCCGGTGCTCGCACCGGGGGCTGCCTTGGGGGCTGCGGAGGAGGGAGCGGCCGCGGCCGGAGCCGGTGCCGGGGAGGAGGACGCGGCCGGTGCGGCGGCCGGAGCCTGGGAGGTGACAGTCACAGCAGGGGCACCAGAGGGGGTGGCAGGAGCAGGGGCAGGAACTGGCACGGCCGTGGGCGCGGAGGCTGAGGTCGGCGCGGCGGCGGCGGGCGCCGCCCCCGTGGCGGCATCGGCGGTCCGCGGGGCCGCGGCGACGGCGGGGGCGGCCTGTGCGGAGGCGCCGTCCGTCGTCGGGGAACTCTTCGGCTCTTCGGCCTTCACGGGCGCGACGGCGCCTCCGGGCTTGTAGTCCGCGAAGAAGTCCCACCAGGCCCGGTCGACCGAGTTCGGGTCCTGGAGGTACTGCTGATAGATCTCGTCGACGAGCCACTCATTTGCACCGAAGCTCGTGGCAGGGGTCTTCCCGCCCTCTGCTGCTTCGGTCGTGGTGCTCGAGTTACTGGGGGACTGTGGCGACACGGCGGCAACCGCCCTCTTCCGCTTCACAAGGTATGGACAGCGGGAATAAAGGCTACGCCTCCTGGGGGGCGACATGCAGACCGGGCGGGACATCCGTCGCGTAGGTCACATCGAACGGCGGGTTTCGCCGCCCTGAATGGCGGGAAACAAGCGTGGTTCGGGTAGGGGGCACCCAGGTTGCGGCCCCCATGGCTTCGCACCCCTGACGGACCCCGGCTGGATGTGGCCGAGATCATGTCCTTCCCACTCGAACCCTACGTCAACCCGGCGCCTACGAGCTGCCCGGAAGCGTGACGAGGATGCGGCATCCCCGTGACGATTCGGCCACTCCGATGCGCCCGCCGTGCAGCTCCACGGCCCACCGGGCGATTGCCAGGCCCAGCCCGGTCCCGCCGTCGCCGCCCCGGGCACTGCCCCGGTTGAACCGCTCGAAGACCCGGTGGCGCTCCGCCTCCGGGATGCCCGGGCCCTCGTCGCGCACCTCCAGCGCCAGGCTCCCGGGCGCGTCACCGGCGCGGGCGCGGACCGTGACCCGGCCGTGCGCGGGGCTGTGCTTGACCGCGTTGTCGATCAGGTTCGCCACCACCTGGTGCAGCCGCTCGGCGTCCGCGTACGCCGCCAGCTCGGACGGGAAGACGTCCAGGTGCAGGTGCACGTCGTTGCGGGTGTGCCCGCCGGAGCCGGAGGACAGCCCGGGCCGGCCCGCCGCCGCCAGCCCGGACTCCTTCAGCACCCCCGACAGGTACGGCCACACCTCGAAGCGCCGGGCCCGCAGCGGCACCACCCCGTTGTCCACCCGGGACAGGTCCAGCAGGGTCTCCACCAGCCGCCCCAGGCGCTCGGTCTGCTTCAGGGCCGTCCGCATGGTCTCCGGGTCAGCCGCCGAGACCCCGTCCACCACGTTCTCCAGCACCGCCCGCAGCGCCGCGATGGGCGTGCGCAACTCGTGCGAGACGTTGGCGACGAGCTCCTTGCGGTGCCGGTCCACGGCCTCCAGGTCGTCGGCCATCAGGTTGATCGTGGAGGCCAGGTCGCCCAGCTCGTCGCGGCGGCCCGCCTCGCGGACCCGCCGCGTGTAGTCGCCGCGGGAGATCGCCCGGGCCACCGTCGTCATGTCGTCGAGCGGCGCCGTCAGGCTGTGCGCCACGAACTGGGTGATCAGCATCGAGGCGATCACGGAGAAGACCGTGATGAACCGCAGTTCCGTGTCGGTGCGCAGGGCCACCATCAGCAGGCCCGTGGTGATGAACACCGAGACCACCACGAGGGTGCCCAGCTTCGTCTTGATGGAGAAGGGCGAGAAGGGCCGCAGCCCCCCGGCGGGGCGCTGCCGCGGCCGTTGCCGCTGCCGTGGCCTCCCGGGCGGGGCGCTCACGCCTGCGCCGGGGTCTCCAGGGCGTACCCGACGCCGTGGACCGTACGGATGCGTTCCGCGCCGATCTTGCGGCGCAGGGCCTTGATGTGGCTGTCGACCGTACGGGTCCCGGACGCGTCGGCCCAGTCCCACACCTCCGCCAGCAGCTGCTCCCGCGAGAGCACCGCGCGCGGGGTGCCGGCCAGGCACACCAGCAGGTCGAACTCGGTCGGCGTCAGGTGCACGTCCTCGGCCTGGACCCGGACCCGGCGCTGCGCGTGGTCGATCTCCAGGTCGCCCAGGCGCAGGGTGGCCCCGCGCGGGGCGTGCGCGGCGAGCGTGGCGCGTTCCACGCGGCGCAGCAGGACGTGGACCCGGGCGGCGAGCTCGCGCATCGAGAACGGCTTGGTCATGTAGTCGTCCGCGCCGACCCCGAGCCCGACCAGCAGGTCCGTCTCGTCGTCCCGGGCGGTGAGCATCAGGACCGGGACCGGCCGCTGGGCCTGGACCCGCCGGCAGACCTCGAGCCCGTCGAAGCCGGGCAGCATGATGTCCAGGACCAGCAGCTCGGGCAGCCAGCTCTCGGCCGCGCCGACGGCCGCCGGACCGTCCGCGGCCGTCTGCACCTGGAAGCCCTCGGCCCGGAGCCGGGCCGCGATGGCCTCGGCGATGGTGCGGTCGTCCTCGACGACGAGCACGCGCCGCTGGGCGCCGGGTGTCGCCGATGCGCCGTTGTGCGTGGTGTGCGTCTGTTCCATGTCCCGGTCCCGCCCCGTGAAGATCTGCGTGGTGGGGTGCAGCGTAGAGGAGGCACCGGCCTGCGGCTATGCGGGGTTCGGACAGGGTATTTGTACCGAAAGTGCTGGTCGGAGGGGGAATGTGCCAGGTGCGTCCGCCCTCGCGGGACCGGCCGGTGGACGGCTGCGTTCCGGTTGTTCCGGTTGTGGCGGGCGGCGCCCGGGCGGGCCGGACACTCCGTCAGTTCGCGGTGAACGGGGGCAGCGCTTCCAGCACCCTGGCGAGGGCGGGGGGCTCGGCCCCCTGCTCGGCGGCCACCTCGTGACCGCCGTGCGCGACCGTGAAGGCGAACCCGTCGTAGACCGTGGTCGCGTTCTTCGAGAACCTCGGCAGCCGGGCGAAGTCCGCCTCGCGGAGCGCGGCGGTCAGGGCGGCGAGCCGGTCCGGCGCCAGCCGGCCGGAGCCGTCCGGGTTCGCCCGGGCGTCCAGCCGGGTCCAGGATCCGTCGCCCTTGACGATCAGGGTGTGGGCCTGGCCGGCGAAACCGCCGGACCGCGTGGCCCGTACGAGGGTCTCCGAGGCGGTGACGGTACGGCCGGGGGCCGGCACGGTGCTCGGGCTCGCGGCCGGGCCGGGCGTGGCACCGCCCGGGGAGGGGGAGGGGGCCGCGGAACCGGTCGGCGAACCGGGCCCGCCGGAGGGGGAGTCGGGCGCGGCCGATCCGGAGGGACCGCACGCGCCCAGGAGCATCGCGCCCAGCAGCGCGGCGGCCGCCACCGGCACCGTTCGTCGTGCTCGCATGCCCCACCTCCGCGGGTACTCGGGCCGAACCCCGAGTATGGAGTCCCCGCACCCGATCCGAACAGCTCCCGGAGGCCGCCATCCGCCGCATCGCGCCCTGGCGCGTCGTGCCCGCGCTGACCGCCCTGCTCCTCGGCCTCTGGTGCCTGGAGCGCGGCGGCGGTCTGTGGCGCGACGAGTCCGTCACCTGGCAGGTGGCCCACCGGCCGCTGGGCGGGCTCTGGGAGCTGCTGGGCCAGGTGGACGCCGTCCACGGGCTGTACTACCTGCTGATCCACGGGGTCTTCCTCGCCTGGGACGGAGGCCTGTGGGCCCTGCGGCTGCCGTCCGTCGCCGCCACGGCCCTCGCGGCCGCCGGGGTGGCCGCGCTCGCCCGCCGGCTCGCGGGGGAGCGGGCGGCGCTGATCGCCGGGGTGGTGTACGCCGTGCTCCCGCCAGTGCAGATGTACGCGCAGGAGGGGCGCTCGTACGCCCTGGTCGCGGCCGCGGTGGTGTGGGCGACGTACCTGATGCTCTGCCGGCGCTGGGCGGCCTACGCGGCGGTGCTGCTCATCGGCTGCTGGCTGCACGAGTTCGCCGTACTGGCGCTGCCCGCCCACGCCGTCACCGCCTGGCGCTCGCGCGGCTGGCGGCTGGCCGCCGGGGCCGTCGCGGTCCTGCTGCTGCCGCTGGCGCTGGTGAGCGCGCGGCAGGCGGAGCAGCAGCTCGGCTGGCTCGGGCGGCCCACCTGGCAGGACTGGACGGCGTACGGGGTGCTCGCGGGCGCGGTGCTGCTGCTCGCCCGGGGCGCCGCGGAGCGGGACCTCGTACGGGTGGCCGTGCCGCTGGCGCTGCTGCCGCCGGGGGTGCTGATGGCGGTGTCCCTGGTGCACCCCTGGTACGTCGACCGGTACGTGCTCTACTCCCTGGCCGGGCTCGCCCTGCTCGCCGGCGCCCGGCTGGCGGCGGTCCGGTGGGGGGCCGTACGGGGCCGGTGGCCCTGGGCGGCGGCCGCCGCGCTCCTGGTGCCGTGCGCGCTCTGGTCGGCGTGGCTGCGGACGCCCGAGAGCCGCAAGGACGACGCCCGGGCGGTGGCCGCGGCCGTCCGCGAGGCGGCCCGGCCGGGCGACGCGGTGGTGTTCCTCCCGTCGCGGCGGCGGGAATGGCTGCTCTCCTCGCCGGAGACGTACGGGGGACTGCGGGACGTGGCCCTGGACCGCACCCCGGCGGCCTCGCGCAGCCTCCAGGGCACCGAACTGCCCTCGGTGGAGCTCCGCGAGGCGCTCATCGCGTCGCCCCGGGTGATCGTGCTGCTGGACCCGGCCGAGGAGCCGGTGGACCCGTACCCGCGTGAGGCGGTGAAGCGGCAGACCCTGGCCGCCTGGTTCGACCTGTGCTCGGTCACCGCCGTCCGGGGCGCCCGCGTCGCGGTGTACGCGGCTCCGGGCACCTGCGAGCCCTGACGGCGGGGCGGCGGGCGGCGCGGCCGGGGGTTAACCCCACCCGGGGTCCGGGTACCGGCACCATCGGCCCGGGGCGCTCCGGCGCCGACGATGGGGGCATGCCCCTTCACACCCCGTCAGTTCGCCTCGTCCCCACCGCGGTCGCCGTCCTCGGCGCGGCGCTCCTGCTCGCCGGATGCACCTTCGGAGAGGTGGTCCGCACGTCGGTCGCCGCCGACGCCACGGTCACCGAGGCCGTGACGGCGGTCCGGCTGACGGGGGTCCGGTCCGGGTCGGTCGAGGTCACGGCCGGGACGGGGCCGGGGGTCGCCGTGCGGCGCACCGTCCACTACCGCGGGGCCACCGCCCCGGAGGTCGGCCAGCGCGTGACCGGCGGCGTCCTGACCTTCACCTCCGGCTGCTCCCGCGACTGCTCCGTCGACTACCGCCTGGAAGTTCCGGCCTCGGCCGCGGTCACGATCGAGGGCAGCAGCGGCCGCGTCACCGTGACGGGCGTGGCCGCCGCCGACGTCGAGTCCGACTCGGGCGACGTGCGGGCCGACGCGATCACCGGCCCGCTGAAGGTCCGTACGTCCTCGGGCACGATCACCGCCACCGGGCTGGCCGGCCCGAGCGCCGAGGTCCGCTCGAAGTCGGGGGAAGCCCGCCTGGACTTCACCCGGGCCCCCGCCTCGGTCAGCGCCGAGAGCACCTCGGGCGACGTCACCCTGAAGGTCCCCTCCGGCCCCTACCGGGTCGCCGTGTCCACCACCTCGGGCGACCGCGACGTCACCGTCCCCACCGACCCCGCGGCGACCTCCCGCCTCGCGGCGAAGACCACCTCGGGCGACGTCCGCGTCGGGGCGCTCGGCTAGCCGGTCCCGTCGCGGGGGCCCGGGCGCGTCACGGGCCCCGGCACCTCACGGCCCCGGCGGGGCCACGGGCAGGAGCAGCGGGCGCTTCGCCGACCGGCCGTCGCCGCTGGAGCGGCCGCGCAGGCGGCGTACGGCCCAGGGGCCCAGGAACCCGGCCGCCCAGCGCAGTTCGGCCGCCACGGCCGCCACGGCCGCCGGGGCGCCGGGGAGCGGCCGGTCCGGCAGCGGGTGCGTCCAGGCGTCGCCGCTGCCCGGCACGCCCAGCGCGTGCGCGGCGGCCGCGGCGATCCGCTCGTGGCCCAGGGGGCCGGCGTGCAGCCGGTCGGCCGTCCACAGCCGCGGGTCGGTGCTGACGGCGTAACCGGCGGTCTCGACGACCGTCACCCCGTGCCGGGCCGCCGCGGCGCGGACGCGGGTGTTGAGGTCGGCCACGCGCGGCGCGAGCGGGCGGGCCATGGGCGCGATGCGGCCGATGTCGGGGAAGGCGAGGGTGGCCACGCGGGCCCCGGAGGCCGTGAGCGCGGCGAACATCGCCTCCAGGTCCGCGGTCACCGCGGCCGGGTCGAACCGGGGCCGGAGCAGGTCGTTGAACCCGGCGACGACGGTGGCCAGACCGGGCCGCAGGGCCAGGGCGGGCGCCAGCTGCTCGGCACGGACCTGCCGGGCGAGGCGGCCGCGCACGGCGAGGTTCGCGTACCGCAGCCCGGGTTCGGCGGCGGCGAGGTGCTCGGCGAGCCGGTCGGCCCAGCCGCGCAGGCCGGTGGTCTCGTCGCCGTCTCCGACGCCTTCGGTCTGGCTGTCGCCGAGGGCCACGTAGCGCCCGAATCCGGGGTACTCAGCGCTCGGCACGGAGCACCTGCCTCTCCCGCAGGACCGCGGCGGTGCTCCGGCACCAGTCCCGGTGCTCCTCCTCGAAGGCCAGGCCGCGCCGGCAGGTCAGGTACGGGCCGATCGGCCGCCCGCGGCGCAGGAACTCCTCCTCGTCCGCGTCGCCGCGCAGCCGGACCAGCAGCTTGCCGAGCAGCTCGATCTTGGCCTCGGCGGCGGCCGCGCGCGCGTCCAGCTGCTCGATCACCGGACCCGTCCCGAGGCGGTCGACGGCCTGGACCTTGACGAGCAGGTCGTCGCGGATGAAGGAGGGCTTCGAGGGGGCCGCCGCGAACCGCTCCAGCTCGGCGAGGCCCGTGTCGGTGACGCGGAACAGCCGCTTGTTGGGCCGGGACTCCTGGACCACCTGCCGGCCGACGACCATTCCCTCGGCCTCCAGCTTGGCCAGCTCGGCGTACAGCTGCTGGGGCTGGGCGTGCCAGAAGTTCGCGACGCCGAGGCCGAACTCCTTGGCCAGTTCGTACCCGCTGAAGTCGCCACCCAGCAGAGCCGCCAGTACGGCGTGTCTCAAAGCCATCGCGGCGCCCCCTTCCGCTCTCTCGTCCGGACCCGCATCCTACTCATGAACAAGACTAGTCATGTTTTTGAGTATCTGGAGGGTCCATGGAAACCGCCGCACGCTTCCGCGCAGCCGTCGAGACGCGCGACCTCGCCGCGCTGACGGAGCTGTTCACCGAGGACGTCCGCCTGTACAGCCCGGTGAAGTTCATCCCCTTCGAGGGCCGGCCCGCCGTGCTCGGGCTCCTCGGCGTGCTGCTGCGCACCTTCGAGGACTTCCGCTACGTCGGTCGCCTCGACGGCGCGGCCGAGACGAGCTCCGACGGCGAGGAGGCGCCGTCGCAGATCCTGATCTTCCGGGCCACGGTCGAGGGCAAGGAGATCCACGGCATGGACCTGTTCCAGTTCGACGGAGCGGGCCTGATCAAGGAGCTGACGGTGATGGTCCGCCCCATGTCGGCCGTCCAGGCCCTCGGCGCGGCAGTCCTCAAGGGCCTCCAGGCCGACGGCCTGGCCCCCGACCCCACGACCTGACCGCTCCGTTCCCCCCCGGCCGGCCCGGCACCGGCCGTCACCTCGGGTGACACCCCGTTCGCCCCGGGCGAACGGGGTGGGGGGAACATTGCGGGGCTCACGTGCATTGAGTCGGCATAGCTCAACTTCACTGCCGGAGGGAAAATCATGGCTTCGACGTCCGAAACGCTCACCCTGCCCGTACTGCCGCTCGACGACGAGGTCGTGCTGCCAGGGATGGTCGTTCCGCTGGACCTGTCCGACGCCGAGGTGCGGGGTGCCGTGGAAGCGGCCCAGGCCGCGGCGGGCGGGAGGAAGCCCCGGGTGCTGCTCGTGCCGCGGGTCGACGGGACGTACGCCGGGACCGGGGTGCTCGGGACCGTCGAGCAGGTGGGACGGCTCTCCGACGGCGACCCCGGGGCGCTCATCCGCGGCCGCGGGCGCGTCCGTATCGGGGCCGGCACCACCGGGCCCGGGGCGGCGCTCTGGGTCGAGGGCGAGACCGCCGACGAGGACGTGCCCGAGCCGCTGCCCGGGGCCGTCGCCGAGCTCGTCAAGGAGTACAAGGCCCTCGCCACCAGCTGGCTCAGGAAGCGCGGGGCCTGGCAGGTCGTGGACCGGGTCCAGCAGATCGAGGGCGTCTCCGCCCTCGCGGACAATTCCGGCTACTCGCCCTTCCTGACGCTGGCCCAGAAGGTGGAGTTGCTGGAGACGGCCGACCCCGTCGCCCGCCTCCGCCTCGCCGTCAAGGCGCTCAGCGACCACCTCGCCGAGCAGGACGTCGCCGAGTCCATCGCCAAGGACGTCCAGGACGGGGTCGACAAGCAGCAGCGCGAGTTCCTGCTCCGCCGCCAGCTGGAAGCCGTGCGCAAGGAACTGCGCGAGCTGAACGGCGGGGAGGACGGGCCCGAGTCCGACGACTACCGCGCCCGCGTCGAGGCCGCCGACCTCCCCGAGAAGGTCCGCGAGGCCGCGCTCAAGGAGGTCGAGAAGCTGGAGCGGGCCAGCGACCAGAGCCCCGAGGGCTCCTGGATCCGCACCTGGCTGGACACCGTCCTCGAACTGCCCTGGAACGAGCGGACCGAGGACCGCTACGACATCCGCGGCGCCAGGGCCGTCCTCGACGCCGAGCACGCCGGGCTGGGTGACGTGAAGGACCGCATCACCGAGTACCTGGCCGTCCGCAAACGGCGCGGCGAGCGCGGCATGGGCGTCATCGGCGGACGGCGCGGCGGCGCCGTGCTCGCACTCGTCGGCCCGCCCGGCGTCGGCAAGACCTCCCTCGGGGAGTCGGTCGCGCACGCCATGGGCCGCAAGTTCGTCCGGGTCGCGCTCGGCGGCGTACGGGACGAGGCCGAGGTGCGCGGGCACCGCCGGACCTACGTCGGCGCACTGCCGGGCCGGATCGTACGGGCCATCAAGGAGGCCGGCTCGATGAACCCGGTGGTCCTCCTCGACGAGATCGACAAGGTCGGCTCCGACTTCCGCGGCGACCCCGCGGCCGCCCTGCTGGAGGTCCTGGACCCCGCACAGAACCACACGTTCCGCGACCACTACCTGGAGGTCGAGCTCGACCTCAGCGACGTGGTGTTCCTCGCCACCGCCAACGTCCTGGAGTCCATCCCGGAGGCCCTGGCCGACCGGATGGAACTCGTACGGCTCGACGGCTACACCGAGGACGAGAAGGTCGTCATCGCCCGCGACCACCTGCTCCCGCGCCAGCTGGAGCGGGCCGGGCTCGCCGCCGACGAGGTGGTCCTGGAGGAGGACGCGCTCCGCAGGCTCGCCGGGGAGTACACCCGCGAAGCGGGCGTACGCACCCTGGAGCGGTCCCTCGCCCGGCTGCTGCGCAAGGTGGCCTCCCAGCACGAGCTGGGGGAGCGCGAACTGCCGCTGCGCATCGGCGCCGGCGATCTGCGCGGGCTGATCGGGCGCCCGCACCACGTACCGGAGTCCGCCCAGGACCCGGCCGAGCGGCGCACCGCCGTCCCCGGCGTGGCCACCGGCCTTGCGGTCACCGGCGCCGGCGGGGACGTGCTGTTCGTGGAGGCCTCGCTCGCCGACCCCGAGACGGGGGCCGCCGGGCTCACGCTCACCGGCCAGCTCGGCGACGTCATGAAGGAGTCGGCGCAGATCGCGCTCAGCTTCCTGCGCTCGCACGGCGCGGAACTGGAACTGCCGGTGGCCGACCTGAAGGACCGGGGCGTGCACATCCACTTCCCGGCGGGCGCGGTGCCCAAGGACGGGCCGAGCGCCGGCATCACCATGACGGCGGCCCTCGCCTCGCTGCTCTCCGGACGCCAGGTGCGCACGGACGTGGCGATGACCGGCGAGGTCTCGCTTACCGGGCGGGTACTGCCGATCGGCGGGGTCAAGCAGAAACTGCTGGCCGCGCACCGGGCCGGGCTGACCACGGTGATCATCCCGAAGCGGAACGAGGCAGACCTGGACGACGTCCCGGCCGAGGTACTGGAGGGGCTGGAGGTGCACCCGGTGACGGACGTACGGCAGGTCCTGGAGATCGCCCTGGCCGGGGCGGCCGTCCCGGCGGTGCCCGTCACGGCGGCGGCCTGACCGGCGCCGCCCGGCCCGGGGTCCCGCTGCGGCGGGGCCCCGGGCCGCCGGTGTGTCCGCTGCGAAATACTGGGCGCCCACCCCACCACCGAAGGAGCGGTACGTGCACGGGAGCGAAGACCAGGAGTTCCTTGCCCTGGAGCGGGAGCTGTCCGTCTTCCTCCGGCGGGCCCGGGCCTCCTCCGGGGAGATGGCCCGCGAGCTCCACCCGGAACTGGAACCCGCCGCGTACGGGCTCCTCACCCGCCTGGAGGCCGCCGGCCGCCAGCGGGCCACCGAGCTAGCCGCGTACTTCGGCGTCGGCAAGGCCACCATGAGCCGGCAGCTGCGGGCCCTGGAGGTGCTGGGCCTGGTGGCCCGCGAGCCCGATCCCGCCGACGGGCGGGCCTTCCTGGTCGGCCTCACGGACGAGGGCCGCGAGCGCTTCCTGCGGGTGCGCGACGCCCGGCGCGAGCAGTACATGCGCAAACTCGCCGACTGGGACCGCGGCGAAGTGGCGGAACTGGCCCGCCTGCTGAACCAGTTGAACGCGGGAGCCGAATAGGGCCCCGGCACCCGTTCCGGCCCACTCACCCCCACCCCGTCCGACTCGCCCGTCCGGCCGTCCGGCCGTCCGACTGTCCGGCTCGGCCTCCCGGCCGTCCGGTTGTCCGGCTCGGCCTCCCGGCTGTCCGGCTCGCCCCGGCGCCTTCCGGCCCGCCGTCCTGTGCCGGGCCTGCCCGACACCCCCGGCGCGGCAGCCGCCCCGCCCTGCTCCGAGCCAACCGCCCCGCCCGACACCCCCGGCCCGCCGGGGCGCGTCTCCAGCCCCGCCGGCGTTTGAGGCGCGGAGTCCCCGGGGCGGAGCCCCGCCTACAGCTCCGCGTACGCCGCCGAGGCGTCGTCGTGGCGCTTGTGGCGGGCCCGCGGCCGGGCCGGGTCGCACTCCATGGCGCGGACCCGGGCGATCAGGCCCTCCGCGCCCTCCTTTCGCAGCACCGCCATGCACTGCGCCCAGTCGCCCTCCCCGAACGTGTCCGTCCACCGGCTCGCCCCGTCCGTCAGCGCGGCCACCGCCCGGACCTGACCGCGCGGGGTGCGCCCCGTCACCGCGCGGGCCGCCACCGCCGGGTCCGCCGCCGCCGTGAAGAAGCCGCCCTCCGCGTTCCGCAGCGCGTCCGTCGCGGCCACCGAGCGCAGCACCTCCCGCGGGACCCGGTCCAGCCGGTCGTCGAGCACCGCCGTCACCTCGCCGCCGGGCGCCTGGAGGAGCAGGACGGAGTCCGAGAGCACCAGGTGCTCCACGTACGCCTCGTCCCACCGGACGACGACCACCGTCGCCTGGGGCGTCCGTACGTGAGAAAGGTCACAGGTCCCGCCGTGGGCCCCGGCCGTGGCGCGGACGGCCTCCGCCAGGATCCGGTCCAGGGGCAGGTCCGGCCGCGATCCGGACAGTTCGGTCAACCGGCCGCCGAGCCGCGCCGCGAACCACGGCACCCCGTGCACGCACCCGTCCCCGTCCCGCGGCGGGGTGACCCCGTCCAGGGCCACCAGGACGCCCCCGCCCGCGGCGGGCATCGCGGCCGACAGCCAGTCCTCATTGGGGCGTTCCGGGTCGCCGGGGGCCGAGGCGAGGTCGATGCGCATGCGGACATGGTGCCCCTCGGCGACCCGGGGCGCACGGCCAGGTCCGTACCAAGCAGGGGGCGCCTCCGCGGGGCCGGCCGGCCCTGCGGAGCGGCGGCGGCGGACCTGTGGGCGGGCATACTGCCAAAGCCCCCGTCGATCTTTCAACCGCCCGTCCACGGACGCGCTCTGACACCGGGTGCCCGAGTTGGTCGCCAACTCATCCGTGATGTTCACTCGTTCGAGTGGCCGGGTGGACGATGGGCGGCTCTCTCCCCGACACACTGCAAAGGTCTGTGGCGGTACGAGGAGGCAGGGGGCGTTTACTTGTTGACCGGCCGTTACCTCGGCCACACGAGTAGACGAGCAAGAGCACACGTACAGGATTGCGAGCACCGGTGCAGAAGAAGCGGTCTCGGAAGAACGGCACCGCCATAGACGGCCCGGCACCCGCAGGACGCCGCGTCCGCGTGCGCCGCAGGCTGGTCGTAGGCGTAGCCGTCGCCGGCCTCACCGTCCTCGTGGCCGGCGCGCCAGCCGTCGTCTCCGCCACGAGGGAACTCAACGACTCCCAGAACCTGGTCGTCCTCGCGGAGCAGACCCGGCAGAGCCTCACCCTCGCGCACCTCCTCGGAGACGAGCGCGACGCGGTCGTCGAGTACGCCGCCAAGGGCCGCCCCGGCTCCGCCAAGGCGCCCGTGGACGAACGCACCGCCCGCACCGACCGGCAGATCACCGAGGTCCAGGCCGACGCCGACGAGCAGACCGCCCGCGCCCTCGGCCGGCTCCGGACCGTCCGCACCGAGGCCGTCGACGGCAAGGGCAGCGCCCTCGCCGCACACCAGGCGTACGCCGGTCTCATCGCCGAACTCCTCGCCCCCGGCGACCGGCTCACCGAGCTCACCCCGCCGCGCGCCGTCGGCGCCCTCGCCACCACCCGGCCCATGGCCCCCCTCGGCCAGGCCGTGGAGCAGGCCTCCGCCACCCGTGGACTGCTGCTGGCCGCGCTGGCCGTCCCGAAGGGGGAGCAGTCCCCCAACTCCGCCGTCGTGGACGAGCTCACCACCGCCGCACAGCGGTCCCGGGTACGGGAGCAGGCCGCCCTGGAGGACTTCGCCCGGGCCGCCCGGCCCGACGTGCGCCAGACCCTCGCCGCCACCGTCACCGGCCCCGAGGTCAAGACGGCCGACGACTACCTCAAGCGCCTCACCGACCGGCCCACCCTGACTCCGGCCGACCGCAAGACCGACGGCGCCGCCGTCGGTTCCGCGCTCACCTCCCGCCTCGACCGCATGAGGTCCGTGGAGTCGACGCTCGCGGGCCAGCGGGCCACCGCGCTCGCCTCCCTGCGCGACGACGACGTGACCCGGCTGGAGACCGTGGTCGCCCTGCTGGGCGTGCTGTTCCTCTTCAGTGTCGGCTTCTCCACCGCCGTCGCGCGCTCGCTCACCCGGCCGCTGTCGGTCCTGCGCCGCGGCGCGGAGCGGCTGGCGACGCCGGAGGGTTCGGTGGAGCCCGTCCGGTTCACGGGCCGCAACGACGAGTTCGCCGAGGTCGTCCGCCACCTCAACGCCGTACGGGACCAGACGGTCTCCCTGCACACGCGGATCGCCGGGCTCGACGCCGACCGCCGCCGCATGATCGGCCGCAACGAGGCGCTGACCGCCGGCCGCGAGGTGCTGGAAGAGGAGCTGACGAAGCTCCGGGCGGGCCTGGAGGAACACCGGCGCGTCATGTCGACGACCTCGGTCTCCCTGTCGCTGCGGACCCTGGGCCTGGTGGAACGCCAGCTCGCGGTCATCGAGGAGCTGGAGTCCAAGGAGCAGGACCCGGACCGGCTGGCGACCCTGTTCAAGCTCGACCACCTGGCGACCGTGATGCGCCGCCACAACGAGAACCTGCTGGTCCTCGCCGGCCAGGAGCACGGCCACGGCCAGGCGGCACCGGTGCCGCTGGTCGACGTGATGCGGGCCGCCGTCAGCGAGATCGAGCGCTACGAGCGCGTCGACCTCGCGGCGCTGCCCTCCTTCACCCAGGTCGCCGGGCACGCGGCCGACGACATCTCGCACGTGGTCGCCGAACTGCTGGAGAACGCCACCACGTTCTCGCCGCCGGACGCCAAGGTGAAGGTGTCCGGCCGGCTGCTGGAATCCGGTGACGCGGTGATCTCCGTCGTCGACGAGGGCATCGGGATCACCGCGGACCGGCTGGAAGCGCTGAACCTCCGGCTGTCCACCCCCGAGGCGTACGACGAGGAGCCCGAGGCGGAACACGGCCTCGGCCTCGGCCTGTACGTGGCCGGGCGGCTGGCCGCGCGGCACGGGGTCACCGCCGAACTGCGGGCCCCCCGGCACGGCGGCACCGAGGCGCTGGTGGTCGTACCGGCGGCGCTGCTGCCCACGACCCCGCCCACCTCGGCGATCCACGCGCTGGGCATCCCGGGAGCGTCCGCGCTGCACCTGCCGGGTGTGATCGCGGAGGCGAACGAGAACACGCTGCCGACCCGCCGGCGCGCCGAGGCCCCGGCCGAGGAGCCCCGGGCGGCCGCCCTGGCGGAGCCCGCGGCATCGGGCGTGCCGGGCTGGGCCGCCGAACCCGTGGCGTACGCGGACCAGGCCGAGGCCGGAGCGGAGCCCGCCGCCGCCGACCCGGGCGCTGACGCTGTCGCTGACGACGCCGACGAGTCCGGCGCGGAGGCGGAGCACGGGCCGTTCCCGGCCGCCGCCCGGCCCGAGGCCACCGCGGCCGTGCTGCCGCTGTCCGCGATGCCCGCCGCCGCGGAGACGACGGGTACGGACCCGGCGGAGAAGGCCGACGCGGCCCTCACCGTTCCGGCCCCGGGCCCGGCCGCGGACGCCGCCCACCCCGAGCCCGCCGAGGAGATGCTCGCCCGGGTGGTCCCGGACGCCGACGGTCCGGCGGAGCAGCTGCCCCCGGCCGAGCAGGTGTTCACCGTCCCGGCGGATTCCGCCCCCGAGGAGCAGCTCCTCGCCCGGCTCGTCCCGGACGCGGAACCCACCGCGCCGGAGCACGACCCGGAGCCCGTACCGGAGTCCGCGTACACCCCGGAGCACGCCCCGGCTCCCGCCCCCGCATCCGCGCCGGAGGCAGAGCCGCACGCGCATGCCGCCGCCGATGGCAACTGGCTGCCCCGTCAGGGCAGTCACCCCGACGATCCCGCCGAGGCCGCCGATCCCGCCGAGGCCGTTACGGACAAGGGCCTGCCGAAGCGGACCCCGCGCGCGGTGGCCGGCGCCCGTACCGACGAGGTACGGCCCGAGCCGCCGCGCCGGGTCGACGCCGACGAGCTGCGCCGCCGGCTCGGCGGGTTCTACCAGGGGGCCCAGGACGGGCGCCGCGTCGTCGCGGCCGAACTCGCGGGCGACCAAGACCACACGCAGGACCGGGGGCAGGGTCAGACCGACCAGGGGGACACCGCACAGGAGGCACGCACATGACCGCGCCCAGTACGTACGGACTGAGCACCCAGGCCCGCAACCTGCAGTGGCTGCTGACCGACCTGGTCGAGGAGGTGCCCGGCGTCAACTCCGTCGCCGTCGTCTCCTCGGACGGGCTCCTGCTGCTCTCCTCCGAGCCGGGAGCGGAGTCCCCGCAGGGCCGGCCCAAAGGTCCGCGCGGGGCCTCGGCCGATCTGGCCACGATCGTCTCCGGCCTGGGCAGCCTCACCACCGGCGCCGCCGCCCTCATGGACGGCGGCTCCGTCAAACAGACCATGGTGGCGATGGAGCACGGCTCCGTCTTCGTCATGGCCGTCAGCGACGGCTCCCTGCTGGGCGTGCACGCCACGCCCGACTGCGACATGAGCGTCGTCGCCTACCACATGGCCCTGTTCGTCGGCCGCGCCGGCCACGTCCTGACCCCCGAAGTCCGCAGCGAGCTGCGCCAGTCGATGGAGAAAACCCCGTGAGGAGTCCGGCCTCCGACCGGCTGCCGATACCCGGCCTGCCGACGTCCGGCCTGCCGACGTCCGGTCCGCCGATACCCGGCCTGCCGGTACGCGGCGCCGACCGCCGTCCCGCCCGCGTCCGCCCGTACTCCCTCACGGGCGGCCGCACCCGCTTCACGCACGTCCTGCTCGTCGAGACCTTCGTCGCGGCCCTGGACACCAAGGCGTCGGAGCCGCGGAAGCCCGACCGGATGCCCGAGATGCCCGCCATCGTCGAGGTGTGCCGCCGCATGCGCACGATCGCCGAGATCGCGGCGCTGCTGAAGCTGCCCCTCGGCGTGGTCCGCGTGCTCGTCAGCGACCTCGCCGACCAGGGAAGGATCCGCGTGTACGGCAGTGGCCACGGCACCGGCCGGCCCGAGCGCGCGCTGCTGGAAAGGGTGCTCAGTGGGCTCCGCCGTCTCTGACCGGCCGGCGCCGGCCGACGAGTCCGTACAGGCCTGGCAGTACGACCGCTCCCGCGCCCCCGTCGCCGTCAAGGTGCTCGTCGCCGGCGGCTTCGGCGTCGGCAAGACCACCTTCGTCTCCTCCGTCTCGGAGATCGCCCCGCTGCGCACCGAGGCGGTGATGACCGAGGCCAGCGTCCCGACCGACGACCTGTCCGCGACCCCGGAGAAGAACACCACCACCGTCGCGATGGACTTCGGCCGCGTCACCCTGGACGACGACCTCGTGCTGTACGTGTACGGGACCCCCGGCCAGGAGCGGTTCTGGTTCATGTGGGACGACCTGGTGCGCGGCGCCGTCGGCGGGATCGTCCTGGCCGACACCCGCCGACTGCGCGACTCCTTCCCCGCGCTCGACTACTTCGAGAGCTGCGGCCTGCCGTACGCCGTCGCCGTCAACCACTTCGAGGGCACCCGCTCGTACGAACCGGACGACGTGCGCGAGGCGCTCACCGTCCCGCCCCACGTCCCCGTGGTGATCATGGACGCGCGGAGTCGCCGGACGGTCGTCGAATCCCTGCTGACGCTGGTGGCGCACGCGCTCGACAGCACTCCCGAATAGCACCGACCAGACGCGAATCGAGAACGACATGCGCAAGATACTCGTGGTCGGAGCCGGACAGTCCGGTCTCCAGCTCGCCCTCGGACTCCAATCGAAGGCCTACGACGTCACCCTCATGTCCAACCGGACGGCGGACGAGATCCGCGCCGGGCGGGTCATGTCCACGCAATGCATGTTCGACACGGCGCTCCAGCACGAACGCGACCTCCGGATCAACTTCTGGGAGCAGCAGGCCCCCCGGATCGAGGGCGTGGGCGTCTCGGTGGGCGCCCCCGACGCGAGCCGGCCCGTCGACTGGCTCGGCCGCCTCAAGGGGTACGCGCAATCCGTCGACCAGCGCCTGAAGATGGCGGGCTGGCTCGACGCCTTCGTGCAGCGCGGCGGTCAGCTGGTCGTCCACGGCGCGTCCGTCGCCGACCTGGACTACTTCTCCCGTACGTACGACCTGGTGCTGATCGCGGCCGGCAAGGGCGAACTGGTCTCCATGTTCGGCCGCGACACCGCCCGCTCCCCGTACGACGCCCCGCAGCGCGCGCTCGCCGTCAGCTACGTGCACGGGCTCGGCCCGCGCCCGGAGCACCCGGAGACGGAGGCGGTCCGCTGCAACCTGGTCCCGGGCGTCGGTGAACTGTTCGTCATGCCGACCCTCACCCTGTCGGGCCGCGCGGACATCCTGTTCTGGGAGGGCGTGCCGGGCGGGCCGGTGGACGCGTTCAACGGCGTCAAGGACCCGGCGGAGCACCTGAAGCTCACGCTGGAGCTGATGCGGACGTTCACGCCGTGGGAGCACGCCCGGGCGACGGACGTGGAGCTCACGGACGCGGGCGCCACCCTCGCCGGCCGCTACGCGCCGGTGGTCCGCAACCCGATCGGCCGGCTGCCGGGCGGGGGTCTGGTGCTGGGCGTCGCCGACGTGGTCGTGGCCAACGACCCGATCACCGGCCAGGGCTCCAACTCGGCCTCCAAGTGCGCGGCCTCGTACCTGTCGTCGATCCTGATGCACGGGGACAAGCCGTTCGACGAGGCGTGGATGAAGGCCACCTTCGACAAGTTCTGGTTCACCACCGGCAAGCCGGTGACCCAGTGGACGAACGCGATGCTGGGCGTCCCGCCGGAGCACGTGCTGAACCTGATCGGCGCGGCCGGGCAGCTCCAGCCGGTGGCGGACCGCTTCGCCAACGGCTTCGACAACCCGGCCGACTTCGACGGGTACTTCTACGACCCCGAGGACGCGGCGGACTACCTGGCCGAGGTCTCGGCGTCGGTGGCGGGCCCGGTCCCGGGCTCCGGCTCGGGATCGGGCTCCGCTGTCGCGGACGCGGACGCGGGTGCGGCCTCCGCCGCCTCGGGCGCTTCCTCGGCGGAGTAGCCGGTGTCGTCGCCCGCCGCCGCGTCCGCGCCGGGCAGCGGCGGCGGGACGAACCGGTCGAGCGGCGCCCCGCCCGGGTCCGGCCGCACCGCCCCCAGCAGCGGGTTCGCCGCGATCGGCGACACCTTGACCCGCGCTCCGGGGCGCGGGGCCTGGATGACCTTGCCGTCGCCGATGTAGAGCCCCACGTGCGTCGCCTTGGGGAAGTACACGACGAGGTCCCCGGGCCGCAGCCGGTCCAGCGGCACCCTGGGCAGCCGGGCCCACTGCTCCTGGCTGGTACGGGGGATCGCGCGGCCGGCGTGCGCCCAGGCCTGCGAGGTGAGCCCGGAGCAGTCGAAGGACGCGGGCCCCTCGGCCCCCCACACGTACGGCTTCCCGATCTGGGCCGCCGCGTAGGTGAGCGCCGCGCCGCCGGCGGCGGTGGGCGTACCGGTACGGGCCGGAAGGCGGCCGGAGTCCACCAGCGCGCGCTGCGCTCCGGCCGTGTTCGCCGCCTCGCGCGCCCCGAGCTGCGCGAGCTGCTCGGCGGTGAGCGAGGCGAGCAGCCGCTCGACCTCCTTGAGCTGCGCCGCGACCTGCTCCTTCTGGCTCTTCTGCCGCGCGGCCAGTGCCCGCTGGTCGTCCAGGGCCTTGCGGGCCCGGGCCGCGAGCGAGCCGGCCCGCTGCTCGCCGCGGGCCAGCCGGTCCAGTACGCCCGCCCGGCGGGTCCCCTCGCGGGCGGCGATCCGGTGCTGGTCGAGGGCGGCCCGGGGGTCGCGGGCGAGCAGCATGCGGGCGTACGGGGCGAAACCGCGGGCGGCCTGGTACTGCTCGCGGGCCAGCCGCCCGGCGAGCGCCTTCTCCGCGTCGAGCGCGCCGCGGGCCTTGCCGAGCTCCGTGCTGAGCCGGTGCTCCTCGTCGAGCCGCGCACCGAGCGCGGCCTCGGTGGCGTTGTACGCCTCGGTGGCCTCCTCGGCCTTCTGGTAGAGCCCTTGGAGCCGGGTGAGCAGGACGCCGACGGGCTCGGCCGAGGGCAGGGGCTCGGCGGTGGCGGCGGGGGTCGGGCAGGCTGCGAGGAGCAGCGCGGCGATGCAGGCGGCGCGGAGCGGCCGATGTGACATGGGATCACCTCCGGGGCGCCCGATGCTGCCACGTCCGGTATGACAAATACCCCAACGGAGTCGGCGGGGCCGCCCGGGGTCACCCGGGTGGCGGGGGGCACGGCGAACTCGCCCGCGCGGCGTCCGCCTCCGCTCCCGCTGCTTCCGCGTACGCGTCCGCCTCCGCTCGCGCCGCCTCCGCTCCCGTGGTCGCGCGACCAGTAGCTCCGCGCGGGCCGGGGGCGATCGGTTCCACGGGTCCCGCAGGGTTCCGCCGTTGATTCCGACCGCTTGTGACGACTCTTCGGCACCCTATGACATAAACGGACATACCATCCGTCCGCTTGCTACGTTTCCCCCATGACCGCTCTGACGGCGAAGGTGGCGGAGCCCGCGCCGCCGCCTCCCGACGCCCGCGCCCCCCGGCGCCGCGGCGTCGAGCTGACGCTCCTCGCCGGCGCCGTCCTGATCGCCGCCCTCGGTCATCTCCACGTCGGCCTCGCGACCACCGGGCACGTCCCGCGCTCCGCCGCCCGCTACGCGGGCGGCCTGGCCGTCGCCGCGCTGATCGCGCACCTCGCCGTGCGCCGGTGGGCCCCGTACGCCGACCCCCTCGTGCTCCCGATCGCCTTCCTGCTCAACGGCCTCGGCCTCGTCCTCATCCAGCGGCTCGACGTGACCACCCCCGCCCACCGCACCGCCGACGACCAACTCCTCTGGTCCGCGCTCGGGTTAACCCTCTTCGTCCTCGTCGTCGCGCGGCTCCGCGACCACCGGGTGCTCCAGCGCTACGCCTACCTCTCCGTGACGACCGCGCTCGCCCTGATGCTCGTCCCCGTGTTCTTCCCGGCGGTCAACGGCGCGCACATCTGGATCCGGTTCGCCGGACTCTCCTTCCAGCCGGGGGAGTTCGCCAAGATCCTGCTCGCCGTCTTCTTCGCCGCCTACCTCGCCGCGAACCGCACCGCGCTCGCCCTCACCGGCCGCACGCTGTTCTGGAAGCTCCGTCTCCTGCCCGGCCGGGTGCTCGGTCCGATCCTCGCGATCTGGCTGCTCAGCGTCGGCGTGCTCGTCCTGGAGCGCGACCTCGGCACGTCGCTGCTGTTCTTCGGGCTGTTCGTGATCATGCTCTTCACCGCCACCGGGCGGATCGGCTGGATCGCGATCGGCCTGGTCCTGGCCGGCGTCGGCGCCTACGCCGTCGGCACCTTCGAGCCGCACGTGAACAGCCGCGTGGACGACTGGCTGAATCCTTTCGCCTCCATCGAGCGCGGCGAGGGCCCCGGCCAGCTCGCCCAGTCCCTCTTCGCCTTCGGCGCCGGCGGCCTCCTCGGCGCCGGGCTCGGGCACGGCCAGTCCTTCCTCATCGGCTTCGCCGCCAAGTCGGACTTCATCCTCGCCACCGCCGGCGAGGAGCTCGGCCTCGCCGGCCTCACCGCGATCCTCCTGCTCTACGGGCTCCTCGTCGCCCGCGGCTTCCGCGCCGGGCTCGCGCTGCGCGACCCCTTCGGGCGGCTGCTCGCCACCGGTCTCGCCTCGATCGTCGCCCTCCAGGTGTTCGTCATCGCCGGCGGCGTCACCGGGCTGATCCCGCTCACCGGCATGGCCATGCCCTTCCTGGCGCAGGGCGGTTCCTCCGTCGTCACCAACTGGATCATCGTCGCCCTGCTGGTCCGGCTCAGCGACAGCGCCCGCAGACCCGAACCGCAGGAGGCCGCCGCGTGATCCGCTACATCCGCTGGTGCGCGTACTTCTGTGTCCTGCTGCTGGTGGCCCTGCTCGTCAACATCGCCCGGGTCCAGGTCTGGGAGTCCGCCGCCTACGGTGCGAACCCCGCCAACAAGCGCCACGTCATCGAGCGGTACGCCGAACCGCGCGGCGACGTCCTGGTCGACGGCCGGCCGGTCACCGGCTCCCGCGACAGCGGCCAGCTGCTGCGCTACGAGCGGACGTACCTCAACGGCCCGCTCTACGCGCCCGTCACCGGCTACTCCTCCCAGACGTACGGGACCAGCTTCGTCGAGCGCGCCGAGGACGAGGTCCTCTCGGGCACCGATCCCGGGCTCTCCGCCTTCCCTCTCTGGTACGACCTGACCCGCGGCCGCCCCGGCGGCGGGAACGCCGCCACCACCATCCGCGCCGCGATGCAGGAGGCCGCGTACGCGGGTCTCGCGGGCAAGCGGGGCGCGGTCGCGGCGGTGGAGCCGGCCACCGGGAAGATCCTGGCGCTGGTCAGCAGCCCCTCGTACGACCCGGCCGTGCTGTCGGGGACGGGCGGCCGGGTCAAGGGGGCCTGGGAGCGGCTGAACGCCGACCCGGCCAAGCCGATGCTGAACCGGGCGCTGCGCGAGACGTACCCCCCGGGCTCCACCTTCAAGATCGTGACGGCGGCGGCGGCCCTGGACTCGGGCGTGGTCACCGACGCGGACGCGCCGACCGAGACGCCGGACCCCTACCCGCTGCCCGGGACCAGCACCCTGCTGCCCAACGCGGGCACGGGCTGCCAGGACGCCTCCATGGCGGACGCGGTGCAGTGGTCCTGCAACACGGTGATGGCGAAGATCGGGGTGCGCGTCGGGCTGCGGGGGATGGTGGAGGCGGCGCGGCGGTTCGGGTTCAACGAGGAGGGGCTGCGGGTGCCGTCGTGGGTGTCCCGGTCGAACTTCGACACGGACATGAGCCAGGACCAGCTGGCCCTGTCCTCGATCGGGCAGTTCAACACCAAGGCGACCCCCCTGCAGATGGCGATGGTGGCGGCTGCGGTCGCCAACGGCGGCGAGCTCAAGGCCCCCTACCTGGTGGAGCGCACCACGCAGGACGACGGATCCCAGGTCCGGCGCGGCGACCAGCGCACCCTGGGCCGGGCCATGACCCCGGCCACCGCGCTGCGGATGCAGGAGCTGATGGTGAAGGTCGTGGAGCACGGTACGGGCCGCAACGCGGCCATCCCGGGGGTGGTGGTCGGCGGCAAGACCGGCACCGCGCAGCACGGCGTCGGCAACGCCGGCACCCCGTACGCCTGGTTCATCTCCTGGGCGAAGACGGAGGGCGGCGCGGCCCTGCCGGGGGTCGCGGTCGCGGTCGTCGTCGAGGACGCGTCGGCGGTGCGCGGCGACATCAGCGGCAACGGGGCGGCCGCGCCGATCGCCCGGTCGGTGATGCAGGCGGCGCTGTCAACGCGTTGAAACGCCCGTTGTGGCGATTGGCCCCGGCTGATAACAGTACGGGCATGACCTACGAACTGGCACAGGTGAACATATCCCGCCTCAAGTACCCCCTGAGCTCCCCGGAACTGAAGGACTTCGTGGACGGACTCGAACCGGTGAACGCCGCCGCGGATGGAGCGGACGGGTTCGTGTGGCGGCTGGAGGGGGAGGAGGGCGACGCGACCGACATCGTCTTTTTCGGTGACGAGTGGATCATCGTGAACATGTCGGTGTGGCGGGACGCGAACGCGCTGACCGCCTTCATGTACCAGGGGCAGCACCGCGAGCTGATGGCGCGACGCCGGGAGTGGTTCGAGCACGTCGCGGAGGCGATGACGGCGCTGTGGTGGGTCCCGGCGGGGGAGCGCCCGACGGTGGCGGACGCGGAGAAGCGACTGCTTCACCTGCGGGAACACGGCGCGACACCGCACGCGTTCACGCTGCGGACGTCCTTCCCGGAGCGGGCGGCGGCGTCATAGCCGGAGGGTGACGGCCCGCAGTTCGTTGGTCAGGGTGACGGGCCCGAGTGCCATCAGGGCCCATATGGCGCTGATCTCGCGGCCGGAGGTCCAGATGCCGGTGGGCGGCGCCAGAAACGGGGTGACCGTGATCGACCGGGCCGTGAACCGGCTCGTCCGGAGGTATCTCATGCCGCCGGTCCCGCACAGATACGAGCGGGCGCCGGTCAGAGCGGCGAGGTCGGCGAGCCGCCGGGACCGTCCCGGCCGGGCGGACAGTCCGCTGCTGCGGAGGATCTGGCCCCTCCGGCCGAGGAGGTCCAGCAGGACACGGGTCGAAGTCTCGGCGACGGCCGCGGTCCGGCCGCTGCCGAAGGCGTCCGCCACCGGCTCCATGGCGTGGGCGAGGGTGGGCCAGTGCGGGCTGGCTCCGTAGTTCTGCCGGAGCATCCCCATGGTCTTGCGGCGGGAGAGCTCGGGGTCCACGACCAGAGCCCGGTTGATCGCGGTCTTCCGGCCTTCGGGCAGGTGGGTGGGGATGGTCAGCCACTGGGACCGGTCTGGGTGGGCCAGGGCTGCCAGCCGGGTCCGGTGCTGGTAGTCGCGGTGGGTGAACTGCACGTCGTCGAGGACGATCCAGTAGTCCGCCGCGAACAGCTCGGCCAGCGTGGTCAGCCGGGGGAACAGGTTGGGTTGGTGGATGGCACACAGCCCGTCCGGGGCCGGGAAGTCAGTCGATGAGGCGGCTGGTGAAGCCGTCGCGGATGAGGGATTCGTACGCGTCATGCACGTCCTCCGGGACATCCTGGGCGATGGCGAAGCCGAGCTTCGGATACTCGATCACCCGCTGGTGGTCTCCGACGAGCATGTCCAGGACGAGCTTCTCGTCGCCGATGCTCTTCACGTAGTCGTCCAGCTCCAGCGGCTCCGACGCACACCGCACCTCGACCTCGGGCCACAGCTTGCGGGCGGTGGCGAAGGACCGCCGTTCCATGTAGGGCTTGGAGACCAGTAGCACGGTCTCCGGGACGATGCCGGCGGCGGCCAGGAGCTCGCGCGTGAAGGTGATGTTCTGGCCGGTGTTGGCCGCGTTGGGCTCGACCAGGATCGCGTCGTCGGGGACACCGAGTTCGAGAGCGTGCTCGCGGAAGTGCACGGCCTCCCCGCGCGGGAAGCGGGCCTTGGGCCGTGAAGAGGCCGGCGTGATAGAGGTCGGCAGAGGCCGCGGCGACCCCGAGGTCGTGGCTGCCCAGGCCGATCGCCACGTCGGCTGGGGTCAGGTCGTGGCCCATCTGGTGGTAGTCCCAGATCAGCTCGGCTCGTTGCCGCTGGTGATGGTCAGCCCATCATCGTGGGTGGCGGGATCGGACAGCAGGATGTGGCCGTGGGCTGGTCGTCTGGACCCACTTCAAGGCCGCCCCGCGAGCCGCGAGTGGGACCTGGCCGTGCTGACCCCACCTCGACGCCGCCCCGCCGCCGACAGGCTGCTGTTCGGGCTCGCCCGCACCGCCTGAACCACCAGTCCCCATGCACGGCCCCCAGCTCACCACGAGAGGTCACTGCCATGGAAATATTCGAACGTGCCAGGCTGGACGCCTACTTCTCCAAGATCGCAGCCCAGTTCGTACCGGACGAGCCGGTCGCATCGTTCCTGATCACCCACCTGCTTCCCGAGCGCCCCGCCTTCGTGCGAGCCGTCGCCGCGATGAGCTGTCTCAAGGCGGTGCTGCCCAAGCCCAAGTCGATCAGCCCGGCCGCCCAGCGCGTGGTCGAGCAGGCCGTCCCGGTCGACGCCCTCACCCGCGAACTGTTCACCGACCCCGACACCTTCCGGTTCCTCTTCCGTACCACCGCCGACATCGGTGAACTCCAGACCGAGGAGGTCTCCGACGCCGCCTGGCACGAGATCGACGAGGTCACCGCCCCGCAGCTGCGGCAGCGGATCGCCGACGCCCTGCGCTGACCACGAGAGATCCGGCCTGCGTCGGCTTCGGTGGTCTGCGCCTGCGCAGGCCGACGCAGCCGGGCTCACCCCCCGGCCCCCTCCGCTATCGCGGCGCGGACCTCCGCCACCCGCTCCGACTCCTCCGCCGCGAACCGCTCGCGGTCCAGCGCCTCCGCGATCTCCTCGTCCTGGCTCATCAGCAGGTCCAGGTTGGAGTCGCCCATCTCGAAGACGCCCATGTCCAGGTACGCCTTCTGCAGCCGCTCCCCCCACAGCCCGATGTCCTTGACGCACGGCACGATCCTGCTGAACAGCAGCTTCCGGAACAGGTGCAGGAACTCCGACTGCTCGCTGAACTCCTCCGCCTCCTTCCGGGGGATCCCGAAGTTCTCCAGCACTTCGACCCCGCGCAGCCGGTCCCGCATCAGGTAGCAGCCCTCGATCACGAACTCCTCGCGCTCGCGCCGCTCGGCGTCCGTCAACTGCCGGTAGTAGTCCCGCAGCGCCATCCGCCCGAAGGCCACGTGCCGGGCCTCGTCCTGCATCACGTACGCCAGGATCTGCTTCGGCAGCGGCTTGTCGGTCGTGTCGCGGATCATGCCGAAGGCCGCCAGGGCCAGGCCCTCGATCAGCACCTGCATCCCGAGGTACGGCATGTCCCACCGGGAATCGCGCAGGGTGTCGCCGAGCAATCCCTTGAGGCTGTCGTTGATCGGGTACAGCATCCCGACCTTCTCGTGCAGGAACCGCCCGAAGATCTCCGCGTGCCGGGCCTCGTCCATGGTCTGGGTGGCGGAGTAGAACTTCGCGTCCAGGTCGGGCACCGATTCCACGATCCGCGCCGCGCACACCATCGCACCCTGCTCGCCGTGCAGGAACTGGCTGAAGTTCCAGGCCGCGTAGTGCCGGCGCAGCTCGCCCTTGTCCTTCTCGGTGAGCTTGTCCCAGTGCCGGGTCCCGTACAGGGTCAGGACGTCGTCCGGGGTGCCCAGCGGGTCGTACGGGTCGACCTCGATGCCCCAGTCGATGCGCTTGGCGCCGTCCCACTGCTTGTCCTTGCCCTTCTGGTAGAGCGCGAGGAGCCGCTCGCGGCCGCCGTCGTACTCCCAGCTGAAACGGGCCGCGCCGGAGGCGGGAACCTGCCAGACTCCCGCGCCCGGGTCGTTGGTGTAGAGCTCGTGCGTCGACACTGGCACCACCTCGCGTCACGTACTTCCGTACAGGACCGGACAGTTGGCAGCGTCACACGTTGGTAGACGCGGGGTCAACAAGTCGTGCGCGGGGGATTGACGACCTTGCTGACAAGCAGTCTCATAAGGAGTGACCGCCGGTAACCCAATGAGCGAGGTGCCCGAAGCCATGACGACGGTGACCGATCGAGCCGCCCTGAGGGACGCTCTCGGCCTGCTCAAGGACCGCGAGCAGATCGCCGAGCGGCTCCTCGAATCCTCGGCCAAGCACTCCTTCGACCCCGACAGGGAACTGGACTGGGACGCCCCGCCCATTGAGGGCAAGTACTACTGGCCCCCGGAACTCCTCTCCCTCTACGACACCCCGCTCTGGAAGAAGATGGGCGAGGAGCAGCGCATCGAGCTCTCCCGCCACGAGGCGGCGGCGCTCGGCTCGCTCGGCATCTGGTTCGAGATCATCCTCATGCAGCTCCTCGTCCGGCACATCTACGACAAGTCGCTGACCAGCAACCACGTCCGCTACGCCCTCACCGAGATAGCCGACGAGTGC
Source organism: Streptomyces antarcticus (assembly GCF_026627255.1). Taxonomy (GTDB): domain Bacteria; phylum Actinomycetota; class Actinomycetes; order Streptomycetales; family Streptomycetaceae; genus Streptomyces; species Streptomyces antarcticus. The sequence continues at coordinate 435,489 of NZ_JAPNLM010000001.1, read as the reverse complement.
CGCCACTCGATGATGTTCGCCCGCATGATCCAGAAGGGCGGAGCCCCCGAGTACCCGGTCTCCCGCACGAACCACAACCTCGCGCGCATCCTCAAGACCGTCTCCACCACCCCCGGTTCCTTCGCCTGCACCCTCCTCGGCGAGGAGATCCTCGACTGGATGCAGCGCCTGACCTTCCCGGACGAGCGCATCCAGCCGCTGGTTCGCGGCGTGACCCGGATCCACGTCATCGAGGAGGCCCGGCACGTCCGCTACGCCCGCGAGGAGCTGCGCCGCCAGATGCTCACCGCCCCGCGCTGGGAGCAGGAACTGACCCGGATCAGCTGCGGCGAGGCCGCCCGCGTCTTCTCGCTGGCCTTCGTGAACCCGAACGTCTACGACAACATCGGCCTGGACCGCCACGAGGCCGTCGCCCAGGTCAAGGCCAGCGGCCACCGGCGCGAGGTCATGCAGGCCGGCTCCAAGCGGCTCACCGACTTCCTCGACGACATCGGCATCCTGCGCGGCGTCGGCCGCAGGCTGTGGAAGAGCTCCGGACTCCTGGCCTGAGGGCACCGCCGCCGGGCTACCCTGCGGTCATGACCGTACGCGCCTACCGCAGACTGGGCGTCGAGGAGCGGCGAGCCCAACTCCTCGACGCCGCCCTCTCGCTGTTCGCGCACCGGGCGCCGGAGGACGTCTCGCTGGACGACGTCGCGGAGGCCGCCGGGGTGTCCCGCCCGCTCGTGTACCGCTACTTCCCGGGCGGCAAGCAGCAGTTGTACGAAGCCGCCCTGCGCTCGGCGGCGGACATCCTCGAACTGTGCTTCGCCGAGCCCCAGGACGGCCCCCTGACCCAGCGGCTCTCCCGGGCCCTGGACCGCTACCTGGCCTTCGTCGACGAGCACCACGCCGGCTTCTCCGCCCTCCTGCAGGGCGGCAGCGTCGTGGAGACCTCCCGTACGACGGCCACGGTGGACGGCATCCGCCGGGCCGCCGCCGAGCAGATCCTCTACCACCTGGGCACCCCGGCGCCGGGCCCCCGGCTGCGGATGATGGTCCGTACGTGGATCACCGCGGTCGAAGCCGCCTCGCTCATCTGGATCGACGAGGGCAAGCAGCCGGACGTCGGCTCGCTCCGGGACTGGCTGCTCGACCAGTTCATCGCGCTGCTGACCGCCACCGCCGCCACCGACCCCGAAACGGCTGCCGCGGCCCGCGCCGCCCTCGCGCTGGAGTCGGCGGACGGCCCGGTCGGGGTGCTGGCCCGCCGCGTGATCCCCGTGGTCTCCGAGGCCGCCCACCTGCTGTGACACTGGTGGGGTGAGAAGCCAACCGACCCCCTTCGAGGGCGGCCCGATGGACGGCAGGGTGCTGCCGGTCATCCTCGGCCTGACCGGGCACCCCCCGAAGTGGTACGAGATCCCGGTCCCCGCGCCCGATGCCCCGCCCACGGTGCTGCTCTACGAGCGGGTCCCGTCGGGGTACTCGAAGCGGCTCGCGCTCCAGAAGGGGTGGAAGTACGCGTTCCGCCCCGACGGCACCAAACCCCGCCCCCGCTGGCCCTGGACGAAAACCCCCCGCCCCTGACGCCCGCTCCCTCGCGGGGAGCGGGGCGGGCGGGCGTGGCGGTACGGCTTCGGCGGCACGGGCCACCCGGCCCGCACGGGCCCCGCCCCCGCGCCCGCCCCTCGCCCGTGCGACGCCCGGCCCGCGACCCGCCCCGCCCGGCCCCGCGACCCGCCCTGCCCCGCGACCCGCCCCCGCCCCGCGACCCGCCCGGCCCCGCGACCCGCCCTGCGCCTGACGCGTCCCCCGTCAGGGTCAGGACAGCAGCCGCCCCGCGCCCGCCCCTCGCCCGCCCCCCCGTCAGGGCCCCGGGAGGGTCAGGACCGCCACCGCGCCGCCGCCCTCCGCCGCGCGGAACGCCAGCCGGGCCCCGATCGCCTCCGCCTGGCCCACCGCGATCGTCAGACCCAGGCCGTGCCCCTTCCCCCCGCTGCGGAACCGCTGCGGACCGTGCGCCGCCAGGTAGTCCGGGAACCCGTCCCCGTGGTCCCGTACCGTCACCACCGGCCCGTCCACCGTCACCACCACGGGCGGCCGCCCGTGCTTGTGCGCGTTCGCCACCAGGTTCCCCAGGACCCGTTCCAGCCGACGCCGGTCCGTCTCCACGTGCGCGTCCCGGACCACGACCACCTCCGTGTCCGTCCCCGACGCCCGCACCACCCGCCGTACCAGCCGTTCCAGCTGGTGCAGGTCCGTGTCCACCGCCTCGCTGCCCGAGTCCAGCCGGGAGATCTCCAGCAGGTCCTCCGTCAGCTGCCGCATCGTGCGCACCCGCTCCCGTACCAGCTCCGTCGGCCGGCCCTCCGGCAGCAGTTCCGACGCCGCCTGCAAGCCGGTCAGCGGCGTGCGCAGCTCGTGCGCCACGTCCGCCGTGAACCGCTGCTCACTCTCCAGCTTCGACTGGAGGCTCCCCGCCATCGTGTCCAGCGCCCCGGCGACCGTCGCCACCTCGTCCTGGTGCCGCGAGGGGTCCTTCGTCCGGGGGTCGCCCACCCGCGCGTCGAGGTCGCCCTGCGTGATCCGCCGGGCCACCGTCGCCGTCTGGTGCAGCCGCCGCGTCACCCGCGTCACCGAGAAGGCGCCCAACAGCAGCGTTCCGCCGATCGCCAGCACCGAGGACCCGATGATCGCGTTGTCGAGCCCGCTGATCGTCCGCGCGCTCTGCCCGTAGTCGACGGCGGTGGCCAGCACCCGCCCGTCCGCCGGCGCGGCCGCCCACATCGTCGGCCGGCCCCGGTAGTCGCCCACGACCGTCCCGCGGTGCCCGCCGAGGGCCAGCGCCCGCAGCTCCGGCGGAAGGGCCTGCGGATCGAGCCCGGACTCGGGCGGCAGGGGTTCGCCCGCCTCGTAGGCGTGCGCGACGTCCTGCAGCTTGACCAGCGCCTTCTCCCGCGCCGTCGCCACCGTCTGCCGGGTCACCTCCACGTGCACGAGCGCACCGAGTACGGCCGCCAGCGAGCAGCACATCACGACGATGAAGCACGCGGACTTCCAGGTCAGCGTGGCCGTCCACGCGGGCAGCCGCAGGCTCACGGCGCGCTGGGCCCGGGTGCGGTGGTGGGCCCGGGCGGCGGGGTGGAGGCCGTGGTCCGCGGAGCCGACGGCACCCGTACGATCTGCTCGCGCGTGGGCAGCATGGCTCGCTGCTTCTCGTCGTAGGACCAGGCGGTGATCAGCTCGTACCCGTTGTTCCCGCTGGGCACCCGCAGGATCACGTCCCGCGCGGCCAGCTCCACGCCGATGACCGTGTCCGTGGTCGCCATGATCCGGTTGAGCCGGCCGTCGGGATCCGCCGTGTACACCCGTACCGACATCATCCGGTCCGGCAGCTCGATGCCGACGAGCAGCTCGTCCCGGCCGTTGCCGGTCAGGTCGCGGTAGTACGGCGTCAGGACCGGGCACGCCGCGCCCTCACCGCCACCGCCACCGCCGTCCCCGGTGCCGCACGTCTCGATCGCGGCCGCCGTCCCGGCCGGCATCCCGTCGGCGCCGACGTCGGCGTTCGCGTGCGCGCGCACCTCCGCCCGGACGATGGCCAGCGGATCCACCTCACGCACGTTCTGGTTCCGGACGGGCGCGATCCCCTGTACGTACTCCGGCGGCGCGCCGCCGGGGTCGGCGGGCGGCACGGCCGCCCCCCGGCGCTCGGGCCACAGGTGGACGGGACCGCTCGCCGTGGGCGTCGAACCCGCCGCGGCCAGCCCGCCGCCGTCGCCGCAGCCCGCCAGTACGGGCAGCAGGCAGCACGTCAGCAGCGCGGTACCCGCGACCCGGCGCCGGAACGCCCGGGAGGGGCGGAGGGGCCGGCGAGGCGTGCGGAACGGGAGGTACGACTTCACAGGGCCCTGCGTCCTCCTGTCCGTGGCGATCCGGCATCCGACACCGGCAGTCGGCACCGGCATCCGGCACCGGCGTCCGTAGCGTCAACCTTATGCGGAGGTACGTCCTTTTTGCCCACCGGCCCCGTGGGGGCCGCCGAGACCCCGGTGACCTGCGCGTCAGCCCTCGGTGCGCCCGCGCCGCAGCATGGCGAAGCCGAGTCCGGCCGCGCCGACGGCCGCGATCCCGCCGCCCGCCGCGAGCAGCAGCACGCCCTCGCCCGGCTCGTCGGCCAGCGTGTTCAGGCGCAGCGCGTCGGCCGGCCCGGTGGCGACGACGCGGCTGCCGCCGGCCTCGCCCGTACGCGTCGCGGAGGCGGATCCCGAGGCGGATCCCGAGGCGGATCCGGGGGCGGATCCGGGGGCGGATCCCGGGGCCGGGACGGAGGCCGGGACGACCTGGCCGTTCCGGGTGCCGGTCTTGTGCCCGTCGCCCGCGACGGCGTGCCCGGCCCCCCGCGCGGGAGGCTCGCCCACCCAGGAGGTCAGCCGGCCGTCCGCGTCCAGCGAAGCGCGCAGCTCACCGGCGCCGCCGGTGCCGGCGATCCCGTCGCGGCTGGTCAGGGTGGCCGCCTTGGCGCCGTCCGCGGTCAGGATGTCGGCCTCGTACGCGCCCTTGCCGACGCGGTACACCTTCGCCGTGGAGACGCCGTCCGCCAGCGAGAGGCTCTTGAGCAGCGTCCGCTGGGGGCCCGCGGAGTGCGCGGACGCGGCCGCCGGCACGCCCTCGGCGAGCGCCGCGGCCGCGGGGATGGCCAGCAGGCTTCCGGCGCAGACGGTCACGGCGGCGGCGCGAACGAGAGTGCGGCGGCTGACGGTGCTCACGGGGAAGTCCTTCGATGCTGGTCAGGGCCTGGCGTGTCCAGACGGGACAAACGTAGGCGGCGGCCGTTGCGGCAGGGCCCCGTTCGTGTAACAGCGGCGTCGCAGGGTTCCGGCGGAGTCGTTACACCGCCGGGGGATTGCCCCCGGGCGACCCGGCTGCTCCCATGGACGGCGGGGGTGAGGGCGATGAGGGGACTCAGGGTCGTACCGAGCGGGCGGCCCGGTCGCGGGCGGCTGTACGTCAACCTGCCCGACGGGCGGGCGGTGGCCTGGTACGACCGGCGGGCCAACCGGATCAGCGTCCTCGCGGACGACCAGCGCGACGCCGTCGTGCGGGCGTTGCGGCCCTTCCTGACCGGTGCCGTCTCCATCGGCCCGCCACCGGTGCCCACGGCGGCGGAACTGCGGAGCCTCGAACTCCCGCCGGACGCGGACCTGGCACCCAACCGCCCCGGCGAGAACCTGCTGGGCGAGCTGGACCACGGAACGGCGGGCACCCGGGCGCGCCACCGGCTCCGCCGGGACCTGGCCGCCCAGCAGCGGTCGGGCGACGCCTTCGACGCCCTGGAGGCGCGCGGCTGGCGGATCCTGCACTGCGTCCCGCTGCCCGGCCTCGGCCTCATCGACCACCTGCTCATCGGCCCCGCGGGGATCTTCTGTGTCCGTACGGTTCCGGCCCGGGGGCAGCGTGCCGCGGTCGGCGACCTCCTGATCGCCGTCGGCCGGGCGGACCCCCGCCCGGACCCCCACTGGGCCCGCCGCGCCGCGGCCCGCGCCGAGCAGGCCCTGACGTCCCGGGCCGCCGCGGACGGTTCCGAGCCACCCTTGACGTCCCGGGCCGGCGGCGCCCGGTCCGGGTCGGCCCCGACGGTCCGCGTCACCGGGGCCCTGGCGGTGGACGACGCCTCCCGCGTCGAGGTGGCTCCCACCGTCCGCGACCTCCGCGTCCTCCAGCCCCGGACGGCCGCCCCGGACCTCGGCAGCCTGCCCACCACCCTCGAACCCCCGGCCGTGGAGGCCCTGTTCGCCCTCGCGCGCGACACCCGGACCTGGCTGCACGTCCTCTCGGGCGTGCCCGAGAAGCCCCGGCCGGCCCGCGACGTCTGAGGGCGCGCCGCGGTGAAGACCCCGGACCCCGGGCGGTCGGCGCCGTGGCCGTGGGGCTCCCCGGGTGGCCGCCGGGCGCCGGACTCCAGGGGCTCGCGTCAGGCGGAGGTGCGCTTCCGGGCTGTCGGGGCGGCCTTCTTCGCGGTGGCGGTCTTCTTCGTGGCCGCCGCCGTGGACTTCGCCGAAGTGGTCTTCGCCGAAGTGGACTTGACCGCGGTCGACTTGACCGCCGTCGACTTCGCGGCGGACTTCGCCGCCCCCGTCGCGGTGGTCTTCTTCGTCGCCGCCGACGCCGTCTTCTTCGCGGCCGCCGCCGTCGACTTCTTCCCGCCGACCGCCTTCGGTGACGCGGCCGCCGCCTTGCGCCGGATCGGCGTCACCTCGGCACCGGCACCGGCACCGGCACCGCCTCCGGCACCGGCGCCCGTACCCGCATCCGATCCCGCGCCCGCCGTTCCCTCCGGCTCCGCGCCGGACCCCGGTTCGCCGCGGGAGGCCTTGGCCGCCCGTACGCTCTTCTCCAGCGCGGCCATCAGGTCGATCACCTGCCCGCCCGCCGGTGCCGCCGCCACCTCCGACGGCTCGAAGGCCCCGCCCGCCTTCGCCGTGACCATCGCCTCCACGGCCTCCCGGTAGTCGTCGCGCAGGGAGGCCATCTCCACCTCGCCGAGCGTCGCCATCAGCGCGTCCGCCAGGTCGAGTTCGGCGTCCCGTACCGACACCGAACCCTCCGGGGCCACGCCCTCGGGCGCCCGGATCTCGTCCGGCCACAGCAGCCCGTGCATCGCGATCACGTCGTCGACCACCCGCAGCATGCCCAGCCGCTCCCGGCCCCGCAGCGCGTACTTGGCGATCGCGACCTTCCGGCTCCGCTTCAGGGCCTCCCGCAGCAGCGTGTACGGCTTCGCCGCCGTCGCCCCGTTCGCCGCGAGGTAGTACGCCGCGTCCATCTGCAGCGGATCGATCTCCTCCGCGGGCACGAACGACATGATCTCGATCGTCTTCGCGGTGGCCAGCGGCAGCTGGGCCAGGTCGTCGTCGGTGATCGGGATGATCGACCCGTCGGCCTCCTCGTACCCCTTGCCGATCTCGGCGCCCGACACCTCCTCGCCGTCCAGTTCGCACACCTTGCGGTAGCGGACCCGCCCGCCGTCGGCGAGGTGGATCTGGCGGAAGGAGATCGAGTGGCTCTCGGTGGCGTTCACGAGCTTGATCGGAATGCTGACCAGGCCGAAGGAGATCGCCCCGTTCCAAATGGATCGCACGGTTCCTCCTGTTTCGTGGCAATCTCATCGTATGACGCCGATCACTTTGGTGGAGGGCCGTCGCATCGCGCTCAGCAATCTCGACAAGGTCATCTATCCGGAGACCGGCTTCACCAAGGGCGAGGTGCTCCACTACTACGCCACGGTCGCGGGCTCCCTCCTCGCCCACATCCACAACCGGCCGGTGTCCTTCCTGCGCTATCCCGACGGTCCGGACGGCCAGCGCTTCTTCACCAAGAACCCGCCGCCCGGTACGCCCGCCTGGGTGAAGACCACCCCAGTGCCCCGCTCCGAGGACTCGACCGCCGAACAGGTCGTCGTCGCCGACATGGCCACCCTCATGTGGTCCGCCAACCTCGTCGTGGAGTTCCACACCCCGCAGTGGCCCGCCGGCAGCCCCGCCGTCGCCGACCGGATGGTCCTCGACCTCGACCCCGGCCCGCCCGCCACCGTCGTCGAGTGCTGCGCCGCCGCCCTCTGGCTGCGCGAGCGCCTCGCCGCCGACGGACTGCACGTCTACGCCAAGACCTCCGGCTCCAAGGGCCTGCACCTGGCCGTCCCCCTGGAGCCGACCCCCTCCGAGCAGGTGTCGGCGTACGCCAAACAGCTCGCGCAGGAGGCCGAACGCGAGCTCCCCGACCTGGTCGTGCACCGCATGGCCAAGGCCCTGCGCCCCGGCAAGGTGTTCGTGGACCACAGCCAGAACGCCGCCGCCAAAACCACCGCCGCGCCGTACACCCTGCGCGCGCGGCCCCGGCCCACCGTCTCCGCGCCCGTCTCCTGGGACGAGGTCGCCGACTGCCGGACCGCTTCCGACCTGGTGTTCCTCGCCGACGACATCGCGCCGCGGCTGGCCCTCGACGGAGACCTGTTCGCCCCCCTGATCAACCTCAACCGGGCCGGCCGGCTCCCCGGCCGCCCCCGGCCGGCCGGGCCCCGGCCGTGATCCGCGTCGCGCTGGCCGCCGCCGTACGGACCCTGCCCCGCGGGGCGGGCCTCGCGTACGAGCCGAAGTTCGACGGCCACCGCCTCGTCGTGCTGCGCTCGGCGATGGACGTCGTGCTCCAGGCGCGCTCCGGCCGGATCGTCACCGCCGCCTTCCCCGACCTGGCCGCCGCCGCCCGGCCCCTGCCCGCCGGGACGGTCCTCGACGGCGAGGTGGTCGTCTGGCACGCCGGCCGCACCGACTTCGCGCTCGTCCAGCGCCGCGCCGCGGCCACCGCGGCGCGCGCCGCGGTCCTGGCGCGGAGCCTGCCGGCCTCGTACGCCGCCTTCGACGTCCTGGAGCTGGCCGGGCTGGACGTGCGCGGACTCCCGTACGAACGCCGTCGGGCGCTCCTGGTCGACCTGCTGCTGCCCCTGGGCCCGCCACTGCAGCCGGTCCCTATGACGACCGACCCCGAACTGGCGGCCACCTGGTACGAGACCCTGCCCGCCAGCGGCATCGAGGGCCTGGTCGTCAAACGGCTGGACCAGTCCTACCCGGCCGGGCGGCGCGGCTGGACCAAGCTCCGGCACACGAACGTGCGGGACGCGGCGGTGGTCGGCTACACGGGCACCCCGCGCCGCCCGCTCGCCCTGGTCCTCGCGCTGCCCGGCGGGGTCGAGACCCCGGTGGTGTCGAGCCCGCTGACCGCGGCGCTGCGCGCCGAGGTGGCGGGGGCGGTGGCCGCCCGGGCGGAGACGGGCCCGGCCGGAGCGACGGTCACCGCCATCGGCCTCGGCGAGGTCCCCTTCCGGCCGCTGGACCCCCCGCTCGCCGCGGAGGTCCGCCACACGTCGGCCCGCCACCCGCCACCGGAGGTCCTCCGCCTCCGGACGGACCTCTGACCCGTGCTGGACTTCTGACCCGGACGGACCTCTGAGACCCGGACGGACCCCTGACCCCGTACTGGACCTCTGACCCGTACAGCCGCGAGGGCCGTACGGGTCAGAGCGAGCGGGGTCGTCGGTCAGCTGTGCGCGCCGCGGCCCGAGTCCGGGGGAGACCCCGGCTGCGGGTGCGGTCCAGGCCCCTCCACCTGCCCGTAGCCGGACTCCCGTTCCGCCCGCGCCTCTTCCTGATGGCTGTGGGTGGTGGAGCCGAAGTTCCCGTAGCCCTGCATGTCGTGCGGGCGCAGGCCGCTCTCCGGGAACTCCACGTGCTCCCGCTCCTCGCGGACCTCGTACACCGCCCCTCCCTCCGGAAGATGGGGTTGGCTCTCCGCCGACGGTGGGGCGGGCTCCTGCGCCCGGACCTTCTTGCCCAGCCAGAAGGCGCCGAGGAGAAAGCCCACCACGGCGAGCCCGACCACCAGGAACCACGCGATGTCGGTCAGGGTCGAGTCCACGCTCAGGGTCACATCCATGTGTCTATTTTCTCGCACTTTGATCCGCTATGCGCTGTTCTGGCGTGGATACCTTGCTGCATTCGGGGTAAGCGTCGAACGCGCTGAACGGACACCGAAGGCGCCGCACGAACGCCGAGCGCCAGAGGAGGCGGCCATGCCCCGCGGATCTTCCCCCAAGCGTGAACGCCAGTACGAGCACATCAAGGAGAGCGCCGAGCGGCGCGGCGAGCCCGCGAAGAAGGCCGAGGAGATCGCCGCCCGCACGGTCAACAAGGAGCGCGCCCGCGCCGGAGAGTCCAAGACCGCGAGCAAGGAGTCCCTCGACGACATGTCCTCGTCGCGACGCGGTGGCCTGCACTCCCACTCCGGTGCGCAGGGCCCCACGTACGACCAGCTCTACGCGGAGGCCAAGCGCCGCAACGTCCACGGCCGCTCGGGCATGAACAAGGCGCAGCTGGGGCGCGCCCTCGGCGACACCTGAGCCGCACCACACCTCGTGCCGCTGCCGGGCCGGAGGGGATCACCCGCGCAGCGGGCCGTCCGAGTCCCGCAGGGCCCGGGCCTCGCGCCCGCCGAGCACGCCCAGGATCTCGGCGCAGATCGCGAGCGCCGTCTCCGCGGGCGTCCGTGCCCCCAGGTCCAGGCCGATCGGACCGTGCACCAGCGCCAGTCGGGCCTCGCCCACCCCGGCGGCGGCCAGCCCCTCGCGGCGCCGCGCGGTCGTCCTGCGCGAGCCGAGCGCCCCCACGTACGGGACGCCGAGGGCCAGCGCACCGCGCAGGGTGGGGACGTCGAAGGCCGGGTCGTGGCTGAGCATCACCAGGCAGGCGGCGTCACGGTGTTCGGACAGGAGCTTCCCGGCCGTCGCCGCGTCCTCGACGGTCACCGCGCCCCACCCCAGCAGGGCGGCCTGCCGCCCGATGACGTCGGCCAGCTCCCCGCCCCCGCCGATGACCAGGTACGGGGCCGAAGGGTACGCCTCCACGAGCACCAGCCCGGACTCCCCGTACAGCGCGTCCCGCCCGGGCCGCCGGGTGGCGAGCAGCTCCCCGGCCCGCCGCGCGGCATCGTCGCGGGGGGCGTCGACGGCCCGTACGACCTCGCTGACCGCCTGGTCGGCGGCCTCGTTCAGCCGGGTCACCAGCGCCACCCCGGCGCCCTGCCCGAGCAGCTCCCACCACTCGGCGGGCACCGCGGACAGCGGCTGGAGCAGGATCTCGGCGGATCCGCCGCAGGTCAGCCGGGCCTCGACCGCCTCCGCTCCGGCCACCGACACCTCGCACACCCGGGCGGTACACCCGCCGGGCACGGCGGCCGCCTCAGCGGCCAGCTCGGCGTCGAACACCCCGTTGTACATCGCCCCGACGCACTCGCCGCGGGCGTCCATCAGTACGGCACCCGCCGGGTCCCGCGGCCCGAAACCCTGCTCCGTGACGGGCCTGGCCAGGAACCCGGCCCGCCCCTCGGCCGCCCACCGCCGCGCCGTCTCCACCAGCTCACGCATCCGCGCTGCCCCATCCCTCTGCGAGCTCACTCCCCGCAAAGCGCCAGGTCAACGGCACGATGCGGCCTCGGAAGCCACCCTACGCACGGCCCCCGCCCGGACCCACCCCCCAAACCCACAGACCCCGCCCCACCTCCCTCGTACAGACCACCGGAACCACCCGGGATCAAGGCGCACCAGAGCGGAGTGTGCCTACGCCCGTCCGTGGCGGCCGACACGGAACACCGCACCGAACGCGCCGGGGCCCGGCTACCCCAGCAGGTGCCGATTCACCGCACGCGCTTCGCCGGCGAGCAGGGAGAGCTCCCGCACCTCGACGCCCTCGGATCGAAGCGTCTCCACCCCCACGCAGTCCGCCACCAGCAGGCTCGGCTCCCGCCATGCGATGGCCACGCGGCGGATCGGGGAGCGGAGGATGAGCTGGGTGCAGGTCAGAGGGCGGGACTTGCGTTCCGAGCAGGGTTCCAGGGTGCTGTAGAGGGTGGCGCCCGCCAGGCGGGGGTCGTCCAACGGGAGCTTGGCCAGGGCCGATTCCTCCGCGTGGACGTGGGCGTCGGTCTCCCGCGAGTAGCCGCGGGCGAGTTCCCCGCCGTCCGCGCCGACGACGATGGCGCCGACGGAGAAGGCGCCCTCCGCGGGCGGGCACTGCTTGGAGAGCTCGATCGCCCGCTCCATCCAGGTCACGTCTTCTGCGTGCGTCACGCGGAACCCTCCTGCTTGGGCAGATAGCGGAGAAGGACGACGTCGCCGAGCGCGCGCGCCTCGGCGAGGCGCATCCGGCGGGTGGAGCCGCCTGGGTAGGCGGCCGGGTTGAGGAAGCGGGGGGCATCCGCGTCACCGACGACCAGGGGCGCGATGACGAGGTGGATCTCGTCCGCCAGGCCCTGGGAGAGGAACGCGGTGTGGATCCGCCCGCCGCCCTCCACCATCAGCCGCTCGACACCGCGGTCGCCGAGGTCGTCCAGGATCGCCCCGAAGTCGATGACCGGGCCCGTGGAGACCACGTCCGCCAGGCCCGACAGCTCCTCGCGGAGCTTCTCCTCGCCCGCGTCCGTGGTGTACGCGAGCTTGTCGCCGCCGTGGTGCCAGAACTTCAGGCCGGCGTCCAGGTCCCCGCTCGCGGAGACGGTCACCTTGAGCGGACAGGCGGGCTTGCCCGCCGCCAGCCGCGCCGCGCGCCGCTCCTCGCTGTTCACCAGCAGCCGCGGGTTGTCGGACCGCATCGTGGCGGCGCCGATCAGGATGGCGTCCGACTCGGCACGCACCTGGTCGACCCGGTCGAAGTCCTCGGCGTTGCTCAGGAGGAGACGTGTGGTGCTGGTGTCGTCGATGCAGCCGTCCACCGAGGTGGCCGCGCTGAGCAGAACGTAAGGGCGGGGCATCGGGAGTCTCTCCAAGATGCTGGTCGGTGCGGAGGGCGAGCCGGCTCAGGCTTCGCCGGCATCAGTGTCGGACAACGACGAACGCCCGGACTCAGTGGGCCTGGGTTCGGGCCTTCATGCTTGGCACTTCAGCTGGTCAGGGATGCGATCGCGACGCCCGGACCCGGCCGAACAGACCACGGGCCTCGCGCGGCCGCACGCTGCGCGGCGGCCTGCGGCGAGGTCCAGTTGAGGTTGACCTTGATCAGTCCCGAGGTCACGCCGTGCTTGTCCAAGGAGACCGTGGGCGCAGCCTTCGTCAAGTTCACGGTGGAGGGCTTGGCCATGCGGCACCTTTCCGGGAAAGGGGGAGGAGCAGTCGACGACACTACAGACGAGAGCATGGTGCCTCAGCGGGTCGGCTGAGCCGGAATGACCCCTGAGGTGCTCGAACTGCTGACAGCGTTTGCCTCGCGCGGGTCGGTGGCGCGCTGATCGCCGGTCCGTTCCGTGGGCGGCCTTACCGAATCATCGGCTCGGTGAAGTGGCTGGAGTCGCAGCCGTTCGGCCGGCGTGAGTACGACGCCCTGGTGCGGGACATGCTCGCCGTGCCCGGCGCCGAGCCGGGCACGGCGCTGGTGGCGGTGTCCCGTTGTGGTGTTGAGGATGGTCTGCCTCTTGCGGCGCACTGGGGTCCGGAGGACCTTGTTGGTGCCTGGCGGTAGTCAGGGAAACCGCCAGGGTGGTCATGGTGATGTACCCACCTCGGGCGCCCAGTGGCGGTAGGCATCGACCAGCCTCTGAGAGAACGGGACCATCGGTCTCGCGGTGCAGTCAGTGAAAGGATCTCAAGCGGAGAGTCAGCTGAGGCAGGCTGCCGCGCCACGAACGTGGGCCGTCGTTCAGGCTGTTGGGCCCGGTTGCTGGAGTCGTGGCGACCTGCCCACCTGCCCAGCGGCACTCTAGGGGCCCCGGTGCGCCCCTCTCGCCACTCACTCGCGATCAGTGACAGGCAACGACGAAGGGCCGGACTCAGTGAGACTGAGTCCGGCCCTTCGTCTTCGGCACTTCAGTAGGTCAGCGGGTTGATCACGCTGTCCGAGCTGGAGTGCCCCCGGCAGGATTCGAACCTGCGCACACGGCTCCGGAGGCCGTTGCTCTATCCCCTGAGCTACGGGGGCGCGTCCGCCGACTTGCGGCGACGGGTTGAACACTACCAGCTCCCCCGGGGTGATCAGGAACCGATTCGGCGGGGGGAGAAGGGTGCGTCGCCCGGAGGGGGCGGAAGTGGCGAAAGCCCGGACGCGGGGGCTTCGCCGGACCTACTCTCGAGTTGTGCCAGGCGTCTCGGGCCGGGTGCTTGTTGTCGATGACAACAAGGTCATCCGGCAGCTGATCAAGGTCAATCTCGAGCTGGAGGGCTTCGAGGTCGTGACCGCGAACGATGGTGTCGAGTGCCTGGACGTCGTGCACCGGGTGTGTCCCGACGCCATCACCCTTGATGTGGTCATGCCGCGGCTCGACGGGTTCGGTGCCGCCGCCCAGTTGCGGGCCGATCCGCGGACCCGACACCTGCCCGTCGCCATCGTCAGCGCCTGCACGCAGTACGAGGTCGAGGCCGGCATCGCCGCCGGGGTGGACGCCTTCGTCGCCAAGCCCTTCGAGCCCGCCGAGCTGGTGCGCGTCGTGCGGCGGCTGGTCGAGCGCAAGGACCGCCGCGACGGCAGGAAAGGGACCCCCGCCGGAAGGGGCAGGGGGTAGTTCCCCGTGACGGCCGGCCCGCCCGCGGGCGGCACCTGTTCACATGGCGAAACCCTTGGCGTGACGCGGGGGTGTCTCGCCTAGGCTGGTCCCGTGAACCCCGCCGACCTCCCCCGTACCGTCGCGCACGCCGTGCGCTGCGCCGTCGAGGACGGGGAGCTGGGCGGGGTCCCGCCCGAGCGGGTGGTCGTCGAGCGGACGCGGCCCGGGGGAGTGGGGGAGTACGCCTCGCCCGTCGCCTTCCAGATCGCCAAGGGCGCCCGGATGCGGCCCGCCGACGTCGCGGCCGTGCTGGCCCGCCGGCTGGACGGCGTCCCCGGGATCGAGCGCGTCGAGGTCACCGGCCCCGGGTTCGTGAACTTCGTGCTGCCGGCCCTGTCCGCCCCCCGGATCATCGCCTCCGTGGCCGCGCCGCGCCCCGCCCCGCCCGCCCCCGTCGGCGGGACGCCCGGGCTGCGTGAGCGTGCCGTGCGCGAGGCCGTCGTACGGATCCTGCACACCCAGGGCCGCCGGGACGACGCCCCGGCGCCCCCCACCGCCGCGCCCCTCGCCGGGCGGGACGGCGACGTCCTCGCCCGGTACGGGGCCGACGCCGTGCTCTGGGCCGTGCTCGCCGTACCGGCCCGCGAGACGCCCGAGTTCTCCGACCGGCTGCTCGTCCAGGGCGAGGACAGCGAGTTCTTCCGGGTGCGGTACGCCCACGCCCGCAGCCGGGCGCTCCTGCGCAACGCCCGCGACCTGGGCTTCGGGCCCGCCGCCGGGGAGGTGGACGACGCCCCCGCGCTGCTGCGCGTCCTCGCCGACCACCCGCTGGCCCTCGAAGCCGCCGCGCACCACCGGGCACCCGAGCGCCTCGCCCGGCACCTCGTCGAGCTGGCCGACGCCCTCCTCGACTTCCAGTACCGCGTCCTGCCCCAGGGGGACGAGAAACCCTCGGCCGCCCACCGCGCCCGGCTGGCCCTCGCCGAAGCCGCCGGGACGGTGCTGGCCGGCGGCCTGGCCCTGCTCGGCATCGACGCACCCGAACGCCTGTGACCCGCGAAGAGAGATACCGATGAGCCGTTCCGCGCACCCCGCCGGGCCCCGCCACGCCGACGTCATGCCCGAGGGGCACTACTCCCCGCCCGCCGCGGACCTGAACGTCCTCGACGAGAAGGTCTGGGCCCGGACCGTCCACCGCAACGCGGACGGCGTCGCCGTCGTCGGCGGTATCGAAGTGACCAGGCTCGCCGAGGAGTTCGGGACCCCCGCCTACTTCCTCGACGAGGAGGACTTCCGCGCCCGCTGCCGCGCCTGGGCGCTCGCCTTCGGCAAGGACGCCGACGTCTTCTACGCGGGCAAGGCGTTCCTCTCCAAGGCCGTCGTGAAGTGGCTGGGGGAAGAGGGTCTCAACCTCGACGTCTGCTCGGGCGGCGAGCTGGCCACCGCCCTCGCCGCCAGCATGCCCGCCGCGCGCATCGCCCTCCACGGCAACAACAAGTCCGTCGCCGAGATCACGCGCGCCATCGAGGCCGGCGTGGGCCGCATCGTCCTCGACTCCTTCCAGGAGATCGCCCGCGTCGCGCACATCGCCCGTGAGCTGGGCGTACGCCAGCCTGTGCAGATCCGCGTCACCGTCGGCGTCGAGGCGCACACCCACGAGTTCATCGCGACCGCGCACGAGGACCAGAAGTTCGGCATCGCCGTGGGCGACGGGTCCGCCGCCGAGGCCGTCCGGCGCACGCTGGGCCACGACAGCCTGGAGCTGCTCGGCCTCCACTCCCACATCGGCTCGCAGATCTTCGACATGGCCGGCTTCGAGGTCTCCGCGAAGCGCGTCGTCCGGCTGCTGGCCGCCGTACGCGACGAGCACGGCGTCGAGCTCCCCGAGATCGACCTCGGCGGCGGCCTCGGCATCGCGTACACCTCCACCGACGACCCGGCCGAGCCGCACGACATCGCCAAGGCCCTCCACGAGATCGTGGCGCGCGAGTGCGAGAGCTCCGGCCTGCGCGCCCCGCGCATCTCCGTCGAGCCCGGCCGGGCCATCGTCGGCCCGACCGCGTTCACCCTCTACGAGGTCGGGACCATCAAGCCGCTGGAGGGACTGCGGACGTACGTCTCCGTCGACGGCGGCATGTCCGACAACATCCGGACGGCCCTGTACGACGCCGAATACTCCATCGCGCTCGTCTCCCGCACCTCCGACGCCGCGCCGATGCTCGTCCGCGTCGTCGGCAAGCACTGCGAGAGCGGGGACATCGTCGTCAAGGACGCGTTCCTGCCCGCCGACCTGGCCCCCGGCGACCTCCTCGCCGTGCCCGCGACCGGCGCGTACTGCCGCTCGATGGCCAGCAACTACAACCACGCGCTGCGCCCGCCCGTCGTCGCCGTGCGTGACGGCGAGGCCCGGGTCATCGTCCGGCGCGAGACGGAGGAAGATCTCCTGCGACTCGACCTCGGATGATGAAATAGACGTCTCACTCAATGGACCGAGGATGGAAAGTGCTGTCCATTGAGTGAGACTGGTTCACGACCGGCGTGCGATCCGCGCGCGGTTTCATGCTGGAAGATCGAAAGGCGTAGGTCGAATGATGCGTACGCGTCCGCTGAAGGTGGCGCTGCTGGGCTGTGGAGTGGTCGGCTCAGAGGTGGCGCGCATCATGACGACGCACGCCGACGACCTCACGCAGAGGATCGGCGCGCCCGTCGAGCTCGTCGGCGTGGCCGTACGCCGCCCCTCGAAGGTGCGCGAGGGCATCGACCCCGCGCTGATCACCACGGACGCGACCGCCCTGCTCAAACGCGGTGACATCGACGTGGTCATCGAGGTCATCGGCGGGATCGAGCCGGCCCGCAGCCTCATCACCACCGCCTTCGAGAACGGCGCGTCGGTCGTCTCCGCGAACAAGGCGCTGCTGGCCCAGGACGGCGCCGCGCTGCACGCCGCCGCCGAGCAGCACGGCCGGGACCTCTACTACGAGGCCGCCGTCGCCGGCGCCATCCCGCTGGTCCGCCCGATGCGCGAGTCCCTGGCCGGCGACAAGATCAACCGTGTGATGGGCATCGTCAACGGCACGACGAACTTCATCCTCGACAAGATGGACTCCACCGGCGCCGGGTACCAGGAGGCCCTCGACGAGGCCACCGCCCTCGGGTACGCCGAGGCCGACCCGACCGCCGACGTGGAGGGCTACGACGCCGCCGCCAAGGCCGCGATCCTCGCCGGCATCGCCTTCCACACCCGGGTCCGCCTCGACGACGTCTACCGCGAGGGCATGACGGAGGTCAGCGCCTCCGACTTCGCCTCCGCCAAGCGGATGGGCTGCACCATCAAGCTGCTGGCGATCCTGGAGCGGGCCGCCGACGGCGCGTCCGTCACCGCCCGCGTCCACCCCGCGATGATCCCGCTCACGCACCCGCTGGCCTCCGTCCGCGAGGCGTACAACGCGGTCTTCGTCGAGGCCGAGGCCGCCGGGCGGCTCATGTTCTACGGGCCCGGCGCCGGCGGCTCGCCGACCGCGTCGGCGGTTTTGGGTGACCTCGTCGCCGTCTGCCGCAACAAGCTCGCCGAGGCGACGGGGCCGGGTGAGTCCGCGTACACCCAGCTGCCGGTCAGCACCATGGGCGACGTCGTCACCCGCTACCACATCAGCCTCGACGTGGCGGACAAGCCGGGCGTCCTCGCCCAGGTCGCGACCACCTTCGCCGAGCACGGCGTGTCGATCGACACGGTACGACAGCAAGGACGTCCGGACGGGGTCGGCAATGAGGCCTCCCTCGTCGTCGTCACCCACCGTGCGCCCGACGCCGCCCTCTCCGGGACCGTCGAGGCGCTGCGGAAGCTGGACACCGTCCGCGGTGTCGCCAGCATCATGCGTGTTGAAGGGGAGTAAGGACCCATGAGCAGCAATCCCACCCACCAGTGGCGCGGCATCATCGAGGAGTACCGGGACCGCCTGCCGGTGACGGACAAGACTCCCGTGGTCACACTCCGCGAAGGGGGCACTCCGCTGGTCCCCGCGCAGGTGCTCTCCGAGCGCACCGGCTGCGAGGTGCACCTCAAGGTCGAGGGGGCCAACCCCACCGGGTCCTTCAAGGACCGCGGCATGACCATGGCGATCACCCGGGCCAAGGAGGAGGGCGCCAAGGCGGTCATCTGCGCCTCCACGGGCAACACCTCGGCCTCCGCCGCCGCCTACGCGGTGCGCGCCGGGATGGTCTGCGCGGTGCTCGTGCCCCGCGGCAAGATCGCGCTCGGCAAGATGGGCCAGGCCCTGGTCCACGGCGCCAAGATCCTCCAGGTGGACGGCAACTTCGACGACTGCCTCGACCTGGCCCGCGCGCTGTCCGACAACTACCCGGTGGCGCTGGTCAATTCGGTCAACCCGGTGCGCATCGAGGGTCAGAAGACGGCCGCGTTCGAGATCGTCGACGCGCTCGGCGACGCCCCCGACATCCACGTGCTGCCCGTCGGCAACGCCGGCAACATCACCGCGTACTGGAAGGGCTTCAAGGAGTACAAGGCCGACGGTCTCGCCTCCCGTACGCCCCGCGTGTGGGGTTTCCAGGCTTCCGGGTCCGCGCCCATCGTGCGCGGCGAGATCGTCAAGGAGCCGCACACCATCGCCACCGCGATCCGCATCGGCAACCCGGCCTCCTGGGACTACGCGCTCGCCGCGCGCGACGAGTCGGGCGGGTTCATCGACGAGGTCACGGACCGTCAGATCCTGGCCGCCTACCGGCTGTTGGCCTCCCAGGAGGGCGTCTTCGTCGAGCCCGCCTCGGCCGCTTCGGTGGCCGGCCTGATCAAGGCCGCCGAGCTGGGCCTGGTCGACCCCGGTCAGAAGATCGTGTGCACCGTCACCGGCAACGGTCTGAAGGACCCCGACTGGGCCGTCGCGGGCGCCCCGCAGCCCGTCACCATTCCGGTGGACGCCGAGGCCGCGGCCATCCGGCTCGGCCTGGTCTGAGGCCCGGCCCGAGAGCCGGGTTCCGGGGGTCCCCGTGACCCCCGGAACCCGGCAACTCACCCCGTACGACGACAAAAGCGCCGGCCGGGTCCGCGACACGCATCGTGCGCCTCCTGTGCGCCCTATGTCGCGGGGGAACCTTCCTTCGATACGCTGTACCCACATCCGCCGCCGCGCATATGACGTGCGGTGCTGCCCCGTGGGCCTTCGGGTGTCGTACGTTCTGCAGTACATTCGCAGCGAGCCAGCGTGAGATCTCGCACAGTCACAAGGAGTGTCATCGGACGATGGCCGGTCCAGCGTTCCGCGCCGCCGCCGTACGGGTGCGCGTTCCCGCCAGCAGTGCCAACCTCGGCCCGGGCTTCGACGCCCTGGGCCTGGCCCTGGGGCTCTATGACGACGTCGTCGTCCGGGTGGCCGATTCCGGCCTGAACATCGACATCGCGGGCGAGGGCGCCGACACCCTCCCGAGGGACGAGCGCCACCTGCTCGTACGCTCCATGCGCACCGCCTTCGACCTGCTGGGCGGGCAGCCGCGCGGCCTCGAGGTGGTCTGCGCCAACCGCATCCCGCACGGGCGCGGCCTCGGTTCCTCGTCCGCCGCGATCTGCGCCGGCATCGTCGCGGCCCGCGCCGTGACCATAGGCGGCGAGGCCAAGCTCGACGACGCGGCGCTCCTGGAGCTCGCGACCGAGATCGAGGGCCACCCCGACAACGTCGCCGCCTGTCTGCTCGGCGGCTTCACCCTGGCGTGGATGGACGGGGGCAGCGCCAAGGCGATCCGTATGGACCCCGCCGATTCCATCGTTCCGGTGGTCTTCGTGCCCTCCAAGCCGGTCCTGACCGAGACCGCGCGCGGCCTGCTGCCGCGCACCGTCCCGCACGTGGACGCGGCCGCCAACGCGGGTCGCGCGGCGCTGCTGGTGGAGGCCCTGACCAGGCGTCCCGAGCTGCTGCTGCCGGCCACCGAGGACCGCCTCCACCAGGACTACCGGTCCCCGGCGATGCCCGAGAGCGTGGCACTGGTCGCACGACTGCGGGCGGACGGCATCCCCGCGGTGATCTCCGGCGCGGGCCCCACGGTCCTCGCGCTGGTCGACAACGGTGCGGCCGACAAGGTCGCGCGGCTCGCGGGCGAGGGATGGGCCGCCAACCGGCTCGCCCTCGACGCCGCGGGCGCCAGCGTGCTTCCCCTGGGTACCCAGGGGGGCTAGGCCGCGTCCGCGAAGACGCGGCCGGTCAGGGGCGGGCGGCCGGGGCAGGCCGCCCGCGCCGAAGGGCGCTGTTGCCGGTGATTGAGAGGGGGAATGTGTGTTGGATCCGGTAGTGTTAGTCTCAAGTGAGCATCCGAAGCCGCCATGGCTCGGTGCTCAGTGTCCCCATTCGGGACCACCTTTTCTCCGGGAGCCTCCCCGACTGCTTTGATCACTTCCAGCAGTTTCGAGCACGCTCCGGAATCGGCGTGACATTCCCACGCTTCCAGCTCGGGGGCTTCTCGCCGGAACACCCACGCACTTGCACGTTTCTCTCCGCCGTATCTCTATCGGCGGACCACCGCCCCGGCACGGTCCACACCTAGGACTGCTGTCGGACAGCACAACCGGTCGCCGAGCCAGACAGGCCGACGTCCGCTCCAGGGAAGGACCCTTCGTGAGCGACACCACCGATCTGATGGGCGCTGCCGACACCTCTGTCGACGCCAGTGCCCCCGCCGCGGGCGCCGCTACCAAGCGCCGCCGCACCGGCACCGGCCTTGACGGCATGGTTCTGGCCGAGCTTCAGCAGGTCGCGTCGGGCCTCGGTATCAGGGGCACCGCGCGGATGCGCAAGAGCCAGCTGATCGAGGTCATCAAGGAGGCGCAGGCGGGAGGCAGTGCCCCCAAGGCCGCGTCCTCCGCGGCGGCGGGCGCCGCCGACACCGCCGAGGCCAAGCCGAAGCGCCGTGCCACCAGCAAGGCCCGTACGGGTGAGGCCGCCGCCGAGGCGCCCGCCGAGAAGCCCGCCGCGGCGCAGGCCCAGATCGAGATCCCGGGCCAGCCCGCAGGGGCCCCCTCCCGCGCGAGCGAAGCCGAGCGCGGGGGAGAGGACGCCCCGGCCGGCGAGCGACGCCGCCGCCGGGCCACGGCCCCCTCCGGCAGCCCGGAGTCCGCGACCGCCTCCGCCGTACAGGTCGAGCAGAAGACCGACGCCCCCGCGGCCGAGGCCTCCACCACGGCCGCTCCGCAGACCGACGCCAAGGCGGAAGCGGCCACCGCCGTCTCCGCGCAGGACGGCGAGGGCCGCGGCCGGCGCGAGCGCCGGGACCGCGGCAGCGACCGCGGTGACCGTGCCGAGCGCCAGCGCGACCGCCGCGACCGCGGTGCCAAGGCCGACGACCAGGGCCAGGGTGCCCAGGGTCAGGGCGGCCAGGGCGGCCAGGGTCAGGGTGCGCAGGGCGGTCGTCAGGACCGTGCCGAGCGCGCCGACCGCCAGCAGCAGGGCGGCCGCGGCCAGGGCCAGGGGCAGGGCCAGAACCAGGGCCAGGGCCAGCAGCGTCAGGACCGTCAGGACAACGGCCCGCAGGACGACTTCGACGGTGAGGACGGCCGTCGCGGCCGGCGCGGCCGCTACCGCGACCGCCGTGGCCGTCGCGGCCGTGACGAGTTCGCCCCGAGCGAGCCGCAGGTCGCCGACGACGACGTCCTGATCCCCGTCGCGGGCATCCTCGACATCCTCGACAACTACGCGTTCATCCGGACCTCGGGCTACCTGCCCGGCCCCAACGACGTGTACGTCTCCCTCGCGCAGGTCCGCAAGGCCGGGCTCCGCAAGGGCGACCACACCACCGGTGCCGTGCGCCAGCCCAAGGACGGCGAGCGCCGCGAGAAGTTCAACGCCCTCGTGCGGCTGGACTCGGTGAACGGCATGGCGCCCGAATCCGGTCGCGGACGCCCGGAGTTCCAGAAGCTGACCCCGCTGTACCCCCAGGACCGGCTCCGTCTGGAGACCGACCCGGGCGTGCTGACGACCCGCATCATCGACCTCGTGTCGCCGATCGGAAAGGGTCAGCGAGGCCTGATCGTGGCCCCGCCGAAGACCGGCAAGACCATGGTCATGCAGGCGATCGCCAACGCGATCACCGTCAACAACCCCGAGTGCCACCTGATGGTCGTCCTGGTCGACGAGCGTCCGGAAGAGGTCACCGACATGCAGCGGTCGGTCAAGGGCGAGGTCATCTCCTCGACCTTCGACCGCCCGGCCGAGGACCACACCACCGTCGCCGAGCTGGCCATCGAGCGCGCCAAGCGCCTCGTCGAGCTGGGTCACGACGTGGTCGTCCTGCTGGACTCCATCACCCGTCTGGGCCGCGCGTACAACCTCGCGGCGCCCGCCTCCGGCCGCATCCTGTCCGGTGGTGTCGACTCGACCGCGCTGTACCCGCCGAAGCGCTTCTTCGGTGCCGCGCGCAACATCGAGGACGGCGGCTCGCTGACCATCCTGGCCACCGCGCTGGTCGACACCGGCTCGCGCATGGACGAGGTGATCTTCGAGGAGTTCAAGGGCACCGGCAACATGGAGCTCAAGCTCGACCGCAAGCTCGCCGACAAGCGCATCTTCCCGGCGGTCGACGTCGACCCGTCGGGCACCCGCAAGGAGGAGATCCTCCTCAACGCGGAGGAGCTCGCCATCGTCTGGAAGCTGCGCCGGGTGCTGCACGCGCTCGACTCGCAGCAGGCGATCGAGCTGCTGCTCGACAAGATGAAGCAGACGAAGTCGAACGCCGAGTTCCTGATGCAGATCGCGAAGACGACCCCGTCGGGCAAGAACGACGACTGATTCCGCCCGGCTCAGGCCGGAGGAGTCCGTCCGCGTCACCACAGCCGCCCCCGCCGCTCCCGCGGCGGGGGCGGCTGTGCGTCGTGCCGTCCGCATTGCGACCTTCGCCACATCGTGCATCCGGTCGAACCCTCGGCTTCCGGGCCGGGTTCCCGGGTAAAAGCCCAGGTGGACGTGGCAGGGCACGCCGTACGAGTCCAGAGGCGCCCCGCTCGGCGCGGGTCGGGACGACCCTGCGGCCATGGAACCCTGGGCGGCGTTCGCCCGTCTGTGTCAACAGGACCGCAGTCCGGAAGCGGGCCGCAGGGGACCGGTGACCGGACGTGAGGACTGAGGAGAGCATGAGCCAGGACAGCACGGGACGCGGACGGCGCGGCGCGGGCCGCCGCCGCAAACCGCCGAAGCGCCGCAGGGCCCTGGCCATCGCCGCGTGGACCGCCGCGGCCGTGGTGCTGCTGGGGGGCGCGGGCCTCGGCTACTTCTACTTCAAGTTCAACGGCAACCTGAAGACCGTCGACATCGACGCGGCCCTGGGCAAGGACCGCCCGCAGGACGTCGACAACGGCTCGATGGACATCCTCGTGCTCGGCTCGGACTCCCGCGACGGCGCCAATGGCGAGTACGGCAAGGACGAGGCGGGCTCCGCCCGCTCCGACACCGCGATGATCGTCCACCTGTACGAGGGCCACGAGAAGGCCAGCGTCATATCGATACCCCGCGACACCATGGCACCCCGCCCCGCCTGCGCCACGGCCAACGGCAAGACCGACCCCGGCGGCCAGCGCAGGCAGTTCAACGAGGCGTACACCATCGGCGGGGCCGCCTGTGCGGTCAAGACGGTCGAGACGATGTCCGGCATCCGCATGGACCACTACCTCGAGGTCGACTTCACCGGCTTCAAGAAGATCATCGACGACCTGGGCGGCGTCGAGGTGACCACCACCAAGCCCATCAAGGACGGCGCGAGCCACCTCGACCTCCCGGCCGGCACGAACAAGCTCGACGGTGAGCAGGCCCTCGGCCTCGTCC
This sequence comes from Streptomyces antarcticus, assembly GCF_026627255.1. GTDB lineage: Bacteria > Actinomycetota > Actinomycetes > Streptomycetales > Streptomycetaceae > Streptomyces > Streptomyces antarcticus. The sequence goes on along the minus strand of NZ_JAPNLM010000001.1, from coordinate 411,613 downwards.
GTACCCGCAAGAGCGTCGGCGACGGCGGCGACCTGGGCCGAATACAGCTCCAGCAGGCCTTCATCAAGGCCCTGATCAAGCAGGTCAAGGGCATCGGGCTGTTCGACAACCCCAAGAAGCTGCTCGACCTCGCCGACTCCGGGACCAAGGCGATCACCACGGACAAGGCGCTCGGCGACGTGAAGTCGCTCATGGCCTTCGCGCAGGGCCTCCAGGGCATCGACGCCCAGGACATGCAGATGATCACTCTGCCGGTCACCCCGGACCCGCGCGACGACGACCGCGTCGTCCCGCTCGCCAAGGAGTCCAAGCTGGTCTGGGACGCCCTGCTGGCCGACCGGCCGATCCCCGCCGAGGCCACCGAGAAGTCGATGGGAGACAAGGGCTCCGCCGGCCAGATCGTGCGGTAGAGCGCCCGTGCGCACGGGTTCCGCCCGGTGCGGGCGGCGGCCGCGGCCGGCTCCGGCGGGGGTCCGCGCAGCGCGCGGAATAGATGCCGGACCCTCCCCGTTGAACCAGGCGTCCTCAGAATTTTGACAGGCAGCCCGGTCCTGGCAGACTGGTCTGTCGGCCCCGGTTCACGCAGCGCGCAATTCGGCTCCTGCGACCCGGCGCCCTCCCGATCTAGGAGACACCTTGAAGAGCGAGATCCACCCCCAGTACGTCGAGACCCAGGTCAGCTGCACCTGTGGCGCCGCGTTCACCACCCGTAGCACCCTGACCGAAGGCTCCATCCGAGCCGAGGTCTGCTCCGAGTGCCACCCGTTCTACACGGGCAAGCAGAAGATCCTCGACACCGGTGGCCGCGTGGCCCGCTTCGAGGCCCGCTTCGGCAAGGGTGCGGCCCAGAAGTAGCGCGACCCAGGCGCCGGTCTCCGGCCGCCCCCTGTCCACGCGGGGGCGGCCGGACCGGCGCCTTTGTCGTCGTTCCAGGCCCGTCAGAGCCACCCCGCAGTCCCTTCGTACTTTCACCACAGGAGTCCCCCGATGTTCGAGGCGGTCGAGGAACTGATCGGCGAGCACGCCGATCTTGAGAAGAAGCTCGCCGACCCTTCGGTGCACTCGGATCAGGCCAACGCGCGCAAGCTGAACAAGCGCTACGCGGAACTGACCCCGATCGTCGCGACCTTCCGGGCGTGGAAGCAGGCGGCCGAGGACATCGAGACGGCCAAGGAGTTCGCGGCCGTCGACCCCGACTTCGCGGCCGAGGCCAAGGAACTGGCCGTGCAGCGCGAGGCGCTCACCGAGAAGCTGCGCCTGCTGCTGGTCCCGCGCGACCCCAGCGACGACAAGGACGTGCTCCTCGAGGTCAAGGCGGGCGCGGGCGGCGACGAGTCGGCCCTGTTCGCCGGCGACCTGCTGCGCATGTACCTGCGCTACGCCGAGCGCGTCGGCTGGAAGACCGAGATCATCGACGCCACCGAGTCCGAGCTCGGCGGCTACAAAGACGTCCAGGTCTCCGTCCGCACCAAGGGCGGCAACGGCGCCACCGAGCCCGGCCAGGGCGTGTGGGCCCGCCTGAAGTACGAGGGCGGCGTGCACCGCGTCCAGCGCGTTCCGGCCACCGAGTCCCAGGGCCGCATCCACACCTCCGCCGCCGGCGTCCTCGTCACCCCGGAGGCCGAGGAGGTCGAGGTCGAGGTCAACATGAGCGACCTGCGCATCGACGTGTACCGCTCCTCCGGCCCCGGCGGCCAGTCCGTCAACACCACCGACTCGGCCGTGCGCATCACGCACCTGCCCACCGGTGTGGTCGCCTCCTGCCAGAACGAGAAGAGCCAGCTCCAGAACAAGGAGCAGGCCATGCGCATCCTGCGCTCGCGGCTGCTGGCCGCCGCCCAGGAGGCAGCCGAGCAGGAGGCCTCCGACGTGCGCCGCAGCCAGGTGCGCAGCGTCGACCGCTCCGAGAAGATCCGTACGTACAACTATCCGGAAAACCGGATCTCGGACCACCGGACCGGTTTCAAGGCGTACAACTTGGACCAGGTGCTCGACGGCGACCTCGACCCGGTCATCCAGGCCTGCGTCGACACCGACTCGGCCGCGAAGCTCGCGGCCGCGCACTGAGCCAGGACGCGGGCCGGACCCCGTACCACCGCCCCCGCACCACCCCCCGTACGACAGCAGCCCGGAGGACCAGCGTGAACTTGCTGCTTGCCGAGGTGGCCCAGGCCACCCAGCGGCTGGCCGCCGCCGGCGTGCCCTCACCGCGCTTCGACGCGGAGGAGCTCGCGGCCTTCGTGCACGGCGTCAAGCGGGGGGAACTGCACCACGTCAAGGACGCGGACTTCGACGCCCGCTACTGGGAGACCGTCGCCCGCCGCGAGGCGCGCGAGCCGCTCCAGCACATCACCGGCCGCGCCTTCTTCCGGTACCTGGAGCTCCAGGTCGGGCCCGGGGTCTTCGTGCCCCGGCCCGAGACCGAGTCGGTCGTCGACTGGGCCATACAGGCCGTCCGGGCGATGGACGTCGTCGAGCCGCTGATCGTCGACCTGTGCACGGGCTCCGGCGCCATCGCGCTGGCCATGGCGCAGGAGGTGCCGCGCTCGCGCGTGCACGCCGTCGAGCTGTCCGAGGACGCGCTGCGGTGGACCCGTAAGAACGCCGAGGACTCCCGGGTCACCGTCCACCAGGGGGACGCGCTGAGCGCCCTGCCCGAGCTGGATGGCCAGGTCGACCTCGTCATCTCCAATCCGCCGTACATCCCGCTGACCGAGTGGGAGTACGTCGCCCCCGAGGCCCGCGACCACGACCCCGAGATGGCGCTGTTCTCCGGCGAGGACGGCCTCGACACCATCCGCGGCATCGAGCGCACCGCGCACCGCCTGCTGCGGCCCGGCGGCATCGTCGTCGTCGAGCACGCCGACACCCAGGGCGGCCAGGTGCCGTGGATCTTCGCCGAGGAGCGGGGCTGGGCCGACGCGGCCGACCACCCGGACCTCAACAACCGCCCGCGCTTCGCGACCGCCCGCAAGGCCATGCCGTGATCCGGGCCGCCTTCCCCAGTGACACCGCCACCACCCCCCTGCTGCACGAGGAGTCCCGCTGATGGCCCGGCGATACGACTGCAACGACGCGACGGACCGCAAGACGGGCCTGCGCGAAGCCGCATCCGCCGTGCGCCGCGGCGAGCTCGTCGTGCTGCCCACCGACACCCTGTACGGGATCGGCGCGGACGCCTTCAGCCCCGAGGCCGTCCACGAGCTGCTCGCCGCCAAGGGCCGCGGCCGCAGCATGCCCACCCCGGTGCTCATCGGCTCCCCGAACACCCTGCACGGCCTCGTCACGGACTTCTCCGAGCAGGCCTGGGAGCTCGTCGACGCCTTCTGGCCGGGCGCGCTGACGCTGGTCGCCAAGCACCAGCCCTCGCTGGCGTGGGACCTGGGCGACACCCAGGGCACCGTGGCCGTACGGATGCCGCTGCACCCCGTCGCGATCGAGCTGCTCACCGAGGTCGGCCCGATGGCCGTGTCCTCGGCGAACCTCACCGGGCACCCGGCGCCGGAGGACTGCGACGCCGCCCGCGAGATGCTCGGGGACTCGGTGTCCGTGTACCTCGACGGCGGCCCGACCCCCGGCATCCAGCCGTCCTCGATCGTCGACGTCACCGGCAAGGTCCCGGTGCTCCTGCGGGAAGGCGCCCTGACCGCCGACCAGCTGCGGGAGGTCGTACCCGACCTCGAGGTGGCCCCGTGAGCCCTGAGGGGCGTGGCATAGCGGGGGAACACCTCCGGGCGAGCCCCCTCGGATGGAATCCGGGGGAGGTGACCGGAGGGAACACCTTCCGCATCCTCCACGTCAGCACCGGGAACGTGTGCCGCTCGCCCATCACCGAGCGGCTGACGCGGCACGCCCTCTCGCACCGCCTCGGGGGGATCGTCACCGGGGACCTGATCGTGGAGAGCGCCGGCACGTGGGGACACGAGGGGGCCCCCATGGAGGCGAACGCGGCCGCGGTCCTCGCCGACTTCGGCGCCGACGCCTCCGGCTTCACCGGGCGGGAGCTGCTGGACGAGCACGTCATACGCGCCGACCTGGTGCTGACCGCCACCCGCGACCACCGGGCGCAGGTCATCTCGATGGGCCACTCGGCGGGGCTGCGCACCTTCACGCTGAAGGAGTTCACCCGTCTGGTCCGGGCGATAGATCCGGCCACCCTGCCGCCGCTGGACGACGGGATGGTGGAACGGGCCCGGGCGCTCGTCCGCGCGGCCGCGGCGCTGCGCGGCTGGCTGCTGGCGCCGACGCCCGACGCGGACGAGGTGTACGACCCGTACGGGGCGCCGATCACCTTCTTCCGCTCGATCGGCGACGAGATCAACCAGGCGCTGGACCCGGTCGTCACGGCCCTGACGGGCGTGACGGCTTCGCGCTGAAGGGCTGACCGCTTCGGCCTGACCGTGGCCTGACCGGCCTGACCGGCCTGACCGCTTCGCGCTGACGGGCGTGACGGCTCCCCCTTCGACGGGCGAGGCCGTGTCCCGCCGACGGTGACGGCCCGCGCGCCGGGGGCGGCTCGAGCGGCGGGAAACCGGTGGCGGGAATATCGTGGCCGTACCCGGTCCACCCAGCGCGCGGGAGTCCTGCCATGACCGTCATCACCGAGCAGTCGGCAGAGCTCCTGCGCCGGCAGGACCCGCAGCTGGCCGACATCCTCGACGGAGAGCGCCTGCGCCAAGCCACCACCCTCCAGCTGAGCGCCGCCGAGAACTTCACCTCCGCCGCCGTGCTCGCCGCACTCGGGTCGCCGCTCGCCAACAAGTACGCCGAGGGCTATCCCGGCGCCCGCCACCACGGCGGCTGCGAGTACGCCGACCTGGCCGAGCGGGCCGCCGTGGAGCGGGCGAGGGCGCTGTTCGGGGCCGAGCACGCCAACGTGCAGGCGCACTCCGGCTCCTCCGCCGTCCTGGCCGCCTACGCCGCGCTGCTGCGGCCCGGGGACACGGTCCTGGCCATGGGGCTCCCGTACGGGGGGCACCTCACGCACGGGTCGCCCGCCAACTTCTCCGGCCGCTGGTTCGACTTCGTCGGGTACGGGGTCGACGCCGCGACCGGCCTCATCGACTACGGGCAGGTACAGCGGCTGGCCCGCGAACACCGGCCGAAGGCCATTGTCTGCGGGTCGATCTGCTACCCCCGCCACCCCGAGTACTCCGCCTTCCGGGAGATCGCCGACGAGGTCGGGGCCTTCCTGATCGCCGACGCCGCCCATCCGATCGGGCTGGTGGCCGGCGGGGCCGCCCCCAGCCCCGTCCCGTACGCCGACGTGGTGTGCGCGACCACGCACAAGGTGCTGCGCGGGCCGCGCGGCGGCATGCTCCTGTGCGGGGCCGAGTTCGCCGAGCGCATCGACCGGGCGGTGTTCCCCTTCACGCAGGGCGGCGCCCAGATGCACACCATCGCCGCCAAAGCGGTCGCCTTCGGGGAGGCGGCGGGACCGGGCTTCGCCACGTACGCCCACCGGGTCGTCGCCAACGCCCGGTCGCTGGCCGAGGCGCTCGGGGAGCACGGGCTGGCGATCACCACCGGCGGGACCGACACGCACCTGCTCTCCGCCGACCCGGCGCCGCTGGGCCTCGACGGCCCGGCCGCCCGCGCCCGGCTCGCGGCCGCCGGGATCGTGCTCGACACCTGCGCGCTGCCGTACGGGGAGCAGCGCGGGGTACGGCTCGGGACGGCGGCGGTGACCACCCAGGGGATGGGGGAGGCGGAGATGGTCCGGATCGCGGCGCTGTTTGCCGCCGCACTGCGCGGGGAAGCCGCGCGAACGCGTACCGAGGTCAACGAGCTGGCGTCGGCATTTCCCCCGTACGGGGAGTAATCCTGACAAGAGGGGTGTAGCGCAACCGGGATACCGCCCCCTCGCGTCCTCGGCACTGGTGACATCGCAGCTAATGTGTGGGGCTGAGATGGCCGGCGATACATCTGGGGCAGCCCGTGCGTGAATATCTGCTGACGCTTTGCGTCACGGTCGCGGTGACCTACCTGCTGACCGGGCCCGTGCGGAAGTTCGCGATCGCGGCCGGGGCCATGCCGGAGATCCGTGCCCGCGACGTGCACCGGGAGCCCACACCGCGGCTCGGCGGCATCGCCATGTTCGGCGGACTGTGCGCGGGGCTGCTGGTCGCGGACCACCTGCGCAACCTCAACGGCGTCTTCGAGCTGTCGAACGAACCGCGGGCGCTGCTCTCCGGGGCGGCCCTGATCTGGCTGATCGGCGTACTCGACGACAAGTTCGAGATCGACGCCCTGATCAAGCTCGGCGCGCAGATGATCGCCGCGGGCGTGATGGTCATCCAGGGCCTGACCATCCTGTGGATCCCGGTCCCGGGCATCGGCACGGTCTCCCTCACCCAGTGGCAGGGCAACCTGCTCACCGTGGCCCTCGTCGTGATCACCATCAACGCGGTGAACTTCGTGGACGGCCTCGACGGCCTCGCCGCCGGCATGGTGTGCATCGCGGCGGCGGCCTTCTTCCTCTACTCCTACCGCCTCTGGTTCGGCTACGGCATCGAGCAGGCCGCTCCCGCGACGCTCTTCGCCGCGATCCTGATGGGCATGTGCCTCGGCTTCCTGCCGCACAACATGCATCCGGCGCGCATCTTCATGGGCGACTCCGGATCGATGCTCATCGGCCTGGTGCTCGCCGCCTCCGCGATCTCGATCACCGGCCAGGTCGACCCCGACGCGATGGCCCTCTTCGCAGGCGGTGAGCGCAACGCCACCCGCGCGATGCTGCCGGTCTTCATCCCGCTGCTGCTGCCGCTGACGATCATCGCGATCCCGATGGCGGACCTGCTCCTCGCCATCGTGCGGCGTACGTGGAAGGGGCAGTCCCCGTTCGCTGCGGACCGGGGGCACCTGCACCACCGGCTGCTGGAACTCGGACACTCGCACAGCCGTGCCGTCCTGATCATGTACTTCTGGTCGGGACTGATCGCCTTCGGCGCGGTCGCGTACTCGGTGAACTCCGGCTCGATGTGGATCGTGCTGGCCATCGCCGCGCTGAGCGCGCTCGGCCTGCTCCTGCTCCTCCTGCCGCGCTTCACCCCGCGTGCCCCGCGGTGGGCGGAGGGTCTGGTCCCGCCGCGCTACCGGCACGCGGGACGGCTCGCGGAGGCCGCGGCCGAAGCGGCCGCGCGGGACGCCACGGGCCGGGAGCCCGAACCCGTCAGGCCGATCGCGGCGGGCGTCTCCGGCGTCAACGGGGCGACCGCCGTGGGCCCCCGTTCGCGCTTCCCCGACCGGCGCAAGGCCGACTCCACTCGGTGAAAAATCCGGCAATTGCCACTTCTTGCCGAATGAGGCAAGCTGCTGCGGGCTTGTTCGCGAGTGTGGCCCAGATCACTTGCTGGGCGCGAAGTGTGAGCGATCGTGCGCATGCCGTCCCGTGGAGGTGGTGGAGTAGAGGAGGCTGCGGTTCCTTCCTGTACAGATGTGAGCCTGTAAGTACCCAGTCGGCCAAAGGGTGCGCTGGTGTCACAGATGTCCGAATGCCCTGTGGAGTCCGATAGGCGCGAGACCTAGCGTTGCAGTTACACGGGTCGCCGCTCAGCGCAGTTGCGGCGACAGGCTGGTTCGTTGATTCCTGGGGAGTCGCACATGCGTAAATCGATAACATCTGGCTTAGTCGCTGCTGCCGCGCTCGGGTCCCTGAGCGTTTTCAGCCCGACCGCCATGGCTGCGGCCGACGCGGCCGAGGTTTTGCCGACCCCTACGGCCGCAGCGTCGTGCGTTCAGGTTGTCAGGTGGTACAGCAACTGGCCCGACAAGCTTGTCGAGGTCAAGAACACCTGCGGTTCCACGGCCTGCTTCAGTGTCACCGTGGCGGCCAACCGGGACCCGGAGTTCTCCATCGGTGCAAACCGTCAGCAGTCCTTCCGTTACGGCGGAGCGCTGTGGACGTCCGGAACGGGCATCAAGAACATAGGCTGCTGAGCTGAGCGAAGCTTCAACGGCGTGGGCCCCTGTCGAGGCAGGGGCCCACGCCTGTGTGCGGTCAAGGTCGCGAAGTAGGTCAGCCCCGATCGGGCTCGTCCTCGACGACCGCGTTTTATACTCTAAAGCCGCATTAGCAGACATGTTGGCAATCGGTCTTGCATACACGCGCAGGGTCACTCTCATGTGTGACAGTGGGCACACCCTGCGGGTAAAGCTCTCATCAAATACTTTGTGATACCGTTCACTAAACCCGGCGACAGAGCCGAAGGACCGTAGTGCGACGGTCCATTGGCCCGAGGTCTTCACTCGAACCGGGCTCACGCTCGTCCCGTACGAGTCCCTTGCCCCCCATCATCACGCGGAGCAAACCGCCATGCGGTCAGATGACACCCGACTTCTCCTTCAAGCCGTCGTGCCCACGGCTGTCGCCGGCGCTGTTGCCGCCGGTATCAGTGCGTTGGTCGCCGGGGGCAAGGGCGCTGTCGGAGCCGTCGTCGCGACGCTGGTCGTGATCCTGTTCATGGGCATCGGATTCGTCGTTCTCCAACGCACTGCGAAATCGTTGCCGCACCTGTTCCAGGCCATGGGGCTCATGCTCTACACGGCCCAGATCCTGCTGCTCTTCGTCTTCGTCGCCACGTTCAAGAACACGACGCTGTTCAATCCCAAGGCCTTCGCCCTCACGCTCGTCGTCACCACCCTGGTGTGGATCGCGGCACAGGCGCGTGCTCATATGAAGGCCAAGATCCTCTACGTCGAACCGGACTCGATGAAGGGCGAAAAGCCCGACAATTCCGGACCGAAGACGTGAGGGGTAGGGGTGGCATAAGCGCGTGGTCGGGATCCTGCTATCGTCCAGTGCCATCTGCGGCACTGCGGGCGCGGGCATCTGAGCTGACGCCTGTTCCATCGCGAGGCTCACTGCCTGAACGTCGCCCCCACATCCGTAACACCAGTCCAGTGCCGAACAGCGGCTGTGCGCCGCGCCGACACAACGAGGTTGCCGTACCTATGCGCCACGCTGAAGGAGCCCGCGGTGAGTGCTGACCCGACGACGGTGCTCGCCTTCGAGACCGACTGCCACATCTTCGACGGTTGTGGATTCCCGGCTCCCGGCCTGCACTCGTTCCTGTTCGAGCCGATCTTCGGCGACGCGGACAGCAACATCTACTTCAACAAGACGATGCTGCTGGCCCTGCTCGGCACGGTCGTCATCGTCGGCTTCTTCTGGCTGGCCTTCCGCAAGCCGAAGGTCGTCCCGGGCAAGCTCCAGATGGTTGCCGAGGCCGGCTACGACTTCGTGCGCCGCGGCATCGTGTACGAGACGCTGGGCAAGAAGGAGGGCGAGAAGTACGTCCCCCTGATGGTCACGCTGTTCTTCTTCGTCTGGATCATGAACCTCTGGTCCATCGTTCCGATGGCCCAGTTCCCGGTCACTGCGATCATCTCGTACCCCGCCGCCCTGGCGGCGATCGTGTACGTGATCTGGATGAGCGTGACGTTCAAGCGTCACGGCTTCGTCGGCGGCTTCAAGAACCTGACGGGCTACGACAAGTCGCTCGGCCCGGTCCTGCCGATGGTCATGGTCATCGAGTTCTTCTCGAACGTCCTGGTCCGCCCCTTCACCCACGCGGTCCGACTGTTCGCGAACATGTTTGCCGGTCACACCTTGCTGCTGCTCTTCACGATCGCCAGCTGGTACCTGTTGAACGGCATCGGGATCGCCTACGCCGGCGTCTCGTTCGTCATGGTCCTGGTGATGACCGCGTTCGAGCTCTTCATCCAGGCCGTCCAGGCGTACGTCTTCGTGCTCCTGGCCTGCAGCTTCATTCAGGGCGCGCTCGCAGAGCACCACTGATCCTCGCTCCCTGAGTCCCTTATTCGTCCGGTGGCCAACCCCCACCGGTCCGTGAAAGAGAAGGAAGAACTGGCATGTCCCAGACCCTTGCTGCCGTCACCGGCTCCCTCGGCTCCATCGGTTACGGCCTCGCTGCCATCGGCCCCGGCGTCGGCGTCGGCATCATCTTCGGTAACGGCACCCAGGCTCTCGCCCGTCAGCCCGAGGCGGCCGGTCTGATCCGCGCCAACCAGATCCTCGGCTTCGCCTTCTGTGAGGCGCTCGCGCTGATCGGCCTGGTCATGCCGTTCGTCTACGGCAAGTGATCTTCGGATTCACGACCAGCCACTAGACGAAAGGCACTGAAGTGAACCTCCTGGTTCTCGCGGCTGAGGAAGCTCAAAACCCCCTCATCCCGCCGATCCCCGAGCTCGTCATCGGTCTGATCGCCTTCGTCATCGTCTTCGGTTTCCTCGCGAAGAAGCTCCTCCCGAACATCAACAAGGTTCTGGACGAGCGCCGCGAGGCCATCGAAGGCGGTATCGAGAAGGCTGAGGCCGCTCAGACCGAGGCCCAGAGCGTGCTGGAGCAGTACAAGGCCCAGCTCGCCGAGGCCCGGCACGAGGCCGCGCGCCTGCGCCAGGATGCGCTGGAGCAGGGCACTGCGCTCAAGGAAGAACTGCGCGCAGAGGGCCAGCGGCAGCGTGAGGAGATCATCGCTGCCGGCCACACGCAGATCGAGGCCGACCGCAAGGCCGCCTCTCACGCGCTGCGTCAGGACGTGGGCAAGCTCGCCACCGACCTGGCCGGCAAGCTCGTCGGCGAGTCCCTCGAGGACCACGCCCGGCAGAGCCGCACCATCGACCGTTTCCTCAGCGAGCTCGAGGAGAAGGCAGCGTCGAACGGGGCTGCCCGATGAACGGAGCGAGCCGCGAGGCACTGGCCTCCGCGCGTGAGCGTCTCGACGCGCTGACGGACAACACGTCCGTCGACGCGGCGAAGCTCGCCGGTGAGCTGGATGCCGTCACCACGCTGCTCGACCGTGAGGTCTCGCTGCGTCGGGTCATCACGGACCCGGCGCAGTCCGGCGAGGCCAAGGCCGAGCTGGCCGGGCGCCTGCTGAGCGGCCAGGTCGGCGGGGAGACCCTCGACCTGGTGTCCGGCATGGTCCGGTCCCGCTGGTCGCAGTCCCGCGACCTGGTGGACGCGCTGGAGGAGCTGGCGGCCACCGCCGAGCTCACCGCCGCCCAGCAGGGCGGCGCGCTCGACGACGTCGAGGACGAGGTCTTCCGCTTCGGCCGGATCGTCGCCTCGAGCACCGAGCTGCGCGCGGCGCTGACCGACCGTGCGGCCACCGCCTCCGCCAAGAGCGAGCTGCTCCGCAGCCTGCTGGGCGGCAAGGCGAACGCCGGCACCGAGCGTCTCGTCACGCGACTTGTCACGCACCCGCGTGGACGTAGCCTGGAAGCGGGCCTCGAGTCCCTGTCCACGCTCGCCGCCGAGCGCCGCAACCGCATGGTCGCCACGGTGACCACCGCGGTTCCGCTCAGCGACGTGCAGAAGCAGCGTCTCGGCGCGGTCCTGGCCAAGCTGTACGGCCGCCAGATGCACCTGAACCTCGAAGTGGACCCCACGGTCCTCGGCGGGATCGTGGTGCGGGTCGGCGACGAGGTCATCGACGGCACCATCGCGGACCGCCTCTCCGAGGCGACCCGCCGCATGGCCGGCTGACCAACACCAAAAGAACAACGCATTCCTAGCGGCCCGGTTGGGCCGTGCAGAACTTGCAGAAGATTCCTGGGGGTCGCCCCCAGACCCCACAAGAAGCTTCAGGCCCAACAAGGAGAGCAGGGAACCCAGATGGCGGAGCTCACGATCCGGCCGGAGGAGATCCGGGACGCACTGGAGAACTTCGTCCAGTCGTACCAGCCGGACGCGGCCTCGCGCGAGGAGGTCGGAACGGTCAGCGTTGCCGGCGACGGCATCGCGAAGGTGGAGGGCCTGCCCTCCGCCATGGCGAACGAACTGCTGAAGTTCGAGGACGGCACCCTCGGTCTCGCCCTCAACCTCGACGAGCGCGAGATCGGTGCGGTCGTCCTCGGCGAGTTCAGTGGTATCGAGGAGGGCCAGCCGGTGCAGCGCACCGGTGAGGTGCTCTCCGTAGGCGTCGGCGAGGGCTACCTCGGCCGCGTCGTCGACCCGCTCGGCAACCCGATCGACGGTCTCGGCGAGATCGCGACCGAAGGCCGTCGCGCCCTCGAACTGCAGGCCCCGGGCGTCATGATCCGCAAGTCGGTTCACGAGCCCATGCAGACCGGCTACAAGGCCATCGACGCCATGGTGCCCGTCGGCCGTGGCCAGCGTCAGCTGATCATCGGCGACCGTCAGACCGGCAAGACCGCTCTGGCCGTCGACACGATCATCAACCAGCGCGACAACTGGCGCTCCGGCGACGTGAACAAGCAGGTTCGCTGCATCTACGTCGCCATCGGCCAGAAGGGCTCGACCATCGCGTCCGTTCGCGGCGCCCTGGAAGACGCCGGCGCGCTCGAGTACACGACGATCGTCGCCGCCCCGGCGTCCGACCCGGCCGGCTTCAAGTACCTGGCGCCGTACACCGGTTCCGCCATCGGCCAGCACTGGATGTACGCCGGCAAGCACGTCCTGATCATCTTCGACGACCTGTCGAAGCAGGCCGACGCCTACCGCGCCGTGTCGCTGCTGCTGCGCCGTCCGCCGGGCCGCGAGGCCTACCCGGGCGACGTCTTCTACCTGCACTCCCGTCTGCTGGAGCGCTGCGCGAAGCTCTCCGACGACATGGGTGCCGGTTCGATGACCGGTCTGCCGATCGTCGAGACCAAGGCGAACGACGTGTCGGCGTTCATCCCGACCAACGTCATCTCCATCACCGACGGCCAGTGCTTCCTTGAGTCCGACCTGTTCAACGCGGGCCAGCGCCCGGCGCTGAACGTCGGCATCTCGGTCTCCCGCGTCGGTGGCTCCGCCCAGCACAAGGCGATGAAGCAGGTTTCCGGCCGTCTGCGCCTGGACCTCGCCCAGTACCGCGAGCTGGAGGCGTTCGCCGCCTTCGGTTCCGACCTGGACGCCGCTTCGAAGGCTTCGCTGGAGCGCGGCAAGCGCCTGGTCGAGCTGCTGAAGCAGGGCCAGTACCAGCCGATGCCCGTCGAGGAGCAGGTCGTCTCCGTCTGGGCCGGTACCACCGGCAAGATGGACGACGTCCCGGTCAACGACATCCGTCGCTTCGAGTCGGAGCTGCTGGAGCACCTGCGCCGCGAGCGCAAGGACCTCCTCACCTCCATCGCCGACGGCGGCAAGATGTCGGACGACACCCTGACGTCGATCGCCGACGCCATCGCCGCCTTCAAGCAGCAGTTCGAGACCTCGGACGGCAAGCTTCTGGGCGAGGACGCGCCGGCCGTCAACGTCTCCAAGTGACGACGGAAGGGACCTGACTCATGGGAGCGCAGCTCCGGGTCTACAAGCGTCGCATCCGTGCCGTCACGGCGACCAAGAAGATCACCAAGGCGATGGAGATGATCGCCGCCTCGCGCATCGTCAAGGCGCAGCGCAAGGTGGCGGCATCGATGCCGTACGCGAACGAGCTCACCCGTGCGGTGACCGCGGTCGCGACCGGCTCGAACACCAAGCACGCCCTGACCACCGAGGTCGAGACGCCGGTGCGTGCCGCGGTCCTGCTCATCACGAGCGACCGCGGTCTGGCCGGCGGCTACTCCTCGAATGCCATCAAGCAGGCGGAGCGGCTCACCGAGCGGCTGCGCGGCGAGGGCAAGGAGGTCGACACGTACATCGTCGGCCGTAAGGGTCTGGCCTACTTCGGCTTCCGCGAGCGCAAGGTCGCGGAGTCGTGGACCGGCTTCACCGACAGCCCGGCCTACGCCGACGCCAAGCGCGTCGCGGAGCCGCTGATCGAGGCCATCCAGACGGAGACGGCCGAGGGCGGCGTCGACGAGCTGCACATCATCTACACGGAATTCGTGTCGATGATGACGCAGAGCGCGGTCGACGGCCGGATGCTGCCGCTCAGCCTCGACAAGGTTGCGGAGACCGAGACATCAGCGGGCGGCGCGAAGGGCGAGATCCTTCCGCTGTTCGACTTCGAGCCGTCGGCGGAGGACGTCCTCGACGCCCTCCTGCCGCGCTACGTCGAGAGCCGCATCTACAACGCACTGCTGCAGTCGGCCGCTTCCGAGCACGCCGCCCGCCGCCGCGCGATGAAGTCGGCGACCGACAACGCCGGAGACCTCATCAAGAGTCTCTCCCGGCTTGCCAACGCGGCCCGCCAGGCCGAAATCACCCAGGAAATCAGCGAGATCGTCGGTGGCGCGAGCGCCATGGCTGACGCGACCGCGGGGAGTGACAAGTAATGACGACCACTGTTGAGACGGCCGCCGCCACGGGCCGCGTCGCCCGGGTCATCGGCCCGGTCGTCGACGTGGAGTTCCCCGTCGACGCCATGCCCGAGATCTACAACGCGCTGAAGGTCCAGGTCGCCGACCCGGCCGAGGACGGCAAGCTGAAGACGCTGACCCTCGAAGTCGCCCAGCACCTGGGTGACGGCGTGGTCCGCACGATCTCCATGCAGCCCACCGACGGTCTGGTCCGCCAGGCCCCGGTGACCAACACGGGCGAGGGCATCACCGTCCCCGTCGGTGACTTCACCAAGGGCAAGGTGTTCAACACCCTCGGTGAGGTGCTGAACTACCCGGAGGAGAACGCCAACGTCACCGAGCGCTGGCCGATCCACCGCAAGGCGCCCCGCTTCGACGAGCTCGAGTCGAAGACCGAGATGTTCGAGACCGGCGTCAAGGTCATCGACCTTCTCACCCCGTACGTCAAGGGTGGAAAGATCGGTCTGTTCGGTGGTGCCGGTGTCGGCAAGACCGTTCTGATCCAGGAAATGATCTACCGCGTGGCCAACAACCACGATGGTGTGTCGGTCTTCGCGGGCGTCGGTGAGCGTACCCGTGAGGGCAACGACCTCATCGAGGAGATGGCCGAGTCCGGCGTCATCGACAAGACGGCCCTCGTCTTCGGCCAGATGGACGAGCCGCCGGGCACGCGTCTGCGCGTCGCCCTGGCCGGTCTGACCATGGCGGAGTACTTCCGCGATGTGCAGAAGCAGGACGTCCTGTTCTTCATCGACAACATCTTCCGGTACACCCAGGCGGGTTCCGAGGTGTCGACCCTGCTCGGCCGCATGCCCTCCGCGGTGGGTTACCAGCCGAACCTGGCCGACGAGATGGGTCTCCTCCAGGAGCGCATCACCTCGACCCGTGGTCACTCGATCACCTCGATGCAGGCGATCTACGTCCCCGCGGACGACCTGACCGACCCGGCGCCGGCGACCACCTTCGCCCACCTCGACGCGACGACGGTTCTCTCCCGTCCGATCTCCGAGAAGGGCATCTACCCGGCCGTGGACCCGCTGGACTCGACGTCCCGCATCCTCGACCCGCGGTACATCGCGGCGGACCACTACGCCACGGCGATGCGCGTCAAGGGGATCCTGCAGAAGTACAAGGACCTCCAGGACATCATCGCGATCCTCGGTATCGACGAGCTGGGCGAGGAGGACAAGCTCGTTGTCCACCGTGCCCGTCGCGTCGAGCGCTTCCTGTCGCAGAACACCCACGTCGCCAAGCAGTTCACCGGTGTCGACGGTTCGGACGTTCCGCTCGAGGAGTCGATCGTGGCGTTCAACGCGATCTGCGACGGCGACTACGACCACTTCCCCGAGCAGGCGTTCTTCCTGTGCGGTGGCATCGAGGACCTGAAGGCGAACGCCAAGGAGCTGGGCGTCTCCTGATCCGGCGCGCTCCACGAGGAGCGCATCGGATCCGAAGGATCCACGGAGAGGGGCGGGTGTGTCCCGTCCCTCTCCCCACGCCCATTAGAATTTGACCCAACACCCGGCTTACCCGCCGGGTGGTGACCCGAGGAGCCACCTTGGCTGCTGAGCTGCACGTCGAGCTGGTCGCGGCGGACCGCAATGTCTGGTCCGGCGAGGCCACCCTTGTTGTCGCCCGCACCACGTCCGGCGACATCGGCGTCATGCCCGGTCACCAGCCGCTTCTCGGTGTGCTGGAATCGGGCCCTGTGACCATCCGCACCACTGACGGCGCCACTGTCGTCGCCGCGGTGCACGGCGGTTTCATCTCGTTCGCGGACAACAAGCTGTCCCTGCTGGCCGAGATCGCCGAGCTCGCTGACGAGATCGACGTCCAGCGTGCGGAGCGGGCACTGGAGCGCGCGAAGTCGGAGGCCGACGCGGCCGCCGAGCGTCGCGCGGATGTCCGACTGCGCGCCGTAACGGGCTGAACGCCCGTCGGAGTTTGAAAGGCTGAGCCCCGGAGGGCGACTTCCGGGGCTCGGCAGACCTCAGCCGCGGTCCGTTCTGGAGCTTTCCAGACCGGGTCGCGGCTGAGGCGATGCAGGTCGTTTTTTCGCACGCGGTATTTCGATGAGCGAGGAGGTCGGTGAAGATGCTCCTCGCTCTGCTTGTGAGCGGCCTGGTCGTAGCCCTGGTGGTGATCGGGCTGTTTGTGTTCGGACTGCGCCGCAGACTCATCCAGCGGTCCGGCGGAACCTTCGACTGCAGCATGCGCTGGGGCGTGTCCGAGGAGCCGGACGTCTCCGGCAAGGGCTGGGTGTACGGGGTCGCCCGCTACAGCGGCGACCGGATCGAGTGGTTCCGCGTTTTCAGCTACTCGCCGCGGCCGCGCCGGCTGCTGGAGCGCTCGTCCATCGAGGTGCTCGCCCGGCGCGCTCCCGAGGGCGAGGAGGAGCTGGCCCTGCTCTCCGACGCCGTCGTGCTCGGCGCCCTCCACCGCGGGACGCGCCTGGAGCTGGCGATGAGCGACGACGCGCTGACCGGGTTCCTGGCGTGGCTCGAGGCGGCGCCGCCCGGGCAACGGGTGAATGTGGCCTGAATTCCGCTCCCGTTGTACGGGGGTCTCCCCGGACGGAGTCTGGGGGCGGGTGAATGTGGCCTGAATTCCGCTCCCGTTGTACAGGGGTCTCCCCGGACGGAGTCCGGGGGTGGGTGAACGTGGCCCGAGCGGGATCGCGTACGGCGTGGAGAAGCCGGGGAGAGGGGGGCGGACCCTTCTCCCCGGCTTCGTCTGTCACCGGATGCGCTCAGCGGCGGTTACTGCAGCCCGGTGTGGATCGCGTTGGCGAGCTCACCGTTGGTGGTGTCGCCGCTGAACTCCCAGAAGAAGGCTCCCCTGAGGCCCTGCTGCTTGGTCCAGCTCATCTTCGAGGCGACCGTGGCGGGGGTGTCGTAGCTCCACCAGTTGCTGCCGCACTTGGCGTAGGCCGTGCCGGCGATGGTGCCGGTGGACGGGCAGCTGGCCTTGAGCACCTTGTAGTCCTCGATGCCCGGCTCGTACGTGCCGGGGGCCGGGCCGGTGGCGGTGCCGCCGGGGGTGGCCTGGGTGACGCCGGTCCAGCCGCGGCCGTAGAAGCCGATGCCGAGGTTGAGCTTGGAGCCGGGGATCCCCTTGCCCTTGAGCTTGGTGATCGCGGCCTCGGAGTTGAAGCCCTCCTGCGGGATGCCCGGGTAGGCGGTGAGCGGGGAGTGCGGGGCCGTCGGGCCCTGCGCCGCCCAGCCGCCGAAGAAGTCGTACGTCATGACGTTGTAGAAGTCGACGTACTGGGCCGCGCCGCCGTAGTCGGCCGCGTCCAGCTTGCCGCCGTTGGAGCCGTCGGCGGAGATCGCGGCGGTGACCAGGTTGTTCCCGCTGAACTTGGCCCGGGTGGCCTGCATCAGGTTCTTCAGGGAGGCGGCGCCGCTGGTGTCACAGGTCAGGCCGCAGGCGTTCGGGTACTCCCAGTCGAGGTCGATGCCGTCGAAGACGTCGGCCCAGCGCGGGTCCTCCACCAGGTCGTAGCAGGACTGGGCGAAGGCGGCCGGGTTGGCGGCGGCCTGGCCGAAGCCGCCGGACCAGGTCCAGCCGCCGAAGGACCACAGGATCTTGATGTGCGGGTACTGGGCCTTCAGCTTGCGCAGCTGGTTGAAGTTGCCGCGCAGCGGCTGGTCCCAGGTGTCCGCCTTGCCGTCGACGCTCTGGTCGGCGGTGTAGGCCTTGTCGTAGTCCGCGTAGGCGTCGCCGATGGTGCAGCGGCCGCCCTGGACGTTGCCGAAGGCGTAGTTGATGTGGGTGATCTTCGCGGCGGAGCCCGAGGTGACCAGGTTCTTCACGTGGTAGTTGCGTCCGTAGACGCCCCAGTTGGTGAAGTAGCCGAGCTTGACCTTGGTGCCGGCGCCCGGATCGGTGCCACCGCCGCCGGGCGTGGTGACGGAGAGCGCGCCGGAGGAGGGGCCGGTCTGGTCGATGCTGTCGCGGGCGATCACCGTGTAGGCGTACGACGTGCCCTTGGTCAGGCCGGTGTCCGAGTAGCTGCGGCCGGTCACCGTGGCGACCTTGGCGCCGCCGCGGTAGACGTCGTAGTTCTTGACGCCCTTGTCGTCGGTGGCGGCCGTCCAGTTCAGGGTCAGCGAGGTCTCGGTGACGTTCGCGGCGGTGGGGGTGCCGGGAGCGGAGGGCGGGTTGTCGCCGGGCTGGGTGGTGCCGTCACAGGGGCCGCCGTTGATCTTGCAGCCGCTGGGGGCGCCCGCGCCGGCGCCGTTGAAGCCGAAGCTGATGCTGGCACCGGGGGAGAGGGTGCCGTTCCAGCCGAGGTTTTTGCCCGTCCAGTGGGTGCCCGAGCTGGTGACGGTGGCGTCCCAGGCCGAGGTGACCGAGGTGCCGGCCGGGTAGTCCCACTCCACGGTCCAGCTCGTGAGGGTGGTGGTGCCGGTGTTCTTCACCGTCCACTTGCCCTCGAAGCCGGAGCCCCAGTCGGAGACCTTGGTGTACGTCGCGGTCGCGGCGGCGGCGGCCTGCGCCGGGCCGGCCAGCGCGACGAGCCCGCTGATCGGTACGGCGAGGGCGGCCACGACCGCCGCGACCCGGGTGAAGAACCGGGTGCGCCGGCTGCGGGGTGGGGATGCTGTGCTCAAGGGTGTTCCTCCGTAGGTCCGCCGGAGCCGTGGGGCCGGCTCCGGCATGGGGGTGGGACCTGCGCCGCCCGTGAGCACGCTTTGTCATGCACGCTCACCACAGTGTTCCGCGAGCGTAGAAAGGTCTGGACCAACCGTCAAGAGGTCCAGACCGGTGCTCCTAAATGCCCAACTCTCCTGCCAGTACGGCCGCTTGGACCCTGCTGCGCAGGTCCAGCTTCCCCAGCAGCCTGCTGACGTGCGTCTTCACGGTGGCCTCGGCCATCTCCAGCCGTACCGCGATCTCCGCGTTCGAGAGCCCCTCTCCCAGGCATCCCAGCACCTCCCGCTCCCGGCGCGTGAGCGAGGCCACCGCCGCCGCGGTCTCCGGCGGGGCCTGCGGCCGGCGCACCTGCGGGCAGGCGAACTCGGCGATCAGCCGCCTGGTCACCGCCGGGGCGATCAGGCCCTCCCCGCGCGCGACGGTGCGTACCGCCTCGATCAGCTCGGCCGCGTCCGCGTTCTTCAGCAGGAAGCCGGCCGCCCCCGCCCGCAGCGCCCCGAAGACGTACTCGTCGAGGTCGAAGGTGGTCAGGACGAGGACGTCCGCCAGCCCCTCCGCGACCACCTGGCGCGTCGCCGACACCCCGTCGAGCCGGGGCATCTGGACGTCCATGAGGACGAGATCCGGACGTAGTTCCCGGGCGAGGCGCACCGCCTCCTCCCCGTCGGCGGCTTCGCCCGCCACCTCGATGTCGCCCGCGCTGCGCAGGATCAGCACCAGCCCGGCCCGTACCGCGCTCTGGTCCTCCGCCACCACCACCCGGATGGTCATGCCTCCACCGCCCTCTCCTCCGCGGGCAGGATCGCCCGCACCCGCCACACCGGGCCGGACCGGCCCGCCGTGAACCGTCCGCCCAGCAGCTCCGCCCGTTCCCGCATGCCGATCAGCCCGGCTCCGGACCCGGGGGCGCGCGGGCCGGGCCGGTCCCCGTACGGGGAGTCCACGGCCACGCTCAGCTGCCCGCCCCCGCGGGCCACGCGGACCGAGACCGTGCCCGGCGCCGCGTGCTTGAGCGCGTTGGTCAGCGACTCCTGCAGGATGCGGTACGCCGCCAGCTCCACGGGCGCCGGCACGGCGCCCCCGTCCGTCCGGTCGTCGTGGAGGACGAATTCCAGCCCGCTTCCCGAGCCGTTGGTGCGGGCCTGCCCGAGCAGGGCGTCCAGGCCGTCCAGCGAGGGGGTGGCGGCCGGCTCCTGCCCCGCCCCGGCGTCCCGCAGCAGCCCGATCAGACGGCGCATTTCGGCCAGCCCCTGGACGCTGTTCTCCCGGATCACACCGAGTGCCTCGCGGCTGGTGCCGGGCTGGTCGATGGAGAGCGCGGCGGTGGAGTGGATGGCGATGGCGGAGAGGTGGTTGGCCACCATGTCGTGCAGCTCCCGCGCCATCCGGGCGCGCTCGGCCATCACGGCCTGGGTACGGTCCATCTCGGCCAGCAGCGCCGTCTGCTCGGCGCGCAGCCGGGCGGCCACGGCGGCCTCCCGCTGGTTGCGCAGGGTGGCCCCCGTCAGGGCCGGGGCGAAGCTGACGAGGCCGGTGACCACACCGATCAGCAGGGCCTGTGGCGTACGCAGCCAGGCCACCGAGACGATCGTGACGGCCACGGTGATCAGGCCGGTGGTGACCGGGAGCCGCCGCGCCATGGCGGGCGGGCCGTAGACCACGGCCGCGTACATCAGGTCGGTGAAGATCAGGACGGTGGCGAGGCTGCCGACCGTGAACTGGTCGGCGACCAGGCCGACGGTGCCGACGTTCAGCGCCACCCTGGGCGCGGAACGGCGCAGCAGCTCCATCGCGCCGAGGACCAGCAGCGGGACCAGGGCCGCCCAGTCGGGGAGGAAGTCCCGGCTGTCGGCCTGGTGCACGCCGAGCGACCAGAGCACGAGGCCCGCGAGCACGCTGACCAGGGCGAGGAGCACGTCGTGGCGGTGGGGGCGGAGGCTTCTCGGGGTCACGCTCCCATCCAACACGGTGGGAGCGCCGCCGGCCTCGGCGCCGGGGCGGACGCCGGGTACATCGAAGGGTGCAGTGGTCTTTCGTCACCGCAGACGACGAACCGGGCCCGATCCGGCGGGACTCTGGGAGGGAACACCCGAGAACCGGACCGAACGCAACGGAGAGACCCGTGATCGTCACCGTGATCATCGCCTGTGAAGTCGGCTTCTGGGTACTGCTGGCGGCCGGGCTGTCCCTGCGCTACCTGGCCAGGATGCCGCGGCTCGGGGCGGCCGTCCTGCTGTGCGAACCGGTGCTGGAACTCGTCCTGCTGGCCGTCACCGCCATCGACCTCAGGAACGGCGCCGTACCCGACTGGAAGCACGGCCTCGCGGCGCTGTACCTCGGTTACACCGTCGCCTACGGCCACTACACGGTGAAGTGGCTCGACGGCCACGCCGCGCACCGGCTCGCGGGCGGCCCCAAGCCGGCCGGTGCGGGATACGGGAAGGCGCGGGCCGTCCACGAGTGGAAGCTGTGGGTCCGCACCGTCGTCGCCGCCGCCGTCGCGCTCGGCCTGCTCCAGGCCGCGATCTGGTACGTCGGCGACGCGGGCGACGTCAGCTCGCTGGAGGCGACGCAGTACGCCGCCCTGCGGGTGGCCGGGATCCACGCCCTGATCGCCGTCGCGTACACGATCTGGCCGAAGAAGGCCCCGGCCGGCGCCTCCGGGGAGCGGTACGGCCGGGTCGAGGCCGATCGCTAGGGGGGTTCCGGATCGTGCAAGGGCCCGCGTCCTCGGCGGGTCAGCGCTCGCCGCCCGGCACCCACAGCACGTCCCCGACCTCCTTGTTGGCCACCCGGGCCAGGATGAACAGGAGGTCGGAGAGGCGGTTGAGGTAGGTGGCGGTCAGCGGGTTCATCACCTCGCCGTGCACCTCCAGCGCCGACCAGGTAGAGCGCTCGGCCCGCCGGACGACCGTGCAGGCCTGGTGCAGCAGGGCGGCGCCGGGGGTGCCGCCGGGCAGGATGAAGCTCCGCAGCTTCTCCACCCGCTCAAGGTAGAGGTCGCAGTCCGCCTCCAGCTTGTCGATGTAGAACTGCTCCACGCGCAGCGGCGGGTACTGCGGGTTCTCCACCACCGGCGTGCACAGGTCGGCGCCGACGTCGAAGAGGTCGTTCTGCACCCGGACCAGGACCTTCACGACCTCCTCGGGCAGCGCGCCCAGCGCGATAGCCGTCCCCAGGGCCGCGTTGGCCTCGTTGGCGTCGGCGTACGCGGAGATCCGCAGGTCGGTCTTGGCCGTACGGCTCATGTCGCCGAGGGCGGTCGTGCCCTTGTCGCCGGTACGGGTGTAGATGCGCGTGAGGTTCACCATGCCGCCAGCGTAGTGACGCCCCGCCGGAATCCGCACGCGGTGCCCCGCCGGCGGCCGGGCGCCCGCACCGGGCGTAGGGGGCGGAGCGAACTGGGGGGCTGTGCAGGGACGCTGGGCCGTACCAGTGTGATGTCCGTCAGCTGAGACGTGACGCGTGTTACTTCGCGGTCACACCGCACCGCCCAAACGCTAGTCTCCGCCGGAGAGGGCTACGAGACTGAGCCGTTTTGAGAACGAGGGGTGTGCAGTGGCTGGGAAGCTCGCCGTCATCGGTGCCGGACTGATGGGTTCCGGGATCGCTCAGGTCTCCGCTCAGGCGGGTTGGGACGTCGTACTGCGCGACGTCACCGATGCCGCGCTGACCCGCGGTACCGACGGGATCAAGGCCTCGTACGACAAGTTCGTCTCCAAGGGCAAGCTGTCGGCCGAGGACGCGGAGGCCGCGCTCGCGCGCATCACCACCACCACCGACCTCGACGCGGTCGCCGACGTGGACATCGTCGTGGAGGCCGCCTTCGAGAAGATCGAGATCAAGCACGAGATCTTCCGTGCCCTCGACAAGATCGTGCGCGAGGACACCATCCTCGCCTCCAACACCTCCGCCATCCCGATCACCAAGATCGCGGCCGTGACGGAGCGTCCGGAGCGCGTCGTCGGCGCCCACTTCTTCTCGCCCGTCCCGCTGATGCAGCTGTGCGAGCTCGTGCGCGGCTACAAGACGAGCGACGAAACCCTCGCCACCACGCGGGCATTCGCCGAGTCCGTCGGCAAGACCTGCATCGTCGTCAACCGCGACGTCGCCGGCTTCGTGACGACCCGTCTGATCTCCGCCCTGGTCGTCGAGGCCGCGAAACTGTACGAATCGGGCGTGGCGTCCGCCGAGGACATCGACATCGCCTGCAAGCTGGGCTTCGGCCACGCGATGGGCCCGCTGGCCACCGCCGACCTCACGGGCGTGGACATCCTGCTCCACGCCACGAGCAACATCTACACCGAGTCGCAGGACGAGAAGTTCGCGCCGCCGGAGCTGATGCGCCGGATGGTGGACGCCGGGGACATCGGCCGCAAGAGCGGTCAGGGCTTCTACAAGCACTGACCCGGCCGGGCCACTGAGCACCACCGTTCGAATGCCTTCACCCCACGGAGTGAATTAGGTATCGGTTCGCTCACGGTCGGCAACTTACCTGCCCGCCAGGCAGTCAGTTGCAGTGAGAGTTGCCGACCACGGACCAGTCGGACCATACGTACGCAGTACTGCCGGGAGTACACATGCACATCAGGGGCGACCACGCCGAACTCGCTGTCGGGGGCCGCCTCGACGTGCGGAGCGCGGCGGACGCCCGGACGGTCCTCCACTCCGCCCTCGACGACGGCCACGGCGACCTCGTGCTCGACCTCACCGGACTCGACTCCTGGGACGCCACCGGCCTCGGCGTGATCATGGGCGCCCACCGGAGGGCCGGCCGGACCGGACGCCGCCTCGTCCTGCGCGGGGTGCCGCCGCAGATGCAGCGGCTCCTCGTCGCCACCCGGCTCCACCGCATCCTCGCGATCGAGGGCGGCCTCGAAGCGGAGTCCCTGCCCCGGGTGTGATCCACCCGGCCGTCGTCCGGCTGCCGTCCGGCCGCCGTTTCCAGCGGAAACGTAACGGTCCGGTGGTGATGGCACCCCGGCGGTTCCGGCGCGACCGGCCACGGTCTAGGGTTCGGGCGGAAACCGGACCAGTGGCGACAGCGGCGTGTGCGACGGCCGGGCGGTACGACGGCGAGGCGCACGGCCCGCGATCGGGGGACTTGGTCATGGACCGTACACAGGGGCAGACGGCCGATCCGGCGGAGCGGTCCGGGAGCACCCCGGCCGCGCCCGCGCGGATCGTCACCCTCACCGCGGGGGACTTCTCCCTCACCGTCAATCCCGTCGACGGCAGCGAGATAGAACCGCACCGCCCCGGCGCTGACACCGGCCGCAGGCCCGCCAAGCGCGCAGCGGCGGCCCGCCGTGCCCGGGAAGCGGGCGCACGGCCCCCCGCGCTGCCCGGCCAGCCCGTCCCCGGACGGCTGCCGCCGGCCCGCGAGGAGGAGCGGGAGCGCCTCGTACGGCTGCTGGGCCGGGGCCGGTCCGTACGGCTGACCGGCCCCGCCGGATCGGGCCGCACCACCCTGCTCGACGCGGTCGCCACCGCGTGCGCGGACCTCGCGCCGGACGGCGTCGTACGGCTCAGCGGCTACGGGCACCAGCAGCCCGCCGAACTGCTGCACGCGCTGCACGCGGCCGTGTACGAGGCCCCGGAGGACCGGCCCGACCGCATCGAGCTCCTCTCCCGGGTACGGGACATAGGCGCCGTCGTCCTCCTCGACGACCTGGAGATGGGCGGCAGCGCCCTCGACGAGCTGCTGCGCGCCACCCCCGAGTGCGCCTACCTGCTCGCCACGACCCCCGACACCCGGGCCCCCTCCGACGACTCGCACCTGGAGGAGGTCTTCCTCTCGGGCCTCGGCAAGGCGGAGTGCCTGGACCTGCTGGAGGCGCGTGCGGGACGCCCGCTGACGGACGAGGAGACCGCCTGGGCGGGAGACCTGCGGTTCGCCTCCGAGGGACTGCCGCTGCGCTTCGTCCAGGCCGCCGCGCTGCTGCGGCAGCGCGATGAGCTCAACCGCGCCGACGAGGACGACGACGAGGAGGAGCCCGGCGTCTTCGAGGGGCGCCCGCGCGACGCCGTCGAGGTGCCCCTGCCCACGCTCGCCGAGGGCGCGGCCCCCGCCGAGCTGCTGGCCTCACGGGTCAGCGAGTCCGCGCGCGCGGCCCTGCGGATCGCGTGCGCGCTGGGCGGGGAGCTGCCGCACCACGCGCACCTGCCGGCGCTGGTGGGGGACACGCACGCGGACACGGCCGTCGCGGAACTGCTGGCCTGCGGGCTGCTGACGCCCGTCGGGGCGCGCTACCGGCTGGCCGCGGGGGTCGCGCGGCAGCTGGAGGACGTCGGGTACGGCGACACCGCCGCGGAGGAGGCCCGTACGGCCGCCCGGCACTACGCCTGGTGGACCGGGCACGCCTCGGTGACCCCGGAGCGCGTCGGCGCCGAGGCGGAGGCGGTGCTCGCCGCGCTGGCCGGCGCGGACGTCGTGGCGGCGGTGCTGCTGGCGCGCACGGCGGCCCCCGCCTTCGCGGCCTCGCTGCACTGGGAGGCGTGGGAGCGGGTGCTGCGCTCGGGCGCCGAGGCCGCGCGGAAGGCGGGTGAGGTCGCGGAACAGGCCTACTTCCACCACGAGCTGGGCGTGCTCGCGCTGTGCGAGGGGCGCCTCGACCGGGCGCGGGCCGAGCTGGAGACCTCGATCGGGCTGCGGGGCGCGCTCGCGGACAAGCGGGGCACGATCGCGGGACGGCGGGCGCTCGCGCTGGTCGTGGACCGGGAGTCGGCGGAGGTGTCCGCCTCGCCGCCGCTGCGGCTGGAGGCACCGGCTGCCCTCCCGGCGGGTACGGGCGCAGGCACGGGTGCGGGTGCGGGTGCCGCGGCGGTCACGGCGGCCCTCCCGGCGGGTACGGGCGCTCCGGCGGCAGGTGCGGGCGCAGGTATGGGTACGGGTGCGGGTACGGGTGCGACCTCGGGCGCCACGGCGGGCGCGGGCGGTGTGCCCGCGGCCTCGGCAGCGGCAGCCGCGGTCGCGGCGGCCGTCGCGGGCGCGGGCGGTGCGGCGCGTACGGCCGCGGCCACGGGCAGTGCGGCGGCCACGGAGGCCGCCGCGGGCCCGGCTGGTACGGGGGCCGCCACGGGCCTCGCCGCCACGGGCCCCGCCGGTACGGGAGCCGCCGCGGGCCCCGCCGGTGCGGGAGCCGCCGCGGGCCCCGCCGGTGCGCCGGCCGCGGGGCGGGCCCCGGCGGCGGTCACGCCGGCCGCCGGGCTCGCCAAGGGCCCCGGCACGCCGGCCGCGCCGGTCGACGGCGCCGCCCGTGAGCCCTCGGAGGCGGTGACGCGGCTGACTCCGGTGGTGCCGGTCGCCCGCCGCTCGGCGCCGCCCACGACGCTGTCGGAGGTGTTCGAGGAGGCTTTCCCGCTCACACCGAAGGAGCCCGCCGCCGCGGCGACGGCGCGAGTGCCCGTGCCCGTACCGGGCCCGCGGGCCGGGCGACGGCGCGTACTGCTCCTCGCCGGAGCGGGAGCGCTGGCGGTGGTGACGCTGGGCACGGTGGTCGCGCTGGCCCTGAGTTCGTCCGACGCGCCGTCACCGGCGAAGGAGGGGCCGGCGGTCTCCACGTCCCCGACGGCGCCTCCGGCGGTCCTGCCGGGGACGAGCGGACACGATCCCGCGACGACGCCGCCCACCGAACCGGCCGCTCCCGCCGAGTCCACCGCGCCCGGGGAGAGCGTCGTACCCGGAGAGACGCTCGCGCCGGCCCCGGGCCGGACCCCGGCGCGCACCCCGTCCCAGCGGCCGTCCACGACGCCGCCGAAGACCACGCCGCCGCCGGCCACCACCGCGCCCACACCGTCGCCGGAGCCGACGGCCACGGCCGAGTCGCCCACGCCGTCCGTCACGCCGACGGCCACCGTCGCGCCGACGACCGATCCCTTGCCGCCCGGCGCCGGGTGACCGTTCGCCGGGTAACCGTTCGCCGGGTCGGGGACCCCGTCCCCGACCCGGCGAGGCCGGTCAACGGGCTCAGAACAGGCGGAGCTTGTCGTCCTCGATGCCGCGCATGGCGTTGTAGTCCAGTACCACGCAGTCCATCCCACGGTCCGTGGCCAGCACCTTGGCCTGCGGCTTGATCTCCTGCGCCGCGAAGACGCCCCGGACCGGGGCCAGGTGCGGGTCGCGGTTCAGCAGCTCCAGGTAGCGGGTCAGCTGCTCCACGCCGTCGATCTCGCCGCGCCGCTTGATCTCCACCGCCACCGTCGCCCCGGAGGAGTCACGGCACAGGATGTCCACGGGGCCGATGGCCGTCATGTACTCGCGGCGGATCAGGGTGTAGCCCTCGCCCAGGGTTTCGATGCGGTCGGCGAGGAGTTCCTGGAGGTGGGCCTCGACGCCGTCCTTGATGAGCCCGGGGTCGATGCCGAGCTCGTGGGAGGAGTCGTGGAGGACTTCTTCCATCGTGATGATGAGCTTCTCGCCCGCCTTGTTGACGACCGTCCACACGCCGGCTTCGTCCCCGGTCCCCTCTTTGAGGGTGCAGGGCGGCGACATCCAGTTGAGCGGTTTGTACGCCCGGTCGTCCGCGTGGATCGAGACACTGCCGTCGGCCTTCACGAGGATCAGACGGGGTGCCGAGGGCAGATGGGCGGTGAGCCGGCCCGCGTAGTCGACGGAGCAGCGGGCGATGACGAGACGCATGGTCGGCAACGCTACTCGACGGGGAGGCCTCCACGCGATTCGCCCCTGAAAGCCCCGTTCGCGGATGGCGCGTTGTATGCGCATTCTCCTGGTGCGGTACCCACGAGGCGCCTACCGTGGTGAGCGGGAGGTTGCGGAGCGTGCACGCTGCGTCGCGATCTCCTTCCCTGCCCGTAAGACTCCGGCAACCCAATCGGCCGGGGTCGCGAGAGGAGAACCCATGTCGCTCGACGTCTCACCGGCCCTACTCGAACAGGCCGAGCGAGGCGAGGTCGACGAAGCTGCCTTCGTCGACTGCGTCCGGACCTCCCTGCCCTACGCATGGGAGATGATCAGCTCGCTGGTGGCCCAGCTGAAGGTGGACGGCGGCCAGTTCGCCGACAACCAGACGCCGCCGCCCGACGAGCAGGCGCGCGGGCAGCTGCTGCGCGCCCTTGCGAGTGACGCGATACGCGGTGCCCTGCAGCGGCATTTCGGAGTGCGCCTGGCGTTCCAGAACTGTCACCGGGTAGCGGTCTTCCCGCTGGACTCCTCGGTGGACGACCGGCTGGCCAAGTTCACTTCGATCCGCGGCCAGCTGCTCAACCAGTCCCCGGAAATGCGGGACTGCTAGCAGCTGACGGCGGGGCACCTCCCGGTCGATCTCAGCCGAGGCGGGGCAGGACTTCGGCGCCCAGGCGCCGTACGTTCTCCTCCGTCGCGGCGAGATCGCCGGAGCCCTCCGTCAGGAGGGCGAAGCGGGTGATGCCGGTCCGTTCCGCGGTGGCCGCGAGCCGGTCCGCCGCGAGGGCCGGGGTGCCCACCGGGTGCAGGTCGCAGAGCAGTTCCGTGTAGGCGCGCGGGTCCCGCATCGTGCGCTTGCGGCCGTCCACCGTCACGTGCGCGTCCAAGCCCTGCCTGAACCAGCCGGGCATCGCCTTCAGCAGGGTCTCGCGGGCGTCCGCCGTACGGTCCGCCAGCTGGCACACCCCCGCGGAGACGTGCCCCGCCCGGGCCACGTCCTGCGGCGAGTGACCCGCGGCCCGCGCCGTACGCCGCCACAGCCCGACCATCGCCGCCTTGTCCTCGTCCCCGCAGTGCATGCCCAGCAGCATCGGCAGTCCCCGCTCCGCGGCCGACCGCACCGACGACGGCGACGTGCAGGCCACGATTACCTCCGGACCGGGCCCGTCCCCGTCCAGTGCCTCCGAGGGCCGCGGCACCACGGCCACCTCGCGGAAGCCGTACCGCTCGCCGGCGGCCCCCACCCGCGCCCGGGTCAGCCAGTTCCGCAGCAGGTCCAGGGCCTCCGGGAAGCCGTTCTCGTACGAGTCCAGGCCGCCCCCGAACACCTCCAGGTCCACCCACGGCCCGCCGCGCCCCACCCCGAGGGTGAACCGGCCGCCCGAGGTCAGGTGCAGCAGCGCCGTCTGCTCCCCGAGGGCCACCGGGTGCGTGCTCGGCAGCACGCTCACCGCCGTGCCCACGCGCAGCCGTCGGGTCCGGCCCAGCATCAGGGCCGCCAGGGTCACCGCCGAGGGGCAGACCCCGTACGGGACGAAGTGGTGCTCGGCGACCCAGACCGAGTCGAGCCCGGCCTCCTCGGCCACCTCTGCGGTCCGCACCGCCCGGTGCAGTGCCTCGCCCGCTCCCTGGCCCGGGAACTGGGCCGCCAGTACAAATGCTCCTACGCGCATCGCCTTTAGCCTCCTCGCGGCTGACGCGGCCTCCCCCAGGTGGACCGGTTCTTCCTATGGCAACAACGTCTGACACGTGCCAAAGGCACGGGCTGACAGGAAAGTTATTGGGATTGTCGGGCCAGTCGCCGGTGCGCGGTCCGCCCTCGGTAGACACCCTGGGGGTATCCGCGCCCACGGCGCGTAGTCTGGGAGAAAGTCACTGCCGTCCGCCCTTCCGTGAGGTATACGTGTCACCGCGCCACAACCGCCCCAGGGGCGGCGAGACTCCGGACGAACGACCCAGCACCGGCCTCGACCGGTACGGCCTGGAGCGGACGGAGGAGTACCAGGGCGAGGAGTGGAAGATCCGGCACGTCGCCGGCGCGAGCGCGGCGGGCAAGCGCTACCGCTGCCCCGGCTGCGACCAGGAGATCCCCTCCGGAACCCCGCACCTGGTGGCCTGGCCGGAGTACGGCGGGGTGGACGACCGGCGGCACTGGCACAAGGCCTGTTGGAACGCGAAGGACCGCCGCACCTCGAAGGTGCAGCGGTCCCGCAACGCTCCCAGGCACTAGGCCCGGGCCGCGGGCCGCGGAGGCCCGGCGCCCGGCGTCACACGTCCCGGCGGCCCACCGTCAGGTACGAGGCGATCACGGCGGCGCCGGTGACGACCAGGATGACCAGCATGTGGATGCCCGGGCCCGGCATGTCCAGGGAGACGTCGCTTTCCTGCATGCCGAACAGCGTCATCAGGGCCACCGGGGCGTTGTGTTCGAGGATCACCTGTCCGGTGGGCGCCGCCGCCTCCCAGATGTTGAGCATCGCGCCTATCACCGGCGGCAGCGTGACGAACCCGAGCATCACGGCGATCGCCCCGGCCGAGTGCCGGATCAGCGCGCCGACGGCGAGCGCGAGGATGCCGAGCAGGGTGACGTAGAGGCTGCCCAGCAGCGCGCCGGACCACTCGTTGGCGGGGTGGGCGCCGGCGGCGCTCCCGCCGTGCACGATCTGCCCGGCCAGCCCGACGACGAAGACGGCGGCGCTGACGACGGTGAAGGCCGTGGCGCTGAAGACGAGGTACTTCGCGGTGAGCACGCGGTGGCGCTCCGGGGCGGCGGTGAAGGTCGTGCGGACCAGACCGGTGGCGTGCTCGGAGGTGATCGTCAGGACGCCGAGCACCATGACCGCGATCTGCCCGACCAGCAGCCCGAAGAGCGCGGGCGTGGCGAAGGTGAGCCCGATGTAGTCCCGGTCGCTGCTCTGCGCCACGAAGAGCAGCCCGATGCCGACGACGACCACCACGAGGGAGCCCAGCGTCCACAGGGTGGAGCGGACGGAGACCAGCTTGGTCCACTCCGAGGCCAGGGCGTGCCCCAGGTGCGGCCGCGGGGTGGGCAGCGGGGAGCTGTAGCCCGCCGGCCGGACCGCGGTGCCCGTCGCGCCGCCGGGCGTGGTGGCGCCGGGAGTGGCGGCGGCGGGCACGGGGCCGCTGGGCGTGGGGCCGGTCATCGGGATTCCTCGGGGTGGTTCTTCGCCGCCGCGGCGAGCTCGCCGGGGCTGCCGGGCATCAGGAAGGGCTGGCCGCCCGCCGCGGGCGGCGGGGGAGCGTAGAAGGCGGCGGCGGGGGCCTGCGGGGCCTCCTCCTCGTCCTCCCACGCCGGGACGCTCGGAGGCTCGGGCTCCCACAGCTCGGCGCGCGGGTCCTCGGTGGAGGCGTACTCGACGGAGGACTGGGTCAGCCGCATGTACGCCTCCTCCAGCGAGGCCCGGTGCGGTGACAGCTCCCACAGCCGTACGCCCGCCCCGTGCGCGAGGTCGGCGATGTGCGGCAGCTCCAGTCCGGTCACGCGGAGTGCTCCGTCGGGCTCCTTGAGCACCCGGGCGCCCGCCCCGGTGAGGGCGGCGGCCATCGTGTCCCGGCCATCCGGGTGGGTGTCGGCCGCGCGCACCCGAGCGAATCCGGCCGAGTTGTGGGTGATGAACTCCTGGGTGCCCATCTCGGCCAGCAGCCGGCCCCGGCCGATCACGATCAGGTGGTCGGCGGTGAGGGCCATCTCGCTCATCAGGTGCGAGGAGACGAAGACGGTGCGGCCCTCGGCGGCGAGCTGCCGCATCAGGTTGCGGACCCAGAGGATGCCCTCGGGGTCGAGGCCGTTGACCGGCTCGTCGAAGAGCAGCACCTGCGGGTCGCCGAGCAGGGCGGTGGCGATGCCGAGCCGCTGGCCCATGCCGAGCGAGAAGCCCTTCGTACGCTGCCGGGCGGTGTCCTGGAGGCCGACCACGGCCAGTACCTCGTCCACCCGCTTCTCCGGGATGCCGGAGAGCTGGGCGACGGCGAGCAGGTGGGTGCGCGCCCGGCGGCCGCCGTGGACGGCCTTGGCGTCGAGCAGGGCTCCGACGTGCCGCTGGGCGTTCGGCAGGTCCCGGAAGGGGCGGCCGTTGATCGTGACGTGACCGGACGTGGGCCGGTCCAGGCCGACGATCATGCGCATGGTGGTGGACTTGCCCGAGCCGTTGGGCCCGAGGAATCCGGTGACGTGACCCGGCTTGACCTGGAACGACAACTGGTCGACGGCGGTCTTCGCGCCGAAGCGCTTGGTGAGTCCGACTGCCTCGATCATCTTGCTGCCCCTTACCAGGCCGGGACGACGTTCGCCCGCGTAAGGATTAAGAGGATAACGAGTCCCCGGTGGTTCCGTCCCGGGCATGATCCCTGAGCCGCCCCTGAGACCGGCCCGGGGATCACCCGTAGTACGTCAGGAGGACCCGGTGCTCAGGCGTCCCTCTTCTTGAGGACGAGGTAGCCCCCGAGTACGACGGCGGCGGTCCACAGGACCATGATCCCGAAGCCGCCCCAGGGGCCGTAGGTGGTCGTGCTGCCGTCCATGCCGCCCGGGACCACCTGCATGATCTTGGCGCCCGCCTGGTCCGGCAGGTACTGGGCCCACTTCCGGGTGGCGGGTACCCCTCCGAGGATGTTGGAGATCACGAGGAAGAACGGGATCAGCATGCAGATCGCCAGCACCGACCCGCGCAGGATGGCCGCCACACCCATGGAGAACAGCGCGATCATGGCCATGTAGAGGCCGCCGCCGATGACCGCGCGCAGCACGTTGTCCCCGCCGATCCCGACGGAGGCATCGCCCAGGATGACCTGTCCCAGGAAGAAGGACAGGAAGCTGGTCGCGAGACCCACGACCAGCGCCAGGGCGGTGGCGACGGTCAGCTTGCCGAAGAAGAAGCTCACGCGGCGCGGCACGGCGGCCAGCGAGGTGCGGATCATCCCCGAGCTGTACTCCGTGCCGACCACCAGCACGCCGAAGACGATCATCGCGAGCTGGCCGAAGGTCATGCCGACGAAGCTCGCCATGGTCGGGTCGAAGGTGAGCCGCTCCTGCGGGGTCATGTCGTCGAGGGTCGCGCTGACCACCGCGCACAGCGCGGCGCTGCTCCCGACGGTGACGACGAGGGCGGAGGCAAGGGTCCAGGTGGTCGAGGCGACCGTACGGATCTTGGTCCACTCGGAATTGAGGATGCCGGGGAAGGAGGACACGGTCACTCACCACCCTTGCGCTTCGCCTCGAAGCCGGCGCCCCAGGCGGGGACGTCGGCGGGCCGGGCCGGGTTGTCGGCGGAGCCGACCGCGCCAGGGGCGCCCGGGGCATGGGCGTGGTACTCGACGGAGTCCGCTGTCATGCGCATGAACGCTTCCTCCAGTGAAGCCCGCTGCGGGCTGAGTTCGTGCAGCACGATCTGGTGCTGGGCGGCCAGCTCGCCGAGCCGCTCCGACTCCACGCCGTCGATCTCCAGCGCGCCGGTCGCCGGGACGCTGACCGCGCTGATGCCGGCCTCGTGCAGGACGTCCTTGAGCCGTTCCTGCTGCGGCGAGCGCAGCCGGACGTAACTGCGGGAGTTCTGCTGGATGAAATCGGCCATCGACAGGTCCGCCAGCAGCCTGCCCTGTCCGATGACCACCAAATGCTGCGCGGTCAGCGCCATTTCGCTCATCAGGTGGGAGGAGACGAAGATCGTCCTCCCCTCCGAGGCCAGACCCTTCATCAGATTGCGGATCCAGAGAATTCCCTCGGGGTCCAGACCATTGACGGGTTCGTCGAACATCAGGATTTCCGGATCCCCGAGCAGCGCGGAGGCGATTCCCAGCCGCTGCCCCATCCCCAGCGAAAATCCTTTCGACTTCTTCTTGGCCACGGCCGTCAGCCCGACCAGGTCCAGGACCTCCGCGACCCGCCGCTCCGGGATCCGGTTCGACTGGGCCAGACACAGCAGGTTGTTGTACGCGGTGCGGCCGCCGTGCATGGACTTGGCGTCCAGCAGCGCCCCGATGTACTTCAGCGGTTCCGGCAGTTCCCGGTAGTGCTTCCCGTCGATCCGGACCGTTCCGCTGGTCGGGTTGTCGAGGTCGAGCATCATGCGCATGGTCGTGGACTTCCCCGCCCCGTTGGGGCCGAGGAAGCCGGTCACCACCCCCGGTCTGACCTGGAAGCTGAGGTGGTCCACGGCGGTTTTCGCGCCGAATCGTTTCGTAAGGCCCTCAAGCTCGATCATGCGGCCACGCTAGAACGCCGAAGGGCCGTACGTCACCTCGAACAGGGGACGTACGACCCTCAGACATCACAATGACGCATCGTGCGCGCCGTCCGCGCGTGGACAGCGGCGTACTAGCGGCTCTGCTGCGCCGGAACCCCGCGCGAGACCGGCTCGTCGTCGACGATCGGGGTGGCCGCCGCGACGGCCGCACCGGTCAGCGTCGCCAGCATCTCGCGGACGTTGGTCAGCTGCGCGTTGATCGAGTCGCGGCGGTTGGTGAGCGCCGCCAGCTCGCGCTCGGACTCGCTGCGGATGCGGTCGGCCTTGGCGTTGGCGTCGGCGACGATGTCCTCGGCCTGGCGCTGCGCGGTCTCCACGGTCTGGCGGGCGCGGCGCTCGGCGTCCGTACGGAGCTTCTCGGCCTCCAGGCGCAGCTGCTCCGCGCGGTGCTCGATCTCCGCGAGGCGCTTCTCCGCCTTGGCCTGACGGCCGGCCAGGTCGCGCTCCGACTGCTCGCGGCGCTTGGCCAGGTTGGTCTCGAAGTCCGCTGCGGCCTGAGCGGCCTTGGCGCGGGTCTCCTCGAAGAGCGCGTCGGCCTCCTCACGCTTGGAAGCCGCGTCCTTCTGGGCCTCGGTGCGCAGGGCGGAGGCGTCGCCCTTCGCCTTCTCGACGATCCGGACACCCTCGTCCTCGGCCGTCGACTTCCGGTCGACGGCGAACGACTCGGCGTCGTTGCGCACCTGCTGGGCGGCCGACTCGGCCAGCTCGCGGTGCTGCTCGGCCGCGCGACGGGCCTCCTCGCGAAGGTCCTTCGCCTCCTCCTCGGCCAGCCGCAGGATCTTCTCGACCCGGGCGCCGAGGCCGGCGTACGACGGCTCGGCGTCGTTCACCTGGGCCTGGGCGTTCTGCGTCTCGAGGTGTAGTTCCTCGATCCGCTTTTCCAGAGAGTTGATACGTCCAAGGGCGCTGTCGCGGTCGGAGACCAGCTTGGTAATGCGGTCGTCCACCTGACCGCGGTCGTAACCACGCCGCACGAGCTCGAAGCCGAAGGGGGAGGAAGTGTCGCTCATGGGGTTCCTGTCGAATGAGACCGATGAGGTGCTACGTGAGGTGTTAAGGGGAATCCTAGGCGCCCGGACGGCGTGTCATCGAGTCAATCCGCGTTTGATCCGGACAATGACACCCCTTTTGAGTGGCAAGGCGACAGAATGCTTGTCACTCGTTCGCCTGAACCTCCATCAGGAGCACACATCGCGGCGCCTTGGCTAGCCCTCTGACGTCTTGCCACCCGAACGAG
The DNA here is from genome assembly GCF_026627255.1 of Streptomyces antarcticus. Classification (GTDB taxonomy): domain Bacteria; phylum Actinomycetota; class Actinomycetes; order Streptomycetales; family Streptomycetaceae; genus Streptomyces; species Streptomyces antarcticus. The sequence goes on along the minus strand of NZ_JAPNLM010000001.1, from coordinate 376,602 downwards.
TCGATCCGGCTGCCGCTCCGGCCTTCACGCCCCCCGCGCCCTGGCCGCCGATCGCGGGTTTCCCGCCGCCCGAAGGCGCCTCGAATGATTCCAACGCCTCAAGAACGTCCTGGACACGGGAGATCTCCGCCTGAATGTCCTCGCGCCTGCGCACCAGGACCTCCAGCTCGCGGCGGCCCTCGTCGACGAGCCGTTCGGCCTCCGCCTTCGCCTGCGTCAGCGTCTTGTCGGCCTCGCGGGACACCTCGGCCTTCTTCTGCTCGGCCTCCTTCAGGAGCGCCTCGGCCTTGCGCACCGCGGCGATGCGGACCTTGCTCGCCTCGCTGCTCGCGTCCGACACCAGCGCCTTGGCCTTCGCCTCGGCCTCGACGCTCTGCTCAGTCGCCGCCCGCACCAGCTTGTCCACGCGCTCGCCGGCCGACTTCATCTGCTCGGCCGACTCCCTGCGGGCCCGCTCGTGCAGCTCCTCGACCTCCGCCTCGACCCGGCCGCGCAGCTCCTCCGCCCGCTCCCTTATGGCCGACGCGTCCGTACGAGCCCCGACCAGCAGTTCGTCCGCGTCGGTACGGGCCTTCTCCACCAGGGAGTTGCCCTCGACGGTCGACTCCGAGGTGATGCGCGCCGCCTCCTTGCGGGCCGCGTCGACCATCGCGTCGGCCTGCTCCTCGGCCGCCGTGGTGGCGGCGAGGGCCTGCTTCCGGGCATCGACGGTAACCTTCTCGGCCTCCGCCAAGGCCTCGGTGACGAGCCGGTCGACCTGCTCCGCGGCCTCGCTGCGGCGCTTGTTGGCCTCCTCGCGGGCCTCGTCCAGCACGCGCTCGGACTCCGTACGGGCCTCCGAGCGGATGCGCTCGGCCTCGTTCGCCGCCTCCGCCTTGACCCGCTCGGCCTCCGACCGGGTACGCGTCGCGTGCTCCTGCGCCGAGGACAGCGCCTGCGCCGCCTCCGCGCGCAGCCGCTCGGCCTCGTTCGCGGCCTCGCCGACCGTGCGCTCGTTGTCCTTGCGGGTCCGCTCGGTGAGCTTCGAAGCCTCCGCCGTGGCCTCCGCGACGAGCCGGTCCGCCTGTTCCGCGGCCTCGCCGCGCAGCCGGTTCGCCTCGGCGCGCGCCTCGTCCCGGGTCTGCTCGGACTCCCGCTCCGCGCCCGCCAGGGTCTCGTGGGCCGCGGCCGTGACGCGGTCCGCCTCCGCGGTGGCCTCGCCGATGATCCGGCCGCCGTCCGCCCGTGCGTCGTCCAGGGTCCGGGCCGCGTCGGCCCGCAGCCGCTCGGCCTCGGCCGCGGCCTCGCCGACGGTGAGTTCGTTGGCCGCGCGGGTCTCCTCGACGAGCCGGTCGCCCTCGGTACGGGACTCCACCAGGATCCGCGTCGCGTCGCGCTCGGCGCCTGCCAGGGTCTCGGCGGCCTGCGCCGTGAGCTTCTCCGCCTCCGACGCCGCCTCGCCGATGAGCCGGTCCGCCTGCTCGGCGGCCTCGCCGCGCAGCCGGTTCGCCTCGGCGCGGGCCTCGTCCACTGTCGTGGCGGCCTCGGTGCGCAGCGCCTCCGCCGCGGCCTCGGCCTCGCCGACCGTGACGGCGTTCGCCGCGCGGGTCTCCTCGGTGACCAGCTCCGCCGCCGCCGTCGCCGCGGCGGCGATCAACGCGCCCTCGGCGCGGGACGCCTCCAGGGCCTCCGCCGCCTCGCCGCGGATCCGGTTGGCGTCGTCGCGGGCGTCCGCCCGGGTCCGGGCCGCGTCCCGCTCGGAGGCCGCCAGGGCGTCCGTGGCCTCCGTACGCACCCGCTGCGCGTACTCGGCGGTGTCGGTGCGCAGCTGCTCGGCCTCGGCGATCGCGTCGCCGACCGTGCGCTCCGCCAGGGCCTTCGCCGCGTCCGTCTCGGCCCGCGCCTCGGTGCGGATGCGCAGGGCGTCCGCGGTGGCCCGCTCGCGCTCCTCGTGGGCGTCGGCGCGGACGCGCGACGCCTCCTCCTCGGCCTCGGTCCTCGTCCGCTGCGCCGCGTGCTCGGCGGCGCTGCGCAGTCCGGCGACCTCTTCCTCGGCCTGCTCGTGCAGCCCGGCCACGGAGTCCCGTACCTGCTGGGCGGTGGCCTCCGCCGCCGCCACGACCTCCGACGCGCGCCGCTCCGCCTCCTCGGTCAGCCAGACCGCCTCGGCCTGCGCCTCCTCGGAACGCTTGCGGGCCTGCGCCAGCAGCTCTTCGCTCTCCTCGCGGGCCTGGGCCCGCTCGCTCTCCGCGTCGGTCCGCGCCGAGGCCAGGGTCTCCTCGGACTCCCGGCGGCGCCGGGCCGCCTCCTCCTGCGCGGCGGCCAGCGCCTCGGCGGCCTCCGCGGCGACCCGCTCGGCCGCGGCCTTCGCCTCCGCGCGCAGCCGGTCCGCGGTCTCCCGCGCCTCGGAGCGCACGCGCTCCGCCTCGGTCTCGGCCTCGGCGCGCAGCCGCACGGCGATCTGCTCGGCCTCCGCGCGCACCCGCCCGGCGTCGTCCGCCGCGTCGCCGCGCAGCTGGTCGGCCTCGGCCTCGGCCTGCGTCTGGAGCGTGCGGATGCGCTCCGCCGACTCGGCGCGCAGCCGGTCGGCCTCCTCGGTGGTCTCGCGGCGGATGCCCTCCGCCGCCGTGCGGGCGTCACGGAGCGTCTGCTCGGCCGTGGTCAGCCGGCCCTCGGCGTCCGTGTGCAGCCGTACGAGCTCCTCGTCGGCCTCCGCCCGCTTCGCGGCGAGCGCCTGCTCGGTCTCCTCGCGCCGCGCACGGGCCGCGGCGTCCGCCTCGGCGCGGACGGCCTCCGCCTGCTCCTCGGCCTCCGCGCGCAGCCGGTCGGCCTCGGCGCGGGTCCGGTCCAGGGTCTCCTCGGCCTGCTTGCGCAGGGTGGTGGCCCGCTCCACGGCCTCGCCGCGGACCCGCTCGCTCTCGGCGGTGGCGCTGCCGCGCACCTCGTCCGCGTCGGCCCGGGACTTGCCGAGCAGTTCCTCGGCGGTCCGGGCCGCCTCCTCGATCTGCTGCACGGCCTCGCGGCGGGCCTCGCCGCGGATCCGCTCGCCCTCGGCGACGGCCTCGGCGCGCAGCTGCTCCGCCTCGCCGCGCAGCCGCCGGGCCTCCTCCTGGAGCTCGACGGTGCGGGCCCGGTACTCCTCGGTGTCGTCCTTCGCGGCGCCCTTGAGCTCGTCCGCCGTGGTCGCCGCCTGGAGGCGCAGCCGGTCGGCCTCCGACTCGGCCTCGCGGCGGATCCGCTCGGCCTCCTCGGACGCGGCCCGGGTGGTGGCGCGGGCGTCCTCCGAGGCCTTGTTCAGTACGTCCTCGGCGGTCCGCGCGGCCTTCGCCAGCTGCGCCGCCGTGTCCTCGGCCGCGGCCGTACGGGCCTGCTCGCCGGCCTCGGAGCGCAGCCGCTCGGCCTCGCGGCGGGCGTCGGCGAGCGCCTGCTCGGCCTCCGCCTTGAGGATCTCGGACTCCTTGGTGGCCTCGCCGACGAGACGGGCGACCTGCTCCTTGGCGGTGCGCGTGCGCTGCTCGTTGACGGACTCCGCCGACGCGAGCTGGCGGGCCGCGCTCTCCTTGGCCTCGGCGAGTACCTTCTCCGCGGCGGCGCGGGCCTCGCGCAGCGCGCTGTCGGCCTCCTGCACGCGGACCTCGGCCACCCGGCCGAGGTCCATGGTCTGCTGCCGGGTCTGCTCGGCCTCGGCGGACGTGGAGGAGCGCAGCCGCTCCGCGTGCTCGGTGGCCTCCTGGGCCTGCGCGGACGCGGCGCCGAGCAGCCGCTCGGCCTCCTTGCGGGCGCGCAGCAGCGTGGCCTCGGCTTCGGCGCGGCCGGCCTCGGAGGCCTCCGCGAGCCGCCGGCGGGTCTCCTCGGCGACGCGCGCGGCCTCGGCGCGGGCCGCGTTCAGCGACTGCTCGGCCTCGGCGCGGGACTCCTCCATGAGCCGGCGGGCCTGGGACTCCGTACGGGCGCGCAGCTGCTCGGCCCAGGCCACGTTCTCGTTGACGTGGGCCTCGACGGTCTGGCGGCGCTCGCCCAGCTCCTGGTCCAGGCGCTGGCGGCGGTTGACGGCCTCGGCGTGCAGTTCGGCCTGGAGGCGCGCCTGGTGCTCGGCGTGCTCCTGGAGGATGCGCTGGGTCTGGGCCCGGGCGTCACGCAGCTCGCGCTCGGCGTCGGAGCGCATCTGGTCGGCCTGGATCTGGGCATTGCGGAGCAGCTGCTCCGCCTGGTAGCCCATGTCCGCGCCGTCGTAGGCGGGGCGGGACGCCAGAGACCGGCGTACCTCGTGGAGCTTGGCGCGCAGCACCTCGACCTGGTATCCCAGGTCCTCGGCGTGCTGGACGGCCTTCCCGCGTTCCTTCTTCAGCCGCTCCATCTCGGCTTCGAAGAGCGAGAGATGGTCGGCCTCCGCCTGATGGCTCTCCTGGCTTTCGTAGCCCCGCACAGCGCGGTCCCATCCGTCCCCTGGTCGCAAGCTCACTCCCAAATGAGCATCGTCCGCCCGCTGAACGACGCCCCCGGGGAATGGTGTCAGATACCGGGGCAGGGGTCACAGGCCCCGACCCCGTCTCCGCACCGAAACCCCGGCCGAGCCATGGCCACTGTACCGGCCGGGGAATCGGGACATCAGTGCTCAGGGTGGGAGGTGACGAGTTCGGTGAGTACGCCGCCGCAGTCCTTGGGGTGGAGGAAGGTGATCTGGGAGCCCATCGAGCCCGTCCGGGGCTGGTCGTAGAGCACGCGGACGCCCTTGCCGCGGATGGCCTCCGAGTCGCCGAGGACGTCCTCGGTGCCGAAGGCGATGTGGTGGACCCCCTCGCCGTTCTTGGCCAGCCACTTGGCGACCGTGGAGTCCTCGCGGGTGGGCTCCAGGAGCTGGAGGTACGAGGCGCCGCCGTCGGACGTCCCGTTGATCTTGAGCATGGCCTCGCGCACGCCCTGTTCTTCGTTGATCTCGGTGTGGAACACCTCGAATCCGTACGTGGCACGGTAGAACTCGACGGTCTTGTCGAGGTCGAAGCAGGCGATCCCGATGTGGTCGATCCTTGTCAGCATGGGACCAGTGCACCGCCCCGGGGGGTGGTCACGCAACGTGCCAGCGATCACACCGACAGCCCGGTGACGCCGCCGGTACCGCTCAGTACATTCAGGTAAACCCTCGTTCACTCCTCATCCTCAAGGGGCTGTGCCTCATGTCCGGATCGAACAACACCACCTCAGTGATCGTCGCCGGGGCCCGCACGCCCATGGGCCGGCTGCTCGGATCGCTGAAGTCCTTCTCGGGCGCCGACCTCGGCGGCTTCGCCATCAAGTCCGCGCTGGAACGGGCCGGGATCTCCGGCGACCAGGTGCAGTACGTGATCATGGGCCAGGTGCTCCAGGCCGGCGCGGGCCAGATCCCCGCCCGCCAGGCCGCCGTCAAGGCCGGCATCCCCATGAACGTGCCCGCGCTCACCATCAACAAGGTGTGCCTCTCGGGCCTGGACGCCATCGCGCTGGCGGACCAGCTCATCCGCGCCGGGGAGTTCGACATCGTGGTCGCGGGCGGCCAGGAGTCCATGACCAACGCCCCGCACCTGCTGCCCAAGTCGCGCGAGGGCTACAAGTACGGCGCCATCGAGATGCTCGACGCGATGGCCTACGACGGCCTCACCGACGCCTTCGAGAACATCGCGATGGGCGAGTCCACGGAGAAGCACAACACCCGCCTCGGCATCGAGCGGGCCCCGCAGGACGCGTTCGCGGCCACCTCCCACCAGCGGGCCGCCGCGGCGCAGAAGAACGGCGTCTTCGAGGCCGAGATCGCCCCGGTGGAGATCCCGCAGCGCAAGGGTGACCCGGTGGTCTTCTCGCAGGACGAGGGCATCCGCCCGGAGACCACGGCGGAGTCCCTCGGGAAGCTGCGCCCGGCCTTCGCGAAGGACGGCACCATCACCGCCGGTACGTCCTCGCAGATCAGCGACGGCGCGGCCGCCGTGGTCGTGATGAGCAAGGCCAAGGCCGAGGAGCTGGGCCTGGAGTGGCTCGCCGAGATCGGCGCCCACGGCAACGTGGCCGGTCCCGACAACTCCCTGCAGTCGCAGCCGTCCAACGCGATCCGGCACGCGCTGGGCAAGGAGGGCCTGGAAGTCTCCGACCTGGACCTCATCGAGATCAACGAGGCCTTCGCCGCGGTCGCCGTGCAGTCAATGAAGGACCTCGGCGTGACCCCGGAAAAGGTGAACGTGAACGGCGGCGCCATCGCGCTCGGCCACCCGATCGGCATGTCCGGTGCCCGCGTGGTGCTGCACCTGGCGCTGGAGCTGAAGCGCCGCGGCGGCGGGGTCGGCGCGGCCGCGCTGTGCGGCGGCGGCGGGCAGGGCGACGCGCTGATCGTGCGCGTCCCCCGGTAGGAACGGTACGGACGCGGGGCCCGGATCCCCGGCCCGCGTCCCCGCCGTACGGGTTCGTACCCGAACCCGTAACCCCGTACCCGTACCCGTAGCGAGAACCGAGGAGTGCAGCACGTATGACGGCGGTGGACGTCCCCCAGCTGGTGGCCCAGGCGCGTGAGGGCATGCCGAGAGCGGTGGCCCGGCTGATCTCGCTGGTCGAGGGGGCGTCCCCGCAGCTGCGCGAGGTGATGGCGGCGCTGGCGCCGCTGACGGGCGGGGCGTACGTGGTGGGGCTGACGGGCTCGCCCGGCGTCGGCAAGTCCACCTCGACCTCGGCGCTCGTCTCCGCCTACCGCAAGGCGGGCAAGCGGGTCGGCGTCCTCGCCGTGGACCCGTCCTCGCCCTTCTCGGGCGGCGCGCTGCTCGGCGACCGGGTGCGGATGTCGGACCACGCGGGGGACCCCGGCGTGTACATCAGGTCCATGGCCACCCGGGGGCACCTGGGCGGTCTGGCGTGGGCGGCGCCGCAGGCGATCCGGGTGCTGGACGCGGCCGGCTGCGAGGTGATCCTGGTCGAGACGGTCGGGGTCGGGCAGTCGGAGGTGGAGATCGCCTCGCAGGCGGACACCTCGGTGGTGCTGCTGGCCCCGGGCATGGGCGACGGCATCCAGGCCGCCAAGGCGGGGATCCTGGAGATCGGCGACGTGTACGTGGTCAACAAGGCCGACCGGGACGGCGCCGACGCGACCGCCCGGGAGCTGAACCACATGCTCGGCCTGGGCGAGGCCCGTGGCCGGGACGACTGGCGGCCGCCGATCGTCAAGACGGTCGCGGCCCGCGGCCAGGGCATCGACGAGCTGGTCGAGGCGCTGGAGAAGCACCGGGCGTGGATGGACGGGCGGGGCGTACTGGCGGAGCGGCGCGCGGCGCGGGCCGCGCGCGAGGTGGAGACCATCGCGATCACGGCCCTGCGGGCCAGGCTCGCGGACCTGCACGGGGACGCGCGGCTGGACGCGCTGGCCGTACGGGTCGCCGCCGGCGAGCTGGACCCGTACGCGGCGGCGGACGCGCTGCTGGACAGCCTGACGGAGGGCTGAGCCCCCGCCTGAGACCCGGCTGCGGGGACGGAGAGCTGCTCCGGAGCCTCTCAGGAGCCGTCCGGGCGGGGCCGCCACGGGTGTGCGCGGCCCCCCGGACCCGCCTCGGACGGGTGTCCGGGGCGGGGTGTGTCGGCGGTTGCCGCTGCCGCGGTCGCCACCGGGCCTCCGAACATCAGGACCACGGATGCGGCCGTCGCGAGGTACGCGGTGCGCTTCATGGGCTGGACCTCCTCAGGCCGGCCGGCGCGCGCTTACGGCTGCTCGGCGCGCACCCCGCCGGCGGCGGGCGTACCGACCATGGTCCGGTCCGTCGCCCGGCCCGGCGATCGGAGCCCCGACTTGCGCGGGGCCCCGTATCAGGCCTTCCCGCGGTTCTCCCGCAGGTGCTCGGCGACCGGGCGCAGGGAGGCGCGCAGCGCCGCGAGGGCCTCCGGCGGCAGCAGGTCGATGAAGTGCCGGCGGACGGACGCCACGTGGTGCGGGGCGACCTTGCGCATCGTCTCCATGCCCTCGTCGGTGAGCACCGCGAACAGGCCGCGGCGGTCGGACTCGCAGTTCACCCGGCGGACCAGGCCGGCCGCCTCCATGCGCGTGATCTGGTGCGAGAGGCGGCTCTTGGACTGCAGGGTCGCGGTCGCGAGGTCGCTCATCCGCATCCGGTTCTCGTCCGACTCCGAGAGGTTCACGAGGATCTCGTAGTCGTTGTTCGTGAGGCCGAAGGGCTGGAGGTCCTTCTCCAGCTGGTGCATCAGCAGCCGGCTGACGTCCAGGTGGGTGCGCCAGGCGCACTGCTCGGCGTCGGTCAGCCAGGGGGTCTCCTCGGACGGGGTCCGAGGGGTCGGGGCCGTCTGGGTCTCCATGGTCTCCATGAATGAACTCTACCTAAGAAGTTGAATTGCGTACAAAGATGGGGTCCGGGACGGGCCCGGGGCGAGGCCGGGGCGGTTCCCGGCCGGGTTGGGGAGCCGCGGTCCCGGGCGGGGACCTACAGTCCGAAGCGGCGCTGGAGATCACCCAGCTGCCCCGGCATCCGCGGCACGCCCACCTGCCCCAGCGGACCCTGCCCGGCTCCGGGGACCCCCTGGGCGTTGCCCGTGGCCGCGCCGGCGCCGACCGTGCCGACCGCCTTCTCCGCCATCAGCATCTCGGACGACTGCAGCAGCACCGTTCCGGCCCCGACGAACTCGAACTGGTGCTCCTCGCCCGAGGTGCCCCCGACGCCCGTCAGCGAGCGCAGCCCGCCCATCACACCGGACATGTAGGCGTGGTCGTAGTGGTGGCACGGCGAGGGGCAGTCCGCCCAGCCGACCAGCGCCTGCGGGTCCACGCGCAGCGGCGGCTCCATGAACACCACCGGCCCGTTGGACGCCGCCACGAACTTGCCCGTCCCGATCAGCGTCAGGAATCCCGGGACGATCGACTGCTTCAGCGCCAGGGTGGGCTGGTAGGCGAGCAGGTTGCCCGAGCGGATCGTCAGGTTCCCGTTGTCCAGGTCGAACGAGTTCACGTCGAAGGCCCGGTCGGCCAGCAGCATCTTGCCCTGGCCCTCGGCCACCACCCAGTCGGCGGCGTGCAGCGGCGAATGGAAGCTGGTGCGCAGCAGCCGGTCGAAGCGGCCGTTGCCGATGCCGTTGAACTCGATGCTCCCGTAGTACGAGATCATCTTGCCCTTCTGCAGGAACCACTGGCTCCCCTTGAGCTCCACGCAGAAGGTGTACGGGTTCACGTTGTCGTCGGAGGGGAGGGTGTACGGGTCGAAGACCGTCGGCCCGCCGGGTCCGCCCGTCACGGGGCCAAAGTTCACAGCTTCTCCTCCGAGGCCTGTACGTACACCGCGCCCTGGCCGGACAGCTCCAGCTGGAACGCCTCGCCCGAGCCGCGCCCCACCATGTCGCGCCAGCCGAGCGCGGTGGAGAGCTTGTTGCGCACCTCGCCGTGGTGGGCGACGTACGCCTGCGGGTCCACGTGGATCGGGCGCTGGGGGGTGATGGGCAGCTCGATGACCCCGCCGTGGGCCATCACGGCGACCGAGCCGTGCCCCTTGAGGGTCGTGGTGAACAGGCCCTGGCCCGACACCTGGCCGCGCACCATGCCCATGACCCCGCCCTGGGAGCCCATGAACATCGTGCCCTGCTGCAGGGTGCCGTCGAAGGCGAGCAGCCGGTCGGCCTCCACGTACAGGGTCTCGCCCGTCAGGTTGATCACCTGGATGTGGTGGCCGCCGTGGCCGAACATCACGGTGCCGCTGCCGTCGACCGACATCAGCGGGGTCTGCTCGTTCGCCACCCGGCGCCCGATCATGCCCATGACCCCGCCCTGGCCGCCGGTCAGGCTCGGGGTGAAGGAGACGTCGCCGCGGTACGCGAGCATCGCGCCGCGCTGGCTGTACATCTTCTGCCCGGGGAGGACCTGGGCCTCCACCATCTTCGAGTTGATCTCGCGGAACGGCATCAGACGTCGCCCCCGACGGTGTTGCGCTCGCTGGGCTGCACGTAGACCAGGCCCTCGCCCTCGAAGCGGATCTGGAACGCCTCCCCGGAGCCCTCGCCGATCAGCGTGCGGAAGTTCACACCCGACTGGAAGGACTGCTGGAGGTTCCCGGTGTGCGCGACGTACGCCCCCGGGTCGACGGACAGCGGGTACTGGGCGCTGACGCGCAGCACCACGGCCGGGCCGTCGGACGTGATCGCCGCCTGGCCCGAGCCCTCGACGGTCGTCGTGAACAGGCCGTTGCCCGACGTGGCGCCGCGCAGACCGGTGAAGGTCGTGCCCGTGCGCAGGCCCGCGTCGGTGCACAGCAGGTTGCTGGACTCGACGTAGAGCTTCTCGCCGCTCAGGTTGACCAGATTGATCTCGCTCGCGCGGTCGGCGAAGAAACAGGTGCCGTGCCCCTGCACTTCCATCACGGTCATCTGCTCGCCGGTCAGCCGCCGGGTCACCATTCCGCGGAGGCCTTCGCCGCCGCCTGTCATCTTCTTGAAGGCCACTTGGCCGTCGTACGCGACCATGGAGCCGTTCTTCGCTTTGACGGCGTCCCCGGTCAGGTCGACGGCGAGCACCTTGCTGCCTTGGAGTCGGAACTGAGCCACGGGATGACGTTATCCGCAGCGACCGTGCCCGAGAAGGGCCTGGTGGCCGATATACGCCACACTGCGGCGTTGGTGACGTCCCGGAAGCGTCCCGGAGACGTCCCGGAGACGGGTACCCGGGTCAAGATCCCGCAAAGCGGCTGAGACACTGGGACGGACCCTGGCCTCCACCCCGAAGGTTCCACGTGGACATCAAGACCGCCTCCGCCCTGCACCGGCTGCGCCTCATCTCCGTACCGGAGGCGCTGTCGTTCCCGGCCCTGCTGATCTTCGGTTCGCTCCTGAAGAGGACGACGGACATCGACTACCTGATGCCGCCGCTCGGCGCGCTCCACGGGATCCTGTTCGTCATCTACGTCATCTTCCTGCTGGACGTGTGGCACAAGGCGAAGTGGCCGCTGAAGAAGGTCGCGCTGTTCTTCGTGCTCTCGCTGATCCCGTTCGGCGGGCTCTACGGTGACAAGCTGCTCAAGCGGGACGAGGCGGACAGCGTGCTGGCGGCCCGTGCGCGCGAGGCGGCCAAGGCATGATCGTCGCGTTCTCGGTGACCCCGCTGGGCGTCGGCGAAGAGGTCGGCGCGTACGTGGCGGACGCGGTCCGCGTGGTGCGCGAGTCGGGCCTGCCCAACCGCACCGACGCCATGTTCACCACGGTGGAAGGTGAATGGGACGAGGTGATGGACGTGGTCAAGCGCGCGGTGGCCGCCGTGGAGGCACGGGCGCCCCGGGTCTCGTTCATCCTCAAGGCCGACATCCGGCCCGGTGTCAGCGACGGCATGACCTCGAAGGTCGAGACGGTGGAACGCCACCTCGCCGAGGGCTGAGGCGGCGCATCGCGGGCCGGCGCATCGCGAGCCCGGTCCTTCGTGAGCCCGGTCCTTCGTGAGCCCGGCCCGTTCAGCGGGCGCCAGGCTCGCCCGCGGTGAGGGCGATGGCCAGCGGGGTGCGCTCGTACAGGACCTGGCGGCCGTGCCGGGCGGAGACCAGCAGGCCCGCCGCGTGCAGCACTCCAAGGTGCGCCGAGACCGTGGACGGGGCCAGGCCCAGCCGGTGGGCCAGCGCCGTGGTGGAGGCCGGCTCGTCCAGCGCGCACAGCACGTCGGCCCTGACCGCGCCCAGCAGCCGGGCCAGCGCCCGCGGGGCGGGACCCGCCGGGGCGGTCCACAGCCCGCCGACGCCCCGTGCCGGGTACACGAGCGTCGGCTGCCAGGGCGGGTCGTAGCCGCCGACCACCTGCGGCCAGACGAACGCGCTCGGCATCAGCAGCAGCCCCTGCCCGTCCAGGGCCCGGTGGTGGTGAGCGGGCCGTTCGATGGTCAGGGTGTCGCTCTCCCCGTACCAGCGCAGGTCCGGGTGGAGCCCGTCGAACAGCGCCTCCAGCCCGCCCGCCGCCAGCCGCCGGGAGTGGAACAGGATGTCGGCCTCCAGCAGGGCGCGCAGCCGCGGCCAGTGCGGTTCGACCAGCGCCTGCCAGGCCCGCTCGGTGAGGTCCGCCAACTCCCTTACGGCGCGCGCCGGATCGGCCATCATCCGCTGCCCGGCGTCGCTCTCCAGGGCGCCCGGGGTGCAGACCAGGGAGAGCCGCAGGTCCTCACGGGCCGCCTCGGGGTCGGCGGCCCGCACCCGCGCCATCTCCTCCTCGAAGGTGACGGAGGGCCCGAGGGGCGGCGGACTGAGGAAGTCCGGATGGTGCCCGGCGCGGGGCATCAGCAGCCACAGCGGACGCAGGTCCAGCTTCTCGGCGGCATCCCGCGCCTGCCGGAGCCACGGGAGGTGGTACGCCTGCCGGTGCGGGGACAGCAGGACCCGTACCGCTTCCTGGGTCTCCCAGCGGGGGGAGAGGGAGAACCGGCACCGCAGCAGGTCACCCGGCCCGAACCGGAAGTGAAACCCCACGCCGCCGACTCCTCCCGTACCGGGACCTGTGCCTGTGCCTGTGCCTGTTCCCGTGCCCGTGCCTGTTCCCGTGCCTGTTCCCGTGCCTGTTCCCGTGCCCGGGCTGTGCCCGTTCCCGGGCCCGTTCCCGTGTCCCGTTCCCGGGCCCGGGCCTGTGCCCGCGCCCGTTCCGTACGCGCACCGCTCGTCGGGTGCGACCTGGTCTGCGCCGCCTGCGCCGCCGCCATGGCCCTGCCCGGCACCCCCGTCGCCCTGCTCCTCGTGCTCCGCTGCGCCATGGCCTTCGTCGCGCCGCTGTTCCAGGGCACGCGCAGCGCCTCCCTCGCCGACATCCTCGGCTCCGGCGACCCCTTCGTCCTCGGCCGCTCGCTCCTGCGCATGGTGGCCCAGAGCGCCCAGCTCATCGGCTTCGGCCTCGGCGGCCTGCTCCTCACCGTGCTGGCCCCGCGCGGCGCCATCGCCCTCACGGCCGCCGGGTTCCTCGGCTCCGCGCTCCTGCTGGGGCTCGGCACCCGCGCCCGCCCCGCCCGCGCCCCCGCCGACCGCACCTCGCCGCTCGCCGGTCTGCGTGCCGTCCTCGGGAACCGCCGGCTGCGCGCGCTCACCCTGCTGTTCTGGCTGCCGCCCGCCTTCGTCGTGGTCCCCGAGGCGCTCCTCGCCCCGTACGCCCACGGCATCGGCGCCGGCACCGTCGCGCTCGGGCTGCTGATGTGCGCGCTGCCCGTCGGCACCATCGCCGGGGAGCTCTGGGCCGGGGCCGCGCTCACCGCGCGAACGCGTTCGCGGATCGTGGCCCCGCTTGCCGCCGTCGCGCCGCTGCCGCTCCTCGTGTACGCCGTCCGCCCTGGCCCGTACGCCGTGTTCGCTGCTCTGCTGCTCGCCGGGCTGGCCCAGGCCCACACCCTCGGCCTCGACCAGTGGTACGTGGACGCCGTCCCCGACGAGCTGCGCGGCCGCGCGATGACCCTGCTCGGCGCCGGCCTGATGACGGTCCAGGGCGTCGGCATGGCGCTCGCCGGTCTCGCCGCCGAGTTCCTCCCGGTGCACGCCGTCGTCGCCGGCTCCGGGATCCTCGGTGCGGCCGTCGTCCTGCTCCTGCTCGCCGAACTCCGGTCGGCGGCCCCGGGGGAGGGGGAGGAGGGGCCGAAGTATGAGACGGAGCCCGTCGTCAAACGACCGCCCGGTAGGGTCTGACGCGTGCCCAAGCCGCTCAGCCTTCCCTTCGACCCCATCGCCCGCGCCGACGAGCTCTGGCAGCAGCGCTGGGGTCCGGTGCCCTCGATGGCCGCCATCACCTCGATCATGCGGGCGCACCAGATCCTGCTCGGCGAGGTGGACGCGGTGGTCAAGCCGTACGGGCTGACCTTCGCGCGGTACGAGGCGCTGGTGCTGCTCACCTTCTCCAAGGCCGGCGAGCTGCCGATGTCGAAGATCGGCGAGCGCCTGATGGTCCACCCGACGTCGGTGACGAACACCGTCGACCGGCTGGTCAGGTCCGGGCTCGTCGACAAGCGGCCCAACCCGAACGACGGCCGCGGCACCCTCGCCGCCATCACGGACAAGGGCCGCGAGGTCGTCGAGGCCGCGACCAGGGACCTGATGGAGGTCGACTTCGGCCTCGGCGCGTACGACGCCGAGGAGTGCGGGGAGATCTTCGCCCTGCTCCGCCCGCTGCGGGTCGCGGCCGCGGACTTCGACGAGCGCTAGCCCGTACGGGGCCGGGCCCCCGGTCCGGGCCCCGGTCAAGATCGCGCAAAGCGGACGGTTAGGCTCGACGGCATGAAACGCAGTGTGCTGACCCGCTACCGGGTGATGGCTTTCGCGACCGCCGTGATGCTGCTGGTGCTCTGCACCTGCATGGTCTTCAAGTACGGCTTCGACATGGGCGCCGACCTGACCTTCGTGGTGTCCCAGGCCCACGGCGTGCTCTTCATGATCTACCTGGCCTTCGCCTTCGACCTGAGCTCCAAGGCCAAGTGGTCCTTCGGCAAGATGCTCTGGATCATGATCAGCGGCACCATCCCGCTGGCCGCGTTCTTCGTGGAGCGCACGGTCCGCGCCGAGGTCGAGCCGCTGATCGCCGACCGGATGGCCCCCGCCGAGGCGTAGCCGGCCCGGCACCACCGCCGCCCCCGAGGCGCAACCGCAACCACCCCCGGGCGACTCCCCGGGGGTTTGCCATCGACATTTACTAGGACGTCCTAGTAAATTGGAGTCATGGACGCTGACGCCATCGAGGAGGGCCGCCGCCGCTGGCAGGCCCGTTATGACAAGGCCCGCAAGCGCGACGCCGATTTCACCACGCTCTCCGGCGATGAGGTCGATCCGGTCTACGGGCCGCGGCCCGGCGACGCGTACGAGGGCTTCGAGCGCATCGGGTGGCCGGGTGAGTACCCGTACACCCGCGGCCTGCACGCCACCGGCTACCGGGGGCGGACCTGGACCATCCGGCAGTTCGCCGGGTTCGGGAACGCCGAGCAGACCAACGAGCGCTACAAGATGATCCTGGCCGCGGGCGGCGGCGGACTCTCCGTCGCCTTCGACATGCCCACCCTCATGGGGCGGGACTCCGACGACCCCCGCGCCCTCGGCGAGGTCGGGCACTGCGGGGTCGCCATCGACTCCGCCGCCGACATGGAGGTCCTGTTCAAGGACATCCCGCTCGGCGACGTCACGACCTCCATGACGATCTCCGGCCCCGCGGTCCCCGCCTTCTGCATGTACCTGGTCGCCGCCGAGCGGCAGGGCGTCGACCCCGCCCTCCTCAACGGCACGCTCCAGACCGACATCTTCAAGGAGTACATCGCCCAGAAGGAGTGGCTCTTCGAACCCGAGCCGCACCTGCGCCTCATCGGCGACCTGATGGAGTACTGCACGAAGGGCATCCCCGCCTACAAGCCGCTCTCCGTCTCCGGCTACCACATCCGCGAGGCCGGGGCCACGGCCGCGCAGGAGCTGGCGTACACCCTCGCCGACGGCTTCGGGTACGTGGAGCTGGGCCTCTCCCGCGGCATGGACGTGGACCACTTCGCGCCCGGGCTGTCCTTCTTCTTCGACGCGCACCTCGACTTCTTCGAGGAGATCGCCAAGTTCCGCGCCGCCCGCCGCATCTGGGCCCGCTGGATGAAGGAGGTCTACGGCGCCAAGAGCGACAAGTCCATGTGGCTGCGCTTCCACACCCAGACCGCCGGCGTCTCGCTCACCGCGCAGCAGCCCTACAACAACGTCGTGCGCACCGCCGTGGAGGCCCTCTCGGCCATCCTCGGCGGCACCAACTCCCTGCACACCAACGCCCTCGACGAGACCCTCGCGCTGCCGAGCGAGCAGGCCGCCGAGATCGCCCTGCGCACCCAGCAGGTGCTGATGGAGGAGACCGGCGTCGCCAACGTGGCGGACCCGCTGGGCGGTTCCTGGTACGTCGAGCAGCTCACCGACCGCATCGAGGCCGACGCCGAGAAGATCTTCGACCAGATCAAGGAGCGCGGGCTGCGCTCCCACCCGGACGGGCAGCACCCGATCGGGCCGATCACCTCGGGCATCCTGCGCGGCATCGAGGACGGCTGGTTCACCGGCGAGATCGCCGAATCCGCCTTCCAGTTCCAGCGGTCCCTGGAGAAGGGCGACAAGCGGGTCGTCGGCGTCAACGTCCACCACGGCTCGGTCACCGGCGACCTGGAGATCCTCCGGGTCAGCCACGAGGTGGAGACCGTCCAGGTACGCGAACTCGCCGCGCGCAAGGGCCGGCGCGACGACGCGAAGGTGACGTCGGCGCTGGACGCCATGCTGGCCGCCGCCCGGGACGGGTCGAACATGATTCCGGCCATGCTGGACGCCGTACGGGCCGAGGCCACCCTCGGCGAGATCTGCAACGTGCTGCGCGAGGAGTGGGGCACCTACACCGAGCCCCCCGGCTTCTGACCCCCCGGCCTCCGACCCCGCGCCGGCCCCTCCGGGCCGGGCGCCACGGCCGGCCGCGGCGCCCGCACGGGGGCGCGGCGGCCGGCCGTCGTGCGCGGCCCGCCCGACGGTCCGTCGACCGGCCGATCCGCGGGGCAGCCCTTAGGGTGACAGGGCACGCGCGACGCCAGAGGAGCAGAGCAGAGGATGATCACCCAGATTCGGATCGACGGCTTCAAGTCGTTCCGCGACTTCACCCTCGACGTGCCTCCGACGCTCGTCATGCTCGGGCCGAACGGTGCCGGGAAGTCGAACCTCTTCGATGCGCTGCGCCTGGTCGCCGGCACCGCCGATCGTGGCTTCGAGGCGACGGTCCGCGAGGATCCCCGGCTGTCCCCCGGCGGGCTGTTCCACCGCGGTGGTGCCGGGACCGCCCACACCCTGGCCGTCACCGTCGGCACACTGGTCGCCTCCCAGGACGGCCCGCTCCCTGTCCGTATCCGTCTGCGCGTGGGCCGTACTCCCGGCGGGCAGGTGGCCGTGCTCGCGAAGAGCGCCATCTGGATCAGCAGGCTGGAAGACGACGGCTGGATGGCGAACGCGGGACTGGACGAAGAGGCGCGGTCCGCCGTCCGGGAAGCGAGATCGGCGTTCCTCGACCGGGTGGGCGGCCCGGACTACCTGCCCTTCAAGGGCATGCTCGGTACTCCTTGGGACCCCCGTGCCCCGCACGTCCTCGGCGAGGACGCCGAGGACGAAGGAGAGCGGTACGCCGAGGACTTCGTGGCCGCGCCGGGGGAGGAACTGCGGGCGCTGACCGCCCGGGAGTGCGCGTCCTGGCACCCCTTCGTCCTGGAGCCCGCGGCGTTGCGCACCCCCACGGCGGCTCTTGCCACCGGCAGGATCAGCCCGGACGGTGCCAACCTGGCAGCCGTCCTGCACCGCGTCAGGGACGAGTCCCCGTCCCACTGGAGGCGGTTCGTCGCCGATCTGGCCGCGCTCGTCGACGGAGTGCGGGACATCCGCCCGCTGCACGACCGGCGCCGGGACGAGTACGACTTCGAAGTCGAGTTCAGCAATACCGGCTGGATCAGCCCGCCCGCCCTCTCCGACGGGACCCTTCGGATGATCGCGCTGCTCGCCGCGGCCGTGGACCCGCTCTGGCCCGGCGGAATGTGCGTGGAGGAGATCGAGAACGGGATGCACCCCGGGCACGTCGCCGATCTCGTCCGCAGGCTCAGGCGGGGTACGGGGGTGACGCCCGGCGCCCCCACCCCGTACCGGCAGCTGATCGCCACCACGCACTCCCCGGCCCTCCTGGCGGCCCTGCGCGACGACGTCTCCGGCAGCCTCGTCTTCATGGAGCAGGCCGACCACGTGGATCCGCACGAGAAGACCGTCACCCGCACGACGGTCGCCCGACCGCTCCGGGCCTACGATCCGGAGCGGAACCCGGGGGAGACGGTCTCGCCGGAGCATGTGGAGCGGCTGCTGAGGAACCTCGGCCGGAGGACCCCGTGACCAAGTACCGGCCGCTGCAGCCCGGGCTGCTCGTCGAGGGCAGTGACGGGCCCTACCTGTCGAGCCTGGTCAAGCGCCAGCTCGACCGGCTGATCCAGGAGCACAGCGGGCAGACCGTCGAGGTCCTGCGGTGCGAGGTGTCCGCCGTACGGACGAACGGCAAGCCGGAGGACGTGCTCCTCGCGGCCGGGGAACTGGCCCGGGACTGCGATGTGGTGTTCGTCCACGGCGACGAGGACGCCCACGCCGAACGGCTCAAACTGGTGGCGGAGCTGGAGCGGAGCCGGGAGGTGTCCACGACACGGGACGGTGTCGCCGTCCCCCTCGTCCCGGTCCTGATGACCGAGTCGTGGATGCTGGCCGACCGCGACGCACTGCGGCGCGTCGTCGGGAGCGCGGTCCTCAAGGGCTACCCGTACGCCGCACCCGCGGAGTTGGAGGGACGAGTGGCGATGAAGGGCGGCAAGGACAAGCTCACCCCCAAGCAGGTCTGGAAGGCGCTCCTCGGCCCCGGCGGCCGCGAGGTGCTGAGCGACGGTGCGGAACTGCTCGTCCTGCATACGGACCTCGACGTCCTGGAGCAGTTGCCCTCGTACCGGAAGTGGAGCGAGGACACCGTACGGGCCCTGCGTACCCTGCACTTCCTCTAGCGAGGACGGGTCGTGCGGCCGTCCGCGGGTCAGGCCTGGGGCGGGCCCAGGAGGCCGTGCATCAGCAGGGCGGTGAAGGTGGCCACCCAGCACTCGTCCACCGGCTCGGAGCTCACCAGCGCCCGGTGCACCACCGTGCCGGCGATCACGTCGAAGATCAGGTCCGTGGTGCGGCCGGTGAGGACCTCGTCCTCCTCGTAGGGGAGTTCGCCCCGGGCCTGGGCCCGCTCGCGCCCCAGTACGACGAGACGTTTCTGCCGGTCCACGATCGCCGACCGGATCCGGTCGCGCAGGGCCTCGTCACGGGTGGACTCGGCGACCACCGCCATCAGCGCCGTACGGGCCTCGGGGCGTCGCAGCAGGTCCGCGAACTGCAGGACCACGTACTCGATGTCGGCTTCCAGGGATCCCCGGTCGGGCAGTTCGAGCGCGTCGAAGAGTTCCGCGACCGCGTCCACGACCAGTTCGTTCTTGCCCGCCCAGCGCCGGTACAGGGTGGTCTTGGCGACCCCGGCCCGGGCCGAGACGTCGCTCATCGTCAGCTTCGACCACCCCAGGTCGACCAGTGCGTCCCGGGTCGCCGCGAGGATCGCGGTGTCGGCGGCGGCGCTGCGGGGGCGGCCGGTGCGGCCGTGCGTCGCGCCGGTGGTGGTGTCGTGGCCGGGGCTGGGGTTACGCATGGCCGAGACCATACCCGTCAGTAGCCAGGAGGCCCGGTGCCCTTGCGGTGTGGTTCAGATCACGGGGGCCCGGCCGTCGGGAGGAGTTACGCTACGGGTCGTAGCGTAAGAGCGGCAACCACGCGAAGAGCTACTGGCGCCAGGTGGGGACCCGGCGCCGCCCGCACGGTATCGCGAGGATCAGCGAATTCACGCGATCCTTTTCGTCGGCGCGCGCACTCGGGGGAGGATGTACGCATGCAGCCCAGAAACATGTCCATGAGTGGCGTCGTCGACCTCGCCGCGGTGAAGGCGGCCGGCGAGGCCAAGGCCAAGGCCGAGCAGGCCCGCGCCGAGTCGGCCCGGCAGGCCGGCCAGGGCGGTGTCGCCGGTCCGTCCGCCGGCGCCCTGCCGCCGTCCGCGCTCGTCATCGACGTAGACGAGGCCGGATTCGAACGCGACGTCATCCAGCTCTCCGCCGAGGTTCCGGTCGTCCTCGACTTCTGGGCCGAGTGGTGCGAACCGTGCAAGCAGCTCAGCCCGCTCCTGGAGCGGCTGATCACCGAGGCCAACGGCCGCCTCGTGCTGGCCAAGGTCGACGTCGACGCCAACCAGGCGCTGATGCAGCAGTTCGGCATCCAGGGCATCCCGGCCGTCTTCGCCGTCGTCGCCGGCCAGGCGCTGCCGCTGTTCCAGGGCGCGGCCCCCGAGCAGCAGATCCGCGAGACCCTCGCCCAGCTGGTCCAGGTCGCCGAGGAGCGCTTCGGGATCATCGGCGTCGAGGTCGACCCGAACGCCGAGGGCGCGGCCCCGGAGCCCGCCGAGGCCGGGATCCCGGCCGGCCCGTACGACGCCCTGCTGGAGGCGGCCGTCGTCGCGCTCGACGCGGGTGACCTGGGCGGCGCGGTGCAGGCGTACAAGAACGTGCTCTCCGACGACCCCGGCAACACCGAGGCCAAGCTGGGCCTGGCCCAGGCCGAACTCCTCGTACGGGTCCAGGACATGAACCCGCAGGCGGTGCGCGCCACGGCCGCCGAGAACCCGCGCGACCCGGCGGCGCAGATCGCCGCAGCCGACCTCGACCTGGTCGGCGGGCACGTCGAGGACGCCTTCGGGCGGCTGGTGGACACCGTGCGCGTGACGTTCGGTGAGGACCGGGACGCCGCACGCCTGCGGCTGCTGGAGCTGTTCGAGGTCATCGGAGCCGACGACCCCCGGGTCTCCGCGGCCCGTACGGCGCTGGCGCGGGTGCTCTTCTAAACCGGGCCCTGCGACCTGCTCCGGTGCCTGCTCCGGGGCGGGGCGTGAAGGGCTTCCGGGTGCCGGTATTCCACCGGCGATTTGTTTTCAGGGAGATAAACAGCGGCCGCGTTTTACGAAAACTTGGTAATCGCGGCCGCTGTTACTCGCAGTAAGTCGAACCCCGTGAACTGTCCGGGGTGTTCGCTCTTCCCCCGTTTTGTCGTGGCCTTTGGTGACACCCTGTGTTGCTGCCCGACGGCATCGGGTAGACCCCCGGTTATCTGGCCGTTACCCGCCAGTAACGAACCCCCTTGTGTCCCGGCCGGGAATGGACCACGATCGGCGACGCTCGGTCCTTCCCGCAGAGCCGCTCATCCGGAGCCGCGGTGGAGGGTCCCCACCGAGCCGGTCGGTGGCAGTGGCACCGTCCGTGGGACAGGGGGGTCCCTGCCGTACGGCAGGGCCTGTCCTCCAGGTTGCGCGAACGCGTGGCCCAGTGGTTGTCGCTCGGGGGTGATCGCCGGTGTTCCGGACACGGCTCTGCCGCGGCCCGGCCGCCTGTGCTCCTTCCCGAGGACGTAGCACTTCTCCCATCCCAGGACGGGCACGGCCCGGACCGGAGATGTACGTCCGAGAAGGAGGAACGACATGAGTTCTCAGGTTCGTGGCGGTACCAGATGGAAGCGCTTCGCGCTCGTGATGGTGCCGAGCATCGCGGCCACGGCCGCGGTCGGTGTGGGTCTGGCGCAGGGTGCCCTGGCGGCGTCCTTCAGCGTCTCGGGCCAGGACTTCAAGGTCTCGGCCGACAAGCTCGACGGTGACGACCTCATCCAGTACGGCAGCGTCGCCAAGGGCAAGGGCCTCGACGGCAAGGACGCGGCGCACCCGGTCACCATCTCCGGGTTCCGTCACGCCGAGATCACCAACATGTGCCAGTCGCTGGTCACCCCGATTCCGGGCATCGGCAACATCACGATGAAGCTCCAGACCGGCAACAAGGGCAGGCCGGCGGTCGCGGAGAACATCTACCTGGACGTCGCCGAGCTCGACACCGACGCCACGTTCACCGACCTGGACATCGGTGTCGCGGTCGGCGCGGCGGGCGGCACCAAGGAGCACCCCACCGCGCCGCAGGCCGGCACGGTGGCGAACGGCGCCCTGTTCGCGCAGCGCGCCAAGAAGGCCGTGCTGACGGACGTGAAGCAGAAGGCCTGGGCGACGACGGCGGGTACGTTCACGCTGCCGGACCTCAAGCTGCGCCTGCTCAGCGGCGACCAGCCGTGCTACAAGGACTCCGACGTGAAGTAGTCGGCTCCGGTGTGTGACCGGGAGGGCGGTTGCGGATGTCGTCGCCGGCCCTCCCGGGCACCACATGGTTTTCCGTACCACCGTTTCCAGGGAGCTGTTGTCCATGAACGCCGAGGCCCCGGTTCGCTCCACAGACGAACATTGGCTCACCGTGGTGCGCCACCGCTTCCGCGACTGGAGGGGTCACCGCCCCTTCTGGGCGGGGCTCTTCATTCTCTTCGGGGGCTTCCCGATCGCGTACTTCCCCTACGCGGACCTCCGCCTGGGCAACATCACGATCGCCATGGCCACGACCGCCGGTGCGGGCTCGCTGATCATCGGCGTCCTGCTGATGACCCTGGGTGTGTCCCTCTGGTTCCAGCAGGGCATCCGAGTCTTCGCCGGGGTGGCCTCGATCCTCCTGGCCCTGGTCTCCCTGCCGGTGTCCAACCTGGGCGGCTTCTTCCTCGGTTTCCTGTTCTCGCTGATCGGCGGCGCCCTGGCCCTCGCATGGGTTCCCGGCAAGCCGGCGGCCCCGGAAGAGGAACAGGACGCGGCGGCGGCCAAGGCGGTCGCGTTCGCCGACGGCCCGATGGGGATCCCCGGTCCCCGCGACACGGAAACGGCTTACGCGACCGAGACGACTGCCCACGCCGATGGCGGGAGGAACAGTGCGGGGTGACGAGACGCAGCGGGGTTCGGCCCCAGATGCGGAGTCCCGTGAGAGAAAAGGCCCGCGACACGCGGCGCCCAGGAAGTCGCTGCTGACCAAGTTCCAGATACCCGTCGGCAAGACGATGGCACTGGCGGCCATGCCGACCGCCGTGTTCGTCGGGATGGGCATGGCCCCCAAGCTGGCCCTGGCCGACGACAAGGACATCCCCTTCGCGCCCGGTCCGTGCGTGACACGGTCCGACGAGCCCGCGGAGTCGGCTTCCCCGAGCCCGTCGAAGTCGCCTTCACCGAGTGCGAGCACCTCGCCCACCGCGACCCCGTCGCCCGGTGCCAGCGTGGCGCCCAAGCCCGGTACCACGCCTTCGGCACCGAAGCCGGAGTCCAAGCCGGCCGAGGAGTCGAACGCCGGAAAGCAGAGCTCCCCGGCGGCCACCCCGTCCACGGGCGCGAGTGCCTCACCGTCCGCCTCCAAGACCCCGAACCCGCTCGACCCGCTGGGCGTCGGAGACAAGGTCAAGGAGTTCTTCGACGAGCTCGGCAAGCCCCTCAAGGACGCGCAGAAGCCGGTCACCCCGGCGCCCTCCACGTCCACGGCGCCCACCCCCGACCCGTCGGCGGACGCGATCCGCGAGGCGGCGAAGACGGCCGGCGCGAAGGTCGAGGAACTGCCCCAGGCCGTCAAGGACACCACGACGAAGCCGAAGGACGAGACGGGCAAGGCGACCGACAAGGACAAGGCCGCCAAGGACAAGGCGGAGAAGGAGAAGAAGGAGGACGAGGACAAGACCTCGCCGTCCCCCTCTCCCTCGGCCTCGGCGAGCAAGGACGCGAACGGGAAGGACCCCTTCCCCTGCCCGACCCTCGACGCCAAGGCCCTGGCCGACGCCAAGCTGGAGCCGGGCATCCCGCTCCTGCCCGACCAGCCCTGGTACCTCGACAGTTCCCTGCTGACCCTCTACGGCCTGGACTACCACGGCATCGTCGAGGTGAAGACGGGGAGCGGCAAGATCAAGAAAGTCCTGAAGTTCACCGCGGACTCTCTGGACATCAAGGACCTGTACCAGACGGTGGGCAAGGAGGGGAACGTCGCGCACCTGAAGTCCCGTCCCGGCTCCACGTCCAAGATCCGCGGCGGCACGGTGACGATGTACACCGAGAGCCTCAAGGGGAACCTGTTCGGACTGATCCCGATCGAGTTCACCCCGAACAGCCCGCCGCCGCTGAACGTTCCCTTCGCGTTCTTCACGGACGTCAAGGTCGTCCAGGCCGGCCAGTTCGGCGGCACCCTCACCGTCCCGGGCCTCAAGAACTACGTCGGCCCGCCGGAATAGTCCGCACGCACGACGAAGCTCCCGGCAGCATCCGCTGCCGGGAGCTTCGTCGTTCATCCGTCGGCCGAGGGGCCCGGGCAGTCAGCTGCCAGGTGTCCAGACGACTTCTCGGAGCGTGCCATCGGGCGCTTCGGGGTTCTCTGCCCAAGCCTTCCAGCGGTCGTACGCTCCGTGCCCCGCGAGTCGGATTCCGAAGAGGTTGCGCGGGTCCGCGAACAGGTACGACGAGTTCTCGAATTCGAACTCGGCGCATTTGACGAGGACTTCTCCGGAAGACGGCCCGTCGCTGACGAGGCACCTGATCCGTGTGACCGCGAACGAGGACAGGTCCTCGGAGAGGAACAGCCGGTCGTAGGAACTGGTGGCGAACTCCTCGTCCTCGTCAAGGTTCTCGGGAGGTGTCGGCTGTTCCACGATGCGGAACGTCAGGAAGTCCTGTGACAGGGGTGCGTCGAACTGGACGTAGTCCTTCTCCCTCACCAGGTAGAAGGTCCTGGGCAGGGGGACGAACTGGGGAATCGGACCGTCCCTGTCGATGTACCCGGGCACCTGGATGTCGCTGACAACCGTGTGGCCCAAGGTGGCGAAGAGGAGGGTGATGTCCGTCAAGATGACCCCAGCCTCTTGCCGTCAATGGTGATTTCGCCGGCCATGCCCTTGCCTGACTCCAGCGGTCTGGAACTCACCGTCCAGCTTGAGGACCAGAGTAACTCCTTCGCCTTCGAAGATGAGCTTGTCCGAGTGCTGACCGTCGTGGTCCGCCTTGTGGAGCTTTCCGACTCCCTTGTACTTGAGGCGCTGCGTGGTCACCAGCTCGAACATGTCCTTGAGGTATTGGTCGCCGCCCTCGGCCGTCTCCCACTTCCCGTACTTCTTGCCGAGCACCGCCTCGGCCAATCCCTTGTGGTCACGGAAGTGGGTCTTCAGGTTGGGGCCACCTGAAACGGCCTTCAGGCACGGCGGCTCGGGCACGTCGTTCTGCGCCGCTGCTCCTGCCGTGCTCATGGCGAACCTCGCCGGTCCGGCGAGGGACTTCGGCTTCACGAAGCAGAATGCAACCGACGGCCCGCTCTTGCGCACCTTCTCGACGATGCCTTCGCGTCGGCCGCGGCCTTGGTGGCCTCGTTCGCCTTGGCGGTGGCCGCAGCGGCCTGCTGCTCGGCGTGGGTCTTGGACGACTGGCCGACCAGGACGGCGAAGGCCGCCGCGGAGTCAGTCTCCCGATAGGGGGTGCCCATCGCGATGGCCGTGTTGGCCGGCTGGACGGCCTGGGCCGCCGAGTCGCGGGCGGCCGAGGCCGCCTGGCTGGTGGCGTAGGCGTGTCCGGCGGTGACGGCCGACCAGGCCGCGGTCTTGATCGACTCGGTACGGGCGGCTGCGGCCTCCGTGCTCGCCTTGAGCGACGCAGCCTGCGCAGCCTTCGCGTCGGTCTCGGCCTTGGCGGCGTTCCCCGAAGCCGCGTCGGAGGCGTCGATGGCATCGGCGGCGGCGGCATGTGAGGTCGCGGCGGCCGCGGTCGTGGTCTCGTACGCGGCCCAGGCCTTGTTCGTGGCCGCAGCAGACCGCTCGGCGGCGCCTTCGGCGCGGATCGCGGCGGCGCGGGAGCTGACTGCGGCTGTGCCCGCTTCGTCAGCCGCCTCACGGGCCGCGGTCGCGGCGGTCGCCGCCTCGTTGGCGGCTCCGCGTGCGGCCGTGGCCGCGTTCCGGGTGGCTGTGGCCGCCGCCGCCGTGCCGACGTTGGCGGCAGCAGCAGCTTCGAGGGAGGCGGCGCGCGAGGCCGTGGCCTGCTTGTTGCGTTCGGCCTCCGTCGCCCTATCCCGCGCATCGGTGGCCCGGCGCTCGGCGCCTTCCGCCTTCTGCACCTCCTCCCAGGCCGTCGCCACGGAGCCCTGTGCGGCGGTACGCGCGTGCCCCGCCGTCTCTCGTTCGTTCGCCGCGCGCTGCTCGGCCGCCTGGGCCTTGACGCGTTCGGCGGCGGACTTCTGGCGCTCCGACGCCGCGGTGGCCTTTTCCTTCTCGGCCTTCGCGCGCTCGGCCTTGGCCGTTCCCGCGGCCTTGCGCGCGGTCTCCTGCGCGGTCTCGGCCTTGGTCTGCGCGGCCTTGGCGGCGTTGTCCGCGGCGGCCTTCGCCTGGGCGGCGGCCGAAGTCGCGGCGGCCTTGGCCTGGGCGGCGGCCTCCTGGGCGGCCACCCGTCGGAACTCGGCGTTCAGGGCGTGCGACTGGGTCTGCGCCAGCGCGTAGAGGGTCTTGCTGTCGGCGACGGTGGCCTTGGCGGCGTTCGACGCGGTCAGCGCGGCCTTCGCGGCGGCCGAAGCCTTGGCGACCTGGACCGACTGCTGGGCGAACAGCAGACCGCGGCCCCGGGGGGTCTTCGCGCCATCCGCAATGGTCCACGCGCTGGTCTGCGCGGCCCCGGCCTTGTCGGCGGCCGACTTGGCCGCGGTCGAGGCGGTGGCGGCGATCTTCGCATGGTCGGCCGCCTTGGTGCGCGCGGTCGCCAGGTCCGTGTTGGCCTTGGGGAACGCGGCGGCGCCGGGATAATTCCACGTGGTGGTCGGCTTGCCGGTCCAGTACTTCTGCCAGGTCAGGATCTGATCGGCGAGCCAGGCCTGGCCGAGCGACTCGATCATCGCCTCGGTGGCCTTGCGGGCCTCGGCGGCCGCGGCGACCTCGGCTTTGACGATCGCGTTGCGCGGCGTGAGGTGGGCGGCGTACTCCTGCTCCCATCATCGGTAGCTAGAAACGCGCCGAGGGCGGCGCCCCGGGATCCTCGAGGGATCCGGGGCGCCGCCCTCGGCCTCTGTGCGGCAGAGTCAGGCGGGTGCGGGCCGGGTCAGGCGCTCGCGTCGCCGCCCAGGTGGTGGACGCGGACCATGTTGGTCGTGCCCGGGACGCCGGGGGGCGAGCCGGCCGTGATGATCATGGTGTCGCCCTGGTTGTGGCGGTTGAGCTTGAGCAGCTCCGCGTCCACGATGTCGACCATCGCGTCGGTGTTGTCCACGTGCGGGACGACGTACGACTCGACGCCCCAGCTCAGCGTGAGCTGGTTGCGGGTGCCCTGGTCGGTGGTGAAGGCCAGGATCGGCTGGGACGCGCGGTAGCGCGAGAGCCGGCGGGCGGTGTCACCGGACTGCGTGAAGGCGACCAGCGACTTCGCGTCGAGGAAGTCCGCGATCTCGCACGCGGCGCGGGCGACGGCGCCGCCCTGCGTACGGGGCTTCTTGCCCGGGACCAGCGGCTGCAGGCCCTTGGAGAGGAGCTCCTCCTCGGCCGCCGTGACGATCTTCGACATCGTCTTGACGGTCTCGATCGGGTACGCGCCCACGGAGGACTCGGCGGACAGCATGACCGCGTCCGCGCCGTCGAGGATCGCGTTGGCGACGTCGGACGCCTCCGCGCGCGTCGGGCGGGAGTTGGTGATCATCGACTCCATCATCTGGGTCGCGACGATCACCGGCTTGGCGTTGCGGCGGCACATCTCGATGAGTCGCTTCTGGACCATCGGGACCTTCTCGAGCGGGTACTCGACGGCCAGGTCGCCGCGGGCCACCATGACGGCGTCGAAGGCGTCCACCACGGCCGCCATGTTCTCGACGGCCTGCGGCTTCTCCACCTTGGCGATGACGGGGACCCGGCGGCCGACCTCGTCCATCACCTTGTGGACGTCCTTGACGTCATCGGCGTCGCGGACGAAGGACAGGGCGACCATGTCGCAGCCCATCCGCAGGGCGAAACGGAGGTCGTCGACGTCCTTCTCCGACAGGGCGGGGACGTTGACGGCGGCACCCGGCAGGTTGATGCCCTTGTGGTCCGAGATGACACCGCCCTCGATGACGATGGTCTTGACGCGCGAGCCGTCGACCTCGGTCACCCGGAGCTCGACGTTGCCGTCGTTGATCAGGATCTGGTCGCCCTTGGAGACGTCGCCCGGCAGGCCCTTGTAGGTGGTGCCGCAGATGGACTTGTCACCCGGGACGTCCTCGGTGGTGATGGTGAACTCGTCACCGCGCACCAGCTCGACGGGGCCCTCGGCGAAGGTCTCCAGACGGATCTTCGGGCCCTGGAGGTCGGCGAGGACGCCCACGGCGCGGCCGGTGTCCTCGGACACCTTCCGGACGCGGTCGTACCGCTCCTGGTGTTCTGCCTGGGAACCGTGGCTGAAGTTGAATCGGGCCACGTTCATACCTGCCTCGATGAGCAGCTTCAGCTGGTCATACGAGTCGACGGCGGGGCCCAGGGTGCAGACGATTTTGGAACGGCGCATGGAGCGGATCCTATCGGTTTGTTTCGCAGCGGAATATTCCGTCTGGCGGAAAGTCCAAAGTGACTACTGAGTAACCAGCGCGTACGCCTGGGTGGCGATCTCCAGTTCCTCATCCGTCGGGACCACGGCCACGGCCACCCGGGCGTACTCCGCCGAGACCAGCCGCGGCTCCGGGGAGCGCGCGGCATTGGCCTCCAGGTCCAGCGCGAGGCCCAGCTCGGCCAGGCCGTCCACCGCAGCTTCGCGGACCTGGTGGGCGTTCTCGCCGACCCCGGCAGTGAACGCCACCGCGTCCACCCGGCCGAGCACCGCCGAATAGGCCCCGATGTACTTCTTCAGCCGGTGGACGTACGCCGCGAAGGCCAGGGCCGCGGCCTCGTCGCCCTCGCCCGCCCGCCGCAGCACCTCGCGCATGTCGTTGTCCCCGCACATGCCCAGCAGACCGCTCTTCTTGTTCAGGAGCGAATCGATCTCATCCACCGAGAGGCCGCCCACCCGCGCCAGGTGGAAGACCACCGCCGGGTCCAGGTCGCCGGAACGCGTACCCATGACCAGGCCCTCCAGCGGGGTCAGGCCCATCGAGGTCTCCACGCAGACCCCGCCCCGGACCGCCGACGCGGAGGCGCCGTTGCCCAGGTGCAGCACGATCACGTTGACCTCCTCCGGGGCCTTGCCGAGCAGCCCGGCCGTCGCCCGCGAGACGTACGCGTGGGAGGTGCCGTGGAAGCCGTACCGCCGGATGGCGTACTTGTCGGCGGTCGCGGCGTCGATCGCGTACCGGGCCGCGTACTCCGGGATCGTCGCGTGGAAGGCGGTGTCGAAGACGGCCACCTGGGGGAGGTCCGCGCGCAGCTCCCGCGCCACCTCGATGCCCGTCACGTTCGCCGGGTTGTGCAGCGGGGCCAGCGGGATCAGGCTGCGGATCTCCGCCAGCACCGTGTCGTCGATCACGGTCGGCCGGGTGAACTTCGTACCGCCGTGCACCACCCGGTGGCCCACGGCCGCCAGTTCGGGGGAGTCCAGCCCCAGCCCGTCGGCCGCCAGCTCCGCCGCGACGGCCCGCAGCGCCGCCCCGTGGTCGGCGATCGGCCCGAGCTGCTCGCGCCTGCCGCCGGCGGCGCCGGGGCCGGTCAGCGGCTCGTGGACGAGACGGGAGGTCTCCTCCCCGATCCGCTCCACCAGGCCGACGGCGAGGCGGGACCGGTCCGCCATGTCGAGGAGCTGGTACTTGACCGACGAGGAGCCGGAGTTGAGGACGAGTACGCGCGATGCGGTCACGGTGGGGTCTTTCCTTGTCGCGGACGGAGGGGGGAGAGGTCAGGCGGTGGGCGCCGGCGCGCCCTGCGCCTGGATGGCGGTGATGGCCACGGTGGTGACGATGTCCTGCACCAGCGCGCCGCGCGAGAGGTCGTTGACCGGCTTGCGCAGACCCTGGAGCACGGGGCCGACCGCGACGGCGCCCGCCGAGCGCTGCACGGCCTTGTACGTGTTGTTCCCCGTGTTGAGGTCGGGGAAGATCAGCACGGTCGCCCGCCCGGCCACGTCGGACCCGGGCAGCTTGGTCGCGGCGACCGAGGGCTCCACGGCCGCGTCGTACTGGATCGGGCCCTCGACGGCCAGGTCCGGGCGCTGCGCCCGGACGAGCTCGGTGGCCTTGCGGACCTTGTCCACGTCCGCGCCCGAGCCCGAGGTGCCGGTCGAGTACGACAGCATCGCGATCCGCGGCTCGACGCCGAAGGCGGCGGCGGTGGCGGCCGACTGGACGGCGATGTCCGCGAGCTGCTCGGCGTCGGGGTCCGGGTTGACCGCGCAGTCCCCGTAGACGAGGACCCGGTCGGCCAGGCACATGAAGAACACCGAGGAGACGATGGACGCCTCCGGCTTTGTCTTGATGATCTCGAAAGCCGGGCGGATGGTCGCCGCAGTGGAGTGCACCGAGCCGGAGACCATGCCGTCGGCCAGGCCCTCCTGCACCATCAGGGTGCCGAAGTAGTTCACGTCGGTGACCACGTCGTGGGCGAGCTCGACGGTCATGCCCTTGTGGGCGCGGGCCTGGGCGTAATAGGCGGCGAACCGTTCCCGCAGCGGGGACTTCGCCGGGTCGATGAGCTGCGCGGCCGAGATGTCGATGCCGAGGTCGGCGGCCTTCTTCAGGATCACCGGCTCCTCGCCCAGCAGGGTCAGGTCGCAGACCCCCCGGCGCAGCACCACGTCCGCGGCGCGCAGCACGCGCTCCTCGGTCCCCTCGGGAAGGACCACGCGGCGGCGCTCGGAGCGGGCCCGCTCCAGCAGCTCGTGCTCGAACATCATCGGGGTGACGCGCTCCGAGCGGGCCACCGACAGCAGGTCGCGCAGCTCGGCGGTGTCCACGTGCCGCTCGAAGAGGCCGAGCGCGGTCTCCAGCTTGCGCGGGGTGGCCGAGTTCAACCGGCTCTGCAGCGAGAAGAGTTCGGCCGCGGTGGGGAAGCTGTTCCCGGCGACCGAGACGACCGGGGTGCCCGGGGCGAGCTTGGAGGCCAGCGTCAGGATGGCCGGGCCCGGGCGCTCGTTCAGGGTCAGCAGTACGCCGGCGATCGGCGGGGTGCCCGAGGTGTGGGCGGCCAGGGCGCCGATGACCAGGTCGGAGCGGTCCCCGGGGGTGACGACCAGGCAGCCGGGCGTCAGGGCGTTCAGGAAGTTCGGCAGCATGGCGCCGCCGAAGACGAAGTCCAGCGCGTCGCGGGCCAGCCCGGCCTCGTCACCGAGGAGCACCTCACCGCCGAGCGCCCGGGTGATCTGGGCGACGGTCGGGGCCGACAGGGACTTGTCGTCCGGCAGCACGTAGCAGGGGACCGGGAGGCGGGCGGCCAGCCGCTCGGCGATCGGCTCGCGGTCCTCGGCGGCCACCCGGTTGACGATCATCGCGACGACGTGGCAGCCCAGCGACTCGTACGCGCGGTAGGCGTTGCGCGCCTCGGAGCGGACGGCCTCGGCGGCGTGCCTGGTGCCGCCCACGACGGGGACGACGACCGCGCCCAGCTCGTTGGCGAGGCGGGCGTTCAGTGCGAGCTCGTCGGGCAGGTTGGTGTTGGCGTAGTCGGTGCCGAGGACCAGCATGACCTCGTAGTCCCGGGCCACCCGGTGGTAGCGGTCCACCAGCTGCGACACCAGCTCGTCGGTGCCCTTCTCGGCCAGGATGGCCGAGGCCTGCTGGTACTCCATGCCGTAGGCCGTCGAAGCGTCCTGGTCGATCCGGTACCGGGCCTTGAGGAGGTCGAAGAGCCGGTCGGGGCTGTCATGGAGCAGGGGGCGGTACACGCCGACCCGGCCCGTCTGCCGGGTCAGCAGCTCCATGATCCCCAGCTCGACGACCTGGCGGCCGTCCCCCCGCTCGATACCGGTCACGTACACGCTGCGCGTCACGCGTGCTCTCCGTCCATGTCTGTGGCTGGTCCGTCCGAAAGCGCGAGCGCGAGCGGACGCGGATGCTGGTGCGGGCACCGCCCCACCGCGGCGGCCGCCGAGCGGGTCGAGCGGGTCGAGCGGGTCCACGGCGTGATTGACCCGGTTGGTGAGGGCTTGCCCCCTTGACGATACCTCTGCGGCTGGATAGGACGCCCGCCGGGAAAAGGGCCTGCCCAGAGGGGTCGAAAGGCCCTCGGACCGGTGTGGCACAGAGCGCGCCGCACCCCGGGTACGTGGAAGAATCGGACACGCTTCATCAATACGCCCTTCATATGTACGGCCGTCCGCCCGCACGCGGAAGGCCAGGTACGACCAGGAGCAGGAGACACAGCACGATGCGTATCGGAGTTCTCACCGCGGGCGGCG
Organism: Streptomyces antarcticus; assembly: GCF_026627255.1. Classification (GTDB taxonomy): domain Bacteria; phylum Actinomycetota; class Actinomycetes; order Streptomycetales; family Streptomycetaceae; genus Streptomyces; species Streptomyces antarcticus. The sequence goes on along the minus strand of NZ_JAPNLM010000001.1, from coordinate 344,847 downwards.
ACTGTCCGGGCCTCAACGCTGTCATCCGGTCGGTCGTACACCGCGCCGCAGTCGGGCACGGGGACGAGATCATCGGCTTCGAGGACGGCTTCAAGGGCCTCCTCGACGGCAACTTCCGCCCCCTCGACATCAACGCCGTCAGCGGCATCCTCGCCCGCGGCGGCACGATCCTCGGTTCGGCCCGCATGGAGCGCGCCCGCCTCCACGAGGCCGCCGAGAACGCGCAGGAACTGGCCACGCGCTACGGCATCGACGCCCTCATCCCGATCGGCGGCGAGGGCACCCTGACCGCCGCCCGGATGCTGTCGGACGCCGGGATGCCGGTCGTCGGCGTACCGAAGACCATCGACAACGACATCTCCTCCACCGACCGCACCTTCGGCTTCGACACCGCCGTCATGGTCGCCACGGAGGCCATCGACCGCCTCAAGACCACCGCCGAGTCGCACCAGCGCGTGATGGTCGTCGAGGTCATGGGCCGCCACGCCGGCTGGATCGCGCTGGAGTCCGGCATGGCCGGCGGCGCCCACGGCATCTGTCTGCCGGAGCGCGACTTCGAGGTGGACGCCCTGGTGAAGATGGTGGAGGAGCGCTTCGCCCGCGGGAAGAAGTTCGCCGTGATCTGCGTCGCCGAGGGCGCGCACCCGGCCGAGGGCTCCATGCCGTACGAGAAGGGGGCGATCGACCAGTACGGCCACGAGCGCTTCGCCGGCATCGGCAACCGCCTCGCCGTCGAGCTGGAGCGGCGCCTGGGCAAGGAGGCGCGCCCGGTCATCCTCGGCCACGTCCAGCGCGGCGGCACGCCCACCGCCTACGACCGCGTCCTCGCGACCCGCTTCGGCTGGCACGCGGTGGAGGCCGTCCACCGCGGCGAGTTCGGCAACATGACCGCCCTGCGCGGCACGGACATCGTGATGGCCCCGCTGGCCCACGCGGTCACCGAGCTGAAGACCGTGCCCGAGGAGCGGATGTACGAGGCCGAGTCGGTGTTCTAGACGCGGCCCGGTCCCGTTGTCCCGCGGCGCGGGACCGTCCGGGACCTCCGACCCCTCTTGCGCGGCCGAACGGCCCCGGTCCGCTCCCTCCCGGGACGGGCCGGGGCCGATCGCCGCAGGGCCGGGGCCGCCCGGATGTGTCCTACGCCGCACGCCCCGCGAGGTCCCAGAACCGCCCGACGATCTCGGCCAGGAACTCCCGGCCCGCGTCGCCCGCCCCCGCCGAGCCCTCGGCGCCGCCCCAGCTCAGGGTCGCCACCATCCGGGACTGGTAGTCCCCGTACAGCCGCTCCAGTACCCGCTCCAGGTGGGGCCGGGGGATCGGCAGCAGTTTCGACAGCGGTTTCACGTACGCCTGCCAGCGCGTGGTGACCGCGCTGCGCAGCACCTCGGCGAGCTCCTCGTCCTTGCCCGTGGCCGTCACGAACTGGGCCAGCGTCAGCCCCAGCACCAGCGCGAGGGCCGCGGACTGGCGCTCGTTGCCCTTCCAGCGTCCGGCGTCCTCCATCTTCTGGTACGCGCTCGCCTCCAGGCCGACCCGCCGGGCCAGCTCCTCGGCGGCCAGCCCCCTGGATATCCGGTGTTCGCGAAGACTGACCGGCTCTGCGATCAGCTCCCCGGGGGAACACCACAGGACACCGGCGAGAGCCGTCAGCTCGGCGGAGGTGGGCGAAATCTCGCCACGTTCCCAGGCCATCACGGTCTCGGGCGCGACAAGCAGTCCGTACTGGGCGCGCAGGCCATAGGCGACGTGGCCGGGCGCCATGCCCAGGGCCGCGCGGAGACGACGCGCGGCGGGGGCATTGAAAGGTGGGCTGGAGTGCACACGGCACACCGTAGAAGTGGCCAGGCCGCTGCGCCTACAGACCAAACAAACAAGCCCATAACTCGTAGGAACATCCTAGGGAGTTAGGGGCATTCGTCGGGTTTCTCAGCGACTGTCCGGTAATCGGTACAGCGGAAGATCCACTCCCACCACAAGGTTTCAGCCAGAGCCCGCCGGCGCAACCCCCCGTGACTCCCCGCGACCCGGCCCTTGCCCTGACGTCGGCGTCAAGGAATACGGTCGCCCCATGCGCATCGGCGAACTGGCGGAGCGGGCCGGGACCAGCACCCGGACCCTGCGGTACTACGAATCCCGGGGGCTGCTGACCGCCCGGCGGGCCGACAACGGCTACCGCACCTACGACGAGGACGACCTGCGGCTGCTGCGCGAGATCCGCACCCTCCAGGACTTCGGGTTCGAGCTGGAGGAGACGCGGCCCTTCGTGGACTGCCTGCGCGCCGGGCACCCCGCCGGGGACTCCTGCCCCGCCTCGCTCGCCGTCTACCGGCGCAAGCTCGCCGAGCTGGACGCCCTGATCGGCCGGCTGACCGGCGTACGGGACCAGGTGGCCCGCCAGCTGGCGACGGCCGACCGGGCCACCGCCGGGCCCGAGCCGGGCGGGCCGGGGACGTACGGGCCGCCGGCCCCGCGCTGCGAGATGACCGGATGACGACGACGGACAGGAACGGGGGACCCGGCATGAGGGCTCACGGCGTGGACCAGGTGACCGACGCGGGCTTCGACGCCCAGGTGCTCGGCGAGCGGGGCAGGACCGTCCTCGTGGAGTTCACGGCGGACTGGTGCGGCCCCTGCCGTCAGCTCGCCCCCGTGCTCTCCGCGATCGCGGCCGAGGAGGCGGACCGGCTCAAGGTGGTGCAGGTCGACGCGGACACCAACCCCGCGACCGTCACGCGGTACGGAGTGCTGTCCATGCCGACCCTGATCGTCTTCCGGGACGGCGAGCCCGTACGGCAGATGGTCGGGGCCCGGGCCAAGCGCAAGCTGCTCATGGAGCTGGAGGAGCACCTGGCCGGGGCCCCCGCCGCTACGGCCTGAACCAGACCGTGGCCAGCGGCGGCAGGGTCAGCCGCAGGCTGGCCGCCCGCCCCTGGGCCGGCACCGGCTCCGGGCGCAGCGGCGCCGTGTGGTGGATGCCGCTGCCCCCGTAGCGCTGCATGTCGGTGTTGAGGACCTCCCGCCACAGCGGGACCTCCTGCGGCACCCCGAGCCGGTACCCGTGCCGGACCACCGGGGAGAAGTTCGACACCGCCAGCAGCTGCGAGCCGTCCTGCGCGTACCGCAGGAAGGCGAACACGTTGTCCTCGGCGGCGTCGGAATCCACCCAGGCGAAGCCCTCCGGGACGCTGTCCCGCTCCCACAGCGCGGGCGCCGCCGCGTACGTGCGGTTCAGGTCGCCCACCAGGCGGCGCACCCCCTGGTGGTCCTCGGCCGCCGGGTAGGAGCTGTCCAGCAGCCACCAGTCCGGCCCGTACGCCTCCGACCACTCCGAGCCCTGGGCGAACTCCTGCCCCATGAAGAGCAGTTGCTTGCCCGGGTGGGCCCACATGAACCCCAGGTACGCCCGGTGCGCGGCCCGCTTCTGCCACCAGTCCTCGCCGGGCATCTTCGACACCAGCGACGCCTTGCCGTGCACGACCTCGTCGTGCGAGATCGGCAGGACGTAGTTCTCGCTGAACGCGTAGACCATCCCGAAGGTCATGTCGTGGTGGTGGTACTTGCGGTGCACCGGCTCCTTCGACATGTACCGCAGCGTGTCGTTCATCCAGCCCATGTTCCACTTCAGCCCGAAGCCGAGCCCGCCCGCGTCGGTGGGCCGTGTCACCCCCTCCCAGGCCGTGGACTCCTCCGCGATCGTCACCACGCCCGGGCAGCGCCGGTACACCGTGGCGTTCATCTCCTGGAGCAGCGTCACCGCGTCGAGGTTCTCCCGCCCGCCGTGCTCGTTGGGCGCCCACTCGCCCTCGGTGCGCGAGTAGTCGAGGTACAGCATCGAGGCCACCGCGTCCACGCGCAGTCCGTCGACGTGGAACTCCTCGCACCAGTACACGGCGTTCGCGACGAGGAAGTTGCGGACCTCCTTGCGGCCGTAGTCGAACTCCAGCGTCCCCCAGTCCGGGTGCGCGGCCCGCCGCGGGTCGTGGTGCTCGTACAGGGGCCGGCCGTCGAACTCGGCGAGCGCCCAGTCGTCGCGCGGGAAGTGCGCGGGCACCCAGTCGACGATCACTCCGATCCCGGCCTGGTGCAGCGCGTCCACCAGGAAGCGGAAGTCGTCCGGCGAGCCCATCCGGGAGGTCGGCGCGTAGAAGCCGGTGACCTGGTAGCCCCACGAGCCGCCGAAGGGGTGCTCGGCGACCGGCATCAGCTCCACGTGGGTGAAGCCGAGATCCTTCACGTACGCGGGGAGCTGCTCCGCGAGCTGCCGGTAGGAGAGCCCGGGCCGCCAGGACGCCAGGTGCACCTCGTACACCGAGAACGGCGCCTGGTGCGGCGGCCGCGCACCGCGCCCGGCCATCCACCCCGCGTCGTTCCACTCGTACGTCGAGACCGTGACGACGGAGGCGTTGGCCGGCGGGACCTCGGCGGCCCGGGCCATCGGGTCGGCGCGCATGGTGTGGCTGCCGTCGGGCCGCGTGATGTCGTACTTGTACAGCGTCCCGGCGCCGACGCCCGGCAGGAACAGCTCCCACACACCGGTGGAGCCGAGCGAGCGCATCGGGTAGGCGACGGAGTCCCAGTACGAGAAGTCCCCGGCGACGCGGACGCCCTGGGCGTTCGGCGCCCACACCGTGAAGCGGGTGCCGGCCACCCCCTGGTGCTCCATCGGCCGGGAGCCCAGCGCCGTCCAGAGCTCCTCGTGCCGGCCCTCGCCGATCAGGTGCAGGTCCAGCTCGCCCAGCGCCGGCAGGAAGCGGTACGGGTCGTGCACCTCGATCTCGTCGCCGTCGTACGCCACCAGCAGCCGGTAGTCCGGCACCTCGGCGAGCGGCAGCAGCCCCGAGAACAGCCCGTCCCCGTCGTCGTGGAGCTCCGCCCGCAGCCCCTTGGCGACGACCGTGACCGCCTTGGCGTACGGGCGCAGCACCCTGAAGGAGACGCCGCCGCGCTGCGGGCGGGCGCCCAGCACCCCGTGCGGGTCGTGGTGGCGGCCCTCCAGCAGCCGGGCCCGGTCCCCGGCGCCCAGCGCGGGCGCCGACCGGACCCCGTGCGCGGGGGCGGCCCGTCGGGCGCGGGGGGTGCGGGGCTTTCTCGCGGCCGGGTTGGAGGCCCCGGATTCGTCGCGGACGGTCGGTGACGGCTGTCGTGCGGCGCTCACGCGAGCGGCCTCCTCGGGGGCTTCTGATGGGGGTGCGGGGAGAGGGAGCCCGGTGCGGCCGGGGTGGGCGGCACGCGGTGGGCGGGGCGGACGGGTTCCGAGAGCCGCCGGATCGCGGCCATCGGGACGTGCAGCCAGTCGGGGCGGTGCCGGAACTCGTAGCGGGCCTCGTACACCGCCTTGTCGGTCTCGTACGCCCGCAGCAGCACCGGGTCCTCCCGGGGGTCGCGGCCGGTGGTGCGGGCGTAGCCCTCGCAGAAGGCGGCCCGGCAGTCGTCCGCCCACGCGGGGGCGAACGGCCGGTGCGAGCGGGCGGCGTAGTCGAAGGAGCGCAGTATCCCGGCGATGTCGCGCACCGCCGGTTCGGGACGGCGCCGGTCGGCCAGCGGCCGGGCCGGCTCGCCCTCGAAGTCGATCAACGACCACGAGCCGTCGAGGGTGCGCAGGGTCTGCCCCAGGTGGAGGTCCCCGTGGATCCGCTGGGCCGAGACGCCTGCCCCGCGGGAGGCGGCGAGGGCGTCGAAGGCGCCCCGCAGCCCCGCCTCGAAGGTCCGCAGCGCGGGCACCTCCCGGGCGGTGGCGGCCAGCCGCGCCGTCATCCCGGCGGCCAGCCGGGCGGTCTGCTCAGGGCCGAGCGCGACGGTGGGCAGGGCCGACGCGAGCGCGCTGTGCACCTCGGCGGTGGCCCGGCCGAGCGCGTGCGCCTCGGCGGTGAAGTCGGCTCCCGCGCCGAGCCTGCGCAGCGCGAGCTGCCAGCCGTCGTCGGAGCCGCGCAGGTACGGCTGCAAGACGCCCAGGGTCAGCGGCTCGCTGCCGGGCAGCTCGGCCTCGTACCAGGCGACCGGCGCCGGGACCCGGGCACAGCCGGCGGCGGCCAGCGCTCTGGGCAGCTCCAGGTCCGGATTGACCCCGGGGCCTACCCGTCGGAACACCTTCAGGATGTACGAATCCCCGTAAATCAGCGAGGAGTTGGTCTGCTCGCCGGAGAGCGGACGGGGCATCAGCCCGGCCGGGATCGGCGCGTCCGGGTCCCGGTCGAAGCGGAGCGGGCCGAGCGCGCCGGGAGAGCGCAATCGTTCCAGCAGCATGGAGGCGAGCCGGGGATCGCCCAGCGCCTCGTAGACCGCCCTGCCCGCGTACGGGCCCTCCTCGGCGTGGCCGATGAGCGCGGGCGCGAGAGCGGGCGGCAGGGACGGGCGCACGCCCAGCAGCAGTTGGTAGCAGTCCCCGTCCACGTCGAGGAGCAGGTGCAGCAGCCCGGGGGCGGACCCCGGGGGGAGCAGCTCGGCGGCCGATACGGCCCTGAGCCTGGTGATGGACCGGCCCTTGCCCGCGAACCAGCGCTGCGCGGGCAGCCAGGCCCTCAGCATGGGTTCCAGCGGGCCGATACCGGCGGCCCGGTCGGCCGTCAGCCGACTCCGGGCGGATGCTGCCTCCGACATGGCGTCGCGTCCTTTCCCCGGGCCGTCACAGAATGCGCAGAGTGTCCCGGATGTGCGGCAGTTGCTTCTCCCGTATGTGCGAGTGTCGGGTCAGGATGATCCTTACAGGGGCGGGCGATTGACCCATTCGCGTGCCGCCCGCCCCGTTCTCGGGCTCGGTTCGCCTCTGTCCGGCTACTGCTCGGCGCGCAGCTCGGTGCGCGTCTCGTTCCGCAGGCGGAACCAGTAGAAGCCGTGTCCCGCCAGGGTCAGCAGGTACGGCCATTCGCCGATCGGCGGGAAGCGCACGTCACCCGTGAGCTCCACCGGGACCCGCCCGTTGAACGACCGCAGATCCAGTTCGGTGGGCTGCGCGAAGCGCGAGAAGTTGTGCACGCACAGCACCAGGTCGTCCCCGTGTTCACGGAGGAATGCCAGTACCGCCGGGTTCGACGACGGCAGTTCCGTGTACGAGCCCAGTCCGAAGGCGGGGTTTGCCTTGCGGACTTCGATCATCCGGCGGGTCCAGTGCAACAGCGACGAGGGCGATGCCATGGCCGCCTCGACGTTGGTGACCTGGTACCCGTGGACCGGGTCCATGATGACCGGCAGGTTCAGCCTGCCCGGATCGCAGGAGGAGAAACCGGCGTTCCGGTCCGGGGTCCACTGCATGGGCGTGCGCACGCCGTCGCGGTCGCCGAGCCAGATGTTGTCGCCCATGCCGATCTCGTCGCCGTAGTACAGCACCGGCGAGCCCGGCAGCGACAGGAGCAGGGCGGTGAACAGCTCCATCTGGTTGCGGTCGTTGTCCAGGAGCGGGGCGAGCCGGCGCCGGATGCCGATGTTGGCCCGCATCCGCGGGTCCTTGGCGTACTCGGCGTACATGTAGTCGCGCTCTTCGTCCGTGACCATTTCGAGGGTGAGCTCGTCGTGGTTGCGCAGGAAGATGCCCCACTGGCAGCGCTCCGGGATCGCCGGGGTCTTGGCCAGGATTTCGGAGACCGGGTAGCGGGACTCCCTGCGCACGGCCATGAAGATGCGCGGCATGACGGGGAAGTGGAACGCCATGTGGCACTCGTCCCCGCCCTTGGAGAAGTCGCCGAAGTAGTCGACGACGTCCTCGGGCCACTGGTTGGCCTCGGCGAGCAGCACGGTGTCCGGGTAGTGCGCGTCGATCTCGGCGCGGACCCGCTTGAGGAGGGTGTGGGTGCGCGGCAGGTTCTCGCAGTTGGTGCCCTCCTCGGCGTACAGGTAGGGCACGGCGTCGAGGCGGAAGCCGTCGATGCCGAGGTCCAGCCAGAACCGGAGTGCCGAGACGATCTCCTCGACCACGGCCGGGTTCTCGTAGTTGAGGTCCGGCTGGTGCGAGAAGAAGCGGTGCCAGTAGTACTGCTTGCGTACGGGGTCGTACGTCCAGTTCGAGGACTCGGTGTCGACGAAGATGATGCGGGCGTCCTGGTACTGCTTGTCGTTGTCGGCCCACATGTAGTAGTCGCCGTACGGACCCTCCGGGTCCTTGCGGGACTGCTGGAACCACTCGTGCTGGTCGCTCGTGTGGTTCATGACGAAGTCGATGATCACCCGCATGCCGCGCTGGTGCGCGGCGTCCACGAACTCCACGAAGTCGGCGAGGTCGCCGAATTCGGGGAGCACCGAGGTGTAGTCGGAGACGTCGTAGCCTCCGTCGCGGAGGGGTGAGGCGAAGAACGGCGGGAGCCAGAGGCAGTCGACGCCGAGCCACTGGAGGTAGTCCAGCTTGGCGGTGAGCCCCTTGAGGTCTCCCACGCCGTCGCCGTTGGTGTCGTGGAAGGAGCGGACGAGGACTTCGTAGAAGACCGCCCGTTTGAACCAGTCGGGATCGCGGTCCTTGGCGGGGGTGTCCTCGAAGGTGTCGTGGACGGGATCGTTGATCATCATGTGGTGGGTGACCCTCCGGTGGGCGGGGACGGTCGCAGAGCGGCCAGCACGTGCGCGGGCGTACGGCCCGGCTCTAGGCGCACGTAGTTCGCCCTGCCCCAGTGATAGGTCTCGCCGGTGAGCTCGTCGCGCACAGCGAGGGACCCGTGCCAGTCGAGGCCGAGTACCGGCATGTCCAACGAGACCGTCGCCTCCTGGGTGTGGTGCGGATCGAGGTTGACGACCACCAGTACGGAATTGGCTCCCGCGTGCTTCGAATAGGCGATCACCTGTTCGTTGTCGGTCGAATGGAAGTGGATGTCGCGCAGCTGCTGGAGTGCGGGGTTGCGCCGGCGGAGCCGGTTCAGCGCGGTGATCAGCGGGGCGATGGTGGTGCCGTCGCGGTCCGCGGCCGCCCAGTCGCGTGGCCGGAACTCGTACTTCTCGGAGTTCAGGTACTCCTCGCTGCCCGCCCGCACCGGGGTGCCCTCGCAGAGCTCGTAACCGGCGTAGACGCCCCAGGCGGGGGAGAGGGTGGCGGCGAGGACGGCCCGCACCTCGAAGGCCGGGCGGCCGCCGTGCTGAAGGTACTCGTGGAGGATGTCGGGGGTGTTGACGAAGAAATTCGGCCGCATGACGGAGGCCGACCGGGTCCCCGACAGCTCGGTCAGGTACTCGGTGAGTTCGGCCTTGGTGTTGCGCCAGGTGAAGTACGTGTACGACTGCTGGAAGCCGACCGCCGCGAGCGCGCGCATCATCGCCGGGCGGGTGAAGGCCTCGGCAAGAAAGATCACATCCGGGTCCGACTTGTTGATGTCCGCGATCACCTTCTGCCAGAAGACGACAGGCTTGGTGTGCGGGTTGTCGACCCGGAAGATCCGGACGCCGTGCTCCATCCAGTGCCGCAGGATCCGTACCGTCTCCCGGACGATGCCGGCCATGTCCGTGTCGAAGTGGACCGGATAGATGTCCTGGTACTTCTTCGGCGGGTTCTCGGCGTAGGCGATCGTCCCGTCGGCGCGGTGGCGGAACCACTCCGGGTGCTTCTCCACCCAGGGGTGGTCGGGGGAGCACTGGAGGGCGAAGTCCAGCGCGATCTCCAGGTCCAGCTCGCGGGCGCGCGCGACGAAGGCGTCGAAGTCCTCCATGGTGCCCAGGTCGGGGTGGACGGCGTCGTGCCCGCCCTCCGTGGAGCCGATCGCCCACGGCACGCCCGGATCCCAACTCCCCGCGGACAGCGTGTTGTTCGGGCCCTTGCGGTATGTGGACCCGATCGGGTGGATCGGCGGCAGGTACACCACGTCGAAGCCCATCGCGGCGACCGCCGGCAGCCGCTCGGCGGCCGTGCGGAAGGTCCCGCTGACCGGAGCGGCGCCCGGTTCGAGCACGGCCCCCTCCGAGCGGGGGAACAGCTCGTACCAGGAGCCGAAGAGGGCCCGCTTGCGCTCGACCAGCAGGGCGAGCGGCTTCGCGGCGGTCACCAGCTCGCGGTACGGGCGCTTCGCGAGCGCGGCGTCCACGGCGGGGTCGAGGGCGGCCGCGTACCGCTCGGCGGCGGGCCGGTCCTCGTCCCGCAGGACGTCGGCGGCGGCCAGCACGGCCAGGCGGCCGTCCCGCTTGGGCATCTTGGCGCCGGCCCGGGCGAGCAGCTCGGCGCCCTCCAGCAGCACCAGCCCGGTGTCGATCCCGGCGGGGATCTTGATCGCCGCGTGGGCCCGCCAGGTGGCCACCGGGTCGCTCCACGCCTCGACGGTGTACGTCCACCTCCCTTCGACCTCGGCGGACACCCGGGCCCCCCACCGGTCGGTACCGGGGGCGAGCTCGCGCAGGGGCACGGGGGGCCGGAGCCGCCCGCTCGGATCTCTGAGGACGACGTGGGCTGCCACGGCGTCGTGTCCCTCGCGGAACACGGTGGCCGAGATCTCGAAGACCTCGTCCACCACCGCCTTGGCGGGTCTGGCGCCGCAGTCGACGGCGGGGCGGACGTCCAGCACGGGAATGCGACCGATCATGATGGGATCACCTGGGGGCAGTTCGCAGGGCTTGGTGACAACAGGCCAGCCGGTATCACGGCTGGTAGTGCACGCTCTGTTCGCTCTGTTTCTAGCCGCTCGGAAGACGGCTGGGCTGCGGGCATGGCCGCTCCTGTCCGCGTTCACTCGGGTGGCGGGAGAGGTTGGGGGCGGGTGCGCCGTGCGGGTACCACACGTACCCGGGGAGCCCTTCCCACTCTCACCCCGCCCAACCCGGGTCGCTGGTTAACTACTCGTACGTAGGGACACGGGGGCGTGCTGCCCCGGACCGGCGTCCGCCGATGCCCCGTCAGGCAGGGTGAGGAGCGGCGGTGTACGGTGCGGAACCATCCGTCAGACCCGTCTCGCCCGTCCCGCACGTCTCGGACGCGGGCGGGGTGACGGTACGGTGATCGCCGGTCTCGTGGGCGGCATCGTGGCTGCCCTCCTCCCCGACCCGAGTGCCATGAGCTGCGCGTGCGGCGGGCGTGGGCGTCGGTCGCGGAGGTGGCCTGCGAGGCCTGCGTGCCGGGTGACCGTCCGTACTGCCGCGACGATGCCCTGGTCTCCCTTTCGGTTTCCCCGTCGGGGACCGCGCATTCGTCCCCGACGGAAGTCACCTCCGCGCACCGCCGGGCCCTCCCCGCCGGCGCCTCGCCCCGGTCCTGGTCCGCGACCACGCCGCTACGGCCCCCGGGGACGCCCGTACGGGGGCCGGAGGCGGTGGGGCCGAGGCGGCATGGCCGGGAGACGTTCGGGTCGCTAGCCTTCCCGGGGTGATGCGCGGGTGCACAGCGTGGTGCGGCCGCTCCGATCCGCAATCCCCTGCGAAGGTGGAACGTGTGAAGGCTATCCGTCGGTTCACCGTGCGCCCCGTCCTCCCGGAGACCCTGCTGCCGCTCACCGACCTCGCGCGCAACCTGCGCTGGTCGTGGCATGCCGAGACCCGCGAACTCTTCCAATCCGTCGACCCCGAGGGCTGGCAGGCCGCCGGCGGCGACCCCGTCCGGCTGCTCGGCGCCGTCTCAGCGGCCCGGCTCGCGGAACTGGCGGCCGACCGCCGGTTCCTGCGGCGCCTCGCCGTCGCCGCCGCCGACCTCGACGACTACGTCAACGGCGGGAGGTGGTACCAGGGGCAGGAGGCCGCGGGCGGTCTGCCCGCCGGGATCGCCTACTTCTCCCCCGAGTTCGGGATCACCGCCGCCCTGCCCCAGTACTCCGGCGGCCTCGGCATCCTCGCCGGGGACCACCTCAAGGCCGCCAGTGACCTCGGCGTCCCGCTCATCGGCGTGGGACTGCTCTACCGCCACGGCTACTTCCGCCAGTCCCTCTCCCGCGACGGCTGGCAGCAGGAGCACTACCCCGTACTCGACCCCAACGAGCTCCCCCTCGACCTGCTGCGCCAGGAGGACGGCGCCCCGGCCCGGGTCTCGCTGACCCTCCCCGGCGGCCGCGCCCTGCACGCGCACATCTGGCAGGCCCGAGTCGGCCGCGTACCGCTGCTGCTCCTCGACTCCGACGTCGAGGACAACGACGTGGCGGCCCGCGAGGTGACCGACCGGCTCTACGGCGGCGGCAGCGACCACCGCCTGCTCCAGGAGATGCTGCTCGGCATCGGCGGCGTGCGCGCGGTGCGCGCCTACTGCGCGATCAGCGGCCACCCCGACCCCGAGGTCTTCCACACCAACGAGGGCCACGCGGGCTTCCTCGGGCTCGAACGCATAAGGGAACTGGAGCGCGAGCAGGGCCTCGGCTTCGACGCCGCCGTCGAGGCGGTGCGCGCCGGGACGGTGTTCACCACCCACACCCCCGTCCCCGCGGGCATCGACCGCTTCGAGCGGGGCCTGGTCGCCCGGCACTTCGGGGACGGCGGGGAACTGCCCGGCGTACCCGTCGAGCGGATCCTGGAACTGGGCGCCGAGTCGTACCCCGGCGGCGACCCCGGGGTGTTCAACATGGCGGTCATGGGGCTGCGCCTGGCCCAGCGGGCCAACGGGGTGTCCACCCTGCACGGCGCGGTCAGCCGGGGGATGTTCGCCGGCCTGTGGCCCGGATTCGACCCGGCCGACGTCCCCATCACCTCGGTCACGAACGGGGTGCACGCCCCGACCTGGGTGGCCCCCGAGGTGGTCCGCCTCGGTGCCCGCCAGATCGGCGCCGGCCGCACGGAGGACGCCCTGTCCGTCGGCGGCTCGGCCCGCTGGGACGCCGTCGCCGACATCCCCGACCAGGACGTGTGGGACCTCCGCCGGGTGCTGCGCGAACAGCTGGTCCAGGAGGTGCGCGACCGGCTGCGGGCCTCCTGGCTCCAGCGCGGTGCGGCCGAGGCCGAGCTGGGCTGGGTGGACTCCGTGCTCGACCCGGACGTGCTCACCATCGGCTTCGCCCGGCGCGTGCCCTCGTACAAGCGCCTGACGCTGATGCTGCGCGACCCGGACCGGCTGCGCAGGCTGCTGCTGGACCCGGACCGGCCCGTGCAGATCGTCGTCGCGGGCAAGGCGCACCCGGCCGACGACGGCGGGAAGCGCCTGGTCCAGGATCTGGTGCGGTTCTCCGACGACCCGCGGGTGCGCCACCGGATCGTGTTCCTGCCCGACTACGGCATGGCCATGGCGCAGAAGCTCTACCCGGGCTGCGACGTGTGGCTCAACAACCCGCTCCGGCCGCTGGAGGCCTGCGGCACGAGCGGGATGAAGGCCGCGCTGAACGGCTGCCTCAACCTGTCCGTCCTGGACGGCTGGTGGGACGAGTGGTTCGAGCCGGACTTCGGCTGGGCCATCCCGACCGCCGACGGCCTCGGCGCGGACGAGGACCGGCGCGACCACCTGGAGGCCAATGCCCTCTACGACTTGATCGAGGGCCGGGTCGCGCCCCGGTTCTACGACAGGGTCGGGCGCGGCGGGCTCCCGGTGCGCTGGATCGAGATGGTCCGCCGCACGCTGGTCTCGCTCGGGCCGAAGGTGCTGGCGGGCCGGATGGTACGGGAGTACGTGGAGCGGCTGTACGCGCCGGCCGCGCTCGCCCACCGGGCGCTGACCCCGGACGCGGCGCGGGACCTCGCCTGGTGGAAGGGGCGGGCCCGGGCGGCCTGGCCGCGGGTGGCCGTCGAGCACGTGGAGGCCGTGGCCGCGGCCCCCGTGAACGGGACCGCCGAACTCGGCGCCACGCTCACCCTGCGCGTGCGGGTGGCGCTGGACGCGCTGACGCCCGAGGACGTGGAGGTGCAGGCCGTCGCCGGGCGGGTGGACCCGCAGGACGTGATCCGAGACGGGCGCGCCTTCCCGCTCAAGCCGGCCGGTGGCCCCGACCTGGACGGCCGCTGGGTGTACGAGGGCCCGCTCGCCCTCGACCGTACGGGGCCCTTCGGCTACACCGTGCGGATCCTGCCCACGCACCCGCTGCTGGCCGTCCCGGCCGAACTGGGCCTGGTCGCCGGACCGGTGGACACCGACGCGGGGGGTGGCGTACTGCTGCGCTGACCCGGCCCCGCCGGCTCCCCCGGGGGGCCGGCGGGTTCAGGGGGCGGGCGGCGGGTCGACCAGCCGCCCGTCCTCCACGAGCATCCCGGCCCGCTTGATGGTGCGCAGGGTCGGGATCAGCTCGACCTGCTGGATGCCGGGCACCGCGCCGATCCGCTCCGTGAGGTACGTGTAGAGGGCGTCGGTGTCCCGGCACACCACCACCGCCATCAGGGAGGCGGCCCCGGTCACCGCCGCCGCGAATGGCACCTCCGGATGGCCGCCGATCGCGGCCCCCACTTCCGCCAGCCGGGCCGGCGGGACCGTCAGGACCAGGGTGGCCTCCGCCTCGTAGCCGAGGTGCGCCGGGACGATCTCCACGTCGAAGAAGACCGCCCCCGCCTCCCGCAGCCGCTCCAGCCGGCGGCGGGCGGTGGACTCCGAGAGGCCGGTGGCGCGGGCCAGCTCCGGATATCCGGCGCGGCCGTCCTGGCCGAGCACCGACAGCAGGGCGAGTTCCGTCTCGTCCAGGGCGTACCGCTCCGGGCCGGGCTCCACCGGCGGCCGCTCCAGGGCGGCGATCTGGTCCGGGCGCAGTACGTCCAGGCCGGCCCACGCCTCCGGCCCGCCGAAGAACTTCCGCAGGATGGTGTGGGCGGCGATGCCGGTCACCCGGCGGGTGCGCGGCAGCTTCTCCAGCAGCAGGGTGTCCCGTTCCTGGCGGGTGCGCGCGCGGGTCATGCACTGGATCTCCGTACCGCCCGAGTTCAGGGTCACCCACGCGATGTCCGGGCGGCGGGCCAGGGCCTCCGCCACCGGGAGCGCCGCGTCCGGGGCGCACTGGACGCGCAGCCAGGACTCGAACAGGCCGACCCGGCGGCCCAGCGGCAGGGCGACCACGCGCACCAGGCCGGTCGTGCGCAGCCTGCGGTAGCGGCGCACGACGGTCTGGTCGGAGACCTCCAGAACCTCCGCGAGCCGCGCGAAGGAGGCCCGGCCGTCGAGCGTCAGGGCCTGGACGAGGGCGCGGTCGAGCGCGTCCAGCGGGCCGCCGTGCGGGGCCGGAGGCGGGGTCGGGGCCGACGTCGAATGCATGGTTTCCATCATTCCAGACGCCCCGGCCACCGGAATCCGGCAGTGGAAGCGTGCTGGTTGAGGGGCGTGGCCGGTGCGCTGAGACCTTGAGGGGGTCGCCGGACCGATCCGAGGCCCGCCGCCACCCCCACACCCCCCGCCGCGGCCGCGCGCACGGCGCCGAAGGTCCCGGCCGCCAGGGCAGCAGGTCCCGTGGCGGCCGGGGCGAATGGGACAGGGCCGCCCGGGGAGGTTTCCTCCCGGGCGGCCCCGTGTCTAACGGTTCGGCTCGCGCCGTTCAGCTCGTGGTGTCCGGCCCCGGAGGGGTCAGAAGGTGAGCTTCCAGCTGTCGATCTTGCCGACGTCCGCGCTGGCCAGGTCGGCGACCCGCAGCTTCCAGACACCGCTGGCGACCTCGGAGGAGGCGTTCACGGTGAAGGACTGGACGATGTTGTCCGCGCTGCCGCCGGTGCGGTTGCGCAGGTTGTAGAGGGTGCCGTCCGGGGCGACGAGGTCGACCTTCAGGTCACCGACGTAGGTGTGCAGGATGTTCACGTCCACCTTGAGCGTGCTCGGGGCGTTGCCCGTGCGGTTCACGGTGATCGGGGACTCGACCGTCGCGTTGTCGGCGATGGCGTAGTCGGTCGTGTTCTCGAAGACGCTCGGCTGGCTGGTTCCGACGGTCCAGGTGAAGGACGCCGTACCCGTCTTGCTCGCCGAGTCGGTCACCGTGACGGTCACGTTGGACGTGCCCGCGGTGGTGGCCGTGCCCGAGATCAGGCCGGTGGAGGAGTTGATCGACAGACCGGCCGGCAGGCCGCTCGCCGCGTAGCTCAGCGCGCCCGGGTTGGTGCTGGTGGCCTGGACCTGCAGGCTCGCCGCGCCACCCACCTGGGTGTTCTGGTTGGCGATCGGGCTGACGGTGACGCCGGAGACGATCCGGGGACCGACGTTGACGCCGGCCCAGGCGTTGGCCACGTTGTTGTAGATGGTCGAGCCCTGGCCGTACAGGTCGGCCGCGGCCTTCAGGGTCTGGACGCGGGCGTCCGCGTAGTTGGTGTTCGACTTGAAGTAGCCGACCGTCAGGGCGCGGAACCAGATCTTCGAGGCGGCGTCCCGGCCGATCGCGGTGACCGGCAGGCCGTCGGAGGTCGGCGAGTCGTAGCTCACGCCGTTGACGACCTTGGCGCCCGAGCCCTCGGAGGCCAGGTAGTACCAGTGGTTCGCCGGACCCGAGGAGTAGTGGACGTCGATGGAGCCGATGCCCGAGTACCACGCGTCCTTGGACGAGCCATCCTTGCTCGGCTTGTCCATGTAGCGCAGCGGGGTGCCGTTGCCGCGGATGTCGATCTTCTCGCCGACGTTGTAGTCGCCGAGGTCCTGCGGGTTGTTGGCGTAGAACTCGACGGCCGCCGCCATGATGTCGGAGGTCGCCTCGTTGAGGCCGCCGGGCTCGCCGCTGTAGGTCATGTTGCCGGTGACCGAGGTCAGCCCGTGCGTCATCTCGTGCGCGGCCACGTCGGTGGAGGTGAGCGGCTTGGCGTTGCCGTCACCGTCGCCGTACGTCATGCAGAAGCAGGAGTCCTGCCAGAAGGCGTTCACGTAGTTGTTGCCGTAGTGGACCCGGGTGTACGGGGCCACGCCGTCGTTGCGCAGGCCGTTGCGGCCGTGCACGTTCTTGAAGTAGTCCCACGTCACCGCGGCGCCGTAGTGGGCGTCGGCGGCGGCCGTCTCCAGGTTGGCCGGCAGCCCGTTGCCCCAGACGTCGTCCGGGCCGGAGAAGAGCGTGCCGGTGCCCGAGGAGCCCCGGTTGAGGTTGTACGTCTTGTGGTTGCCGCGGGCCGCGTCGGTCAGGTTGTACGTGCTGCCCGACTGCGTGGTCCCGAGCGTCACCTGGCCGCTGTACATGGTGTTTCCGGTGCCGGTCTCGACGGCCTGCCACTCGGTGATCTTGGCGCCGGTCCTGGCGTTGGTCACCACGTGCAGCTCGTTCGGCGTCCCGTCGTGCTGGAGGCCGCCGACGACCGTCTCGAAGGCGAGGACCGGAACGCCCTCGGCCGCCCAGATCACCTTGCGGGCGCCCTTGGAGGCCTTGGCCTCCTTGGAGCCCTCGGCGTTGGCGGCGGCGACCGCCTGGCCCTCGGCGGCGGCCGGGGTGACCGTGGCGGTGGTGTCCGCGACCTTGATCTCGTGGTTGGTCGCCTTGGTCACGCTCTGGGTGACGCCGCCCTTGGCGTGGACGGTGAGGTCACCGCCGAGCACCGGAAGGCCGTCGTAGGTGCGCTCGTACGAGGTGTGCGTGGTTCCGTCCGCGTCCTTGACGACGTCGCGGACGACCAGCTTCTCGCCGCTGCCGAGGCCGAGGGCCCTGGCGGCCTGCGCGGTGGTGGAGTTGGCCTCGGCGAGGAGCGTCGCACGCTCCGAAGCGCTGAGTTTGACGTTCGCCGCGCCCGGGTTGGGCTGGGCGGCCGTACGTGCCTGCGACGCGGTGGCGTCGGCGGTGGCGGTGCCGGTCTGTATACCGACGGCGAGCAGGGCTGCCGCGGCTACGAGCGCGCCGGCCGCTGTGGCACGCCTCTGGGGGGTGGACCTCAACGCAGACTCCTTCTGCAAGGGGGGTTCCGGACGGCTGGGTGGGCCTCCGGGCAGATCAGGGCTGGTGCGATGAACGGTCGAAGAGTGTCACTTACAGGACGTGATGTCAGGGCCGCGTCAAAAGGTTGGCTGGAAACGGTTCGTTGTCCGAAGTGACGTATCCGGTATCCGGACCATTCACCTTCGTGTGCCGTGAAAAGCGTCCGGCATTCGGAACGGTTGGTGCCGGTTGCTCACACTTGGACAACAAGAGGTCTCGTTGACGCAAACGGCATTTACCGTACGGGCGTTTGTCGTACTGTTTCCCGGTGCGGCAGATGTCCGTTGCCAGGGGAAGCCATGGACAGCCGTCACTGTCATAGACCACGTGCCAGGGGGGCCCATGAGGCATGTCCATTTTCCTGCGCAAAGAGTGGCCAGGACGGCCCAGGAGTCCGCTGCGCCCGTACGGCGGCTCGGTGACAAGGCCCGCTGGTACCTGCCCGCAGCAGTCTCCGCCGACGTCCTGGGCGCGGCGGTTCCCGTAGGACTCGTCTTCGCGGCCGCCGGGCAGGTCAGGCCGCTCTACTGCGCCCTCGGCGCCGCGCTCGCCTGGACCGGGGTACAGGCGTTGCGCCGCCGCTACACCGTCCGTTCGCTCGGAGAATCGCGCGGGGTCCTGCCGGTCGTACACGACTGGCTGATTCTCATCGGCGTCCTCGCCGTGGCACGCGTGGTGACCGAGGAGGACACCCCCAGGCTGTCCGCCCTCGGGGCCCTGCTGCCCGCGCTGCTCATCACCGTCGCCTGCCACAAACTGACCTACCACCACCTCTCCGCCGCCCGCCGCGAGGCCCAGGCCGTCAGCCGGGTCCTCGTGGTGGGGGAGCCCGACGCGGCCGAGGACGTCATCGCCCACCTCGCCGCGCGCACCGACCACCCGTACGTCGTCGTCGGCATGGTCCCGGTCGGCGCCGGCGACCTCGCCAGCGGAGTCCCGGTCGCCGCCCGCCTCGGCGAGACGATGCCGCAGGCCTCCCGCGGGGACTCCTCCGCCGTGCTCGGCGCCGTCCGCAGCCACCACGCCGACCTGGTGCTCGTCGCCCCCGGAGCGCGCTTCGCGGGGGAGCGGCTGCGCCGCGTGGCCTGGGCCCTGCACGACGCGGGCCTGGAACTCGCGGTCTTCCCCGGCCTGGTGGAGGTCTCCGTCAAGCGGCTGGAGACCCTGTCCGCCGGCGGGCTGGCCATGCTGCGGGTCGTCCCGCCGGTCAGCAGGGGCGTGCAGACCGTCCTCAAGTCCGCCCTGGACCGGGCCGGCGCCGCGGTCGGGCTGCTGCTGCTCTCCCCGTTCTTCCTGGGGATCATCCTGTCGATTCGCGTCGGCTCGCGCGGCCCGGCCTTCTACCGCCAGCGGCGCATCGGCCGCGACGGCGCCCCGTTCGTCATGTGGAAGTTCCGCACGATGGTCGTGGACGCCGATGCGCGCAAGGCCGACCTGGCCGGGTCGAACGAGAACGACGGCCTGATGTTCAAGATGCGCCGCGACCCGCGGGTCACCCGCGTCGGACGGCTGCTGCGCCGCACCTCCATGGACGAACTGCCCCAGCTGCTCAACGTGCTCACCGGCCACATGTCGCTGGTCGGCCCGCGCCCGCCGCTGCCGGAGGAGGTGGCCAAGTACGATGACGTCGAACTGCGCCGGCTCAGCGTGCGGCCCGGGATGACCGGGTTGTGGCAGATCAGTGGCAGGTCTGATCTGTCCTGGGATGAAACGATTCAGCTTGACCTGCAGTACGTCGACAACTGGTCCTTCACCAGTGACGTCGACGTCATGGGCCGCACGCTCCGCGCCGTTGTCGACGGTCGCGGGGCGTACTGAGGGGCCGATGCCTTGAGATCAGCCCTGCTCGCGCCACCACCGGTAGGTGGCGGCGATGCCGTCCCGCAGCGGGATGCCGGGCTTCCAGCCGAGCGAGGTCAGACGGGACACGTCCAGCAGCTTGCGCGGCGTCCCGTCCGGCTTGGACGTGTCCCAGGCCAGGCGGCCCTGGAAGCCGGTCACCCCGGCGACCGTCTCGGCGAGCTCCTTGATGGTCAGGTCCTCGCCGCAGCCGATGTTGACCGGCTCGTCCCCGTCGTAGCCGTTCAGCAGCACCGCGCAGGCGGCGGCCAGGTCGTCGACGTGCAGGAACTCCCGGCGGGGGGTGCCGGAGCCCCACAGGGTGACCTCGTCGCGGCCCTCGGCCGCGGCCTCGTGGAAACGCCGGACGAGGGCCGGCAGGACGTGCGAGGTCTCCAGGTCGAAGTTGTCGCCCGGCCCGTAGAGGTTCGTCGGCATGGCCGAGATGAACGAGGCCCCGTACTGCTTGCGGTACGACTGGACCTGGATGATGCCGGCGATCTTCGCGAGGGCGTACGCCTCGTTGGTCGGCTCCAGCGGGCCGGTCAGCAGGGCGTCCTCGCTGATCGGCTGCGGGGCCAGCTTCGGGTAGATGCAGGAGGACCCGAGGAACAGCAGGCGGTTCACCCCGGCGGCGTGCGCCCCGGCGATGACGCTGAGCTGGATCTTGAGGTTGTCCTCCAGGAACTGCACCGGATACGTGCTGTTGGCCATGATGCCGCCCACCTTGGCGGCGGCCAGCACGACGGCGTCCGGACGGACGTCCTTCAGGTGCGCCCCGGTCGCGGCGGCGTCCCGCAGGTCCAGGTCGGCGCGACCCCGGGTGAGTACCTCGTGGCCGTCGGCTGTCAGGCGGCGGGCGACCGCGGAGCCCACGAGGCCGCGGTGGCCCGCGACGAAGACGCGGGCGTTCGGGGGCAGGAGCGGCAGCGAACTTGTCATACCGCCGATGATGCCAGTCCGCCCCCGCCCGGCTCCGCCCGGTCCACGTCCGGGCCCCCGCCCGCCGCGGGCTCCAATCCACTGCAAAGCCAGCCGGAACGGGCGTGTACGGTACCCATCCAGCCCCCGGGCGGCGGCCTGTACGCGCGGCGCGCCCCCTGCCGGGGCGGCCCGCCGCACACGCCCCGAGGCGCAGCCTCACCACGACGAACAGCACCGACCACCACCAAGGGGAACCCATGGGCAAGACCGCACTGATCACCGGCGTCACCGGGCAGGACGGCTCGTACCTCGCTGAGCTCCTGCTTTCCAAGGGCTACACGGTGCACGGGCTCGTGCGGCGCTCCTCCAGCTTCAACACGGAGCGGATCGACCACATCTACCAGGACCCCCAGACCGCCAACCGGTCCTTCGTCCTGCACCACGCGGACCTCTCCGACGGCGTCGCCCTGGTGAACCTGCTGCGCGAGATACAGCCCGACGAGGTCTACAACCTGGGCGCCCAGTCCCACGTCCGCGTCTCCTTCGACGCCCCCCTCTACACGGGCGACGTCACCGGCCTCGGCGCGCTGCGGCTGCTGGAGGCGATCCGGGCCAGCGGGATCGACACCCGCATCTACCAGGCCTCGTCCTCCGAGATGTTCGGCGCCACCCCGCCCCCGCAGAACGAGGGCACGCCGTTCCACCCGCGCAGCCCGTATGGCGCCGCCAAGGTCTTCGCGTACTGGACCACGGTGAACTACCGCGAGGCCTACGGCATGTTCGCCGTCAACGGGATCCTCTTCAACCACGAGTCCCCGCGCCGCGGCGAGACCTTCGTGACCCGCAAGATCACCCGGGCCGTCGCCCGGATCAAGGCCGGACTCCAGGAGAAGCTCTACCTCGGCAACCTCGACGCCGTCCGCGACTGGGGCTACGCCCCGGAGTACGTGGACGCCATGTGGCGGATGCTCCAGCAGGACGAGGCCACCGACTACGTCGTCGCCACCGGCGTGGCCGCCTCCGTCCGCGAGTTCGTCGAGGCCTCCTTCGCCCACGCCGGCCTCGACTGGAACGAGCACGTGCGCTACGACCCCAAGTACGAGCGCCCCAGCGAGGTCGACGCCCTCATCGGCGACGCCTCCAAGGCCAACGAGCTGCTCGGCTGGAAGCCGACGGTCCTGGTCGCGGAACTGGCCAAGATCATGGTCGACGCCGACGTCCGCCAAGTCGAGGACCAGCTGGCGGGCGTGACGGTCCGCATCGACCGCTGAAGGCTTGCGCTTCCCCTACGATTTGCCGTGTTCCGGTCACGTGCGCCGCTCTGTGCGAGCGTGACCGGGGCAAACCTGCCGTATGTCCGTAGTGCGCCCTCCGTACTGAACCCGGTTGATTCCAAGTTGGTATGCAATGGGTCAAGGGAGGTGACCGGGCCCTTGCGTGAGCCCTAGTCTGCGCCCAGTACATATGGCTGTTCGGATAGTTTCAGCCATCAAACCGGGCGATTGCCCTGGGGGGCTCATGCGTAGATCCAGAGGGCTGACTGCTGCCCTCGTCCTGTCACTGGCCGGTGCCGGCACCGGCATAGGCCTGGTGCTGATGCCTCAGGCGTCCGCCATCACACAGCCGGTGGCATTCACCGCCGACAACCTGCCGACCTGGCAGACGAACGGCGTCGTCTGGGCGATGGCCCAGACCAACGGCACCGTCTTCGCCGGCGGAACCTTCTCCGCCGTCCGCCCGCCCGAGGGCGCGTCGAGCGGCACCGAGCAGGACGCCGTGAACTTCGTCGCGCTCGACGCCGCGACGGGCAACCCCACCTCCTGCAAGCTCTCCTTCACCATCGGCGAGGGCAGCGCGACCGTGCGCTCGCTGGTCGTCTCGAAGGACGAGAAGACCCTGTACGCGGGCGGCTACTTCGGCGCCGTCAACGGCACCCCGGTCTCCAGCGTCGCCGCGATCGACATCGCGACCTGCACCCCCAAGGCCTCGTTCCACCCGGGCTTCACCGCCACCGTGCGCGCCCTCGCCCTCACGGACGACACCCTGTACGCGGCCGGCGACTTCTTCACCGTCGAGGGCGAGACCCGCGAGCGGTTCGCCGCCGTCGACGCCGGCTCCGGCGCGCTGAAGGCCTTCAAGGCCGACGCGGACGAGCCCGGCCGCGCGGTCGAGGTCACCCCGGACGGCAAGAACGTGCTGCTGGGCGGCGACTTCTTCTCCGTCAACGGGTCCAACACGCACGCCCTGGCCGTGGTCAACTCCACCACCGGCGCGGTGACCAAGACCTACACCAACATCCCGTCGAACTCGGTCGTCAAGGACATCTCCACCGACGCCACCGGCTTCTACACGGGCAACGAGGGCTCCGGCGGCGGCGTCTTCGACGGCCGCATCGGCCTGAAGCTGAGCGACTTCACCGAGAAGTGGCGCGACCGCTGCCTCGGCGCGACCCAGTTCGTGCTGCCCTACGAGGGAGTGCTCTACAGCTCCTCGCACGCGCACAACTGCTCCACCGAGCTGGAGTTCCCCGACGGCAAGCGGCACTTCCTGCTGGCCCAGCCGACCAACCACGAAGGTGCCGCCCCCGCGCCCGTGGACGGCTTCGTGCGCGGCCCGGCGAAGCTCGGCTGGCACCCCACGGCCAACGACGGCATGGAGCTGACCGAGGGCATCGGCCCGCGCGTCATGGCCGTGTCCGAGAAGAACGACGTCAAGTACATGTGGGTCGGCGGTGAGTTCACCCTCATCAACGGCAAGCCGCAGTGGGGCCTGACCCGCTTCGCCTCCACCGGCGACGTCGGAGCGCCCACGACCCCGGTCGCCAGCGCCGCCAGCGTCAAGCCCGGCGAGGCCCAGGTCCGCTGGCGCACCAGCTACGACGCGGACGACAGCAAGCTGACGTACCGCGTCTACCGCAACGGCTCGGCCTCCCCGATCCACACCATGACCGCCGACTCCCTGGAGTGGCAGCGTCCCCAGGCCTCCTGGAACGACACCACGGTCAAGGCCGGCCAGTCCTACACCTACCGCGTGACCGCGACCGACGCCGCCGGCAACACCAGCGCGCTGTCGGCCACCGCCTCGGTGACGGTCCCGGTCTCGGTGCAGTCGTACCCGAACCAGGTCCGCGCGGACGGCGCCCAGCTGTACTGGCGCTTCGACGACACCGTCAGCCCGTACGTCGCCGATTCCTCGAACGGCGGCAACACCAGCGGCGTCCAGCTGAACGCCCCGGCCCTGCGCCAGACCCCCGGCGCCGTCACCGGCGCCAGCACGGCGATGGGCTTCAACGGCACCAGCCAGCAGGTCTACAGCGACCACCGCCAGACGGTCGGCAGCACCTACTCCATCGAGACCTGGTTCAAGACGAACTCCTCTCGCGGCGGCAAGCTGATCGGCTTCGGCAACAACACCGAGCGCAGCAGCGGCTCGAACGACAAGCACATCTACATGACCAACACCGGTCGCCTGGTGTTCGGCGTCTACAACGGCTCGACCAGGACCATCTCCACCGGTCTGTTCGACACGTTCAACGACAACAAGTGGCACCACGTGGTCGGCACCCAGGGCCCCGGCGGCCTGACGCTGTACGTCGACGGCCAGAACAAGGGCACGCTGAACGCCACCAGCACGCAGGACTACGCGGGCTACTGGCACGTCGGCGGCGACAACCTCTCCGGCTGGCCGACCCGTCCGACGAGCAACTTCTTCACCGGACAGCTCGACGAGGCCGCCGTCTACCCGACGGCGCTCAGCCAGGCCCAGGTCAAGAACCACTTCAACCTGGCCAAGGCCCCGTCCGACACGGTCTCCACGGTCACCGCGACCGAGGACACCTACATCAACCAGGGCGCGCCGAGCACCGCCTACGGCACGGCCAACTCGCTCGCGGTGCGCGGCACCTCGGCGTACGAGTCCTACCTGCGCTTCGACCTCCCGGCCGCCCCGGCCGGGCAGGCCCTGAAGTCGGTCTCGCTCCAGGTCAAGACCACCACGCAGGCGGGCGCCGGCACCGCCGACACCGTGTCCGTGGTCCCGGTCACCGGCACCTGGAGCGGAGCGGGCACCACGTTCAACACCAAGCCCACCCTCGGCACCACCCCGCTCGGCACCATCGCGGGCGTGCCGGACGGCTCGGCCGTGCACGGCGTGGAGCTGGACACCGCCGAGGTCTCCGCGGTCCTGGGCAGCAGCTACAGCCTGGGCCTGAAGAGCACGGGCACCGACCCGCTGTGGCTCTGGTCCTCGGAGGCGACCGCGGCGGACGGCGCTCCGCGGCTGGTCCTCACCTTCGGCCCGAAGTAACCGTCGTCTTCGGCCCGAAGTAACCGTCTGACGGCGTGCGGGGTCCGGCCTCTTCCCGGCCGGGCCCCCCACGCCTGTCCCACCCAGTAAGTACGGGAGCCATCCGATGTACCGACGCTCCGCAGCGGCTGCTGTTCTGCTGGCCGCCGCCCTCACGCTGACCGCCTGTAGTTCGGGCGGCGACAAGGCCGAATCCGCCGCGGACGCCAAGGCGAAGCCGCCGGCCTCGTCGGCGATCCCGGACCCGGCGGACACCCCGGCCACGACGGACCCCTCACCCGAGGCCAAGCCGTCCGGCCCGGTCGTCCCGGACAACAAGCTGACCCCGAAGACGGGCAGCTTCACCGCGCAGGAGAAGAAGTACCTGAGCGGCCGGGTGCCGGAGAAGATGGACCCGGCGGCCGTCCTGCAGACCGGCCAGGAGTCCTGCCAGCGGGTGCAGCGCACCGCGAAGCGGGACAAGGACGCGGCGACCGGCGCCGTCATCACCGGGGAGATCGCGGGCGCGAAGGACGCGATCAACCTGCTGTGCCCGGAGCAGAAGCCGATCCTCGCGGCGGCCGAGAAGGGCTTCCCCGAAGGCCCCCGGACCTCGCCGGCGGCCGGTACCTACCGGGCGCTGACGCAGGCCCCGAACTGCACCTGGGAGGCGAAGGGCAAGGACGGGTCGATCCTGGCCTCGGGCCCCGAGACCCCGCCGAAGGCGGGCGACAAGATCACGGCGGCCATCCCGGCCGGCACCGCCGAGTTCAACTCGACGGGCTGCTACGCCTGGCTGCCCGCCTAGGGGGTGCAGCCGGAAGCCGCCGCCGCGCGGACCCGGCTCCCCGAACGCCCCTTCCCCAGCCCTTCCGGGTACGGGGGAGGGGCGTTCGCGCGTGCCGCCGCCCAACTGTCGCGCGCCCGGGGCGTTTTCGCGTACGGATCGCGGGTACCCGCGGGTCCAGAGCGAGAGACGACACCGAATTCGGAGGCGAGTCCTATGACCGGCCTGGGCGGCTGCATCGGTCTGATCGTGGTGGGGGCGATCCTCACCTTCGCGACGGACTGGGAGATGCGGAGCGTCGACCTCGATCTGGTCGGCCTGATCATGATGGCGGTGGGTGCCATCGGCCTCGCCGTGTACTCCAGCGTCCTCAAGCGGCGTCGCACCGTGGGCGCGGTGCCGGTGGTGCAGGAGCGCCGCGACGTCATCTGAGACCCGTAGGTGACCCGAGCCCCACGACGCGATGCGGGATCCCCGACGTGACCGGGATCCGCGACGTGATCCCCGCACCCCGCCGCCGTGCGGCGCGGCCGGCCGTCCCGGCGGCGGCCGGCCCGCGCGCGGTCAGCCGCGTACGGCTTCCCCGTACACCGGCAGCAGGGTGTCCAGGACGGAGTCCATCGAGAACGACCCGGCGGCCAGTTCGCGCGCGGCGGCCGACGCCGCCCGGTTCGCGGCGGGGTCCAGCAGCGACAGGACCGCCGCCGCCACGCCCTCCGGACCCGGGTCCACGGCCCGCCCCGCACCGGCCGCCGCGATGTCGCGGGCCAGGCCGTTGGAGTGGGTCACCACCGGGGGCACGCCCACGGCGAGGGCCTCCAGCACCGACATCGGGAACGGCTCGTCCACGGAGGGCAGGACGTAGACGTGCGCCCGGCGCAGCTCCCGCAGCACCTCCTGCCCGCTCAGCGCCCCCGGCACCCGCACCGTGTCCGCGAGCCCCAGCTCCGCGATCCGGCGCAGTACGGCCGCCCGCTCCCCCTCGTCCGGCCCCGCGACGACGAACTCCGCGTCCGGGTGCGCCGCCAGGACGGCCGGGACCGCGTCCACGAAGTCCACCGGCCGCTTGCGGGCCTGCAGCCGCGCCGAGTACAGGACGCGCGGCGGGCCCTCGGGAGCGGGCCGTTCCTCCTGCGCCGGAGTGCCGTTGACGAGGCGCACCGCGTTCGCCAGCGGGCCGCCGACGACCGCGTCGAGGCCCTCCCGCTCGTGCGGGGTCAGGTACAGCACCGCGGCCGCGCCGCGCAGCACCCGGCGTACGGCCAGCGCGTCCAGCACCTTGGCCAGCAGCTTCCCGCTCGGGTCCACCATGCCGTGGGTCTGCAGCACCAGCGGCCGCCCGGCCCGCAGCGCCGCCAGGGCCACGGGCAGGGTCACCAGGTCCCGCGCCAGGTGGACGTGGACCACGTCCGCGTCCCGCACCAGCCGGCCCGCCGAGGCCAGCAGGGCCGGCGAGGTCATCCCGCTGAAGCCCAGCGGCAGCAGCCGCCGCGCCGGGAACAGCTTGGCCGGGACCCCCTCGACCTCGGTCGGCCACGGGTCCCCAAAGCCCTCGCCCAGCGCGAGCAGCCGCGCCTCGTGGCCGCGGGCGCGCAGCCCCTTGGCCAGGTTCAGCGCGACCCGCACCGGCCCGCCGAAGGCGTGCGAGGGCGAGTGCAGGGTGACGGCGTGCAGGACTCTCACTTGGGCTCCTCCACCGGGCGGCGACGCCCGTCCTGGGTCTGCAGGGTCAGCTCCGGCAGATCCTTGTGCACGACGGACCCGGCACCCGCGACCGCACAGCGCCCCAGCGTCACCCCGGCCAGCACGGTCGCCCGTACCGCCACCCACGCGCCGTCCCCGACGGTGATCGGGGCGTTGCGGTAGCGGAAGCCGGCGGCCCGGTGGTCGTGCGAGCCGGTGCACAGCATCGCCTCCTGGGAGACGCACACGTGCGAACCTATGGTCACCGGCTCCAGGTTCAGCACCCAGGCGCCCTCGCCGATCCAGGTGTGGTCCCCGACGGTCAGCTTCCACGGCCACAGCACCCGCACCCGGTGCCGGATCAGCACCCCTTCGCCGATCTTCGCCCCGAAGGCCCGCAGCAGCGCCACGCGCAGCCGCGCCGGACAGAACCAGCTCATGAACAGCGTGTTCATCACGGCGAACCAGAGCGCCTGCGTCACCAGCCCGCGGCCCTTGTCGTATCCGGCCAGCGTGAAGGCAGGAAGATCGCGCAACTGAGGTCCCCTTCGTCCACCCCCGGCGGCGCCTCCCCGGGCGCCGACCGCTCAGACTAGACTGCGGCCGGACCAGGCACATCGGGTGGGGGCGCAGTGGCAACGGACATACGCAAGCCCTCCGCGGCACGCCCGGCGCCGCCCTTGGGGGACGAGGCCACATGGGGCCGGGTCACCACCCCGCGCACCCTGCTCTCCCGGGCGCTCTCCGTCCCCCTCGCCCTCGGGTTCACCGTCTTCCTGCCGCTCTTCGTCGCCGTCCAGACCGGCGACGGCCAGCGCGACGCGGCCTTCTGGCTCCAGCTGCTCCTCACCATGTACGCGGGCGCCCGGCTCTCCGCGATGGTCCTCACCAGCCGCCGCAAACTGCTCCAGGGCTCCTTCTGGCTGTTCGTCTACATGGCCATGGGCGTGGCCCCCCTCGCCCAGGCCGTCCTCGGCCGCGTCCCGACGCCCGTCGTCGGCCCGCGCTCCGACCTGACCCTCGCCATCGGCCTGGTCCTGCTCGGCTGCCTCGCCTTCGACGTCGGCGTCCTGCTCGCCCGCCACCGGCCCACCGTCCGCGCGGGCGGCCCCCGCAAGGAGGAACGGCCGGTCATGGCCCACCGGCGGCGCCTCCAGCTGCTCGCGGCCCTGTCGTTCGTGTGCAGCGCGGCGTTCGTCATGAAGCTGGGCGGCCCGGCGGTGTTCTTCTCCAGCCGCCAGGAGATCATCGCGGGCATCGAGGAAGCGGGCGTCTCCAACGGAGACGGCCAGGCCGGCCAGGCCCTGCTCCGCGGCTTCGGCACCGTCCCGGCACTGCTCGCCCTGCTGCTCTACACGCGCTGGGTGATCACCTCGAAGTTCGCCCGGCGCAAGGTCTCCATCATCGTCACCTGGGCGGCGCTGGCCGCCCTGAACCTGGTGGTCAACAACCCGATCTCGAACCCGCGTTACTGGTTCCTCACCGTCATGTTCGCGCTGCTCTTCACCGTCTTCCCGGTGAGCGCCGCGATGTACCGGGTGGCGCTGTCGATGGCCGTGGTCATCGCCCTCCTCGTCTTCCCGTTCGCGGACCGCTTCCGCTACGACGAGAAGAACTACAAGCCGGTCGAGACCACGTCGTTCCTGGAGCCGATGGCGCTCAAGGACTACGACCAGATCGGCATGTTCGCGAACACCATCACCTACTCGGAATCGGGCCCCGGCCACGCGTACGGCCGCCAGCTCGCCGGGTCGATCCTGTTCGCGGTGCCCCGCTCGGTCTGGCCCGGCAAGGCGCGCGACACGGGCGTGCTGGTCGGCCAGTGGATGGGCACGGTCAACACCAACCTCTCCTCGCCGATCTGGGCCGAGCTGTGGCTCGACTTCGGTCCGCTCGGCATGGTCGGCGGACTCCTCGGCCTGGGGTACGCCGCCGCCCGCGTCGACCGCCGCTACGCCAAGCGCGCCACCCGCCGGGCCCCGCCCGGCGCGCTGATCTCGGTGGTGGTGCCGCTGGTCGCCGGCTACTCCTTCATCCTGCTGCGCGGACCGCTGCTCCAGGCCTCGGGCCGGGTCGCCATCGCGGCGATGTGCCTCGCGCTGGTGGCCACGTACCGCGCGGACAAGGGCACGACCCTGCGCTGAAGCCGGCCTGCGCTGAAGCCGGCCGGCGGCGGCTCCGCCGCACGGACCACGGACCGGCCGCGGCCCCGGTGCCGGCGGATCAGGCCGCAGGCACCGGCCGGTCGGGCTCGGCGGCCGGCGCCGGTACCTTCAGCCGGGCCACCCGGAGCCAGCCCGCGCCCGCCTTCGCGGCGGAGCCCAGCGCCAGCCCCCAGGCGGCCCCGGCCACGCCCCACAGCACGTACCCGCCCACCAGCAGGCCCACCGAGAGCAGCGAGAAGACCACCTGGAGGGACAGCGTGGCCCTCGGGTTGAGCACCCGCAGGGTCAGCAGCGCGCAGGTGCCGAGCCCCATGACGGCGTACTGGGCACCCGTGGCCGGCAGCAGCGCGGCCGCCGCCTCCCAGGTGTCGCCGAGCAGCCGGCGGCCGACCCGGTCGGGGAGCGCGTACAGGACGGCCCCCCACCCGGCGCCGAGCAGCGCGAGCGCGCCGCCCATGAGCGCGGTCAGGCGGACGACGCCCCGCTTACCGCGGGCCCGGCCGACGACCGGCGGCCCGAAGGCGTTCGCCGAGTTGAACAGCACGTTCAGCGGCCCGAAGAGGGTGGTGGCGCCGCGCAGCGCGCCGACGGCGAGCGGGGTCGCGAAGACGCCGAGGCCGAGCACGGCGAGCTGGCTGGAGCCGTTGCCCACCGCGAACTCGACCACGAACCGCTGCCCGAGGTGACCGCGGCGCAGGTACGGCCGCAGGTCCGCGCGCACGCCCCGTACGTACGGCCGCAGCAGCCACAGCCCGAGCGCCAGCGCCGGCAGCGCGGACAGCCCCCACACCAGCACCAGCCGCCCCGCCGAGGCCCCCTGGGGCTGCACGGCCAGCGCCGCGAGGACGCACACGAGGCGCAGCGCGTCGGCGGCCAGCGCCCGTTCGGGCACGCGCAGCGCTGAGAAGCAGTACCGCAGGCCGTCCTGGAGCAGCACCAGCGGAAGGACCAGGCCCAGCGCGAGGAAGGCCCGCCCGGCCGGGCCGGGCAGCGCCAGCCCCACGAGGACGAGCAGGGCGCCCGCGGCGGCCGAGGCGGCCCCGGTGAAGCCGACGGCCGACCGGCACACCGCGCCGAGGCGCTCGCCCTTCTCCAGGACGACGCTCTGGCCGACGTAGGCCATGTTCAGCCCGAGGAGCACGCTGAAGGCCACGTACACCATCGAGAAGTCGGCGAACCCGGACGCCGAGGACAGCCGGGCGGCCAGCACCAGCACCAGGATGTTGGTGGCGCTGGAAGCTGCCTGGTCCAGGACCGACGAGACCGCCGCGAGACCGCGCCGGCTCACCGCCGGCCCGTGCGGACGGTGCGCAGGGCGACCGTGTCGGTGCCGTCGCCCGGGATGTGCTGCTCGCCCTCGGCGACCTCGTACGGGATCGGCTGGGGCTGCGGCGGCCGCGGCTTCGCGGGCGCGTCCGGTGCCTCCGGGGCGCCGGGGGAGCCGTCCTTGCCCTTGCGGCCGCGCTTCTCGCCGGGCAGCGGCGCGTGCAGCACCGCGCCGAGGACGGTGCCGCCGGCGCCGCTGATCAGCTCGCGGATGCGGGACAGGTCGGTGCGGTGCACGGCGCGGGGGTTGCAGACGACCAGCACCCCGTCGACGCGGTCGACGAGCGCGAGGGCGTCGGCGTACGACAGGACGGGCGGCGCGAGCACGACCACGGTGGAGTTGGGGGAGTCGGCCTCGGAGATCAGCCGGGTGGCGCGGGCGGAGGTCAGCGCACGGGGTACGTTGCGCGCCCGCTCGCCGGGGATCAGGTCGAAGGAGCCGGACTCGCCGGCGTCCACGACGAGCTGGCGACCGTCGGGCCACTCGGCATCGCCGTGGCGCCCGCCCGCGGGGGTGTTGCCCGGAGTCTGGCTCCAGCGCGGCCGGCCGCCGGCGTCGGTCGGCAGCTGGCTGGCGAGGACGGGGGTGCGCAGGTCCGCCTCGATGAGCAGGACGTCCTTGCCGGTCTCCGAGAAGGAGGCGGCCAGGTTCACGGCCACCGCGGCGGCGGTCTCGCTGCTGCCGCGCGGGGCGACGACCAGCAGCCGGCGCCGGTCGGCGAACCGGGCGTCGTAGGCGAGCCGGAAGGCCACCGAGCGGTACTCCTCGGCGAGCCGCGGATCGGCCTCGCCGGCGGCGAGCAGCGGGCCGCCGCCGGTCTTGTCCCGGGGCAGGTAGCCGAGGACGGGTGCGCGCAGGGCGCGGGCCACGTCGCCCTCGGAGCGGGGCGCCGGGTCGAAGACGAGCCGGACCCAGGCGGCGAGCAGGCCGAGCGCGAGGCCCACGGCCGCGCCGAGCGCGAGCGACATGACGATGCCGGGGCCGTCGGTCGAGGTGGGCGCGGTCGCCGCGCTGGTGACCCGGCCCGGGGTCATGTCCAGGGCCTGGAGCTTGGTGATCTTGCCGTTGTAGCCGCCGACCTCGCTCTGCAGGTCCGTCTTGGTGGAGGTGGCGGTGTCGCGCGGGGCGCCGGCCGGCATCCGGGAGATGTCCTTGGACAGCTCGTCGAGCTGTTTGGCGACCGGGTCGCGCTGCTCCTGGTAGCCCTTGACCATCTTGTCGCGGGTCGCGTCCAGGGACTCCTGGCGCTTGAGGAGGTACGCGTCCGTCATCGCGTTGGCCCGCTTGGCGGCCTCCTTGGGGGAGGACGCGGTGTAGGTGAAGCGCAGCACCATGGTCTGCGGCGGGTTGGTCACCTGGAGGCCGCCGCGCAGGGCCCTGAAGTCCTTGGCGGACACACCGAGCTTCTTCGCGGCCTCGTTGGCTATGGAGGAACTGAGCGCGACCTGCCGCTCGGAGCCGATGTTGATCGCCTTGTCCGGGGCGAGGCTCGGGTTGAACGGGTCGTCGGTCGGCGCGCGCAGGACGACGTCGGCGGTGGCCACGTAGGTGTCCGCCGTGGAGATCCCGAGGTAGACGCCGCCCAGCAGGCCGACCGCGATGCCCGCGCCGATGAGCCGGCGGTAGCGCAGGAGCTGCCTGAACTGGTCCCTGAGGAGGTCGGGCTCGTCCTCCGCCGGGGCCGCTGCCGGGCGGTTCGTCTCGATCACGGCCGGGGACCCCCAAGTGCTTCGTCTATCAGTGCGTCGATCCGTGCCAGGCCCGCTTCGCGGCTCAGGTGGGCCGCCACGTGGCGCGGTCCGGCCGCGCCCAGCGCGTCGGCGCCCTCCGGGTCCTCGGCGAGGGCCCGTACGGCCTTCAGCAGGGCGTCGGGGTCCTCCGGCGGTACGAGGACCCCCGCGCCCGAGCGTTCCACCTCCTGGGCGGTTCCGCCCAGTGCCGCCACGGAGGCGACGACCGGCCGGCCGGCCTGGAAGTAGGACGTGAGTTTCGACGGCACGCTCATGTCCATGACCGCGGCGTGCTGCGTGACCGCGAGCACGTCCGCCGCGGCGAGGATATCCGGGAACTCGCCGTCAGCGGCAGGGGGGATGATGTCAAGGTTCGGCACATCGGCCGCGAGGTCCGCCAGGGCCGAGCGCTGACTGCCGTCACCCATCAGGACAAAGCGGACGCCGGGATCCAGCCGGGCGGCGCTGACGAGGACCTCGAGCCCCTGCTTGAGGCCCATGTTCCCGGAGTGCAGGACGACCGTCTGGCCGGGGGCCCAGCCCAGGTGGTGGCGGGTCTCGCCGCGCGGCTTGGTGGGCACCGCCACGTGGGACCAGTTGGGCACCAGGCGTATCTTCGCCGGGTCCACGCCCATGCCGACGACCCGGTCCACGAAGGTCTCGTGGATGACGCCGACCAGGGTGGCCCGCTTCAGCGCGTACGCCTCGGCGCGGCCGGCGACCGCGGCCGCCTTGTCGCCGCCGCTGATCCCGCTCTGCGCGGCGGCGGCTCCCATCAGGTCCTGGACCACCGGGACGTACGGGACCTTCCACTTCGCCGCGAGCCGGGCCGCGAGCACCCCGCCGGCGAGGCTGGGCATCTGGGCGAGGACCGCGTCCGGCTTCGGCATCCGGGGCGGGGCCACGGCGCCGTGCAGCAGAATCGATCCTTCGAACAGGGCCCGCTTCACGGCGGTCTGGCGCGCCGGCACGGTGTGCGCACGCCGGTGCACATGAACCCCCGCGCGCTGTTCCGTGCGCCGGAGCGCCCCCTTGTACTCCGGCTCCAGCGACCATGCCGGGTAGTGCGGCATGCCCGCCAGGACGTGCGTCTCGTGGCCGAGATCCGCCCAGTGCTCGGCGATCTGGGTCGCGTACGGCCCGATCCCCGCGTGCTCCGGAGCGTAATTCGTGGAGACCAGCAGCAGGCGCCGGTGACCGGATCTGGACACGGAGCGTCCCCTCTTCCCCTGGATGATGCGCACGTCACCCTATTCGTTCACCGGCACGGTGGGGAACGTGCACGCTATTGTCTGCTAATCCGCCACACCGGGGGGTGTGGCCTCTGGGGGGTAACAGATGACGGAGCGGGACATGTCCGACGTGGGTGCGCCGGCGCGCAGACCGTATCGAGTCGGCTACGCGCCGGGTGCGTACGATCTCTTCCACATAGGACATCTCAACATTCTTCGGCACGCCCGGAGCCGGTGCGACTACCTCGTGGCCGGAGTGGTATCCGACGAGATGGCCGAACTGGCCAAGGGCCGCCGCCCGATGATCCCGCTCGTCGAGCGGCTGGAGATCGTCCGCAGTGTGAAGTACGTCGACGCCGCCTTCGTCGAGACCGTCCCGGACAAGGTGGAGACCTGGAGGCAGGTCCGCTTCGACGTCATCTTCAAGGGCGACGACTGGCGGGGCACGCCCAAGGGCGACCGCTTGGAGAAGGACTTCGCCGTCCACGGCGTCGACGTCGTCTACTTCCCGTACACCGTCCACACGTCCAGCACCCAGCTGCGCCGGGCACTGGACGCGCTCGCCGAGCCCCTCGGGGGCCCGGCGGCCGTCACCGCGGAACGGCGCTGAGCTCCCGGTACCACTTCGCGAGGAACGCCAGCAGGAACAGGGCGGCCACCGCACCCAGTCCCGCGTACGCCCAGCGGAACAGCCCCCCGCCGCCGAGCAGCAGGAAGACCAGGCAGAAGACCCCGTAGTCCACAGGCAGCAGGGCCACCGCGCGCACCGTCGACGGTGCGGCTGCG
The DNA here is from genome assembly GCF_026627255.1 of Streptomyces antarcticus. GTDB lineage: Bacteria > Actinomycetota > Actinomycetes > Streptomycetales > Streptomycetaceae > Streptomyces > Streptomyces antarcticus. The sequence continues at coordinate 310,439 of NZ_JAPNLM010000001.1, read as the reverse complement.
GCGCTGCCCGGGGCCGCCTTCGGCTTCAGCTTCTCGGTCAGCAGCCCGCCGAAGAAGGTGACGACGGCGGCGAACTGGAAGCCCAGCGGCACCAGCAGCCAGCCGTCCGCGCCCGTTCCGTACTCCTCGGGGAAGCGGTAGAAGGCGATCAGCACGCAGGTGTGCAGCGCGGTGAGCTTGGCGCAGTCCACCACGTGGTCGAGCCACTCGCCCGAGGCGCTGCCGCCCCCGCGCAGCCGCGCCAGCTGCCCGTCCGCCGAGTCGAAGGCGAACCCGACGGCGAGCAGGGCCCACACGGCGATCCCCAGCCCCCACGAGGGCGCCGCCAGCGCGACCGCCGCCGCCCCGGCGAAGCTGAGGGCCGCGCTGACCAGCGTCACCTGGTTCGGGGTGAGCCCGAGCGCGTACGAACCGGCCGCCAGGTAGCGGCCCAGGGGCCGGTTGACGAACCTCGAGTACAGCGACACGCCCTTAGCCGACTTCTGTGCCCCGCGCAGCTCCCGCAGCGCGGTCCCGACACTCGCCATGCGCCCCCCTGACCTTCTCGATGGCACGCGTGTGCAGTGCACGCGTGTACGACGGCCACATCATCGCAGGACGGACGGGGGCTCCCGCTCCGGCCGGCCGGAGCCGCCCCTCCGAGCGGCCCCGCCCCTCCGGCCGGACCCGCCCGCCCCGCCGGCCTCAGGCCGTCACGCGGAACAGCAGTACCGAGCGGGCCGGCACCGTCAGGGTCTCCCCGCCCAGGTGGATGGTTCCCGGCTCGGCCGCCTGGTCCTCGCACGAGGTGTCCAGGACGAGTTCGTACCGCTCCGCCCACGGCGCCCCCGGCAGGACCCACCGCGCCGGCCGGTCCCCGGCGTGCAGCAGCGTCAGGAAGCTGTCGTCCGTCACCTGCCGGCCCCGCTCGTCACGGCCCGGGATGTCCCGCCCCGAGAGGTACATGCCCAGCGCGGCGGCCGGCGCGTACCAGTCCCGCTCCGTCATCTCCGCCCCCGCCGGGGTGAACCAGGCCAGGTCCCGCAGCCCGTCCGCTCCCTGCGGCCGCCCGGAGAAGAACGCCCGCCGGCGCAGCACCGGATGGGTGTGCCGCAGCGCGATCAGGCGCCGCGTCAGGGCCAGCAGCTGCTGCCACGACGGCTCCGCCAGCAGCGACCAGTCCACCCACCCCGTCTCGTTGTCCTGGCAGTACGCGTTGTTGTTGCCGCCCTGGGTGCGGCCGAACTCGTCGCCCGCGACCAGCATCGGCACCCCGGTGGACAGCAGCAGGCTCGTGAGGAGGTTGCGCAGCTGCCGCCGGCGCAGCGTCCCGATCCGCGCGTCGTCGCTCTCGCCCTCGGCCCCGCAGTTCCAGGACCGGTTGTCGTTGGTGCCGTCCCGGCCGTCCTCGCCGTTCGCCTCGTTGTGCTTGCGTTCGTACGTCACCAGGTCGCGCAGGGTGAAGCCGTCGTGCGCCGTCACGAAGTTCACCGAGGCGTACGGCCGCCGCCCGCCCCACGCGTACAGGTCGCTCGACCCCGACAGCCGGTACCCCAGATCCCGCACGTCCGGCAGCGCGCCCCGCCAGAAGTCCCGTACGGCGTCCCGGTAGCGGTCGTTCCACTCCGTCCACAGCGGCGGGAACGCCCCCACCTGGTAGCCGCCCGACCCCACGTCCCAGGGTTCGGCGATCAGCTTCACCCGCCGCAGCACCGGGTCCTGGGCGATCACCGCGAGGAACGGGGACAGCATGTCCACGTCGTGCATGGAGCGGGCCAGTGCCGCCGCCAGGTCGAAGCGGAAGCCGTCCACCCCCATCTCCGTCACCCAGTAGCGCAGCGAGTCCGTGATCAGGCGCAGCACGTGCGGCCGCCCGGCGTGCAGGGTGTTGCCGCAGCCGGTGTAGTCGGAGTACCGGCGCTGGTCGGACTGGAGCCGGTAGTAGCCCCGATTGTCGATGCCGCGCAGCGACAGCGTCGGGCCGAGCTCGCCCGCCTCCGCCGTGTGGTTGTAGACCACGTCGAGGATCACCTCGATCCCGGCCGCGTGCAGGGCCCGGACCATCCGCTTGAACTCCCCGACCTGCTGCCCGGTCGTCCCGCTCGAGGAGTACCCGGCGTGCGGGGCGAAGTAGCCGACCGAGTTGTAGCCCCAGTAGTTGCGCAGGCCCCGGCGCAGCAGGTGGTCCTCGTGCGCGAACTGGTGCACCGGCAGCAGTTCCACCGCCGTCACGCCCAGCCCCGTGAGGTGCTCGATCGCCGCGGGGTGGGCCAGCCCCGCGTAGGTGCCGCGCAGTTCCTCGGGAATGCCCGGATGGCGCATCGTGAAGCCGCGCACGTGCAGCTCGTAGATCACCGAATCGGCCCAGGGGGTCTTGGGCCGGACGTCGTCCGCCCAGTCGTCGTCATCGTGGACGACCACCCCCTTGGGGACGAACGGCGCCGAGTCCCGGTCGTCGCGGACGGTGTCCGCGATGTACTGCTGCGGCCAGTCCCGTACGTGCCCGTACACCTCCGGGGGAAGGGTGAAGTCGCCGTCCACCGCCCGCGCGTACGGGTCCAGGAGCAGCTTCGCCGGATTGTGCCGGGCCCCCGTCCAGGGGTCCCACCGGCCGTGCACCCGGAACCCGTACCGCTGGCCGGGGCGCACGCCCGGCACGAAACCGTGCCAGATCTCGTGCGTCAGCTCGGCCAGCGGACAGCGGGTCTCGGCCCCGCCCTCGTCGAACAGGCACACCTCCACCGCCTCCGCGCCCTGCGCCCACACGGCGAAGTTGGTGCCCGCCGTCCCCTCCGGGCCGCGATGGAAACGGGCCCCCAGGGGATGGGAGGACCCGGGCCACACCGGTGGCCCGGGGCGCGCGGACGCCCGGGGCGGCTGGACCCGGGCCTGCCCGTTCACCTGGCCGTTCGGCTGACCGGCGGTCTGCCCGGCGGTCTGCCCGTTCGGCTGTCCGGCGGAACGGCCGTTCGGTTGCCCGACCAGCTGCCCCGCGCCGGGATGGCCGTCGGCCGGCGGTGCGGGCGCGGTCTGGCCGCTCCGTACCGTGCCCGTGACATCCCCGGCATTCCTGACGGCTTCCACCGCCTCTTGCTCGGCTGCGCTCGACACTGCCCGCCTCCACGGCTCCTGGTACCGGCAGGGGAGGGGTATCAGGGCCCTGGCGTCCCGGCCCGGGCCCGCCCCCGTCTGGTCCTTCCCACTGTTCTGCCCGAACAGTTCTGCCCGGAACGTGGCCCGCGCTCACGTTTCCCCCGGAGGGGCCCTGTCGTTGGAGGGAACGTGACACTTCTGACGAGGCGGGCAGGGGCGGGCTTGGCCGCCGTAGCGGCATGGGCGGCCCTCCTGGGCGGTCTGGCCGGATGCACCCAGGACGGCAGGTCGCCGGTCGAGATCGCGCTGCCCGGGAAACCGCGGCCGCCGGAGGAGGCCATCCGGGTCACCCCGGAGGACAACGCCAAGGGGGTCCAGGCGGACGGAAGACTCAACGTCACCGTGCCCGAGGGCCGGCTGGAGCGGGTCGTGGTCACCAAGGTCGAGGACGCCCAGGAGGAGCGGGTCCCCGGCGCCATCGCGGCAGACGGGCTCAGCTGGAGCCCCGACCCGGCGGCCGGCCGGCTCGCGCTCGCGGCCAAGTACACCGTGGACGCCGTCGCCCTCGACGGGCACAACCGCCGCCAGGCCCGGCACACCACCTTCACCACCTACGTTCCCGAGGAGCGCTTCATCGGCTACTTCAAGCCCGAGCACCGTTCCACCGTCGGCACCGGGATGATCGTCTCCTTCAACTTCAACCGTTCGATCGAGCGGCGCACGGAAGTGGAGCGGGCCATCACCGTCACCTCCGTCCCGGCCGTGGAGGTCGTCGGCCACTGGTTCGGCGACGAGCGCCTCGACTTCCGGCCCAAGACGTACTGGAAGCCCGGCACCGAGGTCACCGTGAAGGTGAACCTCCGCGACGTCGAGGGCGCGCCCGGCTCGTACGGCATCCAGGACAAGACGATCACCTTCACCGTCGGCCGCTCCCAGGTCTCCACCGTCGACGCGGCCGCCCACACGATGGAGGTCCGGCGCGAGGGGCAGCTGCTGTCCAAGGTGCCGATCAGCGCCGGGGCGCCCAAGACCACCACGTACAACGGGAAGATGGTGGTGATGGAGATGTTCGACGTCACCCGGATGAACGGCCAGACCGTCGGCTTCGGCGGCGAGTACGACATCCCCGACGTCCCGCACGCCATGCGGCTCACCTCCTCGGGGACCTTCCTGCACGGGAACTACTGGCTCAGCCCCGACACGTTCGGCAGCAGCAACATGAGCCACGGCTGCGTGGGCCTGCGCGACGACAAGGGCGGCGGCTCGGACACCCCGGCGGGCTGGTTCTTCGACCGGACGCTGGTCGGGGACGTCGTCGAGGTCGTGAACTCGCAGGACAAGGTCGTGGCCGCGAACAACGGGCTGGGCGGCTGGAACATGTCCTGGGCGGACTGGGTGGCCGGCTCCGCCCTCGTCTGACGCCCGGGCACCGCGCGCGAAGCCCGGGCCCCGGGCTCCGTACGGTGACTCGCACAGTGCCCCGTACGGTGACCCGCGCAGTGCCCCGTACGGGTGATTCGTGTGATCAGAATGCCGTAGCGGACGAGTGTCTCCCGGCCCCCGCCGACCGCCCCCTCCAGCCTGTCAGGGCACATCAGCCCAGGTGGCAGGTAAGGGACGGAGTGTCATGTCAGCTAGGAACTGGACCCTCGGGGTGGCGATCGGAGCCGTGCTGGCGGCCGGTGCGCCCGCCGCCCTCGCGGCGGGCCCCGGCGCAGACCGGCCGGCGGCCGCCCCGCGGGCGCTGCTGCCGGGCGGGCTCGGACCCTGCGTGCCGGCGCCCCCGAACCCCTGCCCGAACCCGTTCCCCGCCATCGGCAGCAACGGCATCCCCGTCGGCCGGGACAACGGCATCAACATCTTCGTCGGCGGCGACTTCCGCGTCCGGGAGCGGGCCTCGGAGGCCGAGGGCCGCCTCGTCGTCCTCGGCGGCTTCGACCAGGACAAGACGACCGGCGCGGACAGCCGCTACAACGTCGGCATCGTGGGCGCCGGGTCGCTGGTGCCGCCGCCGGACGGCGCGGACTTCCTCACCACCGGCGGGAACATCACCGTCGCCGTCGGCGAGCGGCTGCTCGCCGACGGAGGCGTGGTACGCCACGCCGGGACCGTCACGGGAACCGTGACCGGCACCCTGCGCCAGGACCCCGCCGCGGCCGCACCGTACACCGCCCTGCGCGACCAGCTCAGCGCTGCCAGCGAGTGCTACGCCCGCGTCGACGGCCGGCCGCGCACGGCGACCGGCACCGCCACGAACAGCGGTTTCGCGACGGTCTTCCGCGGGGACGGCACCTCCGCGCTCCAGGTGTTCAACATCGACGCCAACCTGGTCGGCGCCCGCGGCGGCCAGCAGGGGATCACCTTCGAGCAGATCCCGGCGGGCGCGACGATCCTGGTCAACGTGCTCGGCGCCGACCGCACCGTCAACACCTACAGCGGCGGCATCACCGACGACGACCCGCTCAACGCCTACCGCGAGCGGCTGCTGTGGAACTTTCCGGACGCCACGACGGTCGACCTGAACGGCACCGGCCAGTTCCAGGGCAGTTTCCTGATGGGCGAGCAGACGTCGCAGACCAACGTCCGGCTGCCCGGGATCAACGGCCGGTTCTTCACGACCGGCTCGGTCACGCACACCAGCGAGCCCGGCGGCGGCGGAGGCCAGGAGTTCCACGCCTACCCCTTCACCGGCGACCTCCCCACCTGCGGGCAGCCGCCCGTGACCACGGGCCTGGTCTCCGTCCTCAAGCGCGATGAGACGGGTACGCCGCTGGCGGGCGCCGTCTTCGAGCTGTGGAAGGAGTCCAACGGCACCGAGGGCCTCCAGACCACCGGCACGACCCCGGACACCGAGGTCACCGAGTGCACCAGCCCGCGGAACGGCGTCTGCGAGCAGCGGGCCGAACTCGGCACCTACTACTGGCGCGAGACGGCCGCCCCCGACGGCTACGCGCTGCCCGCCGACCCGGTCCACCGGCTCACCCTCACCGAGCAGAACGCCGCGGCCGGCGTCCGGGTCACCGCCGACAACCAGCGGGTCCCCGTACCCGGCGCGAGCGTCGTGCTCCGCAAGACCGACCAGGAGACCGGACTCCCGCTGGCCGGAGCCCGCTTCGAGCCGTGGCGTGAGGAGAACGGCCGCGACGGCCTGCAGACGGCCGGCCCGGACGCGGACTTCCGGCTGGCCGCCGGCACGTGCACGACCGACGTCGGGGGCACCTGCACGGTGGAGCTCCCGATCGGCGAGACGTACTACTGGCGGGAGACGGCGGTCCCCGCCGGCTACGACCTGCCGGTGAACCCGGTCACCGCGTTCACGCCGGACCAGGACGACGTGGCCAACGGCCTGGCCCTGACGGTCCCGAACCGCCGGACCCCGGTGCCGCCGGTGTACGAGGGCTCGGTCCAGGTCCTGAAGAAGGACGCGAAGACCAAGCGGCCGCTGCGCGGCGCGGTCTTCGAGGTCTGGAAGGAGACCAACGGCATCAGGGGCCTGCAGACCCGGGGCATCAACGCCGACCGCCTGGCCAAGCCCGGCTGCGCGACCGACCGGACCGGTGCCTGCGACTTCACCGGGCTGGAGGAGGGCTCGTACTACCTGCTGGAGACGGACGTGCCCGAGGGCTACGTCCTGCCGCGCGACCGGGTGACCGGCCCGCTGGTGCTGGACGGACGCACCCCGGGCGGGCGGCTCGTGGTCACGGTCCAGAACAAGCGCGACGAGCACGGCAAGGGCAAGGACGGCAACAGCGGCAAGGACGGCAGGGGCGAGGGCCGCGAGCAGGGCCACGGCCCGCGCGCCTGACCGGCGGCCCGCGCGCCTGACCGGCGGCCCGCGCGCCTGACCCGCGGCCCCGTCCGGGTGCGCCGGTGGAGTGACCCGCTCACCCCGCCGGCGCATCCGCGGGGCGCTTCCCCTCCCCGTCGGGTTGGCTGGGCCCCGGCGGCCCGGCCGGCGGGCCCGAGGAGGCCCGTATGACCGCAGGCGACCCGGCAGGGGCGATAGGCGCGGCGGCCACGGCCCCACGGCCGGCGGGGGCCGCTCCCGGCTCCCGCCGCCCCCCGGCGCGGCTGCCCGCGGCGGCCTCCGGGCCCCGCCGGGCCGCCGCGGGCACCGCCGCGCTGCTCGCGCTGTCGGCCTGCGCGGCCCTGGCACCCCCGGCCGCGGCCGCGTCGGCGGCTCCAGCCCCCGCGGCACCCGCCCGTACGGCTCCGGCCCCCGCGGAGGAGTCCTGCACCGCCGGGACCGGCCCCTACCAGCGCGAGCTGGAGGCCCACCTGGGCCGACCCGCCGACGGGGTGCAGTCCCCGGCCGACTGCGCGGCCTTCCGTACCTTCCAGCAGGCCAACGGCGTCCGGCCCGCCGACGGTTACCCGGGACTGGCCACCTACCGCGTGATGACCGCCGTCGCGGCCCGGACGGACCCCAACGCCGCCGGTGACTGCCCGGTCCGCGCGCACCGGGTGACGTGCGTCGACATGGAGCGCCAGCTGCTGTGGGTGCAGAGGGGCGACCGGGTGGTCTTCGCCCCCGTGCCCATCCGCACCGGCCGCGACGACCAGGAGACCCGGCCCGGCTGGCACGAGGTGTACTGGCGCAGCATCGACCACAAGTCCACGCTCTACGACGACGCCCCCATGCCCTGCGCCCAGTTCTTCGACGGGGGCCAGGCGCTGCACGGCCGTCCCGGCGACCTGTACGCCCACGGCGGTTCGGCCGGCTGCGTCAACCTCTCCGTGTCCGACGCCGAGCGCCTGTGGGACCTGCTCGGCGAGGGCGACGCGGTCTACGTCTGGGGCACCAAGCCCGGCACCGACGACTGACCGCCGCGGCCCGCCCGTTGCCGTCCCGTACCAAGCCGGGTCCTTCCGGCACTTGGGACGGAACGGTGACAAGACCGTGGCTTTTCGTGATTACCCCATGTGATTACCTGTCGACAAGCGCGCGACTGCCCGTGCGCGGGGGACATGGGGAGAACACGAGTGAACCTGCAGCCGATACGCGGCCGCGTCCGCACCGGCCTGCCGGCCCTTCTGCTGGGGGCGGCCCTGCTGTTCACCACCGCGTGCAGCGGCGGCGCCGGCGGCGCCGGCGGGAGCGGTGACGACAACAGCGGTGGCGGAGCGAAGACGGGTACCGAGGCGTCCAAGGCCGTGGTGACCGTCAAGCCGGACGACGGGGCCAAGGAAGTCGCCACCAGCGGCGTCCTGAAGATAACCAGCGCGGGCGGCAAGCTCGCCACGGTGACGGTCGCCGACACCAAGGGCAACGCGGTGGACGGCACGATCGGCGCGGACGGCGCGAGCTGGGAGCCGAGCCGCCACCTTGCCTCCGCGACCGAGTACAAGGTGCACGCGGTGGCCAAGGACGAGGCGGGCCGCGAGTCCGCCAAGGACACCACCTTCACCACCCTGACCCCGGCGAACACCTTCATCGGCCAGTACACGCCCGAGGACGGCTCGACCGTCGGCGTGGGCATGCCGGTGTCGATCAGCTTCTCCCGCGGGATCACCAACCCCGAGGCCGTCGAGAAGGCCGTCACCGTGACGGCCGAGCCGTCCGTGCCGATCGAGGGCCACTGGTTCGGCAACGACCGCCTCGACTTCCGCCCCGAGAAGTACTGGGCCGCGGGCACGACCGTCACGGTGAAGCTCGCCCTCGACGGAGTCGAAGGCCGCCCGGGCGTCTACGGCAAGCAGACCCGTACGGTCACCTTCAAGGTCGGCCGCTCGCAGGTCTCCACGGTCGACGCGAGCGCGTACACCATGGAGGTCGTCCGCGACGGGCAGGTCCTCAAGAACGTCCCGATCACCGCGGGCGCGCCGTCGACCACCACGTACAACGGCCAGATGGTCATCAGCGAGAAGTACAAGGTGACCCGGATGAACGGCGCCACCGTCGGCTTCGGCGGCGAGTACGACATCTCCGACGTCCCGCACGCGATGCGGCTGTCGAACTCGGGCACCTTCGTCCACGGCAACTACTGGGCCTCGTCCGGCACCTTCGGCTCGGAGAACGTCAGCCACGGCTGCATCGGACTGAAGGACGTCCGCGGCGCCGGAGACGGCAACCAGCCCGCCGCCTGGTTCTTCAACGAGTCGCTGATCGGCGACGTGGTCGTCGTGAAGAACTCCAAGGACAAGCAGATCGCCCCGGACAACGGCCTCAACGGCTGGAACATGGACTGGGCGGAGTGGATCAAGTAGGAGCCCGCGCGGCGCGCGCCGCGCGTTCCAGGTAGTCCCGGGCGGCCCGGTGCTGTGACCCACAGCACCGGGCCGCTTCCCGTTAACCGCCGCTAACCTGGCCCGTATGACCCTCTCTCTCGAAGTCTCCGAAGGCGTCGGCACCATCCGCATGGACCGCCCGCCCATGAACGCCCTGGACATCGCCACCCAGGACCGGCTGCGCGAGCTCGCGCTGGAGGCCACCGACCGCGCCGACGTCCGCGCGGTCATCCTCTACGGCGGCGAGAAGGTGTTCGCGGCGGGCGCGGACATCAAGGAGATGCAGACGATGGACCACGCGGCGATGGTCGCCCGGTCCCGTGGGCTCCAGGAAGCCTTCACCGCGGTGGCCCGCATTCCCAAGCCGGTCGTCGCGGCCGTCACCGGCTACGCGCTGGGCGGCGGTTGCGAGCTGGCGCTCTGCGCCGACTACCGGATCGCCGCCGACAACGCCAAGCTCGGCCAGCCCGAGATCCTGCTCGGCCTGATCCCCGGCGCCGGCGGCACCCAGCGGCTGTCCCGGCTGGTAGGCCCGTCCAGGGCCAAGGACCTGATCTTCACCGGCCGGATGGTCAAGGCCGACGAGGCGCTCTCCCTGGGCCTGGTCGACCGGGTCGTCCCCGCCGCCGAGGTCTACGAGCAGGCGCACGCCTGGGCGGCCAGGCTGGCGCGTGGTCCGGCCCTCGCGCTGCGCGCCGCCAAGGAGTGCGTGGACGCGGGCCTGGAGGCCGACATCGACACCGGCCTGACCATCGAACGCACCTGGTTCGCGGGCCTGTTCGCCACCGAGGACCGCGAGCGCGGTATGCGCAGCTTCGTCGAAGAGGGCCCGGGCAAGGCGAAGTTCGTCTGAGCGAACCCGTCCGGTCCTCCTTGTGGGTGGATTAGCCAGGCCTTAAGGCAGCCTTAAGGGGAATGGGTGATCAACTCCCTGTGATCACTCCTGTGTGATGCGTCATCACAGGTCAGAATGGGTGTCAAAAGACTCCGCTTGCCAAATGCATATGACAGGGCGCCCCTTCGGAATCCACTATTCCGGGGGGTGTATTCCTGTGGAACGGCCCGGAGGGGGAGGCCGGCCGTCCATCATGGGGGCATGGCGGGCCTGGAGGGTGTGGAACAGCCGCGGCAGCGCGGCAGCGCTTCGGCCGTGCGGCTCACGGCGGCGCTCGAGGACGAACAGGGCCTCAGGGCACTGGAGTCGCACGGGAATCCGGCCGAGGCGGAAGTGACGCTGCCGTCCATGCCGCAGTCCGCGGGCGCGGCCCGCCGGCTGACCCGGTGCGTGGTGATCCGCATGTGGGGGCTCTCGCCGCAGATCGCCGAGCACGCCGTCCTGCTGGTCTCGGAGCTCGTCGGCAACGCGGTCCGGCACACCGGGGCGCGCTCCTTCGGCTTACGCATGGTGCGGCGGCGCGGCTGGATCCGGGTGGAGGTGCGCGACCCCTCGCGCGGACTGCCCTGCCTGATGCCGGTGCACGAGCTGGACGCCACCGGCCGCGGGCTGTTCCTCGTCGACAAGCTCTCCGACCGCTGGGGCGCGGACCTGCTGCCCCGCGGGAAGATCACCTGGTTCGAGATGCGGGTGGCCGACCGCTAGAACGCCCGAAGCCCCCGGCTCGCCATGGTGGGCGTGGGGGCTTCATGGGTGCGCCGAGGATCGAAGGGGGTGTGATCCTCGGCGTCGAGACTTCACTCGGGTCAACGGGAAGCCGTGATTCCGACTATGGCAGACGAGGGCCCAAACGCCAAAAGTCTCTACTCGGACATAAGTGTGCAAATAGTAAGACTTTCTAGCTAAATCTTAGGTGAGCTGGGCCACTCACCTCGTAATTAGTGAATAAGTATCGACCGCTCTGGGTGAATCGTTGATCGAATAGCGGACAGGACTCCCCTCGGACCCGGTCGGGTGAACGTCCCTAATTGGGTCAATCATTACCTTCCGGGTCATCCACCCCTTAAATGGGCAAGTGCTCTCATATCCAGGCCGCCGCGCGGCCCTGCACGCGGCCGGTCTCGGGGCGGTCGGAGCCGCGGTGGCCGGACTCGCCACCGCGTGCGGATCGGACCGCCCCAGCGCCGCGCCCGCCGCCCAGCCCCCGCCCCCGGGGCCCGCCCAACCCGCCAGGCCGGCCGCGGCCGGCGCCCCGCGCCGGTTCGCGGGCCGGCCCGTCGAGATCGGCCACGGCCCCCGCGACCGCCCCCGGGTCGCCCTCACCTTCCACGGGAACGGGGACCCGGCCACCGGCCGGGCGGTGCTGGCCGAGGCGGAACGCGTCGGCGCGCGGGTCACCGTACTGGCGATCGGCGGCTGGCTCGACGCCCACCCGGACATGGCCCGCCGGATCCTCGACGGAGGCCACGAACTCGGCAACCACACCCAGCGCCACCTCGCGATCAACGACATGGCCGAGGCGGAGGCGTACGCCGAGATCACCGGCTGCGCCCAGCGCCTCAAGCGGCTCACCGGCTCGATCGGCACCTGGTTCCGCCCCTCCCAGACCCGGTACGCCACCCCGCTCGTCCAGAAGCTGGCCCAGCGGGCCGGCTACCCCCACGTCCTGTCGTACGACGTGGACTCCCTCGACTTCACCTCGCCCGGCGCCGCGGCCGTCATCCGCAACGTCACCGGGACGATCCACGCCGGATCGGTGGTGAGCCTGCACTTCGGCTACGCGGACACGGTCGCCGCGATGCCGCCCCTCCTCGAAGAACTCGCGCGCCGCAAGCTGAGCGCGGTGACCACCACGGAGCTGCTGACCCCATGACCACCATCCGCCTTCCCCGGAAGGCCACCGTGCTGCTGGCCGGTCTGGTCCTCGCCGCCCTCGCCGGCTGCGGGTCCGCCGAGAAGGGGCCCGCCGAGGCCCTCGGCTCCAAGGCCCCGGCCAAACCCGCCAGAGCCGTCCCGGCCGCCCCACCGGGCCTGCCCGGCATGCCCCCGGTCCTCGACCCGAACGACGTCTACGCGGCGGACCGGCCGGGCATGCTCTCCCCGGTGGTCAAGGACTTCCCGTCCCGCGTCTACGTGCCGAACACCAACTCCAACACGGTGTCCGTCATCGACCCGGCGACGTACCAGGTCATCGACACCATCCCGGTCGGTGTCCAGCCGCAGCACGTGGTCCCGTCCTGGGACATGAAGACCCTCTGGGTCAACAACAACCGGGGCCACACGCTCACCCCGATCAACCCCGCCACGGGCGAGGCCGGAAAGCCGGTCGAGGTGCACGACCCGTACAACCTCTACTTCACGCCGAACGGCAAGTACGCGATCGTCATGGCCTCGCTCGACAAAGAGCTGGTCTTCCGTGATCCGCACACGATGGACCGCGTAAAAACCGTCCCAGTGACCTGTTTCGGCGTCAATCACGCGGACTTTTCCGCGGACGGCCGCTACTTCATCGTGAGTTGTGAGTTCTCCGGCGAACTCCTCAAGGTCGACACGGAGAAGATGGAGGTCATCGCCCAGCAGAAACTTCCGTTCGAGGGTGCGATGCCGCAGGACGTCAAGGTCTCGCCGGACGGGAAGACCTTCTACGTCGCGGACATGATGGCGCACGGCGTCTGGGTGCTCAGCGGGGACAAGTTCGAGACGCCGAAGCTGCTGCCGACCGGAAAGGGCTGCCACGGCCTGTACATCAGCCGTGACTCCAAGGAGATGTACATCCCCAACCGCGGCGAGGGGACCATCTCGGTGTTCGACTTCCCGCAGAACAAGCTGACCAAGAAGTGGGAGCTCCCCGACGGCGGCAGCCCCGACATGGGAGGCGTCTCCGCGGACGGCAAGGTGCTGTGGCTGTCGGGCCGCTACAACTCCGAGGTGTACGCGATCGACACCGTGACCGGCAAGCAGCTCGCCCGCATCCCGGTGGGCGGCGGCCCGCACGGGCTCGCCGTGTACCCGCAGCCCGGCCGGTACTCGCTCGGCCACACCGGCGTCTTCCGCTGAGCCGACCGGACCGGCCGCGACGTGCGGACGCGGCGGTGCCCCGGAAGCTCGCACAGCTCCCGGGACACCGCCTTCCGCCCGTCCGCCGACGGGCGGCGCTCCGCTACCAGGCGACCGGCAGCCGCTCGGGCAGCCGCTTGATGAAGCCCGTACGCCAGACGAGGTTCTCCGCCGGCACCGCGAGGCGCAGCTCGGGCAGCCGCTCGACCAGCACCTCCAGCGCGATCTCGGCGTGTGCCCGGCCCAGCGCGGAGGCCGGGCAGAAGTGCCGGCCCGCGCCGAAGGCGAGGTTGGGGTTCGCGCTCTCGCGCTCCAGGTCCAGCACGTCCGGGTTCTCGAAGGCCTCCGGATCGAAGTTGGCGCCCTCCAGCAGGACGAGCACCAGCTCGCCCTCCTTCACCAGGACGTCGCCGACCTGTACGTCCGCCATGGCCAGGCGCGGCAGGCCGTCACCGACCGACAGGTTCCAGCGCAGCAGTTCGTCCACGGCCCCGCCCAGCCGCTCGGGGTGCGCGCGCAGGTACCCGATCAGCTCGGGCCGCTGGATCAGCGCGAGGACCGCGAGCACCAGGAAGGCGGAGGTGGAGACCGCGCCCGCCCCGAAGAGCGAGACGGCGACGGTCGCGAACATGTCGTCGGTCAGGTGCGCCGACTCCGGGTCCGCCTCCTTCAGATCGGCGAACCTGCCGAGGAGCCCCGTACGCTCCTCGGACGGCAGCGCGAGCTGTACCTTCAGCTGCTCGACGAAGTAGCCGACGTCCTTGTACCAGTTGAGCGCCGAGTCGGCGAACGGTTCGCGAGCGGTCATGAACGCGACGTCCAGCCCCGACATCAGCCGGCGCCAGTCCTCGAAGGGGACCCCGAGCACCTTGGCGTGGAGCGCCGCCGAGAAGGGGTCGGCGAACCCCGCCCGGAGGTCGGCCGGGCCGCCCTCGTCGACCAGCATGTCGACGAGCTCGCCGGCCGTGGCGCGCAGCCAGTCCTGGAGCCCCTTCTGGCGCGGGTTGAGCGCCTTCATCACGGCGTTGCGCAGGCCCGCGCTGTTGATGTTGCCCATGTTGTCGACGACCTCGGGCGGGATCGTCAGCGCGTACTGGCGCGGGACGCCGGCGTTGGCCGTGTCCTTGAGGCTGAACCTCTCGTCCTCCAGCACCTGCTTGGCCAGCGCGTAGCTGCTCACCAGCCAGGCCGGGTCCCCGGTGAGGGTACGGACCCGGGCGACGGGAGCCTTCTCGCGCAGCCACGCGCACTCCTGGGGGAGCACGTCACCGCGCCGTGAGAGCGGGAAGTCGAGGAGCGGCTCGTGCTCCCGGCTCTCCCGGCCCTCAAGCTGCTCGACGCTCATCGGTGATCCTCTCGGTTGGTGCGGTGTGCCGCGGCGCCGGGCCCGCGGCAGCCTTGGCCTCGGGGCGTACGACGGCATAGGCCTGGTTGCGGGTCGCGCGCAGGCCTCCGCCGCGGGCGAAGAGGACATCGGTCAGCGGCATCTTGACGTGGTAGGCCGCCACGGAGGACGGCACGTCGAGAATGCTCGGGGTGTCCACGAAGAACGGCAGCTCGGCCGCCATGTAATCGAAACAGACCTGCAACTGTGCGTCTGTGATTGATTCACCTTCCGGCAACTTGGAGCCGACGAAGTGAAGGGCCATCTTCTCGCAGCCCTTTCGGAATTCGTCGTCGGTCTCCAGGAAATGCAGGACGCGTCGGTGCAGGAGTTGGTACACGGGGTTCGACTGGAACTCGGAAAGTGCCCTCACGCGGATTTCGGCTTGCGGAGGCCCTGATTCTTCCACGCCTTTGAGAATCCGCCGCCGGACCGCCTTGATTTCCTTCGCGGCGCGCTTCTCCGCATGTTCCTCCGTATAGCCGAAGGCAGCGAACATGCGGTCGACATGCAGGTCTGCGTAGACGAAGTCGACCTGTGCGAAGCGGGTCGTGGCCCACTGGGCGAGACTTGTGATGCGCTCGGAGCTGAAGTAGCTGTTTCCCGGACTCACTCCGATGAGCACATGGTCGCCGTCTTCCCAGATATGGCGGCAGGTGCGGGTGAAGGGCAGAACTTCGAATGATGCGTCAGCTGTGATCGTCACCTGTGTGATCGCCCTTGTTGCCGCTTGTCCCTGGGAGCCCTGCGCTCCCGGTGTGGCGGCAATGTCAGTACGTTATGCCGTAATCCCGGAGCGTGACAAGTGCGGGCCGGATTTCTTGGCCAGAATTCTCACTTCCGTATGACGGAAGAGTAATTTGGATATCTGTCTGCCGCTCGAACGGGACCCCCGGCGAAGACGCCTCCCGGGGGCGGCTACCCTGAGCCGGTCAACAAGCACGAAGAAGGGGTGGACCCAGTGGCCGACATCGAGAGCGCACGGGCGACGTTCGACAAGTTCGACGTGAACGGTGACGGATTCGTCACGGCCGACGAGTACAGCGCCGCCATGAAGGCGATGGGCGACGCGTACGTCACCGGCGCGGTCGCCGACGCCGTGCTCGCCTCCAAGGACGCGAACCGCGACGGCCTGATGAGCTTCGACGAGTTCTGGGCCTCCCTGAACAAGTAGCCCGCCGCGCGCCCCCGCCCCGCCTGCCGGGGCCGGGGCGTCGTCAGTTCCCGGGACCGGGGGAGCCCTCCATGTCCCCGACCTCGGCCAGGGCCTCCTCCAGCCAGGTCAGCCAGAACGTCTCCAGGGCGATCCCGCCGTGCAGGACGAGCCGGCGCAGCCGGTCCTCGACCGCGTCCCGCCCCGGCGGGAAGTCCTTCTCCTCGATGGCCCCGTACTGCTCCAACTGCCGCCGGTGCAGCTCCAGGTGGCGCCGCAGCTCGGGGCCGAGCCCCTGCGGCCCGACGACCCCCGCCGCCCGGATCCGCAACAGCAGGGGGTCGCGCATCGGCTTCGGGTCCTGGCTCTCGCGGACCCACCGCGCCAGCTCCGCGCCGCCGGCGGGCAGCACCTCGTACTCCTTCTTCTGCCCCCGTACGGGCACCTCGCTGGGCAGCTCCCGGATCAGCCCGGACTCCTCCAGCCGGCCCAGCTCGCGGTAGATCTGCTGGTGCGTCGCCGACCAGAAGTACCCGATCGACCTGTCGAACCGCCGGGTCAGCTCCAGCCCGGACGAGGGCTTCTCGAGCAGGGCGGTGAGGATGGCGTGCGGCAGGGACATGGCGCCATCCTAGGTTTGCTCCGCTGCCGTCACGCCCCCCGAGCGGACCCCGCCCGCCCGGTCCCCGCCGGCCAGCCGGCCAGCTCCTCCGGGACCCGCGGGCCGGGGGAGTCCGAACCGAGCAGGCCCCGCGCGCGCAGGAACGCCGTCACCGCCGGGGACCAGGCCTGGCGCAGTCCCGCCGACGCCAGCAGCTCCGGATCCGAGAGGAGCACCGGAGCCGGGCCCGTGCGGATGCCCGCCGGGGTCAGGACCGCCGCGTCGTCGGCCCAGCGGACCGCCAGCTCCACGTCGTGGGTGGCCATGACGACCGTGGTGCCCGCGGCCCGCAGCCCCGACAGGACGTCCAGCAGCCGCTGTTGCCCGTCCGGGTCCAGCCCGGCCGTCGGCTCGTCCAGGATCAGGACGCGCGGGGCCATCGCCACCGCCCCCGCTATCGCCGCCCGCTTGCGCTGCCCGTACGAGAGCAGGTGCGTCGGGCGGTCCCGCAGTGCCGTGATGTCCAGGGCCGAGAGGGCTGCGTCGACCCGGGCGCGGACCTCGGGCTCCGGCAGGCCGAGGTTCATCGGACCGAACGACACGTCCTGCTCGACGGAGGCCGCGAACAGCTGGTCGTCCGGGTCCTGCACCACCAGCTGGACCGAGGTCCGCAGCCGGGTCAGCCCGGCGCGGCCGTACGCCACCTCCACACCGTCCAGCAGCAGCGCGCCCGAGCCCGGCCGCAGGCCACCGCTCAGCAGGCGCATCAGCGTCGTCTTGCCGGAGCCGTTGCGCCCCAGCAGCACCAGGGCGCGGCCCTCGGGGATCGCGAAGTCCACGCCGGACAGCACCTCGGGGCCGTCCTCGTACGCGTAGCCCGCGCCGGCCAGTTCCACCAGCGGCTTCACAGGTACAGCTCCTTCAGTACGAGGGTCACGGCGACCAGGGAGGCGAGCAGGGCGGCCGTCCCGGCCAGGAACCGCCGGGACAGCGCCGTCTCGGGCACCAGCACCCGCAGCGTGCCGTCGTAGCCCCGCCCGGCCAGGCCCGACTGGAGCCGCGCGGCGCGGTCGAAGGCGCGTACGAACGAGGTCGCGGCGAGCCCGGCGACCGAACGCCACGCCGCCGCCCGCCCGGTGTTCCCGAGGCGGGCCGCCTGGGCCTGGCGTACGCGGGCCAGGGAGTCGAGGAGCAGGAAGCCGATCCGGTACATGACCAGGGCCACGTCCACGACCGGGGCCGGCACCCCGGCCCGGACCAGCCGCGGCAGCACGTCCGAGACGGGGGTGGTGAAGGCGAACAGCAGCACCCCGAGCGAGGCCGCGGAGGTCCGCAGCAGCAGCTCGGCCGCGTGCCGGGGGCCGTCGGGGGCCATAGCGACGAACCCCGCCGGGCCGCCGACGGAGAACAGCAGCGGCAGCGCCCCGGTGAAGCAGAAGCCCAGCGGGATCCGGAAGGCCCGCCACAGCTGCCGGCCCGCCACCCCGGCGGGGCCCAGCAGCAGGGCGAGGGTCGCCGCGGCGACGATCGGCCCGCCGGGCCACGGCGGCAGGCACACCGCCGTGACCGTCAGGCCGACTCCCAGTACCGCCTTCTCCAGCGGATGGCGGCGGCGCCAGCGACTGCTGTGCGCCGCCGCGTCGATCGGCAGCACCGCCTACGACTGCGCGGAGGCGTCGGGCGCTACGGCACCGGGAGCGCCCGCTGCCGCGGCGCCCTGGCGGCGCCCCTTGCGGATGCCGAAGTAGTACGCGAGCACGCCCGCGCCGAGTGCCGCCTGGAGGGCGAACAGCGCCGACTCGATGTCCCCGGAGGGGGGTTCGTACAGCGGGGAGAACCACGGCTCGTAGTCCGGCTTCAGCTCGGCGATGGCCGTCTCCGCCTGCGCGTCGGCGCCGGTGAACGGCTCCTCCTTGCCCTCGCCCAGTCCCAGTGCCAGCGGGAGCACGGCCAGCGCCGCGACCAGGAGCAGCAGCAGGGTGTTGATCTTCGCGTTCCGGCTCATCGGACGGTCGCCTCCTGGTTGGCCTTGCCGGACGTGAGCTTCGCGACGCCGAGCCGGATCAGGTCCGACTTGCTGGACTGCATCAGCAGCCGTACGACGAGCACGGTCAGCAGGCCCTCGCTGACCGCGAGCGGGATCTGGGTCAGTGCGAAGATCTCACCGAACTTCACGAGCGAGCCGGTGAAGCCGGTGGCCTGGTCGGGGAAGGCCAGCGCCAGCTGGACGGAGGTCACGCAGTAGGTGACCAGGTCGGCGAAGAAGGCGCCGAAGAACACGGCCACCATCAGCGGGGCGCGGGTCCCGCGCAGCAGGCGGTAGACGGCGTACCCGGCCCACGGCCCGGCGACGGCCATCGAGAAGACGTTCGCGCCGAGGGTGGTGAGTCCGCCGTGCGCCAGCAGCAGGGCCTGGAACAGCAGGGTGATCGTCCCCAGCACCGCCATGACCGGCGGCCGGAAGAGGATCGCTCCGAGCCCCGTTCCGGTGGGGTGGGAGCAGCTGCCCGTCACCGAGGGGATCTTCAGGGCGGACAGGACGAACGTGAACGCTCCGGCCGCACCGAGCAGCAGCGTGCTCTCCGGGTTGGCCTTGACCTCGCGGGTCAGGGCGCGGACCCCGTGTAGGACGAAGGGAGCGGACGCGGCGCCCCAGGCGACCGCGTGCAAGGGGGGCAGAAACCCCTCGGCTATATGCATGAGTAGAGACCTCTCCAGCACCTCGTGGATGGACGACGCGCCTCGGCCGGTCTCCTGGCTCACGGGTGCTGATGCCCGGGCTCCGCCTTCCCGGGGCCGAGCGGTCACCCGCGCGACGCCCAGTGGCTTCCCGTAGGAGTGGAGCCGGACTTCCCGATCACAGTGGCGAGGGCCGCACCGGTTTTTCACCGGTTTCCCGAACACCAAGGCCCGATGACCCTAGTCGGCCGCGCGGACCGGCCACAACCCGCCCCTCGCGGGTGCCGTCCGGTGGCGCTCCGGCCGGTGCCCGGACAGGGTGGGAACGTGGCTGCCGACGATGAAACCGCGACCCCGCCCGACTATTCGGGCCTGTCCGCCGTCTACGTGAACTGCACGCTCAAGCGATCACCCGAGACCAGCAACACCGACGGCCTGATCGCCAGGAGCCGCGCCGTCATGGAGGCGGCCGGCGCCCGCACCTCGGTCATCCGCGCCGTCGACCACGACATCGCGACCGGGGTCTGGCCGGACATGACCGAGCACGGCTGGGAGAGCGACCAGTGGCCGGTCCTCTACAGCCAGATCATGGACGCCGACATCCTCGTGCTGTGCGGGCCGATCTGGCTCGGTGACAACAGCTCCGTGATGAAGCGGGTCATCGAGCGGCTCTACGCCTGCTCCTCCCTGCTGAACGAGCAGGGGCAGTACGCGTACTACGGGCGCGTCGGCGGCGCGCTGATCACCGGCAACGAGGACGGCGTCAAGCACTGCGCCATGAACGTCCTCTACAGCCTCCAGCACCTGGGCTACGCGATCCCGCCGCAGGCCGACGCGGGCTGGATCGGCGAGGCCGGGCCCGGGCCCTCCTACCTGGACCCGGGCTCCGGCGGCCCCGAGAACGACTTCACCAACCGGAACACCACCTTCATGTCCTGGAACCTGATGCACCTGGCCGCCCTGCTCAAGCGGGCGGGCGGCATGCCGGCCCACGGGAACCAGCGCTCGCTGTGGGACGCGGGCTGCCGGTTCGACTTCCCCAACCCCGAGCACCGCTGAGGAACGCGGCGGGGGCCCGGGACGGCGCGGCGCCGTCCCGGACCCCCGGCCCGGTCAGCACACGTTGGGGTGCGCGATGTCCAGGACCAGCCGCTCGGGCGAGTGCAGGACGCTGGTGGAGTAGGCGGGCTTGGTGTCGAAGGCGGCGCCGAAGGTCACGTACCCCTCGTAGTCGCCGGTCATGGCGATGCCCTTGAGCTTGCTGAGGTAGATCTTCTGCAGGCGCGGGCCCTGGTAGACGTTCTGCCCCGCGTCGTCGTGACCGGCGGCGGGGTTCAGGCGGACTTCCAGGAAGTACTTGCCGGCCAGCGGTACGGGCTTGCCGGACCCGTCGTAGTAGAGCTTCGGCACGGGCGTGACGGTGACCCCGGGGACGTACCCCTGGAGGTCGATGACGAGCCGGTCGAACGTGCAGTGACCGCCCCAGCGGGCATTGACGACGAGCGGCGTCTGGGTGCGGGCGGCGGCCTGGGCGGCCGAGGCCGGTGCGGCGAGGGCGAGGCCGGCGGTGAGCAGGGCGCCGGTGGCCAGGGCCACGAGCTGCCGGCGGCGGCGCCGCAGGGACGGCAGGGGCAGACGGTGAGATGGACGTGGACGCGGGCGGTTCGTGACGTCGTTCATGACGTCCCCCGATTCTCCGGAGACGGGGACTGCGCTGTCACCGCTAAGGACACGCACCGGACGGCGGCGGTTCCCGGGGCCGGGTGTCAGCCGGGCAGCAGCGCGTCCAGCTCCGCGTCCAGGTCGTAGTGCCGGTGCTCCAGGCCGCGCGGGACCAGCTGGGTCAGGCGGCGGCACAGCCCGCGCACGTCCTTGGCACGGGCGGAGAACACGCAGCTCTTCGCGCCGTTGCTGAAGGCCAGGAAGACCCGCGGCTCGCTGCCCTTCCAGCGCGGCCAGACCTGTATGTCGCCCTCGCCGGTGGCGCAGGACTCCCCGTCGAGCAGCAGGTCGCGGGCGAACACCCAGCGCGCCAGGTGGGCGCCCCCGCCCTGGAGGTCCACGGCCACCTCGTACGGCCGGTCGGAGCGGTACGTGAAGGCCCCGTGCACCGGGAGGGAGACAGGCGAGGCCTCCAGCCGGAGCGGAAGGACGCGCTGTTCGGTGGTGGTGGCCATGGGGCGCCCCTCTCGGTCGGCGTGGGGGGTTCGCAACCCCTCCGGGCAAACTAGCCCACCGCCCCGCCCGCCGCCCCGTGCCGAAGGTCCCGTACGGCAGGGCCGCTGGACCCGACTTCCCCGTACGGGGCCCGGGCGCGCGGGGAGCCCGTACGGGAAACACGGCCGGGCCCGTCCTCCGGGGGGAGGACGGGCCCGGGGCGCGGGCGGCTACGGCGCCGTTGCCGGCCTGGGCGACGCCCGGGAAGAGGGCGTGATCAAGTCCTGCCGGAGATCGTTTCTCTCCGGAAAACGGGCCGTCCGCGCCCGTTTCTGCGACAAGGGACCCCGCCCCCGGTCGCGCCGGGCCGGACGGTGCTCAGCACTCGATGACGTTGACCGCCAGGCCGCCGCGGGCCGTTTCCTTGTACTTGACCTTCATGTCCGCGCCCGTCTCCTTCATGGTCTTGATGACCTTGTCGAGGGAGACCTTGTGCGTGCCGTCGCCGCGCAGCGCCATCCTGGCCGCCGTGACCGCCTTGACCGCCGCCATGCCGTTGCGCTCGATGCACGGGATCTGCACCAGGCCGCCGACCGGGTCGCAGGTCAGGCCCAGGTTGTGCTCCATGCCGATCTCGGCCGCGTTCTCCACCTGCTCCGGAGTGCCGCCCATGACCTCCGCCAGGGCGCCCGCCGCCATCGAGCAGGCCGAGCCGACCTCGCCCTGGCAGCCGACCTCGGCGCCGGAGATCGAGGCGTTCTCCTTGAACAGCATGCCGATCGCGCCCGCCGCGAGGAGGAAGCGGACCACGCCGTCCTCGTCCGCGCCCGGCACGAAGTTCATGTAGTAGTGCAGGACCGCCGGCAGGACCCCGGCCGCGCCGTTGGTCGGGGCCGTCACGACCCGGCCGCCCGCCGCGTTCTCCTCGTTGACCGCCATCGCGTAGATCGTCGCCCACTCGCTGCGGTGCAGCATCGGGTCGCCCTCGGTGCGCAGCTGGCGCGCGGTGGAGGCGGCCCGGCGCTTGACCCGCAGGCCGCCCGGGAGGATGCCCTCGCGGGACATGCCGCGCGCGACGCAGGACTGCATGACGCGCCAGATCTCCAGCAGGCCCTCGCGGATCTCGTCCTCGGTGCGCCAGGTTTTCTCGTTCTCCAGCATCAGGGACGAGATCGACAGGCCGGTCTCGTTCGCCAGGCGGAGCATCTCGTCGCCGGAGCGGAAGGGGTACTTCAGGACCGTGTCGTCGAGCTTGATCCGGTCCTCGCCGACCGCGTCCTCGTCCACGACGAAGCCGCCGCCGACCGAGTAGTACGTCTTCTCCAGCAGCGGGGTGCCGGCGGTGTCGTACGCGAAGAGGGTCATGCCGTTCGCGTGGTACGGCAGCGAGCGCCGGCGGTGCAGGATCAGCTGGTTCGGCTCGTCGAAGGCGATCTCGTGGGCATCTCCTATTTCCGCGCCGAGCAGCCGCAGCCGCCCCGACTGCCGGATCCGCTCGACCTCCGCGTCGGCCGTCTCCACGTTCACCGTGCGGGGGGAGTGCCCCTCCAGGCCCAGGAGCACCGCTTTGGGGGTGCCGTGGCCGTGGCCGGTCGCGCCGAGCGAGCCGAACAGCTCGGCGCGCACGGACGCGGTCTGGGCGAGGACGCCGTCCTTCTTGAGCCGGGTCACGAACATGCGGGCCGCCCGCATGGGGCCGACCGTGTGGGAGGAGGACGGGCCGATGCCGATGGAGAAGAGGTCGAATACGGAGATGGCCACTGGCGGACTCCCTTGTCTGCTCGTGGGGTGGGAGGGGGCAGGAAGTGCGATTGGGCGGATTTTGTCCGGCAGACGAGCGTAACGCGTACACATGAACGATTCGTCTGCCGGACCGGCCGGAGGGGTGGCCGTCAGGTGTGGGCCGGTTCACGCTCCCGTACGCCGTCCTGCGGGGCCGTGGCCCCGCAGGACGGCGTACGGGAGCGGGTCCGGCCCCGGCCGGCCGGCCCGCCCGGGCATGTGGTCATGAGAAGGGCCCGGCCCTGTGCGCAGGCGAGCACAGGCAGGACCGGGCCCTTCCGGATCGCTCCCGGGTGGTGCTAGAGCGAGGGGTACAGCGGGAACTTCGCGGCGAGCGCGGAGACGCGCGCCTTCAGGTCCTCGCTGTCGTACGCCGGCTTCAGCGCGGAGGCGATGATCTCGGCGACCTCGGTGAAGGCCTCGGCGTCGAAGCCGCGCGTGGCCAGGGCCGGCGTGCCGATCCGCAGGCCCGAGGTCACCATCGGCGGCCGCGGGTCGTTCGGGATGGCGTTCCGGTTGACCGTGATGCCGACCTCGTGGAGCCGGTCCTCGGCCTGCTGGCCGTCCAGCTCGGAGTTGCGCAGGTCGACGAGGACCAGGTGGACGTCCGTACCGCCGGAGAGGACGGACACGCCGGCCTCGGTGACGTCGGTCTGCACCAGGCGCTCGGCGATGATCTTCGCGCCCTCCAGGGTGCGCACCTGGCGCTCCTTGAAGTCCTCCGAAGCCGCGACCTTGAAGGAGACGGCCTTGGCCGCGATCACGTGCTCCAGCGGGCCGCCCTGCTGGCCCGGGAAGACCGCGGAGTTGATCTTCTTGGCCAGCTCCTGCGTCGACAGGATGACACCGCCGCGGGGACCGCCGAGGGTCTTGTGCGTGGTGGTCGTGACGATGTGGGCGTGCGGCACCGGGTTCGGGTGCAGACCCGCGGCGACCAGGCCCGCGAAGTGCGCCATGTCGACCATCAGGTACGCGCCGACCTCGTCCGCGATGCGGCGGAAGGCTGCGAAGTCCAGGTGGCGCGGGTAGGCGGACCAGCCCGCGACGATCAGCTGCGGCTTGGACTCCTTGGCGAGGCGCTCGACCTCGGCCATGTCCACCTGACCGGTCTCGTCGACGTGGTACGGGACCACGTTGTAGAGCTTGCCGGAGAAGTTGATCTTCATGCCGTGGGTCAGGTGACCGCCGTGGGCCAGGTTCAGGCCCATGATCGTGTCGCCCGGCTTGATCAGCGCGAACATCGCGGCGGCGTTCGCCTGCGCGCCGGAGTGCGGCTGGACGTTGGCGGCCTCGGCGCCGAACAGCGCCTTGACGCGGTCGATGGCGATCTGCTCGACCACGTCGACGTGCTCGCAGCCGCCGTAGTAGCGGCGGCCCGGGTAGCCCTCGGCGTACTTGTTGGTCAGGACCGAGCCCTGGGCCTCCATGACGGCGACCGGAGCGAAGTTCTCCGACGCGATCATTTCCAGGGTCGACTGCTGGCGTACGAGCTCGGCGTCGACGGCGGCGGCGACGTCCGGGTCGAGCTCGTGGAGCGGGGTGTTCAGCACAGACATCAAGATCCCCTGGGGTGTCAGTTGTCGGAGTGGGTGAGCGCGGCGTACTCCTCGGCGGAGAGCAGGTCGCCCGGCTCCTCCGCGACGCGCACCTTGAACAGCCAGCCGCCCTCGAACGGGGCCGTGTTCACGAGCGCCGGGTCGTCCACGACGTCCTGGTTGAACTCGACGATCTCGCCGGAGACGGGGGAGTACAGGTCGCTGACCGACTTGGTCGACTCCAGCTCCCCGCAGGTCTCGCCCGCGGTCACCGTGTCGCCCACCGGGGGGAGCTGGGCGTAGACGACGTCACCGAGCGCGTTGGCCGCGAACTCCGTGATGCCGACCGTCGAGACGCCGTCCTCGGCGACCGACAGCCACTCGTGCTCCTTGCTGTAACGCAGCTGCTGGGGGTTGCTCATGGCCTGATTCTCCTGGATGCGGGGGAGTGGGAACGAACAGTGGTCTCGGGTACCGAGACAGGGCCGCACGGCTGACCGTACGGCTGAGGCCTGGAGAAGGACTACTTCCGCCGCTTGTAGAACGGCAGGGCCACGACCTCGTACGGCTCATGCGTACCGCGAATGTCGACGCCGACGCCGGAGGTGCCGGGCGCGGCGTGCGCCGCGTCCACGTACGCCATGGCGATCGGCTTGCCCAGCGTCGGGGACGGGGCGCCCGAGGTGACCTCGCCGACGACCTCGCCGCCGGCGACGACCGGGAAACCGGCGCGCGGGACGCGGCGGCCCTCGGCGATCAGGCCGACCAGCTTGCGCGGCGGGTTCGAGGCGGCGCGCTCGGCGGCGGCCTCCAGCGCGGCACGGCCGACGAAGTCCCCCTCCTTCTCGAACTTCACGACCCGGCCCAGGCCCGCGTCGAACGGGGTGAGGGAGGTCGTCAGCTCGTGCCCGTACAGCGGCATGCCCGCCTCCAGGCGCAGCGTGTCGCGGCAGGACAGGCCCGCCGGGACCAGGCCGACGCCCTCGCCCGCCTTCGTCAGGGCCTGCCACAGCTCCACGGCGTGCCCGGGGGAGACGAACAGCTCGAAGCCGTCCTCGCCGGTGTAGCCGGTACGGGCGATCAGCGCGGGCACGCCCGCGACGGTGCCCGGCAGGCCGGCGTAGTACTTCAGCCCGTCCAGGTCGGCGTCGGTCAGGGACTTCAGGATGCCGGGGGACTCCGGGCCCTGGACGGCGATCAGCGCGTACGCGTCGCGGTCGTCGCGGACCTCGGCGTCGAAGCCGGCGGCGCGCTCGGTGATCGCGTCCAGGACGACCTGGGCGTTGGAGGCGTTGGCGACGACCATGAACTCGGTCTCGCCCAGCCGGTAGACGATCAGGTCGTCGACGATGCCGCCGTCCGCCTGGCAGATGTGCGTGTAGCGGGCGCGGCCGACGCCGACGGTGGAGATGTTGCCGACCAGCGCGTAGTCGAGGACCTTGACGGCCTCCGGGCCGGTCAGGGTGATCTCGCCCATGTGGGACAGGTCGAAGAGACCGGCCCTGGTGCGTACGGCGTTGTGCTCGTCGCGCTCGCTCGCGTACCGCAGCGGCATGTCCCAGCCCGCGAAATCGGTCATGGTGGCACCGAGGGAACGGTGCAGCGCATCGAGGGCGGTCAGACGGGGGGCAGAGCTCATGGGTGTGACTCCCGGGTCCCAGGGCATCGACATGACATGACGAGGACGTTCCTCCCCATCTGTCATCGGAACCTGAGAGGTTCGCCGAGAGTTCCCCCGATCTTCCGATCCGGCGGGATTCCCGACTTGCACCTTGGGTGGAGCGCGCGCCCCGGCCTCACGGGCGGCGGCGCGGCTCGCTTTTCAGATCTGCCTCATCCACGCGGTACGGGGCCTGAGAGATTCAAGGGAGGTTCTTGCTCCTTCGGCGCCCGCGCACGGCCTTGCGGCGTGCCGGGACTCTCCCGCGCGGATTCAAGCGGCCGGTATGCAGTTGGTCCAGATGGCGCACATCATTGCACGCCGTGCGCGTGATCGGGCGGGCGGGCCCGAAAGACCGCGGCGTTCGCGGAGGTCCGGACCGGAACCGCCGGTCCCGGATTACCGTCTCTTTACACTCAGTGGGCAAGGGTCTTTGCGACCCGATTCGGGGGAGGCGATCACTGTGCGGAGATTCGGAGTAGTGGCGACGACGACGGGAACCGTGGACGCGGTGCCGGAGCAGCGCGGCCCGCGCGTCCGCCGGGCGGCGTCCGAGGCCGCCCCCGGCGCCGTACGGGACCTGCGCGGCCCGGCGGTGCGCGGGCCCCAGCGGCTCGGCTTCGCGGCCGGGGACATCGTCGTCGTGTCCGGGCTGCCCGGCGGCGGCAAGAGCACGCTGATCAAGAGGGCGGCCGCCGAGGGCGGGTCCGTCGACTCCCAGGACACCCGCGAGCGCTGGGAGCGCCGGATGCCGGCGTTCCTCCCGTACGGCGCCTACCGGCCGCTGGTCCGCGCCGCCCACTACTGGGGGCTGTGGCGCGTCCTGCGCTCCGGCGCCTCGGTGGTCGTCCACGACTGCGGCACCCAGAGCTGGGTGCGCGGCCTGCTCGCGGCGGCCGCCCGCCACCGGGGCCGCGAGCTGCACCTGCTGTTCCTGGACAGCAGCCCCGAGGAGGCCCTCTCCGGGCAGGCGGCGCGCGGCCGGCGCGTGTCGGCGTACGCCTTCTCCCGGCACCGGGGCGCGGTGGCCCGCCTGCTGCGCGACGCGGAGGCCGGGCACCCGCCCGCGGGCTGCGCCTCGGCGACGCTCCTGGACCGCCGCTCGGCGGCGGCGGTGACGCGGATCGCGTTCCCCGGCTGAGGCGGTCCGGCGTCCCCGCGGTCCGGCGTCCCCGCGGCCCGGCGTCCCCGGGGGACCGGCGTCCCCGCGGCCCGGCGTCTCCGGGGGACCGGAGGCGGCCCGCGGCCCGGCAGCGGATAGCCTCGGCACGAGACGCGGCGGGGACCACACGGAGGCAGGGGAACATGCAGGGCAGCGGCTGGCCGGAGAACGAACTGGAGCAGGTGCTCGGAGCGGCGCTGGGACTGCCGGACGCGGGGGCGCGGATCCTCGAGGTGCTCGGGCGCAGCCGGGTGTGGGTGCCGCTGCCCGCGGGCGGGGCCCCCGACGCGGCGAGCCTGTCCCTGCCGACCATGGACATCGCCGGGGCGGCCTACGTCCCCGTCTACAGCTCCGAGGCGCAGTTCCGCTATTGCGCCGGCCCCGCCATGGACTTCGCCGTCGCCCCCGCCGTCGAGTTCGCCCGCGGCCTGCCCCCGCAGCTCGGCATCGCCGTGAATCCCGAGGGAGCCGTCGGCGTCCCCCTGCCACCGCCCGCCGTCGCGGAGCTGTGCCGGATCGGACGCAGCCCCCTGGACGGGTCCGCGTCCGGCGGCCGCGTCCGGCTGTACGAGCCGGACTGGCAGGACGACCCGGTGGACTTCCTGGCCGCCGCCGCGGAGGAGTTCCGGGCGGCCGGCGCGGTCACGGCCGCGTACCGCTGCCTGGCCAGCGTCGAGGGCGGGGAGCCGCAGCTGTTCGTCGGCGTCCGGCTGGTGGGATGGGACCCCGGGACGCAGAACGCCCCGATGGAGGCCCTCGGCCGGGCCCTGACCCGCGTCCCACCGCCGTGGCCCGTGCAGTTGATCCTGCTGGACGCCGCCGAGGACCCGGTCACGGACTGGATTCGTGAGCGCGTACGCCCCTTCTACCTCCCGTAGGGCCGCTTAAGGTGGTCACATCTCCGGCCGCACGCGCGGCCCGGGTACGCGTGCACGACGGGCGGACGAAGAGGGGTACCGGGTGAGTGCGTCAGGCACGGCCGCGGCCGGGCAGGTCGAGCACATGCTGCGCCAGGTGACTCCCGGGCGCTATGAGAGCTACGAGTCACTGCTGCACGCCCTCGCCGAGGGGCGGCTGTGGATGCTGCTCTGGCAGGGGCAGCCGGGATCGCCGGACGCCCAGTACGGCGGCATGGAGGTGGAGGGCCTCGGCTACGCGCCCTGCGTGACCTCCCCCCAGGAGCTGGCCGCCAGCGGCTGGAACCGGGGCTACGAGGTCGTCACGGGCCGGGACATCGCCCGCTCCCTGTACCCGGACCGCTGGGGGCTGTGGCTCAACCCGCACGCCGCGGGCGGCGGCCTCGGCGTGCCCTGGGCCGACCTGCGCCGGATCGCCACCGGCCTGGACCGGATGCCGGCCGGGCCGCTGCGGCTGTCCGAGCCCGCCATCGAGCTCCCGCAGTTCTACGGACTGCTGACCCGGCACGCCCACCGCACGCCCGCCGTGCGGTCGCTGCGCCGCGCCTGGGTGCAGCCCGCGCTCGGCTCGCCGTACCTCGCGGTCGGGCTCGACCTGTACGACGCCTCGGCGCCCGCGCTGGAATCCGTACGGGAGATGATGCGCCAGTCGGTCGGCGCGGTCCCCGAGGGCGTCCCGGTGTGCACCGTCGCGCTGGCGGACGAGCACGACCCGGTGGCCATGTGGCTGCGCGCGCAGACCCGGCCGTTCTACGACCGGGAGGGGCAGGGGCCGGCGTACTGAGCCGGAGCCCGACCGCTCCCCGAGACATCCGCATACTGAGACATCCGTCTCGAAGGCCGCACCGGAGCCCGCCGGTGCGGCCTTTCGCATTTCACGTCGAATCCGCCCAAGAAGGCTGCCCTAAGTGGCAGTTGGCCCGGATGTCCGTTCCGCGCCTAACGGGCGGTCTTTCACCGCTGAACAGTCCGCGCGGTTCGGATAACGGAAGGTGTAGGCGCAGATCACGGTTGCGCATCACATCCCCGGCAGGTCTGGCGGGCGGCTCAGACGCCGTTGAAGACTCCCCCCACCGAAGGCCGGTCAATCCAGCAAGCACCAGCTCTTCACGTGCACTTCAGGCGCATTTCGTGCCGATCGCACCATCAGCGACGCCGATAGAACCAAGCCGCCACAGCGGCGGGCATGGGCCGGCCACCGTCGGCCGAGAGGGGTCCCCACCACGATGACGGCACCACTGCACGACACCAGCGCGGCCGGGCCCGCGGCCGTGGCCGCCCCCGAAGTCCCGCAGAAGGCGATCGAGGGGCGCTCTCCGTGGAAGATCGCGTGGATCCGCCTCAAGCGTGACAAGGTCGCCCTGGCCGGCGGTGTCGTCGTGCTCCTGCTGATCCTCGTCGCACTCTTCGCGCCGCTGATCGTGGGGCTCCTCGGGCACCCGCCGGAGGAGCTCCACGAGGACATGCTGGACCCGCTGCTCGGCCTGCCGGCCGGCGACTGGGGCGGCATGAGCGGGGACTTCCTGCTGGGCGTCGAGCCGGTCAACGGCCGCGACGTCTTCAGCCGCATCGTCTACGGCGCCCGGATCTCGCTGCTGGTCGCCTTCCTGTCCGCCTTCGTGGCGGTCGGGCTGGGCACCTTCTTCGGCATCATCGCGGGCTACTTCGGCGGCTGGGTCGACGCGGCCGTCAGCCGCGTCATGGACCTGCTGCTGGCCTTCCCGCAGCTGCTGTTCATCATCGCGCTGATCTCCGTCATCCCCAGCAAGCTGTGGGGCTTCGAGGGGTCGGGCCTGCGCATCGCGGTGCTGGTGCTGGTCATCGGCTTCTTCGGGTGGCCGTACATCGGCCGCATCGTCCGCGGGCAGACCCTGTCGCTGCGCGAACGGGAGTACGTCGAAGCGGCGCGCAGCCTCGGCGCGGGCCGCATGTACATCCTCTTCCGCGAACTGCTTCCGAACCTGGTGGCGCCCATCACCGTCTACTCGACGCTGATGATCCCCACCAACGTGCTGACCGAGGCGGCCCTCAGCTTCCTCGGAGTCGGCGTCAAGCCGCCCACGCCGTCCTGGGGAGAGACCCTCTCCACGGCCGTGCGGACCTACGAGGACGATCCGCTCTTCATGATCTTCCCCGGTGTGGCGATCTTCATCACCGTGCTGGCCTTCAACCTCTTCGGCGACGGCGTCCGCGACGCCCTCGACCCGAAGGGCTCCCGCTAGCCACCGCAGGGCAAACCAGGAACCGGCTTCGAGCCGTACGCATACCGGAACTACAAACGGAGGGTTGCGAGCATCGTGACTACCCATCGCACGTCGAAGCGCAGGCTTGCCACTGGCACGGCCGTCGTGCTCGCGGTCATGCTGACCGCGACCGCCTGTGGCGGTAACGAGAAGACGGACGACAAGTCCGCCGGCGGCGCCGGCTTCAACTCGGGCATCGGCAAGATCGCCAACGCGTCCGACAAGAAGGGCGGCGAGCTCAAGTTCGTCGGCACCCAGGAAGCCGACTCGTGGGACCCGCAGCGCGGCTACTACGGCTTCATGTGGGACTTCTCCCGCTACTACGCCCGCCAGCTGATCAGCTACAAGGCGGCCCCGGGCGAGCAGAGCACCGCGCTGGAGCCCGACCTCGCCACCGCGAAGGCCGAGATCAGCGACGGCGGCAAGACCTACAAGTACACCCTCAAGGACAACGTGACCTGGGAGGACGGCACGCCCGTCACCGCCCAGGACGTGAAGTACGGCATCGAGCGCACCTGGGCCCAGGACGTCATCTCCGGCGGCCCGGTCTACCTGATGCAGGTCCTCGACCCGAAGACCGAGTACCCGGGCCCGTACAAGGACACCGCCCCGGACAAGCTCGGCCTCAAGGCGATCGAGACCCCGGACGCGAAGACCATCATCTTCAAGCTCCCCGTGCCCAACGGTGACTTCGAGCAGATGCTGGCGATGCCGGCGGCGAGCCCGGTCAAGCAGGAGAAGGACACCGCGGCCAAGTACGGCCTGAAGCCCTTCTCGAACGGCCCGTACAAGATCGACTCGTACGAGCCCAACAAGAGCATGAAGCTCTCGCGGAACACGAACTACAAGCCCGAGTCGGACACCATCCGCAAGGCGCTCCCGGACACCATCTCGGTCACGTTCATGGCGAACGCGGACGACATGGACAAGCGCCTGATGAACGGCGAGTTCGACCTCGACATCAACGCGACCGGCATCGGCCAGGCGGCCCGCGCCACCGCGCTGAAGGACCACAAGGGCAACCTGGACAACGGCCAGACCGGCTTCATCCGGTACGCCGTCTTCCCGCAGACCGTCGCGCCGTTCGACAACATCGAGTGCCGCAAGGCCGTCATCCACGCCGCCGACAAGAAGTCCCTGCAGACCGCCCGCGGCGGCCCGCAGGCCGGTGGTGACATCGCCCCCAACATGCTGCCGCTGGGCATCAAGGGCGCCGACGGCAAGTACGACCCGTACGAGGTCCTGAAGAACGACGGCAAGCCGAACGTCGAGAAGGCCAAGGCGGCCCTCGCGGCCTGCGGCAAGCCGGAAGGCTTCAAAACCACCATCGCGGTCCGCAACAACAAGCCGGTCGAGGTCGCCACGGCCGTCTCGCTGCAGAACGCCCTGAAGCAGGTCGGCATCGAGGCCGACGTCGACCAGTTCGACGGCGCCCAGACCTCCGGCATCATCGGTTCGCCGAAGGTCGTCAAGGAGAAGGGCTACGGCATCATCATCATGGGCTGGGGCGCCGACTTCCCGACCGGTCAGGGCTTCTCCCAGCCGCTGGTCGACGGCCGCTTCATCCTGCAGAGCGGCAACAACAACTTCTCCGAGCTGAACGACCCGGCGGTCAACAAGCTGTTCGACGACGCCATCGCGGAGACCGACCCGGCCAAGGCCGGCGACATCTACAAGCAGATGAACCAGAAGGTCTCCGAGGCCGCGGTCTACCTGCCCTTCGTCTACGACAAGACGATCACCTGGCGCAGCACCCGGCTGACGAACGCCTACACCTCCGACGCCTACAACGGCCGCTACGACTACGCGTCGCTCGGCGTCGTGAAGTAACCATCCGTCAGTCCGTTCCAGTGTTCCAGTGCCACACCCGCTAGGCACGAAGGGCAGGTGATGGCCGCGGCCGCGGCGCGGGGGCGCTCTCCAGAAGAGGGCGCCCCCGGGCAGCGGCCAGGCCGAGCGCAGTGCTTGCATATCTCATCCGGCGGTTCTTCGCCGTCATCGTCATGCTGTTGGTCATCACGCTGGTGACCTTCGGAATCTTCTTCCTCTTCCCGAAGATGATCGGGACGGATCCGGCGCTGTACTTCGTCGGCAAGCAGTCCGACCCCGCCGCCATCGAGGGCATCCGGCAGAAGATGGGTCTCGACGACCCGATCCTCGTCCAGTTCGGCAAGTTCGTCGTCGGGCTGGTGGCGGGTCGCACGTACGCCAACGGCTCCGACGTCACGCACTGCGCCGCGCCCTGCTTCGGATACTCCTTCAAGACCGAGCAGGAGGTCTGGCCGCTGCTGACCGACTGGCTGCCGGTCACCCTCTCGCTCGCCGCCGGCGCCGTCGTGCTCTGGGTCATCGGCGGTGTCGCCACCGGCGTCATCTCCGCCCTCAAGCGCGGTACGGTCCTGGACCGCTCGGCCATGGGCATCGCGCTGGCCGGCGTCTCGCTCCCCATCTACTTCACGGGCATGCTCGCCATCGCCCTGTTCTCCGACCAGCTCGGCTGGTTCGGGCGCCCCGAGGCCACGTTCGCCGACGATCCGGCCAAGTGGTTCAACGGGATGATCCTCCCGTGGGTCTCCCTCGCCTTCCTCTACGCGGCGATGTACGCCCGGCTCACCCGCGCGACGATGCTGGAAGTCCTCAACGAGGACTACATCCGCACCGCCCGCGCCAAGGGCCTGACGGAACCCGTCGTCATCGGGAAGCACGCGATGCGGTCGACGATGACGCCCATCCTGACCGTCCTCGGCCTGGACCTCGGCGCCCTGATGGGCGGCGCGGTGCTGACCGAGTACACGTTCTCGCTGCACGGCCTCGGCTACAGCGCGGTCCGCGCGATCAGCGAGCACGACCTGCCGGTCATCCTGGGCATCACCCTGATCTCCGCCTTCTTCGTCGTCGCGGCGAACCTCATCGTTGACCTCATGTACGCGGTGATCGACCCTCGAGTGAGGCTGTCATGACCGATCTGACCAAGACCGGAGTCCTGGGCCAGCCCGTCGTCGGGACGGCCCCCACCGCCTTCCTGGAGGTCCGCGACCTCAAGGTGCACTTCCCGACCGAGGACGGCCTGGTCAAGTCGGTCGACGGGCTCTCCTTCACGCTGGAGAAGGGCAAGACCCTCGGCATCGTGGGCGAGTCCGGCTCCGGCAAGTCGGTCACCTCGCTCGGCATCATGGGCCTGCACCGCGTCGGCCAGTACGGCCGCCAGCGGGCCCGGATCTCCGGCGAGATCTGGCTGAACGGCAAGGAGCTGCTCACCGCGGAAGAGGACGAGGTGCGCAAGCTGCGCGGCCGGGAGATCGCGATGATCTTCCAGGACCCGCTGTCCGCGATGCACCCGTACTTCACCATCGGCAAGCAGATCGCCGAGGCGTACCGCGTCCACAACAAGGTCGACAAGAAGGCCGCCCGCAAGCGGGCCGTCGACCTCCTGGACCGCGTCGGCATCCCCGAGCCGCACAAGCGCGTCGACAGCTACCCGCACGAGTTCTCGGGCGGCATGCGCCAGCGCGCGATGATCGCGATGGCACTGGTCAACAACCCCGAGCTGCTCATCGCGGACGAGCCGACGACCGCCCTGGACGTCACCGTCCAGGCCCAGATCCTCGACCTGATCCGGGACCTCCAGAAGGAGTTCGGCTCCGCGGTCATCATGATCACGCACGACCTGGGCGTGGTCGCCGAGATGGCCGACGAACTCCTGGTCATGTACGGCGGCCGCTGCGTCGAGCGGGGCACGGCCGAGAAGGTCTTCTACGAGCCCCGCCACCCCTACACCTGGGGCCTGCTGGGCTCGATGCCGCGGATCGACCGCGAGCAGACCGAGCGCCTCATCCCGGTCAAGGGCTCGCCGCCGAGCCTCATCAACATCCCGAGCGGCTGCGCCTTCAACCCGCGCTGCCCGTACGCCGACGTCCCCAAGGACAACGTGACGCGTACGGTCCGGCCCGAGCTCACGGAGGACGGCACCCGCCACTGGTCCGCCTGCCACATGACGCACGAGCAGCGGACCCGGATCTGGACCGAAGAGATTGCGCCGAAGCTGTGACCGAGACCCCCGACATGAAGAAGACGGACACGGCCGTCATCCCCCGGCAGGCCACCGACTCGCCCGAGGTGCTGCTCAAGGTCTCCGGCCTGACCAAGCACTTCCCCATCACCAAGGGGCTGCTGCGGCGCCAGGCCGGCGCGGTCAAGGCCGTCGACGGCATCGACTTCGACGTCCGGCGCGGTGAGACCCTCGGCATCGTCGGCGAGTCCGGGTGCGGCAAGTCCACCATGGGCCGGCTGATCACGCGGCTGCTGGAGCCCACCGGCGGCACCGTCGAGTTCGAGGGCAAGGACATCACGCACCTCGGCGTGGCGGGCATGCGGCCGCTGCGCCGCGACATCCAGATGATCTTCCAGGACCCGTACGGCTCGCTGAACCCCCGGCACACGGTGGGCACCATCGTCAGCGCGCCGTTCAAGCTCCAGAACGTCATGCCCGAGGGCGGGATCAAGCCCGAGGTGCAGCGGCTGCTGTCGCTGGTCGGCCTCAACCCCGAGCACTACAACCGGTACCCGCACGAGTTCTCGGGCGGCCAGCGCCAGCGCATCGGCATCGCGCGGGCGCTGGCCCTCAATCCGAAGCTTGTCGTCGCGGACGAGCCGGTCTCTGCGCTGGACGTGTCCATCCAGGCCCAGGTGGTCAACCTGCTGGACGACCTCCAGCAGGAGCTCGGCCTCACGTACGTGATCATCGCCCACGACCTCTCGGTCATCCGGCACGTGTCGGACCGCATCGCGGTGATGTACCTGGGCAAGATCGTCGAGCTGGCGGACAACAAGGCGCTGTACGGGGCCCCGATGCACCCCTACACCACGGCGCTCATGTCGGCCGTGCCCGTGCCGGACCCGCGCCGGCGCGGCGCCGCGAGCGGCCGCATCCTGCTCAAGGGCGACGTGCCGTCGCCGATCTCGCCGCCGAGCGGCTGCCGCTTCCACACGCGGTGCTGGAAGGCCACGCAGGTCTGCACCACGCAGGAGCCGCCGCTGCTGGCGCTCAAGACGGGGCACCAAGTGGCCTGCCACCACCCGGAGAACGCCCCCGACCAGGTGCCGGGCGACCAGCCCCTGCCGGGCGCGGCCGACGCGGTGTCCACGGTTTCGGAGTAGCGGCCGAAAACACGCGCGGGGCTGGAGGACCTCCAGCCCCGCCCGCGTGTGCCGGGCCGCAAGCCCCGCCCGCGCGTGGCGGGCCGCCTCCGGGCGACGGCTCCGAGAGCCCCGGGCCGCCCGGGCCCCGCTCCTCGCGTCGTCCGGGCCCGCTCCTCCCGCCGTCCGGCCGCCGTCGGCCCCGGCGCAGCGGACGGGTGCGGCGTCACCCGGTCCGGGGCGTGCGGCGGGCCCGCCGCAGGCGACAATGTCCCGGTGCTCCACGATCTCTTCCCGCCCGGCGTCCAGCACGCGCTGGACCTCGCGGGCATCTTCGTCTTCGCCACGGCCGGGGCGCTCCTCGCCGTACGCAAGAACTTCGACGTCTTCGGCATCGCCGTCCTCGCCCTGGTCACCGCGCTCGGCGGCGGCCTCTTCCGCGACCTCGTCATCGGGGCCGTCCCGCCCGCAGCCTTCGGCGAGCTCAGCTTCTTCGTCACGCCGCTGATCGCCGCCGCGCTCGTCTTCTTCCTGCACCCCGAGGTCCAGCGGATCAACCGGGCCATCAACGTCTTCGACGCCGCCGGCCTCGCGCTGTTCTGCGTGACGGGCACGACCAAGGCGTACGAGTACGGGCTGGGCCTCACCGCGTCCGCCGCGCTCGGGCTGGCCACGGCCGTCGGCGGGGGAGTCCTGCGCGACGTGCTCGTCAACGAGGTGCCCTCGCTGCTGCGGGACCGCGAGATGTACGCCGTCCCGGCCATGGTCGGCGCCTCGATGGTCGCCGTCTTCATCGCCCTCGACACCCTGAACGCGATCACCACGGGCCTGGCGATCGTCACCACCTTCGTCCTGCGGCTCCTCGCCATCCGGTACCACCTGCGCGCGCCCCTGGCCTGGAACCGCCGTTCCTCGGTGGCCGAAGAGCCGTAACAAAAATAAGCTACCGCTTAGTAGATCTCCGGTGTACCGTCGGTTCCATGTCACACGCAGCTGCCCAGGCCTCCATCGGCGACAGCGAGTTCGACCGCGACACCACCATCACCGCCCGCGCGGGCGAGGCCGGGGTGTACGACGCGGAACTCTCCGCCGGCTGGACGATCATCACCGCCGTCAACGGCGGATACCTGCTGGCCCTGGTCGGCCGGGCCCTGTCGGCCACCCTGCCGCACCCGGACCCCTTCACGGTCTCCGCGCACTACCTGACCTCCTCCGTGCCCGGGCCCGCCGTGATCCGCACCCAGGTCGTCCGGATCGGCCGCACCCTCTCCACGGGACAGGCCTCGCTGTTCCAGTACGACGAGAACGGCGCCGAGGTCGAGCGCATCCGCGTCCTCGCCTCCTACGGCGACCTCTCCGCGCTCCCGGACGACGTGCGGACCACGGCCCGCCCGCCCGCCATGCCCGCGTACGAGGACTGCCTCGGCGCCGAGGCCGGCCCGGCCCCCATCCCCGGCAGCTCCGCGATCGTCGACCGGCTCCGGCTGCGGCTGGACCCGGCCACCGCCGGATGGGCCGTCGGCGCGCCCTCCGGTAAGGGCGAGATGCGGGCCTGGTTCGAGCTGGCCGACGGCCGCGACGCCGATCCGCTCTCCATGCTGCTGGCGGTGGACGCCCTGCCGCCCACCTCCTTCGACCTCGGCCTGATCGGCTGGACCCCGACCGTGGAGCTGACCACCCACGTCCGCCGCCGCCCGGCGCCGGGCCCGCTGCGGGTCGCCATCACCACGCGCAACCTGGCCGGCGGCTTCCTGGAGGAGGACGCCGAGGTCTGGGACTCCGCGGACCGCCTCGTGGCCCAGTCCCGCCAGCTGGCCCGCGCACCGCGCCAGGCCTGATCCCGGCGGGTCCCGGCCGTTCCGGCGGGTCCCGCCCGTGCCGCCCGTCCCGGCCGGGCCCGCCTGCTTCGCCCGGTGGCCGGACCCCCGCCCCGTCGTGCGTCCGGGGCGGTGTCCGGCCCGGGGCGGCCCGGGGGAGTCCCGCTGGAGATCCGGGGCCCGGGGGACTCGTAGAATCGGGGGATCATGGCCTACCTCGACCACGCCGCCACCACCCCGATGCTGCCGGAGGCCGCCGCGGCGATGGCCGCGCAGTTCGCCGCCACGGGGAACGCCTCCTCCCTCCACGCCGCCGGCCGCCGGGCCCGCCGTACCGTCGAGGAGGCCCGCGAGGCCTTCGCCGAGGCGATCGGCGCCCGCCCGAGCGAGGTGGTCTTCACCGCCGGCGGGACCGAGGCCGACAACCTCGCCGTCAAGGGCCTCTACTGGGCCCGCCGCGACGCCGACCCCGCCCGGACCCGGGTCCTGACCAGCCCCGTCGAGCACCACGCGGTCCTCGACGCCGTGCACTGGCTCGCCGAGCACGAGGGCGCGCGGGTGGAGTACCTGCCCGTGGACCACCACGGGCGCGTCCACCCCGAGGCCTTCCGGGAGGCCGTCGAGCGCGACCCCGACGACGTGGCGCTCGCCACCGTCATGTGGGCCAACAACGAGATCGGCACCGTCATGCCGGTCCGCGAACTGGCCGACGTCGCCGCCGGGCACGGCATCCCGCTCCACTCCGACGCCGTCCAGGCCTTCGGTCAGCTCGACGTCCGCTTCGCCGACAGCGGCCTGGCCGCCATGACCGTCAGCGGCCACAAGATCGGCGGCCCCTACGGGATCGGCGCCCTGCTGCTCGGCCGCGACCAGACCCCGGTGCCCGTCCTGCACGGCGGCGGCCAGGAACGGCACGTGCGCTCCGGCACCCTCGACGTACCCGCCATCGCCGCCTTCGCGGTAGCCGCGGTCCTCGCCGCCGAACGGCGCGAACGGTTCGCCGCCGAGATCGGCGCCCTGCGCGACGAACTCGTCTCCGCCGTGCTGGCCGCCGTCCCCGACGCCGTCCTCGGCGGCGACCCCGAGGGCCGCCTCCCGGCCAACGCCCACTTCAGCTTCCCCGGCTGCGAGGGGGACTCCCTGCTGCTCCTGCTCGACGCCCAGGGCATCGAGTGCTCCACCGGCTCCGCCTGCACCGCCGGGGTCGCCCAGCCCAGCCACGTCCTGCTGGCCACCGGCACCGACCCGCTGCTGGCCCGCGGCACCCTGCGCTTCTCCCTGGGCCACACCTCCACGAGGGAGGACGTCGCCGCCGTCGCCGCGGCCATCGGCCCGGCGGTCGACCGCGCCCGCACGGCGGGGCTCAGCTAGCGGCGCGCAGGGCCTCGCCGACCAGGCGGACGTACCGGTCCCAGTCCCAGTGGCGACCCGGGTCCGTGTGGTCGGCGCCCGGCACCTCGGAGTGCCCGACGATGTGGGTGCGGTCCGCCGGTATGCCGTAGCGCCGGCAGATGCCCGCCGCCAGCACGGCCGAGGCCGCGTACATCGAGTCGGTGAAGTCCTGCGGGCGGTCCACGAAGCCCACGTGCTCGATGCCGACGCTCCGCTCGTTCATCGACCGGTTGCCCGCGTGGAAGGCGACGTCCAACTCCCGCACCATCTGCTCGACATGGCCGTCCTGGCGCACTATGTAGTGCGCCGACGCCTTGTGCCACGGGTTCTTGAACGCATCCACCGAGGATCCGAAGCCGCCCTGTGTGACATGCACGACAATCCGGTCCACGCGGTAGTCGTCCGGCCGGTCGGCGAGCCGCCAGTTCGCCGGGGAGGCCGCCGTCCAGCCCGCCCCCGTGTGGTCGATCTCGCCCTCCTTGCGCGGCTTGGACACCCCCGGCATCAGCCACCAGGCACGGCCCAGCTCGTCCCGGCCGACGACCGCCGCCGCGGCGACGACCCCGAGCCCCCCGAGCAGCACCGCCCTGCGGGTCCGCCGCGGTCTCCCCGCGGCCTTTCCGTCCTTCGCGCCCTCACGCACCATGTGATCCACCCCCTGACCCCGATAACGCGCTGTGACCCCTTGCGGTTCCCCGTACCCTGGACGGTGCTATGACTGAGAACCTGCCGCGCACCGCCCGCCCCCTCCGCGTCCTGGCCGCCATGTCCGGCGGCGTGGACTCCGCCGTCGCCGCCGCCCGCGCGGTCGAAGCCGGGCACGACGTGACCGGCGTCCACCTCGCGCTCTCCGCGAACCCGCAGTCCTTCCGCACCGGAGCCCGCGGCTGCTGCACCATCGAGGACTCCCGCGACGCCCGCCGCGCCGCCGACGTCATCGGCATCCCGTTCTACGTCTGGGACCTCGCCGAGCGCTTCCGCGAGGATGTCGTCGAGGACTTCATCTCCGAGTACGAGGCCGGGCGCACCCCGAACCCCTGCCTGCGCTGCAACGAGAAGATCAAGTTCGCCGCGCTGCTCGACAAGGCCCTCGCCCTCGGCTTCGACGCCGTCTGCACCGGCCACTACGCCACCGTCGTGCTGAACGCGGACGGCTCCCGCGAGCTGCACCGCGCCTCCGACATGGCCAAGGACCAGTCGTACGTCCTCGGCGTGCTCGACGAGAAGCAGCTCGCCCACGCCCTCTTCCCGCTCGGTGACACCCTCACCACCAAGGAGGAGATCCGGGCCGAGGCCGAGGAGCGCGGCCTGGCCGTCGCGAAGAAGCCCGACAGCCACGACATCTGCTTCATCGCCGACGGCGACACCCAGGGCTTCCTCGCGGGCCGCCTCGGCAAGGCCGAGGGCGACATCGTCGACGAGACCGGTGAGAAGGTCGGCACCCACGAGGGAGCCTTCGGCTTCACCATCGGCCAGCGCAAGGGCCTGCGCATCGGGCACCCGGCCGCCGACGGCAAGCCGCGCTACGTCCTCGACATCTCCCCGGTGAACAACACCGTCACCGTCGGCCCCGTAGAGGCCCTCGACGTCACCGCCCTCACCGCGATCCGCCCCCGCTGGTGCGGCGCTGCGGCCGCCGCCCCCGGTACGTACACCGCGCAGCTGCGCGCCCACGGCGGCGAGACCGAGGTCTTCGCCGAGCTCGTGGACGGCGAGCTGCGCGTGTCCTTCACCGAGCCGGTCCGCGGTGTGGCCCCGGGCCAGGCGATCGTGCTCTACGACGGCACCCGCGTGGTCGGCTCCGCCACCATCGCGACGACCACGCGGGCCGCGGCCGCGGCCGTGTAGCGCCGGCGGGTCAGGCCACCGTCAGGACGATCTTGCCGGTGGTCCGGCCGAGCTCGCCGAGCTCGTGGGCCTTCGCGGCCTGCTCCAGCGGCAGGACCGCTTCGATCAGCGGCTTCAGCAGGCCCCGGTCC
This sequence comes from Streptomyces antarcticus, assembly GCF_026627255.1. Lineage (GTDB taxonomy): Bacteria > Actinomycetota > Actinomycetes > Streptomycetales > Streptomycetaceae > Streptomyces > Streptomyces antarcticus. Next base: position 269,590 of record NZ_JAPNLM010000001.1, on the reverse strand, counting down.
GCCAGGGCGGCGATCTCCTGGAGGCCCTTCAGGTCCGGCTCCACGAGGAGCCACACGGCGTGTACGTCCTCGGCGCCGTCCGGGACGCCGTCGGGGCCCGGCAGGGTCACCAGGTGGCCGCCCGGCTTCAGCACCTTCAGAGAGCGCCGGCCGTGGTCCCCGCCGACCGCGTCGATGACGACGTCCACGTCGGAGACGACGTCCTCGAAGTCGGTGGTGCGGTAGTCGATCACCTCGTCCGCGCCCAGCTCGCGCAGCAGGCCGTGCTTGGCGGCGCTCGCGGTGCCGATCACGTACGCGCCCCGGGCCTTGGCGATCTGCACGGCCAGGTGGCCGACCCCGCCGGCCGCCGCGTGGACCAGCACGCGCTGCCCGGCCGTGACTCCGGCGGTGTCCACCAGCGCCTGCCAGGCGGTCAGCGCGGCCAGCGGCAGCGCCGCCGCCTGTACGTGGTCCAGCGAGGCGGGCTTGCGGGCGAAGTGCCGGGCCGGGGCGGTCACGTACTCGGCGTAGGCGCCGGCCTGCTGCGGGAAGCGGGGCATCCCATACACCTCGTCGCCCGCCCGGTACAGGGTCACGCCCGGACCGACGGCCTCGACGGTGCCCGACACGTCCCAGCCCACGGCGGGCACGGGCCCCCAGGGGATCAGGGCGCCGCTCTCGCGGGTCTTCCAGTCGACCGGGTTCACCCCGGCGGCGTGGACCCGTACGAGGACCTCGCCCATGCCGGGCTCCGGGCGCTCGGCCTGCGTCTCGACGAGGACCTCGGGTCCGCCCCACTTGCTGACGACGACGGCGCGCATGAATGTCTCCTTGCTGGTGGTCCGTACCGGTTTCCCCGGCCGATGACCCCAGCTTCGCGGCTCCATGGCCCGCGTAGTGCTGACCGTACGGCCACCATGTGACAGGATCTGGCCATGCACCGTATTGCCGTACTGGCCCTCGAAGGCGTCCCCCCGTTCGAGCTCGGGATGCCCTCCCGAGTCTTCGGCAACGCCCAGGACGAGGCCGGCGGCCCGCTCTACGAGGTCACCGTCTGCACCGCCGACGGCCTCCCCGTCGCCAGCGACGCGGGCTTCACGGTCGGCGTCTCGGCCGGCCCGGAGGCGCTCGCCGCCGCCGACACCGTGATCATCCCGCCCACGCACGCCATGGACGACCTCGCCCAGGGCGCCCCCCTGCCGCCCGCCCTGACCGCGGCCCTCGCCGCGATCCGGCCCGGCACCCGGCTGGTGTCCATCTGCACCGGCTCGTACGTGCTCGCCGCGGCCGGGCTGCTCGACGGCCGGCCCGCCACCACCCACTGGCTGCACGCCCCCGAGTTCCAGCGGGCCTTCCCCCGCGTCCGGCTCGACGAGGAGGTCCTCTTCGTCGACGACGGCGACATCCTCACCTCCGCCGGAGTGGCCGCGGGCGTCGACCTCTGCCTCTACCTCGTCCGCCAGGACCACGGCACCGCCGTCGCCAACCGGGCCGCCCGGCTGTGCGTCGTACCGCCCTGGCGCGACGGCGGGCAGGCCCAGTACATCGACCGGCCCGTCCCCGAGCCGACCGTCGCCACCACCACCGCCACCCGCGCCTGGGCCCTGGAACGCCTCGCCGAGCCCGTCACGCTGGCCGAGCTGGCCGCCCACGCCCGGATGAGCCTGCGCACCTTCACCCGCCGGTTCCGCGACGAGGTCGGCATGACCCCGGTGCAGTGGCTCACCGCCCAACGCCTCGACATAGCCCGCCACTTGCTGGAGGCCAGCGACCTGCCCGTGGACCTGGTCGCCCACCGCGCGGGCTTCGGCTCCGCCAACTCCCTGCGCCAGCACATGCGGTCGGCCCTCGGCATCTCCCCGATCGCCTACCGCCGCACCTTCCAGCCGCACGACCCGGCGGCCGCCGCCGCACCGGCATGACCCCTCGGGTCATCGACCCCCCGCCGGGCCGCTGACAGGATCGGGGAACCGGCCCGGCAACGGGCATCCGTCCGACAGGGGAGACCGCCATGACCGCGTACGCCATCGCCCACATACGACCCGAGACCGTGAACGAGGACGTCCTGCGCTACATCGAGGCGATCCAGGCCACCATGGACCCCTTCGGCGGCCGCTTCCTCGTCCACGGCCGCGAGGTCGAGGTCCTGGAGGGCCCCTTCCCCGGCACGGTCGTCGTGGTCGGCTTCCCCGACCTGGAGCGGGCCCGCGCCTGGTACGCCTCCGACGCCTACCAGGCGATCATCCCGCTGCGCACCGACCACGTCCCGGGCGAGGTCATCCTGGTCGAGGGCGTCCCGGCCGACTACGACGCGGCAAAGACGGCCGCCGGGCTGCGCGAAGCCGCGGGGCTCTGACCCGGCCGGCCGGGGCCGCCGCCGCACGGGCACACGTCGCGGGGGCCCGGTCACCTGCACCGGAGCCCCCGGCCGGGGTGCGAGCATGGGCACCATGGCTACTCACCTGATCACCGGTGCCGGATCCGGCATCGGCGCCGCCGTCGCGGCCCGCCTGCACGCCCGCGGCGACGACCTCGTCCTCCTCGCCCGGGACGCCGGCCGGGCCCGCCAGCTCGTCGACCGCTACCCGGGGTCCGCGGCCCTCGTCGGCGACCTCGCCGACCCCGACCGGCTCTCGTGGGCGTTCTCCAAGCAGGCGATCCCGGAGCGGATCGACTCGCTGCTGCACATCGCCGGGATCGTCGACCTCGGCCCCGTCGGCGACCTGCGCCCCAAGACCTGGCACCAGCAGCTCAACGTGAACCTCATCGCCCCCGCCGAGGTCACCCGGCTGCTGCTGCCGACCCTGCGGGCCTCCCGCGCGGACATCGTCTTCGTGAACTCCGGCGCCGGACTGCGCGCGCACGCCGACTGGAGCGCGTACGCCGCCTCCAAGCACGGCCTGAAGGCCCTGGCCGACTCCCTGCGCGACGAGGAGCGGCCGAACGGCATCCGCGTCACCTCCGTCTACCCGGGCCGCACCGCAAGCCCCATGCAGGCCAAGGTGCACTCCCAGGAGGGCAAGGACTACGACCCCGCCGCCTGGATCGACCCCGCGTCCGTGGCCACCACCATCGTCATGGCCATCGACCTGCCCCGCGACGCCGAGGTCAACGACCTGACCGTCAGGCCCGGCCGATGAGCGCGGGCGCCACCGGAGTCGGCTCGCTGCCCGGCGGGGACGCCCGCGAGGCCGCCAGGACCGTCACGGGCTCCTTCGAGGACTTCCCGTACCTCGCCGAGCTGCCCGCCCGCGGCCCCGGCGCCGACATGATCGGCCGCTCGCTGGGGCTGCTCGTCGACATGTACGCGCACGTCGAGCCGAGCGGCTGGCGGATCTGCGACCGGCCCGGCCGCGACAGCCGGCGCGCCCGGTCCTGGCTCGGCGAGGACCTCGACGCCCTGGAGGAGTTCACCCAGGGCTACCAGGGCCGGCTCAAGGTCCAGGCCGTCGGGCCCTGGACGCTCGCCGCGGCCCTGGAGCTGCACGGCGGCGAAGCCGTCCTGCAGGACCCCGGGGCCTGCCGCGACCTGGCCGGATCCCTCGCCGAGGGCCTGCGCGAGCACCTGGCGGACGTGCGCAAGCGGATCCCCGGCGCCGAGATCGTCCTCCAGCTCGACGAGCCCTCCCTGACCGCCGTACTGCTCGGCCGGGTCCGCTCCGCGAGCGGTTACCGCACCTACCGCGCCGTCGACCGGCAGGTCGTCGAGGGCGCGCTGCGCGACCTCGTCGCCGTCCACGACGGCGAGGTCGTCGTGCACTCCTGCGCGCCCGAAGTCCCCTTCGCCCTGCTTCGGCGGGCCGGCGTCACGGGTGTGTCGTTCGATTTCTCCTTGCTCACCGAGCGCGAGGACGACGCCATCGGGGAGGCCGTCGAGGACGGTACGAAACTCTTCGCCGGAGTGGTGCCCGGGACCGACGGCCCGTTGTCGGACCCGGGCGGTAGCGTCATGGGTGTCAGGAAGCTCTGGCGCAGGCTGGGACTGGCCCCGGGGACTCTGGCGGAGTCCGTCGTGGTCACCCCGTCGTGCGGACTGGCGGGCGCGTCGCCCGCCTACGCCCGCGCGGCGCAGGCGCATTGCGTCAGAGCGGCGAGGTCGCTCGCCGACAACCCTGAGTGACGGTCGGGACGGGCCACGGGAGGACACGGCATGGCAGCCGAACAGCAGGACACGGCAGTACCGGCGGCGGTGCGCGAGCAGCACGCACTGCTCGCCGAGCAGATCGAGGAGCACCGCTTCCGGTACTACGTGAACGACCAGCCGGTCGTCAGCGACGCCGAGTTCGACACGCTGCTGCGCTCGCTGGAGGCGCTGGAGGAGCAGTACACGGAGCTGCGCACGCCCGACTCGCCCACCCAGAAGGTGGCCGGGGCGTACGAGACGGACTTCGCGTCCGTCGTGCACCGGGAGCGCATGCTCTCCCTCGACAACGCCTTCGACGACGAGGAACTGTCCGCCTGGGCCGAGCGGGTGGCCCGCGACGTGAACACCTCGGACTACCACTACCTGTGCGAGCTGAAGGTGGACGGCCTCGCCGTCAATCTCACCTACGAGAACGGCCGGCTGACCCGCGCCGCCACCCGCGGCGACGGCCGCACCGGTGAGGACATCACCCCCAACGTCCGCACCATCGCCGACATCCCGGACCGGCTCGAGGGAGACCGGATCCCGGCCCTCGTCGAAATCCGCGGCGAGGTCTTCTTCCCGATGGAGAAGTTCGAGGAGCTCAACGCCCGCCTGGTCGAGACCGACGGCAAGCCCTTCGCCAACCCGCGCAACGCGGCCGCCGGTTCGCTGCGCCAGAAGGACCCCAAGGTCACCGCGAGCCGCCCGCTGCACATGGTCGTGCACGGGATCGGCGCGCGCGAGGGCTTCGAGATCACCTGCCAGTCACAGGCGTACGAGCTGCTGCACGAGTGGGGCCTGCCGACCGCCCGGCACAACAAGGTCGTCTCCACGCTCGCCGAAGTCCGCGAGTTCATCGCCTACTTCGGTGCGAACCGGCACTCGGTGGAGCACGAGATCGACGGCGTCGTCGTCAAGCTCGACGAGATCTCCCTCCAGGGCCGGCTCGGCTCCACGGCCCGCGCACCGCGCTGGGCCATCGCCTGGAAGTACGCCCCCGAAGAGGTCAACAGCAAGCTCATCGACATCAAGGTCGGCGTCGGCCGCACCGGGCGGGTGACCCCGTACGCGCAGGTGGAGCCGGTGACGGTGGCCGGCTCCGAGGTCGAGTTCGCCACCCTGCACAACCAGCAGGTCGTCAAGGCCAAGGGCGTGCTCATCGGGGACACCGTGGTGCTGCGCAAGGCGGGCGACGTCATCCCCGAGATCCTCGGGCCGGTGGTGGACCTGCGCGACGGCAGCGAACGGGAGTTCGTGATGCCGGCCGAGTGCCCGGAGTGCGGGGCGGAGCTGCGGCCGATGAAGGAGGGGGACATCGACGTCCGGTGCCCCAACGCCCAGACCTGCCCGGCCCAGCTGCGCCAGCGGCTGTTCTACCTCGCGGGCCGGCAGAGCCTGGACATCGAGAACTTCGGCATGGTGGCGGCCGCCGCGCTGACCGGGCCGCTGGAGCCCGCCGAGCCCCCGCTGCTGGACGAGGGCGACCTCTTCGGCCTGACCATCGAGCAGCTGCTGCCCATCAAGGCGTACGTCCTGGACCAGGACAGCGGACTGCCCAAGCGCGACCCGAAGACCGGCGAGGAGAAGATCGTCACAGTCTTCGCCAACCAGAAGGGCGAGCCGAAGAAGAACGCCCTGGCCATGCTGGAGCACATCGCGGCCGCCAAGGACCGGCCGCTGGCGCGCTTCATCAACGGCCTGTCGATCCGGCACGTCGGCCCGGTGGCGGCCGAGGCACTCGCCCGCGAGTTCCGCTCGATCGACCGCATCGAACAGGCCACCGAGGAGGAGCTGACGGGCACCGACGGCGTCGGCGCGATCATCGCCGCCTCCCTCAAGGAGTGGTTCGCCGTCGACTGGCACCAGGAGATCCTGCGCAAGTGGCGGGAGGCCGGCGTCCGGATGGAGGAGGAGGGGGCCGACGAGGAGCAGGGGCCGCGCCCGCTGGAGGGGCTCACCGTCGTCGTCACGGGCACGCTCCTCGACCACACCCGGGACGGTGCGAAGGAGGCCCTGCAGAGCCGGGGCGCCAAGGTCACCGGATCCGTGTCGAAGAAGACCTCGTTCGTCGTGGTCGGCGACAATCCCGGCTCGAAGTACGACAAGGCCGTGCAGTTGAAGCTCGCCATCCTCGACGACGCCGGTTTCGACGTCCTGCTGGAGCAGGGCCCGGACGCGGCCCGCGCCGCCGCGCTCCCCCTGGACGGGGACGGCGAAGCGGAGTAATACCCCACAAGGGAACCCTTCCGGGCGAGTGGACCCGGGATACGGGTGCGTGGCGTGCGGCCGGACGGGCGGGCGCACGCCAGGCGCGGCGGGCGGTGGCAAACGGCCGGTACAGGGCTGTTCGCAGGGCGGTGACCTGTCGGATCATCGGAAGGACGGCCGGGGGGCCTGGTCCCAACTCACCCGTTCGGCGGATACCGTACTGATGACGATGGCTGGGTCGCATTCGGGCAACCGCCGCCGACCGCTGCCCCTGGGAGCCTCCCGCGTCCTACTGTTGAGGGGTGCGCCTGTCGTGCACGGCTGCGGGACGCGATTTCCGGCCGTGACGGCGTGAGATCGGCGCCATCGCGTGACATCGGCATCGCCGGCTGTGAGAGGGACGGGCATGAAACCCACCGAAAGCGCCGACCCGGCACCTGAATTCGGCGGGGAACGCCCTTCCATGCGGGCGGGCCGGTTCGGTGTCCTGGGGGCCAGGACGCCGGACACCCGGCCGCCGGACAACGGTGCGTGCGCGGGAGGCCAGGGGCGGGGCGTGCTGCCCTTCGTCGTCGTGGGCCTGTCCGTCGTCGTCCTCGCGGCCGGCATCGTCTCCGCACTGACCAGCCGTCAGGCCCTGTTCCCCGGCGGCACGGTCGGCTGGGCGCTCGCCCTGCTGACCGGCATCATCGTCGGCCACCTCGTCGCGCTCGGCCGCGACCGGTGGTGGGGCGGCACCGGTTCGGGCGCCGCGCTGACCCTCGGCGTCCTCCTCCTGTACGGCTGGGTGCCCGCCGGACTCGTCTCGCTCGCGGTGGTGTCCCTCGTCGGGGCCGCCCGCCGGCACCGCTGGCGGCAGGGCCTGCTGCACGGCTCCGTGGACATCCTCGGCATCGGCGCGGGCGCCCTCGTACTCGGCCTGTTCGGCGAGGAGCCGTCCGTCGAGACGCCGTGGCAGCCCGGTACCTGGGACGTGGAGGCGGTGCCCGAGGTCGTCCTCGTCGCCGTCTCCTACCTCCTCGTCACCCGGCTCCTGCTGTGGCTCGCCCTGTCCCCGCGCGGCGGCGGCCTGCCCACCGTCGCCCGCACCGCCCTGCTCCGCCAGGCCTTAGTGGCGGTCGCCCTGCTCGGCATCGCCCCCCTGATCTGCGTCGTCGCCGTCACCCAGCCGGTCCTGCTGCCCCTGTTCGCCGTCCCGCTGATCGCGCTCGACTCCACCCTGTGGATCGCCCGGGCGCGCGCCGAGGAGCAGCTGCGGGACCCGCTGACCGGGCTGCCGAACCGGCAGTGGCTGCTGGAGCGCGCCTGGACCGCCCTGGACGAGGCCGAACGCCTCGGCACCCGGGCGGCGCTCGTACTGATCGACCTGGACCGCTTCCGCGCGGTCAACGACACCCTGGGCCACCTCGCCGGCGACCGGCTTCTCCTCCAGATCGCCGACCGGCTGCAGAAGGCCCTGCCCGCGGACGCCGAGGCGGCCCGCCTCGGCGGCGACGAGTTCGCCGTCCTGCTGCCCGTCGCCGACTCCACCACCAGCGCCCAGCGGATCGCGCGCCACCTGGTGGCCGAGCTCAGCTCCCCGCTCGACCTGGACGGTCTCACCCTCGTCCTGGAGGCCAGCGCCGGCGTCGCCGTCTTCCCCGACCACGCGCTGGACGCGGAGGGGCTGCTGCGGCGCGCGGACGTCGCGATGTACCAGGCCAAGCGCGACCGCACCGGCGTCGAGGTGTACGAGTCCAAGCGGGACAGCAACACCCCCGACCGGCTCGGCCTCCTCGGCGACCTGCGCAGGGCCCTGGACGCCGGCGAAGTGGAGCTCCACTACCAGCCCAAGGTCCGCTTCGACGGCCAGGTCGCGGGGCTGGAGGCGCTGGTCCGCTGGGTCCACCCGGAACGCGGCCGGGTGTCCCCGGACGAGTTCATCGCGATCGCCGAGACCTCCGGCCTGATGCCGCACCTGACCGAGTACGTCCTGGAGACCGCGCTCGCCCAGGTGGCGCGCTGGCGGGCCCAGGGCCTCAAGGTCCCCGTCGCCGTCAACGTCTCGCCCCGCGACGTCCACACCCCGGGCTTCGCCGGCGCGGTCGCCGCCCGGCTGGCCCGGCACGGGGTCCCGGCGAGCGGCCTCCAGCTGGAGATAACGGAACACGTGCTGCTGGAGGACCCCCAGCGGGCGGCCGACACCATGGCGGGCCTGACCGGCTACGGGGTGAAGATGTCGCTGGACGACTTCGGCACCGGCTACTCCTCCCTGGTCCACCTGCGGCGGCTGCCGGTCAGCGAGCTGAAGATCGACCGGTCGTTCGTGGGCCGGCTGGCGGTCGACGCGCAGGACGCCGAGATCGTGCGGTGCACGGTGGACCTCGCGCACTCGCTCGGCCTGCTCGTGGTGGCCGAGGGCGTCGAGGACGACGAGACGTGGGAGCGGCTGCGGGACCTGGGCTGCGACGCGGTGCAGGGCTGGCTGGTCGCGGCCGCGATGCCGCCGCAGGAGGCCACGGCGTGGCTCCTGGCCCGTGGGGAACGCGGCTGGCGCCGCCCGGCGGACATCTCGGCCGAACTCGCGGCCGCCGAAGCCGACGCGGGCTGACCCCTCCAGGGTTCGCGGGCGCGCCGCCGCTGCCGGGGCTCCGCCCCGGACCCCGCGCCTCAAACGCCGGCGGGGCTGATGTGGCTGATGCCGTCCGCCTGGCGCGGCTGGATTGCCCGCAGGGCAATTCCAGCCCCGCCGGCGTTTGAGCCGCGTCCGGGCGGCGCCCGGAATGCCCCGCGCAGCGGACCCGCACGGGCTTCCGGCACCGGCCCGCCGGAAACCGGTTTCGTGGGTCCGGGGCCCAGCCCCATAGGATTGGGCCCGAAACCACACGCTCACCACCCCAGAGGATCGCCGCATGCCTGGCATCACGCGCGAGGAGGTCGCCCACCTCGCTCGGCTGGCACGTCTGGAGCTCAAGGCCGAAGAGCTGGACCACTTCGCCGGACAGCTCGACGACATCATCGGCGCGGTCGCCCGCGTTTCCGAGGTCGCCGACCAAGACGTTCCGCCGACCTCCCACCCGCTGCCCCTGACGAACGTCATGCGCGCGGACGAGGTCCGTCCTTCGCTCACCCCCGAGCAGGCGCTCTCCGGGGCTCCCGCCCAGGAGCAGCAGCGTTTCAAGGTGCCGCAGATCCTGGGGGAGGACTAACAACCATGACCGACATCATCCGGCTCACCGCCGCACAGACCGCCGAGAAGATCGCCTCCGGCGAGCTCACGGCCGTCGAGGTCACCGAGGCCCACCTGGCCCGCATCGACGCGACCGACGAGAAGGTGCACGCCTTCCTGCACGTCGACCGCGAGGGCGCGCTCGCCCAGGCGCGCGCCGTCGACGCCAAGCGCGCGGCCGGCGAGAAGCTCGGCCCGCTGGCCGGCGTCCCGCTCGCCCTCAAGGACATCTTCACCACCGTCGGGATCCCGACCACCGTCGGCTCGAAGATCCTCGAAGGCTGGATCCCGCCGTACGACGCCACCCTGACGCGCAAGCTGAAGGAAGCCGACGTCGTCATCCTCGGCAAGACCAACATGGACGAGTTCGCCATGGGGTCCTCCACCGAGAACAGCGCCTACGGACCCACCGGCAACCCCTGGGACCTCACCCGGATCCCCGGCGGCTCCGGCGGCGGCTCCGCGGCCGCGCTGGCCGCCTTCCAGGCCCCGCTGGCCATCGGCACGGACACCGGCGGCTCCATCCGCCAGCCCGCCGCCGTCACCGGCACGGTCGGCGTCAAGCCCACCTACGGCGGCGTCTCGCGCTACGGCATGGTGGCCTTCTCCTCCTCCCTCGACCAGGGCGGCCCCTGCGCCCGTACGGTCCTGGACGCGGCCCTCCTCCACGAGGTCATCGCCGGCCACGACCCGATGGACTCCACCTCCATCGACGCCCCGGTCCCGCCGGTCGTCGAGGCCGCCCGCAACGGCTCCGTCGCCGGCATGCGCGTCGGTGTCGTCAAGCAGTTCGCCGGCGAGGGCTACCAGGCCGGCGTCGTCCAGCGCTTCAACGAGTCGGTGGAGCTCCTGCGCGAGCTCGGCGCCGAGATCGTCGAGCTGGACTGCCCGTCCTTCGACCTCGCGATGGCCGCGTACTACCTGATCGCGCCGTCCGAGTGCTCCTCCAACCTGGCCCGCTTCGACGCCATGCGCTACGGCCTGCGCGTCGGCGACGACGGCACCAAGTCCGCCGAGGACGTCACCGCCCTGACCCGCGAAGCCGGCTTCGGCGACGAGGTCAAGCGCCGCATCATCCTCGGCACGTACGCGCTCAGCTCCGGCTACTACGACGCGTACTACGGCTCCGCCCAGAAGGTCCGCACGCTCATCACCAAGGACTTCGAGAAGTCCTTCGAGCAGGTCGACGTCATCGTCTCCCCGACGACCCCGACCACCGCCTTCCCGATCGGCGAGCGCACCGACGACCCCCTCGCCATGTACCTCGCGGACCTGTGCACCATCCCGACCAACCTGGCCGGCAACTCCGCCATGTCGCTCCCCTGCGGCCTGGCTCCGGAGGACGGTCTCCCGGTCGGGCTGCAAATCATCGCCCCGGCGATGAAGGACGACCGGCTCTACAAGGTCGGCGCGGCCGTCGAGGCCGCCTTCATCGCACGTTGGGGTCACCCGCTGCTTGAGGAGGCACCGTCGCTGTGAGCACCAGTGCACTGTCCAAGGCCAAGGGCTTCAGGAAGTCCAAGACCGGCACCTACCTGTCGATCGGCACCACCGCCTTCGGCGCGCTCAGCGTGCTGAAGCAGGTGAAGAAGGCCCGCTCCGAGAACGACGTGCTGAAGCTCGTCGACGCCGCCGTGTCCGCCGCCGCCATCGTCACCGGCCTCGCGATCCTGTACCGCGAGCTGAAGCGACTGGGCGACGAAGACGTCCTGCTGGGCTGAGAGGGAAAGTTTCACCGTGACCACCTTCACCGAACTGCTGTCGTACGAGGACGCTCTCGCCTCGTTCGACCCCGTCATGGGCCTGGAGGTCCATGTCGAGCTCGGCACCAGGACCAAGATGTTCTGCGGCTGCTCGACCGAGCTGGGCGCCGAGCCCAACTCGCAGACCTGCCCGGTCTGCCTGGGCCTGCCCGGCGCCCTCCCGGTCGTCAACGAGATCGGCATCGAGTCCGCCATCAAGATCGGTCTCGCGCTGAACTGCGAGATCGCCGAGTGGTGCCGCTTCGCCCGGAAGAACTACTTCTACCCGGACATGCCGAAGAACTTCCAGACCTCCCAGTACGACGAGCCGATCGCCTTCAACGGCTTCCTCGACGTGCAGCTGGAGGACGGCGAGATCTTCCGCGTGGAGATCGAGCGCGCCCACATGGAGGAGGACACCGGCAAGTCGCTGCACGTCGGCGGTGCCACCGGACGCATCCACGGCGCGTCCCACTCGCTGCTGGACTACAACCGCGCCGGCATCCCCCTCATCGAGATCGTCACCAAGCCGATCGAGGGCGCCGGCGAGCGGGCCCCCGAGGTCGCCAAGGCGTACGTCGCCGAGCTGCGCGAGGTCATCAAGGCGCTCGGCGTCTCCGAGGCCCGCATGGACAAGGGCCAGATGCGCTGCGACGTCAACCTGTCGCTGCGCCCGAGCCCCGAGGCGCCCCTGGGCACCCGCTCGGAGACCAAGAACGTCAACTCGCTGCGGTCCGTGGAGCGCGCGGCCCGCTACGAGATCCAGCGCCACGCCGCGGTGCTCACCTCGGGCGGCTCGATCGTGCAGGAGACCCGGCACTTCCACGAGGAGGACGGCTCGACCACGGCCGGCCGCATCAAGGACAACGCCGAGGACTACCGGTACTTCCCGGAGCCCGACCTGGTCCCCGTGGCCCCGGCCCGCACCTGGGTCGAGGAGCTGCGCGGCGGTCTGCCCGAGATGCCGCGCACGCGCCGCAACCGGCTCCGCGAGGAGTGGGGCGTCACCGAGCACGACATGCAGTCGATCCTCAACGCGGGCGCGGTGGACTCCATCGTCGCCACGACCGAGGCGGGCGCCGACCCGGCCGCCGCGCGCAAGTGGTGGATGGGCGAGCTGGCCCGCAACGCCAACGAGCAGGGCGTCGTCGTCGACGAGCTGCCGATCACCCCGGCGCAGGTCGCCCGGGTCGCGGCGCTCGTCGCGGCCGGCGAGCTGAACGACAAGCTGGCCCGCCAGGTCCTCGAAGGCGTCCTCGCCGGCGAGGGCACCCCGGACGAGGTCGTCGAGAAGCGCGGCCTGAAGGTCGTCTCGGACGAGGGCGCGCTCGGCGCGGCCGTGGACGAGGCCATCGCGGGCAACGCGGCCATCGCGGACAAGATCCGCGGCGGCAAGGTCGCCGCCGTCGGCGCCCTGGTCGGAGCGGTCATGAAGACCACCCGCGGCCAGGCCGACGCGGCGCGCGTCAAGGAGCTCATCCTGGAGCGCCTGGGCGTCTCCGAGGGCTGACGGTCGACCGAGGGCGCCCCGGACCGGTTCCGCACCGGTACGGGGCGCCCTCGCGCGTACCCCGCGGTCCCGGGCCCCGGGACCCCGTGTCAGCGGCGCAGGACGGGGGCGGCGAGTACGACGAACCCGTCCTGCGTCCCGCAGGTGTCCTCCACCCGGATGCGCAGCCGCAGCGCGTCCTTGACCTGCACCGACTTGACGACCGGCTTGCCCAGCCTGACTTCCTCGTTGAAGAGGGCGGGCTTGTCGTCGATGGAGACCGAGATCCTGCCCTGCTCGACCGGCGAGGTGTCGTCGATGCCGGCCGTGAACTCCAGGGTCGTATAGGCCCGGTTGAGGTTGAACTCGGCGTACGACGTCTGGGAGCAGTCCGCGACGAACGCGGCGCCGTAGGACTTGGTGTTCAGCGTCACCGCGCTGATCCGCAGCCCGTTCAGATCGTCGATGGGCGGCAGGTTGGTCAGGTCCACCACGTCGGTCTCCGGCGGGGTGCCGGGCTCGCTCGCCCCCGGGCTGCCCGACAGGGAGGCCGTGTCGCCCGGCGACTTCGACGGGGGGTGCGAGGCCGGGACCGTGGGATCGGCAGGCGCGGTGGTGGCGCCCGGCCCCGGGGCGGCCCCGCCCGCTCCGCTCGCCTTGTCCTTGTTCTTGTCGCCGAGCAGCTGTACGCCGATCACCGCGAGCACGGCCAGTACGGCGACGGCGGCCACCGAGCCCAGGACCAGGCCGGTGCGCCGCTTCCCCGCAGGACGGGACGGCCCCGGGCCGGGCCCGGGCGCGGGGCTCAGGTCGTACGCCGGCCCGTACCCGGCCGGCACGGACCCCGGGGCCGCGGCCCGCCCCGGGTCGGGCGCCGCCCCCGGGTCGGGCGCCGTCACGGGGGCCGTCGCCGGAGGCGTCGCCGCGTAGGGCGGCGGCGCGACCGGCTGCGCGGCGGCGGGCTGCGCGGCCTCCGGCCGCGGAGCCCCCGGGGGCGCCGCCACCGGTGGGGCGCCCGCCGGCCGCGGCGGGACCAGCGGCGGCGGAGGCGAGGCCGGCACCGGGGGCGCGCCCGCCGCGAGCGGCCGCGAGGTGGAGGTGGTCGTGGACACCACCGCGTGCCGGACGTCCTTCATCCAGCCGGCCAGGCTGACCGGCCGCTTACCGGGGCCCGCCGCGTAGATCGCGCTGATCCGGGCCCGCTGCTCCGCGTCCAGCACCGCGATCTGCGGCAGCGCCGTCAGCGCCTGCGCCAGCTGTTCCGGCGTCGCGGGCGGCGACTGGCCGCTGAGCAGGAAGTACGCGATGGCCCCGAAGGCGTACCGGTCCGCGCCCGGCGTCCGCTTGCCGTCGAAGACCTCGGGCGCCGCGTAGCCGGGGGTGAACCAGACCTCCGCCGTCTCGTGGTCGGCGGTCAGCTTGCTCAGCCCGAAGTCCACCAGCGTGGCCTGCCCGTGGGCGTCGACCATCACGTTGCCGGGGGACAGGTCGCCGTGGATGACCTGGCGCCCGGAGGGGGTCGCCTTCCCCGAGTGCAGCCAGTCCAGTACGTCGGCCAGCTGCTCCAGCGTGCGCATCACCTCGCGCCGCTCGGCGGCGCTCGCGAGCGTCCGCTCGGCCCGCCAGTCCCGCAGGTCCAGGCCGTCGACGTGGTTCATGACGAGGACGAGCGCCCGCCCGGTCAGGGTCGAGGACTCCCCGGGCCGGTGGATCGGCGGCCCCTCGAAGTGCTCCCGTACGCCGACCACACCCGGCCGGTGGACGAAGCGCAGCAGCTCCGCCTGCTCGTTCCACTTCTGGCTGATGCGGTCGAAGATCTCGGGCGTGATGGTCGTCTTGGAGTCCAGCACCTTGACGACCACGGGCTCCGAGCCGCCCGCGAGCTCGATCTCGGCGAGGTAGAGCACGGCCTCCCCGCCGCGCCCGATGGACCGGAGCAGACGGTACCGGTCCGCCGCCGAGTCCGGTCCGATGTGCAGGTTCTGACTGGTCAATTGCCCCCACCCCAGAGTGCTTTGAGAAGGCATCAGCTTCCAGGGGCGAGGCGCGCGGGGTCAATGGGAACCGTGGTCCCGTTCGGGTGACGACCGGCGCGGGGCCCGCGAGGTCAGGGCGACTCCCCGCGCAGGAGGCGGCCCGGGGGGACAACCCGCGCGGAGGTGGGGGATGCCCAAGTCGTCGCGGAACACCTCGTGCGATGCCCCGTGCCGTACGGGGCCTGCGTGCCTGCGCCGCCGCTGCTCACGCTCTTCCCCGGGGCACGTCAGGTTAGGCTAGCCTAACTACAGGGCGGGCAGGGAGGGGTCGGACATGGCGGTCGGCAAGGGCTGGGAGGGCGTGGTCCTCAAGCTGCTGCGGGGCAAGGACTTCACGTTCACGGTCACGGGGGCGCAGGACGTCACGGCGGACTACCGCCGCGTCCACTTCACGGACGGCGGACTGCTCGCGGCGGTGGGGGAGTCCCTGCACCCGACGATGTGGGTGCGCGTGTGGTTCGAGGGCGCGGCCCGGCCGCACCAGCGGGCCTACACCCTCGTGGACCCGGACCCGCGGGCGGGCACCTTCTCCTTCGAGTTCGCCCTGCACGGCGGGGTGGCGAGCGCCTGGGCGCGCACCGCCGCGCCCGGCGACACCATCGACGCGACCGTCCAGGGCACGGGCTTCACCACCCCCGCCCCGGCTCCGGAACGGCTGCTGGTCATCGGAGACCCGGCCTCCCTCCCGGCGGTCAACTCCCTGCTGGACTCCTTCCCGCGGACCCCCGCGACGATCTGGTTCGAGACCCAGCACGCCTCCGACGCGGACCTGCCCGTACGGCTGGACCCGGCCCGGCACGAGATCCGCAGGGTGCCGCGGGACGGCACGGCGCTGGCCGACCGGGTCAGGGCCGAACTGCCGGAGCTGGTGGGGGACCCGTCGTCGGCGTACGTGTGGCTGGCCTGCGACACGGCGACGACGCGGACGCTGACGTCGTACCTGCGCAAGGAACTCGGCCTGCCGAAGCAGCGGGTGAACGGGCTCGGCTACTGGCGGGCCGGTGCGGAGGCCGCGGCCGGAGCCGCCTCCGCGAAGGCCGAGGGCTGACGCGACGGCGGCCGGCGCGGTGGTGGCCGGCATCGCCCGGCGCCGGCATCGCGAGGGCCGGCGCCGGGCGCGCCGGAGCCCGCCGCGCGCGCGTCACGCCCCCGTCGTGCCGTCGACGGCCTCGCGCAGGAAGTCGGCGTGGCCGTTATGGCGGGCGTACTCGTGGATCAGGTGGAGCATGAGCAGCCGCAGCGAGGCCTCCTTCTCCCAGCCCGGCACGTGGACGGTCACCTCCAGGGACCCGGCGGCCGCCTCGATCCGGCGGGAGTGCGCCACCTGGTCCTCCCAGGCGGCGAACGCCTCGTCGCGGGTCGAGCCCGACGCGTCGTACGCGGCCTGGAAGTCGTGGTCGTCCGACCACAGGTGGGGGAGGTCCTCGCCGTCCAGGACGCGCCGGAACCAGTGCCGTTCCACCTCGGCCATGTGCCGGACCAGGCCCAGCAGCGACAGGGTGGACGGGGGCGAGGCGGCGCGGCGCAGCTGTTCGTCGTCCAGGCCCTCGCACTTCCAGGCCAGTGTGGCCCGGTGGTAGTCGAGGTACGCCCGGAGGGTTTCGCGCTCGTCGCCGGTCAGGGGCGGGCTGATGCGTTCCATGCCGCCGATCATGCCCGCGGCCCGGCCGGCCCGGTACCCGCTTTTCCCCGCGCGGGACGGCCGCCCGCTCAGGCCTCCCACAGGTACGGCACCGTCACCCCCAGCACCCCGAACCCCAGCCGCTCCAGGATCGGGCGGCTCTCCGACGAGGCGTCCACCTGGAGGTACGGGATGCCCCGCTCGGCCGCGACGCGGGCTCGGTGGGCCACCAGCAGGCGGTAGACGCCCCGGCCCCGCCACGCGGGATCCGTACCGCCGCCCCAGAGGCCCGCGAACGGCAGGCCCGGCCGCATCTCCATCCGGGCCGCCGAGACCGGGGTGTCGCCCGCCATCGCGAGCACGGCCGCGAGGGACTCCGGCTCCTCCCGCAGCATGCCGAGCACCTGCTCCCGGACGCGCGGCCGGTCCGTGCCGAAGGCCCGCCGGTGGACCTCCATCATCAGGTCCACGCCGGCCTCGTCCGTCACCGCCCGCAGCGTGATCCCCTCCGGCGGTTCCACCGGCAGCCGTGCGAGCTCCGCGGCCAGGCCCACCATCAGCGTCTCGGCCGGCTCCGGCACGAACCCGGCCGCCGCCAGCCGCCCCCCGAGGTCCGCCGGCCGGTCGTGCCCGTACAGCTTCCACTCGAACCCGGACGCGCCGAGCCCGCCGAAGAACGCCACCTGTGCGGCGATCTCCACGTCCGCCGTCGCCCCGTCGAGGTCCGACCAGAGCACCCCGTTCCAGCCCGGCCCGGGCACGGACTGGCGTACGACCCCGCCCGCCCGCTCCACGCGGGCCCCCGCGTCGGGCCGGGCGTCCCTGCGCATCACGGTGTCGTAGAGGTCCCGGATCCGCGTCAACTCGTCACGATCGATCGTCATCGGCCCAGCTGAGCAGCGTACGGCGACGTCGCACAACTGCATTAGCCTCGCCCCGTGAACGCCGACTCCACCATCCACACCGGCAGGGCCGGGCCCGACGCGGCCGCCGACCGCGGCTGGCTCCTGGGCCACTTCAAGGACCCCGCCGACCCCTGCCACAGCCGGGACGTGGAGATCAAATGGGGGGTCCACCCGAAGGGCGAGGCCCGGGAGCGGTGGGCGACCGCGGAGCGGCGCACCGCCCTGCTGGTGCTGATCAGCGGACGCTTCCGGCTGGACTTCCCGGAGCGCAGCGTCGTCCTCGCCGAACAGGGCGACTACGTCGTGTGGGGGCGCGGCGTGGACCACTC
Source organism: Streptomyces antarcticus (assembly GCF_026627255.1). Taxonomy (GTDB): domain Bacteria; phylum Actinomycetota; class Actinomycetes; order Streptomycetales; family Streptomycetaceae; genus Streptomyces; species Streptomyces antarcticus. The sequence goes on along the minus strand of NZ_JAPNLM010000001.1, from coordinate 251,944 downwards.
CTGGTACGCCGAGGAGGACACGGTCGTCCTCACCGTCCGGTGGCCCTCGGTCCCGGGCTACCGGGCCGATCGGCCCGAGGCGCAGGAGGCCGTCGCGGCGCCCGGCACCCCGGCCCCGTGACCAAGGTCCCCTCACCTGCCCGCCCGCCTGTGACGATGCACACGAAACGGGCCGACGATCACGAAACGCTGAGATCGTGACCGTGCGCACCACCCGGGCCGAAACGGTGCGCAACACCTGGGCCGGCACCTCGGGGCGACCCCCGGGCCGTCGGCCGGGCCTTCACGATGGAAGTGTTCAGTTCACGCGTTCTTTGCGACGGGCCGTTCTCCCGGTAAAGATCCGAACCACCAGGGAGCACGTCCGTTGGCAGCAATCGCGCGGTGGTGCATGCGCCACCGACTCCTCGCCGTACTGATCTGGCTGCTCGCCCTCGGTGCGAGCGCGGCGGCCGCGGGGACCGCGGGATCGGCGTTCTCCAACGACTACGAGGTGCCCGGCACCGAGTCCGCCAAGGCCCACGCCCTGCTGCGCGAGGGCTTCCCCGGCCAGGGCGGGGACACCAACACCGTCGTGTGGCGGACCCCGGACCAGGAGAACGCCCGGACCCCGGACGTCGAAGCGCGCATGACCCGGGCCCTGGACACCATCGCCGCGCTCCCCGGCGTCGGCTCCGTCGCCGGCCCGTACGGACCCGGCCCCGAGAGCGCCGCCCGGATCAGCCCCGACGGACGCACCGCCTACGCCGTGGTGACCTTCGACCGGCAGGCCGACGCCGTACCCCGGGGCCAGGCCCAGGCGGTCGTCGACGCGGCGAAGAACCCCCGCACCGAGGCCGACGGCCTGCGCGTGGAACTCGGCGGCCGCGCCGTCGGCCTGACGGAGGCCCCCACCGCGCACCTCGCCGAGGTCATCGGCGTCGCCATCGCCGCCCTCGTGCTCTTCCTCGCCTTCGGCTCGCTCGCCGCGAGCCTGCTGCCCATCGCGACCGCCCTGGTCAGCGTGGGCACCGCCTACTTCGGCATCACCCTCCTCGGGCACGTGATGCCGGTCGCCGACTTCGCCCCGATGCTCGGCACCCTCGTCGGACTCGGCGTCGGCATCGACTACGCGCTGTTCATCGTCACCCGCCACCGCAAGGGCCTGCTGCGCGGCCTGCCCGTCGACGAGGCGGCCGAGAGCGCCGTCGCCACCACCGGCCGGGCCGTCGTCTTCGCCGGGGCCACCGTCTGCATCGCGCTGCTCGGCATGCTCGTGCTGCGGCTGAACTTCCTCAACGGCGTCGCGATAGCCGCCTCCGTCACCGTGGTCCTGACCGTCGCCGCCTCGGTCACCCTGCTCCCGGCCCTGCTCTCGTACATCGGGATGCGCGCGCTGTCCCGCCGCGAGCGCCGCAGGCTCGCCGCCGAGGGGCCTCGGCCCGAGCGGACCACCGGGTTCGCCGCCCGCTGGTCCGCCTTCGTGGAGCGCCGCCCCAAGCTGCTGGGCGCCGTCGCCACCGCGGTCATGCTCGTGCTGGCCCTGCCCACCTTCTTCCTCCACCTCGGCACCTCCGACCAGGGCAACAACCCGGCCGGCTCCACCACCCGGCAGGCGTACGGCCTGCTGGCGCAGGGGTTCGGCCCCGGTACGAACGGCCCGCTGACCGTCGTCGCCCGCCTCGACGGGGCCGGGGACCGGCTCGCCGCCGGCCGGCTCGCCGAAGCGCTCAGTACGACGGAGGGCGTGGCCTCCGCCGGCCCGGCCGTCCTCAACCGGAGCGGGGACACGGCCGTGGTGAGCGTCGTACCGGACCAGGCCCCCCAGTCCCGGGCCACGAGCGACCTCGTCGACACCCTGCGCACGGATGTCATCCCGCGCGCCGCGGAGGGCAGCTCCATGCGGGTCCACGTGGGCGGGGTGACGGCCGGCTACGACGACTTCGCCGAGGTCATCGTCGGCAAGCTGCCGCTCTTCGTCGGGGTGGTCATCAGCCTCGGCTGCGTCCTGCTGCTGCTGGCCTTCCGGTCCGTCGGCATCCCGCTCAAGGCCGCCGTCATGAACGTCGCCGCCGTCGCCTCCTCCTTCGGCGTGGTCGTGGCCGTCTTCCAGTGGGGCTGGGGGAGCGAGCTGCTCGGCCTGGGCAGCGCCGGGCCGATCGAACCCTTCCTGCCCGTGATCATGGTGTCGGTGCTCTTCGGGCTCTCCATGGACTACCAGGTCTTCCTCGTCAGCCGGATGTACGAGGAATGGCTGGAGACCGGCGACAACCGGCGCGCCGTACGCGTCGGCCTCGCGGAGACCAGCCGGGTCATCAACTCGGCGGCCGTCATCATGATCTCGGTCTTCCTCGCCTTCGTCCTCAGCGGCGACCGGATCATCGCGATGTTCGGCATCGCGCTCGCGGTCGCCGTGGCCCTCGACGCCTTCGTGCTGCGCACCCTGCTCGTCCCGGCCCTGATGCACCTGCTCGGCGGCGCGAACTGGTGGCTGCCGGGCTGGCTGGAGCGGCGGCTGCCGCGGATCAGCATCGAGCCCCCCGAACGCCGCCCGGGCGCGGTGCCGCCGGCGCGGCGGCCGGGCACGCGACCCGCCGCGGAGCCGGCCGTCGGCCCGGTCTCCGGCCCGGTCTCCGGCCCGGTCTCCGCCCCCGCCGCGCACGAGGACGACGCCGAGCGCGCCCCCGCGACCAGGTGACCCGGTACACCGCCGGGAGCGGGCCCCGGACGTAGCCGCGGCCCCGGCCGGCGGCGCCCGCGGGGGTGTCGGGAGCCACGATTCAAGCCCGGCCCGCCGTTCGCGCCGAATTCTCATGGACCTCTCAGACAGGCCGCCTACGGTGCCCGGCATGGACACCAAGAAGACCCCCGCCCCGAACGCCCCCGAGGCGGAGACCACCCCCACCGACCTCACGAAGGCCGAGGCCTCCCAGCCCGCCGGGGCCGAGACCACGACCGCGCGAGCGAGCGCGACCGCGACCGCGCCCGTCACCGCTGACGCGCCCGCCACCGCCACCGCTGACAAGACCGCGCCCGCGAACGACGCCGAGGTCACGGACCAGGACCTCGACGACGACGCGTTCGACGAGGAGGACGCCGACGAGGAGGCGCGATCCGGCGGCGTCGGCGCCGCCGCGTCCGCCGTCGTGGCCGCGGGCCTCGGGCTCGTCGCGCTCAGCGGCAGCTGGGGCTCCCGCGTCCTCGCCGAGCGCCAGACCCTCATAGGCCAGATCCAGGGCGACAAGTCGGCCCCGCCGGCGGACCAGATCTCCGCCCTGTACGGCGACGCCTGGCAGCTCACCGCCCTCGCCAACGGCGTCCTGTCCACCCTCGCCCTGCTCGTCGCCGTCTTCGTCCTGGCCCGCCCGGCCTTCGGCGCCCCCGGACGCACCCTTCCGGCCTGGGTCCGGTCCGTCGCCTGGGCGGCCGTTGTCCTCGGCGGCCTCGGCATCCTCGTCTTCGGCGCGATGTACTTCCTCCCGCTCCCGTCGGTCCCGGCGACCCCCGCGCCCTGACCCGTCCGCCGTCCGGGGCCCGGCCCCCGGACGGCGCCGCCTAAGGCCCCCTCAGGGACCGCGGCGGCCCGGACTAAGGCACCCCGCCCCGTACGGATGCGGCATGCGCCCGATGTGCCGGCACCCCCTGGGACGCGAATCTTGGATCACACCGAACGAGGTGCCCGAGAACAACGCGACCAGGGAGCACGAGATGTTCGAGTACGAGATGGCAGCCGCCCGCACCGCCGAGCTCATCCGCGAGGCCGACGCGTACCGCCTGGTCCGGGAGGCGAAGAGGGCGACGCGCCGCGCCTCCTCCCGGAGCCAGGAACCCGAAGGGGCGGTGAGAGGGCACCGCAACCGCTTCGCCCGCGCCGCGTAGCCCGCGCCGAGACCCCGCGAGGACCGGCACGTGACGGGCCGCCCACCGATATCGGGTGCCGCCGGACAGGGCGCCTGTGCGATGCTCGGCGACGTGGAAACCAGATCCGTCAGCCCGGTGTTCGTCGGCCGAGCCGACGAACTGGCAGCGCTCACCGACGCACTGACGCGCGCCGAGGGCCGGGAACCGCAGGCCCTGCTGATCGGGGGAGAGGCCGGGGTCGGCAAGACCCGCCTCACCGAGGAGTTCCTCTGCGAGGCGGACCGCCGCGGCGCCGTGGTCGCCGTCGGAGGCTGCGTGGAGATCGGGGCGGAGGGACTTCCCTACGCCCCGTTCTCGACGGCCCTGCGCACCCTGAACCGCCTGCTCCCCGGCGAGTTGGCGGCCGCGGCCGCGGGCCAGGAGGACGAACTCGCCCGCATCCTCCCCGAACTCGGCGACACCCCCCGGGGCCCGCACGACGAGGAGAGCACCGCCCGCCTCTTCGAGCTGACCGCCCGGATGCTGGAGCGGCTCGCAGCCGACCGCACCGTCGTCCTCGTCCTGGAGGACCTCCACTGGGCGGACACCTCCACCCGGCACCTGCTGTCCTACCTCTTCCGCACCCTCGGCAGCGGCCGGCTCGTCGTCGTCGCCACCTACCGCGCGGACGACGTCCACCGCCGCCACCCCCTGCGCCCGCTGCTGGCCGAACTGGACCGGCTGCGGACCGTCCGGCGCATAGAGCTGCCCCGCTTCAACCGGGCCGAAGTACGCCGCCAGCTCGTCGGCATCCTCGCCTCGCAGCCCGAGGAGGACTTCGTCGACTCCGTCTTCGAGCGGTCCGACGGCAACGCCTTCTTCGTCGAGGAACTCGTCGCCTCCCGGGCGAGCGGCTGCCGGACCGGGCTCACCGAGTCCCTGCGCGACCTGCTCCTCGTCCGCGTGGAGGTCCTCCCGGACGAGGCCCAGCGCGTCGTCGCCCTCGTCGCCGAGGGCGGCTCCACCGTGGAGTACCCGCTGCTGCGCGCCGTCGCCGGACTCACCGAGGACCGGCTGATCGAGGCGCTGCGCGCCGCTGTCGGCGCCAACATCCTGCACGCCACCGCCGACAGCGACGGGTACCGCTTCCGCCACTCGCTGGTCCGCGAAGCCGTCAGCGACGACCTGCTGCCCGGCGAACGCTCCCGCCTCAACCGCCGCTACGCCGAGGCCCTGGAGAGCGACGACGCGCTGATCCGCGCCGAGGAACGCGTCATCCGGCTGGCCAGTTACTGGTACCACGCGAACGACCCCGCCAAGGCGCTGCCCGCCGTGCTCGCCGCCTCGGTGGCCGCCCGCCGCCGGCACGCCTACTCCGAGCAGCTGCGCCTGCTGGAGCGCGCCATGGACCTGTGGGAGAGCGCCCCGGAGGAGATCCGCGAAGCGCTCCGCCCGGCGGACTACACCGAGGTGTACCCGCCGTGCGGCTGCGATCCCGCCGCCACCCCGCTCCAGCGGCTCGACCTGCTGGCCGAGGCGACCGTCGCCGCCCGCTACGGCGGGGAGCCGGAACGCGCCGTGAAGATCACCAAGACCGCGCTGCGGGTGCTGGAGGCCGACGGAGACCCGCTGCGGGCCGCCTGGTTCTGGACCGAACGCTCCCGGCTGGTGTCCGGCCTCGGCCGGAGTGACGGCTGGGAGGAGATCGGCAAGGCCCAGGAGCTGGTCAAGGGGCTGCCCCCGTCCCACGTGCACGCCGAGGTCCTCGTCCGGGCGGCGAGCTGGGGCATGCTCCACGATCCGGGCCCCGGCAACCTCGTCGCCGCCGAACGGGCCGTCGCGTACGCGCGGATGGTCGGTGCCGGGGAAACCGAGCTGAACGCCCGGATCACCCTCGGCTGCCTGCTCACCGACTCCGGCACGGGGGAGGCCGGCCTCGCCGAGCTGCACGCGGTCAAGGACCGGGCCACCGCGCTCGGGCTCCCCCTGATCGCGGGACGCGCCTACATCAACCTCACCTCCCAGCTGGAAGGCGCGGGACGCTCCGGAGAAGCCGTGGAACTGGCGGAGCGGGGCATCGAACTGGTCGTCACCTCACGGCTGCTGGACACCGAGGCCTGGGTGCGCGGCAACATCGCCGAGAGCCTCTACAGCCTCGGCCGGTGGGACGAGGCCACCGAGGAGGCCCGGCGCACCCTCCTCGTCGGCCAGAGCGCGGCCCCCCGCGGGTCGGCCTCCGCCCGACTGGCCTATCTGGCGTTGGCGCGCGGCGAGTTGACGGAAGCTGCCCGGCAACTTGCTGCCTCGCACGCTCACTTCGGCACCCACGAGACCCAGCCCCAGCACCGGATACCGCTGTTCCGCCTCGCGGTGGGGGTCGCCGCCGGGGAGGGCCGGATCGCCGACGTCCGCACCGCGATGGCCGCGGCCGCCGAGTTCGGGTTCCCGCTCGGCCAGCACCGCTACGCCTGGCCGCTGCTGCTCGCCGCGGCCTCCGCCGAGGCGGACGCCCGGGGGCTCCCGGCCGCGGAGGCCGGCCGGGAGGCCGCGCTGGCCCTGCTCGGTACCACCGCCCGCTCCCTGGCCACCCCGGCACCGGTGTGGACCGCCCACGCCGAGTACGTACGGGCCGAGCTGCGCCGCGCCGAGGCACGGGACGGCGTCGCCGACTGGACCGCCGTGGAGGAGGCCGTACGCCCCCTGGAGCGCCCGTACCTGCTGGCCCGGGCCCGCCACCGGCTCGCCGAGGCGCTGCTGGCGTCCGGCGCCGACCGGGAGCCCGCGGCCGCCCTGCTCCGGGACGCCCACGCCACCGCGGACGGACTCGGCGCCCGCCGGCTCCGCGAGGACCTGGCCCTGCTCGCCCAGCGCGCCCGGATCCCCCTCACCGCCGCGGACGCGGCGACCCGCCCCGCCCCGCCCGCACCGGACACGGACCCCGCCGAGGCCCTCGGCCTGACCAGCCGCGAACGGGAGGTGCTGAGCCTGGTCGCGGAGGGCCACACCAACCGCCAGATCGCCGCCGAGCTCTTCATCGCCCCGAAGACGGCGAGTGTCCACGTCTCGAACATCCTGGCGAAGCTGGGCGTCGCCGGGCGCGGCGAGGCGGCCGCCCTCGCCCACCGGCTGCGCCTGTTCGCCGGCCCCGGTCCGGTCAGCCCCCTGCCGGAGGCCGCCCGGCGGGGCGTATGAACACCGTGCCGGAGTCCAGGTCTATCGGGCCCCGCCCCGGGTCCCCGTCGTCGACGTCGACCCGGGACAGTTCCAGGCGTTTCTTCTCCTCGTCCGTGTGCTTGCGCCCCGGGTTGAACAGCTCCTCGATCAGGTTGAACACCGCGTTCACCACACCTTCCGCCCCGCCGCCGGGGTCTGCGTCGCGTTCCACCGCGATGCCGCGTTCTCACCGCGGTACCGCGTTCCACAGCACCGCCGCTCCGCCATACCGCCGCGGTCACCGCACCGTCAGGGTCAGGATCCTGTCGTCGCCCGCTTCCGGCGAACCGCGCCCGTCCGTCTCGCTCGTGACCAGCAGCAGTCTGTCTCCGCCCAGGGCCACCACCGAACGCAGCCGGCCGTACTTCCCCTCCAGGAAGGCCTCGGGCTCCGCCACCGGGGCCGTACCGGACAGCGGGATCCGCCACAGCCGGTTCCCCTTCAGGCCCGCCATCCACACCGACCCCTGCGCCCAGGCGATCCCGCTCGGCGAGGCCTCGTCGGTCTTCCAGACGGCCACCGGATCGCGCATGCCGGGCCGGCCCGCCTTCCCCTCTGCCTCGGGCCAGCCGTAGTTCGCGCCGGGCTCGATCAGGTTCAGCTCGTCCCAGGTGTTCTGGCCGAACTCGGCGGCCCACAGCCGCTTGTCCCCGTCCCAGGCGAGGCCCTGCACATTGCGGTGCCCGTACGAATAGACGACCGAGTCCGCCTCCGGGTTTCCGTGCACCGGATCCCCGTCCGGGGTCATCCGGAGGATCTTGCCGCCCAGTGACTCCTTGTCCTGCGCGAGTCCGGTGTCACCCGTCTCTCCCGTGCCCGCGTAGAGCATCTTGTCGGGGCCGAAGGCGATCCGGCCGCCGTTGTGGATCAGCCCCTTGGGGATGCCCCGGAACACGGTGTCCGGAGCACCCAGCTGCTGCCCGGCCGGTCTGCGCTCGTCGTAGCGCATCCGGGCGATGCGGTTGTCGCCCTCGGTGGTGAAGTACGCGTACACCATCCGGTCCGAAGCGAAGTCCGGCGACAGGGCCAGGCCGAGCAGCCCGCCCTCCCCGCCCGGGGACACCCCGGGCACCGACCCGATCCGCGTCACCGTGCCCGAGCCGGCCGCGACCCTGCTGATCGAGCCCTTGTCCCGCGAGGCGACCAGCAGGTCCCCGCCCGGCAGCGGAGCCACCCCCCACGGGGACTCCAGGCCCTTGGCGACCTCGCCGGCCACCGTCACCGCGCCCCTGGCCGGCGGCACCGACGCCGGAGGGGACCCCGACGACCCCGACGTCCCCGAGGGACCCGGCGACCCCGCGCCCGCTGCCGTCCCCGGCGGCGAGCCGCCCGGCCGGGCGCCGTCGACCCCGGCGGGCGAGCACCCGGCGGCCAGCAGGGCGCCGCACCCGGCCAGTACGACCGCCGCCGCCACGCCCCGGCGCCGCGCGCCCCGCCCCTCACGCTCCACGTGTACGAACCGCATGGCCCCGCTCCCTTCCCGTGCCCCGACCGTGCCCTTCACCCGTATCAACCTCTCCGGCAGCCGCCGAAGTTCCACCGCTCGTACACTCGATCGAGTGGTTGCGGGTCAGTCCCAGGCTCCCACCGCCGCCGGCAGCGCCGCCATCTCCGCCAGATCGGCCGCCGAGAGCAGCACCTCCGCCGCCCGCGCGTTCTCCGCGGCCCACGGCGCCCGGTCCGCCCCCGGCACGGGCACCACCTGCGGCCCCTGCGCCAGCACCCACGCCAGCGCCACCTGCGCCGCCGTGACACCGGGCCCGTGCCGCCGCGCCACCCGGCGCAGGGCCGCCACGAGCACCTGGTTCGACGCCATCGCGTCCGCCGTGAACCGCGGGTGCCGCGCCCGTACGTCCTGCGACTCGAAACCCTCGCCCGGCGTCAGCGTCCCGGTCAGGAAACCGCTGCCCAGCGGCATCGCCGCCAGGAACCCCACCCCGCGGTCCGCACACCACGGAAGCAGCTGCCACGCCGCCTGCGGCGACCACACCGACAGCTCCGCCTGCACCGCGCTCACCGGGAACACCTGCTGCGCCCGCTCCAGGTGCCGCAGCGTCGTCCCGTACGCCCGGTCCCCGCCGCGCCCCGCGCCCGGCCCGGCGCCCGCGCCGAGCGCGCAGAACCCGAGCGCCCGCACTTTCCCCGCGCCCACCAGCTCCGCCATCGCCCCCCAGGTCTCCTCCACGGGCACGTCCGGATCCACCCGGTGCAGCTGGTAGAGGTCTATGACGTCCGTCCGCAGCCGCCGCAGCGAGGCGTCACAGGCCCGGCGCACGTAGCCCGGCCGCCCGTCCGCCACCACGTGCTGGTCACCGGCCCGCAGCCCCACCTTCGCCGACACGAAGGCGTCCGGCCGCCGCTCCCGCAGCACCCGGCCCAGCAGCAGCTCGTTGGTGAACGGCCCGTACACATCGGCCGTGTCCAGCAGGTTCGACCCGAGGTCCAGCGCCGCGTGCACCGCCGCGAGCGACTCCTGCCCGCGCCGGCGCGAGGGCGCGTACGCCCAGCTCATCGGCATGCAGCCGAGCCCGACGGCGCCCACCGTCAGCGACCCCGCCCCGATCGACCTCAGCTCCACCCCTGCGTCCCCCTCCCGGTCCGGAAACAAACTAACGGCTCGATCCGGCCGCCCTGGCATAGCCTCGTGATCATGACTGCAAAGACCGCGGACGTCTGGCTCCCCTTCCCCGCCGAGGAGATCGAGGGCCTGCCCGCCTCCTTCCGATACCGCCGGTGGGACGGCGAGGACGCCTTCCCGGCCGATCCGGCCGACTGCGTCTTCTACGTCACCCCGTACATGAAGTCCCCCGAGACCACCGTGCGCCCGCTGGCCGCGATGCCCGCCGTCCGGGTCGTCCAGACCCTCACCGCCGGCATCGACCACGTCCTCGGCGGCCTCGGCGACCTGCGCCCCGGCGTACGGCTGTGCAACGCCGCCGGGGTACACACCGCGAGCACCGCCGAACTCGCCCTCACCCTGGCCCTCGCCTCCCTGCGCGGCATCCCCGGCATGGTCCGGGGCCAGGACCGCGAGGAGTGGCACGCGGGGTTCTACGAGGCACTCGCCGACAAGTCCTTCCTGATCGTCGGCTACGGATCGATCGGCTCGGCCGTCGAGGACCGGCTCGTGCCCTTCGAGTGCGGGCCGGTCGCGCGCGTCGCCCGCACGCCGCGCACCACGGCGCGCGGCCCCGTGCACGCCCTCGCCGACCTCCCCCAACTCCTCCCGGCGGCCGACGTGGTGATCCTCACGACCCCGCTGACCGACGCCACCAGGGGCCTGGCCGGCGCCGAGTTCCTGAGCCGGATGAAGGACGGCGCCCTGCTCGTGAACGTGGCGCGCGGTCCCGTCGTCGACACCGGGGCCCTCCTCGCGGAGGTGGAGTCGGGGCGGCTGCGCGCCGCGCTCGACGTCACCGACCCGGAACCGCTGCCCGCCGGCCACCCTCTCTGGCATGCTCCGAATGTCCTGATCACTCCTCATGTCGGCGGCAGCAGCTCGGCGTTCGAACCCCGGGCCAAGCGGCTGCTCGCCCGCCAGCTCACCCGGTTCGCCGCCGGAGAGCCCGTGGAGCACACGGTGCTCGTCACCGGGTGACCGGCGTCCGGTGCGGACGCTCCGCAGTCGTGCGGACGCGCTCCGTGGCTCCAACTCCCCACGTGGTAACGGAGTGTAGAGAATCTATGTCCCTGAGTGACGAAAGTGGTGTATCGTCCGGAAGAAGGGGCTGCGCCACGAACGTCTGGCGCTGGGGAGTGATCGGACACTTTGGGGGGCGACGGGCGATGTACGGCCAATGGACGAAGGATCCGACGCGGCAGAGCCGCCGCAGGCGACGACGGGGTGCCCCCAAGCCGGCAGGCGAGGGGGACCGGTGAGTGCCCCGGGGGCGGCGCTCCTGAACCGGCCCTCGCTCTCGGGCGGAGGCCGGGGAGTAGCCGTCCAGGTGCTCCTGGCCGTGGTGTGGGGCGGATACGCCGTCGGTGCCGGCCTCGGCTGGGGCGGCGATGAACTGGCTGACATCATGGGTGACTTCGGCCTCAGCGCCGCGGCACTCGTCGCCGCCGGATCCTGTTACCTGTACGCGCGCACCCATGCGAACCGAGACCGGCTCGCCTGGGTGCTCTTTGCTCTCTCGTCCCTGATGTCCGCCTGCGGCAACGGCATCTGGGGCTGGTACGAGGTCGTGATCCACGAGGACATGCCGAGCCCGTCCCCGGCACAGTTCTTCTTCCTCTGCTTCGCCCCGCCGGCGATCGTCGGACTCCTCGTACTCGCCAAGCGCCCGGTCACCCGGGCCGGCTGGCTCTGCCTCGCCCTCGACTCCTGGCTGATCGCCGGATCCCTGCTCATCCTGTCGTGGAGCCTGGCCCTCGCCAAGGCGGCCAGGTCCCACAGCGGCGAGAGCGTGGCGGGCGCCGCCCTCGAACTCGCCTATCCGCTCCTGGACATCGCGCTCGTCTCCATGGTGCTCGTCCTGCACTTCCGGGGGTCCGCGACGAACCGCTCCGCCGTCAACATGGCGATCGCGGCCCTCGCGCTCACGGTCCTGTGCGACGCCATCTTCACGTCGCCGCTGCTGAAGGAGACCTACAGCTCCGGCGAGCTCCTCGACGCGGGATGGTTCGCCGGTTCCCTGCTGCTCGCCTACGCGCCGTGGGGCGCCCGCCGGATCGGCGCCGCGCACGAGCCCGCGGAGGCCCCGGGCACGCGGCCCGTCAGCCGCCCGATCGCCCGGTCGCTGCCCGCGCTCATCCCGTACCTCGCCGCCGCAATCTGCACGCTCGGCATCCTCTACAACGTGATGGAGAGCCGCAGCGTCGACAAGGTCGTCGTCGTCACGGGCTGCACCGTCGTCCTCGCCCTGGTGATCCGCCAGGGGATCATGCTCCTCGACAACATCGCGCTGACCCAGGAACTGGCCCAGAAGGAGAACCACTTCCGCTCCCTGGTCCAGGGCTCCAGCGACGTCATCATGATCGCCGCGCCCACCGGTACCCTGCGCTACGTCAGCCCGGCCGCCGCCGGGGTCTACGGCCGCGAGGCCGAGGAACTGGTCGGCACCGAGCTCGCCACCCTGATCCACCCGGACGACCTCGGCCGCGTGGTCCACGAGGTGCGCCGCTTCCTCGCCGCACCGCCGGCCGAGGAGCCCACCACCCGCATCGAGTGCCGCTTCAAGTCCGGCGGCGGCGAGTGGCTCAACGTCGAGTCCACCGTCAACCGTCACCAAGGCGGCCTCATCCTCAACAGCCGGGACGTCACCGAGCGGGTCCGGCTCCAGGCACAGCTCCAGCACAGCGCCGAGCACGACCCCCTGACCGACCTGCCCAACCGGGCCCTTTTCACCCGGCGCGTCCGCCAGGCCCTGACCGGACGGCGCGCGGGCGACCACAGCACCGCCGTGCTGTTCATCGACCTCGACGGTTTCAAGGCGGTCAACGACACCATCGGCCACCAGGCCGGCGACGAGCTGCTCATCGAGGCCGCGCGCAGGCTCCAGGACTCCGTCCGGGCCGGGGACACCGCCGCCCGCCTCGGCGGGGACGAGTTCGCCGCGCTGATCCTGGGGGACGGCAGCCGCGACCACAGCGCCCGCGAGTACCAGGCGCACGAGATCGCCGACCGGCTGCGCGCCACCCTCTCCCAGCCGTACCGCATCGCCGGCAGCGAGGTCCGGGTCGCCGCCAGCATCGGCGTGGCCTTCGCCGACCCCGGCATCACCCCTTCGGACCTGATGCGCAACGCGGATCTCGCGATGTACCGGGCCAAGGCGGGGGGCAAGAACCGCGTCGAGGTGTACGCCCCGCAGATGCAGGCCGAGGTCGTCCGGAAGGCGGAGCTGGCGGGGCGGCTGCGGACCGCGCTGCACGAGGGCGAGTTCGCCCTGCTGCACCAGCCCGTGGTCTCGCTGGCCACCGGCGAGGTCTCGGTCGTGGCCGCCCAGGCCCGCTGGCGTTCCGCCCAGGGGATCCTCTTCACCCCGGCCGAGTTCCTCCGCGTGGCCGAGTACAGCGAGGGCGCCGCCTCCGCCGGCCCGGACGCCTCGCGGGCCGCCGAGCTGGGCCGCTGGCTGCTGGAGGAGGCCGTCGTACAGGCTGCCGACCGGCACCGGGCCGGGCACGGCGTACCGGTGGCCGTACGGATGACCGCCCAGCGGCTCCTGGACCGGGCCATGCCGCTCGGTTCCGTCGAGGCCCTGCTGACCCGGCACGGACTGCCCTCCGGGTCCCTCGTCCTGGAGCTGGCCGTCTCCGACCCCCGGGTCCCCTTCGACGACCTGGAGCGCCGCCTGGCGGCCCTGAACCGGATGGGGGTGGGCATCGCCCTCGACGGCTTCGGCAGCGGCTACGCGGCCATCAGCGCCCTGCGGCGACTCCCGGTGGACATGCTCAAGCTGGACCGGGGCCTGGTGGAGGGAGTGGCCGAATCCGCCCGCCTCCACAAGATCACCGCAGGCTTGTTGCGCATCGCAAACGACCTGGGCATGCAGTCGGTGGCCGAGGGCGTGGACCTGCCCGAGCAGATTGCCGCCCTGCGCGCGATGGGCTGCACGCACGGCCAGGGGATGGCCTTTTCCGGCCCCCTCGACGAGTACAGGCTGCGCCGCGCGCTCGTGCGCGGTACGTTCCCCGTACCGGGCGGGGTGGTGCAGCCCGCCTTGGCCGGAGGCTCGCCGGCGGGTTCGATGGCCATCCACAGAGGCTCACATAATGAGACGCCCGTCCCACCTACTTGACATCCACCTCCCGCCAGAGGGAGGGTCAGTGTCATGCGCACCCGAATTCTCGTACTTGGAAAGCGCGTCGGCTGAAGCCGGGACAGCATGTCCCCGCTCAACGCACCCGACGCGCTCCCCTCGCCTGCCTCCCGGCACGAGGGGTTTTTTGTTGCACTGGCACAGAGTCGAATCCTCGTAAAACCCTCAGCTTCGAGAAGAGAATGCCGATGACCGAGCAGGCCACCGGGGCCCACCATCCGCAGCCGCGGCCCCGTTCCGGCGGACACCAGTCCGCCGCAGTTGAGCACGTCACGGGTGCGCAGGCCCTCATCCGCTCTCTCGAAGAGGTGGGGTGCGACACCGTCTTCGGTATTCCGGGCGGCTGCATCCTCCCCGCGTACGACCCGATGATGGACTCCGAGAAGGTCCGCCACATCCTGGTCCGCCACGAGCAGGGCGCGGGCCACGCCGCCACCGGCTACGCGCAGGCCACCGGCAAGGTCGGCGTCTGTATGGCCACGTCCGGCCCGGGCGCCACCAACCTGGTCACCCCGATCGCCGACGCGCACATGGACTCCGTCCCGCTGGTCGCGATCACCGGTCAGGTCGCCTCCAAGGCGATCGGCACCGACGCCTTCCAGGAGGCGGACATCGTCGGCATCACCATGCCGATCACCAAGCACAACTTCCTGGTCACCCGGGCCGCGGACATCTCGCGGACCATCGCGGAGGCCTTCCACATCGCCGCCACCGGCCGCCCCGGCCCGGTCCTCGTCGACATCGCCAAGGACGCCCTCCAGGCGAAGACCACCTTCTCGTGGCCGCCCGCGCAGGACCTCCCGGGCTACCGGCCGGTCACCAAGCCGCACGCCAAGCAGATCCGCGAGGCCGCCAAGCTCATCTGCCAGGCCAAGCGCCCGGTCCTGTACGTCGGCGGCGGCATCATGAAGGCCGGCGCGAGCGCCGAGCTGAAGGTCCTCGCCGAGCTGACCGGGGTCCCGGTCACCACCACCCTGATGGCCCTGGGCGCCTTCCCCGACAGCCACCCGCTGCACGTCGGGATGCCCGGCATGCACGGCGCGGTCACCGCCGTCACCGCGCTCCAGAAGGCGGACCTGCTCATCGCGCTGGGCACCCGCTTCGACGACCGCGTCACCGGCAAGCTCGACAGCTTCGCCCCCCTCGCCAAGATCATCCACGCGGACATCGACCCGGCCGAGATCGGCAAGAACCGCGCCGTCGACGTCCCGATCGTCGGCGACGCCCGCGAGGTCATCGCCGATCTGGTCCAGGCCGTCCAGGCCGAGCACACCGACGGCAACGCCGGTGACTACAGCGCCTGGTGGAAGGACCTCAGCCGCTGGCGGGACACGTACCCGCTGGGCTACGACCTGCCCGAGGACGGGATGCTCTCCCCCCAGCAGGTCATCGAGCGGATCGGCGCGCTCGCCCCGAAGGGCACCGTCTTCACGGCGGGCGTCGGCCAGCACCAGATGTGGGCCGCGCACTTCGTCCAGTACGAGGAGCCGCGCACCTGGCTGAACTCCGGCGGCGCCGGAACCATGGGCTACGCGGTCCCGGCCGCCATGGGTGCGAAGGTCGGCATGCCCGACCGCACCGTCTGGGCGATCGACGGCGACGGCTGCTTCCAGATGACCAATCAGGAACTGGCCACCTGCGCGCTGAACAACATCCCGATCAAGGTCGCGATCATCAACAACGGCGCACTGGGCATGGTCCGCCAGTGGCAGACCCTCTTCTACAACCAGCGCTACTCCAACACGGTGCTGCACGGCGAGGAGACCGGCCACGCCGCCGCCGGCTCCCAGCTCGGCGAGTCCGCCGCCCCCCGCAAGGGCACCCGCGTCCCGGACTTCGTCAAGCTGTCCGAGGCGATGGGCTGCGTGGCGCTGCGCTGCGAGGACCCGGCCGACCTGGACAAGGTCATCGCCGAGGCCAACGCGATCAACGACCGCCCGGTCGTGATCGACTTCATCGTCCACGAGGACGCCATGGTGTGGCCGATGGTCGCCGCCGGCACCTCCAACGACGAGGTCATGGCGGCGCGGGGCGTCCGTCCCGACTTCGGCGACAACGAAGACGACTGAGCCGAGAGAGAGAACGACTCACATGTCCAAGCACACGCTCTCCGTCCTGGTCGAGAACACGCCCGGCATCCTCGCCCGGATCGCCGCGCTGTTCTCCCGCCGCGGGTTCAACATCGACTCCCTCGCGGTCGGTGTCACCGAGCACCCCGACATCTCCCGCATCACCATCGTCGTGAATGTCGAGGACCTCCCCCTCGAGCAGGTGACCAAGCAGCTCAACAAGCTGGTCAACGTGCTCAAGATCGTCGAGCTGGAGCCGCACAACGCCATCGAGCGCGAACTCGTCCTGGTGAAGGTCCGCGCCGACAATGAAACCCGCTCGCAGATCGTCGAGATCGTCCAGCTGTTCCGCGCCAAGACGGTCGACGTCTCCCCGGAGGCCGTCACCATCGAGGCCACCGGCGGCACCGACAAGCTCGGCGCGATGCTCAAGATGCTGGAGCCCTTCGGCATCAAGGAGCTCGTGCAGTCCGGCACCATCGCCATAGGGCGCGGCGGCCGGTCCATCACGGACCGCAGCCTGCGCGCGCTCGACCGCAGCGCCTGACCGCAGCGCCCCGGCCGCGGTCCCGGCAACGGGCCGACCGGCCACGGCCGACAGGCCGACACGCCCCGCCCGACACGCCCGCCCGACACGCCCGCCCGCATGGCGAGACCGGCGAACTCAGATTCCGTTCCCCGCCGTACGGTGGGAGCAACACCAGCGCACCAAGGAGATATCCCAGTGGCCGAGCTGTTCTACGAGAACGACGCCGACCTGTCCATCATCCAGGGCCGCAAGGTCGCTGTCATCGGCTACGGCAGCCAGGGCCACGCCCACGCGCTGTCGCTCCGTGACTCCGGCGTCGACGTCGTCGTCGGTCTGAAGGAGGGCTCGAAGTCCAAGGCCAAGGCCGAGGAGCAGGGTCTCAAGGTCGTCTCGGTGTCCGAGGCCGCGGCCTGGGCGAACGTCATCATGATCCTCACCCCGGACCCGCTCCAGGCCGAGATCTACGAGGAGTCCGTCAAGGAGCACCTCGAGGAGGGCGACGCGCTCTTCTTCGGCCACGGCTTCAACGTCCGCTACGGCTTCATCAAGCCCCCGGCCAACGTGGACGTCGCCCTGGTCGCCCCGAAGGGCCCGGGCCACCTGGTCCGCCGCCAGTACGAGGAAGGCCGCGGCGTGCCCTGCATCGCCGCCGTCGAGCAGGACTTCACCGGTTCCGCCTTCGCCCTCGCGCTCTCGTACGCGGCCGGCATCGGCGGCACCCGCGCCGGCGTCATCAAGACCACCTTCACCGAGGAGACCGAGACCGACCTGTTCGGTGAGCAGGCCGTTCTCTGCGGTGGCGCCTCCGCCCTGGTCAAGGCCGGTTTCGAGACCCTGACCGAGGCCGGCTACCAGCCGGAGATCGCGTACTTCGAGTGCCTGCACGAGCTGAAGCTCATCGTGGACCTCATGTACGAGGGCGGCCTGGAGAAGATGCGCTGGTCGGTCTCCGAGACCGCCGAGTGGGGCGACTACATCACCGGCCCCCGCGTCATCACCGACGCCACCAAGGCCGAGATGAAGAAGGTCCTCGCGGAGATCCAGAGCGGCGAGTTCGCCAACACCTGGATGGCCGAGTACAAGGCCGGTCTGCCGAAGTACAACGCGTACAAGAAGGCCGACGAGGAGCACCTGCTCGAGACCACCGGCAAGAAGCTGCGCAAGCTCATGAGCTGGGTCGACAGCGACGAGAGCTGATCTCGCGGCGGCGGGGCCGGGACGGTGCGTCCCGGCCCCGCCGCGCACCACCGGACGGCCGGGACCGCCGGAACGGCGGCCTTCCCGAGGGCGGCTTGTCCACCCCGGCCAACCACGGACGGGTGATCCTTCCGTACAGGCGGAAATCCGGGCCGCCAACGCCACTACACTGCTCAACACATACGCGTCAGGCCCACAGTGTCGTGCGTCTTCCACGCGGCTACCCCCTCCACGCCTGCGGCCGTCGGGACGGCCGTCCGCACTGGACTTGTGAGGACCCACGTGAGCTCGAAACCTGTCGTACTCATCGCCGAAGAGCTGTCGCCCGCAACGGTGGACGCACTCGGTCCGGACTTCGAGATCCGGCACGTCAACGGCGCGGACCGCGCTCAGCTGCTGCCCGCGATCGTCGACGCCGACGCGATCCTCGTCCGCTCCGCGACCAAGGTCGACGCCGAGGCCATCGCCGCGGCGAAGAAGCTGAGGGTCGTCGCCCGCGCCGGTGTCGGTCTGGACAACGTCGACGTCTCCGCCGCCACCAAGGCCGGCGTGATGGTCGTCAACGCCCCGACCTCCAACATCGTGACCGCCGCCGAGCTGGCCTGCGGCCTGCTCGTCGCCACCGCGCGCAACATCCCGCAGGCCAACACCGCGCTCAAGAACGGTGAGTGGAAGCGGAACAAGTACACGGGCGTCGAGCTGAGCGAGAAGACCCTCGGTGTCGTCGGCCTCGGCCGCATCGGCGTCCTGGTGGCCCAGCGCATGTCGGCCTTCGGCATGAAGATCGTCGCGTACGACCCCTACGTACAGCCCGCGCGCGCCGCCCAGATGGGCGTCAAGATGCTCACGCTGGACGAGCTCCTGGAGGTCGCCGACTTCATCACCGTGCACCTGCCGAAGACCCCCGAGACCCTCGGTCTCATCGGGGACGAGGCCCTGCACAAGGTGAAGCCGTCCGTCCGCATCGTCAACGCCGCCCGCGGCGGGATCGTCGACGAGGCCGCGCTGTACACGGCCATCAAGGAGGGTCGCGTCGCCGGCGCCGGTCTCGACGTGTACGCGAAGGAGCCCTGTACGGACTCCCCGCTCTTCGAGCTCGACCAGGTCGTCTGTACCCCGCACCTCGGCGCGTCCACGGACGAGGCCCAGGAGAAGGCCGGCGTCTCGGTCGCCAAGTCGGTGCGCCTCGCGCTCGCCGGCGAGCTGGTACCGGACGCGGTCAACGTCCAGGGCGGCGTCATCGCCGAGGACGTCCGTCCGGGCCTGCCCCTCGCCGAGAAGCTCGGCCGCATCTTCACCGCCCTGGCGGGCGAGGTCGCGGTCCGCCTCGACGTCGAGGTCTGCGGCGAGATCACCCAGCACGACGTCAAGGTGCTCGAACTCTCCGCGCTCAAGGGCGTGTTCGAGGACGTCGTCGACGAGACGGTCTCCTACGTCAACGCCCCGCTGTTCGCGCAGGAGCGCGGCGTCGAGGTCCGGCTGACGACCAGCTCGGAGTCCCCGGACCACCGCAACGTGGTGACCGTCCGCGGCACCCTGTCGGACGGCTCGGAGGTCTCGGTCTCCGGCACGCTCGCGGGCCCGAAGCACCTCCAGAAGATCGTCGGCATCGGCGAGTACGACGTGGACCTGGCGCTGGCCGACTTCATGGTCGTGCTGCGCTACACCGACCGCCCGGGCGTGGTCGGCACCGTCGGCCGCATCCTCGGCGAGGCCGGCCTGAACATCGCGGGCATGCAGGTCGCCCGCGCCGAGGAGGGCGGCGAGGCGCTCGTCGTCCTCACCGTCGACGCCGAGGTCCCGGTGAACGTCCTCGCGGACATCTCCGCCGAGATCGGCGCCGCCTCGGCGCGCACGGTCAGCCTCGGCTGATCGCGCCCACCCGCTGAGCGGCGGAAGGGCCCGGGGGAGACCCCGGGCCCTTCCGCGTTCCGCCGCCGGGGCCGCCCCGTTCAGTTGTACGTTCCCCCGGGCGCGGGGGCTCCGGGAGCCCCGGCCGGCTCCGCCGCGGGCGGGGCGGGGGTGCCCGCGTCCCGCAGCAGGACCG
This sequence comes from Streptomyces antarcticus, assembly GCF_026627255.1. Taxonomy (GTDB): domain Bacteria; phylum Actinomycetota; class Actinomycetes; order Streptomycetales; family Streptomycetaceae; genus Streptomyces; species Streptomyces antarcticus. The sequence goes on along the minus strand of NZ_JAPNLM010000001.1, from coordinate 232,309 downwards.
CGGCGAGCAGCGCGGCCCCGAGCAGCAGCAGCGCGCCGCCCCAGGCCGCGTACTGCATTCCGTGGACGAAGGCCTCGCGGGCCGTGCCCAGCAGCCGGGTCCCCGCGTCCCCGCCGAGCTGCTCGGCCGCGGCCACGGCCCCGCCGAGGGTTTCCCGTACGGCGGGCCCGGAGTCCGCGAGGTCGCCGCGGTAGACCGCGGTGCCGATGCTGCCCAGCACCGCCATGCCGAGGGCGCCGCCGAACTCGGCGCCGGTCTCCAGCAGGGAGGCCGCGGAGCCCGCCTTCTCGGCGGGAGCCGCGGCGAGGGCCATGTCGGAGACCAGGGACATCACGGTGACGATCCCGGAGGCGAGGACGCCGGCCCCGGTGAGCAGCAGCCACAGCGCGTCGGTGTCCACCAGGGCGACCAGGGCGAAGCCGGCCGCGGCGAGGGCGAATCCGCCGGCGATGACGTAGGCCCGGTCCACCTTCTGGGCCAGGGCGGCGGAGGCGGGGGCCGCGGCGCCGATGACGACCGAGGGGGCGAGGCTCCACAGGGCGGCTTCCAGGGTGCCCATGCCGAGCACGGACTGGAGGTACTGGGTGGTGAAGTAGGCCGAGCCCAACATGGCGAAGGAGGCGACGGTATTCAGGCCGATGCCCGCGCCGAAACCGCGGTGGCGGAACAGGTCCCGGCTGACCAGGGCGTCGTCACGGCCGCGCTGGCGGCGGACGAAGGCGTACCCGAAGGCCAGGCCGACGGCGACGCTGCCCGAGGAGAGCGCCCCGGGGCCCTCGGCGGCGATCTCCTTGAGCCCGTAGACGACCGGCAGGACGGCGGCCATCGACAGCGGGATGCTCAGCAGGTCCGTGCGGCCGGGGGCCGGATCCCTGAACTCCGGGACCAGTACGGGGACCAGGACCAGCAGGAGCAGCATCGCGGGCACGTTGACGAGGAAGACGGAGCCCCAGTGGAAGTGGTTCAGCATCACCCCGCTCATGACCGAGCCGAGGGCGACGCCGCCGACCATGGCCCCGGACCAGATGGCGACGGCGCGGGCGCGCTGACCGGCGTCCGGGAAGAGGTTGCGTACGAGGGCCAGCGTGGAGGGCATCAGGGTCGCGCCGCCGACGCCGAGCAGGACGCGGGCCGTGATCAGCATCTCGGCGCTGGTGGAGTACGCCGCGCCGACGGAGGCGAGGCCGAAGGCGGCCGCGCCGATCAGCAGCAGCTTGCGGCGGCCGATCCGGTCGCCGAGCGAGCCCATGGTGATCAGCAGGCCGGAGAGGGCGAAGGCGTAGCTGTCGAAGATCCAGAGCTGTTGGGCGGCGCTCGGGTCGAGCTCACGGGTGATGGCGGGGATGGCGAAGTAGAGGACGGAGACGTCCATCGAGACCAGGAGGAGCGGCAGCAACAGGACGGTGAAGGCGGTCCATTCGCGACGGCCGGCGCGTCGCGCCGTGGCGGCGGGGTTCGTCATGAGGAGCAATGTACAGACGTTCCATACGGTCGTCTATGACGAGCGTATGGAACTTCCGTCTAGGACGGGCGTCTTGCTACCGTGGCGGCATGGGACATCGTGAAGATCTGCTCGAAGGTGCGAAGAAGTGCCTGGTCGAGAAGGGGTTCGTGCGTACGACGGCGCGCGACATCGTCGCCGCCTCCGGCACCAACCTGGCGTCCATCGGCTACCACTACGGCTCGAAGGACGCGCTGCTCACCCAGGCCTTCATCGCCCTGATGGAAGAGTGGGGCGAGGGCTTCCAGTCCGGTCTGGGCGGGGAGGGCGGCTCGCTGGAGCGGTTCCGCGCGTTCTGGGAGGGAGTCCTCGCCGCGCACGAGGACTCGGGTCCCGTCTGGTCGGCCAGCATGGAGGTGGCGCTGAGCGGCGAACGGCTCCCGGAACTGCGGTCGATGATCGCGGGCTCCCAGGCGCAGGGGCGCCGCGGGCTGATCGGCATGCTCACCGGCACCCCGGAGGACGAGCTGACGGACCGGGACGTGCGCACCCTGGGCGCCTACTACCAGGCGCTGTTGAACGGCCTGATGATCCAGTGGCTGTTCGACCCGGCGACGGCGGCCACCGCCGAGGAGCTCACCGAGGGCATGCGCCGCGCCGCGGAGGCGGCGCTCGGCGGCGGGGCGGTGGGCGGCGCCGGGGGTACGACGGCCGAGGGGGCCGCCGGCGCGTAGTCCGCGGGACTCGCCGCCGGGGGATCCGCTCGCAGGGAGGGGCCGACGCGTCCGCCAACGGATCGGCGAGCTGACGGAACCGGCGCCCGCCCGGGGCCGTCCCATGCGCGGAACATCGCGAACCGGCCTGTACCGAGGGGGAGTCGTGGGCTTCGTGAGGCGAGCGGCAGCGGTTGTCGTGCTCGGCGCACTGACGGCGGGGTGCACCGGCGCCGGGAAGCCCTGAGCCGGCCGGCACGCGGTGATGACGGCCTCGGCCGGCGAATCCGTGCGGCCGGTGACCGGTGCTCCCGCTGCCCCCGGCCCCGGTGCCCCCGGTGCTCCCGCGGACCTTGGTGCTCCCGTCAGCCGTGCAGGCGGGATGCCTTCAGGGCCATGTGCAGCAGCAGGCGGTCCTCGCCCTCGCCCAGGTCGAGGCCGGTCAGCTGCTCGACCCGGGAGAGGCGGTAGTACAGCGTCTGCCGGTGGATGCCCAGCGCCGCCGCCGCGCGGCCCGCCTGCCCGGCGCAGTCCAGGAACACCTCGGCCGTGCGGGCGAGTTCGCGGTGGGCCGGGCCCAGCAGGACGCGCGTCGACGGGTCGTCCACCGCGTCCGGGGCGAGGGCGGCCAGCAGCCGGTACGGGCCGATCCGCGACCACTGGGCGACCGGGCCGAGCCCGGGCCGGGCGGTGGCCGCCCGCGCCGCGGCCACGGCCTGGTCCCAGGCGCCGTGCAGGTCGGCGAGGGCGCGTACGGGGTCGCCCACACCGGCGGTCATGACGTGCGGCGCGGCGGCGGCGGTGCCGCGCGCGGGCCCGGCGCCTCCGACACCGCCCGTGCCGCCCGTCCCCCCCGCGCTCCCCGCGCCGTTCTGGCCGTCCCCCGGTGTGCGGGGCAGCAGGCGGGCCACCGCCGTCAGTGCGGGGGCCAGGGCGTCCGCCGAGCGGAGCCGGAGCAGTACCGCCAGCGCCCGGCCGGCCTCCGGCCCGCCGTCGTCGTCGGGGGCCGTCGCGCGCGGGACCACGCACACCGCCGCCGCGCCCGGTACCGCCCCCGGGGTCTCCCCGGGCCACGGCGCCACGCACACCACCGCGTGGAGCCCGTCCCCGCCCGGTCCCAGGGCCACCCGCAGCGCCGCCACCGTCATGTCCCGCTGCCACCCCCGTCCGGCGGTGAGCACCGCCAGGAACTCCCGCGACAGGTCGGCCCCGGCCTTCGCCTCCTCGGCGAGCAGGGTCCCGACCCGCTCGGCCACCTCCATGGCCGCGGCGAGGGCCTCCGGCCCGGGGCCGGGGTCCTGGTCGAGGAGCCACACGTAGCCCTGCACGATGCCCCGGTACCGCACCGGCAGGCAGATCCGGCCCCGGAAGACCCCCGCGTCGGGCGCCGCCGGAATCCGTACGGGACCGGTCGCGCGGGCGATGCCGAAGCCCTCGAACCAGGAGCGCACGGCGGCCGTGGACTGCCGCGTCAGGATCGAGCGGGTCCGTACGGGGTCCATCGCGAGGTCGTCGTCGCTGTCGTGCGCGCCGAAGGCGATGAGGCGGAAGTCCCTGTTCTCCAGCGTCGCCGGGGCGCCGAGCAGCGCCGAGATCTCGTCCACCAGGTCCTGGTAATCGCCCTTCACCCGGCCATTCTCCCACCTCCGGACCGGCCTCTCAGACATCTGTATGAGATCCGGGACACGGATGCGTGACAGCTGTCGATGGCAGAGGATCGAAGCGATCCTTAGGTTTCACGGTGGTTTTACTTGTGGTTTCGCCGGCGCTCCCGCTCGCGTTCTTCTTCTGCCACCCGATGGAGGTGCCCCCGTGCTGGGTCCCGTGATCCTCGCCGCCTCGCGCAGCGACAAGATGCGCCGCATCGTCTCCGCCGCCCCGGTGACCAAGCCCGTGGTGAACCGGTTCATCCCCGGCGAGACGGTCGACCAGGTCATCCCGATCGTCGAGGAGCTCACCCGCAACGGACTCGAGGTCACCCTCGACGTGGTGGGCGAGGACATCACCGAGGTGGCGCAGTCGCACGCGGCCCGCGACGCCTACCTCCTGCTGATCGAGCGCCTCGCGGAGCTCGGCCTCGGCGAGACGGTCGAGATGTCGGTGAAGCTGTCGATGTTCGGCCAGGCGCTGGAAGGCGGCCACGAGCTCGCCCTCGCCAACGTCCGCCCGGTCGTCGAGGCGGCCGCCGCCATCGGCACCACCGTGACCCTGGACGCCGAGGACCACACCACCCTCGACTCGATGTTCGCCATCCACGAGGAACTGCGCCGCGACTTCCCGCAGACCGGCTGCGTGATCCAGGCGTACCTGTTCCGCACCGAGGCCGACGCCCGCCGCCTGGCCGCCGACGGCAGCCGCGTCCGCATCGTGAAGGGCGCCTACAAGGAGCCCGCCGAGGTCGCGTACCTGGACAAGGCCGAGATCGACAAGGCGTACGTCCGCATCATGAGGATCCTCATGGAGGGCGAGGGCTACCCGATGATCGGGTCCCACGACCCGCGGCTGATCGCCATCGCCCAGGAGCTGGCGCGGCAGGCCGGGCGCAAGCTCGACGAGTACGAGTTCCAGATGCTCTACGGCATCCGCGGCGAGGAGCACCTGCGGCTCGCCGCCGAGGGGCACCGGATGCGCGTGTACACCGCGTACGGGACCGACTGGTACGGCTACTTCATGCGCCGCCTGGCGGAGAAGCCGGCCAACCTGCTCTTCTTCCTCCGCTCGATGATCACCAAGAACTAGCCAAGAACTAGGTCAAGGAGTTACCAGCCCCATGGATGCTGTGACCCAGGTCCCCGCGCCGGTCAACGAGCCGGTCCACTCGTACGCCCCCGGCACCCCGGAGCGCGCGCGGCTCGAAGCGCAGCTCAAGCAGCTGTCCGAGAACCCCATCGACCTCCCGATGACGATCAACGGCGTCAAGCGGATGGGCGGCGGCGAGCGCTTCGACGTGGTCCAGCCGCACGACCACAAGTCCGTCATCGGCACCTTCGCCCACGCCACCGAGGCCGACGCCCAGGAGGCCGTCGACGCCGCCCTGGCCGCCGCCCCGGCGTGGCGCGCGATGTCCTTCGACGACCGCGCCGCGATCATCCTGCGCGCCGCCGAGCTGCTGTCCGGCCCGTGGCGCGAGAAGCTGGCCGCCTCGACAATGCTGGGCCAGTCGAAGACCGCGCAGCAGGCCGAGATCGACACCCCGTGCGAGCTGGTCGACTTCTGGCGCTTCAACGTCCACTTCGCCCGCCGGATCCTGGCCGAGCAGCCGGTCGCGAACTCCGCCGGTGTGTGGAACCGCAGCGACCACCGCCCGCTCGAGGGCTTCGTGTACGCGATCACGCCGTTCAACTTCACGGCCATCGCCGGCAACCTGCCGACCGCCCCCGCCCTCATGGGCAACGTGGTCGTGTGGAAGCCGTCCCCGACGCAGACCCACTCCGCGGTCCTCCTCATGGAGCTGCTGGAGGAGGCCGGCCTCCCCAAGGGCGTCATCAACCTGGTCACGGGCGACGGCATCGCGGTCTCCGAGGTGGCCCTGAACCACCCCGAGCTGGCCGGCATCCACTTCACCGGGTCGACCAAGACCTTCCAGTACCTGTGGAAGACGGTCGGCAACAACATCGAGAAGTACAAGTCCTACCCGCGCCTGGTCGGCGAGACCGGCGGCAAGGACTTCGTCGTCGCGCACCCGTCCGCGGACCGCGCCACCCTGAAGACCGCCCTGACCCGCGGCTCCTTCGAGTACCAGGGCCAGAAGTGTTCGGCGTCCTCGCGCGCCTACGTCCCGGCGTCGATCTGGAACGACGGCTTCAAGGAATCGTTCGCGGCCGAGGTGAACGGCATCGCCATGGGCGACGTCCGTGACCTGACCAACTTCATCGGCGCCGTCATCGACGAGCGCTCCTTCGCGAAGAACAAGGCCGCGATCGACCGCGCGGCCGCCGACCCGACCTGTGAGATCGTCGCGGGCGGCACGTACGACGACTCGGAGGGCTACTTCGTCCGCCCGACCGTCATCGCCTGCTCGGACCCGTCGAACGAGGTGTTCACGACCGAGTACTTCGGCCCGATCCTCGCCGTGCACGTCTACGACGACGAGTCCGCCGGGGGCTACGAGGCGATGCTGGCCCAGATGGAGTCCGTCTCGGCGTACGCCCTGACCGGCTCGATCATCGCCGGCGACCGTTACGCGGCGGCGGACGCGATGGAGAAGCTCCGCTTCGCGGCGGGCAACTTCTACATCAACGACAAGTCGACCGGCGCCGTCGTCGGCCAGCAGCCCTTCGGCGGCGGCCGCGCCTCGGGCACGAACGACAAGGCGGGCGCGGCGACGAACCTGCAGCGCTGGACGTCGACGCGCTCCATCAAGGAGACCCTGGTCGCGCCGACCGACTACCCGTACCCCCACATGGGCTGACCTTCCGGCCCCCTGAAACCCCGCCCCCGCTCCGGTACCCCCAAGTCCGGAGCGGGGGCGGTCCCATGTCCGCCGGGTGCCCGTGGGGGAGGGGGTCACGCCGGGGGTCACACAGGGGGTCACACCTCCACGATGACCTGGTCCAGGGACTTGCGGACCAGGTCCGGTACCTCGCAGTCGTCCGCCGGGTAGCCCACCGGGATCACGGCGAAGGCCTTCTCGTTCTCGGGGCGGCCCAGGACGTGGCTGAGGAAGCGCATCGGGCTGGGCGTGTGGATCAGCGCGGCCAGCCCCGACAGGTGGAGGGCGGACAGCAGCATGCCGACCGCGATGCCGACCGACTCGTCGACGTAGTAGTGCTTGCGCTTGGTGCCGTCCGGGCCCAGCCAATAGCGCTGCTGGAAGACCACGATCAGGGCCGGGGCGTCGGTGAGGTGGGTCTTCACGGCGTCCGTGCCCAGGGGGCGCAGGGCCGCGAGCCACTCGTCGCCGAGGCGGCCGTCGTACGAGAGCACCTCCTCCTGCTCGGCGGCGGCGCGGATCTGCTGCCGCACGGCCGGGTCCTTGACCAGGACGAACGTCCACGGCTGCTGGTGGGCACCGGACGGGGCGGTCGCGGCGCAGGCGACGGCGTCCCGCACGACCTGGTCGGGCACCGGGTCCGGGGAGAAGTGGCGTACGGTGCGCCGCTCGTCCATCCGCGCGCGCAACTCGGCGGCCCGCGCGAGGGATTCCGCGCCCGGCATCCGCTCGGGCCGGTAGGGGGCGGAGCGGTACGGCTGGTCGTGGATCGGGGTCCACTGCTGGGTATCGGGTGACATGGGGCGAGTCTGCCGACGCCGGAACCGGGCCCGCCAGTGCCGCGTCATGACCAACTGTCCGTTGTGTACTGACAGGGGGGCTATGACAGTGACGATCACCGGTCGATTCCTGGACTGGGAGGGCTGCTTCAACGTCCGGGAGCCGGGCGGGCCCGGGGCGACGGGGACCGGCGCGGTGGTCCGTGCCGACGCGCTCGACCGGCTCACCGCGAACGGCTGGACCAGCCTGACGGCGCACGGCGTGCGGACCGTGGTGGACCTGCGCAACGAGGACGAGCGGGAAGTGGACCACTGCCCCCGCCCGGCCGGTGTCACCACGGTGCGGATCCCCCTCGACGGGATCGGGCACCGGGACTTCTGGGACGTGTGGTGGGGGAGTCCGGGTTTCGGAACGCCCGCCTATTTCCGGCCTTTCCTCGAACGGTTCCCCGACCGGGTCGCCTCGGTGGCCAGGGCGATGGCGGACGCCCCGCCGGGCGGCGTCGTCTTCCACTGCGGGCTGGGCCGCGACCGTACGGGGCTCATCGCGCTGGTGCTCCTGCGGCTGGCGGGCGCGAGCCCCGAGGAGGTCGCCGACGACTACGCGCTGAGCGAGCCGCGGGTCCGCGCCATGTACGCCGCCCGGGGTCGCCCGTACGACCCGGCCGAGATCGACGCCTACGTCGCGGGCCTCGGCACGACGGCCCACGCCCTGGCCCGCGAGGCCGCCGCCGGGCTGGACGCGGCGGCCTACCTGCGGGCGGCCGGTCTCGGCGCGGGCGGAGTGGAACGGCTGCGCGAGCGGCTCCGGGGGCGGTCGCGGAAGCGTTGATACGGTCCCGGGATGGACATCCTCGTGCGGCACACCTGGGAGGTGACCGGCGACGGGCTCGCGGAGATCCGCGGGCTGCTCCTCGACGCCTTCGGCGGGGACTTCGCCGAGGAGGACTTCGAGCACGCGCTCGGTGGCGTGCACGTCCTGGTGCGGGACACGGACGGGCGGCTCGTCGCGCACGGGAGCGTCGTCCAGCGGCGGGCCGTGCACCGCGGGCGGGCGCTGCGGACCGGGTACGTGGAGGCCGTGGCCGTACGGGCCGACCGGCGCCGCCGGGGGCTCGGCGGGCTGGTCATGGACGGGCTGGAGCGGGTGATCGGCGGGGCGTACGTGCTCGGGGCGCTGTCGGCGTCCGAGAACGGGGCCGGCCTGTACGCGGGCCGCGGCTGGAGCGTGTGGGGCGGGCAGCTCGGGGTCCTCGGGCCCGGCGGGCCGGAGCGGCTCGCCGGGGAGGAGGGGTCCACGTACGTGTGGGCGCCGCCCGGCGGGGCCCTGCCGGACCCCGCCGGGCGGCTCGACTTCGACTGGCGGGACGGGGACGTGCTGTAGCCGCCGCTACGACCCCGAGACGCTCGGGGCGCCGGTCTCGATGTGGCCGGTGTAGCGGCGCGACCAGGTGCCGTCGGAGTCGGCCAGGACGGTGAAGTCGTACCAGCCGTTCTGGTACGCCACCGCGTTGAAGTGGTCCTCGCGGGAGGAGTTCGCCGGGACCGTGTAGGTCCACGGGCCGTCCGTGCGGTAGGCGTTGGAGCGGATCGTGAAGGTGACCGGGGCGCCGGATGCGTTCGTCATCCTGAAGTAGAGCGCCGTCCTGCCGGTGCCCGGCTCGGTCGCGAAGCGGGCCGCGACCTCCAGGGCCTTGCCCGGCTTGGTCGCGTCGCCGATGAAGCGGCGCAGGAAGCGGTTCGGGCCGAGCATCGAGAGGTCGTACTTGCCGGAGCCGTGGCCCAGGCCGATGTTGAAGTAGTCCGTCGCGACCGTGCCCGGGTCCACCGTGTACTGCCAGGCCGCCGTGTCCCGGTGCTGGTGCGGGTGGATGGAGAAGTGCGCCGCCCGCTGCGCCGGCGCCCCCTGGTTGGACATCGAGAACCAGGCGAGGATCTTGCCGGCCGCCCCGAACTCGAAGCGGTCCAGGTTGCCGTTGACCTGGTACGGGAGCGCCCGCGCCGGTCGGGTCCCCGGCTCCTGGGCCGGCAGGGCGTTGTTCTGCGGCACCGGGTTCGGGAGCGGGGCGCAGGTGGACTGGCCGATCACCTTCGCCGTGGACGGGAGGCCCGCCGGGACGCCGTAGACCGGGTGTGCGAAGTCGAACACGCCGGTCAGGTCGCCGGTCACCCGGCGGCGCCACGCGCTGATGTTCGGACAGGCGGCGGGCGTACCGAGGGCGGCCGTCCACCGCTCCATGAACCGCAGCACCGAGGTGTGGTCGAAGACTTCCGAGCTGACCCAGCCGCCCCGCGTCCACGGGGACATCACGATCATCGGCACGCGGAAGCCGAGCCCGATCGGGACGCCGTCCAGGTACTCGCCGGGCGTGCCGGGCGGCGCGACGGGCGGCGGGACGTGGTCGAAGAAGCCGTCGTTCTCGTCGTAGTTGAGGAACAGCACGGTGGAGTCGAAGACCTCCGGGTTCGCGGCGAGCGCCCGGTAGACGAGGTCCACGAAGTGCGCGCCGTCGCCGGGCGGGGCGTACGGGTGCTCGGAGAAGGCCTCGTTCGCCACGACCCAGGACACCTGCGGAAGCGTGCCGGCCACGGAGTCGGCGCGGATGGCGGCCGCGATGTCGTCCGGGGTGGAGCCGGTGACCCGGGGGACCGAGCCCATGCCCCGGTCCCACAGCGGGTTGCCGGGCGCGGCGTCGGTGAACTTCTTGAAGTAGGCCAGGCCGTTGTCCCCGTAGTTGTCCTGGGCGTTCTGGTAGACCTTCCAGCTCACGCCGGCCCGCTGGAGGGCCTCCGCGTACGTCTCCCAGGTCAGCCCGGACTCGTCGCCGCCGTCCTTGCTTCCCGCGTCGATCCTGCCGCTCCACAGGAAGGTGCGGTTGGGGCCGGTGGCGCTGAGCGCGGAGCAGAAGTACCCGTCGCAGACCGTGTACTGGTCGGCGAGCCCGTAGTGGAAGGGGATGTCGCCGCGGTCCAGGTAGCCGAGGGTGCGCGTGTTGCCGACGCCGGTGACGAAGTTGTCCATCCGGCCCTTGTTCCAGGCGGCGTGCTGCGAGGTCCAGCTGTGCGGGAGGTCGCCGTTGCACTGGGCGAGGGTCTCGCCGTCGACCCCGCCCGCCGGCGGGGTGGCGGACAGCTTCCACGGGTACTGGCGGCCGCCCCAGTCGGGCTGGTTGAAGGTGCCCCACCCGCCGGGGATGTTGCCGGCCGCGCGGTCGCCGAAGCCCCGGACGCCCCGGAGCCCGCCGAAGTAGTGGTCGAAGCTGCGGTTCTCCTGCATCAGGATCACCACGTGCTTCACGTCGGTGATGGTGCCGCTCGCGGCGGCCGCCGCCGAGGCGGGAGCGGCGCCGGGCAGCGCGGCCCCCGCCACCAGTCCGGCGCCGATACCCACGAACCCTCTGCGGCTGATCGGTGTCACGGGCCCCTCGTCTCCAACTCGTGTGCCCCGGCGGCACAATGACCGCAAGAGTGGCGGCAGCCGCGCCAAAGGTCTACAGCCGTGCGGTAAGAAGTCGGTGAACATCGGGGTGACCGGATTCAGCCATCCAGACGGACGAGCATCCTGCCCAGATCGCCGCCCTTGAGCATGCCCCTGAACGCCTCCACCGTGTGCTCGAAGCCCTGGACAACGGTGGTGTCGGTGCCGATCCGGCCGCTCCGCAGGTGGGGTACGAGGAAGTCCTCCAACTCGTCTTGCAGATTGGTGTGACTGCGAACCAATACCCCTTCCAGGCGGAGCGACTTGTGTACGACCTCGAAGAGGTTGCGGGGCGCCGCGGGGGACCGGTCGCCGCTGTGCAGGGAGATGGCGCCGACCCAGGCGATGCGCCCGTACTCGCGCAGCACGTCGATCGCGCCCTCCAGGTGGCCGCCGCCCACGTTGTCCACGTACACGTCGATGCCGTCCGGGGCGGCCCGCGCGAGCTGCTCGCCGACCGGGCCGTCGTGGTGGTCGAAGGTCGCGTCGAATCCGAGCTCCCGCGTGAGGTGGCGGACCTTCGCGGCCGAACCCGCGCTGCCGATGATCCGGCCGGCGCCGGACAGCTGCCGCCGGGGCTGCTGGGCGGGGTGCTGGTGGAGGAGGCGTACGCCCTGGTCCACCCGGCGGGACACCCGGACCCGAGGGCGCTGCCCCTGCTGGACTGGGACGAGAACTGCGGCTCCCACACCCGCGACTGGTGGAGGGCCCAGGACCGGATCCGGCGGGCCACCGTCAAGGCCGGGGACGATGGGATGGTGCTGACGATGGCCGGCCGCGGGCTGGGCATGGCGATCCTCCCGGAACTGTCGCTGCGCGAGGCCGCCCCGGGCGTGGAGATCACCGATCTGGGCCCCCTGAGGCCGGTGAGGAAGGTGGGATACGTCACCACACCGGAATCGGCGGCTTCCCGCATGGTGAGGGCTCTGATCAGGGAACTCCGCTCCGGCAAGGACTGAAACGGACCTCCGGCGAGGGGTTCGCGGCCGGGTTCGGCGTCTCAGATAGTAGGAAGTCCGAGTAAGTGCGGAGACATACAGCCGGACCTGGCTTAGCTTTGTAGGAGCCGAACGTCTCGCCGATCCGGCGAATGGCGGTCGAGAGCGCGCGCCCCTGGCAGGCAACCCCTGCGGCGCACAGCTCCCCGCCTCTTCCGGCGCCTTGAAGGAACCCCTCATCCGTGGCCCCGCCACGCCGTGATCTCAAGGAGTCGATCACCATGACCCCCACCACCGCTGCCGTCCGCCGCGTCCGCCACTCCTCCACGGCGGACTCCGACCGGAAGAACGCCGCCGCCGCCCTCCAGCGCGCCCTGGACCGCCGGGACAACGGCGGCTCGACCGGCCACTGAGCCCGGCAGGGCCGCTGAGCAGGACTTCGACCACCGCCGCCCCGGGCATGTTGCGTTCACGATGGTCCACATCGTGGACGCGATATGTCTGAGGGCTGGGACACGGAGTACGGTTTCGTCATGTCGACCAGCATCAATCTCGCAGTGATCCCCGGTGATGGCATCGGCCAGGAAGTCGTGGCTCAGGGACTCAAGGTCCTTACCGCGGTCCTGCCCCAGGATGTGAAGCTGGAGACCAGGCAATACGATCTCGGGGCCCAGCGCTGGCACCGCACCGGTGAGACCCTCCCGGACGCGGAGCTGGAGGCCCTCAAGCACCACGACGCGATCCTGCTGGGCGCCATCGGCGACCCCTCGGTCCCGTCCGGCGTGCTGGAGCGCGGTCTGCTGCTGAAGCTCCGCTTCGCCTTCGACCACTTCATCAACCTGCGCCCGTCGAAGCTGTTCCCCAACACCGCCACCCCGCTGGCCGGCCGTCCGGAGATCGACTTCGTCGTGGTCCGCGAGGGCACCGAGGGTCCGTACACCGGCAACGGCGGCTCCCTGCGCACCGGCACCCCCGCCGAGGTCGCCACCGAGGTCAGCGTCAATACGGCGTACGGCGTCGAGCGCGTCGTCCGTGACGCCTACGAGCGGGCGAACGCCCGCCCCCGCAAGAAGCTGACGCTGGTCCACAAGAACAACGTCCTCGTGTACGCGGGCCACCTGTGGAAGAACGTCTTCGACACGGTCGGCCGGGAGTACCCCGAGGTCACCACCGACTACCTGCACGTCGACGCCGCGACGATCTTCTTCGTCACCCAGCCGGAGCGCTTCGACGTCATCGTCACGGACAACCTCTTCGGTGACATCCTCACCGACCTGGCCGCCGCCGTGACCGGCGGAATCGGCCTGGCCGCCTCCGGGAACATCAACCCGACCGGCGCCTTCCCGTCCATGTTCGAGCCCGTCCACGGCTCGGCCCCGGACATTGCGGGTACCGGCAAGGCCGACCCGACCGCGACGATCCTCTCCGTCGCCCTCCTGCTGCGCCACCTGGGCTACGAGGCCCAGGCCGTCCGCATCGAGGACGCCGTCTCCGCCGACCTCGCGGAGCGCGACGGCACCTTCCGCTCCACCGACGCCATCGGCGACGCCCTCGCCGCTCGCGTAGCCGGCTGACCCGGCCGCTCCACCTCCAGGAAGCCGCCGGGTCGTCATCGCCCCGGCGGCTTCTCCTGTGCGGCCCCGGGTGCCACCATCTCCCCTGGGCCGCAATCCCCCCGTTTCACCGAACTCCTCGCGCGGGCGATAATCGAACGCGAGGCCGCTGAATACGGGGAAGCTCGGACGTCCTAGTACGCATGAGCGCGGTCCGCCATACACAACGGTGAAGGACAAGCACTCATGACGACGCCCACGATCGAGCTCAAGCCCTCCTCGAACCCGCTGTCCGACGCGGAGCGCGAGGCGATCCTGGCCAGCCCCGGCTTCGGCCGCCACTTCACCGACAACATGGTGACGATCAAGTGGACCGAGGGCCGCGGCTGGCACGACGCCGAGCTGGTCCCGTACGCGCCGCTGTCGATCGACCCGGCGAACATGACCCTGCACTACGCGCAGACGATCTTCGAGGGTCTCAAGGCCTACCGCCAGCCCGACGGCACCGTGGCCACCTTCCGCCCCGAGGCCAACGCCAAGCGGTTCCAGACCTCCGCCCGCCGCATGGCCATGCCCGAGCTGCCCGTCGACCTGTTCATCTCGGCGTGCGACGCGCTGATCCGGCAGGACCGCGCCTGGGTCCCGGACTCCGGCGAGGCATCGCTGTACCTGCGGCCGTTCATGTTCGCGTCCGAGGTCGGCCTGGGCGTCCGCCCGGCCAACGAGTTCCTCTTCATCGTCATCGCCTCGCCCGCCGGCGCCTACTTCCCGGGCGGCGTGAAGCCCGTCTCCGTCTGGCTCTCCGAGGACTACGTGCGCGCCGTCAAGGGCGGCACCGGCGCCGCCAAGACCGGCGGCAACTACGCGGCCTCCCTCGTCGCCCAGGCCCAGGCCGCCTCGCACGGCTGCGACCAGGTGGTCTGGCTCGACGCCGTCGAGCACCGCTGGATCGAGGAGATGGGCGGCATGAACCTGTACTTCGTGTACGGCGACCGCATCGTCACCCCCGAGCTCACCGGCTCGCTCCTCCCGGGCATCACCCGCGACTCCCTCCTCACCATCGCCCGCGACCTCGGCTACACCGCCGAGGAGGGCCGGATCACCACCGAGGACTGGAAGCGCGACAACGAGAACGGCACCCTGACCGAGGTGTTCGCCTGCGGCACCGCCGCCGTCATCACCCCGGTCGGCTCGGTCAAGTCCGAGCGCGCCAACTGGACCCAGGGCGACGGCGAGCCCGGCCGGGTCACCATGCGCCTGCGCAAGGCCCTGCTGGAACTCCAGACCGGCCACGCCGCCGACGCGCACGGCTGGATGCACCCGCTCGGCTAGACCGTCCGCGTACGACCCGCGTACGAAGGCTCCCCCGTACGAAGGCCCCCGTACGAAGGCCCCCGTACGAAGGCCCCCGTACGAAGGCCCGCGCCCCCGGAAGCTCCGGAGGCGCGGGCCTTCGCCGTACGGGGGCGGGGGCTCAGGCCGCCGTCCGCACCGCCGGCTCCTCGGCGGGGGCCGGGGCCGGGGAGGCGCCGGCGGTCAGGGCGGCGTACGCGAGGCCGCCCGCCAGGCCGGACAGGACGAAGGAGCAGTCCACCCCGCCGGTCAGGGCCAGCAGCGGGCCCTCGTAGAACGGGGTGGTCACGGCGAGCAGGCCGACCCCGGCGCCGATCGCCCAGGAGGCGGTGGCGCGCGGGTTCCAGCCGCCGCGGTACCAGTAGACCCCGCCGACGGAACGGCGGTTGAAGACCTGGAGGGCCTCGGCGTCGTACCGCCCGCGGCAGCGCGCGTAGCCGATCAGGGTGATCACGGCCCAGGGGGTGCCGATCGCGGTCAGCAGCAGGACGAAGGAGGTCATCGCGGCCTGTGCGTTCCACCCGAAGGAGCCGACGAAGACGAAGGCGGTGGCGACGGCCGCGGCGGCCAGGGTGGCCGTGGTGCGCGTGACCCGGGGGAGGATCGCGTCGAGGTCGAGCCCCATGGAGTAGAGCATCAGCCCGGCGTTGCCCACCGAACCGCCCGCGGCCGCGGCGAGCAGCGGGAGCAGGTACCAGGAGGGCGCGGCGGCCACGAGCGGGCCGGCGTACTCGGCGCCCGCCCGGGCGGCGAGCGCCGTGAAGGTGCCGAACAGCTGCGGGACCAGCAGGCCGAAGAACAGGCCGAGGGCCGTGGCCCAGAGCACCGTGCGGGAGCCGTGCCGGTGGGGGGAGATGTAGCGGGTGTAGTCGCCGAGCAGCGTGATGAAGGCGACGGGACCGCTGAGGCCGGCGGCGACGGCGGCGAGCAGCCAGGTCGGCCAGAAGGAGCCGAGGAGGTACGGGGTGTCCGGCGGGGCGGCGGCGGTGAAGTCGCCGGAGTAGGCGAGGACGCCGACCGCGAGCAGCACCAGCATGCCGACGGACAGCACCTTGCTCATGCGCAGCAGCAGCCGGTAGCCGAAGACGGCCCCGACGACGGTGCACACGGCCAGTACGCCGTACATCGCGGCCCGCGTGACGCCCGTGTCCGGGAGCCCGGTGAGCCGGGAGAGGACGCCGGCCATCACGTCGCCGCCGATCCACAGGGTCAGGGCGGTGTAGCCGAGCGAGAGCAGCAGGCCGACCACCGACCCGACGAGACGGCCGCGGACGCCGAACTGGGCGCCGCTGGAGGTGGAGAGGTTGGTGCCGGTGCGCAGGGAGACGAGCGCGAGCGGCGCGGTGAAGGCGATGCCGACGAGGGTGCCGGTCACGATGGCGGTGACCGAGGGCCACAGGCCCAGTCCGAAGGACGGGGGCAGCCAGCCGAAGACGATCACACCGAGGCAGAGGTTGGAGCCGAGCAGGATCGATATCAGGTCACGGGGACCGCTCGTCCGCTCCTCCTCGGGGATGGTGTCGACTCCGCGCTGTTCGATGGGCATAGGGGACTCCCTTGGCAGGGCGGGGGGTGGTCGCGCACTGTTTGAGCGACACTCAATGTGACGCACGCCCGTGTCCCAGGTCAATGATTCCGCCCCGCGAGATGAAGAGTTAGAGTGATGCTCTAACTCTTCGACTCAAGAGGTGGTGGATCGGCGTGCGGCTGACCCCTACGGAGCGCGACCGGCTGCTGCTCCGCAGCGCTGCGGAACTGGCCAGGGCCCGACGGGCCCGTGGCCTGAAACTCAACGTCCCGGAGGCCACCGCGCTGATCGCGGACACGGTCTGCGAGGCCGCGCGCGACGGGAAGCGGCTGGCGGAGGCCATTGAGGAGGCCCGCTCGGTGCTGGGCCCGGACGACGTCCTGCCCGGCGTCTGCGACGTGGTCACCGAGGTGCACGTGGAGGCCGTCTTCGACGACGGATCCCGCCTCGCGGTCGTCTCGGCCCCCATCCGGGGCGCCGTCCCGCTCGGCGACGACGCCCCGGGCGCCGTGGTCCCCGGGCCGGGGGTTCCGCAGCCGGAGCCGGTCCTCCACCTGCGGGTGCGCAACACCGCGGCCGTCCCGGTGAGCGTGACCTCGCACTTCCACTTCTTCGAGGCCAACCCGCGCCTGGACTTCGACCGGGCCGCCGCCTACGGCATGCGGCTGTGCGTGCCCGCCGGCTCCTCCGTGCGGTTCGACCCGCACGGCGAGGGCGAGGTCGGCCTGGTCCCGATCGGCGGCGAGCGCATCGCCATCGGCTTCGCGGGGCTGGTCGACGGCCCACTGGACGCCCCCGGCGCCAAGGCGGAGGCCCTGCGCCGAGCGGCGGCCTGCGGATACCTCGGCGCGGGCCCGGCCGACCCCGCGGGCCCGGCCGACCCCACCGAACCGGCCGGCCCCGCCGGCCCCGGCAGCGCCCACGGCCCGCACGGAGCCGCCCCCGGACCCACGGCCTGCCCGGAAGGAAACCCCGCATGAGCCGCCAAACCCCCCACAGCGACCACTGCGCCCCCGGCAGCCGGCACATCGACCCGCACGAGTACGCCTCCGTCTTCGGCCCCCGCGCCGGGGACCGGGTCCGCCTCGGCGACTCCGGGCTCACCGTCCGGGTGGAGTCGGACTCGCAGCGGCCGGGGGACGAGTTCCTGGCGGGTTTCGGGAAGACGGCCCGGGACGGGCTGCACCTGAAGGCGGCGGCGGTCCGTGACACCTGTGACGTGGTCATCAGCAACGTCCTGGTCATCGACGCCGTCCTCGGCATCCGCAAGGTGTCCATCGGCATCCGCGAGGGCCGGATCCACGCGATCGGCCGGGCCGGCAACCCCGACACCCTCGACGGGGTCGACGTCGTCGTCGGCACCGGCACCTCGATCGTCTCCGGCGAAGGCCTGATCGCCACGGCGGGCGCCGTCGACACCCACGTCCACCTGCTCTCCCCGCGGATCATGGAGGCCTCGCTCGCCGCGGGCGTCACCACGATCATCGGGCAGGAGTTCGGCCCGGTCTGGGGCGTCGGCGTCAACTCCCCGTGGGCCCTCAAGCACGCCTTCAACGCCTTCGACGCGTGGCCGGTGAACATCGGTTTCCTCGCCCGCGGTTCCTCCTCGGACCCGGCCCCGCTGATCGAGGCCCTCGCCGAGGGCGGCGCGTCCGGGTTCAAGGTCCACGAGGACATGGGCGCCCACACGCGTGCCCTGGACACGGCCCTGCGCGTGGCCGAGGAGTACGACGTACAGGTGGCCCTGCACAGCGACGGCCTCAACGAGTGCCTGTCGGTGGAGGACACCCTGCGCGTCCTGGACGGGCGGACCATCCACGCCTTCCACATCGAGGGCTGCGGCGGCGGACACGTCCCCAACGTGCTGAAGATGGCGGGCGTGGCGAACGTCATCGGCTCCTCCACCAATCCGACGCTGCCGTTCGGCAGGGACGCGGTCGCCGAGCACTACGGGATGATCGTCTCCGTCCACGACCTGAAGCCCGACCTGCCGGGCGACGCGGCGATGGCCCGTGACCGGATCCGCGCCGGGACGATGGGGGCCGAGGACGTCCTGCACGACCTCGGGGCGATCGGCATCACCTCCTCCGACGCGCAGGGCATGGGGCGGGCGGGGGAGACGGTCCGCCGGACCTTCGCGATGGCGGCGAAGATGAAGGGCGAGCTGGGCCCGCTGGCCGGTGACGGCGAGGGCGACGACAACGCCCGGGTCCTGCGCTACATGGCCAAGCTGACCATCAACCCGGCCATCGCCCACGGTCTGGCGCACGAGATCGGCTCCATCGAGGTCGGCAAACTCGCCGACATCGTGCTGTGGCGTCCGGCGTTCTTCGGCGCCAAGCCCCAGCTCGTCCTCAAGTCCGGTTTCCCCGCCTACGGAGTCACCGGCGACCCCAACGCCGCCACCGACACCTGCGAACCCCTCGTCCTCGGCCCGCAGTTCGGTTCGTACGGGGCGACCGCGGCCGACATCTCCGTCGCCTTCGTCTCCGCCGCGGCCGCCGTGCTCGGCGGCGACGAGATGCCCACCCGCCGCCGCCGGGTCGCCGTCCGCGGCACCCGCGGGATCGGCCCGGGGGACCTCCTCCTCAACTCGCGGGTGGGCGCGGTCGATGTGGACGCGCGCAGCGGGCTCGTCTCCCTGGACGGCGAACCGCTGCGCTCCGAAGCCGCCGACTCGGTCTCCCTCAATCGCCTGTACTTCCTGTAAGCCGGCCCTGCCCGTAAGGACCCCGCCATGACCGCAGCACAGCCCGCCCCCACCGGCAAGCCCGCCGACGCCGGATTCCGGATGCCCGCCGAATGGACCGCCCACGAGCGCACCTGGATGGCCTGGCCCAGCCCGAATCCGACCTTCACCACCGGGCAGGAGCTCGCCGAGGCCCGCGAGGCGTGGGGGGCCGTCGCCCGCGCGGTCGCCGCGTACGAGCCCGTGACCCTCGTGGTGTCCCCGGGCGACGCCGAGTCCGCCCGCGCGGTCGTCGGCGACGGCGTACAGCTGGTCGAGCGCGAGCTCGACGACGCCTGGATGCGGGACATCGGCCCGACCTTCGTCACCGACGGCGCGGGCGCGCTGGCCGCCGTCGACTGGACGTTCAACGGCTGGGGCGCCCAGGAGTGGGCCCGCTGGGACCACGACGAGAAGGTCGCCCGGCACGTGTCGGACCTCGTCGGCAGCCGCACCTACAGCACCGCCCTCGTCAACGAGGGCGGCGCCATCCACGTCGACGGCGAGGGAACCGTCCTGCTCACCGACACCGTGCAGCTGGGCGAGGGCCGCAACCCCGGCTGGACCCGCCGCCAGGTCGAGGCCGAGATCCACGCCCACCTCGGCACGACGAAGGCGCTCTGGCTGCCGTACGGCCTGGCCGGCGACTACGGCACCTACGGCACCCAGGGCCACGTCGACATCGTCGCCGCCTTCGCCCGCCCCGGCGTGGTGATGGTGCACACCCAGCCCGACCCGGCCCACCCGGACCACGAGCGCTGCAAGGCCATCGCCGCGCTCCTGCGGGCGTCCACCGACGCCCGGGGCCGCCGGCTGGAGGTCGTGGAGGTCCCCGCGCCGACCGTGCTGGAGGAGGACGGGGAGTGGGTGGACTACTCCTACATCAACCACTACCTCTGCAACGGCGGCGTGGTCCTGTGCTGCTTCGACGACCCGCGCGACGAGGAGGCCGCCGAGATCTTCCGCGGACTGTTCCCCGAGCGGACCGTGACACTGGTTGACGCACGTACGATTTTCGCCGGGGGTGGCGGTATCCACTGCATCACCCAGCAGCAGCCGAAGGTCTGACCGACGAGGAGTGGGTCCATGGTGGCGGGTGGAGTACCGGTACGGGCGGCGCGCAAGAACGCGCCCCCGCGCGAGGACGTCCTCGTCGCCGCCATGGCCACGATCGCCGAGCGCGGCCTCGAGGGCCTGACCATGGCGGGCCTGGGCCGCGAGGTCGGCATGAGCAGCGGCCACCTCCTCTACTACTTCGGCAGCAAGGACGAGCTCCTGCTGCAGACCCTGGAGTGGAGCGAGGCCGCGCTCGGCGCCGAGCGGCGCGGGCTGCTGTCCCGCCGCGGACCGGTGGCCGAGCGCCTGCGCGCGTACGTCGACCTGTACGTCCCCACCCGCGCCCGCGACCCGCACTGGACGCTCTGGCTGGAGGTCTGGAACCGCTCGCAGAACGCGGGCCCCCAGGAGCGCGACCGGCAGGCCGCCATCGAGGGCGCCTGGCACCGCGACCTGGTGGCGCTGCTCGCCGAGGGCATCTCGCGCGGCGAGTTCCGGCCCGTGGACCCCGACCGCGTGGCGGCCCGCATCCGGGCCCTCCTCGACGGCTTCAGCATCCAGCTGGCGGTGGGACTGCCGACGCTGGACCGCGCCGCGATCCTCACCCACGTGCGCGAGTTCCTGGACGACACCCTGGCCCCGCACACCCCGGCGTGAGCGGACCCGCCGCATGGCTGCCCGGATGCTGAGATCCGTGTCCGCGGACCGGCGCCGGTGTGGCACACTGCGGGCGTGCCTGCTCAGCTCATGATTATCGCCAGCAGCGCGCCGGTCCCCAGTGGCCGCTGAACCGCGGAAGAACTTCGCGGGAAGCGGCCACCGTGCCCCAGACCCGCGCGCAGACCTCTCGCTACCCGCGAGGGGTTTTTTCGTTTCCCGGCTCCATCCCTGCCGGGAGCGGGCCGCGCGCGATGATGGGGGCAGTGGATCCCGGACACCCGGACCCACCATCCGACAGGAGTCAGATCAGCATGACGACGACAGAGGT
The DNA here is from genome assembly GCF_026627255.1 of Streptomyces antarcticus. Taxonomy (GTDB): domain Bacteria; phylum Actinomycetota; class Actinomycetes; order Streptomycetales; family Streptomycetaceae; genus Streptomyces; species Streptomyces antarcticus. The sequence continues at coordinate 211,322 of NZ_JAPNLM010000001.1, read as the reverse complement.
CGCAGAGGTCCTCGACGACAGCTTCCATGTCTTCGACACCACGCTGCGCGACGGCGCCCAGCGCGAAGGCATCAACCTCACGGTCGCCGACAAGCTGACGATCGCCCGGCACCTGGACGACTTCGGAGTGGGCTTCATCGAGGGCGGCTGGCCCGGCGCCAACCCCCGTGACACCGAGTTCTTCTCCCGCGCCCAGGCCGAGATCGACTTCAAGAACGCCCGGCTCGTCGCCTTCGGAGCCACCCGCCGGGCCGGCGGCTCGGCGGCCGAGGACCCGCAGGTGCGTGCCCTGCTGGCGTCCGGCGCCCCCGTGATCACGCTCGTCGCCAAGTCGCACGACCGCCACGTCGAACTGGCCCTGCGCACCACCCTCGAGGAGAACCTGGAGATGGTCCGCGACACCGTCTCCCACCTGGTCGCCGAAGGCCGCCGCGTCTTCGTCGACTGCGAGCACTTCTTCGACGGCTACCGCGCCAACCCCGAGTACGCGAAGTCCGTCGTGCGCGCCGCCCACGAGGCCGGCGCCGACGTCGTCGTCCTCTGCGACACCAACGGCGGCATGCTGCCCGCCCAGGTGACGGCGACCGTCGCCACCGTCCTCGCCGACACCGGCGCCCGCCTGGGCATCCACGCCCAGGACGACACCGGCTGCGCCGTCGCCAACACCCTGGCCGCCGTCGACGCGGGCGCCACCCACGTCCAGTGCACGGCGAACGGCTACGGCGAGCGCGTCGGCAACGCCAACCTCTTCCCCGTCGTCGCCGCCCTGGAGATCAAGTACGGCCGCACCGTGCTCCCCGAGGGCGCCCTCGCCGAGATGACGCGCATCTCGCACGCCATCGCGGAGGTCGTCAACCTCACCCCCTCCACGCACCAGCCGTACGTCGGCGTCTCCGCCTTCGCGCACAAGGCCGGCCTGCACGCCTCCGCCATCAAGGTCGACCCGGACCTCTACCAGCACATCGACCCCGCGCGGGTCGGCAACACCATGCGGATGCTGGTCTCCGACATGGCCGGACGGGCTTCCATCGAGCTCAAGGGCAAGGAACTCGGCGTCGACCTCGGCGGGGACCGCGCGCTGATCTCCCGGGTCGTCGAGCGGGTCAAGGAGCGTGAGCTGCGGGGCTACACGTACGAGGCCGCCGACGCCTCCTTCGAGCTGCTGCTCCGCGCCGAGGCCGAGGGCCGCGCCCGCCGGTACTTCCGTACGGAGTCCTGGCGCGCGATCGTCGAGGACCGCCCGGACGGCATCCACGCCAACGAGGCCACGGTCAAGCTGCGCGCCAAGGGCGAGCGGATCGTCGCCACGGCGGAGGGCAACGGACCGGTCAACGCGCTGGACCGGGCCTTGCGGGTGGCGCTGGAGCGGTTCTACCCGCAGCTGGCCAAGTTCGAGCTGGTGGACTACAAGGTCCGCATCCTGGAGGGCACACACGGCACGGAGTCCACGACCCGCGTCCTGATCGCCACGACGGACGGCGTCCGCGAGTGGTCGACGGTCGGCGTCGCCGAGAACGTGATCGCGGCGTCCTGGCAGGCACTCGAGGACGCCTACACCTACGGCCTCCTGCACGCGGGCGTCGAACCGGCCGAGTAGCCGCCGAAGAGCCGCCGGAGAGCCGCCGTCCAGGCGGCGGCCGCTGGGTCTTATGTCCTGCTCACACGGGAAAGTACCGGTTCAGGTAGCGTCGTGAGTATGAGGACCAGGCTGATATCCGCATTCTCCGGTCTGCTGCTGGCCCTGTCGGCCACCGCCCTCGTGGTGGCGGCCCCGCAGGCGTCGGCCGCCACCGGGACGGCTGCCGTGGCGGAGGCCCTCAAGAAGGGCCCGGTCTACGTCGATCCGCGGGCCGAGGCGCAGCTGCCCAAGGCCGAGGCGGACGCGCTCGCAAAGAAGATCAAGGACGCGGGGAAGCCGGTGTTCGTCGCCGTGCTGCCGGCCGCCGCCGAGTTCCCGCAGGACAGGGTCCTCGCGGCCGTCCGCGCCGAGACCGGCATCACCGGGCTGTACGCGATCCGCCTCGGCGACGGCTTCCGGGCCGCCGCCGACCGGGCCGTCATGCCGGGCTACGCGGTGCAGAACCTCTCGGAGGCGGTGAAGACCGGCGGCCCGGCCGACGCGACGACCCAGCTCGACACCTTCGTGGACCAGGCCCTCGGCCAGACCAAGGGCTCGGCCCCCGCCTCCTGGGGCACCACCGGAGCCGGTGACGGCGCCCCGGTCGGCGGCCTGATCGCGCTCGGCGCGGTGGCGGTGGTCGGCGGTGGAGGCGCGTACGCGCTGGTCAGGCGGAACCGCAAGAAGAAGGAAGAGGTCCGGCGCGAGGCCGTCGCCCGCCTGGGCGTCGTCGTCGACGAGGACATCACGGCCTTCGGCGAGGAACTGGAGCGGCTCGACTTCCACCCGGGGGAGCCCGGAGCCGACGACGCCATGCGCAAGGACTACGAGCAGGGGCTCGACTCCTACGAGAAGGCCAAGCGGATCATGGCCTCCGTCCAGCGGCCGGACGAGGTCCAGGGGGTCACCCAGGCGCTGGAGGACGGCCGCTACGCCCTGGCGAGCCTCGACGCGCGCCGTCAGGGGAAGCCGGTGCCCGAGCGCCGCTCGCCCTGCTTCTTCGACCCCCGGCACGGTCCGAGCACCGAGGACGCCGCGTGGGCCCCGCCCGCGGGGGCGGCCCGTACCGTACCGGTCTGCACGGCGGACGCCGTACGGCTGCGCGACGGGCTCGACCCGGCGGTCCGCACCGTCGACACCGAGCACGGGCCGCGCCCGTACTACGACGCCGGCCCGGCGTACGGTCCCTGGGCCGGCGGCTACTTCGGCGGCGGCATGCTGCCGGGTCTGCTGATGGGCACGATGCTCGGCTCGATGATGGCCGGTCCCGCCTACGCCTCGGACTTCGGCGGCGGGGGCGGAGGCTTCGAGGGCGGGGACGTGTCCGGCGCCGACTTCAACCCGTCCGACTTCGGCGGTGGCGGCGGGGACTTCGGCGGCGGTGGCGGCTTCGACGGCGGGGGCGGCTGGTAGCCGCCCCCGGGGAGCCGGGTCCGGCGGGTCAGGCCTGCTTGATCGCGGAGATGTCGAACGTCAGCTTCACCTTGTCGCTGACCATCACCCCGCCGGCCTCCAGTGCCGCGTTCCAGGTCAGGCCCCAGTCGGAGCGCAGGATCTCGGCGGAGCCCTCGAAGCCGACGCGCTCGTTGCCGTAGACGTCCGTGGCGGATCCGGCGAACTCCAGGTCGATGGCGAGCGGGCGGGTGACGTCCTTGATCGTCAGCTGGCCGCTGATGCGGTACGCGTCGCCGCCGAGCCGGGCCGCGGAGGTGGTGCGGAAGGTCATCAGGGGGAAGCGCTCGGCGTCGAAGAAGTCGCCGCTCAGCAGGTGGCCGTCGCGGTCCGCGATGCCGGTGCCGACCGAGGCGATGGTGACGTCGATGGAGGCGGTGGAGCGGGACGGGTCCGTGCCGTCCAGGTGCAGGGTGCCCTCGTGCTCGCCGAAGCTGCCGCGGACGTTGGTCACCATGGCGTGGCGCACGGTGAAGCCGATGCTGCTGTGGGAGGCGTCGATGACGTAGTCGCCGGTGAGCGCGGCGAGGGCCGGGTCCACGTCGAGCGTGGCGACGGCGTCGGTGTTCGTGTCCTGGCTGCGGCGGGTGAAGAAACCCATGGCTTGCTCCTCGGTAGAGTCCTGCGTGTCTGTTGAATGTTCAACGACTTAACGAGAAAGACGCTAGACCCATTCTGTTCAAATTTCAACTTCCTGGACGAGGTGCCCGTCTGTTTGTCGGGGATCGACAAAGGAGCTGTCCCCCGTATGGCGGAGTCCGCGCATCGCCGAGCCCTTCTGTGCGGGCCGGACAGCGGAAGACACCGGAGACTGTGCGGAATCAACGGAGGTTTTTCACGCCTCGCTTCGTAAGGTCGGTACATGACCGTTGTGGACCAGACCCCGAGCGAGCCCACGGACGCCCGCGGGCGCGTGGCCGAGCTGCACTCCCTGCGCGAGCAGGCGCGGCGCGGCCCCAGTGACCGGGCGACCGAGACCCAGCACGCCAAGGGCAAGCTGACCGCCCGGGAGCGCATCGCGCTGCTCCTCGACGAAGGTTCCTTCAAAGAAGTCGAGCAGCTGCGCCGCCACCGGGCGACGGGCTTCGGCCTGGAGAACAAGAAGCCCTACACCGACGGTGTGATCACCGGGTGGGGCACGGTCGAGGGCCGCACGGTCTTCGTCTACGCGCACGACTTCCGGATCTTCGGCGGCGCGCTGGGCGAGGCCCACGCCACGAAGATCCACAAGATCATGGACATGGCCATCGCGGCCGGCGCGCCGCTGGTCTCCCTCAACGACGGCGCCGGCGCCCGCATCCAGGAGGGCGTCTCCGCGCTGGCCGGCTATGGCGGCATCTTCCAGCGCAACACCCGCGCCTCGGGCGTCATCCCGCAGATCTCGGTCATGCTGGGCCCCTGCGCCGGCGGCGCCGCCTACTCCCCGGCCCTCACCGACTTCGTCTTCATGGTCCGGGACACCTCGCAGATGTTCATCACCGGCCCGGACGTGGTCCGCGCGGTGACGGGCGAGGAGATCACCCAGAACGGCCTCGGCGGCGCGGACGTCCACGCCGAGACCTCCGGCGTCGCGCACTTCGCGTACGACGACGAGGAGACCTGCATCTCCGAGGTCCGCTACCTGATCTCGATGCTCCCCTCCAACAACCGCGAGAACCCCCCGGTCCACGAGACGTCCGACCCGCCCGGCCGGCGCTCGGAGGTCCTGCTGGACCTGGTGCCCGCGGACGGAAACCGCCCGTACGACATGCTCAAGGTCATCGAGGAGCTCGTCGACGAGGGCGACGTCCTGGAGATCCACGAGCGCTGGGCGCGCAACATCATCTGTGCGCTGGGCCGGCTCGACGGCCAGGTCGTCGGCATCGTGGCGAACCAGCCCGGCCACCTCGCGGGCGTGCTCGACATCCACGCCTCCGAGAAGGCGGCCCGCTTCGTCCAGCTCTGCGACGCCTTCAACATCCCGATCGTCACCCTTCTGGACGTCCCCGGCTTCCTGCCGGGCGTCGACCAGGAGCACGGCGGCATCATCCGCCACGGCGCCAAGCTGCTGTACGCGTACTGCAACGCCACCGTCCCGCGGATCTCGCTGATCCTGCGCAAGGCCTACGGCGGCGCGTACATCGTCATGGACTCCCAGTCCATCGGCGCCGACATCACCTACGCCTGGCCCACCAACGAGATCGCCGTCATGGGCGCCGAGGGCGCGGCCAACGTCATCTTCCGCAAGCAGATCGCGGACGCCGAGGACCCCGAGGCCATGCGCACCCGCATGGTCAAGGAGTACAAGGCCGAGCTGATGCACCCCTACTACGCGGCCGAGCGCGGCCTCGTCGACGACGTGATCGACCCCGCCGAGACCCGCGGGACGCTCGTCAGCGCCCTCGCGATGCTCCGCAACAAGCACGCCGACCTGCCGTCCCGCAAGCACGGCAACCCGCCGCAGTAAGAGGAGACACGCCACCGATGAGCACCGACACCCTGCTCCGCGTCGAAAAGGGCAACGCCGCCCCCGAGGAACTGGCCGCGATCACCGCGATCCTGCTGGCCCGCGCCGCCGCCACCCCGGAGACCGCCCCCGCCCGCACCCCCCGCTCCCAGGCCGGCTGGCGCCGCCTGGAGCGCACGCCGGGCTTCCGCGCCCCGCACAGCTGGCAGGGCTGAGCCCCGCGAGGCTCCGTACGCCGAGAGGCCCCGCACCCCTGAGGTGTGCGGGGCCTCCCGCGTGCCCGGGGGCCCACACATCCCGGGCCCCCGGGCACGCCGAAGGCCCCCGCGTCCTGGACGCGGGGGCCTTGGTGTGCCGTCGGCAGCCGTTAGCGCAGGCGTGCCATGAGGGCGTGCTCGACGAGGGTGATGAGTGCGCTCTTGGCGTCCGCGCGGTGGCGGGCGTCGGTGGTGATGATCGGGGCGTCGGGGCCGATCTGGAGGGCTTCGCGGACTTCTTCGGGGGTGTAGGGCTGGTGTCCCTCGAAGCCGTTGAGCGCGATGACGAAGGGCAGGCCGCTGTTCTCGAAGTAGTCGACGGCGGGGAAGCAGTCGGCGAGGCGGCGGGTGTCGACGAGGACGATGGCGCCGATGGCGCCGCGGACGAGGTCGTCCCACATGAACCAGAAGCGGTCCTGGCCCGGTGTACCGAAGAGGTACAGGATCAGGTCCTGGTCGAGGGTGATGCGGCCGAAGTCCATGGCGACCGTGGTGGTCGTCTTGTCACCGGTGTGGGTGAGGTCGTCGATTCCGGCGCTCGCGCTGGTCATGACGGCTTCGGTGCGCAGCGGGTTGATCTCGGAGACCGCGCCGACGAACGTGGTCTTGCCCACGCCGAAGCCGCCCGCCACCACGATCTTCGCGGAGGTGGTGGAGCGAGGAGCCGCTCCGCCGCTAGAGCTTGCGAAGTCCACTGAGCACCCTTTCGAGCAGTGTCACATCTGGCTGGCCGCCGGCAGACTCGTCGCCGCCGGGCTGATGAATGGCGACAAGGCCCGCCTCTGCCAGGTCGGCGACGAGGATGCGGGCGACACCAAGAGGAATGGAGAGGAGTGCCGAGATCTCCGCGACGGATTTGATCTCCTGGCACAGACGGCAGATGCGCTGGTGCTCGGGCAGCTGCCCTTGCAACCGCGCGGGATCCGCCGTGGTACTGACCAGCGCCTCGATGGCGAGCTGGTAGCGCGGCCGGGTCCGGCCGCCGGTCATCGCGTACGGGCGCACCAGCGGATTGTGGGCCTTCGGAGCGGGCTGGCGCGCGGCGCGCGGCGGCTGCTGCGGAGGGACCTGGGGCTGCTGGTACTGCGGGGGCTGCCCGTACGGCTGCTGGTACGGATTGTGCTCCGACACGGGCCGGCTGGGAGCAGACGGGAAGTTGAAGCGGTTCTGGTCGTGCCCACCCTGCGGCTGCTGCGCGCCGCCATAGGGATGTCCTCCGGGTGTTGTCACGTTTCCTCCTCCGACTCCAAGTACGCGGTGCTCCCTGTGGGACCGCGCCACCGCACCCTATGGTGCGATGGCGCGAAACGCACTGCCTGTCTGCTAGTTGAGCAGGCTTCCCTGGAGCTCGGCGCGCAGGTCCGGGGTGAGGACACTGCCCGCGCGATCCACCAGAAGGGCCATCTCGTAGCCCACGAGGCCGATGTCGCACTCGGGGTGCGCCAGGACGGCCAGTGAGGATCCGTCCGAGACGGACATGAGGAAGAGGAATCCCCGGTCCATCTCGACCACGGTCTGGTTGACGGCGCCGCCCTCGAAGATCCGGGAAGCCCCGGCGGTCAGCGAGGTCAGACCGGATGCCACGGCCGACAGCTGGTCGGCGCGGTCGCGCGGGAACCCGTCGGACATCGCCAGAAGCAGTCCGTCGGCGGAGACCACCACCGTGTGGGACACCCCGGGGGTGTTGTCCACGAAATTGGTGATCAACCAGTTCAGGTTCTGTGCCGCCTGGCTCATCGGGCTCACACTAACGCTCCTGGTCATAGCTGTTACCTGACTGCTCGGAACCCGCGCTGCGTCCCTGCTGGACACCGCGCCGCAGGTTGCTCAACCTGCCGCGGACGTCCTCCGGGGCGCGGGAGACCTGTGGGCCGCCCTGCGGGGTCGTCTCCGCCGCACCCTCGACCAGGTTGGCCTTGGGTACCCGCCGAGGGAGACCGGACGGGGTGATCCCGCCCGCCTTCGGCTCACGGAGCTTGCCGGCCTGCTGCCAGCGATCGTCGTTGCGCGAACGCCAGGCCGCGGTGCCTTCAGTTTCCTCCGGGGCCTTCTCCGGTTCGGCGGGCTGCTGCTGACGCTGCGGCCGCTGCTCGAAGAGGGATCCGGTGGACTCCGCTTCCTTCTGTGCCGGCTGCCACTGCTGCTGGCTGCCGCGTCGCGGCAGACCCGCTCCGGTCATCTTGTGACCGGTGTCGGCAGTGGTGTCCGGACGGTCGAAGCCTACGCGTTCCGGGGCCTGTTCGGCACCGGACGGTGATTCCGATTCGGTCCCGTAATCCTGCTGGTAGGCAGCCGGATACGTGTTCTGTCCGGGCCACTCGACCGCTCCGGACTGGGCGTCGTAGCCGCCGTCGTACGCCGGGGCGGCCTGCTGCTGGTCCTGGAATCCGGCTTCCGGATAGCCGTATCCCTGCTGCGGGTACGCGTCGAAGCCGGGCTGTGCGCCCTGCTGGTCGTACGGGGCTTCGTAGCCCTGTTCGGGCTGCTGCTCGTAGCCCTGGTACGGCTGGTACTCGTGTTCAGGCTGGGGTTCCGGATACTCGGGCCCGGGGTACCCCGGCTGCCCTTGCTGCTCCGGCTGACCCGGCTGCCCGTATCCGGCCTGGGCCTCCAGCGCGGCCCGGCGCTCCTCGCGCCCGAGGGAGCGGCCGACCGGGTCGAGGTCGCGGTCTTCCGCGCCCTGCTGGTCGTACCGGGAGTCGTCGAAGCCGAGTTCTGCCGCGGTGCGCAGCGCGGGCGCCTGGAGGGCCTGCTGCGGCTGCGAGGCCTGCTGCTCCGGGATGATCTGGGAGACCGTGAAGTCGTCGTTGGGTACGCCCTCGCCACCGCCACCATGGGTGATCGCGTCGGGGAGCATGACCAGCGACGTGGTGCCGGCCGCCTCGCCCGAGGGGCGCAGCTGGACGCGGATGCTGTGGCGGTCCGCCAGCCGGCCGACCACGAACAGGCCCATGCGCTGCGAGATCGCGGCGTCCACCGTCGGCGGGTTGGCCAGCTTGTGGTTGATGTCGGCGAAGTCCTCGGCGGTGAGGCCGATGCCCTTGTCGTGGATCTCGATCATGACGCGGCCGTCGGGCAGACGCGTCGCGTTGACCCGGACCTTGGTCTGCGGGGAGGAGAACGTGGTGGCGTTCTCCAGCAGCTCGGCGAGCAGGTGCACGAGGTCGGTCACGGCCTGGCCGTGGATCTCGGCGTCGGAGACCCCGGAGAGCTCGACGCGCTCGTACTGCTCCACCTCGGAGGAGGCGGCGCGCAGGACGTCGACGAGGGGGACCGGCTGGTCCCAGCGGCGGCCCGGCTCCTCACCCGCGAGGATGAGGAGGTTCTCGCCGTTGCGGCGCATGCGGGTGGCCAGGTGGTCCAGGCGGAAGAGGTTCTCCAGCTGGTCCGGGTCGGCCTCGTTGTTCTCCAGGTCGGTGATCAGGGTCAGCTGGCCCTCGATCAGGGACTGGTTGCGTATGGAGAGGTTCGTGAAGATCGCGTTGACGTTCCCTCGCAGGAGCGCCTGCTCGGCCGCGAGCCGTACCGCTTCCCGGTGGACCTGGTCGAAGGCGCGGGCGACCTCGCCGATCTCGTCCCGGGAGTCGATGGGGATCGGCCGGACACGGGTGTCCACCTTGCCCGGGTCGGTGCGCGAGAGCTGGTCGACGAGCATCGGCAGGCGCTGCTCGGCGATGTCGAAGGCGGCGCCGCGCAGGCGGCGCATCGCGCGGCCCATCTGCCGTGCCATGAGGCCCGCCAGGATGAAGGCGGCGAGCAGGGCCAGGACCACGATGGCGCCGTTGGTGATGGCGTCGTTGCGGGCCTCGTCGGAGATCGCGCCGGCGTCCTTGACGGCCTTGTCGAGGAATTCCTTCTCGATCTGGTCGTAACCGTCGAACTTGGCGGTGGCGGCGTACTGCCAGGCGGTGGGCGTGGTGCCGTTCAGGGCCAGCTTGGCCTTGCTGTCGCCGCTGGCGATGGCCTCGGTCATGCCGGTGAGCGCGGAGCCGTTGACCACCGGCGGCGGCCTGAAGACGGTGCCGGCCTGCTCCGCGGCCGACTTGGCCTCGGCGAGCTTCTCGGCGCCTTCCTCGGACTTCTGGCCCATGATCTCTTTGAGGCGGTTGGTGTCCGCCTCGGTGCCCGCGGCGACGTACTCGCCGATGGCGATCTCTTCGAGGTAGGCGTAGGAGGAGAAGGCGACGAGCTGGGCCTTGCGGACGTCCTCGTTGGTGCTCGGGCGGACCAGCAGGTGGGTGCCGACCGCGCGCTGCAGCGAGTTCGCCGCCTTGGCCAGCTGGATCGCGTAGACCATGCGGCCGTACGAGGTCACGTTGCCGGTGCCGAGGCCGAGCTCGTTGGCGAACTGCATCAGGTAGTGCTGGACGAGGACGTAGCCCTCTTCGGTGGGGATGGGGCCCGGCGCGTTGGGGAGGTTCTTCTTCGGGGTCTCGATCGCCGCCTGGTAGGCAGACTTGCGGACCGCGTCCAGCTTGGGCTCGTCACCACGGAAGAGCTCCAGGCGGCGCTCCAGGCCCTGCTGCTTCGGCATGTCCTGGACGGCCTTGTCGAACTTGGCCTTGGCCGCGGTGGTCGCCGCGTACGCCTTGGTGACCGTCTCGCTCTTGGTGTCGCCGCTCAGGAGCGGCTCGGCCGTGAGGTCGCGCTCGTTCAGCAGCGCCTGGCTGTACTCGGAGGAGGCCTGGACGACCCTGGCTATCCGCTCGGCGTCCTGGGCTTCGTTCCAGGTGTCCACGGAGCCCTTCACCTGGAAGCCGCCCATGACCAGCCCGACGAGCGCGGGTACGAGCAGGATGGCGTTCAGGCGGGTCGGCACGCGCCAGTTGCGGGGCGCGAACCTGCTGGTGCTGCCGCTGCCGGCCGGTGGCTCCACGGACGCGTCGACGGGCGACAGGGCCGCTCTCGGCGGCGGGGTGAAGTTGCCGCGCGCGGGTTCATCCGCGGGGCTTGCGTTGCTTCGCCTCACTCGACCAACAACCTCTCCGCGGTGCTACTAGCTGGTTCGTTGAATTCCAGCACGGTTAACGGCCGTGTTCCAAACAGTTGAAATCGGCCATTCCTAGAGCCTTATGCCCCACATAAATCGGACATAAAGAGCTTCCGGCGGCAAAAATGGGGGAAGTTGTGAGCGTAGCGGCACCAACCGAACGCGCCCTGTGCCCGACCGGCGGCAATTCTCTGTCGAAACGTTATGAACGAGAGGGGCGGGCCGTGTCGCACGACACAACCCGCCCCTCCCGCGCGAGACCTGAACCGTGCTATTTAAGCCGTGCCATGAGGGCGTGCTCGACGAGGGTGATGAGTGCGCTCTTGGCGTCCGCGCGGTGGCGGGCGTCGGTGGTGATGATCGGGGCGTCGGGGCCGATCTGGAGGGCTTCGCGGACTTCTTCGGGGGTGTAGGGCTGGTGTCCCTCGAAGCCGTTGAGCGCGATGACGAAGGGCAGGCCGCTGTTCTCGAAGTAGTCGACGGCGGGGAAGCAGTCGGCGAGGCGGCGGGTGTCGACGAGGACGATGGCGCCGATGGCGCCGCGGACGAGGTCGTCCCACATGAACCAGAAGCGGTCCTGGCCCGGTGTACCGAAGAGGTACAGGATCAGGTCCTGGTCGAGGGTGATGCGGCCGAAGTCCATGGCGACCGTGGTGGTCGTCTTGTCACCGGTGTGGGTGAGGTCGTCGATTCCGGCGCTCGCGCTGGTCATGACGGCTTCGGTGCGCAGCGGGTTGATCTCGGAGACCGCGCCGACGAACGTGGTCTTGCCCACGCCGAAGCCGCCCGCCACCACGATCTTCGCGGAGGTGGTGGAGCGAGGAGCCGCTCCGCCGCTAGAGCTTGCGAAGTCCACTGAGCACCCTTTCGAGCAAAGTCACGTCCGGCGTGCCGCCGGCCTCTCCGTTGCCCGGCTGGTGGATGGCCACCATTCCGGCCTCCGCCAGGTCGGCGACGAGGATCCGGGCGACACCGAGCGGCATCGACAGCAGTGCAGAGACCTCCGCGACCGACTTGACCTCTCGGCACAGGGTGCAGATGCGCTGGTGCTCGGGGAGCAGGCCGGAGAGGTGCATCGGATCGGCGGTGGTGCTGACCAGCGCCTCTATGGCGAGCTGGTAGCGGGGCCGGGTCCGGCCGCCGGTCATCGCGTACGGACGCACCAGCGGCTGGTCGCCTTCCGAGTACGAATCTCCGTACGCATCGGGATAGGCGGGGGGCGGGGTCATTGATCCTCCGGGCTGGACAGCAGTGGTCAGCGTGCCGTCTGACGGGGCGGCCGGTGGGGGGACGGTATGACGGCCTGTCGGGGGTACTGGGTTCCGGGGCGCGGGCCCCGGTCTCCCGGCCGGAAGTACCGTCCGGCCGGGAGGGGAGAGGTCAGATGAGCAGGCTTCCCTGGAGCTCGGCGCGCAGGTCCGGGGTGAGGACACTGCCCGCACGGTCCACGAGGAGGGCCATTTCGTAGCCGACGAGGCCGATGTCGCACTCGGGGTGCGCCAGGACGGCCAGTGAGGATCCGTCCGAGACGGACATGAGGAAGAGGAATCCCCGGTCCATCTCGACCACGGTCTGGTTGACGGCGCCGCCCTCGAAGATCCGGGAGGCGCCGGCGGTGAGGGAGGTCAGACCGGATGCCACGGCCGACAGCTGGTCGGCGCGGTCGCGCGGGAATCCTTCGGACATGGCCAGAAGGAGTCCGTCGGCGGAGACCACCACGGTGTGGGACACCCCGGGGGTGTTGTCCACGAAGTTGGTGATCAACCAGTTCAGGTTCTGTGCCGCCTGGCTCATCGAACTCAACTAACGCTCCTGCTGATAAGTGGGGTCGATGTGGTAACTGCCGGTCGCCGGACCGCTCGTGCCGGCTTGACGGCCCTGCTGGATACCGCGTCGCAGGTTGGTCAGACGGCCCCGGACGTCGTCCGGGGACCGGGAGACCTGCGGGCCGGTCTGCTCCTCCGCCTGCTGCTGCTGCGCCGTGCCGGCCACGAGGTTCGCCCGCGGGACCCGGCGGGGCAGCCCCGAGGTGGTGATGCCGCCGGCGGCGGGCTGGCGCACGCGCTCGGCCTGCCGCATCAGCTCGTCGTTCGGCGAGGAGCGCCAGCTGACCGTCGGCATCGCGCCGGTGGCCGCCGCGGCGGGCTCGGCCGCCTGCTCCTGGCCGCGCTGCGGCAGCTGCTGCTGCGGAGCGGGCGCCGGGGCGGACTGCTGCGGCTGCTGGGGTACGCCCGGCCCCTGCGCGGGGGGCTGCTGCCCCTCCTCGCGGAACCAGTTCGACTCCAGCGTGTCGAAGATCGGGCTGCGCGCCTCCCGGGCGCCGGGCGCCGGCGGCAGCGCCTCGGGCCGGGGGACCGGCGGCAGGCCGGGAGCCTCCGGACGCCGGGGCGGTACGGGCGCGTAGTCCGCGCCGGGCTGCGGAGACTGCGGTTGCTGGTACTGCTGCGGCTGGGGCTGCTGCGGGGCCTGGGGCTGCGGGGCCTGGGGGGCGAAGCCGCCGACACCGGGACCGCCCGGCCGCTGGGGCTGGTACCCCGGGCGCTCGAACTGGCCGGTGGAAGACGGGTCCGCGGGTCCGCGCAGCTCCGGGCGCTCGAACTGGCCGGTGGAGGACGGGTCCAGGGGACCGCGTACGTCCGGGCGCTCGAACTGTCCCGTGGTGCTGTTCAGGCCGTCGCCCTGGGGCATCGGGGCGTTGAAGTCCGGGCGGGGGAACTCGGAGGTCGAGCCGGGGCCCGACAGCTCGTCGTGGCCGCGCGCCTGGTCGGCGCCCCAGCTGGTGGTCTGCGGACCGGGAAGCTCCGGACGCGGGGCACCGCCGCGCGGCGGCAGCTGCGGCCGGGGGCCGCGCGAAGCCGGAGCGGCGGGCTGCTGGGGCTGCTGCTGCGGCTGGGGCCGCTGGAAGCCGTTGCCCTGGGGGAACCCGGCGGGACCGCCGGAGGCCGGGGACGGGGACACCGGACGCGCCTGCGGGCCGCCCGAGAGGCCGCCGCCGGCGAAGCCGCCCGCGGGACCGCCGGGGAAACCGGCCGCCGCGCCGCGGCCCGGCAGCGGGGCACCGGATCCGAAGGCGCCCTGACCCTGGCCGAAGGCGCCCTGGCCCTGGCCGGTGGTGGTCGGCCCGGACTGCGGACGGCCGCCCGGCGCACCGGGACCGCCCTGCTGCGGGAGACCACCCTGCGGGGACTGCTGGCCCTGCGGCCGCTGCTGGCCCGCACCCTCGCGCCCCGGGAGGGCGGCGCGCTGGCCGGCTCCGGAGACCTGGCCGCGCTGGGGCGCCGTACCCACGGGGGGACGGGCGCCGCCGGGCACGGAAGCCTGTGCGCCGGAGCCGCCCGGGGCGCCGCCGGGGCCGCCCTGGTTCGGCATCGGAGCCGGCTTCTTGCCGCCCTGGGCGACGTCCACCGGCAGCATGACGAGGGCCGTCGTACCGCCCGAGTCGGAGGGGCGCAGCTGGATGCGGATGCCGTGTCGCAGGGACAGGCGGCCGACCACGAACAGGCCCATGCGGCGGGAGACGGAGACGTCCACGATCGGCGGGGCGGCGAGCCGCTCGTTGATCGCGGCGAGGTCCTCGGGGGACAGGCCGATGCCGGTGTCGTGGATCTCGACGAGCACGCGGCCGTCCGGCAGCGCGTGGCCGGTGACCTTGACCTTGGTCTGCGGGGAGGAGAACGAGGTGGCGTTCTCCAGCAGCTCGGCGAGCAGGTGCACGAGGTCGTTGACGACGCGGCCGGCGACATCGGTGCCCGGCACTGACGTGAGCTCGATGCGCTCGTACTGCTCCACCTCGGACGCGGCGGCGCGGAGCACGTCGACGAGCGGGACGGGGCGGGTCCACCGGCGGCCCGGCTCCTCGCCCGCGAGGACGAGGAGGTTCTCGCCGTTACGGCGCATGCGGGTCGCGAGGTGGTCGAGCTTGAAGAGCGAGGACAGCTGGTCCGGGTCGGCCTCGCGCGACTCCAGCTCGGAGATGAGCGAGAGCTGACGCTGGATGAGGCCCTGGGAGCGGCGCGAGAGGTTGGTGAACATCGCGTTGACGTTGCCCCGGAGGAGGGCCTGCTCGGCGGCGAGGCGGACGGCCTCGCGGTGCACGTCGTCGAAGGCCGCGGCGACCTGGCCGATCTCGTCGCGGGTGTGCAGGCCGACCGACTCCACGGAGGTGTCGACGTCCTGCGGGTCGGACTCGGAGAGCTGCTTGACGAGCTCGGGCAGGCGGTCCTGGGCGACGCGCGTCGCGGTGTCCTGGAGGCGGCGCAGCGAGCGGATCATCGACCGGGCCATGACGAAGGCGCCGACGAGGGAGACACCGAGGACGAGGAGGATCAGCGCACCGTTGAGGATGGCGTCCTGCTGGGACTCGTTCTTGAGCTCTCGGGCCTTCTCCTCCATGTCCTCGAGCAGGGTGAGCTCGATGACCTTCATGGCCTGGAGCTTGACGCCGTCGGCGTCGTACCAGTCCATCCAGGACCGGTACTGCTGCTCCTTGGCGAACTGCCCCTCGGTGCTCAGGACGCGGCGGGTGAAGTGGTCGGCCTTGCCGATCTCCTGGTTGCCGTCGCCGAGCGCGGCGAGGAGCTCTTCGGGCTTGCCCTGGTAGACGAGCTCGAAGGTCTTCTTCGCCTGGCTCTCGCCGCGGAGGGCGGAGAGTGCGTACAGACGGTCGTTCTCGCCCAGGCTGCCCTGCCGCTCACCGCTGTCGGGGAGCGAGGCGGCGATGACCGCGCGCTGGATGGAGGCGTACTCCTTGGCGGAGGAGAACGCCGCCAGGGCGCGCGTGCGCTTGATCATCTCGGGGTTCGAGGTGGCCTGCGCCATGTCCTGGGACAGCGACAGCAGCGAGACGATCAGCGCGTTGTACTCGGTGATGGTCTGCTGGGCGCCGTTGGCGTAGGCCTTCTTGCGGATGTCCTCGATGCCGGTGAGCTGGCGGCCGATCTGGAGGATGTTGTTGCGGATCGACTTGAGCGTCTCGTCCTTGTCCTCCGCGCTGTCGACCTTGTCGGTCGCGGAGGCGAAGGCCATGGCAGCGGTGTCGGTCTGCTCCCGGACACCGTCGACGATGCTGTTGCTCTTGCCGTTCTTGGTGATCGACATCGGACCCGCCGACATGTCCCGCTCCTCCTGGAGCATGGCGGCCAGGTTGGTGGCCTGCCGGGTCATGGTCGTCAGCAGCTGCATGTGCTCCAGCTGGGCGATGTCGTTCATCGAGTCGTTGATGCGGAAGCCGCCGAGCGTGGTGGCCGCGACGACGGGAAGGGTCAGCAGCGACACCAGTCGCGTGCTGATGCGCCAGTTCTGCATGGCGAGGCGAGAGCCGGGCCCGCTGGGGGCCTTCGGTATCGCCACGTCCTGCGTCGCCGGCGCTGCCTTTACGGCCGCCTTGCCCTTGCCGGGCTTCCCGCGACCCTTCGCCTTGACCGCGGTGGAGGCGTCGGGGCTCGCGCCTTCGACAGCCGGCCCGCGGTTCTGGGCGTGCTGGGGCGAGGAGCCGCGGTCGGTCCCGCCGCGGGGCTCCTGCTCCGCGGCAGCGTCCCCACGGCCTTGGCGGGCCTGGGGAGACCCCTTGCCATCCCTCTTGAATCGTCCCTGCACTAGCGTCGCAACCTCTGGACCAGGCGCCCTACCGGGTGAACGGCGGGACGGTGTCGAGTCGTGGGGCACTAACGGCCCCATGTGTGGTCGTCGGTGACCGGCGCGTTTCCCTCTCCTTGCCACCGCGCTCGGCGCTGGGTCGCGCCACCTGCGCGCCGACTGTTTCCGCGGCGGTCCCGCGAATTCCAGCACAGTGGAGGATCTCCAACAAGGTGCGTGTGTCGGCCCGGGGGGTCGGTGACGGCACGTGACAGGCGGGCTACGCGATGTGGGGCTGCTTTCGGGATGAACCGGACTTACGCCAACCAAACACCAAGGCTGGCAAGGTGTCCCAGTCGCGATGATCAGGAGCGGAATGGCGCATTCAGTGGCGCAATGTCCGCTTTGTTAGCCGCAATTGACTGCCCGTTATGCCTACTATGTCGGCTCACGGGTGAGCAAACTCACACAGCCGTGGCCATTACTTCCCGGTTCGGCGGGGGATTTAGATGTTTAGCCTTGCCTCTTCAAGGGTTGGCGCCAGGGTGGCGCACGCGACAGCCGACATCCGCAGACCGAACCGAGGACCCCGAACTCCGATGAAGACGACGACGATGTTCCGCAACATAGCCAACCCCCGCCGCACCACCCTCGCGCACCTGAAGGACGCAGAGGAGCTGCAGGCGGCCCCGGCCGTCCCGGACCACGCCGTCGAGCTGCCGACGCAGACCGCGAACCCGCGCCGCACCATCCTGATGGACGCGCCGGTCGCCGCCGCGCAGTAGGCACCTCGCGAACGGACGCGAATCGCCCCCGTCCGCCGCGTTAGCCTGGAGTCCGCAGACTCCAGCCAGCGGACATACAGAGGGGCAGACGCAACACGTGCGCATCGCCAGGTTCTCCATCGACGGCAATGTCGCGTTCGGCGCGGTCGAGGGCAGCACTGCCCCCGGCGCCGAGGGTGAGCTCGTCCTCGACATCATCAAGGGGATTCCGTTCGCGGACTTCGAGCTCTCCGGGGTCAAGGTCCCGCTCGGCAAGGTCCGGCTGCTGCCGCCCGTGCTCCCGAACAAGGTCGTGGCCGTAGGCCGCAACTACGCGGAGCACGCGGCGGAGCTCGGGCACTCCGTCGTCGACGGCCAGGGCCGCCTCGAACCGCCGATCACCTTCTTCAAGCCCTCCACCTCGGTGGTCGGCTCCGGCGACCCGATCACGTACCCCTCCTTCTCGCAGGACCTCCACCACGAGGCGGAGCTCGCCGTGGTCATCGGCCGCATGTGCCGCGAGGTCCCCAAGGAGCGGGTCAAGGACGTGATCCTCGGCTACACCTGCGCCAACGACGTCACCGCGCGCGACGTCCAGCAGCGCGAGAAGCAGTGGGCCCGCGCCAAGGGCTTCGACAGCTCCTGCCCCCTCGGCCCCTGGATCGAGACCGACCTCGACCCGAGCGATCTGACCATCCAGTGCACCGTCAACGGCGAACAGCGCCAGCTCGGCCGCACCAGTGACATGGTCCGCTCCATCGAGGACCTGATCGTCCACATCTCCGAGGCCATGACGCTGCTCCCGGGCGACGTCATCCTCACGGGGACCCCGGCCGGAGTCGGCCCCCTGAACGTCGGCGACGAGGTCGCCGTCACCATCGAAGGCATCGGCACTCTCACCAACAAGGTGATCAAGCGTGGCTAACGCGAACTCCCCCAAGCTCTCGACTTCGCTCGGACAAGGGGTAACCCCGCGCGTACGTTTCTGTCCCTCCCCGACCGGCAACCCCCACGTGGGCCTGGTCCGCACCGCCCTCTTCAACTGGGCGTTCGCCCGCCACCACGGCGGCACGTTCGTCTTCCGCATCGAGGACACCGACGCGGCGCGCGACTCCGAGGAGTCGTACGAGCAGCTGCTGGACTCGCTGCGCTGGCTCGGCTTCACCTGGGACGAGGGCCCCGAGGTGGGCGGCCCGCACGCCCCGTACCGCCAGTCCCAGCGCATGGACATCTACGCGGACGTGGCGAAGAAGCTCCGGGACGGCGGCTACGCCTACCCCTGCTACTGCACCACCGAGGAGCTGGACCAGCGCCGCGACGCCGCCCGCGCGGCCGGCCGCCCCTCCGGCTACGACGGCCACTGCCGCGACCTGACCGACGGGCAGAAGGCCGCGTACGAGACCGAGGGCCGCACCTCGATCGTCCGCTTCCGGATGCCCGACGAGACGATCACCTTCACCGACCTGGTCCGCGGCGAGCTCTCCTTCACCCCGGAGAACGTGCCGGACTTCGGCATCGTCCGGGCCAACGGCGCCCCGCTCTACACGCTGGTCAACCCGGTCGACGACGCGCTGATGGAGATCACCCACGTCCTGCGCGGCGAGGACCTGCTGTCCTCCACCCCGCGCCAGATCGCCCTGTACAAGGCACTGACCGAGCTGGGCATCGCCAAGGGCGTCCCGGACTTCGGGCACCTCCCGTACGTCATGGGCGAGGGCAACAAGAAGCTCTCCAAGCGCGACCCGGAGTCCTCGCTCAACCTGTACCGCGAGCGCGGCTTCCTCCCCGAGGGCCTGCTGAACTACCTCTCGCTCCTCGGCTGGTCCTTCTCCAAGGACCAGGACATCTTCTCGATCGAGGAGATGGTCGCGAAGTTCGACATCCCGGACGTGAACGCCAACCCGGCCCGCTTCGACCTGAAGAAGGCCGAGGCCATCAACGCCGACCACATCCGCCTGCTGGACCCGAAGGCCTTCGCGGACGCCTGCGGCCCGTGGCTGCGCGCCCCGCACGCCAACTGGGCCCCCGAGGACTTCGACCCCGAGGCCTGGGCGGCCATCGCGCCGTACGCCCAGACCCGGGTGACCGTCCTGTCGGACATCACCGCCAACGTCGACTTCCTGTTCCTGAAGCAGCCGGTCGAGGACCAGGCTTCGTGGGACAAGGCGATGAAGGGCGAGCCGGCGGCCCTGCTGACGACCGCCCGCGAGAACCTCGCCGCCGCCGACTGGAACGACCCGGAGTCGCTCAAGCAGGCCGTCCTGACCGCCGGAGAGGCCCACGGCCTCAAGCTCGGCAAGGCGCAGGCGCCGGTCCGCGTGGCCGTCACCGGCCGCACGGTCGGCCTGCCGCTCTTCGAGTCCCTGCAGATCCTGGGCAGGAAGCGCTCGCTCTCCCGCGTCGACGCCGCCCTGGCGAAGCTCGCCGGCTGACCGCCGCGCCGCGCACACGAGGCCCGGGCCCCCCGGAAGCACGCTTCCGGGGCCCGGGCCTCTTCGGCCGTATCCGGGGTGCGGCCGGCGGCCTCCTCGCATACTTGGCCCATGGTGATCAGGGCCGTGCTGTGGGACATAGACGACACGCTGTTCGACTACACCGGGGCCGACCGGGCCGGGCTGGCGCGACAGCTCGCCGACGAGGGCCTCGAGGGGCGGTACGGGTCCCCCGCGCGGGCGCTGGCACTGTGGCGCGAGATCACCGAGCGGAACTGGGCGCGCTTCGCCGCCGGGCAGGTCGGCTTCCAGGAGCAGCGCCGCGACCGGGTCCGCGACTTCCTCGGCACCCCCGCCATGACCGCCGCCGAGACGGACTCCTGGTTCGACCGGTACGTCGCGCACTACAAGGCCGCCTGGGTCGTCTTCCCCGACGTGGTGCCCGTACTGGACTCCCTCGCCGGCGGCTACCGGCACGGGGTGCTCACCAACTCCTCCGTCGCCAACCAGGACCCCAAGCTGCGCCACCTCGGGCTGCGCGACCGCTTCGAGATCCTGGTCTGCGCCGCTGAGCTCGGGGTGAGCAAGCCCGAGGCCGCCGCCTTCCTCGCCGCGTGCGAGGCGCTCGGGCTGCCGCCGGGCGAGGTGGCGTACGTGGGCGACCAGCCCGAGATCGACGCCCGGGGGGCCCGTGACGCCGGCCTGCTGGCGGTCTGGCTGGATCGCGACGGCGCCCGCGGGCCGGGGCCCGGGGGCATCCACCGCATCGAGGGGCTTGACCGGCTCCCGGAGCTGCTGGCAGGGGATACCCGTTTTGGAGCACGGTCAGGCATCCGGTAATGTTCTTTCTGCGCCGCCGAAGCGGGCCGAAAGGCCGGACGGAGGCGCCACCCGAAAGAAAGCCCCGATAAGGGGTTGACTTATGGTGGGGTATAGTGTAATTGGCAACACGAGGGTTTCTGGTTCCCTTATTCTAGGTTCGAGTCCTGGTACCCCAGCGCAGTGCAAGAAGTAACGCAGTGCTTTGCCCCCGTTGTGTAGCGGCCTAGCACGCCGCCCTCTCAAGGCGGTAGCGCCGGTTCGAATCCGGTCGGGGGTACAGATCCTTCCCGCGAGATCTCCAGGGTCGCACCCGGACGTCTTGATGCAGGATCGCTAGGGCCCCCGTTGTGTAGCGGCCTAGCACGCCGCCCTCTCAAGGCGGTAGCGCCGGTTCGAATCCGGTCGGGGGTACTGGTCTGGTCTAGACCATTTTGGGCTATAGTGTAATTGGCAACACGAGGGTTTCTGGTTCCCTTATTCTAGGTTCGAGTCCTGGTAGCCCAGCGCAGTACAGAGTGATACCAGCTGGCCCCCGTTGTGTAGCGGCCTAGCACGCCGCCCTCTCAAGGCGGTAGCGCCGGTTCGAATCCGGTCGGGGGTACGCATCGAAGAGGCCCTCCGCGATCATCGCGGAGGGCCTCTTCGCCGTTTCCGGGCAGGTCCCCCGCAGTCGCAAGTGCGGGCCCGGAGGCGCGTGTTCGGACGTGTGCGGCGTCGACGCGCCCCCGGGCCCGGGGGAGTGGCGGGGGAGGTGGGTACCGGGAGGGTCAGCCGGTGCGCCGCAGGGCCTCCGTGAGGCGTGCGGCCGCGTCGATGACGGCCTGGGCGTGCATCCGGCCCGGGTGGCGGGTCAGCCGCTCGATCGGGCCGGAGACCGACACCGAGGCCACCACCCGGTTCGAGGGGCCGCGCACCGGCGCCGACACGGAGGCCACGCCGGGCTCCCGCTCGCCGATCGACTGGGCCCAGCCCCGGCGGCGTACGCCCGAGAGCGCCGTCGCCGTGAAGCGCGCGCCCTGGAGGCCGCGGTGGAGCCGCTCGGGCTCCTCCCATGCCATCAGGATCTGCGCGGCCGAGCCCGCCTTCATCGGGAGGGTGGAGCCCACCGGGACGGTGTCCCGCAGGCCCGACAGCCGCTCGGCGGCCGCCACGCAGATGCGCATGTCTCCCTGACGGCGGTAGAGCTGCGCGCTCTCCCCCGTCACGTCCCGGAGGTGGGTGAGTACCGGTCCCGCCGTGGCCAGCAGGCGGTCCTCGCCGGCCGCGGCGGCGAGTTCCGCCAGCCGCGGACCGAGGATGAAACGTCCCTGCATGTCCCTCGCCACCATCCGGTGGTGTTCCAAAGCCACGGCAAGGCGATGCGCCGTGGGTCGTGCGAGCCCTGTCGCCGCGACCAGCCCGGCGAGGGTGGCCGGACCGGACTCCAGTGCGCTCAATACCAGAGCTGCCTTGTCGAGAACGCCGACGCCGCTAGAGTTGTCCATGAAACGATATTCGCGTCTCACACTGTGAAACGCAAGTTCAATTTTTCCAAGAACCAGCGAGTCTGTATGTGCGGGTCCACGAACCACTGGGTCCGAGCCGTCGTCCGGTGCGTGGGGTACGGGCGATCAGGCGCAACAGATCTCTATGAAGCGCCGGCACAACCTGCCGGCCGGAGGGAAAGCGATGGGTAGGACACTCGCGGAGAAGGTCTGGGACGACCATGTCGTCCGGCGCGCCGAGGGCGAGCCCGACCTCCTCTTCATCGATCTGCACCTGCTGCACGAGGTGACCAGCCCGCAGGCCTTCGAAGGGCTGCGCCAGGCCGGCCGGCCCGTCCGGCGCCTCGACCTCACCATCGCGACCGAGGACCACAACACCCCCACCATCGACATCGACAAGCCGATCGCGGACCCGGTCTCCCGGGCCCAGCTGGAGACGCTGCGCAAGAACTGCGCCGAGTTTGGGGTACGCCTGCACTCGCTGGGCGACGTCGAGCAGGGCGTCGTCCACGTGGTGGGACCGCAGCTCGGCCTGACCCAGCCCGGCACCACCGTGGTCTGCGGCGACTCCCACACCTCCACGCACGGCGCCTTCGGCGCGCTGGCCTTCGGCATCGGCACCAGTCAGGTCGAGCACGTGCTGGCCACCCAGACGCTCCCGCTGGCCCGCCCCAAGACGATGGCCATCACCGTCACCGGCGCGCTGGCCGAGGGCGTCACCGCGAAGGACCTGATCCTGGCCATCATCGCCCGGATCGGTACCGGCGGAGGCCAGGGCTACATCCTGGAGTACCGCGGCGAGGCCGTCGAGCAGCTGTCGATGGAAGCCCGCATGACCATCTGCAACATGTCGATCGAGGCCGGTGCCCGCGCGGGCATGATCGCCCCCGACGAGACCACCTTCGAATACCTGCGGGGCCGTGACCACGCGCCGGCCGCGGGCGAGGAGTGGGACGAGGCGGTCGCGTACTGGAAGACGCTGCGCACCGACGACGACGCGGCCTTCGACGCCGAGGTCGTCATCGACGGCACCACCCTGTCCCCGTTCGTCACCTGGGGTACCAACCCGGGCCAGGGCGCGCCGCTGTCCGCCCACGTCCCCGACCCGGCTTCGTACGAGGACGCTTCGGACCGCAACGCCGCCGAAAAGGCCCTGGAGTACATGGGGTTGACCGCCGGGCAGCCGCTGCGGGACATCAGGGTCGACACCGTCTTCGTAGGTTCCTGCACCAACGGCCGCATCGAGGACCTGCGCGCGGTGGCCGGGATCATCGAGGGCCGCAAAGTCGCCGACGGCGTACGGATGCTGGTCGTACCCGGCTCGGTCCGGGTCGCGCTGCAGGCCGTGGAGGAGGGCCTGGACAAGGTCTTCAAGGAGGCCGGGGCCGAATGGCGGCACGCGGGCTGTTCGATGTGCCTGGGCATGAACCCCGACCAACTGGCGCCCGGCGAGCGCTCCGCGTCCACCTCCAACCGCAACTTCGAGGGCCGGCAGGGCAAGGGCGGGCGGACCCACCTGGTCTCCCCGCAGGTGGCCGCCGCCACCGCGGTACTGGGCCATCTGGCCTCGCCCGCCGACCTGTCCGACGCCCACGCGACCGCCGGAGTCTGAACACCATGGAAGCCTTCACCACCCACACCGGCCGGGCCGTCCCGCTGCGCCGCAGCAATGTCGACACCGACCAGATCATCCCGGCCCACTGGCTGAAGAAGATCACCCGCGACGGGTTCGAGGACGGCCTCTTCGAGGCCTGGCGCAAGGACCCGGAGTTCATCACCAACCGCCCCGAGCGCGCGGGCGCCACGGTGCTGGTCGCCGGCCCCGACTTCGGCACCGGCTCCTCGCGCGAGCACGCCGTATGGGCCCTGCAGAACTTCGGCTTCAAGACGGTCATCTCCTCCCGCTTCGCCGACATCTTCCGCGGCAACTCGCTGAAGAACGGTCTGCTGACCGTCGTGCTCCCGCAGGAGACGGTCGAGAGGCTGTGGAAGCTGACCGAGGCCGACCCGAACGCCGAGATCACCGTCGACCTGGTCGACCGCCAGGTGCGGGCGGAGGGGGTCGTCGCGGAGTTCGAGCTCGACGACAACGCCCGCTGGAGGCTGCTGGAGGGGCTGGACGACATCTCGCTCACCCTTCAGAACGAAGGGGACATCTCCGCGTACGAAAGCACCCGACCGGCCTTCAAGCCCCGCACGATTCGGCTCTGATTCCAGCCTGATCAGCGCTTATTCGCCATTTGGCGACCACATCGACAACACTGTGCCCCCCACCGTCCGGTGGGGGGCACAGCTGTGTGTTGAGGCCCCGTGAGGCGACAACTCGCCCCAGATGGCACAATCTGTGCATGGAACGCGACAGTCAACTTGAGCTCTACGAACTGGTCGCGGCCCGACTGAAAGAAGCACACACAAGGGTGCGCTCACTGCAAGTCCCGGAGGGCGTAAGGATGGCGCTGTCCCGGAAGCTGTTGGTCGCCACGGCTTCGGCGAAGCACGATCTCGCCGATGCGGCAAGGCGCCTGGACAGGTTGATGAAGGACCTCGACGAGGGTCGATTCCCTGAAGGCGACTGATGCGAAGGAACTCCGTAACGGCCTACAGCGTTGCGGCACTAGGGTGATTAGCCCGTTTCGTGTTTGATTTGCGGTATATATCCGCCTAACGTGCGAAATAAGCTTGAACACATTCGTTCTGGCGAAGTCTCCGAAGGGGAAGACGTTGAACAAGGCGCAGCTCGTAGAAGCGATTGCCGACAAGCTGGGCGGCCGTCAGCAGGCCGCGGACGCTGTCGACGCGGTACTGGACGCGATCGTCCGGGCTACCGTCGGAGGCGACCGGGTCTCGGTCACGGGCTTCGGCTCGTTCGAGAAGGTCGACCGCCCGGCCCGTTACGCCCGCAACCCGCAGACCGGAGAGCGCGTCCGGGTCAAGAAGACCTCAGTGCCCCGCTTCCGTGCGGGCCAGGGCTTCAAGGACCTGGTCAGCGGTACCAAGAAGCTGCCCAAGGGCGGCGAGGTGTCCGTGAAGAAGGCGCCGAAGGGCAGCCTGACCGGTGCCGCCTCCGCGACGGTCAAGAAGGCCGCCGCGAAGAAGGCCACCACCGCCAAGAAGGCGACGGCGAAGACCGCGGTCGCGAAGAAGACCACGGCCACCACCACCAAGAGGGCCGCCTCCGCGACCGCCAAGAAGACGGCGGTGAAGAGCACGGCCACCGCGAAGAAGGCGACGGCCACGGCGAAGAAGGCCTCGGCCACCGCCAAGAAGGCCACCCCGGCGGCGAAGAAGACCACCGCCACCGCGAAGAACACCGCTCCGGCCGCCAAAAAGGCCACCGCAGCGACGAAGGCGCCCGCCAAGAAGACGGCGACGCGCAAGGCCACCGCGAAGAAGACCACCGCCCGCAAGAAGTAGGGGCACGAGTCACACACGCCGGGCCGGCTTCCCCCGAGGGGGAGGCCGGCCCGCGGTGCTGTCCGGACGCCACCGTCGAACAGGCGAAAGCGCAGGTCAGAAGGTCTGTAGCGTGACCAGGGTAATCCGCAGGCCCACGCCTTCGCCGTCCGTCTCGATCCGGACCCGCTGCCCGGGCCGCAGCAGCCGCAGGCCGCCCGCGTCGAACGCAGGCGAGTCGAAGGACACCGGAGTGCCGTCGTCCAGCAGCACGCTGCCGCTGCGGGTCTGGGAGTCGTACGTGTACGCGGTCGCCTGCATACCGGCACTGTATCGGGCCGTGTGCCGGCCCACCCCGAGGACCAGTGCCGCCCGCAGATCGGCGCCGGTGTCCACGTCCCGGCGCACGCTGTCGACCCCCGACAACGCGATTTCCACCGCCCCCGAGGCCGAATGCCGGGCCCGGGACGGGCCGCCGAACGAGGGTGCCAATTCCACGTACGGCGCAGCGGAAAGCAAGGTCGTCCCGATTCCGGCGGCATCCGCCAGAAATGCCCGGGGAAATGCCGAAGCATTATCGAGCACGCGTAGCAATTCGGTGGGCCGCAGTGCCGGGAGATCGGCGTTCATCGCGGCCACCGCCGCTCCCGGCCGGGCCGTACGCGCCGCCCGCGCCCCGTGGGCCAGTGCCGCGTTGAGCCCGGAGGCGGGGACGTCCGCGACGATCCGGGCCCCCAGCCGGGACAGTTCCCCGCCGGCCGCGCGGTCGTCCGTGACGACCACCACATCCGCGACCGCGGCGCAGGCCAGTGCCCCGGCCACGGTGTCCTGGGCGAAGGCCAGGGCCAGCCCCGGACGCGATGCTCCGACGGCCACCGCGAGGCGGCTCTTGGCCACCGCGAGGGGCTTCAGCGGGACCACCAGACTCCAGACGGCGTTCGTGGCCGCTCCCTTCCCCGCGCGTGCTCCCGCACCGGCTTATGCCATGGTCAGGTCATGGCCCGGTCACGTCTCGGCTCATTGTCGCCCTCCCCGGGCGACCCGGGGGACCGGTGGCGTGAGCGGGGCGTACGGTGTTCTCGACAGAGACCGGGCCCGGGGCGACACTTGTCCGGCCGACGAGGTGGCCCGAGCCGCGCACCGGTCCTAGAGGAAGGTGTCCGAGTGTCCCGCCGCAGAATCGGCTTCTGGTACCGCCTGGCCGCGGTCATCGCGAAACCGCCGCTGGTAGTGCTCTTCAAGCGGGACTGGCGGGGAATGGAGCACATTCCGGCCGAGGGTGGATTTATCACCGCCGTCAATCACAACTCGTATCTGGACCCGCTCTCCTACGCTCACTTCCAGTACAACACCGGGCGCGTGCCCCGATTGCTCGCCAAGGCGGGCCTCTTCAGGGTCCCTATTGTCGGCACGATCCTTCGCGGTTCCGGACAGATCCCGGTCTACCGCGAGAGCACCAACGCCCTGGACGCATTCCGGGCCGCGGTGGACGCGATCGACCACGGCGAATGCGTGGCCTTTTACCCGGAGGGCACCCTCACCCGCGACCCGGAGATGTGGCCGATGGCCGGCAAGACGGGCGCCGCGCGCGTGGCGCTGATCACAAGGGCCCCCGTCATTCCGGTGGCCCAGTGGGGTGCGAACCTCGCGATGCCGCCGTACGCGAAGGAGCACAGGGTCCGCCTCTTCCCGCGCAAGACCCTCCAGGTGCTCGCGGGGCCGCCGGTGGACCTCTCCGCCTTCTACGACAGGGAACCGACCCCGGAGGTCCTCAAGGAGGCCACCGAGGTCGTCATGGCGGCCATCACGGTCCTTCTGGAGGAGGTGCGGGGCGAGAGCGCGCCCGCGCAGCCGTACGACCACCGCAAGGCCAGGGCACAACAGCGGCGCAAAGCCGCAGGGGAGGGCAAGAAGTGACACGTCCCGTGAAGGCAGCCGTCTACGGAACCGGCTCCTGGGGCACCGCCTTCGGCATGGTGCTCGCCGACGCCGGCTGCGAGGTGACCCTGTGGGGCCGCCGCCAGGAGCTGGTCGACGCCGTCAACACCGGCCGCACCAACCCGGACTATCTCCCCGGCGTCGCGCTCCCGGAGAACCTCCGCGCCACCACCGACCCGGCCGAGGCCGCGGCGGGCGCCGACTTCACCGTCCTCGCCGTCCCCTCCCAGACCCTGCGCGGCAACCTCGCCTCCTGGGCCCCGCTGCTCGCCCCCGACACGGTGCTCGTCTCCCTCATGAAGGGCGTCGAACTCGGCACCGCCAAGCGGATGAGCGAGGTCATCGAGGAGATCGCCAAGGTCCCCGCCGACCGGATCGCCGTCGTCACCGGTCCCAACCTGGCCCGCGAGATCGCCGCCCGGCAGCCCGCCGCCTCCGTCGTCGCCTGCGTGGACGAGGCCGTGGCCCAGCGCCTCCAGGCCGCCTGCCACACCCCGTACTTCCGCCCGTACACCAGCACCGACGTCCTCGGCTGCGAACTCGGCGGCGCCGTCAAGAACGTCATCGGCCTCGCCGTCGGCATCGCGGACGGCATGGGCCTCGGCGACAACACCAAGGGCTCACTCATCACCCGCGGACTCGCCGAAGCGACCCGGCTGGGGGTGGCGATGGGCGCGGACCCGCTCACCTTCTCCGGCCTCGCGGGCCTCGGCGACCTCGTCGCCACCTGCTCCTCGCCGCTCTCCCGCAACCACACCTTCGGCACCAACCTCGGCCGCGGGATGACCCTGGAGGAGACCATCGCGGTCACCCGGCAGACCGCCGAGGGAGTCAAGTCCTGCCAGTCGGTGGCCGATCTGGCCCGGCGCCACGGCGTCGACATGCCGATCACGGACACCGTCGTCGACATCGTCCACCACGGCAAGCCGACCCTGGTCGCGCTCAAGGAACTGATGGGGCGCAGCGCCAAACCGGAACGGCGCTGACTCCGTTCCGGACGTCTGAGCGGGTACCCTCGTGGCGATATGAGCAGCGAGAACCTCCCCCAGACCCCTGAGCAGCAGGGCCGCAAGCCCCGCGTGGCCGTCGTGTTCGGCGGCCGCAGCTCGGAACACGCCATCTCGGTCGTCACGGCGGGCGCGGTGCTGCGCTCCATCGACCGTTCCAAGTACGAGGTGCTGCCCATCGGCATCACCACCGACGGCCGGTGGGCGCTGACCGCCGACGAGCCCGAGCGGATGGCCATCGCCGACCGCCGGCTCCCGAACGTCGCCGAACTGGCCGACTCCGAGGACGGCGCCGTCGTGCTCTCGGTCGACCCGGCCAACCGCGAGGTCGTCTACACCGAACCGGGCGCCGTGCCCAAGGCACTGGGCGAGGTCGACGTCGTCTTCCCCGTGCTGCACGGCCCGTACGGCGAGGACGGCACCCTCCAGGGCCTGCTGGAGCTCTCCGGCATCCCGTACGTCGGTTCCGGCGTCCTCGCCTCGGCCGTCGGCCAGGACAAGGACTACATGAAGCGGGTGTTCACGTCCTTCGGGCTGAGCGTCGGCCCGTACGTGACGATCCGCCCGCGCGAGTGGGAAGCCGACCGGGACGCGGCGCGCGCCAAGGTCCTGGACTTCGCCGGCGAGCACGGCTGGCCCCTGTTCGTGAAGCCCGCGCGGGCCGGATCCTCGATCGGCATCACCAAGGTCGACGACGCCGACGCACTGGACGCCGCGATCCACGAGGCCCGCCGCCACGACCCGAAGGTCATCGTGGAGGCGCTGCTGCGCGGCCGCGAGATCGAGTGCGGCGTCCTGGAGTTCGAGGACGGGCCGCGCGCGAGCGCGCCCGCCGAGATCCCGCCGGTCTCCAGCCACGACTTCTACGACTTCGAGGCGAAGTACATCGACTCCGCCTCCGGGATCGTGCCCGCCCCGCTGACCCCGGAGCAGACCGCCGAGGTGCAGCGGCTCGCGATCGAGGCCTTCGAGGCCGCGTCCTGCGAGGGCCTCGTGCGCGCCGACTTCTTCCTCACCGAGGACGGCGAGTTCGTCATCAACGAGATCAACACGATGCCGGGCTTCACCCCGATCTCCATGTACCCGCGGATGTGGCAGGAGTCGGGCATCGAGTACCAGGAGCTGGTGGACCGCCTGATCCAGGCGGCCCTGCGCCGCTCCACCGGCCTGCGCTGACAGGCGCTCCGGAACAGCAGACCGCCCGCCGGCCCGCCCTGAGGGGCGAGGGCCGGCGGGCGGCGGCGTGCACGGGCGGGGTCCGGAGCCGCGCGGACGCGCCTTCCGGGGTGCTCGGGGAGTCACGGAGCCGGGGGCGGTTCAGTAGGACGAGACGCCCTCGGGCACGGTCCTGGCGATCACGTCGGACAGACCGACCAGCATCCCGGCGTCCTGCGCGTGCCGCTGGTCGACCCGCACCTGCGCGTACGCGAGCCGGCCCCCGGTGGTGAACCGGAAGCCGCCGCCGTCGGGGAGCTTCTCCAGCAGCCAGGCCACGTCGTTCACGTGGACGCCCTCCTGTGCCGGATCGGCCATCTCGTGGGGCTTGGGGATCCCGCACCGCAGTACGATCGCCGAGCCGCCCCACGAGGCCGTCAGATCCGATGCCGGTTCGGTGGTGGTCCGCGCCAGGCCGGCCACCGTTTCGGGGAGTTCCTCGTGCAGCGCTGCACAGAACCCCGCGACGTCGGCGGGCGGCGTGGCGGGCGGATCCACCCGGGCCTGGGAACCGCCCGGTGAACAGGCCGCGAGGGCCAGTACGGACAGCGCGGCGGGCAGGGCCAGGACACGGAGGGGCCGGTGGTGGAGGGACATCACCGGCCAAGAGTAGACGGGGGCTACAGATGGACCACCGGGCAGGTCAAGGTGCGGGTGATCCCCTCCACCTGCTGGACCTTGGCGACGACCAAGCGACCGAGGTCGTCCACGGTGTCGGCCTGGGCGCGCACGATCACGTCGTACGGACCCGTCACGTCCTCGGCCTGGATCACCCCCGGGATCTGGCCGATGGACTCGGCGACGAACGACGCCTTGCCCACTTCGGTCTGGATGAGGATGTACGCCTGTACCACGGAACCTCCAGGGCGGCCACGAGGATCATTTCCCCTAACCTTCGGGTGGGCCCCACACGAGCGAAGGGGCTGGGGGAAGAAGGGACGCCACGGTACCGCGTCGCCGAGGGCCGCGGGGAGACCCGCGAGCCCGGCGCCGCGCACGGCGGGGCGTACGGAGAGCAGAAGTTGACGTATCTGTTGACGGTACCCAGAGCTGTGACGGCTCGCGACCGCAAGCGGACTGGGCAAGAAGGGGCACAGCGATGAAGGGCACTGTGGGCGAGCTGGGGGAGTTCGGGCTCATCAGGGAACTCACCTCACGGCTCACCACCACCCCGGCCGTCCGGCTCGGGCCGGGCGACGACGCCGCGGTGGTGTCGGCCCCCGACCGGCGGGTCGTGGCGAGCACCGACATCCTGCTGGAGGGCAGGCACTTCCGGCGCGACTGGTCCACGGCCTACGACGTCGGCCGCAAGGCCGCCGCGCAGAACCTCGCCGACATCGCCGCGATGGGCGCGGTGCCGACCGCGCTGCTCCTCGGCTTGGTCGTCCCGGCCGAGCTGCCGGTCACCTGGCCCACCGAGCTGATGGACGGCATCCGGGACGAGTGCCAGGTCGCCGGCGCCGCCGTGGTCGGCGGGGACGTGGTCCGCGGCGACACCATCACCGTCGCGATCACCGCCCTCGGCGACCTGCGCAACCACGAGCCCGTGCTGCGTTCCGGCGCCCAGCCCGGCGACGTCGTCGCCGTCACCGGCTGGCTCGGCTGGTCCGCGGCCGGCTTCGCGGTCCTCTCGCGCGGCTTCCGCTCGCCGCGGGCGTTCGTCGAGGCGCACCGGCGCCCGGAGCCGCCGTACCACGCGGGCCCCGCGGCCGCCGGGCTCGGCGCCACCGCCATGACCGACGTCAGCGACGGCCTGATCGCCGACCTCGGGCACATCGCCGAGGCCAGCAAGGTACGGATCGACCTGCGCTCCGCGGCCGTCGACATCCCCAGCCAGATGCACGACATCGGCCAGGCCGTCGGCGTCGACCCGCTCCAGTGGGTCCTCACCGGTGGGGAGGACCACGCGATCGTGGCGACCTTCCCGCCCGACGTGAAGCTGCCGGCCCGCTGGAAGGTCATCGGCGGCGTGCTCAACCGCTCCGCGCTGCCCCAGGTGACCGTCGACGGCGCTCCCTGGACCAGCACCGGCGGCTGGGACCACTTCGGCGCCGACCCGGCCGCCGAGGACGGCCCGCTGTGAGCACGGCGCCGCCCCTGTGCCTGACCGTCGCCGGATCCGACTCCGGCGGCGGCGCGGGCATCCAGGCCGACCTCAAGACCATGTTCGCGCTCGGCGTCCACGGCATGAGCGTGGTGACCGCCGTGACCGCGCAGAACTCCCTCGGGGTACGCGGAGCCTGGGAGCTCCCCGCCGAGGCCGTGACGGCCCAGTACCGGGCCGTCGTGGACGACATCGGGGTACGGGCCGTCAAGACCGGCATGCTCTCCTCGGCCGTGCTGGTGGAGACCGTGGCCGCGCTGCTGGCCGAGACCCCGGCGCCGGCCGTCGTCGACCCGGTCGGCGTCTCCAAGCACGGGGACGCGCTGCTCGCCGCCTCGGCGCTGGACGCCGTACGCGGGGAGCTGCTGCCGCGGGCCACCGTGGCCACGCCCAACCTGGACGAGGTGGCGCAGCTCACGGGCCTGCTGGTGGAGACCGAGGACGACATGCGCCGGGCCGCCGACGCGGTCCTCGGCTACGGGCCGCGCTGGGCGCTCATCAAGGGCGGGCACCTCGCGAACGCGGACGAGGCGGTGGACCTGCTCAGCGACGGCACCGAGGAGCACTGGCTGCGGGCCCCCCGCTACGACAACCGGCACACCCACGGCACGGGCTGCACCCTCGCCAGCGCCGTCGCGGCGGGCCTGGCCAAGGGCTTGGCGGTCCCGGAGGCGGTCACCGAGGCCAAGGCGTACGTGACTGGAGCCATCGCCGCCGGCTTCGCGCTCGGCGCGGGCATCGGCCCGGTGGACCACGCCTGGCGGTGGCGCTGAGCCCCACCGGGCCCACCGGCCCGGTGGCGTCCATGGGACCCGGGGCATCCACGGGATCCGGGAAAGGCAAAAGGCCGGTTCACCAGAGGTGAACCGGCCTTCTTGGCAACCGGAAAGGGCTGCGCTACGACGGGAGGCGTCAGCGCGAGACCTTGCCGGCCTTGATGCACGAGGTGCAGGCGTTGAGGCGCTTCGGCGTCCCATTGACCACGGCACGCACGCGCTGGATGTTCGGGTTCCAGCGACGCGAGGTACGGCGGTGCGAGTGGGAGATGCTGTTGCCGAAGCTCGGCCCCTTGGCGCAAACGTCGCAGTTGGCAGCCACAGGTCACTCCAAAGACTTCAGGTGCAATTACAGTGAAACCGGCGCACCGGATCCAGAGATCTGAAGTGGCTTGCCGGGGGAATGGCCCGACTCTCATCGGGCAACCGGAGCAGCATACAACGCCTGCACCGGTCCAAGAAAACTACCATGGCCGCCGCCGCCCCCGCCCCGAGGTCCGGACGCCCCGGCGGTCCTTCGTTACCCTGCGGTGAACCCTGGCCCGCACAAGGAGGAACGCCCGGTGCCGCACGAGCCCCAGCCGCAGCCCCGTGACGAGCTCGACGCCGGAGCGGTGCGCACGTGGAGCTCGCTGGCCGTGGCCGCACTGGGCCGGGCCCGCGAGGACATCGACGCGATCAACGTCTACCCCGTCGCCGACGCGGACACCGGAACCAACCTCTACCTGACCGCCGAATCGGCCGACCGCGCCCTCGACGAGGCCTTCGGCAAGGTGACCGAGGGCACACCGCAGACCTCCCTCGCCCAGGCCGTACGGGCCTACGCGCACGGAGCGCTCATCGGCGCCCGGGGCAACTCCGGGACGATCCTGGCGCAGCTGCTGCGCGGGGTCGCCGACGTGCTCGGGGACGAGCCCGGCGCCCGGGGCCCCGGGGCGGTGCTGGCCCAGGCGCTGACCCGCGCCGCGGAATCGGCGTACGCGGCCGTCGCGCACCCGGTCGAGGGCACCATGCTCACCGTGGCCACCGCCGCGGCCCGGGCCGGCGAGGCCGCCGGAGCCGCCGCCGGGACCGCCGCGGACGTGGCCCGCGCCGCCTACGACGGGGCCCGCGTCGCCCTGGCCGAGACCCCGGGGCAGCTGGCCGTCCTCGGCCGCGCCGGGGTGGTCGACGCCGGGGGCTGCGGCGTGGTCGCCGTACTCGGGGCCCTGTGGCAGGCGCTGTCGGGGCAGGAGCCCGCCGCCGAACCGGTGCGCGGGCGGGCCGTGCCCGTACCCCGCCCCGCGGAGCCCTGCGCGAGCGGGCAGGACGGGCCGGCGTACGAGGTGATCTACCTGCTGGAGGCCCCGGAGCCGGCGGTCGCGGACCTGCGCGCCCGGCTCGACGGGCTCGGCGACTCCCTCGTGGTGGTCGGCGGCGATGGCCTGTGGAACGTCCACGTGCACGTCGACGACCCCGGCGCGGCCGTGGAGGCCGGGGTCGTCGCCGGGCGGCCGTACCGGATCCGGATCACCCACTTCGGCGACGAGATGCGCCGGGCCCGCGGCGAGCGCGCCCAGCGGGCCGTGGTCGCCGTCGTCCCGGGGGAGGGGCTCGCGGGACTGTGCGGGGAGGCGGGCGCGACCGCCGTCCTCGCCCGCCCCGGGGAGGTCCCGGCGGCGGCCGAGCTGCTCGGCGCCATCCGCCGCGCGCACGCCCGCGAGGTGGTGCTGCTGCCGGGCGGCGCCGAACTGCGGGCCGTCGCCGTCGCGGCGGCCGAGCAGGCCCGGGCGGACGGCGTACGCGTGGCCGTCATCCCCACCCGCTCCGCCGTCCAGGGGCTGGCCGCGCTCGCCGTGCACGACCCCGACGGCAGCTTCGACGAGGACGTGGTCGCCATGACGGCGGCGGCCGGCGCCACCCGCTACGCGGAGCTGGCGATCGCCGAACGGCAGTCCTTCACCTCCGCCGGGATCTGCCAGGCCGGCGACGTGCTCGGCCTCATCGACGGTGACGTGGCGGTCATCGGCGCGAGCCTGGCCGAGACCGCCGAGGCGGTCCTGGAGCGGATGCTCGGCTCCGGCGGCGAACTGGTCACCCTGGTCCTCGGCCCGGAGGTGCCGGACGCGCTCGCCGAGCGCCTGGAGGCGTACGTCCAGCACGGGCACCTGGCCGTGGACACCGTCACCTACCGGGGCGGGCGGCACTCGGCGCCGCTCCTCATCGGGGTCGAATAGCCGCCTTGTCAGCGGCATGGTGTGCAATGGAACACGTGCCCGCGCTCGACGAAGACCTCAAGAAGACGCTCGGCCCCGCCACCGCGAAGGTGCTGGCCGAGCAGCTCGGCCTGCACACGGCCCTGGACCTGCTCCACCACTACCCGCGGCGGTATGCGGAGCGGGGCGAGCTGACCCCGCTGGCCGAGCTCGCCGACCAGCTCGACGAGCACGTGACCGTGGTCGCCCAGGTCGCC
Organism: Streptomyces antarcticus; assembly: GCF_026627255.1. Taxonomy (GTDB): domain Bacteria; phylum Actinomycetota; class Actinomycetes; order Streptomycetales; family Streptomycetaceae; genus Streptomyces; species Streptomyces antarcticus. Next base: position 176,598 of record NZ_JAPNLM010000001.1, on the reverse strand, counting down.
GACGCCCGGATCCTGGCCTTCAACGGCGGCCGCGGCAGACGCCTGGAGGTGACCATCACCGACGGCAGCGGCCGGCTCCAGCTCGTCTTCTTCGGCGCCGGGGTCCACAAGCCGCACAAGGACCTGCTGCCCGGCACCCGCGCCATGTTCGCGGGCAAGGTCGGCATGTTCAACCGCAAGCTCCAGCTCGCCCACCCCGCCTACGAGCTGCTGAGCGCCGACGCCTCCGACGAGGACGCGGCCAGTGCGTTCGCGAGCCGGCTCATCCCGATCTACCCGGCCTGCGCCAAGCTGGAATCCTGGAAGATCACCAAGTGCGTGGACGCGGTCCTGCCCGCCGTCCAGGAGACCGTGGACCCGCTGCCGCCCGCCCTGCGCGAGGGCCGCGGACTGGTCCCGCTCACCGAGGCCCTGCTCAAGGTCCACCGGCCGGCCACCAAGGCCGACATCGAGGACGCCCGCCAGCGCCTGAAGTGGGACGAGGCCTTCGTCCTCCAAGTCGCCCTGGCCCGCCGCCGCCACGCGGACTCCCAGCTCCCCGCCGTGCCCCGCCGCCCCACCCCCGGCGGGCTGCTGGACTCCTTCGACGCCAAGCTCCCCTTCACCCTCACCGCCGGCCAGCTGAAGGTCTCCGCGGAGATCTTCGACGACCTGGCCACCAGCCACCCCATGCACCGCCTCCTCCAGGGCGAAGTGGGCTCGGGCAAGACGATGGTGGCCCTGCGCGCGATGCTCGCCGTCGTCGACTCCGGGGGGCAGGCCGCGATGCTCGCGCCCACCGAGGTGCTCGCCCAGCAGCACCACCGGTCGATCACCGAGATGATGGGCGAGCTGGCCGAGGGCGGCATGCTCGGCGGCTCCGACCGCGGCACGAAGGTCGTGCTGCTCACCGGTTCGATGGGAGTGCCGGCCCGCCGCCGGGCCCTGCTCGACCTGGTCACCGGGGAGGCCGGGATCGTCATCGGCACGCACGCCCTGATCGAGGACAAGGTGCAGTTCCATGACCTCGGCCTGGTCGTCGTCGACGAACAGCACCGCTTCGGCGTGGAGCAGCGCGACGCGCTGCGCTCCAAGGGCAAGCAGCCCCCGCACCTGCTGGTGATGACCGCGACCCCGATCCCGCGCACGGTCGCCATGACCGTCTTCGGCGACCTGGAAACCTCCGTCCTCGACCAGCTGCCCGCCGGGCGCTCGCCCATCGTGACCCACGTGGTGCCCGCCCAGGACAAGCCGCACTTCCTGGCCCGCGCCTGGGAGCGGGTCCGCGAGGAGGTGGAGAACGGCCACCAGGCGTACGTCGTCTGCCCGCGCATCGGGGACGACGACGAGACCGCCGGCTCCAAGAAGAAGAAGGCGGCCGCCGAGGCCGACGGGGACAAGCGTCCCCCGCTCGCCGTCCTGGAGATCGCCGAGCAGCTCACGCGCGGCCCGCTCGCGGGGATCCGGGTCGAGGTGCTCCACGGGAGGATGGACCCGGCCGACAAGGACGACGTCATGCGGCGCTTCGCCGCCGGCGAGGTCAAGGTGCTGGTCGCCACCACCGTCATCGAGGTCGGGGTGAACGTCCCGAACTCCACCGTCATGGTGATCATGGACGCCGACCGGTTCGGCGTCTCCCAGCTCCACCAGCTCCGCGGCCGCGTCGGCCGCGGCTCCGCCCCGGGCCTGTGCCTGCTGGTCAGCGAGATGCACGAGGCCAGCCCCGCCCGGGCCCGGCTCGCCGCCGTCGCCGCCACCCTCGACGGCTTCGAACTCTCCCGGATCGACCTGGAACAGCGCCGCGAGGGCGACGTCCTGGGCCAGGCCCAGTCCGGGGTGCGCTCCTCGCTGCGGATGCTCGCCGTCATCGAGGACGAGGAGGTCATCGCCGAGGCCAGGGAGGAGGCCACCCGGGTCGTCGCCGACGACCCCGAGCTGGAGGGCCTGCCGGGTCTGCGCACCGCCCTGGACGCCCTGCTGGACACCGAGCGGGAGCAGTACCTGGAGAAGGGCTGACCGGTACGACCTATCGTTGGAGCCCAGTACCCCTGCGACCGCCGTACGAAGGACCCCAGATGACCCGCGTGATCGCCGGCAGCGCCGGCGGGCGACGGCTGGCCGTGCCCCCGGGCACCGGCACCCGCCCGACCTCGGACCGGATGCGGGAAGGCCTCTTCTCCACCTGGGAGTCACTGCACGGCATCGAGGGGTCCCGGGTGCTCGACCTGTACGCGGGCTCCGGCGCCGTGGGCCTGGAGGCGCTGTCCCGCGGCGCCAAGCACGCCCTGCTGGTCGAGCCCGACGCCAAGGCCGCCAAGGCCATCCGGGACAACATCACGTCGCTGGGCCTGCCGGGCGCCGAGTTCCGGGCGGGCAGGGCCGAGCAGATCGTCGCGGCCGTCGCCGGCGGGGACCCGTACGACCTCGTCTTCCTGGACCCCCCGTACGCCGTCGGCCACGACGATCTCCGGGAGATCCTCCTCACACTCCGGTCCCAGGGCTGGCTCACCGGCGACGCGCTCGTCACCGTGGAGCGCAGCACGAGGAGCGGCGCGTTCCCGTGGCCCGACGGCTTCGAGCCGCTCCGGTCGCGGAAGTACGGCGAGGGCACCCTTTGGTACGGTCGCGCCGCCTTCACCAGCGAAGATTCATGATGTCCGTACCGGAGAGCGAGGGACTTCAGTTGCGCCGCGCCGTCTGTCCGGGGTCGTTCGACCCCATCACCAACGGACACCTCGACATCATCGGACGGGCCTCCCGGCTCTACGACGTGGTCCACGTCGCCGTGATGATCAACCAGTCGAAGCAGGGCCTGTTCACCGTCGAGGAGCGGATCGAGCTGATCCGCGAGGCGACCGCCGACTACGGGAACATCGAGGTCGAGTCCTTCCACGGCCTGCTCGTCGACTTCTGCAAGCAGCGGGACATCCCGGCCATCGTCAAGGGCCTGCGCGCCGTCAGCGACTTCGACTACGAACTCCAGATGGCCCAGATGAACATGGGGCTCTCCGGCGTCGAGACGCTCTTCGTCCCGACCAACCCCACCTACAGCTTCCTGTCGTCCTCGCTGGTCAAGGAGGTCGCGACCTGGGGCGGCGACGTGGCCCACCTGCTGCCCGCGCACGTGCACGCCGCCCTGCTGGAACGGCTGCGCGACCGCTGACCGTCCGCCGGGCCGTCAGCCGGTGTCGGGGGCCCGCCCGTCGGCCTTACAGTCGTTGCGTCCGACTCGGGAACCGCCCGAGGCCGAGAGAGTGCGAGTCCCCATGGACGTGCAGAAGAAGCTCGACGAGATCGTCGCGGCCGTCGGCGGCGCCCGCTCCATGCCGATGTCGGCCTCCTGCGTGATCAACCGTGCCGAACTGCTCGCCCAGCTCGAAGAGGTCCGCGCCGCGCTCCCCGGCTCCCTCGCGCAGGCCCGTGAACTCATCGGAGACCGGGAGCAGATGGTCGAGGAGGCCCGCCGAGAGGCGGACCGGATCATCGAGTCCGCGCACAGTCAGCGCGGTTCGCTGATCTCCGACACCGAAGTCGCGCGGCGCTCCCAGGCCGAGGCGGACCGGATCCTGGAGGACGCCCGCCGGGAGGCGGAGGAGATCCGGGCCGAGGCCGACGACTACGTGGACAGCAAGCTCGCCAACTTCGAGGTCGTCCTCACCAAGACCATCGGTTCGGTGGACCGCGGCCGCGAGAAGCTGCTGGGCCGCGGACCGGGCCTGGACGAGCAGGGCTACCCCGACTCCGAGGCGCCCGAGCGCAGCCACGACCCCGAGACGCAGCGCCGGCAGGCCGACGCGTACGTGGACACCAAGCTGGCCACCTTCGAGGCGGTGCTCTCCAAGACCCTCGACGCGGTGGGCAAGGGCCGCCAGAAGCTGCTGGGCCGGATGCCCACGGACGACCTCGGCGCGCACATGGCAGCCCAGGACGCGGCGGGCTCCCAGCAGTCCCGCTCGTCGAGCGACGCGGACTTCCTGGCGGGCCTCGCGGAACCGGAGCGGGCCGCCGCGCCGGCGCGGCCGCTGATCCCCGCCCAGGCGCAGCAGCCGGAGCCCGTCTACGACGCCTACGCCGCGCAGTACCCGGCCCAGCCGGACACCGGGCACCAGGACGCGTACGGCTACCAGGACCCGTACGGCGGCTACCAGCAGCAGCCCGACCCGTACTCCGGCGCCGGCTCCGCGGGCACGCCGTACGCGGGCCACTACGACGCGCAGCAGCAGCACGACCCCTACGCGGCCTACCAGCAGCAGCACCAGCAGCCGCAGCAGCACCAGCAGCCGCAGCAGGCCCAGCAGCAGCCCGCGCTCGACGAGACCAGCCTCTTCGACACGAGCATGATCAACCTGGACCAGCTGCGCCAGTACGAACAGGGGCGCTAGCACCGGATTGGGCTCAGAGCTCACCGGCGGGTATCCTGGCTCTTCGGTCGCGCGTATGCACCGCGATCCATGCTGCCCGTAAGTGGCGGAACCTTTGATCTTGAGCAATCCGTGAAAGCAGGAACAGCCCTGAATACCCGCCTCGACCACCGCAACCCCCTCGTGTTCGACACGCACGAGCTGGGTCGGCGTCCTGGTGCCATGCAGAAGCTGTTCCGGGAGATCGCGGCACCGGCGGACCTCGGTCTCGCCGGGGTCATCGGAGTGCCGGAAGGTGCCCCGCTCAAGCTCAAGCTCCGCCTCGAGGCTGTCATGGAAGGGGTGCTTGTCACAGGCACCGCCCGTGCATCGGCCGTAGGGGAGTGCGTAAGGTGTCTGGAGTCCGTCGAGCGCGAGCTCAAGGCGGACTTCCAGGAAATGTTCTCGTACCCTGACGCCGACGACCGGACCCGCTCCAAGGCGGAGCCGGCCGACGACGCCGAGGACGACGAGGACACGCTCTTTCTCGAGGACGGCTTGTTCGACCTCGAACCCGTGCTGCGCGATGTGGTGGTGCTCGCACTGCCGCTGCAGCCGGTGTGCCGGGAGGACTGTCTCGGACTGTGCCCCGATTGCGGGCTCAGCCTGAACGACGACCCGGACCACCACCATGACGCCGTCGACATCCGTTGGGCGGCACTGCAGGGACTCGTCACCGATCAGGGCGTCGAGAAGGACAACATGAGCGGCACTGCCTCTGACGGAGTTCAGGGCGCCGCCGAGAAGCAGGAGAAGTAGCCGTGGCTGTTCCGAAGCGGAAGATGTCGCGCAGCAACACGCGCCACCGCCGGTCGCAGTGGAAGGCTGCGGTCCCCACTCTGGTTTCGTGTGAGCGTTGCCAGGAGCCGAAGCTCCAGCACATTGCGTGCCCGAGCTGCGGCACCTACAACAAGCGCCAGGTCCTCGAGGTCTGAGCGGCTGGTGAGAGGCGCAATGTCTGAGCTGTCCAACGCTGAGAAGCAGGCAGACAGTAAGAACGCGGCCTCGTCCCACACGCTTCTGGAAGGGCGGCTCGGGTACCAACTCGAGACCGCCCTTCTGGTGCGTGCACTGACCCACCGCTCGTACGCGTACGAGAACGGCGGTCTGCCCACCAACGAGCGGCTGGAGTTCCTCGGGGACTCCGTGCTCGGCCTGGTGGTCACGGACACGCTGTACACGACCCACCCGGATCTCCCCGAAGGCCAGCTGGCCAAACTTCGGGCCGCGGTGGTCAACTCGCGCGCACTGGCGGAGGTCGGGCGTGGCCTCGATCTCGGTTCCTTCGTCCGGCTCGGCCGCGGCGAAGAGGGCACGGGTGGCCGGGACAAGGCATCCATCCTCGCCGACACCCTTGAAGCGGTGATCGGCGCCGTCTACCTCGACCAGGGCCTCGACGCGGCCTCGGAGCTGGTTCACCGGCTCTTCGACCCGCTCATCGACAGGTCCTCGAACCTCGGTGCCGGCCTGGACTGGAAAACCAGTCTCCAGGAACTCACGGCGTCCGAAGGTCTTGGCGTACCGGAATACCTGGTCTCTGAGACCGGCCCGGACCACGAGAAGACCTTCACCGCTGCCGCTCGCGTCGGTGGTGTCTCGTACGGCACCGGCACCGGCCGCAGCAAGAAGGAAGCAGAGCAGCAGGCTGCCGAGTCTGCCTGGCGCGGCATTCGCGCCAAGGCGGACGAGCGGAGCGGGGCAACCACCGCGACCGCACCGGCTCCTGTGGCAACGGCGGCGGCTCCGGCCGACGCCGGGGCCGGGGAAGGCGGGGCGCCGATGCCCGCCGGCCCGACGCCCGACGCCTGACCCTTCCTTCGGGATCTCCCCGCCCCGCCACCTGCCCGCAGGTGGCGGGGCGGACCCGTTCCGGGGGCCCTGGACGGGGCCGGTAGGCTCGGACCCCGCGCCCGGACCGGCGCGTCCCCCCGAGGAGAACCCGTGCCCGAGCTGCCCGAAGTCGAAGTCGTGCGGCGGGGGCTGGAGCGCTGGGTCGCGGGGCGGACCGTGGAGTCCGTCGAGGTCCTCCACCCGCGCGCGGTACGCCGCCACCCCGGCGGCGGGGCCGACTTCGCGGCTCGGCTCGGCGGCCAGACCGTAGGGGTGCCGCAGCGGCGCGGGAAGTACCTGTGGCTGCCCCTGGAGGGGCGGGAGCTGTCCGTGCTCGGGCACCTCGGGATGAGCGGGCAGCTGCTCGTACAGCCGCGGGAGTCCCCCGACGAGAAGCACCTGCGGGTCCGCGTGCGGTTCGCGGACGACCTCGGCACCGAGCTGCGCTTCGTCGACCAGCGGACCTTCGGCGGGCTCTCCCTGCACGAGAACACGCCCGACGGGCTGCCGGACGTCATCGCGCACATCGCCCGGGACCCGCTGGACCCGCTGTTCGACGAGGGCCTCTACCACCTGGCCCTGCGTGCCAGGCGGACCACCCTGAAGCGGGCACTGCTGGACCAGTCGCTGATCAGCGGGGTCGGCAACATCTACGCGGACGAGGCGCTGTGGCGCGCCAGGCTGCACTACGAGCGCCCCACCGACACCCTCACGCGCCCCCGGAGCGCGGAACTCCTCGGCCATGTCCGGGACGTCATGAACGCGGCCCTCGACGTGGGCGGGACCAGCTTCGACAGCCTGTACGTCAACGTGAACGGGGAGTCGGGCTACTTCGACCGTTCGCTCGACGCCTACGGCCGCGAGGACGAACCCTGCCGCCGCTGCGGCACCCCGATGCGCCGCCGGCCTTGGATGAACCGGTCGAGCTACTTCTGCCCGCGCTGTCAGAGGCCGGGTCGCGCCGCGTCGTAGGTCCGCCGGGAGGCCAGCACGTCTGCCATGCTCCCCTCCAGGAAGTGGATGAGGGCGAGCAGCCGGTCCGCGACCTCCGCGCCGAGCGGGGTCAGCTCGTAGTCGACGCGGGGCGGGTTCGTCGGCTGTGCCTCACGGTTGACGATGCCGTCGCGCTCCAGCGCGTGCAGCGTCTGCGAGAGCATCTTCTCGCTCACGCCCTCCACGCGCCGGCGCAGCTCGTTGAAGCGGCAGGGGCCCTCGCGCAGTGCTCCCACCGTGAGGCTGCCCCAGCGTCCGGTGACGTGCTCCAGGGTTTCCCGGGACGGGCACGCGCGCGCGAACACGTCGAACGGGAGTTCTGACTCGAGGGCTTCCGGACAGCCGGCTGGTGTCTCCATGCCGCTAAGCGTACCTCTATGCAGCGCTAACTCTCAGATTGCGCTTTCAAAAAGTAAGTGCTTCTCTTTTCCTCGTCGCCCCGCACCTCGTGAGGCGGCGAAGACTTGTCCGAGGGAGACCGCTTTGTCCGCCATCACGCACGCCCCCGTCGTCTCGATCGCCTACCACTCCGGATACGGCCACACCGCCGTCGTCGCCGAGGCCGTCCGCAGCGGAGCCCTCGAGGCCGGGGCCACCGTGCACCTGATCAAGGTGGACACGATCGACGACGCCCAGTGGGAGCTGCTCGACGCGTCCGACGCGATCGTCTTCGGATCGCCGACCTACATGGGGACGGCCTCCGGTGCCTTCCACGTCTTCGCGGAGGCGACCTCGAAGCGCTGGTTCGGCGACGTCTGGCAGGACAAGGTCGCCGCGGGCTTCACGAACTCCGGCTCCAAGAGCGGCGACAAGCTGCACACCCTCCAGTACTTCCAGACGCTGGCCGCCCAGCACGCCATGAGCTGGGTCAACCTGGGCCTGAAGCCGGGCTGGAACTCCACCGCCGGCTCCGAGAACGACCTCAACCGCCTGGGCTTCTTCTCCGGCGCGGCTGCCCAGACCAACTCCGACGTGGGTCCGGAAGGCGTTCACCAGGCCGACATCGCCACGGCCGAGCACCTGGGCCGCCGCGTCGCCGAGCACGCGCGCGTCGTCGTCGCGGGCCGCGCGGTCCTGGCCGACGCGGTGCTCGTCACCGCCTGAGCACCGCTCCGGGAGCGCATGGGCACCGCCCCGGACTGCCTGACCGTCCGTACGCGTCTCAGAAGCCGAAGTCCTGGGTCCACCAGGGACCGCCGGCGGAGAAGTGGGCGCCGACGCCCAGGGTGCGGAACTCGCAGTTGAGGATGTTCGCCTTGTGGCCCGGGCTGTTCATCCAGGAGTTCATCACGGAGGCGGCGTCACCCTGGCCGCGCGCGATGTTCTCGCCGCCGAGGCCGGAGAGGCCGGCCTTGGAGGCGCGGTCCCACGGGGTGTTGCCGTCGGGGTCGGTGTGGCCGAAGAAGCCGCGGACCGCCATGTCCTTGCTGAAGGCCCCGGCCAGCGCGGCGAGCGGCGGGTTGGCCCGGACCGGGCCGCACCCGGCCTGCGCGCGCGCCTGGTTCACCAGGGCCACCACGGCCGTCTCCTCGGCGGAGTGCCCGTCCCCGGGGGCGGGGGCCGTCGGCGCCGGGACGGAAGGCTTCGGGGGGACCGGCTTCGGCGGGTCCGGCGCCGGGACGGGAGGCTTCGCGGGGGCCGGCTTCGGCGGGTCCGGCTTCGCGGGGGCCGGCTTCACCGGGGCCGGGGCGGCGGTCTTCCGCGGAGCCTCGGTGGACGGGGCAGGCGTGGCCGAGGGGCTCGGAGGCTCCTCCGGGGCGGAGGGCGTCGCGGAGGGCGGCGCGGAGGCGGACGCGGAGGGGCTGGGCGACGCCGACGGGGCCGAGGAGTTCGAGGGGGCCGGGGCGGACGGGCTGCCGGGCGGGCTCGTGGCGGCGGCGCCCGAAGGGGTCCGGCCGGACAGGTTGGCGAGGCCGCCCTGCTGGTCGAGCGCGCTCTTGGGGGTCGGGGAGGGCGCGGGGCCTGCCTCCGCCCCGCCGGGGGAGTCCGCGGCGCCGACCCCTACATAGGGGAAGGAGCCGCCGACGGGCACCATCCCCGTGGTGACGGCCGCGGTGCCGAGGGCGACGGCGACGGAGATGCCCAGCAGGCCGGCGCGCAGGGCCGTTGCGCGCCTGCCGTCGCGGCGCGGAGCGGCATTGAGTCGGTGGCGTCCCATCGGCGTCGTGCCTTCCTCGAAGCTCAAGATCATCCTTTACTCACCCAAATGGGTGAGTTCATTGCTGCGCGACTGTACGGCATGGGGCCAGGGGGGTGATGTGCCCCGAAAGTGGCCGCCCGGTTAGCGTTCACGCATGAATGAAGATGTCCGCCTGACCGTCTGGGTGCGCGGCCGCGTACAGGGAGTGGGCTTCCGCTGGTTCACCAGGGCCAATGCCCTGGAGGTCGGAGGGGTGGTCGGCTTCGCGCTCAACCTCGACGACGGGCGGGTACAGGTCGTGGCCGAAGGTCAACGTGAGAATTGCCACCGGCTGCTGGAATGGCTGCGTTCCGCCGACACGCCCGGCCGGGTGGACGGAGTGACGGAGATCTGGGGCACACCGCGCGGCGGATATGACGGCTTCGCCATCCGGTGATCGATCGACTGATCATGTACTGATCACATGCATGTGCGGTCCGCACCCGGTCGGAACTGCGCATTCTTCGCCGACGCGTTGCCGACGGGCGCGATGCATGGAAAGCTCGGAAGCGAGGATGATCTCCACGCCCCTTGCGGGGGCCGGGTCGCCCGCCGATACGGGGCGTGATCGTGTTGACCGTCAAACTTTTTGGTGAGACGCTGGAAGCCCCGCGCACCTGAGCTGTTTGGCAGTGTTGGCATTAGTAAGCGCAGTGACTGTCAGTCGCTGCCGGACATCCGCGGGTGCGATTCCCTCACGACCCACACCGCTTCGGTCGGTCACTCAGTGTGGAGGACCATCCATCATGGCAAAGGCGCTTCTCGGTTACGTCGGCGGTTCCGATCCGCGACTCCTCGCCGAGATGCGACGGCTTCAGCAGCGCGTCCAGGACCTCGAGTCCGAGCTCGTACGGATTCAGTCCGAAAATGACGCGCTGAACGCGGCCGCCGCTCAGCACGACGGAGACTCGCTGCTGGACAGCATCGATATCGACGTACCGCAGGCGGAGCCTGCGCTCACCTGATTCGCGCTCCCTACGTCGCTGGAATCCAGCCCCGCTTGATCTGCAAGGGACGCTTCGGCGTCCCTTCTTTCTTGGACGCCCGGACGCCTGGACGCCCCGCCGACACGGCGTGGGGCCAGGCGGGGGGCTGCTGCCTTTGACGTCGGTCGTGCCCCGCACTTTCACGGGCGAAACCGAACGCGAAAGGTAGAGTCCGGCGGCGTGCACCTCAAGTCCCTGACCCTGCGTGGCTTCAAATCCTTTGCTTCCGCCACCACCTTGCGCTTCGAACCCGGCATCACCTGCGTCGTGGGTCCGAACGGCTCGGGCAAGTCCAACGTGGTCGACGCGCTCTCCTGGGTCATGGGCGAACAAGGCGCCAAATCCCTGCGCGGCGGGAAGATGGAAGACGTCATCTTCGCCGGAACCACCGGGCGTCCGCCGCTCGGGCGCGCCGAGGTGTCGCTGACGATCGACAACTCCGACGGCGTGCTGCCCATCGAGTACGCCGAAGTCACCATCACCCGGATCATGTTCCGCGGCGGCAGCAGTGAGTACCAGATCAACGGTGACACGTGCCGCCTGCTCGACATCCAGGAGCTGCTCTCCGACTCCGGCATCGGCCGCGAGATGCACGTCATCGTCGGCCAGGGGCAGCTGGACTCCGTCCTGCACGCCGACCCCATGGGCCGCCGCGCCTTCATCGAGGAGGCGGCCGGCGTACTGAAGCACCGCAAGCGCAAGGAGAAGGCGCTGCGGAAGCTGGACGCGATGCGGGCCAACCTCGCGCGCGTCCAGGACCTCGGCGACGAGCTGCGGCGGCAGCTGAAGCCGCTGGGACGGCAGGCGGCGGTGGCCCGGCGGGCGGCCGTCATCCAGGCGGACCTGCGGGACGCGCGGCTGCGGCTGCTCGCCGACGACCTGTCGTCGCTGCGGAGGGCGCTCGACGCCGAGATCGCGGACGAGGCCGCTCTGAAGGAGCGCAAGGAGACGGCGGAGGGCCGGCTCGCGGGCGCCCTGCGGCGCGAGGCGGAGCTGGAGGCAGCCGTACGGGAGCTGGCGCCCCGGCTCACGCGGGCCCGGCAGACCTGGTACGAGCTGTCGCAGCTCGCCGAGCGGGTACGGGGAACGGCGTCCCTGGCGGACGCACGGGTCAAGAGCGCGACGGCGCCGGCGGAGGAGGAGCGGCACGGCCGCGACCCCGAGGACATGGAGCGGGAAGCCGCGCGGGTCCGCGAGCAGGAGGCCGAGCTGACGGCCGCTCTGGAGGCGGCCTCGCGCGCGCTGGAGGACACCGCCGAGCACCGGGCGGAGCTGGAACGGGCCCTTGCCGAGGAGGAACGGCGCCTGCGGGACGCGGCCCGGGCCATCGCCGACCGGCGCGAGGCGCTGGCCAGGCTGACCGGCAGGCTCGGCGCGGCCCGCTCCCGGGCGGGGGCGGCGCAGTCCGAGATCGACCGGCTGGTCGCCGCGCGGGACGAGGCGCGGACCCGGGCGGTGGCGGCCCGGGAGGAGTACGAGGCGCTGGCCGAGGAGGTCGGCGGCCTCGACGACCCGGCGGTGGAGGAGGAGTACGAGGCGGCGCGCGCCGACCTGGCGGCCGCGGAGGCAGGGCTGACCGCGGCCCGGGACGCCGTGACGGCGGCGGAGCGCTCGCGCGCGGCCGTGTCGGCGCGGCGGGACGCCCTCGCGCTCGGGCTGCGCCGCAAGGACGGTACGGAGGCACTGCTGGCGGCGCGCGAACGGCTGGCCGGGCTGCTGGGACCGGCCGCGGAGCGGCTGACGGTGACCCCGGGGTACGAGGTGGCGGTGGCGGCGGCGCTGGGTGCGGCGGCGGACGCGGTGGCGGTGGCCTCGCCGCGGGCGGCGGCCGCGGCCATCCGGCACCTCCGGGACGGGGACGGGGGCCGGGCCACGCTGCTGATCACACCGGTGCCGCCGGGGGCGGGACGGGCGGCGGAACCGGGCCAGGTCCCGGACCGGGCCTCGGACCGGGCCTCGGACCGGGCCTCGGGTCAGGTTCGGGCCTCGGGCCAGGCCCCGGCCTCGGGCCAGGCCCCGGCCTCGGGCCAGGCCCCGGCCTCGGGCCAGGTTCCGGCACCGGGCCAGGCCCCGGTTCCTGTTCCGGGTCCGGCTCAGGCCCAGGCCTCGGGTCCGGCTCAGGCCCAAGCCTCGGGCCCGGGCCGGGCCCCGGTCTCGGCTTCGGCCCCGGTCTCGGCCCCGGTCTCGGCTTCGGCTTCGGCCCCGGGCCCGGCTTCGGCCCCGGCCCTGGCCTCGAGCCCGGGCCCGGCGGGTGGGTTCGCCGGGTTCGCCGGGTCGCTGGGCGCCGCCGGGGCCGCCGGGGCAGGGTTTCCCGGTCGGGCGGGCGGCGACGCCGCCGGGGGAGCGTTCCCCCACCCGGCCCCCGCCCGGGACGCGGACCCCGAGCCGCAGGGTGCCGGAGCCGGCGGTGTGCGGGGGGACTTCGGGCCTGCGGAACCCGTGGGTCCCGCCGTTCACGGCGCGGCCGTCGGCGCGAGCCGGGCCGGGGCCCACGGGAGCGTCCCCGGCGCGCCCGGGGCAGCGGCGCCCGGGGCGGTCGGCGGTGGGCAGCCCGGCCCGGCCGCGGTCGACGGGACCGTTCCCGCACCCCCCGTCCCCGCCGCCGGGCTGGTCGGCGGGGACGGCGCGGTGCTGCGGGCGGTGGCCTGGGTGCTGCGGGACTGCTTCGTGGTCGGCGGCCTCGACGCGGCCGAGGCCCTCGTCGCGGAGCGGCCCGACGCGGTGGCCGTGACCGTCGGGGGCGACGTACTGGGGGCGCACCTCGCGCACGGCGGCTCGGCCGGAGCGCCCAGCCTGATCGAGGTCCAGGCCGCCGTCGACGAGGCGGCGGCGGAGCTGGCCCGACTGGACGTGCGGTGCGGGGAGCTCGGCGCGGCACAGGAGGCCGCCGGGGCCCGCCGCCGGAACGCGGCGGCCCTGGCCGACGAGCTCGCCGAGCGGCGCCGGGCGGGGGAGCGGGCCCGGGCCGGGGTCGCGCAGCAGCTCGGGCGTCTCGCCGGGCAGGCGAAGGGCGCCGAGGGCGAGGCCGAGCGCACCGCCACCGCCGCGGCCAAGGCACAGGACGCGCTGGAGCAGGCTCTGTTCGAGGTGGAGGAGTGCGCGCAGCGGCTGGCGACGGCCGAGGAGCTGCCGGTGGAGGACGAGCCGGACGCCTCCCGGCGGGACCGGCTGGCCGCAGACGGCGCCAACGCCCGGCAGACCGAGATGGAGGCCCGCCTCCAGCTCCGTACCCACGAGGAGCGGGTCAAGGGGCTGGCGGGGAGGGCCGATTCACTCGACCGGGGGGCCCGCGCGGAACGGGAGGCCCGGGCCCGGGCCGAGCGCCGCCGCGCCCGGCTGCGGTACGAGGCCGAGGTGGCCCGGGCGGTGGCCGACGGCGCCCGGCAGCTGCTCGCGCACGTGGAGGTGTCGCTGCGCCGGGCCGAGGAGGAGCGGGCCCGCGCCGAGCACGCCAAGGGCCTGCGCGAGCGGGAGCTCGCCGACGCCAGGAACGCCGGGCGCGCACTGAAGGGTGAGCTCGACAAGCTCACCGACTCCGTCCACCGGGGCGAGGTGCTCGGCGCGGAGAAGCGGCTGCGCATCGAACAGGTGGAGGCCAGGGCGCTGGAGGAGTTCGGCATGGAAGCCGCCGGGCTCATGGCCGAGTACGGACCCGACCAGCCCGTGCCCCCGTCCCCGGCCGCGGACGGCGAGGAACTCCCCGTCGACCCGGAGCACCCCCGCAACCGGCCGGGCCCCTTCGTACGGGCCGTGCAGGAGAAGCGGCTCAGGGCGGCCGAGCGCGCCTACCAGCAGCTCGGCAAGGTCAACCCGCTCGCGCTGGAGGAGTTCGCGGCGCTCGAGGAGCGCCACCGGTTCCTCAGCGAGCAGCTGGAGGACCTGCGCAAGACGCGGGCCGACCTCCTTCAGGTCGTGAAGGAGGTCGACCGGCGCGTCGAGCAGGTCTTCACCGAGGCCTACCACGACACGGCCCGACAGTTCGAGGGGGTGTTCTCGCGGCTGTTCCCCGGCGGCGAGGGACGGCTGATCCTCACCGACCCCGACAACATGCTGACCACCGGCGTCGACGTCGAGGCCCGGCCGCCGGGCAAGAAGGTGAAGCGGCTCTCGCTGCTCTCCGGCGGTGAACGCTCCCTGACGGCCGTGGCGCTGCTGGTCTCGATCTTCAAGGCGCGGCCCAGTCCGTTCTACGTGATGGACGAGGTCGAGGCCGCGCTCGACGACACCAACCTGCAGCGGCTGATCCGGATCATGGAGGAGCTCCAGGAGAGCTCGCAGCTGATCGTCATCACCCATCAGAAGCGCACGATGGAGGTCGCCGATGCCCTGTACGGCGTCTCCATGCAGGGCGATGGAGTGTCCAAAGTGATCAGTCAGAGGCTCCGCTAGGGCCACGAGTCATTCACATGTTGAACAACTGACCCGCGCTATGGCCGTATCTGTCGAGTTCATGCCCGCGAAATAGGTTCTTCACATCCTATTGACTTCAATAAGTGAACCAATAGGCTCTCCTCTGTCACCCGGCACGTTCAGGTGGTGGCGCACTGTTTGGTGTGCCCCACTGGAGGAACACGATCAGGCGACAACACGAGTACCAACACCCCCCACGCTGCCCGCCGTCGGCGCCGGGCCCAGGAGCGCACCTTGACCAGCACAGCGAACGCACCCGCGGCAGGCGGTGGAAACGCGTCCCAGCCCGACCACCTCGGGCACGTCATCTTCATCACCGCGGCCGCGGCCATGGGCGGTTTCCTCTTCGGCTACGACAGCTCCGTCATCAACGGCGCCGTCGTAGCCATCCGCGACCGGTTCGACGTGGGCTCCGCGGCCCTCGCCCAGGTGATCGCGGCCGCACTCATCGGCTGCGCCTTCGGCGCGGCGACCGCCGGCCGCCTCGCCGACCGGATCGGCCGCATCCGCTGCATGCAGATCGCCGCCGTCCTCTTCACCGCGAGCGCCATCGGATCCGCGACGCCGTTCGCCCTGTGGGACCTCGCCATGTGGCGCATCATCGGCGGCTTCGGCATCGGCATGGCCTCCGTGATCGGTCCCGCCTACATCGCCGAGGTCTCCCCGCCCGCCTACCGCGGCCGGCTCGCCTCCTTCCAGCAGGCCGCCATCGTCATCGGCATCGCCGTCTCGCAGCTGGTCAACTGGGGCATCCTCAACCTCGCCGACGGCGACCAGCGCGGCGAGATCGGCGGCCTGGAAGCCTGGCAGTGGATGCTCGGCGTCATGGTCGTCCCGGCCGTGCTCTACGGCCTGCTGTCCTTCGCCATCCCGGAGTCCCCGCGCTTCCTCGTCTCGGTCGGCAAGATGGACCAAGCCAAGACGGTCTTGCGCGAGGTCGAGGGCGAGCGCATCGACGCCGACGCCCGGGTCCGCGAGATCGACGCCGCCATCCACTCGGAGCACAAGTCGACCTTCAAGGACCTGCTCGGCGGCCGCATGGGCTTCCTGCCGATCGTCTGGATCGGCATCGGCCTCTCCGTCTTCCAGCAGCTCGTCGGCATCAACGTGATCTTCTACTACAGCTCCTCGCTGTGGCAGTCGGTCGGCATCGACGCGAGCTCCTCGTTCCTGTACTCCTTCGAGACCTCCGTCGTGAACATCATCGGTACGGTGATCGCGATGCTGTTCGTCGACCGGATCGGCCGCAAGCCGCTCGCCCTCATCGGCTCCGTCGGCATGGCGATCTCCCTCGGCGTCGCCGCCTGGGCCTTCTCCTTCCGGTCCGGCGTCGGCGACGACATCACCCTGCCGCAGACCCAGGGGCTCGTCGCCATCATCGCGGCCAACTCCTTCGTCCTCTTCTTCGCCCTGTCCTGGGGCGTGGTGGTCTGGGTCCTGCTCGGCGAGATGTTCCCGGGCCGCATCCGCGCCGCCGCCCTCGGCGTGGCCGCCGCCGCCCAGTGGATCGCCAACTGGGTCATCACCGTCACGTTCCCGACGCTGTCGGACTGGAACCTGTCCGGCGCGTACGTCATCTACGCGGTCTTCGCCGTGCTCTCGATCCCCTTCATCCTCAAATGGGTGCCGGAGACCAAGGGCAAGGCGTTGGAGGAGATGGGGTGACCCACCCCCGCCAACACCCCCTCTCCTCTCGTACGGGTGCTGCCCCGGCTCAGTCCTTGAGCCGGGGCAGCACCCGTTCGCACAGCAGGTGCAGGCTCCGCCAGCCCTCGTCCAGCGGCATCCCGCCGCACAGGGGGTGCAGCACCAGGTTCCCCGCCTCGCCCGCGCCCTTCGCGTACGCGACCGCCTCGTCCGGGGTGAGGACGCGGTACACGCCCTCCGCGCGCAGCTCCGCCACCGTGCGGGCGCCCGACCGCACGGCGCTGCGGATGTCCTTGGACTGCCAGGACGCGTACATCCCCGCCTCGTGCAGGAAGTGCTCGCCGTGCTCGGCCCAGACCCGGTCCGGGTCCTGCGCGATGTGCAGCAGCGGGGTCTCGGCGGCGGGCATCATGCAGAAGCCCTCCGTGCCGTACTCCGCGAGCTTCGCCCGGTAGTACGCCTCCAGCTCCGGCAGGTGCGCGCTCGGGAAGAACGGCAGCCCCAGCCGGGCCGCGCGCCGCGCCGCCGCCTCGGAGCTGCCGCCGACCAGAAGCAGCGGGTGCGGCCGCGTGAAGGGCCGCGGGGTGACCCGTACGGTACGGCCGCGGAACTCGAACGGCTCACCCGTCCACGCCTTCAGCAGGGTCTCCAGCAGCTCGTCCTGGAGCCGGCCGCGCCGGCCCCACTCCACGCCGTGCTGCTCGTACTCCTCGGGCCGGTAGCCGATGCCCGCGACGGTCACCAGGCGGCCGCCGCTGAGCAGGTCGAGCACGGCGATGTCCTCGGCCACCTTCAGCGGGTCGTACAGCGGGCCGATGATCGCCGAGACGGTGACCGCGATCCGGCGGGTGGCGCCGAAGACCGCGCCCGCGAAGGCGAAGGGGGAGGGCAGCCAGTTGTTGGCGGTGCCGTGGTGTTCCTCGGTCTGGACGGTGTCGATCCCGCGGTCGTCCGCGTACCGGGCCATCTCCAGCGCCGCCTTGTAGCGGGCGGAGAGCGACTCGGGGGTGCCGTTCGGGTCGACGAGATTGAACCGGGCCACGGTGATGGGCACGGGAAAGTCCCCCTTCGCCGGAGGTGGGTGGGCGGCGAAGGGGGACGTTAGCTGACGTGGCGTCAGTTGGACAGGGTCCCGGCGGGCTCGCGGTCCGCGGCCCGCTCCCCGGCGGCGGCCGGGGCGGGCGTGCGCGGCAGCGCCCCGTACAGCACGGCGGAGGTCACGATGCCGGCCACCCAGCCGAGGCCGTTCTCCCCGATCCAGGTGGCGGACAGCGGCCCGCTGAACCAGTCCACCGACGTGAACAGCAGGCCGACCACCAGGGCGAGCGCCCACGCGGTCATCGCCTGCCAGGCGAAACCGCCCTTGTACCAGTAGGCGCTGGTCCGCGTGGTGTCCAGCAGCGCGGCACCGTCGTAGGTCTCGCGGCGCAGCATGTCCACGCCGAAGACGCCGATCCAGGCGGAGAACGCCACGGCCAGCAGGGTCAGGAAGGAGATGAACGAGCCGAAGAAGCTCGTCGCGACCACCATCAGCAGGAAACCGAAGACCAGGCTGATGACGGCGTTGACGCTGACGGCCCAGGCGCGCGGGACCTTGATGCCGAGGGTCTGGGCGGTGAACCCGGCCGAGTACATCGACATCGAGTTGATCAGCAGCATCCCGACGAGCGCGATGAGCAGGTACGGGACCGCGATCCAGGTCGGCAGCAGCTCGCCGATGAAGGAGACCGGGTCCTGCGCGGTGGCCAGGTCCGGCGTGCCGACGGCCATGACCGCGCCCATCAGCACCATGGGCAGGACGACCACGCCGGCGCCGCCGACGGTGGCGCCGACCATGCCCCTGGACGAGGCCGTGCGCGGCAGGTAGCGGGTGAAGTCCGGACCGGACGGGACCCAGCTGATGCCGCCGGCCGCGATGGTGCCGATGCCCGCGATCATCATCGCGGTGGAGCCGGCCGGCTTGGCGAAGACGGCGGACCAGTCGGTCGTGGCGACCAGGTAGCCGAGGACGAGCACGCTGAAGGTGCCGAAGAGGTACGTGGACCACTTGGAGCAGACGCGCAGCGCGTTGATGCCCAGGCCGGAGACCACGAAGGTGCAGCCCACGAAGAAGAGCAGGGTGACCACGATCAGGGCGGTGCTGCTCTCGACGCCGAAGAGCAGGTCGAGAACGGTCAGCACGGCGTAGGCGCCGCTGACCGCGTTGATGGTCTCCCAGCCCCAGCGTGCCACCCAGATCAGCGCCCCCGGGAAGAGGTTGCCGCGCTGCCCGAACACCGCCCGCGACAGGGCCATGCCCGGGGCGCCGCCGCGCTTGCCGGCGATGGAGATCACCCCGACGATCCCGTACGAGACGACCGGCGCGGCCACCGCGACGACGAGCACCTGCCAGATGTTGAGCCTGTTGAAGATCACCAGGCCGGCGCCCATGGTGAGCAGCAGCACGCTGATGTTGGCGGCGACCCACGTCGGCACCAGCTCACGGACCCGGCCGGTGCGCTCGCCGTCCGGGACGGGCTCCAGTCCGCGTGTCTCGATCGCGGTCTCTATCGCACCGTCGGCGGGCTCGGCAGGCATGCGGTACTCCGGTGGGGGAGATGGGGCGGGGAGTCGTCCATCATCGTAGATGTGCCGCTAAGACCACAAATAGAGGATTCGGTCCTGGTGCGGCGCTCCCGGGTCCCGGGTCCGGGGCGCCCGTGGCCGATACTGGGGACGTTATGGAAATCCTCATCCTTGCTGTAGTCATCGCCCTGGTCGCGGTCGGCATGATCAGCGGGCTCGTGGTCAGCAGCCGCAAGAAGAAGCAGCTGCCGCCCTCGGCACCGTCGAGCACGCCGACCATCACTGCCCCGCCCGCCGAACCGCAGGTGGGGGAGGACGCCGCACCGACGGCGGAAGAGCCGCGCCGCACGATCGAGGAGGTCACCCTCCCCGACACCGCGGCCGCCACCGACTCCCCGGTCGCCGTCGAGGACCCCGTCGTCGAGGCGCCGGCCGCACCCGAGATCGAGGTGCCCGAGCCCACCGCCGGCCGCCTGATCCGGCTGCGCGCCCGCCTCGCCCGGTCGCAGAACTCGCTGGGCAAGGGGCTGCTCACGCTGCTCTCCCGCGAGCACCTCGACGAGGACACCTGGGAGGAGATCGAGGAGACCCTCCTCATCGCCGACGTGGGTGTCGTACCCACCCAGGAACTGGTCGACCGGCTCCGCGCACGGGTCAAGGTGCTCGGCACCCGTACCCCCGCGGACCTGCGCGCCCTGCTGAAGGAGGAGCTGCTGACCCTGGTCGGCACCGACTTCGACCGCGCCGTGAAGACCGAGAGCGGCGTGGACACCCCCGCCGTCGTGATGGTCGTCGGCGTGAACGGCACCGGCAAGACCACCACCACCGGCAAGCTCGCCCGCGTCCTGGTGGCCGACGGCCGCAGCGTGGTGCTCGGCGCCGCCGACACCTTCCGCGCCGCCGCCGCCGACCAGCTCCAGACCTGGGGCGACCGGGTCGGGGCCCGTACCGTGCGCGGACCCGAGGGCGGCGACCCCGCGTCGATCGCCTTCGACGCGGTCAAGGAGGGCATCGCCGAGGGTGCCGACGTGGTGCTCATCGACACCGCCGGCCGCCTGCACACCAAGACCGGCCTCATGGACGAGCTCGGCAAGGTCAAGCGCGTCGTGGAGAAGCACGGCCCGCTGGACGAGATCCTGCTCGTCCTGGACGCCACCACCGGGCAGAACGGCCTCACCCAGGCCCGCGTCTTCGCCGAGGTCGTGGACATCACCGGCATCGTGCTGACCAAGCTCGACGGCACCGCCAAGGGCGGCATCGTCGTCGCCGTCCAGCGCGCGCTCGGCGTCCCGGTCAAGCTCGTCGGCCTCGGCGAGGGCCCGGACGACCTGGCCCCGTTCGAGCCGGAGGCGTTCGTGGACGCCCTGATCGGCGACTGAGCGCGGTCCTCTCGCGTACGCGGTCCGTCCGCGTACGTGACGGTGCCCCGTGATCCGGCCGGATCACGGGGCACCGTCACGTACGGGGGCCGCGCATCGTGCCGCCCGCCCCCCATCAGTCCGCCCGTCCTAGTCGCGCAAGCGGTGGCAGATGTACGCCAGGGTGCCGAGCAGCAGCCGGGCCTGCGGCGGGTCCCCGGCGGAGTCGAGCGAGGGCGGCCGGAGCCAGCCGACCGGCCCGAGCCCGCCCCGGTCGGAGGGCGGGGCCGTCACGAAGGCCCCCTGGCCCAGCGCCCGCAGGTCGAGGTCCGCGTCGTCCCAGCCCATCCGGTACAGCAGCTGCGGCAGCCCCGCGGCGGCCCCCGGGGCCACGAAGAACTGCGCCCGGCCGTCCGGGGTCGCGGTGACCGGGCCGAGCGGCAGGCCCATCCGCTCCAGCCGGACCAGCGCGTGCCGGCCGGCCTCCTCGGCGACCTCGATGACGTCGAAACAACGGCCCACCGGGAGGAGCACCGCCGCGCCCGGGTAGTCGCCCCAGGCCTCCGAGACCTCGTCGAGGGTGGCCCCGGCCGGGACCGCGGGGGCCAGGGCCAGGGGGTGCGCCCCGGGCGCCGTACACCGCGCGTCGCCGCAGGAGCAGTCCCGGCCGGGGGCGGCGGCGCGGGCGCCGGGCACCGCGTCCCAGCCCCACAGCCCGGTGTACTCCGCCACCGCTGTGCACTCCGCGGTGCGGCCGCGGCGCCGGGCGCCGGAACGGAATTCCCTGGTGCTTCGGCTGCCGCCGATCGTGAAGCCCATGCCCATGCCCCCTCCAACGGGTCGGACGCGCCGGTGGTTACGACGTCGGCGGGACCTGCCGTCGAAGGTCCGCCGCGGGGTGCCCTCCGGTGCCGCCCGGCGCACTCCTCGCCGCGCGCGCCCCTGGCGCACTCCAGTCCAACCGATCCGTTTCGCCTCGGTGTCAAGTGAATCGCGCCTGGCGGGTGGCGAGTTCATTCGAAGGGGTGGCGAATGGTGGCGTTTCCACGGTCGACCTCGCGGAGGGGGTGATCGTAGGATTACTTTCGGTGCACGAGGCCCGAAGGTGGAACCCGCGTGGGTATGCCGGAGGCAATGTGTGAAGGACTCGTGAAGGTCCCTGACGGCAGCCGCCGCCCCGGCCAGGGTTTCGTGTGGAAGATGCGTGAGTGGATGGGGGCGTTCCAGTGAGCGGCAACGGCGCAAGCGGAACGAACGAGGAGTCTGCTGCGCGCAACGAACAGCTCAGCTCGTGGTTCGTCCGCAGCGGCTGGTCCAAAGGCGAGCTCGCCCGCCAGGTCAACCGCCGGGCCCGCCAGATGGGCGCCCACCACATCAGCACCGACACCTCCCGCGTGCGCCGCTGGCTCGACGGTGAACAGCCCCGCGAGCCCGTCCCGCGCATCCTGTCCGAGTTGTTCTCCGAGCGGTTCGGCTCCGTCGTCGCCATCGAGCAGCTCGGACTGCGCACCGCCCACCAGACCCCCTCCGTCTCCGGCGTCGACCTGCCGTGGGCCGGCCCGCAGACCGTCGAACTGCTCGGTGAGTTCTCCCGCAGCGACCTGATGCTGGCCCGCCGCGGCTTCCTCGGGACCTCCCTCGCCCTCTCCGCCGGACCCGCCCTCATCGAGCCCATGCAGCGCTGGCTCGTCCCCGTACCGCCCGCCGACCCCGGGCAGCGCGAGGCGGGCCCCTCGGGCTCCAGCGGCGGCCACCGGGCGCCCCGCCTCTCCGAGCCCGAGCTCGACCTGCTCGACGCGACCACCGTGATGTTCCGCCAGTGGGACGCCCAGTGCGGCGGCGGCCTGCGCCGCAAGGCCGTCGTCGGCCAGCTCCACGAGGTCACCGACCTGCTCCAGGAGAACCACCCGGCCCCGGTCATGAAGCGGCTCTTCAAGGTCGCCGCCGAACTCGCCGAACTCGCCGGCTGGATGAGCTACGACATCGGCCTGCACCCCACCGCGCAGAAGTACTTCGTCCTCGCGCTGCACGCCGCGAAGGAGGGCGGGGACAAGCCGCTGGGCTCGTACATCCTCTCCGGCATGAGCCGCCAGATGATCCACCTCGGGCGCCCCGAGGACGCCCTGGAACTCATCCACCTCGCCCAGTACGGCAGCCGCGACTGCGCCGGCCCCCGCACCCAGGCCATGCTGTATGCGATGGAGGCCCGCGCCTACGCCAACATGGGGCAGCCGAGCCGCTGCAAGCGGGCCGTGCGGATGGCCGAGGACACCTTCTCCGAAGCCGGCTTCGGAGACGAGCCCGAGCCCGACTGGATCCGCTTCTTCTCCGAGGCCGAGCTGAATGGCGAGAACTCCCACTCGTACCGCGATCTGGCCTACGTCGCCGGGCGCAGCCCCACGTACGCCTCCCTCGCCGAGCCCGTCATGGCGCGGGCCGTCGAGCTCTTCGGGAAGGACGACGAGCACCAGCGCTCCTACGCCCTCAACCTCGTCGGCATGGCAACCGTCCACCTGCTCCAGCGCGAGCCGGAGCAGGCCGCCGTCCTCGTCGGCCGGGCCCTCGACGTGGCGGGAAAGGTGCGGTCCGAGCGGGTGAACACCCGCCTGCGCAAGACCGTCGACGCCGCCGCCCGTGAATACGGCGACGTCGCCGACGTGGTCCGGCTCACCGACCACCTCGCCTCCCGGCTCCCCGAAGCCGCGGAGGCCGTCTGACGGCCCGCGCGGCCGCCCCCAAGGCCCCGGCCGCGGCAGGTCACCCCGTGAAGCCCGATCAGGATCCCCCAGCCAGGACGTCCGGGTACTGCCGCGGCCGGTTTCGCTTCTCCGCCCGAACCGGCGTTCATCACGTCGTAACACTCTGGACGCCTTCGTCATCGGCGTGAAACACCCAGCGGCGCCGCCGGAAACCGGCCTGCGTGAATCTCAGGGCAATAACCGGCCAGCCCCCACCAGGCCGGAGCCCTTAACGCCGCTCAGGTTTTCACGATCGCCCGCACGCGAACGTACCGACGACGAGGAGACGCCGATGGCATCAGCCATCACGACCCTCGCGGCAGACGCCCCGACGCTGTCTGCCGCGAACACCGGGTTCATGCTCATCTGCTCCGCCCTGGTCATGCTGATGACCCCGGGACTCGCCTTCTTCTACGGAGGCATGGTCCGCGTCAAGAGCAGCCTCAACATGCTGATGATGAGCTTCATCAGCCTCGGGATCGTCACGATCCTCTGGGTCCTCTACGGCTTCAGCCTCGCCTTCGGCACCGACTCAGGCTCCCTGATCGGCTGGAACTCCGACTACGTGGGCCTCAGCGGCATCGGCGTCACCGAGCTGTGGGACGGCTACACCATCCCGGTCTACGTCTTCGCCGTCTTCCAGCTGATGTTCGCCGTCATCACCCCCGCCCTGATCAGCGGCGCCCTCGCCGACCGCGTCAAGTTCAGCGCGTGGGCCCTGTTCACGGCCCTGTGGGTCACCGTCGTCTACTTCCCCGTCGCCCACTGGGTCTGGGGCGCCGGAGGCTGGCTCTTCGAACTCGGCGTCATCGACTTCGCCGGCGGCACCGCCGTCCACATCAACGCCGGCGCCGCGGCCCTCGGCGTGATCCTGGTCATCGGCAAGCGCGTCGGCTTCAAGAAGGACCCGATGCGCCCGCACAGCCTCCCGCTCGTGATGCTCGGCGCCGGCCTCCTGTGGTTCGGCTGGTTCGGCTTCAACGCGGGCTCCTGGCTCGGCAACGACGACGGCGTCGGCGCGGTCATGTTCGTCAACACCCAGGTCGCCACCGCCGCCGCCATGCTCGCCTGGCTCGCCTACGAGAAGCTGCGCCACGGCTCCTTCACCACCCTCGGCGCCGCCTCCGGCGCGGTCGCCGGACTCGTCGCCATCACCCCCTCCGGCGGCGCGGTCAGCCCGCTCGGCGCGATCGCCGTCGGCGTCATCGCCGGCGTGCTGTGCGCCATGGCGGTCGGCCTCAAGTACAAGTTCGGCTACGACGACTCCCTCGACGTCGTCGGCGTCCACCTCGTCGGCGGTGTCGCCGGCTCCCTGCTGGTGGGCCTCTTCGCCACCGGCGGCGTCCAGTCCGACGTGGCGGGCCTCTTCTACGGCGGCGGCCTGGAACAGCTCGGCAAGCAGGCCATCGGAGTCTTCGCCGTCCTGGCCTACTCTCTCGTGGTGTCCGCGGTCCTCGCCTTCCTCCTCGACAAGACGATCGGAATGCGGGTCACCGAGGACGTCGAGGTCGCCGGCATCGACCAGGTCGAGCACGCCGAGACCGCCTACGACTTCAGCGGAGCCGGTGGCGGCGCCGCCTCGCGGAACACCGCCGCCCCCGCCCCCGCCGCGAGCAAGAAGGTTGACGCATGAAGCTGATCACCGCGATCGTCAAGCCGCACAAGCTGGACGAGATCAAGGAGGCCCTCCAGGCCTTCGGAGTCCAGGGGCTCACGGTCACCGAGGCCAGCGGCTACGGCCGCCAGCGCGGCCACACCGAGGTTTACCGCGGCGCCGAGTACCAGGTCGACCTCGTACCCAAGATCCGCATCGAGGTGCTCGTCGACGACGCGGAGGCCGAGGAGCTGATCCGGGTCATCGTGAGCGCCGCCCAGACCGGCAAGATCGGCGACGGCAAGGTGTGGAGCGTCCCCGTGGACTCGGTCGTACGGGTCCGCACCGGCGAGCGCGGCGCTGACGCGCTCTAGGTGACGGGAGCTCCCGGGTGACGAGCGTCGAAGAGACAACGGACCACACGGCCGACTCGGGACCCGGCGGATACGCCGCGGCCCGGCTGCGACTCCTCCAGGAGGAGTCGCGGTCCGGGCCGTCACGGCGTTCCGCCCTGGCCGGGCTGACCGACGACTGGCTGAACGCACTGTTCAAGACCGCCGTACGGGAGACGGGCGTCCGGGGAGCCACCCTGGTGGCCGTCGGCGGCTACGGACGCGGGGAGCTCTCCCCGCGCAGCGACCTCGACCTCGTGCTGCTGCACGACGGCAAGGCCGAGCCGCGGGCGCTGAGCGCGCTCGCCGACCGGATCTGGTACCCCGTGTGGGACCTCGGCCTCGCCCTCGACCACTCGGTACGGACCCCGGGGGAGGCCCGCAAGACCGCCGCCGAGGACCTGAAGGCGCACCTCGGACTGCTCGACGCGCGGCCCGTCGCCGGTGACGCCGGGCTGCTGGCCGGCCTGCGGACCTCGGTCCTGGCCGACTGGCGCAACCAGGCCGCCAAGCGGCTCCCGCAGCTGCACTCCCTGTGCCGCGAGCGGGCCGAACGCTCCGGGGAGCTCCGCTTCCTGCTCGAACCCGACCTCAAGGAGGCCCGCGGCGGCCTCCGGGACGTCACCGCGCTGCGGGCGGTGGCCGCGTCCTGGCTGGCCGACGCCCCGCGCGAGGGACTCGGCGAAGCGCGGCGCCGCCTGCTGGACGCGCGCGACGCCCTGCACCTGGTGACCGGCCGGGCCACCGACCGGCTCTCCCTCCAGGAACAGGACCAGGTCGCGGGGCGGCTCGGACTCCTCGACGCGGACGCGCTGCTGCGCGAGGTGTACGAGGCCGCGCGCGTGGTCTCCTACGCCGGCGACGTGACCTGGCGCGAGGTCGGCCGGGTGCTGCGGGCCCGCGCGGCCAAACCCCGGCTGCGCGGTCTGCTCGGCACCCGCGGCCCGGCCGCCGCCGAGCGGGCGCCGCTCGCGGAGGGCGTCGTGGAGGCCGACGGCGAGGCCGTACTGGCCCTGGCGGCCCGGCCCGAGCGGGACCCGGTGCTGCCGCTGCGGTTCGCCGCGGCCGCCGCGCAGGCGGGCCTGCCCGTCTCCCTGCACTCCGTACGCCGGCTCGCGGCGCAGGCCAAACCGCTGCCCGTGCCGTGGCCCGCCGAGGCCCGGGAACAGCTGCTGACGCTGCTGGGCGCGGGGGAGCCGATGGTCGGCGTCTGGGAGGCCATGGAGGCGGAAGGGCTGATCACCCGGCTGCTGCCCGACTGGGAACGGGTCCGGTGCCGCCCGCAGCGCAACCCCGTCCACACCTGGACGGTCGACCGCCATCTGATCGAGACGGCCGTGCGCGCCTCGGCGCTCACCCGCCGGGTCGGCCGCCCCGACCTGCTGCTGACGGCCGCCCTGCTGCACGACATCGGCAAGGGCTGGCCCGGGGACCACTCGGTGGCCGGCGAGACCATCGCGCGCGACGTCGCCGCCCGCGTCGGCTTCGGCGCCGCGGACGTCGCCGTGCTGGGGACGCTCGTACGCCACCACCTGCTGCTGATCGACACCGCGACCCGGCGCGACCTGGACGACCCGGCGACCGTACGCGCGGTCGCCGAGGCCGTGGGCTCCACCTCCACGCTGGAGATACTGCACGCCCTCACCGAGGCGGACGCCCTCGCCACCGGGCCCGCCGCGTGGAGCACCTGGCGGGGATCGCTGGTCGCGGACCTCGTCGCCCGGGTCGCCGCCGTGCTGCGCGGTGCCACCCCGGCGGTACGGGAGCTGGAGATCCCCACGACGGAGCAGGAACGCCTCGCGATCGAGGCCCTGCGCACCGGGGAACCCGTGCTCGCCCTGCACGCCCGCCGGGAGGAGGACGACGCGGTCGGGGTGGAGCTGGTCGTCGCCGTCCCGGACCAGCCGGGGGTCCTCCCCGCGGTGGCCGGGGTGCTGGCCCTGCACCGGCTCACCGTACGGGCGGCCGAACTGCGCTCCCTGGAACTGCCCGGCCAACTGGGGGAGGTCCTCGTACTGCGCTGGCGGGTCGCGGCGGAGTACGGCTCGCTGCCCGAGTCCGCCCGGCTGCGCACCGATCTGGTCCGGGCCCTGGACGGCTCGCTGGACGTCCCCGCGAAGCTCGCCGACCGCGAGGCGGCCTACCCGCGGCGGCGCGGGGTCGTCCCTCCGCCGCCCCGGGTCACCGTGGTCCCGGACGTCTCCTCCCTGGCCACGGTCCTGGAGGTGCGGGCCCCGGACGCGGTGGGACTGCTCCACCGCATCGGCCGCGCCCTGGAGTCGGCGGGCGTCCGGGTCCGCAGCGCCCACGTCTCGACACCGGGCGCCGACGCGGTGGACACCGTGTACGTGGTCGACGGGGACGGCAAGCCCCTGCCGGCCGCGGGAGCGGCGGCCCTGGCCCGTTCGGTACAGGCGGCCCTGGCCTGATCGCCGCACTCCGCCCCTTCCCTTCCCCGCGGTCCGCCCGGGGGAACGGGAGGGGCGCAGAGGGGAATGCGGACCGAAGGGCCGGGCCGGCGGCGCGGCCCGATACCCTGGTGGACGACCACACCGCCCCCGACCCGAGGAATCGCGACCACCGTGTTCGATACGCTCTCCGACCGCTTGGCGAATACCTTCAAGGGCCTGCGCGGCAAAGGCCGGCTGTCCGAGGCTGACATCGACGCCGCGGCCCGGGAAATCCGTATCGCGCTCCTCGAGGCCGACGTCGCCCTTCCGGTCGTCCGCTCCTTCATCGCGAACGTCAAGGAACGCGCGCGCGGTGAAGAGGTCAGCAAGGCCCTGAACCCCGGCCAACAGGTCCTCAAGATCGTCAACGACGAGCTCGTGACGATCCTCGGCGGCGAGACCCGGCGGCTGCGGTTCGCCAAGACCGCCCCCACCGTGATCATGCTGGCCGGCCTCCAGGGCGCCGGTAAGACCACCCTCGCCGGAAAGCTCGGTCTGTGGCTGAAGGGGCAGGGCCACTCCCCGCTCCTCGTGGCGTGCGACCTCCAGCGCCCCAACGCCGTCAACCAGCTCTCCGTCGTCGCCGGGCGCGCGGGCGTCGCGGTCTACGCGCCCGAGCCGGGCAACGGCGTCGGAGACCCGGTCGCGGTCGCCAAGGACTCCATCGAGTACGCGCGCACGAAGCAGTTCGACATCGTCATCGTCGACACCGCCGGCCGGCTCGGCATCGACGCCGAGCTGATGCGCCAGGCCGCCGACATCCGTGACGCGGTCAGCCCCGACGAGATCCTCTTCGTCGTCGACGCGATGATCGGCCAGGACGCGGTCAACACCGCGGAGGCCTTCCGCGACGGCGTCGGCTTCGACGGCGTCGTGCTCTCCAAGCTCGACGGCGACGCCCGAGGCGGCGCCGCGCTCTCCATCGCGCACGTCACCGGCAAGCAGATCATGTTCGCCTCGAACGGCGAGAAGCTCGACGAGTTCGATGCCTTCCACCCGGACCGCATGGCGGGCCGGATCCTCGACATGGGTGACATGCTCACCCTCATCGAGCAGGCCGAGAAGACCTTCTCGCAGGCCGAGGCCGAGAAGATGGCGGCCAAGCTCGCCAAGGGCCCCAAGGAGTTCACGCTCGACGACTTCCTGGCCCAGATGGAGCAGGTCCGCAAGATGGGCTCCATCTCCAAGCTGCTCGGCATGCTCCCGGGCATGGGCCAGATCAAGGACCAGATCAACAACATCGACGAGCGCGACGTCGACCGCACCGCCGCGATCATCAAGTCGATGACCCCGGCCGAGCGCCAGGACCCGACGATCATCAACGGCTCGCGCCGCGCCCGTATCGCCAAGGGCTCCGGCACCGAGGTCAGCGCCGTCAAGTCGCTCGTCGAGCGCTTCTTCGACGCCCGCAAGATGATGTCCCGCATGGCGCAGGGCGGCGGCATGCCGGGGATGCCGGGCATCCCCGGGATGGGCGGCGGCCCCGGCCGGCAGAAGAAGCAGATCAAGCAGGCCAAGGGCAAGCGCAAGAGCGGCAACCCGATGAAGCGCAGGGAAGAGGAGGCCGCCGCCGCGGCCCGCCGCGAGCAGGGACCGCAGGCGATCGAGCCCGCGGCCGCCGGCAACCCCTTCGGCCTCCCCGAGGGCGGCCAGGACGGCGGGGACTTCGACCTTCCCGACGAGTTCAAGAAGTTCATGAAGTAGCGGACGCGCCGCGGTCGGCCCGACCGCCCGCAGGAGGGCCCCGCCCGGGAGGTTTCCGGGCGGGGCCCTCCTGTTCGGACGGCCGTCACGCCGCCCGGCCGGTCACGCCACCCGGGCGATCACGTACCGGAAGATGTTCGGCAGCCACACGGCGCCGTCGTTCCGCTCGTACGGGTGAAGGGCCTCCGTCAGCTCCTTCTCCGCCAGCGAGGAGTCCGCCGTCCCGCAAAACGCGGCGCTCTCCCCGGCCTCCCCGTCGTCCGCGACGGGGTACAGCCCCGTGGACAGCAGCCCGCGCACCGCGCTGTCCACGTCCGCGTACCCGAAGGGGCAGAACACCCGCCCCGACCCGTCCGGCCGCAGCCCGGCCCGCTCCACCAGCGCGTCCAGGTCGCGGGGGGCCGGACCGCCGCCCAGGACCGACGGCACCGTGCATCGTTCCGCCGGGCCCCAGTCGGCCAGCACCACCGCCCCGCCCCGCCGGACGGCCGGCAGGGCCGCGGCCAGGGCCGCCGGGTCCGGTGAGAACGCCAGCAGGGCGTCGTACGGGCGGGCCGGGGCCGGCGGGTCCTCCAGCACCTCCAGCAGCCGTTCGCGGGCCAGGGCCCGCCGGGCCGGATCCGCCTCCACGCCCGTGGCCGCGGCTCCCCGCCCGGCCGCCAGCAGCAGGGGCAGTCCCGCCCCGCAGTCGAGGTCCAGCAGCCGGTCGCCCGGCCCGACCTCCAGCCGGTCGTAGACCGCCTCGTACAGCGGTACCAGCATCCGTTCCTGGATCTCCGCCCAATCCCGGGCGACAAGCGTCGCCGTCGGCGTCGGTGTCATCGAAAGAGCGCTCCTGATTCCATGTCGCCCCCTTGCCCCCGTTGACAGAGAACTCCCGATTTGCCCTCGCGTCCAGAGGAGGGAGCCACCCGATTCACGCTCGGTGCGCCCGGCGCCGTACCATTCGCGCCATGGCAAAGGCACCCGTTCTCACCCCGCAGGCGGAGGATTTCCCCCGCTGGTACCAGGATCTGATCAACAAGGCCGAGCTGGCCGACAACGGTCCGGTCCGCGGCACCATGGTCATCCGGCCGTACGGCTACGGCCTGTGGGAGCGGATGCAGCAGGAGATGGACGCGCGCATCAAGGACGCGGGCGCCCAGAACGCGTACTTCCCGCTGTTCATTCCGCAGTCGTACCTGACGAGGGAAGCCGAGCACGTCGAGGGCTTCGCCCCCGAGCTGGCGGTCGTCACGCACGGCGGCGGCAAGGAGCTGGAAGAGCCGGTCGTGGTCCGGCCCACCTCCGAGACGATCATCAACGACTACTTCTCCAAGTGGGTCCAGAGCTACCGCGACCTGCCCCTGCTGATCAACCAGTGGGCCAACGTGGTCCGCTGGGAGATGCGCCCGCGCGTGTTCCTCCGTACGAGCGAGTTCCTCTGGCAGGAGGGCCACACCGCCCACGTCACGTACGAGGAGGCCCGCGAGTACGCGGCCCGGATCCACCGCGACGTCTACGGCGACTTCATGACGAACGTGCTCGGCATCGACGTCGTGCTCGGCCGCAAGACCGCCAAGGAGCGCTTCGCCGGCGCCATCAACACCCTCACCCTCGAGGGCATGATGGGCGACGGCAAGGCCCTCCAGCTGGGCACGAGCCACGAGCTCGGCACCAACTTCGCCAAGGCCTTCAATACGCAGTACCTGTCGAAGGAAGGCAAGCAGGAGCTCGTCTGGCAGACCTCGTGGGGCGTATCGACCCGCATGGTCGGCGGCCTGATCATGTCGCACGGCGACGACAACGGCCTGCGGGTCCCGCCGCGCCTCGCGCACGTCCAGGTCGTCGTCATGGCGATCAAGGGCGACGAGGCCGTGACGAAGGTCCGCGAGCTGGGCGCCCAGCTGAAGGCCGCGGGCCTTCGGGTGCACGTCGACGACCGCGTCGACACCCCCTTCGGCCGCCGCGCCGTGGACTGGGAGCTCAAGGGCGTACCGGTCCGCGTCGAGATCGGCCCCCGCGACCTGGAGGCCGGCACCGCGATGCTGGCCCGCCGGATCCCCGGCGGGAAGACCCCGGTGCGGATCGACGCGCTCGCCGGCCTGCTGCCCGAGGTGCTGGAGGAGGACCAGGCGCAGCTGCTGCGCGAGTCCCGCGAGCGCCGCGAGTCCCGTACGTCGGACGTGGCGACCATCGGGGAGGCCGCTGAGGCCGCCATCGCCGGCGGCTGGGCGCGGATCCCGTGGGCGGACCTCGGTCCCGAGGGCGAGGCGAAGCTGGCCGAGCAGGCCGTTTCCGTCCGCTGCCTGATCGCCGCCGACGGGTCGGTCCCGGAGACGGACGACGCCCCCGGTACCCTCGCCATCGTCGCGCGTTCGTACTGATCGGACCCTGATCGGATCGCTGATCGGACCCTGCGCCCCGGCGCGCGGCTCAGGCCGCGCGCCGGGGCGTAGTCGTCGTTACGTACCGACTCCTCCGGGGATCTGCGCACCCGTCCTCGTCTTGACGCATGGGACTGAACTGACTGGTACGTGCAAAAAATTTGGAATGGCCCGGAATCGGAACACCGGGGCACCCCGGCTCGTTGTTACGACGTGAGCACGACACCACCTGTTCTCGCCGCAGAGCTGGCGCAGGCGTGGGCCGATATCCAGCGGTACCACTCCGAGCTGCCTGACCTTGCCGCGCCCGAGTCCCTGATCGGAGAGTCGTCGTCCGCCTGTGGCGCCGCACTCTCCTTCGAGCGACTGCTGCACGAGGCAGTCCACGGCATCGCCGCCGCCCGCGGCGTCCGTGACACCTCGCGCGCCGGTCGGTACCACAACCGCAGATTCCTCGCGATCGCCGAGGAGATGGGGCTGGACCACTCCGACGAGCCGCACGCCAGCAGCGGCTTCTCGCTGGTCACCCTCAACCCCGAGGCCAAGAAGCGCTACCGGCCCACGATGGAGCGGCTCCAGCGGGCCCTGAAGGCCCACACGGCCGCGACCGCCGCCGACACCAAGCGCAGCTTCCGCGGACCCGCCGCCCGGCACGGCTCCTCCGGCGGCGGGGTACGCGTCAAGGCGGTCTGCGACTGCGGGCGCAACGTGCGGGTCGTCC
Organism: Streptomyces antarcticus; assembly: GCF_026627255.1. Lineage (GTDB taxonomy): Bacteria > Actinomycetota > Actinomycetes > Streptomycetales > Streptomycetaceae > Streptomyces > Streptomyces antarcticus. Next base: position 144,286 of record NZ_JAPNLM010000001.1, on the reverse strand, counting down.
CCTCCGTACTGGCCCAGGCGCCGATCGTGTGCGGGGGCTGCATGAAGCCCTTCCGCATCCCCGAGGTCGCGATCGCGGTCGCCTCCTGACCGCGCGCGGCACCCCCGCGGGCGTATGGCACAATGGACAGCTGTACTCGACAGTCGCATAGGACCCCTCTCTCCTCCGGCTGACGCGTCCATCGGGCACCCGAGTACCGCAACCCCACGTGGCATCTCATGTGCCCAACCACGTCAAGTTCAGGAGACACCACTCCAGTGGCAGTCAAGATCAAGCTCAAGCGCCTCGGCAAGATTCGCCAGCCGCACTACCGCATCGTCGTCGCCGACGCCCGCACCCGCCGTGACGGTCGCGCGATCGAAGAGATCGGTATCTACCACCCGACGTACAACCCGTCGCGCATCGAGGTCAACGCCGAGCGTGCGCAGTACTGGCTGTCCGTCGGCGCCCAGCCCACCGAGGCTGTGCTCGCCATCCTGAAGCTGACCGGTGACTGGCAGGCGCACAAGGGCCTTCCGGCCCCCGCGCCGCTGCTGCAGCCGGAGACCAAGGAGAGCAAGCGCCGCACCTTCGACGAGTTCGCCAAGGCCCTCGAGGGCATCGGCGAGGGCAAGGGCGACGCCATCACGCAGAAGGCGAAGAAGGCCGACAAGAAGGCGGACGAGGCTGAGGCCACCGCCGAGTCGACCGAGGCCTGAGCATGCTCGAGGAGGCTCTTGAGCACCTCGTGAAGGGCATTGTGGACAATCCCGACGAAGTGCGGGTCGCCTCGCGCGATCTGCGTCGCGGACAGGTGCTCGAGGTCCGGGTCCACCCGGACGACCTCGGGAAGGTGATCGGTCGCAACGGCCGCACCGCACGTGCACTGCGTACCGTCGTGGGCGCCATCGGCGGCCGAGGCATCCGTGTCGACCTCGTCGATGTGGACCAGGTCCGCTGAGACCGCGTCCATCGCAAGAATGAATCACCGGCACGGGCCGGGGAGGGCATACGTGCCCGCCCCGGCCCGTCGTCGTCTGAACAGGAGAGCACAGTGGAGCTGGTAGTCGCGCGGATCGGCCGCGCCCACGGCATCAAGGGCGAGGTCACCGTCGAGGTGCGCACCGACGAGCCCGAGCAGCGGCTCGGCCCGGGCGCCGTCCTGCGGACCGACCCGGCGTCGGCGGGACCGCTGACGATCGAGACGGGCCGGGTGCACAGCGGCCGGCTGCTGCTGCGCTTCGCCGGCGTCAAGGACCGTACCGGCGCCGAGGCGCTGCGCAACATCCTGCTGATCGCCGAGGTGGACCCGGCGGAGCTGCCGGAGGAGCCCGACGAGTACTACGACCACCAGCTGATGGACCTCGACGTGGTCCTCGCCGACGGCACCGAGGTGGGCCGGATCACCGAGATCTCCCACCTGCCCTCGCAGGACCTCTTCATCGTCGAGCGGCCCGACGGCACCGAAGTGATGATCCCCTTCGTCGAGGAGATCGTCGCCGAGATCGACCTGGAGGAGCAGCGCTGCGTCATCACGCCGCCGCCCGGGCTGATCGACGACCGGGCGGAGGTCGCCTCGGCGCGCGACGCCGGGGAAGAAGCCTGATGCGTCTCGACGTCGTCACGATCTTCCCCGAGTACCTGGAGCCGCTGAACGTCTCGCTCGTCGGCAAGGCCCGCGCCCGCGGCCAGCTCGACGTACACGTCCACGACCTGCGCGACTGGACGTACGACCGGCACAACACGGTCGACGACACCCCGTACGGCGGCGGTCCCGGCATGGTCATGAAGACCGAGCCGTGGGGCGAGGCCCTGGACGCGGCGCTGGCCGACGGCTACGAGTCGGGGGCGCGCGGACCGGTCCTGGTCGTGCCCACGCCCAGCGGCCGCCCGTTCACCCAGGAGCTGGCCGTCGAGCTCTCCGAGCGGCCATGGCTGGTCTTCACGCCGGCCCGCTACGAGGGCATCGACCGCCGGGTGATGGACGAGTACGCGACGCGGATGCCGGTGTACGAGGTCTCCATCGGCGACTACGTGCTGGCGGGCGGCGAGGCCGCCGTCCTGGTGATCACCGAGGCGGTGGCGCGGCTGCTGCCCGGCGTGCTCGGCAACGCCGAGTCGCACCGGGACGACTCCTTCGCGCCCGGCGACATGGCGAACCTGCTGGAGGGGCCCGTCTACACCAAGCCCCCCCGGTGGCGCGGCCGGGACATCCCGGACGTGCTGGTCAGCGGCCACCACGGGAAGATCGCCCGCTGGCGGCGGGACGAGGCCTTCCGGCGGACCGCGGGCAACCGTCCGGACCTGATCGAGCGCTGCGAGGCCGCCGCGTTCGACAAGAAGGACCGCGAGCTCCTCTCCGCCCTGGGCTGGACGCCGTCCGCCGACGGACGATTTTGGCTCAGGCCGCAGGCCGTGGAAGAATAGGCGGCTGCTGTGTGCTCGTGGACGCCCCTGCCACAGGGGGACCGTCGTCCGCAGGGTGACGCAGCTCCCGAATTCTCTCCGGAAACCCGCACCGGCGACCTGTGGCGTCGTGCGAAGAAAGCAGACGAAGAAACATGTCTCACCTGCTCGATGGCGTCAACGCCGCTGCGCTCCGCTCGGACCTCCCGGCCTTCCGCCCGGGTGACACGGTCAACGTCCACGTCCGCGTGATCGAGGGCAACCGCTCCCGTATCCAGCAGTTCAAGGGTGTAGTCATCCGCCGCCAGGGCGCCGGCGTCTCCGAGACCTTCACGGTCCGCAAGGTCTCCTTCAGCGTCGGCGTGGAGCGCACCTTCCCGGTCCACTCCCCGATCTTCGAGAAGATCGAGCTCGTCAGCCGCGGTGACGTCCGCCGCGCCAAGCTGTACTTCCTCCGTGAGCTCCGCGGCAAGGCCGCGAAGATCAAGGAGAAGCGCGACCACTGAGGTCCCCTCCGGGGTCCGGGGGCGGCCGGATAGGCTCGCTCCCGATGGACACCGAAGCACCTCACACGCAGCGCGGCCACTCTTCCCCCGGCGAGGGGGAGGAGCGGCCGCGTTCTGCGTTCTCCCGGGGCGGGCGTCCGTACACGTGGCGGCGGACCGTCGCGCTCGGTGTGACCTGCACCGTCCTCCTGCTGCTGTTCAGCAATTTCGTGGTGCAGCCCTTCCTGATCCCGAGCCGCTCCATGGAGCCGACGCTCGAGGTCGGGGACCGGGTCCTGGTGAACAAGCTGGCTTACCGCTCCGGCGACGGGCCGCGCCGCGGGGACCTCGTGGTCTTCGACGGCACGGGCTCCTTCCTGCCCGAGCGGCCCGAGGACAACCCGGTCGGCGAGGCCCTGCACGGCGCGGCCTCGGCGCTCGGCCTCGCCGAGCCCTCGGACTCCGACTTCGTGAAGCGCGTCGTGGGAGTCGGCGGTGACGACGTGGTGTGCTGCGGTCCCGACGGGCGGATGCGGGTCAACGGGGTCCCGCTGGACGAGCCGTACCTGTACCCCGGCGACGCGCCCTCACAGGTGCCCTTCCGGATCGTGGTCCCCCTTGGGACCCTGTGGGTGATGGGTGATCATCGTTCCCAGTCCCGGGACTCCCGGGACCACCTGGGGCAACCGGGCGGGGGGATGGTGCCGGTGGACAAGGTGATCGGTCGCGCCGACTGGATCGGCTGGCCGGTGTCGCGCTGGGGTTCCGCGGGCGGCGGCCATGGGTAGCCGGGGGCGGTCGAGACGCGACCGGGAGCCCGAACCGCCCCCCGAGCCCGAGCCGGAGCCGGAGCCCGTCGCGGCGGAGGGCGGCCGCGCCCAGCGGCGCCGGCTGGCCCGCCGCGTACGGCGGCGCCGCCGCACCCGCCGGGCCGGCGAGCTGCCGCTGCTCGTGGTCGTGGCGCTGTGCATAGCCCTGGTGCTCAAGACCTTCCTGGTGCAGGCGTTCTTCATCCCGTCCGGCTCGATGGAACAGACCATCCGGATCGGCGACCGGGTGCTGGTGGACAAGCTCACCCCCTGGTTCGGCTCCGACGTGCAGCGCGGGGACGTCGTCGTGTTCAAGGACCCGGGCGGATGGCTCCAGGGCGATGCGGCCCGGCCCGCACAGGACCCCGTCGGGGTCAAGCAGGTCAAGCAGACTCTGACCTTCATCGGCCTGCTGCCCTCGGCCGACGAGCAGGACCTGATCAAGCGCGTCATCGGCGTCGGAGGGGACACCGTCGTGTGCTGCGACGGCCGGGGCCGGGTCACCGTCAACGGCGCGCCGCTCGATGAGCCGTACGTGAACCCGGGCAACGCCCCCTCCGAGATCCGTTTCGAGGTGCGGGTGCCGGCGGGGCGGCTGTTCGTGATGGGCGACCACCGGGCCAGGTCGGCGGACTCCCGCTTCCACCTCGACGAGGCCTTCGAGGGCACCATCGACGAGAACGGCGTCGTCGGCGAGGCCGTCGTGATCGCCTGGCCCTTCGGGCACTGGCGCCGGCTGGAACAGCCGGCGACCTTCCGCACGGTGCCGGATCAGGCGCGCCGCGGGGGACGCGGCCGTCGTGGGCGCGGACGGGGCGCGCCGTTCGCATAGTGTGTCCTCGGTCTCCCGCGCCTTAGGGAACTCCCGCTCGTTAGGGGAGGGGAGGGCCCGTGTCTGAATCCGGCGGGCGGCGATTTCCGAGTGAGGAGTGGATGTGGGGGATGTGGCGGTAGGCGCACGATCCGGACGCGACGAGGGCGAGGAGCGGCCGGACGACGCCGTCGAGCGCGAGGCCGAGGACGGCGGGGCCGAGGCGCATCCGCACCGCTCGTTCTGGAAGGAGCTCCCGCTCCTCATCGGCATCGCCCTGCTGCTGGCCCTCCTGATCAAGACCTTCCTCGTGCAGGCGTTCTCCATCCCGTCCGACTCCATGCAGGACACCCTGCAGCGGGGCGACCGGGTGCTGGTGGACAAGCTGACCCCGTGGTTCGGCTCCGAGCCCGAGCGCGGTGAGGTCGTGGTCTTCCACGACCCGGCGGCCTGGCTGTCCGGGGAGCCCACCCCGGAGCCCAACATCGCGCAGAAGGCGCTCAGCTGGATCGGTCTGATGCCCTCCGCGGAGGAGAAGGACCTGATCAAGCGGACCATCGCCATCGGCGGGGACACGGTCGAGTGCAAGAAGGGGGGACCGGTCGTCGTCAACGGCAAGGAGCTGGACGAGCCGTACATCTTCCCCGGCAACACCCCGTGCGACGACATGCCGTTCGGCCCGATCACCGTGCCCCAGGGCAAGATCTGGGTGATGGGCGACCACCGGCAGAACTCCCAGGACTCCCGCTACCACATGCAGGACTCCACCAAGGGCTTCGTGCCGGTCGACAAGGTCGTCGGGCGGGCCGTCGTGGTCGCGTGGCCGATCACCCGCTGGTCCACGCTGCCGGTCCCGGACACCTTCGACCAGCCGGGCATCGGCAACCAGGCCGCCGCCGTCGCGCTCGGCCTCGGCGCCTCCGGGCTGGCGCCGGTCGGGCTCGGCCCGGCCGCGCTGGGGCTCACCGGCGCGGTGCCGCTCGTGATGTGGCGGCGCCGGAGGCTGACCAGCGGTCGTACCGACCGGTAGGGTGCCGCCCAGGTCGACGATCTCCGAGTGTGGGGGCGCTGCAATGGGCGGAACACAAGCAATACGCGGTGGCGGGAACGGCCACGGCGGTCTCGGCAACGTGCTGTCGGGGATCGCCGTGGCCGTCGGCTTCGCGCTCTTCCTCGGCGGCTTCGTGTGGGGGGCGTTCGTCTACCGGCCCTACACCGTGCCGACCGATTCGATGATGCCCACGGTGCGGCCCGGGGACCGGGTGCTGGCCCAGCGCATCGGGGGCGACGAGGTGCGCCGCGGGGACGTGGTCGTCTTCACCGACACCGAGTGGAGCGACCTGCCCATGGTCAAGCGGGTCGTCGGCATCGGCGGCGACACCGTGAAGTGCTGCGGCGCGGCCGGTGAGCTGACCGTGAACGGGACGCCGCTGGACGAGCCCTACATCGACGACACCCGTCCGGACCCGGGTCTGGCCGTGCCGCCCGGGCAGGCCGACGTCGGCATCCCCTTCGAGGTCACGGTGCCCGAGGGAAACCTCTTCCTGCTGGGCGACCGGCGGAGCGCCTCGCTGGACTCCCGGTCCCACCTCCAGGAGGCCGGGCAGGGCACCGTGCCGCGGTCGGGGGTCAACGCCCGGGTCGACGCGCTGGCCTGGCCCTCGGCGGGCATGGTCGAGCGGCCGGGGACGTACGAGGCGCTGCCCGGCGGCGTGTCCCGGCCCGGGCCGCTGCTGCTCCAGGTGGCGGCGGTGGCCGCCGGAGCCGTACTGGTGGTGCTGGGAGCCGCGTACGGGCCCCTCGTACGGGCCCTGGGACGCGGGCGGCGCCGGGAGCGGGCCGATGCCGGCTGACCCGGCGGCCGGCCCCGGGGTGCGCAAGGTCGCGCGGGTGGTCCTGCTGGACCCCGCGGACCGGATCCTGCTGCTGCACGGCTTCGAGCCGGCCCAACCTGCCGACACCTGGTGGTTCACCCCGGGCGGCGGCCTGGAGGGGGCGGAGAGCCGCGAGGAGGCCGCGCTGCGGGAGCTGGCGGAGGAGACGGGGATCACACAGGTGGAGCTGGGGCCGGTGCTGTGGCGCCGGTACTGCTCCTTCCCCTTCGACGGGCGCCGCTGGGAGCAGGACGAGTGGTACTTCCTGGCCCGTACCGCCCAGACCGCGACCGAGATGGGCGGGCTCACCGAACTCGAGCGGCGCAGCGTCACCGGAGCGAGGTGGTGGACCTCCGAGGAACTGCTCTCGGCCCATGAGACGGTGTACCCGACCAGACTCGCCGAGCTGCTCCGTACGCTGCTCGACGACGGTCCTCCGGGTGCGCCGGTGGTCCTGGCCCCGGAAATCGTTCAGGGGCGCGGAGGCCTGGCGCACAATGGGGGGACGCACGGCTGAAGGGGAACATGCCATGAGTGCCGAGGACCTCGAAAAGTACGAGACCGAGATGGAGCTGAAGCTCTATCGGGAGTACCGCGACGTCGTCGGGCTGTTCAAGTACGTGATCGAGACCGAACGCCGTTTCTATCTCACCAACGACTACGAGATGCAGGTGCACTCGGTCCAGGGGGAGGTCTTCTTCGAGGTCTCGATGGCCGACGCGTGGGTCTGGGACATGTACCGGCCGGCCCGTTTCGTGAAGCAGGTACGGGTGCTGACTTTCAAGGACGTGAACATCGAGGAGCTCAACAAGAGCGACCTCGAACTTCCGGGCGGCTGAGGTCCCCGTCCGGCGCCGCTTTCCTCCCTCCTGCCGGCGCCGCCGCCCTCCCTCCTGAGGGTGACCGCGATATCCACAACGCCGCCGTTGTCCACCAAGATCCACGGGGTGGGCGGGGGCACGGGATCGTCGGTGCCGGAGGTGGTGCCGAATGGACACGAAGGACGTGGCACGGCAGGCGCTCGGGCGCTACGGCGAGGAGCTGGCGGCGCGCCGGCTGACCGAGGCCGGGATGACCGTGATCGCGCGGAACTGGCGGTGCCGGGGCGGGGAGATCGACATCGTGGCGCGGGACGGGGACGCCCTCGTCGTCTGCGAGGTCAAGACCCGCCGGGCGGGCGTTTTCGAACACCCCATGGCCGCGGTGCGGCCCGGCAAGGCCGAGCGGTTGCGCGGACTCGCCGGGCGCTGGCTCCTCGACCACGGAGGACCGCCCCCGGGCGGAGTGCGGATCGACCTCGTCGGTGTCGTGCTGCCGCGGCGCGGGGCGCCCGTGGTGGAGCACGTCCGGGGGGTGGCGTGATGGGGTTCGCCCGAGCCTGTTCCGTGGCTCTGGTGGGCGTCGACGGCGTGGTGGTGGAGGTCCAGGCCGACCTGGAGCCCGGAGTGGCCGCCTTCACCCTGGTGGGCCTGCCCGACAAGACCCTGGTCGAGAGCCGGGACCGGGTGCGGGCCGCCGTCGTCAACTCGGGGGCGGCCTGGCCGCAGAAGAAGCTCACGGTCGGGCTGAGCCCCGCCTCCGTACCGAAGTCCGGGGCCGGCTTCGACCTCGCCGTGGCCGCCGCGGTGCTGGGGGCCGCCGAGGTGGTCGACCCGGGGACGATCGCCGATCTCGTGCTGATCGGCGAGCTCGGTCTGGACGGCCGGGTCCGCCCGGTCCGGGGGATCCTGCCCGCCGTCCTCGCGGCGGCGGAGGCCGGCTACCGGCAGGTGGTCGTACCGCAGCAGTGCGCCTCCGAGGCTGCTCTCGTGCCCGACGTGTCCGTGCTCGGCGTACGCAGCCTGCGGCAGCTGATCGCGGTGCTCACGGGCGGGGAGGTTCCCGAGGAGGAGCACCTCGGCCCGCCGGGGCGGCCCGATCCGATGCTGGCCGGGCTGGTGCTCCCGGGGGCGGGGCTCGGCACCGGCATCACCCCGGGCCGGGGCGACAGCGCCGACGTCCCCGACCTCGCCGACGTGGCCGGGCAGCACGGCGCGCGCCGCGCCCTGGAGGTGGCGGCCGCGGGGGGCCACCACCTCTTCCTCAGCGGGCCCCCCGGGGCGGGCAAGACGATGCTGGCCGAGCGGCTGCCCTGGATCCTCCCGCCGCTCGGCCGGCGGGAGTCGGTGGAGGTCACGGCCGTCCACTCGGTCGCGGGAATCCTCCCGCCCGGCGAGCCGCTGGTCTCCCGGCCGCCCTACTGCGCGCCGCACCACTCCGCCACCATGCAGTCCCTGGTGGGCGGCGGGAACGGGGTACCCCGGCCGGGCGCGGTGTCCCTGGCCCACCGGGGCGTGCTGTTCCTGGACGAAGCCGCCGAGTTCCACGGCCGTGCGCTGGACGCGCTGCGCCAGCCCCTCGAATCGGGCCACGTGGTCATCGCGCGCGCCGCCGGGGTGGTGCGGCTGCCCGCCCGGTTCCTGATGGTGCTCGCGGCCAACCCCTGCCCGTGCGGGCGGCACACGCTCCAGGGGCAGGGGTGCGAATGCCCGGCCTCGGTGATCCGGCGCTACCAGGCGAGGCTGTCCGGGCCCCTGCTCGACCGGGTGGACCTGCGGGTCGCGGTGGAGCCGGTGACCCGCTCCGACCTGCTCCGCCAGGGCGGGCGCGGGGAGTCCACCGCGGTCGTCGCCGACCGGGTCCGCGAGGCGCGGGAGCGCGCCGCGTCCCGGCTCGCCGACACCCCCTGGCTGCTCAACTCCGAGGTGCCCGGGCAGGAGCTGCGCACCCGGTGGCCCGTGGACCCCGGAGCGCTGGGCCAGGCCGAACGCGACCTGGAACGCGGGATGCTCAGCGCGCGCGGGCTGGACCGGGTGCTGCGGGTCGCCTGGACCGTGGCCGACCTGCGGGGTCGGGACCGGCCGGCGGCGCCGGACGTGGCGGTCGCGCTCGAACTGCGGACCGGGATCGCCCGCGGGGCGGCGCTCGAGACGGGGGCAGCGGCATGACCGGGTGGCCGGAGGCGGGGCGCGTGCCGGAGCCGGACCCGGGGCGGCGGCCGGGGGAGCGGCCGGGGAACGGGCCGGGCCGGGTTTCGCAGGACGGGCCGGGCCGGGTGCCCGGGGAGAGGCCGGAGCCGGATCGGGAGCGGGGGTCCGAGCGGGGGACGGGGTGTCCGCCGGGGCGACTGCCGGGGCAAGGCCCGGGAGGAGAGGTGGAGTTGCTGGCGCGGGCGGCCCTGACCCGGGTGCTGGAGCCCGGGGAGGAGCGGGGCGGCCGCTGGCTGCGGGAGCACGGTGCCGTGGGGCTGATACGGCTGCTGACCGGCCCCGAGCCGGAGGCGGCCGTGCTCACCGGGGTGCGCCCGGACCGGCTCGCCGGGTACCGCAGGCGGGCGGCGCTGGCCGACCCCCGGCGGGACCTGGCGCTGGCCGCCGCGGCGGGGGGCCGGTTCGTGTGCCCCGGATCGGCGGAGTGGCCGACCCAGCTCGACGACCTCGCCGACGCCCGGCCCGTCGGGCTCTGGCTGCGGGGCCGGCCCGACCTGCGGACCTGGGCGCTGCGCTCGGTGGCCGTGGTCGGGGCCCGGGCCTGCACCCCGTACGGCGCGCACATGGCCCAGACCCTGGCCGCCGGCCTGGCCGAGCGGGGCTGGGTCGTCGTCTCCGGCGCGGCCTACGGGATCGACGGCGCCGCCCACCGGGGAGCCCTCGCCTCGGGTGGCGCCACCGCGGCGGTGCTGGCCTGCGGCGTGGACGTGTCCTACCCGCGCGGGCACGCCGGGCTCCTCGGCCGGATCGCCGGTCAGGGGCTGGTCCTCGGGGAGCTGCCGCCCGGCAGCCACCCCACCCCCAGCCGGTTCGTCCTGCGCAACCGGGTCATCGCCGCCCTCACCCGGGGCACGGTGGTGGTGGAGGCCGCCCACCGCAGCGGCTCGCTGGTGACCGCCCGCCGGGCCCAGCAGCTCGGGCGGTTCACCATGGGGGTGCCGGGGCCCGCGACGAGCGGACTCTCCGCGGGGGTGCACGAGTTGCTGCGGGGCGAGGCCGTGCTCGTCTCCGACGCGGCGGAGGTCGTCGAGCTGGTCGGATCCATCGGCGAACTGGCCCCCGAGCGGCGCGGACCGGTCCTCGCCCGGGACCTGCTGGACCGCGCCACGGCCCGTGTGCTCGAAGCGCTCCCGGCCGGCCGGCCCGCGGACGTGGAGGAGTTGGCACTTGCCTCCGGCACCGGCACCGATGAAGTCATCGGCAGACTGTACGAACTTCACTCTCTGGGGTTCGTCGAACGGCAGGGCGACGTCTGGCAGTTGAGCAGACAAACGCCGGAAGCGCGCACGCAAACCGGGTCCGCCCGGCGAGGCGGTCGTTGACCTGGGGCGTTCCGGTGAAAGAGTGAAACCGATGAGAGACGCGGTGCTCCCGGCGGCAGCAGCCGGGACCGGGCGCCATGCGCCGGTCCCGGGTCGGCCGCGCGAGTCCGGACGCCGTCGAGGCCCCGCGCGATCCCGTACTCTTCGCGCACCGCGACACTTCCGTCACGCTACGCTCCCAAGGAATCCGGCTCCGGCAAAGGCGAAGCATGCCCCAGCACACCTCAGGGTCTGACCGCGCTGCGGTGCCCCCCGCAGCCCGCGGCGGCGTGCGGTCCGCCGCACCCTCGTCCCTGGAGGTGCTGTGGCGCTCGTACAAGGAGTCGGGTGACGAGCGGCTGCGAGAGCAGCTGATCCTGCACTACTCGCCCCTGGTGAAGTACGTCGCGGGCCGCGTCAGCGTGGGCCTGCCGCCCAACGTGGAGCAGGCCGACTTCGTCTCCTCCGGGGTCTTCGGGCTGATCGACGCCATCGAGAAGTTCGACATCGAGCGGTCGATCAAGTTCGAGACGTACGCGATCACCAGGATCCGCGGCGCGATGATCGACGAGCTGCGTGCGCTGGACTGGATCCCCCGCTCGGTCCGCCAGAAGGCCCGGGCCGTGGAGCGCGCCTACTCCACGCTGGAGGCCCAGCTGCGGCGCACCCCGACCGAGAGCGAGGTCGCGGGCGAGATGGGGATCGGAGTGGAGGACCTCCACGCCGTATTCAGCCAGCTGTCCCTGGCGAACGTCGTCGCGCTGGAGGAACTCCTGCACGCCGGCGGGGAGGGCGGCGACCGGCTCTCGCTGATGGACACCCTGGAGGACCGGGCCGCCGACGACCCGGTGGAGGTCGCGGAGGACCGCGAGCTGCGGCGCCTGCTGGCCCGGGCCATCAACACGCTGCCCGAGCGGGAGAAGACGGTGGTCACCCTCTACTACTACGAGGGCCTCACCCTGGCCGAGATCGGCAACGTGCTGGGTGTCACCGAGAGCCGGGTCAGCCAGATCCACACCAAGTCGGTGCTGCAACTGCGGGCGAAGCTGGCCGATGTGGGGCGGTGAGCTTGCGGGACCTCCGTAGAGTGGACGCGTGCCCAGGATTCGAGCGGCCTCCGTGGCCGAGCACCGGTCGATGCAGCGCGGCGCCCTCTTGGACGCCGCGCGTTCCCTGCTGTCCGAAGGCGGGACGGAGGCGCTGACCTTCCCCGCCCTCGCGGAGCGGACCGGCCTCGCCCGGTCCTCCGTGTACGAGTACTTCCGCTCCCGCGCCGCCGTGGTCGAGGAACTGTGCACGGTGGACTTCCCCGTGTGGGCCGCCGAGATCGAGGCGGCCATGGAGCGGGCCGAGTCGCCCGAGGCGAAGATCGAGGCCTACGTGCGCAGCCAGTTGGCGCTGGTGGGCGACCGCCGGCACCGGGCCGTGGTGGCGATCTCTGCCAGCGAGCTGGACGCCGGGGCGCGGGAGAAGATCCGTGCCGCGCACGGCGGGCTGGTGGCGATGATCGTCGAGGCGCTGGCCGCCCTGGGGCAGGCCGAGCCCAGGCTGGCCGCGATGCTGCTGCAGGGTGTCGTGGACGCCGCGGTACGCCGGATCGAGCTCGGCGCGGCCGAGGAGCCCGGTGTCGTGGCGGAGGCGGCCGTCGCCATGGCCCTGCGCGGCGTCCGGGGCTGAGGCCCGGCGCCTCCCCTCAGGTGCCGCCGGGTGCGGCGGGCAGCAGGCGCGCGGTCGGCCGGGGGAGCAGTGACAGCGGGTTGAGGTACGTCTCGCCCGCCAGCAGGCCCCAGTGCAGGCACGGCGCCGGGCAGTGGGAGCCCTCCGTGAGGACCGCCACCACCTGGCCCGCCGTGACCCGCCCGCCCTCCGCGACCAGGGGCCGCACCGGTTCGTAGGTCGTTCGCAGTCCGTTCGCCAGCGCGAGGGAGAGGACGCCCCGGCCGGCCACCTGCCCCGCGTAGTGCACCCGGCCTTCGGCCACCGCTCGGAGCTCGGCGCCCACCGGCGCGGACAGGTCCACCCCGCGGTGGCCGGCCGCGTACGGGGTCGGGGGCGGGTCCCACCAGCGGGCCACCGTCAGGGGCGGGGGCAGCGGCCGGATCGATGGGGCGGCGGCCTGGGCCAGGGCCAGGAACAGGGCGAACAGCAGGGTCGGCAAGGTCGTCATGGGACCCAGAGTCCCGCGCGCCCGGCAGCCGCGGCGGGGCCTGTGGACAAGACCCGGGGTGTGGACAACGGCGTCACCCGGCATACCGCCGGGTCCCGTACACTTCTTGTGGCGATCCGGGTCACCGGGTCGACTTCGCACGCCCCAACATCAGCCCGAAACGGCCTGGTGACAGCGTCTCTCGGTCCCTCTACGGGGCAGGACGCGGCGGGGCGTCAGGAACCAAACCGAGAAAACAAGGAGATGGCCATGGCCGTCGTAACGATGCGGGAGCTGCTGGAAAGCGGCGTCCACTTCGGTCACCAGACCCGTCGCTGGAACCCGAAGATGAAGCGCTTCATCTTCACCGAGCGCAACGGCATCTACATCATCGACCTGCTCCAGTCGCTGTCGTACATCGACCGCGCCTACGAGTTCGTGAAGGAGACCGTCGCGCACGGCGGCTCCATCATGTTCATCGGTACCAAGAAGCAGGCGCAGGAGGCCATCGCCGAGCAGGCGACGCGCGTTGGCATGCCGTACGTCAACCAGCGGTGGCTGGGTGGCATGCTCACCAACTTCTCGACCGTCTACAAGCGCCTCCAGCGTCTGAAGGAGCTTGAGGGGATCGACTTCGAGGACGTCGCCGCCTCGGGTCTCACCAAGAAGGAGCTCCTGGTCCTCTCGCGCGAGAAGATCAAGCTGGAGAAGACCCTCGGTGGTATCCGCGAGATGTCGAAGGTTCCCAGCGCCGTCTGGATCGTCGACACCAAGAAGGAGCACATCGCCGTCGGTGAGGCGCGCAAGCTCCACATCCCGGTCGTCGCGATCCTCGACACCAACTGCGACCCCGACGAGGTCGACTACAAGATCCCGGGCAACGACGACGCGATCCGCTCCGTCACCCTGCTCACCCGCGTGATCGCCGACGCCGTCGCCGAGGGCCTCATCGCCCGCTCCGGCGCTGCGACCGGCGACTCGAAGCCGGGCGAGAAGGCCGCTGCCGAGCCGCTCGCCGAGTGGGAGCGCGACCTGCTCGAGGGCGACAAGAAGGCTGACGACGCCGAGGCCGCTCCGGCCGCCGACGCCGCCGCCGACGCTGAGGTTGTCGAGGCTCCGGCCGCCGACGCCGAGGCCGAGGTTGTCGAGGCTCCGGCCGCCGACGCCGCCGCCGACGCTGAGGTTGTCGAGGCTCCGGCCGCCGACGCCGAGCAGGCCTGACCCACTGGGAGAGCCCGGCGTTCACCCGCCGGGCACTCACGGTACGGACGATGACGGCGGGGGAGCCGCGCCACGAGCGCGGCGCCTCCGCCGTTCACCCGTAGATCTACGACTTCGAGAGAGAATCACAGACTCATGGCGAACTACACCGCCGCTGACGTCAAGAAGCTCCGCGAGCTCACCGGCGCCGGCATGATGGACTGCAAGAACGCGCTCGTGGACTCCGACGGTGACGTCGACAAGGCCATGGAAGCGCTCCGTATCAAGGGCCAGAAGGGCGTCGCCAAGCGCGAGGGCCGCTCTGCCGAGAACGGTGCCGTCGTCTCCCTCATCGCCGACGACAACACCTCCGGTGTCCTCGTCGAGCTGAAGTGCGAGACGGACTTCGTCGCCAAGGGCGAGAAGTTCCTGGCCGTCGCCAACCAGCTGGCCGCGCACGTCGCCGCGACCTCCCCCGCCGACATCGAGGCGCTGCTCGCGTCCCAGATCGAGGCCGGCAAGACCGTCCAGGCGTTCGTGGACGAAGCCAACGCCAACCTCGGCGAGAAGATCGTCCTGGACCGCTTCGCGCAGTTCACCGGCGGTTACGTCGCGTCGTACATGCACCGCACGATGCCCGACCTGCCGTTCCAGATCGGCGTCCTGGTCGAGCTCGACAAGGAGAACGCCGAGGTCGCCCGCGGCATCGCGCAGCACATCGCCGCGTTCGCCCCGCAGTGGCTCTCCAAGGAAGACGTTCCGGCCGAGAAGGTCGAGTCCGAGCGTCGCATCGCCGAAGAGGTCACCCGCGCGGAGGGCAAGCCCGAGGCCGCCCTCCCGAAGATCGTCGAGGGTCGCATCAACGGCTTCTTCAAGGACGCCACGCTGCTCGGCCAGCCGTACGCGCTCGACAACAAGAAGTCCGTCCAGAAGGTCCTGGACGAGGCCGGTGTCACCCTGAAGCGCTTCAGCCGCATCAAGGTCGGCATCTGAGTCCGTCCGTACGCGACGGACACCGGACCCCAGGTAGGGTCTGAAGCAGTCGTCCGCGCTCGCGCAGGGCGACCGCAGATCTGACGAGGAGGCCATTGCCGCAAAGGGAACCGCGAGGACCCACCGGCAATGGCCTTCTTCGTATGTGCACGAGGAGATCTCCATGAATCAGGGCGTGGACCACCACACCGCATCCGACGACAAGAGCGACCAGCACAAGAAGGGCCGCCGCTTCATGCTGAAGCTGTCGGGCGAGGCCTTCTCCGGTGGCGGAGGACTGGGCGTCGATCCCGACGTGGTCCACGCCATCGCGCGCGAGATCGCCGCGGTCGTCCGCGACGGCGCGGAGATCGCCATCGTGATCGGCGGTGGCAACTTCTTCCGCGGCGCCGAGCTCCAGCAGCGCGGCATGGACCGGGCGCGGTCCGACTACATGGGCATGCTGGGCACGGTCATGAACTGCCTCGCCCTCCAGGACTTCCTGGAGAAGGAGGGCATCGACTCCCGCGTGCAGACCGCCATCACCATGGGCCAGGTCGCCGAGCCCTACATCCCGCTGCGCGCGGTGCGCCACCTGGAGAAGGGCCGTGTCGTCATCTTCGGCGCCGGCATGGGCATGCCCTACTTCTCCACCGACACCACGGCCGCCCAGCGCGCCCTGGAGATCGACGCCGAAGCCCTGCTCATGGGCAAGAACGGTGTCGACGGCGTCTACGACTCGGACCCGAAGAAGAACCCGGACGCGGTGAAGTTCGACGCGCTCGAGTACAGCGAGGTGCTCTCGCGCGACCTCAAGGTCGCCGACGCCACCGCCATCACGCTGTGCCGTGACAACAAGCTGCCGATCCTGGTCTTCGAACTGCTCGCCGAGGGCAACATCGCCCGCGCGGTCAAGGGTGAGAAGATCGGCACGCTCGTCAGTGACCAGGGAACCCGGGCCTGAGCAGTCCGCTGCCGGACACAGGCCTGCCCCGTCCGCCCCGCCCGCCCGAACCATCCATATCTGACATGCAGGAGCACGTGGTGACCGAAGAGATCCTCCTCGAGGCCGAGGAGAAGATGGAAAAGGCCGTCGTCGTCGCCAAGGAAGACTTCGCCGCGATTCGCACCGGTCGTGCGCACCCGGCGATGTTCAACAAGATCGTGGCCGACTACTACGGCGCCATCACGCCCATCAACCAGCTCGCGTCGTTCTCGGTGCCGGAGCCGCGCATGGCGATCGTGACCCCGTTCGACAAGAGCGCCCTGCGCAACATCGAGCAGGCCATCCGCGACTCCGACCTCGGTGTCAACCCGAGCAACGACGGCAGCATCATCCGTGTGACCTTCCCCGAGCTGACGCAGGACCGCCGCAAGGAGTACATCAAGGTCGCGCGGACCAAGGCCGAGGACTCCAAGATCTCCCTGCGCGCCGTCCGCCGCAAGGCGAAGGACGCCCTTGACAAGATGGTCAAGGACAAGGAGGCCGGCGAGGACGAGGTGCGCCGCGCGGAGAAGGAGCTCGACGACACCACCGCGAAGTACGTCACGCAGGTGGACGAGCTGCTCAAGCACAAGGAAGCCGAGCTCCTCGAGGTCTGATGAACGACTCTCCCTGGGCCACGGAGCCGGTTCCGGCGGGTCCCGCATACGATGCGCTGGTGGGCCCGCACACTCGGCCCATGCCCATCGTGCCCGATGCCGCCGGCCGTGACTTCGACGACCGGGAAGCACGCGATCGGGGGGCCGCCGGATTCGGCGGCCCCCCGTTCCGCGCCGAGACGCCGCCGCAGGAGCCCATGCCCAGCCCCCCGCCTCCGCAGGCCCCGCAGGCCGCCTCAGCCCCGCCGCCGAAGAAGCGCGCGGGGCGGGATCTGCGTGCCGCCATAGGGGTCGGTGTCGGCCTCGGCGCGGTCATCTTCGCCTCGCTGCTGATCGTCAAGGCCGTGTTCGTCGGCGTCGTCGTCGTCGCGGTCGTCGTGGGCCTGTGGGAGCTCACCTCCCGGCTCCAGGAGAAGAAGGGCATCAAGGCGCCCCTCGTCCCGCTCGCGGTCGGCGGCGCCGCCATGATCATCGCCGGATACGTCCGGGGGGCCGAGGGCACCTGGGTCGCCATGGCCCTGACCGCGCTGGCGATCCTGGTCTGGCGGATGACCGAACCGCCCGAGGACTACCTCAAGGACGTCACGGCGGGCGTGTTCGCCGCGTTCTACGTGCCCTTCCTGGCGACGTTCGTGACGATGCTGCTCACCGCAGACGACGGACCCCAGCGGGTGATCACCTTCCTGCTGCTGACCGTGGTCAGCGACACCGGGGCGTACGCCGTCGGCTGGCGCTTCGGAAAGACGAAGCTCGCGCCCCGCATCAGCCCCGGCAAGACCCGCGAGGGACTGCTCGGCGCGGTGGCCTTCGCGATGGCCGCCGGCGCGCTGTGCATGGAGTTCCTCATCGACGGCGGCGCCTGGTGGCAGGGCCTGCTGCTCGGTCTCGCGGTGGCCGTCAGCGCCACCCTGGGCGACCTGGGCGAGTCGATGATCAAGCGGGACCTGGGCATCAAGGACATGGGCACGCTGCTGCCGGGCCACGGCGGCATCATGGACCGGCTGGACTCCCTGCTGCCGACCGCCCCGGTGGTCTGGCTGCTGCTGGCGGCCTTCGTCGGCACCGGCTGATACCGTCCGGGCGGTTACTCTTGAAGGGCGCGCTGCTTCTGCGGCGCGCCTTTCGTCTTACGAGGAGTACCTGCCATGGCCCGCCCTGTTCCGGGAGAGCTCACCTTCGTCACCCCTCGGGGAGCCAAGAAGCCGCCCCGGCACCTTGCCGACATGACCCCGGCCGAGCGCCGCGAGGCGGTCGCCGCGATCGGTGAGAAGCCGTTCCGGGCCAAGCAGCTCTCCCAGCACTACTTCGCGCGCTACGCCCACGACCCGGCCGAGTGGACGGACATCCCCGCGGGCTCCCGGGAAAAGCTCCAGCAGGAGCTGCTGCCGGACCTGATGAACGTCCTGCGGCACATCTCGTGCGACGACGACACCACCCGCAAGACCCTGTGGAAGCTGCACGACGGCACGCTCGTCGAGTCCGTGCTGATGCGCTACCCCGACCGGGTCACCATGTGCATCTCCTCGCAGGCCGGCTGCGGCATGAACTGCCCGTTCTGCGCCACCGGCCAGGCCGGGCTCGACCGCAACCTGTCCACCGCCGAGATCGTGCACCAGATCGTCGACGGCATGCGCGCCCTGCGCGACGGAGAGGTCCCGGGCGGGCCGGCCCGGCTCTCGAACATCGTCTTCATGGGCATGGGCGAGCCGCTGGCCAACTACAACCGCGTCGTCGGAGCCATCCGCCGCCTCACCGACCCGGAGCCCGACGGCCTGGGCCTGTCGCAGCGCGGCATCACCGTCTCCACCGTGGGACTGGTTCCGGCCATGCTGCGCTTCGCCGACGAGGGCTTCAAGTGCCGCCTCGCGGTCTCGCTGCACGCGCCGGACGACGAGCTGCGCGACACCCTGGTCCCCGTGAACACCCGCTGGAACGTCCGCGAGGTGCTCGGCGCGGCCTGGGAGTACGCGGAGAAGTCCGGCCGCCGGATCTCCATCGAGTACGCCCTGATCCGCGACATCAACGACCAGGCCTGGCGCGGTGACCTGCTGGGCAAGCTGCTCAAGGGCAAGCGGGTCCACGTCAACCTGATCCCGCTGAACCCGACGCCGGGCTCGAAGTGGACCGCCTCGCGGCCCGAGGACGAGAAGGCCTTCGTGGAGGCCATCGCCCGGCACGGCGTGCCCGTGACCGTACGGGACACCCGGGGGCAGGAGATCGACGGCGCGTGCGGCCAGCTGGCCGCCTCGGAGCGCTAGCCTCCCGTTCTGTTCGATCGTATTCGGCCACGGGGTACCCTGTGGCCGAACCAACTTAATATTCCGACAGGGGAGCGCCACAGCGCTGAGAGTGCGGTAACCGTCACCGCAGACCCTCTGAACCTCGCCCCGGTCATTCGGGGTAGGAAGTTCGGTCACCACTCAAGCTGTTGCGCCCTGCCCGGCGTCCGCTCCGCAGAGCGCCGGGCAGGGCCGCGTCTTCTCCTGGACATCCCAGGAGGAATTGACCAGTGAGCACCACCAAGAAGATCGCGGGCGCCGCGCTCGCGGCCGCGCTGGGCGTCACCACGCTCAGCGCCTGCGGCGGCGACGCCAAGGACACGTCCGCGGGCGACGCCCCGAAGTCCACGACCGTCACCCTCGTCTCGCACGACTCCTTCAACGTGACCGACGCGGTCCTCAAGGAGTTCGAGACGGAGAGCGGCTACACCGTCAAGAAGCTGAAGTCCGGAGACGCGGGCGCCGCGCTCAACCAGGAGATCCTCACCAAGGGCTCCCCTCGCGGCGACGTCTTCTTCGGCGTCGACAACACCCTGCTCTCGCGCGCCCTCGACAACGGCATCTTCACCCCGTACGAGGCCAAGGGCCTGGGCGAGGTGAAGCCGGAGTACCGGCTCGACAAGGAGCACCGGGTCACGCCGGTCGACTCCGGTGACGTCTGCGTCAACTACGACAAGCAGTACTTCGCCGACAAGAAGATCGCCCCGCCGCAGACGCTGGACGACCTGATCAAGCCGGAGTACAAGGACCTGCTGGTCACCGAGAACGCCGCGACCTCCTCGCCCGGCCTCGGCTTCCTCCTCGCCTCCGTCGGCAAGTACGGCGAGGAGGGCTGGAAGGACTACTGGAGCAAGCTCAAGGCCAACGGCGTCGAGGTCGTCGACGGCTGGGAGCAGGCCTACAACGAGCGGTTCTCCGGCTCGGCCGGCGGCAAGAAGGCCAAGGGGGACCGTCCGCTGGTCGTCTCCTACGCCTCCAGCCCGCCGGTCGAGGTGCTGTACGGGGAGCCGCAGCCGGCCGAGGCCCCCACGGGCGTCTCCACCGGCACCTGCTTCCGCCAGATCGAGTTCGCCGGCCTGCTCAAGGGCGCGAAGAACGAGGCGGGCGGCAAGGCGCTCCTGGACTTCCTGATCAGCAAGAAGTTCCAGGAGGACATGCCGCTCCAGATGTTCGTGAACCCGGTGACGAAGGACGCGGCCCTGCCGGAGCTGTTCACGAAGCACGGTGTGGTGGTCGAGAAGCCCGAGGTCGTGGCCCCGGAGACCATCGCCGAGAACCGTGAGCAGTGGGTCAAGACATGGTCCTCGCTCGTCGTGAAGTAGGAACCCCCGTGGACCCGGGTGCGGCGTCGGGGGGCGCCGCGCCGGGTTCCGGCCCCGCTCCCGGTCCCGGTCCCCGTGAGGGAGGTCGGGCCACGGCCGTGCGGCTCGGCCTGATGGCCGTACCCCTCGTCTTCTTCGCGCTGTTCTTCGCCTACCCCGTCGGCGCGATCGTCGGGCGCGGGCTCGATACGGACGCGGGCTGGCGGTTCGGCCGCATCGGCGAGGTGCTGGCCCGGCCCGACATCATCGGCGTGCTGTGGTTCACCACCTGGCAGGCGCTCGCCTCCACCGTGCTCACGCTGCTGATCGCGCTCCCCGGCGCGTACGTCTTCGCGCGCTTCGAGTTTCCCGGCAAGCAGCTGCTGCGGGCCGTGGTCACCGTGCCGTTCGTCCTGCCGACGGTCGTCGTCGGGACCGCCTTCCTGGCGCTGGTCGGCCGGGGCGGGCTGCTGGACGAGCTGTGGGGCGTCCGGCTCGACACCACCGTGTGGGCCATCCTGCTGGCCCACGTCTTCTTCAACTACGCCGTGGTCGTACGGTCCGTCGGCGGGCTCTGGGCGCAGCTCGACCCCCGCCAGGAGGAGGCCGCCCGGGTGCTGGGCGCCGGACGGTTCGCCGCCTGGCGGCGGGTGACGCTGCCCGCGCTGGCCCCGGCGGTGGCCGCCGCGTCGCTGATGGTGTTCCTGTTCACCTTCACCTCCTTCGGGGTCGTGCAGATCCTGGGCGGGCCCGCGTACTCCACCCTGGAGGTGGAGGTCTACCGGCAGACCGCGCAGCTGCTGGACCTGGCCACCGCCGCCGTGCTCACGATGGTGCAGTTCGCGGCGGTCGGCCTGATCCTCGCCGTGCACGCCCGGACCGTGCGCAAGCGGGAGACCGCCCTGCGGCTCGTCGATCCCGGGCGGACCGCGCACCCGCCGCGCGGCTGGGCGCAGCGCTCCCTGCTGGGCGGGGTGCTGCTGACGGTGGCCCTGCTGATCGTCCTGCCGCTCGGGGTGCTGGTCGAGCGGTCCTTCGACGCCCCCGGCGGGTACGGCCTCGCCTTCTACCGGGCGCTTCAGGACGAGGGGGCCGGGGGCGGGACCTTCCTGGTGCCGCCCATGGAGGCGATCGGGAACTCCCTGGAGTACGCGCTCGCCGCCACCGCCATCGCCCTGGTCGTCGGGGGGCTCGCGGCCGCGGCGCTGACCCGGCGCGCGGGCCGTTTCGTGCGGGGCTTCGACGCGCTGCTGATGCTGCCGCTCGGGGTGTCCGCCGTGACGGTGGGCTTCGGCTTCCTGATCACCCTGGACGAGCCGCCGCTGGACCTGCGGACCTCGTGGATCCTGGTGCCGCTGGCGCAGGCGCTGGTCGGCGTGCCGTTCGTCGTACGGACCATGCTGCCGGTGCTGCGGGCAGTGGACGGGCGGCTGCGGGAGGCGGCCGCCGTACTGGGCGCGTCCCCGCTGCGAGCCTGGCGGGAGGTGGACCTGCCGCTGGTGCGGCGGGCGCTGCTGATCGCGGCGGGCTTCGCCTTCGCCGTCTCGCTGGGGGAGTTCGGGGCGACCGTGTTCATCGCGCGGCCGGACGAGCCGACGCTCCCGGTGGCCGTGGCGCGGCTGCTGGGGCGGGCCGGCGAGCTGAACTACGGGCAGGCCATGGCCCTGAGCACGATTCTGATGCTGGTGTGCGCGGTGTCCCTGCTGGTGCTGGAGCGACTGCGGCCCGACAAGACCTCCGGAGAGTTCTGATGACACTGCTTCAGCTGGACGGGGTGTCGGTCCGCTTCGGCGAGCGCGCGGTCGTGGACTCCGTGGACCTCGCGGTCGCCGAGCACGAGACCGTGTGCGTGCTGGGGCCGAGCGGGAGTGGGAAGTCCACCCTGCTGCGGGTCGTCGCGGGACTCCAGCGGGTCTCGGCGGGCCGGGTGCTGCTGGACGGCGCCGACCAGGCGGGCGTGCCCGTACACCGTCGGGGGGTGGGCCTGATGTTCCAGGACCACCAGCTCTTCCCGCACCGGGACGTCGGCGGGAACGTCGCCTTCGGCCTGCGGATGCGCGGCTCCGGCCGCGACGAGAGCGCGGGACGGGTCGCGGAGCTGCTGGAACTGGTCGGGCTCCCCGGAGCGCGGGGCCGCGCGGTCGCCTCCCTGTCGGGCGGTGAGCAGCAGCGGGTCGCGCTGGCCAGGGCGCTGGCGCCGTCGCCGAGGCTGCTGATGCTGGACGAGCCGCTGGGGCAGCTGGACCGGGGGTTGCGGGAGCGGCTCGTGGTGGAGCTCCAGGGGCTGTTCTCCCGCCTGGGGACGACGGTGCTCGCCGTCACACACGACCAGGGGGAGGCCTTCGCGCTGGCCGACCGCGTCGTGGTGATGCGGGACGGGCGGATCGCGCAGGCGGGGACCCCGCTGGAGGTGTGGCAGCGGCCGGCCTCGGAGTTCGTGGCGCGCTTCCTCGGATTCGAGAACGTGGTGCCGGCGACGGTGTCCGCGGGCGTCGCCGCCACTCCCTGGGGCAAGGTGCCGGTCCCGGACGGCTCGCCGGAGGGGGAGCGGCTGGTCCTGATCCGCCCGGCCGGGGTGCTGCTGACGGACGACGGCCTGCGGTGCGCGGTGGAGTCCCGTACGTTCCGGGGCACGCACGTCGCGCTGCTGCTGCGCCCGGAGGCCGGGCCGTCGCTGGAGGCGGAGTGCGGTCTCGCCGGGGCCCCGGCCGTGGGCGACCGCGTCACGGTGGCCTTCGCCCCGGCCGAGGTGGTCGTACTGCCGACGCCCTGAGCGGGCCGCCGGCGGGCGCCGGACCCCGGGGGCGTCAGGGCCGGACGCCGTCGCAGGCGATCGGCAGGTGGCGCGGTCCGCGCAGGACGGCGTTCTGGCGGTACGGGGGCGGGTCCTGAAGCAGGCGCGGGTTCTCCAGCCGGCGGGCCAGCTCGCTCAGGGCCAGCTGGGCCTCCTGCCGGGCCAGCGGGGCACCGAAGCAGCTGTGGATGCCGCTGCCGAGTCCCAGGTGCTGGATGTCCTCGCGGTCGGGGTCGAAGCGGTCCGGGTCCGGGAACCGCTTCGGGTCCCGGTTCCCGGAGGCCAGGATCAGCCACAGGGACGCGCCCTTGGGGATGGAGACGCCGGCCACCTCGATGTCCGCGAGCGTGGTGCGGTGCGGGATCAGCTGCACCGGCGGCTCGAAGCGCAGCAGTTCCTCGACGATGGGGACGGACAGCGCCGGGTCCTCGCGCAGCCGGGCCAGTACGTCCGGGTGGCGCAGCAGGGTCAGCATGCCGTTGGTGATGAGGTTGACCGTGGTCTCGTGGCCCGCGATCAGCAGCAGCGCCGAGGTGCTGAGCGCCTCCATCGTGGTCATGGACCCGTCCGGGCCGTCCGCGTTCGCCAGCTGGGACAGCATGTCGTCGCCCGGGTTCCTGCGGCGCTCCTCGATCAGCCCGGCGAGGTACATGCCGAGCTCCATCCGGGCATCGGCCGAGTTCTTGCCGCGCTCGGAGGGGTCCGCGTCCGGGTCGGGGTCCAGGCTGGCGGCGATGGCCTCCGCCCAGACGTGGAACCGCGGCTCGTCCTCGGGCGGCACCCCGAGCAGCCGGCAGATGACCGACACCGGGAACGGGTAGGCGAACTGGTCGACCAGGTCGACGTGGCCGAACGAGCCGGTGGCGGCGATGCGGTCGATCAGGCCGGTGACGATCCCGTCGAGCTCCCCGAGCATGTCGTGGACCTTGTGCGGGGAGTGCGGCGGGCCGAACGGCCGGTTCGTCATGCGCCGCAGCCGGTCGTGGTCCGGCGGGTCGAGCCTGAGGAAGGACGGGGGCAGCGCCGTCTCCTCCTCCGCCCCCTGGCCCAGCGGGTCGTCGCCCGTCCGCTTCAGGTTGCGGGCGTCGGAGCTGATGCGGGGGTCATGCAGGAGGCTCTGGATCTCGTAGTAGGTGCTGATGACGTAGGGGCCGTCGCCCTCGTGGGACACGGGAGTCTTGCGGAGCTCCTCGTACAGCGGGTACGGATCGGCGCGGTGCGCGTAGTCGATGATCTCCCGCAGGATGGCTTGGCTCATGACAGGTCCTCGTGAGTCCTCGGAGGAGGGCGCGCCGGGATCAGTGGTGCGCGGGGATGAACGTCATCTTCCGGTCGGCCGGCGAGTAGCCGCTGAGGGTGATGGTCGGCCCGTGGGTGGGCACCGAGGGGTCCGGGAAGTCCGCGGACATCGGCTTGTGCCCCTCCGGCCTGCGGTCCACGGTCTCGAACGGCACCGGGAACGGCGCCCCCGTCTCGATCTGCCGCTGGTAGAAGGGCAGCCAGCGGCAGTTGTCGAAGGTCACCGCGGCGATCACGCGGCCCTGGTAGCCGTACACGGCGGCGAAGCGGCGCTCATCGCGGGAGCCCTGCGTGATCATGATCTCGGTGCCCATCGGGGGCACCCCGACGGACTTGATGTTCACGCCGAACTGCGAGGACCAGAACCCCGGCACCCACAGGTGCGGGAGGCGGTCGACGCTCTCGCTGAGCATGTTGTGAGCCGCCGTCTCGGCCTGGGCGACGGCGTTGCCCCAGTGCTCCAGCGACAGGAACTGGTACCCGAAGAGCGCGTGCGGGGAGCGTGCCACGTCACCGGCCACGAAGATGTCGTCGGTGACGATGCCCCGGACGTCGAAGGCTCGGCAGCCCGCGTCGCAGGCGATGCCCCGGGGACCGGCGCCCAGGCCCGACCCGGAGAGCCACTCGGTGTTGCGCTGGGCGCCGAGCGAGACCACCACCACGTCGGCCTCGATCGTCTCCCCGTCCGAGAGGTGGGCGGCACGGACCCGCCCGGAGGGGTCGCCCTCCAGCCCGGTCACCATGACCCCGGTGCGCAGGTCGACGCCGTTCTCGCGGTGCATCCCGGCCGCGACCTCGCCGATGACCCCGCCGAGCGCGCCAACCAGGGGCGCGGCGCCCCGCTCGGCGACGGTGACGGGCAGGCCGCGCTCCCGGCAGGCGGAGGCGATCTCGGACCCGGTGAAACCGGCCCCGATGACCAGCACCCGGCGGGGACCGGCCGACAGGGCGCGCTCCAGGGCGGCACCGTCGTCACGGGTGCGCAGGACGAAGACCCCGCCGAGGGCGCCCTCCTCCTCGTTCGGCCAGGGCCGCGCCCGGACACCGGTGGCGATCAGCAGCCGGTCGTACTCCACCTCGTCGCCGTTGCCGAGCCGGACCCGGCGCGCCGCCATGTCCAGGCCGGTGGCCGGGACCCCGAGCCGCCACTCGGCGTCGATCTCCCGGCGGCGGGGGAGCGCGGTGTGCTCCGCGGTCGCCTTGCCGAGGAGGACCTGCTTCGACAGCGGGGGCCGGTCGTACGGCTCGTAAGGCTCGTCGCCGATCATCGTCAGCGAGCCGGCGAAGCCCTTCTCCCGCATGGTCTCGGCGGCCCGCAGGCCGGCGAGGGAAGCGCCGACGACCACGATGCGGCCGTCGCGCCTGAGGTGTTCCAGGGTTCCGTCACCGCTCACCACGCGCCTCCGGAGACCGGCACGCGGGCGGTGCGGGCGGCGCGGGCGTCTGAGGTCGCTGCCTCGACGAGGATCGCCCCGACCGGGCAGGCGGCGACGGCGCGCGCGACGTCCTCGCGGTGCTCGTCCAGCGCCTCCGGGTCGTACAGCAGCGACTCCTCTCCGTGCATGGTGAACACGTCGGGAGCGAGGAACGCGCACTGGGCGTATCCCTGGCAGCGGTTGAGGTCGACGACGAGCCTCATGAGTCATCAGCCCTTCCGTGGCCCGATTCCCCGAGTGATCTCTTCTCCTCCTCAGCATGCGCGAGGGCTACGGAGGGCGCTACCGGATGCCGGCCCGCACGATGTACAGGCCCACGACCAGGGCCCACGCCGGAAGGATCAGCTCGGACCAGGGGACCCCGGAGCCCACGACGAGCAGCACCAGGCCCGTGACGTAGCCCAGCAGCGCCAGCGGACGCGGGAAGATCCCGAGACGGCGGCCGATCGTCGAGGTCGCGAAGACGAACACGGCCGCCATCCGCATCGCGTACGTCGTCAGGACCACGTACGCGTAGTGGCGGCCGAACACGGTGTCCGTGCCCTCCTGGAGCACGGTGCCGGCCGCGGCGGCGGCGACGAACAGCGTGGCGACGAAGACGATGCCGCTGCCGAGGAAGACGGTGGAGACGAACCGGTCCTCGGCCTCCCCGGCGTGCGCGCGCAGGGCGCCCATGAACCACAGGAAGGAGATCCCGGCGAACGGGACGATCTCCAGAGCCGTCCGCACCGCCCAGCGGTCGCCGGGATCGGCGGCCGCGTCGGCGCCGTCGGCCGACGGGATGGCGATCCGCATCAGTACGATCGCCGCTCCGAGCAGCACCGCGAAGGCGATGCCGGCCGTTCCGGCGGCCCGGGGGGTGCGCAGCCGCGCGCTGCTGGTCTCCATGGACCCCTCGCTCTCTCCCCCGTCCAGCAAGCGGCAGCCGCCGCACGGCCGCCACCAGGGGGCGGCCGCGCGGGTGAGGGGGGGGCCGAGGGGGTCCGGCTACGCGACCGCCGCCGGGACCGGGGGTTGGGCCTCCTCCTCGGCACCCTCGTGCTTGCCGTACCAGGCGACCGCCACCGCGCCGGCCACCGCCAGGACGAAGCCGAGGACGGCCAGCCAGCCCAGGCCCGGCCGGGAGGTGTCGCCGAGCCACAGCACCCCGATCGCGCCCGGCAGGACCGTCTCGCCGACGACCAGGGCCGCGGTCGCCCCGTTCACCGAGCCGATCTGGAGGGCGACCGTGTGCAGGTACATGCCGCCGAAGCCCGCCGCCAGGATCGCGTAGAGGGCCGGGTCGGACAGCAGCGTGCCCAGGTCGAAGGGGTCGATCCCGTCCAGGATCCGCACGCCGACGCCGAGCGCGCCGAAGCCGAGGCCCGACAGCAGACCGGCCAGGATCGCGGCCCCGCCTCCGAGGAGGCGCACGGCGACCGTGCCGCCCACCATCAGCACCAGCGTGATCCCCAGCAGCCACCAGTGGGTGGACATCGGGGCGTGGTGGCCGCCCTCGTGGCCGGCCGCCGTCGCCAGCAGGACCAGCGCCGCGCAGACGACACCGATCGACGTCCACTCCTTGCGGGTCAGCCGGATGCCGAGCAGCTTCACGCTCAGGACGGCGGTGACCACCAGGTTGGCGCTGATCACCGTCTGGGAGAGGAACAGCGGGAGCATCCGGGCCGCCAGCGCGCCGAGCCCGAAGCCCACGAAGTCCAGGATGGTGCCGACGATGAACTCCCAGGTCATCGCGGCTTTCGCGGTGGACGACAGATTGGGTCCGCCGTGCGCGGTCACCCCGGCCGCGGCCGGGGACATCCGGGCGGCGCGGCGCGATCCGACGGCTTGCAGGACGGATCCCGTGCCGTAGCAGATGGACGCCGCGACGGCGGTCAGCAGGCCTATGAGCACCCGAAGGCTCCGTTCACGTCTGGCAGGTTTGGCTGTACCAATGCCAGACGTGAGAAAGGGCCGAAAAGTTGCCTCCCGGGGTCAGCGCATTGACGCGAGCGCCGCCGGGACCTCGTCGACCGAGTCCACCAGGGCGATCCGGGACTCCATCGCACGGCCGCGCGCCAGTGCCCGGAGCAGCGGCCACACCGGGAGGTGCTCGGTCCAGTGCGCACGGTCGACCAGGACCATCGGGGTCGGCTCGCCCCGCGACGAGTAGTAGTTGGGCGTGGCGTTGTCGAAGACCTCCTGGACGGTGCCCGCGGCGCCCGGCAGGAAGACCACGCCCGCGGTGGACCGGGCCAGCAGACCGTCCTCCCGGGTGGCGTTCGCGAAGTACTTCGCGACGTGCCCGGCGAACGCGTTCGGCGGCTCGTGCCCGTAGAACCAGGTGGGGATGCCCACCGAGTCGCCGCCGCCGGGCCAGCGGTCCCGTACGGCGAAGGCCGCCCCGGCCCAGTCGGACACCGACGGGGTGAAGGACGGGGCCTTCGACAGCAGCTCCAAGGCCTCCGGGAGCGCCTCGTCCGGCGCCGGGGCCAGGTACGCGCCCAGGTTCGCGGCCTCCATCGCGCCGGGGCCGCCGCCGGTGGCCACCGTGAGGCCGGAGCGGGCCAGCGTCCGGCCGAGCTCGGCCGCGCCGCGGTAGTCCGTACCGCCGCGGGACATGGCGTGGCCGCCCATGACGCCCACGACCCGGGCACCCGCGAGGTGCTCGTCGAGGGCGTCGGAGACCGCGTCGTCGTGGATCGAGCGCAGCATCGAGGAGAAGACGTCTCCGTCCGCCTTGGTCTCCTGGAGCCACTCGTACGCCAGGGCGTCCGGGGTGGCCTCGTAGCCGGAGGGCAGACCGGCGAACAGCTCGTCCGGCGTGTAGAGCAGGCCCCGGTAGGGGTTGAACGGCAGGTCCGGGACGGGCGGGTAGACCAGGGCCCCGTCCGCGCGGACCTTCGCCGACGCGTCGGGCTCCATCGCGCAGCCCAGGAACACGGCCGCCGAGGTGTCGGCGGCCAGCAGGGCGAACGTCCGCTCCAGCAGGTTGACGGACTGGATCCGGTAGCCGCTCAGCGAGCCCCGGGCGGCGACCCGGTCGAATTCGTCGAGCGTCTCGATCTCGATGTCTGCGTTGACCATTCGGCCCACACTAAGGGCTCCCCGCGTCAGCGGGTCAATGCCATTGACGTCAGCTGCGCCACACCCCAGCTGAGCGGCAGGCAGACGGCCACGAGGGCCGTGGCCCGCAAACTCGCCGCCGTACGGAGGACCTTGGCCGGAGCGCCGAGGGCGAGCAGGGCCTCGCGGCCGGGGCCGCGGGACTGGCGTGCCTCCACGGCCGATGTGAGAAGGGTCGCGGCGGCGCACAGGGCGACCAGAGCCGCGGCCGGCCCGGTCAGCGGGCCGAGCGGCACGAGCAGCCCGCCCCGGTCGCGCAGCGCCAGCGCGGTGAGGGCGCCCGCGCCGACCGCGCACAGCACGCCCAGCGGCGGCCCCAGCCGCGGGGCCTCCTCCTGGAGCGCCCGGCCGGCGAGCAGCCGCAGCGCACCGGGGCGTACGGCCTGCACCAGCGTTCCGCAGGCGTAGGCCAGACCGGGCCCCGCGAGGGCGAGCCCGATCGCGGTCAGCGACCAGCCGGCCAGCATCCCGGGTCCGCCGCGGCCCGCGTACGCCTGGGTGGCGAGCCCGCACGCGGTGAGGGTGATGCCCCAGGGCAGCCCGGTCTGCGGGGCCAGCGGGGTGTGCGGGCGCAGCAGGACGGCGGTCGCGGCCGACGCGGCCAGCGGCACCAGGGCCAGCAGGGTCAGGGCTGCGGCCACGGGCAGCGGCCGGTCCGCGTGGAGCAGCCGGGCCCAGGCGCCGTCGAAGGGCAGCCCGGCCAGATCCCCGCGCAGGTGGAGGAAGACGGCCAGGGCGAGCGCGCTGCCCAGGGTGCACGAGACGGCGGTGGAGATCGTCGCGACCAGGGTGATCCGGACGGGCCCCAGCCCGGCGGCGTCCAGCCCCTCCCGGGGGCGGGTCGCCGGGTCGGTACGGGCCACGGCCACGGCGAGCTGGACGGTGGCGGCCAGCGGGACCAGCGCCCACAGCAGCCGGGGGAACGATCCGGCGGGCCGATCCAGGGCCTCGGCGAGCACGTACAGCAGCAGGAACCCGGTGCAGGCCGCGGCGGCGGCGACGAGCAGCCGGCGCAGCTGGACGACCGGCCGGGAGCCACGGGCTAGGCGGAGAGCGAGCACGCGGCCTGGTCCTCCGTGGTGTCGGCGGCGGGGGAGCCGGGGGAGTCGGGGGCGGCCTCGGTCACCTGGGCGGCGGCGGCCTCGGCGGCCTCGGCGGACCGGCCGTCGAGGAGGGCGAGGCGGCGGTCGGCGGCGGCCGCGGTCTCCTCGTCGTGGGTGGCGAGCACCACGGTGATCTCGTGGGACCGGGCGGCGGTGGTCAGCGTACGGAGCAGCAGGGTCCGCTCGGCACGGTGGAGCGGGGCGGTCGGCTCGTCGGCGAACAGCACCGCGGGCTCGTTGACCAGGGCCCGGGCCAGGGCGACGCGCTGGCACTCGGCCCGGGTGAGGGCGGAGGGCCGCTTGCGGGCGAAGGCGCCGATGTCGAGGCGCTCCAGCCAGGCGCAGGCGGCGTGTTTGGCGGTGCGGTGGGAGGCGCCGGCGAGGAGCAGCGGCAGGGCCGCGTTCTCCCACACCTTCAGCTCGGGCAGCAGCCCGGGCTCGGGCCCGATCCAGCCGAACCGGTCGCGGCGCATCCGCTCGCGGGCCGGGTCGCCCAGGGTGTGCACGGGGACGCTGTTGAACCAGACCTCGCCCTGCTCGGGCGGCAGCTGCCCGGAGAGGCAGCGCAGCAGCGTGGTCTTGCCGCTGCCGCGGGGGCCGGTGACGGCCAGGATCTCGCCCTGGCGGACTCCGACGGAGACGCCGATGAGGCCGGGGGAGCCGCTGTGGGAGTAGTGCAGGGAGCGTGCCCAGAGCACATCGTTGTCCGGTGGGGCCACCATGGCGTACACCTCTTCGGTTCGACTGCGGATCGGGACTGGACCAGCCCGGCTCCCCCGGACGGGGGAACGAAGCCGGAGGCCGATCGGTCACTGGCGCCGTAAAGAGATGTAAAGAGATGAACGTCTTGTCGGCGGACAGCACACGGCCCGGACCCCTTCGTTCTCACTCGAACGGAGGGATCCGGGCCGTGTGGCCGGACGTTTTAGAGCTTGGTCCAGGCCTCGGTGAGTACCGAGCGCAGGATGCCTTCGATCTCGTCGAAGGTGCCCTGGTCCGCGATCAGCGGCGGGGCCAGCTGGATGACCGGGTCACCGCGGTCGTCGGCCCGGCAGTACAGGCCGTTCTCGAAGAGCGCCTTGGAGAGGAAGCCGTAGAGCACGCGCTCCGTCTCCTCATCCGTGAAGGACTCCTTGGTGCTCTTGTCCTTGACGAGCTCGATGCCGTAGAAGTAGCCGTTGCCGCGGACGTCGCCGACGATCGGCAGGTCGTGCAGCTTCTTCAGCGTCGAGAAGAAGGCGTCCTCGTTGTCCAGCACGTGCTGGTTGAGGCCTTCCTTGTCGAAGATGTCGAGGTTGGCCAGCGCGACCGCCGAGGAGACCGGGTGGCCGCCGAAGGTGTAGCCGTGCAGGAAGGTGTTGTCACCCTTGTAGAACGGCTCCGCGAGGCGGTCCGAGATGATGCAGGCGCCGATCGGGGAGTAGCCCGAGGTCATGCCCTTGGCACAGGTGATCATGTCCGGGACGTAGTCGAACTTGTCGCAGGCGAACATGGTGCCGAGGCGGCCGAAGGCGCAGATCGTCTCGTCGGAGACGAGCAGCACGTCGTACTCGTCGCAGATCTCGCGGACCCGCTGGAAGTACCCGGGCGGCGGCGGGAAGCAGCCGCCGGCGTTCTGCACCGGCTCCAGGAAGACGGCCGCGACGGTGTCGGCGCCCTCGAAGAGGATCTCCTGCTCGATCTGGTCGGCGCACCAGCGGCCGTAGGCCTCGGGGTCGTCGCCGTAGATCGGGGCGCGGTAGATGTTGGTGTTGACCACCTTGTGCGCGCCGGGGACCAGCGGCTCGAAGGGGGCCTTCAGGGCCGGGAGGCCCGTGATGGACAGGGCGCCCTGCGGGGTGCCGTGGTAGGCGACCGCACGCGAGATGACCTTGTACTTGGTGTGCTTGCCCTGAAGCTTGAAGTACTGCTTCGCGAGCTTCCACGCGGTCTCGACGGCCTCGCCGCCACCGGTGGTGAAGAAGACCTTGTTCAGGTCGCCCGGGGCGTAGTGGGCGAGGCGCTCGGCGAGCTCCACGGCCTTGGGGTGCGCGTACGACCAGATGGGGAAGAACGCGAGTTCCTGGGCCTGCTTGTAGGCGACCTCGGCCAGTTCCTTGCGGCCGTGACCGGCGTTGACCACGAACAGTCCGGCGAGACCGTCGAGGTAGCGCTTGCCCTTGTCGTCCCAGATGTACGTGCCCTCACCGCGGACGATGGTGGGGACGGGTGCGTTCTCGTAGGACGACATGCGGGTGAAGTGCATCCACAGGTGGTCGTACGCGGTCTTGGAGAGGTCCTGGCTCACGGTTATCGGGTTCCCCACATGTAGGTCTGCTTCTTCAGCTTCAGGTAAACGAAGCTTTCGGTTGATCGCACGCCGGGGAGCGCGCGGATCTTCTTGTTGATCGTCTCGAGCAGGTGGTCGTCGTCCTCGCAGACGATCTCCACCATCAGGTCGAACGATCCCGCGGTCATCACCACGTACTCGCACTCGGCCATCGCCGCCAGGGCGTCGGCCACGGGGTCGAGGTCTCCCTCGACGTTGATCCCGACCATCGCCTGGCGCCTGAGCCCCACGGTGAGCGGGTCGGTGACGGCGACGATCTGCATGACGCCCTGGTCGAGCAGCTTCTGCACGCGCTGGCGCACAGCCGCTTCCGACAGGCCGACGGCCTTGCCGATCGCTGCGTAGGGACGGCGACCGTCCTCCTGCAGTTGCTCGATGATCGCCAGGGACACAGCATCGACCGAAGGGGACGGTTGTCTGTTCCTGGAATCTGCGCTTCGACTGACCACGACCTCACTGTGCACGAGGAGTCGTCTGTTCCGCAAGGCGGAATCGATGAAATCCGTTGTTTGACGACTCGGATCTCACTGATTTCGTAGTTCGTGGCATCCGGGCCTGTCGAAAGCTTCCGCCGAAGAGCTAGGCTTGGGATTCGTCTCAATCGTTGGACATGTGATCAGGAGTGTGGCTGTAGTGACCACCGAACTGCGTCGTCTGCGCAACTACATCGGCGGGGAGTTCAAGGACGCCGCCGACGGCCGGACCACCGAGGTGGTCAACCCCGCCACCGGCGAGGCGTACGCCACCGCCCCGCTCTCGGGCCAGGCCGACGTCGACGCGGCCATGGCCGCCGCCGCGGCCGCCTTCCCGGGCTGGCGCGACACCACCCCGTCGGAGCGGCAGAAGGCGCTGCTGAAGATCGCGGACGCCTTCGAGGCGCGCGCGGACGAGCTCGTCGCCGCCGAGTCGGAGAACACCGGCAAGCCGCTGGGCCTCACGGCCAGCGAGGAGCTGCCGCCGATGGTGGACCAGATCCGCTTCTTCGCCGGCGCCGCCCGCCTGCTCGAGGGCCGCTCGGCCGGCGAGTACATGGAGGGGATGACCTCGATCATCCGCCGCGAGCCGGTCGGCGTCTGCGCCCAGGTCGCGCCGTGGAACTACCCGATGATGATGGCCGTGTGGAAGTTCGCCCCGGCCATCGCCGCGGGCAACACCGTGGTCCTCAAGCCCTCGGACACCACCCCGGCCTCCACCGTCCTGATGGCGGAGATCATCGACTCGGTGCTGCCCAAGGGCGTGTTCAACGTCGTCTGCGGCGACCGCGAGACCGGCCGGGCCATGGTGGAGCACCGCACCCCGGCGATGGCCTCCATCACCGGTTCCGTGCGCGCGGGCATGCAGGTCGCCGAGAGCGCCTCGAAGGACGTCAAGCGCGTCCACCTGGAGCTGGGCGGCAAGGCCCCCGCGGTGGTCTTCGCGGACGCCGACATCGCCAAGGCCGTCGAGGACATCGCGGTCGCGGGCTACTTCAACGCGGGCCAGGACTGTACCGCCGCCTGTCGCGTGCTCGTGCACGAGTCGATCCACGACGAGTTCGTGACCGCGCTCGCCAAGGCGGCCGCCGACACCAAGACGGGCCAGCCGGACGACGAGGACGTGCTGTACGGCGCGCTGAACAACCCGAACCAGCTGAAGCAGGTCGCGGGCTTCATCGAGCGCCTCCCCGCCCACGCCAAGGTCGAGGCGGGCGGTCACCAGGTCGGCGAGAAGGGCTACTTCTACGCCCCGACCGTGGTCTCCGGCCTCAAGCAGGACGACGAGATCATCCAGCACGAGGTATTCGGACCCGTCATCACCGTCCAGTCCTTCACCGACGAGGCGCAGGCCGTGGAGTACGCGAACGGCGTCGAGTTCGCCCTCGCCTCCTCCGTGTGGACCAAGGACCACGGCCGCGCGATGCGGATGTCCAAGAACCTCGACTTCGGCTGCGTGTGGATCAACACCCACATCCCGCTCGTCGCCGAGATGCCTCACGGCGGCTTCAAGAAGTCCGGCTACGGCAAGGACCTCTCCGCCTACGGCTTCGAGGACTACACGCGCATCAAGCACGTGATGACCTCGCTCGACGCCTGACCGGCCGCATCGGTCACAGCACGGCGTTGATGGGGCGGGCAGTAGACACCATGTCTATTGTCCGCCCCCTCGCGTTCCCCGAGGCTGTGCCCATGCCTGAACTCGCCTTCTCCCGTCGCGCGGCGCTGCGCGGCCTCGGTGCCACGGGTCTGCTGGCCGCAGTCGCCGGTTGCGGTGTGCCCGCCGCCTACGTCCCCGAGGGCCGGCGGCAGGGCCCCGACCGGTCCGAGCCGGACCAGAGCGTGGCCTTCTCCAACTGGCCGCTCTACATCGACACCGACGAAGAGGACGAGACGCGCCGTCCGACCCTGGAGGCCTTCTCGGAGCAGTCCGGCATCGAGGTCCGGTACACCGAGGAGATCAACGACAACGACGAGTTCTTCGGCAAGATCAGCCCGGCCCTCATGAACCGCCAGGACACCGGCCACGACCTGGCCGTGGTCAGCGACTGGATGGCCGCCCGCTTCGTCCACCTGGGCTGGGCCCAGAAGATGGACCGCTCGGCCCAGCCCAACGTGGCCCGGCACCTCGACCCGCAGCTGCGTTCCCCCGCCTTCGACGACGGCCGGCTGCACACGGTCCCCTGGCAGTCGGGGATCACCGGCATCGCCTACAACCGCAAGGCCCTGGGCCGGGAGATCAAGTCCGTCAAGGACCTGTGGCAGCCCGACCTGGCGGGGAAGGTCACCCTCTTCTCCGGCCTCGACGAGTCCTTCGCCCTGCTGATGCAGGGCAACGGGGTGGACGTCACCGCCTGGACCGAGACCGACTTCCACCGGATGTGCGACCAGGTCGAGAGCATGGTCAAGAAGAGGCACATCCGCCGCTTCACCGGCAACGACTACACCTCCGACCTCAGCAAGGGCGACGTGCTCGCCTGCCAGGCCTACTCCGGCGACGCCATCCAGCTCCAGGCCGACAACCCCGACATCGAGTTCGTGGTCCCCGAGGAGGGGGCCGAACTGTGGGCGGAGAGCCTGCTCGTCCCCAACCTGGCCCGGCACAAGGCGAACGCCGAGGCCCTGATCGACTACTACTACTCCCCGGAGGTGGCCGCGGAGCTGGCCGCCTCCGTCAACTACGTCTGCCCGGTTCCGGCAGCCCGCGAGGTCCTGGCCGGCTCGGAGGACGAGGAGACCGCCGCCCTGGCCGAGAACCCGCTGATCTTCCCCGACGACGAGATGCGCAAGCGCCTCGTCGTAGCCCGGGACATCTCCTCCACCGAGCGCCGGTCCCTCGCCAAGCGCTGGAACGCGATCGTCGGGCTCTGAGCGGCGGGCGGTGCGGAACTGAACATGTTCAGGGATTGTGCTGAACGTGTTCAGAAATGTGGGTAGGCTACCTTCCATGAGCGAGAGAAGCGCCCTTCAGCGGCGTATCCGTGCCTGGCTGTTGCTGTTCCTCGTGTGTCTCGTCCTCAGCGGACTCACCGCCTTCCCCCTCGTCAGCGAGCTCCGCCTCGGGAACTCCCTGGTGGACAACGCGTGGCTGCGACGGGTGGGCGACGGACTGGACCGGGCCGACGCCGAGTACCCCTTCCTGCTCTACGGCACCGACTGGCTCGCCTTCGCCCACCTCGTCATCGCCGTCTTCTTCTACGGGGTCTACCGCGACCCCGTCCGCAACATATGGATCGTCGAGGCCGGCATGATCGCCTGTGCCGGCATCGTCCCGCTGGCCCTGATCTGCGGCCCTATCCGCGGCATCCCCTTCCTCTGGTCGCTCATCGACATCTCCTTCGGCGTCTTCGGCGTGATCCCCCTCCTGATCCTGCGCCGCGCGATCAAGCGGCTGGAGGCCGTGCCGGTCACCCCGCGCGCGGCCGCCTGACCGGCGCCACCCGCCGCGGCGGCTATCCGGCGAAGGCCGCCATCACGATGCCGAGGGCCACCGGGTTCATCTCCCGCCCCTTGGCATCGGTGGAGTTCACCGAGTACACCAGGGTCCGGGACAGGTCCCGGGTCCCGCCGATCACGGTGTTGTAGCCGTAGCGACCGCCCGTCTTGCCCCAGGCCACCGTGCCGCCGGGCAGCGCGAACCGCTTCAAACCGGCCGTCTGGTCCGCCGCGGCCCCGGTGACGAAGTCCGTCACCCCGGGCACCGTGAACATCTCCTCCAGCTGGGCGGCGGGCACGACCCGGCCGCCGAACAGCGCCAGGGTGAAGCGCTCCAGGTCGGCCGTGGTCGATATGAGGTCCCCGGCGGCCCACTCCCGGGAGGAGCCCCACTCGGTCACGTCGACCAGACGGGTGCCCCCACCCGCTGTCGGCACCTCCTGGTAGCCGCGGTTGTGCGGGCCCGGTACGCGGATCTGCGTACGGGCCGGCAGCGAGGTGTCGCGCAGGCCGAGCGGCTTGAGTATCCGGCTGGTCACGGCCCGCTCGTACGAGGTCCCCGTCACCTTCTCGATCAGCACCCCCAGGACCGTGTAGTCGATGTTGAGGTAGTGCTGCCGCGTCCCCGGGTCGAACTCGGGCCCCTTGGCGACCGCGTTGGCGATCAGGGCGCGGGGGTCGTCGAGGCCGAACCGGTGCGCGTAGGCATCGGCGAAGGTGTCGCCCGGGCCGTCGGCGGGGCGGATTCCGCTCGTGTGGTTCAGCAACTGCCGTACGGTGACGGGCCTGAAGGCCGGCGACAGCAGTCCCGGCAGGTACTCCTGCACCGGGCGGTCCAGGTCCACCCCTCCCTCGGCGGCCAGTTGGAGCACGACCGCCGCGGTGAAGGTCTTGGTCACCGACCCAGCGCGGAACCGGCCCTGCTCCAAGGCCTTGCGCCCGGTGCGGATGTCCGCGACCCCCGAACTGCCCCGCCAGCTCCCGCACGTGCCGCTCACGCGGACCAGCGCGGCGGTGGCGTCCCCGTGCTCCGGGCCCAGACCGGCGATCGCCCGCGCCAGCGCCGCCGCGTCGGGCGGCGCCGCAATCGTCCGCCCGGGGCAGGCGGAGGACGCCGCGGCGGCAGTCCCCGCCGGGGCCGGAGCGGCGTGGGCCGCGGCCTGGCCGGACGCGACGCCCAGGACCAGAGCGGCGGCGATCAGTGTGCGCGTACGGGCGTTCATGGTGGGCTCCCCCTGTGAGATCCGCGGGGCCCTCTCGCCCCGACGACCTCAATGCTCCTGGTCACAGGGGTAGTCGCGGATCACCCCGCAGAGGGGTCTTCTCCGGTACGACTACTCACCGGCCAGAGGGAGCCGACACGCCGCCCCTCACCCCCCAGAGGGAGAAACCTTGGAGGGAGAGACCCCGGAGCGGCCCCCGGCCGCAGCCGCAGCCGTGGCCCCCGCCGCGATGAGACCCGTCTCGTACGCGCAGATCACCGCCTGGATCCGGTCCCGCAGCCCCAGCTTCGCCAGCACGTTCCCCACGTGCGACTTCACCGTGTGCTCGCTCACCACCAGCGCCACCGCGATCTCCGCGTTCGACAGCCCGCGCCCGAGGTGCAGCAGGGTCTCGCGCTCCCGCGCCGTCAGTACCTCCAGCGTCTCCAGGCGGTCCGGCGACGGCGCCGGACGTCCCGTCGCCGCCGTGTACTCCTCGATCAGCCTCCGCGCGACCGACGGTGCCAGCAGGGAGTCGCCGGCCGTCACCACCCGCACCGCGTGCACCAGATCGTCCCGCCGCACGTCCTTCAGCAGGAAGCCGCTCGCCCCGGCGTGCAGCGCCTCGTACACGTACGCGTCCGAATCGAAGGTCGTCAGCATCACCGTCCGGCAGCCGCCGCCCGCAGTGATCGCCCGGCACGCCTCGATCCCGTCCAGCACCGGCATCCGGATGTCCAGCAGCGCCACGTCCGGGGCCAGCCGCACCACCGCGGCGACGGCCGCGGCGCCGTCCCCCACCTCCGCCACGACCTCGATGTCCGGCTGCGCGTCCAGGATCATCGCGAACCCGCTGCGCACCAGCTCCTGGTCGTCGGCCACCACCACACGGATCGTCAACTCCCCACCTCCAGCCGCGACGTTACAAGGACCACCCGCACCACGAAGCCGCGGCCGCCCGGCCCCGGCCCGGCCTCCGCCGTCCCGCCGTGCGCCGCCGCCCGCTCCCGGATCCCGATCAGGCCGTGCCCGCCGCCGCCCGGCCCCGGGCGGGGCCCGCGTCCGTCGTCCGCCACCGAGACCGTGAGCGTCCGCGCCCCGTACTCCAGCCGCACCTCCACCTGCGAGGCCACGGCGTGCTTCACCACGTTCGTCAGCGCCTCCTGCACCACCCGGTGCACCGTCGCCTCCAGCGCGGCCGGCAGCCCGCGCACCGCGCCCGTCCGCTCGTACACGACCCGCGGTCCGCTGCCCCGTACCCGTTCCAACAGCGCCGGCAGCGCGGCGATCCCGGGCTGTGGCGCGCGCGGCGCCGCCTCGTCCGTGCGCAGCACCCCCAGCATCGTCCGCAGCTGGGCCATAGCGTCGCGCCCCGTTTCGGCGATCGCGTCGAAGGCGGCCTCGGCCCGCGCCGGCGCCCCGCGCACCGCCACCGGCCCGGCCTCCGCCTGCACGATCATGATGCTGACCGCGTGCGAGAGGATGTCGTGCATCTCCCGTGCGATCCGGGCCCGTTCGCGGGCCGCCGCCTGCTCCGCCTCGATCCGGTTCGCCCGCTCCAGCTGCTCCGCCCGGTCCTCCACCGCCGCCGTGTACGCCTGCCGGGTGTACTGCAGCCGTCCCAGCGCGTACGCCGCACCGCCGATGAACAGCGTGAAGAGCAGCTCCCGCGCCGATCCGGTGTTCCAACGCACCGCCGGGAACGAGGCGGCCACGAGCACCGCGCCGACCACCGCCCGGGTCCGCGGCGGGCACAGCACGGCCACCGTGTAGAAGGCGATCAGCGGCCCGTACGGCAGGGGCTGGCCCGGGCCGTCCATCGCCAGGCTGTAGAAGAACCCGGCGCCGACGATGGCCGCCAGCACCGTCACCGGGGCGCGCCGCCGCCAGATCAGCGGCAGCGCGCCGGCCAGGGTCACCGCGTACGCGGGCCAGCTCTTCGGAGATCCGCCGGGCTGCTCGGGCAGGACGAAGGGCATGGTGGAGGCCAGCTGCACGAGCAGGGTGAGGCCGAGGTCCCGCCACCGGGGACCCGCGTGCCGCAGGCGCTCGGCGAGCCGGGGTATCACCGACCGAACTCGGCGCGCACGTCCGCCAGCGCGTCCACCCGGTTCGTGGTCACCGAGTCCACCCCGGCGGCGAGGAGGGAGCGCATCGTCCGCTTCGTGTCCGCCGTCCAGGCCGACACCAGCAGCCCGTCCCGGTGCAGCGCGTCGCACAGCTCCCGGCTCACCAGCCCGAACCGGTAGTTGAGCCAACGCGGGCGCACGGCGTCGGTCAGCACCCGCCGCGGCGGCGACAGCGTGGTCCAGGTCAGCGCGATCTCCGCGCCCGGGTCGGCGGCGCGCACCGCCAGCATGCTGTTCGGCCCCGCGCAGTAGTACGTCCGGTCCCGCGCCCCGCACTCGCGGACCAGGTCCACGACGGTCCGTACCGCCTCCGTGGAGGCGCCGGGCAGGTCGATCATCACCCGGCCCGCGCCCGCCGCCATCAGCGCCTCGCGCAGGGTCGGGATCCCGCCCCCCGCGAGCTCCCGGAGCTGTGGGGCCGTGACGGCGTCGAGCCGCACGTCACGGCCCCACAGCCGCTGGAGCGCCTCGTCGTGGAGCAGGACCGGCACCCCGTCGCGGGTCAGCCGTACGTCGATCTCGACCGCGTCCGCCCCGCGGGCGAAGGCGGAGCGGATCGACGGAAGGGTGTTCTCACGGACACGGTAGGGATCGCCGCGGTGGCCTACGGCAGTCAGGGTGCGCATGGCCCCATTCTCGGGGGGACTTCAGGGCGCGAGCCACCCGTCGGTGTACGTGTCGATCTCCGCGGTGATCCGCGCCTTGCCGGCCGGGTCCAGGAACGAGGCCTCGACGGCGTTCTTCGCGAGCTGCGCGAGACCGCGCTCGTCGAGGCCGAGGAGGCGGGCGGCCACCGCGTACTCGTTGTTGAGGTCGGATCCGAACATCGGCGGGTCGTCGCTGTTGATGGTGACGAGCACGCCCGCCGCGACCATCTCCTTGACCGGGTGGAGGTCGAGGTCGGTCACCGCGCGGGTGGCGATGTTGGACGTCGGGCAGACCTCCAGCGCGATCCGGTGCTCGGCGAGGTAGGCGAGGAGCTCCGGGTCCTGGGCGGCGCTGGTGCCGTGGCCGATGCGCTCGGCGCCCAGCTCGCGGATGGCGTCCCAGACGGTCTCCGGTCCGGTGGTCTCGCCGGCGTGCGGGACGCTGTGCAGGCCGACGGCGCGCGCCCGGTCGAAGTACGGCTTGAACTGCGGGCGCGGGACGCCGATCTCGGGGCCGCCGAGGCCGAAGGAGACCAGTCCCTCGGGGCGCAGGTCGACGGCGAGGCGGGCGGTCTCGGCGGCGGCCTCCAGGCCGGCCTCGCCGGGGATGTCGAAGCACCAGCGCAGGATGACGCCGAGCTCGGTCTCGGCCGCCCTGCGGGCGTCCTCGATGGCCTCCATGAAGGCCTTCTCCTCGATGCCGCGGCGCGTGGAGGAGTACGGGGTGATGGTCAGCTCGGCGTAGCGGATGTTCTGCCGGGCCATGTCACGGGCGACCTCGAAGGTGAGGGTCCGTACGTCGTCGGGGGTGCGGACCAGGTCGACGACCGACAGGTACACCTCGATGAAGTGCGCGAAGTCGGTGAAGGTGAAGTAGTCGGCGAGGGCCTCGGGATCGGTGGGGACCTTCGAGTCGGGGTGCCGGGACGCGAGCTCCGCCACGATGCGAGGGGACGCCGAGCCGACGTGGTGGACGTGGAGTTCCGCCTTGGGCAGCCCCGCGATGAAGGGGTGCAGGTCGGTCATGAGGGTGCCTCCGGTGGGACGCGGGTGCGGGCAGTTCGGCGTTCATCGTAGGCAGCCGGGTGACTGTCGGTGGCAGCGCCTAGCATGGATGTACGAGAGGGGGGTGCCGTATGACCGGGAACAGCCAGGAGCCGAGGGGCCCGTGGGCGCCGCCCGAGCGGCCGGCGGTCGAGCTGGGCAAGACGCAGGACCCGTCCGCGGGAGCGGCGGGTCCGGGGGGCGCGGCGGGGGTGCCGGGGGTGCCGGGACCGCCGGGGGTGTCGGGGCCGCCCGGTGTGCCGGGGGTGCCGGGACCGCGGTCCGTGCACGACCATCCGACGCTCGCCGGGATGCCGGGTGACGCCCCGCCCACCGCCGACACGGTGATATCCGGGCCGGACGGGTCCGGCCGGCCCGCGTACGGCCATCCCGCCCAGCCCGGCCAGGGGGCGTACGGGTACGGATACCCCACCGCCCCGGCCGCCGTGCCGGGCTACGGGTACCCGGGGGACGCGGGGTACGCCGGCCCCGCGTTCCACTCCGGGCCGGGCGGATACCCGCCGTACGGCCAGCGGCCGAGCAACGGCTTCGGCATCACCGCCCTGGTCCTCGGCATCGCCGCCGTCGTCCTCGGGCTGTTCGGGTGCTTCCTGGCCTTCGTGGGCCTGCCGCTCGGCATCGCCGCCGTCGTCTTCGGCGTCCTGGGCCGCGGCAAGGTCACCCGGGGCGAGGCGGACAACGGCGGGGTGGCGCTGGCCGGCATCATCACGGGCACGGTCGGCATCGTGGTGGCCATCCTCGTCACGGTGCTGTTCTTCGGGGTCCTCGCCGGGATACCCGACGGCGACCACGACGGCCCGTACGCGGACTTCCCGGTCTCCGAGAAGGTCTGACCGGCGGGGGGAGCGCCCCTGAGGGGGCGCCCCCGCCGTCGGACCGGCCCGGCGGCGAGGCGGGCGTCGGACGGCCGTCGGACGGCCTCAGACGAGCCAGGGCCAGTCGGCGTCCCGGCCGTCCTCGATCAGGGACACCATGCGGAAGGCCGCGTCGGTGAGACCGCCGAAGGCGTACCGGTTGGCCGAGCCGGAGGGCGCGTGGCCCACGCGGTAGCCGGCCAGGTTCCAGGTGTACACCGGCACCTCGGCCGGCACCTCGGTCGTCGGATCACCGCCGTACCGGTAGGAGGCGGCCTGCTCGTCGGTGACGATCAGAACCCGGTCGTGTCCCCGGTAGTGCTCCTTCACGGCCTGCGCCGTGTTGGTGCCGCCGAGGTCGCCGAACCGCTCCAGGACCTTCAGCACGGACTCGCCGCGGGCGTACGCGACGACCTGGCTGGAGGTGCCGAACTGCACCAGGTCCGCCTCCGCGGCCCGCAGCGCCAGCGCCGCTCCGAACACGGCCGCCGCGTCCGCCCGGTTGAGCCGGGAGCGCTCCGACAGCGCGGACCACATCGATCCCGAGCGGTCGACGAGGACCAGCGTCCGGCCGGGCAGGGCCGGGACGTTGGCCAGCGAGTGCCCGAGCGCCCGCTCCAGCGGATACGCCCAGCGCAGCGAGGGGGCGTGCTGGTAGGCGGCCAGGTAGCGGAAGGGGAACTGCCGGGATCGGGCGACGGCCTCCGGGCCGGAGATCCTCTCCGCGACCCCGGCGGCCACCGCGTCCGAGACCCCGGCCTCGTCGAAGTTCCGCAGGTTGCGCAGCAGGGCCATCGGGCCCATGGACGGGATGACCGCCTCCCAGGCGGCCGCGTCCATCGGCCCCTGCAGCCAGCCGGCCAGCGCCTCCCAGGTCATGCCCGCCGCGGCGAGCCGCTCCGCGCCGCCGGGACCTGTGACCACGGCGCGCCGTTCGGCGACCGGCAGCTCCATCAGCGCCCGGTGGGCGACGAGGACGCGGCTGCCGTCCGGGACTCGTGCGTCCTGCGGGTGGTGGCGCCGGTCGAGGGCGTGCCGGAACAGCTCGCCCTGCCACGGCTTGGCCGGGTCGGGCGAGGCGTGCACCACGTTGAGGACATCGCCGAAGCGGTATCCCCGGGAGGCGGTGTCGTACTTCAGGAGCGAGGTGGGGGAGTAGAGCCGGCGGACGGCGTCGGCGATGCCGCGCTTGACGGGCTTGGGCACGTTCCTGCCGTACGCCGACGTCCAGTAGGCCAGCAGCTCACCGGGCTCGTCCGCGCGCCGCAGGACGGAGTCGACGACCTGGCGGTTCGACGGCCCGCCGGCGGCGCCCGCGTCGAGCCGGGCCCGTACGTACTCGGCGGCGCCGACGAGTGAGGCGGTCCGCATGTTCGCGTCACCGCGGAGCCAGCCCAGCAGGCCCGCCGTCCACTGCGGGTCCTCGACCGCGAGCCGGCGCACGAGTGCCGCGAAGCGGTCGTCGCGCTCGTCCCCGGCCTCGTAGAAGGTCTTCTGCGCCACGAAGTTGGCGACCGCGAGCAGGAACAGCTCGGAGCGCGGATCGCGCTCGTGGCCGGGGCCGCCTTCGTGGGTGCGGGCGCGGCGGCCGGTCGAGCGGACGGGCGAGGTGGGCGAAGCGGTCGCGGCGGTCGCGTCGGGAGCCGCCTTGGACCGGCGCAGGTTGAAACGAGCCATGTGTGAATCCCCCCGAATCCATCAGAGAAGTACCGGGGGAGGCGCGACGCGGGGATGCCCGAGATCAAGGTCGGAGACGGCGTTGTCAATTGCTCTGCCGACTGAGCTACCGGCCGGAGCCGGGCGGGACTCGAACCCGCGACCGATCGATCCGAAGGAGCCGTCGCCTGCGCACCGGGCATCCCCCCGCGCGGCCTCCCGAGATCAAAGCGGCGGCGGCCTGAATTCTTGGAAGGAAGGAGCCGCAGCCCGCGCACCGGGAGGTGCGTGAGAAAGGTGTCCAGAGATCGAGTGCGGCGAAACCACGTGGTGCTCTACCGACTGAGCTACACCGGCACGAAGCCGGTGACGGGACTCGAACCCGCGGCCGCCCCATTAACAGTGGAAGCAGGTCTCGCCTGCGCACCTGGACGAGCATC
Organism: Streptomyces antarcticus; assembly: GCF_026627255.1. Classification (GTDB taxonomy): domain Bacteria; phylum Actinomycetota; class Actinomycetes; order Streptomycetales; family Streptomycetaceae; genus Streptomyces; species Streptomyces antarcticus. The sequence goes on along the minus strand of NZ_JAPNLM010000001.1, from coordinate 100,125 downwards.
ACGGTAGGCGCCGGGCGGCGGCGTCCGCCAGGCAATTAACGCGGGCCGGGGACGGTGCCCCTCAGAACCGCGCGGCCTGCGGCGGCGTCGGCACCATCACGGTTGCCGCCCCCGTCCCGGACGATCACCGCGGCGGCCCGGCGGCGGACGCTCACGCCGCGGCCTGCCGCAGCCGCCCCCGCGCCTCCATGAGCGCGAAGCCCAGCAGGTTCAGCCCGCGCCAGCGGGCCGGGTCCATGGCGCGCTCGTCGTCGGCAGCCAGCCCGACGCCCCAGATCCGGTCCATCGGGCTCGCCTCCACCAGCACCCGGTTCCCGGTGGACAGGAGGTACGAGCGCAGTGCCGGATCGGCGCCGAACTTGTGGACGCTGCCCTCCACCACGAGGGCGAACCGCTCCCGCTCCCACACCGCGTTGTCGAAGCCGCGCACGAGCCGGCCGGCCTTCTTCGCCTCGGCCGGGGTCTGCGCCCCCAGGGCGGCCCGTTCGGCCTCCGGGTCCTCGAACAGCCGGGCCTTCCCGGCCATCATCCAGTGCTCCGCCGTGGCGTACCGGACGTCACCCACAGTGAACTCCGACGGCCACCACTGGCTCAGACAGCTGGGTCCGAGCGACCCGTCCGGCCTCGGGCGGTGCCCCCAGAACGGCAGGAACTTCACCCGTTCACCGCTGCTGACCTGCTTGATCAGTTCGTCGATCATCTCCATGCACGCGAGTCTGACAGTCGCCACTGACACTTCGTACGGGATTTCGGGCGCGCCTCGACACATGGTCGACCGATTTCGTCGCGTAATCAAAAGGAAACAACGGAATCACTTGGCCGGGGGCACCACCTCTGCCAGGATCGGCACTCAATTCGAGCTGTAGCTCGAACTGTAGCTACGGAGAGCGTGAGAGCGTGATGGGCAACCGCTTCCAGGTCAAGGACCGCTTCGCGGACGGCGCGCAGTACATCGACGGACAGCTCAGGTCCGGCACCTCGGGCCGGTCACACACCGTGGTCGATCCGGCCACCGGTGACGAGGTCCTCACCTACGAACTCGCGAGCACGGCGGACGTCGACGCGGCCGTCGCCGCCGCCAAGAGGGCCTTCCCGGCCTGGTCCGGCGCCACCCCCGGCGAGCGTTCGGACGCCCTGCACCGGCTGGCCGCCGTACTGGCAGAGCAGGCGGAGGACTTCGCGTACGCCGAGTCCCTGCAGTGCGGCAAGCCGGTCAAGCTGTCCACGGAGTTCGACGTGCCGGGGACCATCGACAACACCGCCTTCTTCGCCGGTGCCGCGCGCCACCTCCAGGGGCAGGCGGCCGGCGAGTACTCCGGCGACCACACCTCCTACGTACGCCGCGAGGCCATCGGGGTGGTCGGCTCCATCGCGCCCTGGAACTATCCGCTCCAGATGGCCGCCTGGAAGATCCTCCCGGCCATCGCGGCGGGCAACACCATCGTCCTCAAGCCCGCCGAGCTGACCCCGCTGACCTCCCTGATGTTCGCGCAGGCCGCCAAGGAAGCGGGCCTGCCCGACGGGGTGGTCAACATCGTCACCGGCGCCGGGCGCGACGCCGGCGAGCACCTGGTCGGCCACCCGGACGTGGTCATGACCTCCTTCACCGGCTCCACCGCCGTCGGCAAGCGGGTCGCGGAGATCGCCACCGCCACCGTCAAGCGGCTGCACCTGGAGCTCGGTGGCAAGGCTCCCTTCCTCGTCTTCGACGACGCCGACCTGGAGGCGGCCGCGCACGGCGCGGTCGCCGCCTCCCTGATCAACACGGGCCAGGACTGCACGGCCGCCACCCGCGCCTACGTCCAGCGCCCCCTCCACGACGCCTTCGTCGCCCGGGTCGCCGAGCTGATGGAGACCGTGCGCCTCGGCGATCCCTTCGCGGCCACGACCGACCTCGGCCCGCTCGTCTCGCACGCCCAGCGCGACCGCGTCGCCGGCTTCGTCGAGCGCGCCCGGTCCTACGCCACCGTCGTCACCGGCGGCGAGGCCCCGGGCGGCGAGCTCGCCGAAGGCGCGTACTACCGGCCCACCCTCATCTCCGGCGCGGCCCAGGACAGCGAGGTCGTCCAGTCCGAGATCTTCGGCCCGGTCCTCGTCGTCCTGCCCTTCGACACCGACGACGAGGGCATCGCGCTGGCCAACGACACCCCGTACGGACTCGCGGCCTCTGCCTGGAGCCGCGACATCTACCGGGCGAACCGCGCCACCCGCGAGCTCAAGGCGGGCTGCGTGTGGGTCAACGACCACATTCCGATCATCAGCGAGATGCCCCACGGCGGCTACAAGGCGAGCGGCTTCGGAAAGGACATGAGCGCCTACTCCTTCGAGGAGTACACGCAGGTCAAGCACGTGATGTACGACAACACCGCGGTCGCCGCGAAGGACTGGCACCGCACGATCTTCGGGGACCGATAGAAGCCAGCCGCCGGACCAGCGGCGACGTACCCATCCCGAAAGGGCAACGCGCATGGAGCAGTTCGAGCCCGACCGCCTCTCGGCGGCGCAACTCGCCGCGATGCGGCGCAGCCTTGACAGCGGTCGGGGCGCCCTCACCCGCCGCTCGCTGCTGCGGGCGTCCGGAGTCGGAGCGCTCACCCTCGGGGGCCTGACCGCCCTCGCCGGCTGCGGCATCCCTCCCGCCAAGCGGGAGGGCGCCGCGGCGGCGGCCTCCGACGACCGCTCGGACAGGGAGAAGGAGATCGTCTTCTCCAACTGGACCGAGTACATGGACACCAGCGAGGACGAGAAGTCCCGGCCCACCTTGGAGGAGTTCACCAAACGGACCGGGATCAAGGTCAAGTACACCGAGGACATCAACGACAACGTCGAGTTCTTCGGGAAGATCCGCCCGCAGCTCGCGGCCGGGCAGGACACCGGCCGCGACCTGATCGTCGTCACCGACTGGCTCGCGGCCCGCATGATCCGCCTCGGCTGGGCGCAGAAGCTGGACGCCTCCCGCATCCCGCACGCCTTCGCCAACCTCTCCCCGCAGTTCCGCAGCCCCGACTGGGACCCGGGGCGCGCGTACAGCTACCCCTGGACCGGCATCTCCACCGTCATCGCCTACAACTCCAAGGCCACCGGCGGGAAGACGGTCGACTCCGTCACCCAGCTCCTCGACGACCCCACCCTCAAGGGGCGGGTCGGCTTCCTCACCGAGATGCGCGACAGCGTCGGCATGACCCTGCTCGACCAGGGCAAGGACCCGTCGAACTTCACCGACGCCGACTACGACGGGGCGATCGGCCGGCTCCAGAAGGGCGTGGACAAGAACCAGATCCGCCGCTTCACGGGCAACGACTACACCGCCGACCTCGACAAGGGCGACCTCGCAGCCTGCCTCGCCTGGGCGGGCGACGTCATCCAGCTCCAGGCCGGCAACCCGGACATCAAGTACGCGATCCCGGCCGCCGGCTACATCACCTCCAGCGACAACCTCCTGGTCCCCGCGAAGGCCGGTCACAAGGCCAACGCGGAGCAGCTCATCGACTACTACTACGAGCTCCCGGTCGCCGCGCAGCTCGCGGCGTACATCAGCTACGTCTGCCCGGTCGAGGGGGTCAAGGACGAGCTCGCCAAGATCGACCCCGAGCTCGCGGAGAACACCCTGATCGTCCCGGACAAGGCCATGACCGCCAAGTCCCACGCCTTCCGCTCCCTCACCAGTGAGGAAGAGACGGCGTACGAAGAGAAGTTCGCCAAGCTCATCGGCGCCTAGCGCCCGGCGCCAGGCGCCGCGGCGAGCCCCGGAGGACCGGGGCGCCGCCCACCGGACCAGCCCGGCGGGCGGCGCATCCCGGCCGGCGCCGCCGAGCCCCGACATCTTCCGCACCCAACCCCGGGACCCACCCATGACTGACAAGACCGCGGGCGGCGACGTCCGCCTCGCCGGGATCAGCAAGCACTACGGCACCTTCACCGCCGTGCACCCGCTGGACCTCACCATCCCCCAGGGCTCCTTCTTCGCCCTGCTCGGCGCCTCGGGCTGCGGGAAGACCACCACCCTGCGCATGATCGCCGGCCTGGAGGAGCCCTCCACCGGCACGGTCCACCTCGGCGACCGCGAGGTCACAGACCTGCCGCCGTACAAGCGCCCGGTCAACACGGTCTTCCAGAGCTACGCCCTCTTCCCGCACCTGAACATCTACGAGAACGTCGCCTTCGGGCTGCGCCGCCGCGGCATCAAGTCGGTCAAGAAGCAGGTCGACGACATGCTGGAGCTGGTCCAGCTCGGCCAGTTCGCCCAGCGCAAGCCGCACCAGCTCTCCGGCGGCCAGCAGCAGCGCGTCGCCGTGGCCCGCGCGCTGATCAACCACCCCCAGGTGCTCCTCCTCGACGAGCCGCTGGGCGCCCTCGACCTCAAGCTGCGCCGCCAGATGCAGCTGGAGCTCAAGCGCATACAGACCGAGGTCGGCATCACCTTCGTGCACGTCACGCACGACCAGGAAGAGGCCATGACCATGGCCGACACGGTCGCCGTGATGAACGGCGGCCGCGTCGAGCAGCTGGGCGCCCCCGCCGAGCTGTACGAGAACCCCGGCACCACCTTCGTCGCGAACTTCCTCGGCACCTCCAACCTCATCGAGGCCTCCGTGGAGTCCGCCGGCTCCGAGGTCGTGGTCTGCGCCCCGGGCGCCACGCTCCGGCTGCCCGCGGCCCGATGTTCGACCACGCCCGCCGCGGGCGGAAAGCTGCTCGTCGGGGTGCGCCCGGAGAAGATATCCCTGGTCATCGCCGACGAGGAGCACTCCATCGCGGCCGGCCGCAACAAGGTTCCCGGCCGGATCGCAGCCTCCTCCTTCATCGGCGTCTCCACCCAGTACGTCATCGACAGCCCGGTCTGCCCCGAGCTGGAGGTGTACGCGCAGAACATCGAGCGGGACGCCCGCCTGGTCCCCGGCGCCGAGGTGATCCTGCACTGGAACCCGGAGCACACCTTCGGACTCGACGCGGCCCAGTCCATGCTTGCGGGGACGACGGGCGCCGCGGGCATCGAGACGGTGGAGGAGGGCGCGTGACCGCCACCGCGGCGCCGCCCCAGGCGCCCGCCCAAGCCGAGCCCCCGGTGCACCGGGCGTCGCTGCGCAAGCGGCTGATCCCGTACTGGCTGCTGCTCCCCGGCATCCTGTGGCTGCTCGTGTTCTTCGTGCTGCCGATGGTCTACCAGGCCTCCACCTCGGTGCAGACCGGCTCCCTCGAAGAGGGCTTCCGGGTCACCTGGCACTTCCAGACCTACTGGGACGCCTTCACCGAGTACTACCCGCAGTTCCTGCGCTCCCTGCTCTACGCGGGCACCGCCACCGTGCTGTGCCTGATGCTCGGGTACCCGCTGGCCTACCTGATCGCCTTCAAGGCCGGCCGCTGGCGCAACCTGCTGCTGGTGCTGGTCATCGCCCCGTTCTTCACCAGCTTCCTGATCCGCACCCTGGCCTGGAAGACGATCCTCGCCGACGGCGGCCCGGTGGTCGGCGTCCTCAACGACATCGGCTTCCTCGACGTCACCAGCTTGCTCGGCATGACCCAGGGCGACCGGGTGCTGGCCACGCCGCTCGCGGTGGTCTGCGGCCTCACGTACAACTTCCTTCCCTTCATGATCCTGCCGCTGTACTCCTCGCTGGAGCGCATCGACACCCGCCTCCACGAGGCGGCCGGGGACCTCTACGCCCGCCCCGCCACGGTCTTCCGCAAGGTGACCTTCCCGCTGTCCATGCCGGGCGTGGTCTCCGGGACCCTGCTCACCTTCATCCCGGCGAGCGGCGACTACGTCAACGCCGAGCTGCTCGGCTCCACGGACACCCGGATGATCGGCAACGTCATCCAGTCGCAGTACCTGCGGATCCTCGACTACCCGACGGCGGCCGCGCTGTCCTTCATCCTCATGGCCATCGTGCTGATCATGGTCACCATCTACATCCGCCGAGCGGGGACGGAGGACCTGGTCTGATGCGCACACCCATCACGTGGCTCCGGCGCAATCTAGTCGTCATCGCGGGCCTCGCCACGCTCGCCTACATGATCCTTCCGAACGTCGTCGTCACCGTCTTCTCCTTCAACAACCCCACCGGACGGTTCAACTACGCCTGGCAGGAGTTCTCCCTCGACGCCTGGAAGGACCCCTGCGGGGTAGCCGACCTGTGCGGCTCGCTCTCGCTGTCCCTCCAGATCGCCCTGTGGGCCACGCTGGCCGCCACCGCGCTCGGTACCGCCATAGCCTTCGCGATGGTCCGCTACCGGTTCCGGGGGCGCGGCGCGGTCAACTCGCTGATCTTCCTGCCCATGGCCATGCCCGAGATCGTGATGGCGGCCTCGCTGCTCGCGCTCTTCCTCAACATGGGCATCCAGCTGGGCTTCTGGACGATCCTCATCGCCCACATCATGTTCTGCCTCAGCTTCGTCGTCGCCGCCGTCAAGGCGCGCGTCCTGTCGATGGACCCCCGGCTGGAGGAGGCCGCCCGCGACCTCTACGCGGGGCCGGTGCAGACCTTCGTACGGGTCACCCTGCCGATCGCCGCCCCCGGCATCGCGGCGGGCGCGCTGCTCTCCTTCGCGCTCTCGTTCGACGACTTCATCATCACCAACTTCAACTCGGGCAACACCGTCACCTTCCCCATGTTCGTGTGGGGATCGGCCCAGCGCGGTACGCCTGTACAGATCAACGTCATCGGCACGGCGATGTTCGTCATCGCGGTGCTGGTGGTCCTCGCCGGCCAGATGGTCGGCAACCGCCGCAAGAAGGCGCAGCCCAAGTAAGTCACCCGTAGGGAGTTGGAAGACATGGCCCCAGACGCCATGCGCACCGCTGCACGATCCCTTTCCGCGGCACGGCCGGTCTCGTACTGGCTGGACGACCCCGGCAAGCCCGCCCCACAGCCCGCCCTCACCGGCGACGAGCACTGCGACCTGCTCGTCATCGGCGCCGGCTACAGCGGCCTGTGGACCGCGCTGCTCGCCAAGGAGCGCGACCCCGCCCGGGACGTCGTCCTGATCGAGGGCCACGAGGCGGGCTGGGCCGCCTCGGGCCGCAACGGCGGATTCTGCGCCGCCTCCCTCACCCACGGCCTGGCCAACGGGCTGGCCCGCTGGCCGGACGAGCTGGCGAAGCTGGAGGAGCTGGGCGCCCGCAACCTCGACGCCATCGAGGAGGCCGTCGCCCGCTACGGCATCGACTGCGACTTCGAGCGCAGCGGTGAGATCGACGTGGCCACCGAGCCGCACCAGGTCGAGGAGCTGCGCGAGCTGCACGCGGAGGCGGAGCGCCTCGGCCTCGCCGGCGGCTCCCAGTGGCTGGATCGCGACGCCCTGCGCGCCGAAGTCGACTCCCCGACCTTCCTCGGCGGCGTCTGGGACCGCGACAGCGTCGCGATGCTCAACCCGGCGAAGCTGGCCTGGGGCCTCAAGCAGGCCTGCCTCGGCCTCGGGGTGCGGATCTACGAGCACACCCGCGGCCTGGACCTGGCCGCCTCCGGGGCCGGGATGGCCGTACGCACCCCGTACGGGCGGGTCTTCGCCCGCCGGGTGGCGCTCGGCACCAACATCTTCCCCTCGCTGGTCAAGCGGATCCGGCCGCTCACCGTCCCGGTCTACGACTACGCCCTGATGACCGAACCGCTGACCGAGGCCCAGCTCGACTCGGTCGGCTGGAAGAACCGCCAGGGCCTGGGCGACAGCGCCAACCAGTTCCACTACTTCCGGATCACCCCCGATCGCCGCATCCTGTGGGGCGGCTACGACGCGATCTACCCCTACGGCGGCCGGCTCGACGCGGAGCACGACCACCGCCCCGAGACCTACCTCAAGCTGGCGGAGCACTTCTTCATCTGCTTCCCCCAGCTGGAGGGGGTCAATTTCAGCCATGCCTGGGGCGGGGCGATCGACACCTGCGCGCGCTTCTCGGCCTTCTTCGGCACCGCGCACGCGGGCAAGGTCGCGTACGCCGCGGGCTACACCGGGCTCGGCGTCGGGGCCACCCGCTTCGGCGCCGACGTGATGCTCGACCTGCTCGCGGGGGAGCGGACCGAGCGCACGGAGCTGGAGATGGTCCGCTCCAAGCCGATGCCGTTCCCGCCGGAGCCGCTCGCCTGGACCGGCATCAGCCTCACCAAGTGGTCGCTGGCCCGCGCCGACAGCAACGGCGGGCACCGGAACCTGTGGCTCAAGGCGCTGGACCGCGTCGGCCTCGGATTCGACAGCTGATCGGCTGGTCGGCTGATCCGCCGATCCGCCGATCGCGGTGCGCGCGCCCCGGCGTGCCCGCCCCGCACGGCCGCTCGCCGTGTGACCCCTTTCACTACCACGGAGTAACGAAACCCGCGTCATACCCGCGCCCGGCCCCGCTCTCTCCCGGTGAGAACCCTTCACCAGACGGAACGGAGGCCGGGCGATGGCTATCCCGGGGGTCAAGACGGCAGTGGAATGGCTGGTATCGACGGCGCCGGATCCCGAGGCCTGCCGGTGGGAGTGGGAGCGCGGTCCCCTCGGGGCGGCGCTCCTGCCCGCCGGCCGGGGCTGGGACGTGCTGATCCTGCCCGCGGAGCTCGGGCAGGCCACCCTCGACGTGCTCGGGCTCCTCGTGGAGCGGCCCGGCCCGGTGCTCGCCGACTTCGGCGCCGCGCGGCGCGGCGGTACGCCGATGCCGCGGCTGGGCTTCTTCGTTCCCCCGGGGACGGCGTCCCGCTGGATCGGCACCGGCGTACGGGGGGCGGGCCGCGGGACCTGGATCGTGGTCCCGTACCCCGGCCGGGCGGCGGGCGGGGTGCGCTGGCTGGTGCTCCCGGACGGCCGGGGGACCCTCACGGACCCGGCCGTGCTGGAGCTGGCGATGCACGAGGCCGCGGCGAGCGTCGCCCACGGGGCCGCCGGCGAGGAGAAGGCGGGTCGTAAAAGTTGACAGGGGCATTGACAAGGCCATTGGTCTGGACCATCTTGGGCGCCGCTGACCCCTCCATCCCCCCATGCCCCGGAGGCAGTTGTGCGCAGAGCCACGTCCATCCTTACGGCCGCCGCCCTGGCGGTGGCCGGCTTCCTCGCCGCGGGCCCGCCGGCCGCGGCGGCAGACGCCGACCTCGTCCGCAACGGCGGCTTCGAGTCCGGCCTCGACGGCTGGAGCTGCTCCGGCGGCAGCGGCACCACCGTCACCACCCCCGTCCACGGCGGGAGTTCCGCCCTGAAGGCCACCCCGGCGGGCCAGGACAACGCCCGCTGCGCCCAGACCGTCACCGTCAAGCCCGACTCCACGTACACGCTCGGCGCCTGGGTGCAGGGCGCGTACGTCTACCTCGGCGCGAGCGGTACCGGCACCACCGACGTGTCCGCCTGGACCCAGAGCCCGGGCGCGTGGAAGCAGCTGGCGACCACCTTCCGCACCGGCCCGTCGACGACCTCCGTGACGGTCTACACCCACGGCTGGTACGGCCAGCCGGCCCACCTCACCGACGACTTCACGGTGGTCGGCCCCGACCCCGGCGGCACCGGCCCCGAGGAGCCCCGGCCCCCGGCCGCCCCCACGGGCCTGACGGCATCGGCCACCTCCTCCGACTCGGTGTCGCTCTCCTGGTCGGCCGCCGCCGGGGCCACCTCGTACAAGGTCTACCGGGACGGCGCCGCGCCCCTGACCGTCACCGCCGCGTCGGCGACGGTGACCGGCCTCGCCGCGTCCACCACGTACACCTTCCGGGTCGGCGCCGTGAACGCCGCGGGCGAGTCCGCGAAGAGCGCCCCCGTCTCCGCGACCACGACGGGCGGCGGCAACCCGGGCAACCCCGGCCTGCCCGCGCACGCCCTGGTCGGCTACCTGCACTCCAGCTTCGCCAACGGCTCCGGCTACGTCCGGATGGCCGACGTCCCCGCCTCCTGGGACGTCATCAACCTCGCCTTCGGCGAGCCGACGTCCGTGACCTCGGGAGACATCCGCTTCCAGCTCTGCCCGGTCGCCGAGTGCCCGAACGTCGAGTCGCCGGCCGAGTTCAAGGCGGCGATCAAGGCCAAGCAGGCCGCCGGCAAGAAGGTGCTGATCTCCATCGGCGGCCAGAACGGCCAGGTCCAGCTCGCCACCACCGCCGCCCGCGACGCCTTCGTCACCTCCGTCGGCAAGATCATCGACGAGTACGGGCTCAACGGCCTCGACATCGACTTCGAGGGCCACTCCCTCTCCCTGGCGACGGGGGACACCGACTTCCGCGCCCCGACCACCCCCGTCATCGTCAACCTGATCTCCGCCGTGAAGACCCTCAAGGCCAGGTACGGCCCGGACTTCGTCCTGACCATGGCCCCCGAGACCTTCTTCGTCCAGCTCGGCTACCAGTACTACGGCTCCGGCCCCTGGGGCGGACAGGACCCGCGCGCCGGCGCCTACCTCCCGGTCATCCACGCCCTGCGCGACGACCTCACCCTGCTCCACGTCCAGGACTACAACTCGGGCTCGATCATGGGCCTCGACAACCAGTACCACTCCATGGGCGGCGCGGACTTCCACATCGCCATGACCGACATGCTCCTGACCGGCTTCCCGGTCGCGGGCAACACCGCCCGCGTCTTCCCCGCGCTGCGCCCGGATCAGGTGGCCATCGGCCTTCCCGCGACGACCAACGCGGGCAACGGCCACACCGCGCCCGCCGAGGTGAACAAGGCGCTGGACTGCCTGACGAAGAAGACGAACTGCGGCGGCTACCAGACCCACGGCACCTGGCCCGCCCTGCGCGGCCTGATGACCTGGTCGATCAACTGGGACCGCTTCGGCGGCTGGGAGTTCAGCCGCAACTTCGACGCGTACTTCGGCGGCTAGTGCATGCCGTCGAAGTCCCCTCCGCCCAGGGGGCCTTCGACGGCCCACTTCGGCACTGCGGCGGCACCGCGGCCCACTTCGGCGCTGCGGCGGCACCGCGCACTACGACGGCAGTCGGCCGGGAGCCGCCTGGACGTACCGGCGGGCCGTGCCGACGAAGCCGTCGATCAGCTCGCGGCTCGCGTCCCGCCGGACGTCGAGGTCGGCGCGGTCCCGCGCCCGGTTGACCGCGCCGACCGATGTGAAGGCCTCGACCGCGGCGGCGGTGAGATCGGGCTGGTCGGCGATCAGCTGGAGCTGGAACAGGGCGTGCTGCGCGCCGGAGCGCAGCTCGAACGAGCGCTTGCGCAGGGCGGCTTCGTCGTCGGCGTCGCGGCCCTCATGCACACAGAACCAGTGGTGCAGCGCGGCCTGGCGGAAGTCGACGAGCAGCCCGGCGTACGTGCCGTACACGTCCAGCCGTTCCTGGCGCAGCTGTGCTTCGAGGGCGTTTCGCTCCATGCGCCGCGCGGACCGCTGCTGGAAGACGTGCGTCACCGTCGAGCCGAGCAAGGTGCCGAGGACCGCGATGACGCTCGTGACTATGGCGTTCATGGGACCTCATGCAACCAGATCCCGCGCCGCGGACTCAGGGCCGGCCGCGCGGCCCGGAGCGGGAACGCCCGCTAGATCCCCCGGCCTTGGCGGCGGTCCGGATCGGCAGTGGCCATCCGGCGCACCACCAGCAGCAGCGGGGTACACAGCAGGACGCTCGCCAGGACGTCCAGCGGCCAGTGCCAGCCCCGCAGGACCAGCCCGGCGCCGGTCGCCCCCGTGAGGGCCAGGGCCGCGGCCGCCGGCCAGGGGCGGCGGGTGTACGGGCGTACGAGCAGGGCGGCCCCGGCGTACGCGACGAACGCGGTCGCGGTGTGGCCCGAGGGGTAGTACCCGGCGGCCCAGGGTTCCAGGGGGCCCGGCCGGGCGGTCCACAGCTTGAGCGGGACGACCAGCGCCGGTACGAGGGCCATCGCCAGGCCGGCCGCGAGGGCGGCGCGGCGCCGGCCGCGCCAGGCGGCGTACGCCATGGCGAGGGCGAGGACGGGGACGGCGACCGGGATGTTGCCGAGGTCCGAGAGGCGTTCGGTGACGGAGTCCGGGACCGTGCGCACCAGTGCGCGGCTCAGCGCGTGGTCGGGCGCCAGCAGCGGGCCGACGGCCAGTACCTGCCAGGTGGCGAGGGAGAGGAGCAGGCCGCAGAGCGCGGCGACGAGGAGGATGGCCGGCCGTCCCGGAACAGGGGGGATGGTTCCGGGACGGCCGCCCGGACCGGGTTGCCGCACGCCCCGGGGGGTTTGGGGCGAACGGCTGTCCGATCGGTGAGGAGTGTGCGCGAACGCATGCCCAGTGCGGCGCTGGGGAAGCCCGGCACTGGTGTCGCCCCCGGTTTCCCAGGAACGGGGTGTCTCACTCATCTGCAGAAACCGTACGGCAGGGGAAGGGGGGCCGACAGCAGGAACGCCTTCCCGCCATCGGCCCCCCACACCTTCTTCACAGCGCCCGACGGTTACCGGCGGTAGCGCTCGAGCGGAGCGCTCGGCCGTTCGACCCTTCGGTCAGATGCCCGCGAACGCGGCCTCGATGATGTCCAGGCCCTCGTTCAGCAGGTCCTCGCCGATGACGATCGGCGGCAGGAAGCGGAGCACGTTGCCGTAGGTGCCGCAGGTGAGCACGAGCACGCCCTCGGCGTGGCAGGCCTTGGCGAGCGCGCCGGCGGCCTCCGGGAACGGGGTCTTGGAGACGGGGTCCTTGACGAGCTCGATCGCGATCATGGCCCCGCGGCCGCGGATGTCGCCGATGATGTCGTACTTCTCCTGCATGGCCGTCAGGCGGGTCTTCATGAGGGACTCGATCTTCTTCGCCGCGGCGTTGAGGTCGAGCTCCTTCATGGTCTCGATGGAGCCGAGCGCACCGGCGCACGCCACCGGGTTGCCGCCGTACGTACCGCCCAGGCCACCGCCGTGGACGGAGTCCATCATCTCGGCGCGGCCGGTCACGGCGGCGAGCGGCAGGCCGCCCGCGATGCCCTTGGCGGTGGTGATCAGGTCGGGGACGATGCCCTCGTCCTCGCACGCGAACCACTGGCCGGTGCGGCAGAACCCGGACTGGATCTCGTCGGCGACGAAGACGATGCCGTTGTCGTTGGCGAACTTCACCAGCGCCGGCAGGAAGCCCTTGGCCGGCTCGATGAATCCGCCCTCGCCGAGGACCGGCTCGATGATGATCGCGGCGACGTTGTCGGCGCCGATCTGCTTGCTGATCTGGTCGATGGCCTGGGCGGCGGCCTCGGGGCCGCAGTTCTCGGCGCCGGTGGGCCAGCGGTAGCCGTAGGCGACCGGGACGCGGTAGACCTCGGGGGCGAACGGGCCGAAGCCCTGCTTGTACGGCATGTTCTTCGAGGTCAGGGCCATCGTGAGGTTCGTGCGGCCGTGGTAGCCGTGGTCGAAGACGACGACGGCCTGGCGCTTGGTGTACGAACGGGCGATCTTGACGGCGTTCTCGACGGCCTCGGCGCCGGAGTTGAACAGGGCCGACTTCTTGGCGTGGTCACCCGGGGTGAGCTCGGCGAGGGCCTCGCAGACCTCTACGTAGCCCTCGTACGGGGTGACCATGAAACAGGTGTGCGTGAAGTCCGCGAGCTGCGCGGAAGCGCGGCGCACGACGGCCTCGGCGGAGGCGCCGACGGAGGTCACGGCGATGCCGGAGCCGAAGTCGATCAGGCGGTTGCCGTCGACGTCCTCGATGATGCCGCCGCCCGCGCGGGCCGTGAAGACGGGGAGCACGGAGCCCACGCCGCCGGCGACCGTCGACAGACGGCGGGCCTGCAGCTCCTGCGACTTGGGGCCGGGGATCGCGGTGACGATGCGGCGCTCCTGCGGGACAGCGGTCATAGGGGGCTCCTGGGGGTGTTTTCGGACGCACTTGTGTCTTTGTCCGCAGGCTAGGCCCGGGGGAGGGGGGAAGGCATGCGCCGATCGGGAGTGGTGGGTGCGTTTCCTTGTCCGCGGCGGCCATAGGAGTGGTCGGGCCCGGGCCGTCCGGATCACTGCGCGGTACGAGCCCCGCGGGCGGGCGGGGCACTAGATTGAGCGCCGCAGCGCAGGGCACTGGCAGGGGGCAGGGGTTCATGGACACGGACGGCACGCACGACGGACGCACCACCCACACGGGCCACCTTCCCAGACCGGCCACACCCCCGGCCCCCCCGAAACCCCGCCACGCCCCGGCCCCCCCGCCCCCCGGCCGCGTCCCCGCCCTGGCGGACTGGCTGCGAACGGCGCGGAGCTCCGACGGGCCCGGCGTGTGGGCGTACGGACACGTGCCGCGCGCCGCCGAGGAGCCGGAGGTGACCCCGATCCGGCAGCTGGTCAGCGGGGCGCTGATCGCCCTGCTGGCGGGACTGCTGCTGTGGTCGCTGCTGTGGAACGGCTACCTCGGCGGGTTCTGGCTGTGGCCGCTGTACATGTTCACGCCCGATTCGTGGGCCGGCGGCAACGCCTCCGTCGTCGCCTCGTACCTCTGGTACGCCATCGTCGCCGGGGCCCTGCTCTTCGGCTTCGGCCGCCTCGGCCGCTGGCCCGAACTGGGCCGCCGGACGTTCGGCAGCCGCGCAGCGCGAGCCGCCCGCCCCGCGCTCCCCACCCACATCGAGGCCGGAGCCGACAACGATCCCGTGCGGTGGGTTTCCGTGCGGGAGGCCGGGCTTGGGGACGTCGCCGATCGGCTGGAGGGGGAGGTCGGGGCCGGGCGGATGAACGACGTGGACTATGCGCGCATCCGCCGGGCCTGGGACTCCGTGCGCGTCGACCCCTCCCGGCTGCGTGCCTTCGCCGACGCCGTGCGGGACAAGGGCGCCGGGGCGTGCGTGCACCCCTCCGGGGCGCGGGACCTGCCCGTACGGGCCGCCCGGCACGACCTGCTCTCCCGGCAGGTGCTGCTCGGCACCGTCGAGGACGGAGTCCGTAACCCGTACGCCCGCCGCGGCACCGCCTTCGCCCTCGACCCCGACGTCCTCGGCACCTCGGTGCTCGCCGTCGGCCCCTCCGGCAGTGGAAAGACCGGCCGCCTCGTGCGGCCGGTCGTCGAGTCGCTGGCGCTCCAGGCGCTCGCCGGCCAGGCCGCCGTCGTCGCCGTCGGCGCGACCGGGGCGCGGCTCGGGCCCGACGAGGCGTACGACGTCGTCGTCCGCGTCGGCGACCCCGCCTCCGTCTACGATCTCGATCTCTACGGCGGCACCACCGACCCCGACGAGGCGGCCACCCTGCTGGCCGAGGCGTTCGTCGGCGACGTCCCCGGGGTCGAGGTGCGCCGCGCCGCCACCGCGCTGGCCCAGCTCCTCGGGCCGTTCCGCGCCGTCCACGGCCGTTTCCCCGCCGTGCCCGAGCTGCGCGAGCTGCTCGACCAGGAGCCGGACGCCGTCGCCGGACTGCGGCGCGGCCTGGAGGAGACCGGCCGGGCGCCGATGCTCCGCGAACTCGACGCCCGCCGCCGCCAGCACGGGGCGCCCGGCGACCCCGGACCGGCCCTCGCCGACCGGGTGGCCCTGCTGGACCGGCCCGCCTTCGCCGGCTTCTTCGACACCACCGGCGCTGGACGGCCGTTCTCGCTGCGCGCCCTGGAGCACCCCATCCGGGTCCGCGTCGACCTGCCCGAGCGCGCTCACGCCGATGCCTCGCGGATGCTGGCCCGGCTGCTGCTGGCCCAGTTCAACGCGGCCGTGGCCGCCCGTACCGACCGTTCCCTCTTCGCGTTCCTCGCCCTTGACGACGCCTCCCACACCCTCACCCCGGAGGCGGTGCGCGGCATCCAGCGGCTGCGCTCGGCCCATGCGGGAGTCCTGCTCACGCTGCGTTCCCTGGACGACGTACCGGAGGGGCTACGCACCCCGCTGCTCGGCGCGGTCGGCTGCCGGATGGCCTTCTCCGGGGTCACCACCTGGGACGGCAAACGCTTCGCCGAGGCCTGGGGCACCGAGTGGGTCGAGGCGCGCGACGTCACCCACCGCACCGTCTTCGCCGACCAGCCGCTCACCCGGGCCATCCACGCCTTCCGCAAGCTCGTCACCGGCAAGGCCGTCACCACGGACGCCGTGACCGTGCGCCAGGTGGAGCGGGAGCGCTGGTCGGCCTCCGACCTGGCGCACGCCGTACCGCCGGGGCACGCGGTGCTGTCGCTGACCTCCGTACGCGGGGAGCGGGCGGCCCCGCTGCTGGTCCGGCTGGCGGACGCGCCCTGAGGCGGGTGCCGGGTGCCGGGTGCGCGACGTATGACGCATGGCGCGGACCGGGAGGCCGAAACCGTACGGGGTGGCAGAATCGAGGGGAGCCGTTCGTACGACACGGCGAAAACGGCGGCCGGCGCGTGCGCTCTCCTGATGTCGTCGTCGTCGTCGTCGTCGCCGTCGAAGTCGTCGTCGTCCGTCGAGGGGGCCGTCCACCGGCCTCCGCCGCCTTCCGCCGCAGCCGTCCGCCGCCCCCTCCGCCAAGGACCCTGGTAACCGATGCCGCTCACCCTCGCCTCACTCGTCCAGCACTCGGCGCTCAAGCTCAGCGTCCGGGCGGGGGAGGGCCGCCTCGACACCCCGGTGCGCTGGGCCCACGTCAGCGAGCTCGCCGACCCCGTCCCCTACATGGAGGGCGGGGAACTGCTCCTGGTCACCGCGATGAAGCTGGACGCGGAGGATCCGCAGGAGATGCGCCGCTACGTACGCCGCCTCTCCGCGGCCGGGGTCGTCGGCATCGGCTTCGCGGTCGGCGTCAACTACGACGCCGT
Organism: Streptomyces antarcticus; assembly: GCF_026627255.1. GTDB lineage: Bacteria > Actinomycetota > Actinomycetes > Streptomycetales > Streptomycetaceae > Streptomyces > Streptomyces antarcticus. The sequence continues at coordinate 83,537 of NZ_JAPNLM010000001.1, read as the reverse complement.
CCCCGAGGCCCTGATCGAGGCCGCGGCGGCCGAGGACATGCCGCTGCTGGAGGTGCCCCGGCGGACCCCGTTCCTCGCCATCAGCAAAGCCGTGTCCGCCGCCCTCGCCGCCGACCAGTACCGCGCAGTGACCGCCGGCTTCGAGGCCCAGCGGGAGCTGACCCGCGCCGCGCTCTCCGCCGACGGGCCCGCCGAACTGCTGGCGCGGCTGGCCGCGCACGTGCACGGCTGGGCCGCGCTGTACGACACCTCGGGCGCGGTGGTCGCCGCCGCCCCCGAATGGGCCGCCCGCCGCGCCGCCCGGCTCACCCCCGACGTGGAGCGGCTGCGCGAGCGGCCCGCGCCGGCCAGCGCCGTCGTCGGCGGCTCCGAGGACCGGGTCGAGCTCCAGTCCCTCGGTACGGGCCGGCGCGCCCGGGGCGCCCTCGCGGTGGGCACCGGGGCCCCCCTCGGCACCGCCGAGCGGTACGCCGTCCACTCCGCCGTCGCGCTGCTCACCCTCACCACCGAGCGCTCCCGCTCGCTGCACGACGCCGAGTCCCGGCTCGGCGCGGCCGTACTGCGGATGCTGATGGCCGGGGAGGCCGAGCGCGCCCGGGCCGTGGCCGGGGACCTGTACGGGGCCCTGCTCGAGGCGCCGTTCCGGCTGATCGCGGCCGAGCCCGCGCTGCCCGGCACGGCCCAGCCGGAGGGGCTCGCGCTGCTGGCCGACGCGGTGGAGTCGGCGGCGGCCCGTACGGGAGAGGCGCTGCTGGTGGTGCCGGAGCCGGGCCGGCTGGTGGTCCTGGCCGCCGACGGAGGGTCGGCCGTACAGGCCTGCCTGGCACACGCGGAGAACCTGGAGGCGCGGCGCGGCCGCGACGCCTCCGGTCCGGAGCCGGACGAGCTGGTGGTCGGCCTGTCCGCACCGGTCGGCTCCGGCGGGGTCGCGGCGGCCCTCAAACAGGCCGACCAGGCCCTCGCCGTGGCCCGGCGGCGCGGCCGGCCGCTGGTGGAGCACGAGGAGATGGCGGCGGGCTCGGTCCTGCCCCTGCTCGCCGACGACGCCGTAAGGGCCTTCGCGGACGGCACCCTGCGCGCCCTGCGGGAGCACGACGCGACCGGGCGCGGCGACCTGGTGGCCTCGCTCCAGGCGTGGCTGTCCCGGCACGGCCAGTGGGACGCGGCCGCGGCCGACCTCGGCGTGCACCGGCACACCCTGCGCTACCGGATGAAGCGCGTCGAGGAGATCCTCGGCCGGTCGCTGGACGACCCTGACGTGCGCATGGAGCTGTGGCTGGCCCTGAAGGCCACGTCCGCCCCGGCGTAGCTCCCTCGTTCGGGACCCCCGCCCCCGGCCCCCCGGCCCCGCCCCGCTACGGGCCCGTTCGCCGCCCGGACAGTGACAAAGCGGCGAAGCCGGACGACGCGGCGCTCCACGCCGGATAAACACCGATTCCCCGGCGGCGTCCTACGGTGGTGGTGACAGGACCCCACCGCACACTCCGAAGGGCCGGGATTCGCATGACTTCCACCCACGCCTTCTGGCTCGCCGGCCGCCTGGCCACCGGCGAGGACAGCTTCGACGTCCACTCCCCGTGGGACGGCCGCCTCGTCGGTACCGTCAGCGTGCCCACCGACGCGCAGGTCGAAGAGGCCGTGGCCGCGGCGTACGCCGTGACGGCGGAGTTCTCCGCGACGCCCGCCCACGTACGGGCCGCCGCCCTGGACCACGTGTCCAAGCGGCTCACCGAGCGGACCGAGGAGATCGCCCAGCTGATCTCCGCCGAGAACGGCAAGCCGATCAAGTGGGCCCGCGGCGAGGTCGGCCGTGCGGTGTCCGTGTTCCGCTTCGCCGCCGAAGAGGCCCGCCGCTTCAACGGCGGAGACGCCCAGCGCCTCGACACCGACGCCGGCGGCGTCGGCCGCCTCGCCCTGACCCGCCGCTTCGTCAAGGGCCCGGTCCTCGGCATCGCGCCGTTCAACTTCCCGCTGAACCTGTGCGCCCACAAGGTGGCCCCGGCCATCGCCGTCGGCGCGCCGATCATCCTCAAGCCCGCCCCGGCCACCCCGCTCTCCGGGCTGATCCTGGGCGAGCTGCTCGCCGAGACCGACCTCCCGGCCGGCTCCTGGTCGGTCCTGCCGGTCGCCAACGACAAGATGCCGGCCCTGGTGAAGGACGAGCGTCTGCCCGTCATCTCCTTCACCGGCTCCGACACCGTCGGCTACGCCATCCAGCGGTCGGTGCCCCACAAGCACTGCACCCTGGAGCTCGGCGGCAACGCCGCGGCCGTGGTCCTCGCCGACTGGGCCTCCGAGGCAGACCTCGACTGGGCCGCGACCCGCATCGCGACCTTCTCGAACTACCAGGCCGGCCAGTCCTGCATCTCCGTGCAGCGCGTGATCGCCGACGCCTCCGTCTACGACCGCCTCGTCGAGAAGGTCGTCGCCACGGTCCAGGCGCAGGTCACCGGTGACCCGTCCGACTCCGCCACCGACGTCGGCCCCCTCGTCTCCGAGGACGCCGCCAAGCGCGTCGAGGCCTGGGTCGACGAGGCCGTGTCCGCCGGGGCGAAGCTGCTCGCCGGCGGCAAGCGCGACGGCGCCTCGTACGCGCCGACCGTCCTCGCGGACGTCCCGGCCGGCGTCAAGCTCGCCACCGAGGAGGTCTTCGGACCGGTCCTGACGCTGCGGAAGGTCGAGAACACCGACGAGGCCTTCGCCGCCGTCAACGACTCGAAGTTCGGTCTGCAGGCCGGCGTCTTCACCCGCGACGTCCAGGTGGCCTTCCGCGCCCACCGCGAGCTCGAGGTCGGCGGTGTGATCATCGGCGACGCGCCGTCCTACCGCGCCGACCAGATGCCGTACGGCGGCGTCAAGCAGTCCGGTGTGGGCCGCGAGGGCGTGCGCTACGCGATGGACGACTACACGTACGAGCGCGTCCTGGTCCTGACCGGCCTCGACATCTGACCTCGTACGGCCAAAGAGCCGACGGCCGGAGCCCACTGTGCGGGGGCTCCGGCCGTCTTCCTTTATCCCCGCTCTGGCCAGCAAGGACGTCCCGATTGTGGCCACTTCTTGCGCGACAGTGGGAGCACCGTGGGAGCACGGGGGTACTCTGTCCCGCCATGGCGACCCTTGTTCCACGGAAGAACCGTGACGGTGAGATCACCAGCTACCAGGTGAAGTGGCACGACGGTGGCGCGAGAACTGGCGAGTGGCAGCACGAGCGGTTCGACGACGAGGACGCAGCGAAGGTCTTCAAGAAAGCCGTCGAAGATCTCGGCCACAAGTGGCCATCAGGATGGGTGAAGGGCAAGGGGTACATCGACCCCGAGGTCGGCGACGAGGCGCAGTACCGGTTCGAGGGCTTCGCCCGGCGGTCGATCTCGAACCGGACGGTTGGCGACTACTACAAGCGGCAGCGAATCAGGGCGTTGGAAATGTACATCTTCCCGTCCTTCGGGAACTGCGACGTCCGGAGCGCCGAGCACTTCAGCAAAGCGACGATCGGCGCCTGGATCAACAAGATGCGCATCACGAAGGTGCGGCGAGGGCGCGGCAAGCCCAAGGACATGAGTTCGGGGACGCTCCGCGGCCTGCACGGGCTGCTGTCGTCGATCCTCAAGGAGGCCATGGTCGCGGAGCCGCCGCTGAGGGACCGCAACCCCTGCGATCTCACCCGGCTCCCCAAGGACGACGAGCACGGCGTGGACGACGACTCCGGCGACGAGATGGAGTTCATGACGCCCGAGGAAGTCGCCGGCCTGGTCGACTGCTTCCCCCGGGCATCGGACCGGATGCTCGTACGGACGGCCTACGGAACCGGCCTCCGCTGGGGGGAGATCACAGCTCTGGCCGCGCAGCACGTGCGCAGCCCCCTGCCGGGCCAGCACGAAGTCCGCGTGACCCGAGCGTGGAAGAGACGCACGCCCACCGATTTCTACCTGGGGCCGCCCAAGTCCCCGGCCAGCCGGCGGACGGTCCGAATCCCCGTCAAGCTCTGGCTAGAACTGCAGGAGTTCGGGCTCGCTGAGGAGGAGATGGACGTGCTCGTGTTCCGGGCGCTGGACGGCGGGCGGATCAGGTACGGCACCTTCTGGGAGCGCTGGAACCGGGCCGTCGCCAAGGCCAAGAAGGAGGGCCTGCTGCCCGACTGGAAGTTCCCGACCTTCCACGATCTGCGGCACTCCCACGTCGCCGCGCTGCTGTCGGACGGGCACAGCCTTACGTACGTGCAGCGGCGGCTCGGGCACGAGTCGATCGTCACGACCTCGGACCGGTACGGCCATCTGCTGGAGACAGCCCACAAGGCAGCGCTCGTAACGCTCGACCGCGTCATGGAGATCCGAGTGGATGACGCTCCGGCCGGGGAGGCCGCGGTCGAGGAACCGGTGAAGCTGCCGGCGCAGTCGTACGGGGAGAAGGTACACGCGGTCCACCTGGGGGCTCACGTCGTCGGCTTTTGGGACGGGTCGGACGCACAAGCCGTGGCCGAGCAGTGGGAGTTGGACCGTGGCGAGCCCGCTTCGGTCGAGGCGCTCTCGGCGGCGTGGTGGCAGCGGGCCGTCCCTGGCGGTCTGGGAACGGTTCGCAGGCACATCCCGGCCCGGGTGAAGACGTGGACCCTCGGGCCGGCCTGCTACGAGCCGGACGGCACGGAGCGCGTGGCCACCCCCGAGGCTCAGGAGCCGCGGTCGGGGTGGGTGTGGGAGTGGGAGGAGAACTACACCACCGAGGCCGCCGTGCAGCGCGTCGAGCATCGCCCTGATGGGCACACCGAGGCTTCCGCGTGGGGCGTGCAGCGGGAGGCGGTCGTGGCGGCATTCGCGGAGGCGCGTGCGGAGGCGCTGCGGGTATGCGCACTCAACCCGTTTTCAAGAACCGCGACGGGAGAAGGGCAGGAGTCGACGGTCTGATGGGTCGTGGAGAACGTGGAAGGCCCCGGCAGTTGCCGGGGCCTTCCGCCGGGGAGGCGTGGGGTGGTTGGGGGAGGGGGTATCCCGCGTCGCCGACACCCTCGCCGGCGTGAGTGTGCTCGTTGTGTGGCTGCGGGATGGCGGTGAGGGGGGTTCGAAGTCGGGCCGGCCCGTGGGGCGTGGGGGACCCCGCGGAGCCGGAGGTTGAGGAACTCGACGGGCGGCCATTGCTTCGGGTGAAGGCGGCGGCACGCTCTCGTAGGACCTCCATGATCAGTGCGTTGTGTTCGGCCGCGAGCTGGTCGAACTCCGTCTGGAGCACGGCGCGGAGGTGTCGTTCCGTCTGCTGCCCGGCCAGTGCCTCGTCAAGTCGCTGGGCCAAGCTGACGAGTTGGCTGTTGTGGGCGTCGGAGAATCGATTCAGCCGCTCCTCGCGGGCCTGGATTTCCAGCAGTCGACGGCCGTGGTCTTCGTCGAGCTGGCGGCGCAGCTCCGCCATGTCGTTGAGCTGTCCCTGGGTACGTGCCTCGTGGGCGTTGATCCACTTCTTGGCGAGCGCCAGGGCGATCACCGCAAGCAACTGCGTTGCAGCGATGCAACCCATGCGAAGGGAGGGAACTGTGTCCATTCGCCTCCGTACCGACGTTCTCAACGCCAAGGCCGAGGAGGCCGGGGACCACACGAGTCTCGCGATCGCCACCCGCGCCGGGGTACGCAACTCGACCATCACCCGCCTCCTCGCCGGCGAGACGACGCCGAGCGTCGCGACGCTCGTCAGGCTGAGGGACGCGTACGGGATCGACACCCTCGACGAACTGCTGGCGCTCACGAGCGAGGTGTGCGAGGCCGAGGAGGTGTCGGCATGAGCCGGACTCTCCCGGTCCGCGCAGCAGCCGTTTCAGCACGGCGCGAGTACTGCCGGTGCACCACCGTCCGGAACTACAAGTATCCCTAGGCCGCCGACAAGCTCGGCTGCACGGAGCGGTGGCTGCGCGACGACATAAGCAGCCTGCCGCATCAGGGCGTGCCCGAAACCGACCGAACCCCCCTCGCCGACTGGTCCCACGCTCTCTTCGACGCGACCGACACCGGCCGCGTCGACGCCGCTTCACACCGGATCGGCGACTACCTGACCCACCTCGTCGACACGGCCCGCGCCACCCCTGGCGACGGCCCGCTCCGTTCCCTCCTGCGCGACTGCGACGAGGGCGGCCTCGACCGGTTCGAGACCGTCTCCCTGGCCGCACTCCTCATGGTCGCCGGGCACGAGACGACCACCCACTTCATCGGCAACGCGGTCCTGGCCCTGCTCCGGCACCCGGAGGCGTTCGACCGCCTGCGCCGGGACCCGGACCTGATCCCCGGCGCCCTAGACGAACTGCTCCGCTTCGACTCCCCGGTGAGCGTCGCCACCTTCCGGCACAACACGGAGGACCTGCGCATCGGCGGGGTCGAGATCCCGGCGGGCTTCCCGGTGCTCATCGCCCCCGGGGCCGCGAACCGCGACCCGGCGGCGTTCCCCGACCCACACCGCCTCGACCTCGACCGCGACGCCGTCGGCCACCTCTCCTTCGGCCACGGCATCCACCGCTGCCCGGGCGCCCCCCTGGCCCGGGCCGAGACGACGGAAATCGCCCTCCGCACCCTGCTGACCCGCTTCCCGAACACGCGCCTGGCCGTCCCCGCGGAATCCCTGACCTGGCGCCGGACCCGCCTCACCCGTGGCCTGACCGCCCTCCCCCTCACCCTCACCTGACCCCAGGTCCCGGCCGGGGCCGGCCGCGTCCAGGACCGGCGCTCTCGTGTTCAGCGGTCCGCGGCACGTACGGGCCCCGCGGCGGTGGCCGGGGCGGTGGCGGGTTCGGCCACGGCGGCGGCCACCAGGGCGGAGGTGGCGACCCAGCGGCCCTCGTAGGCAAGGGGGGTGAAGTGTTCCGGGGAGGGGTGGCGGCGTCGCACGCGGACGGTGAACGAACCGTCCGTACGCAAGGCGATGTCGGCCTCGCCGAACTCCAGAGGCAGGCCGGTCCGCGGGAACCACGCCTTGTACACCGCCTCCTTGGCGCAGAACAGCACACGGTCCCAGCAGACCCCCGGGACAGTGGCGCTCAGCACGCGGTGCCTGGCGTGTTCGCCGGGCACCGCGACGGCCTCCAGCACATGCGCGGGAAGGGGCCGGTGGGGTTCGGCGTCGATCCCGAGGGCGGCGAAGTCGCCACGACGTGCCACCGCGGCCGCCCGGTAGCCCTCGCAGTGCGTCATGCTGCCCACCACCCCCGCGGGCCATGAGGGGGCTCCGCGTGCGCCCGGGAGCAGGGGGGCCGGCGGCCGCCCCAGCTCGGCCAGCGCCCGGCGGGCGCAGAGGCGGGCCGTGGCGAACTCACGGCGGCGTCCGGGCACGGCCCGCGCGATCGCCGCCTCCTCCTCGGGGAACAGGAAGGCGCCGGGATCGTCGGCGAACGCCTCGGAGACCGCCACGCCGGCGGGCAGGATCTCGTCGATCACCGGCATCAGGGCAGGACCGCCGACGGCGCGTTCAGGGCCGCCTTCCGGGGTGGGCGGCCGCCCTGGTCGACTCCTGTTCCCCGGGCGGTGTTCGTGGGGCTGCGCGAAGGACGCACCACCGCTAGTCGAGGTCGAGCCGGTATCTGAGGTCCGCACGGACGGCCCGCATCCCTTCCTCGATGTTGAGGAACGGGGACGACACGAGGTCCTCCCACACCCGGGACGTGACGGAGAAGTCCGTGCTCGCCCCGCCCGCCGGGTACTCGTGGAGGACGGGCACCGGCTGGTCGAAGAGGCGCTCGGCCACCTCCAGAAGCCCGTCGATCCGGAACGACCGCCCGCTGGCGAAGATCTTGCAGACGTACGGGTCCCTGCCCAGGGTGCGGGAACGCACGGCATCCATCGTCGCGACCACCATCCGTGCGCAGTCCCGCGCGTAGATGTAGTCGCGCGTCGTCGTCGGCGCGGCCCGCAGACGCAGGGGGTCTCCGGTCAGCTGTGCTTTGACGAGGGCGCTGACCAGGCCCTGGTTCTTGCCGAGGTTCTGTCCGGGACCGTAGAGGTTGGTGATCCGGCCCGCCACCACGGGCAGCCGCCATCGGCGCGACAGGGCCTCGGCCTCCTTCTCCACGGCGAGTTTGGCCTCGCCGTAGGCGTTCTGGGGAGCGGGGGTGGAGAACTCGGTGAAGGGCGCGTGTACCGAGCCCGCGTACGCGCCGCCCGCCGATGACGCGAAGAACAGGGCGCCGTCGGAAGGGAGGCCGGACCGCTCGAGTCCGTCGTGGATTCCTGCGAGCAGCCGGCCGACCTGGACGCGTTCTCGCTCGACCTGCTCGGCAGGGGTGTGGAACACGGCCAGGCCGGCGCACCAGTAGAGGTTCCAGCGGACGGTTCGAGCGGCCAGCTCCCTTCCCAGTGCGTAGAGTCGGGCACAGGCAAGGGCGTGGTCGTCCCAGGGGACGCGCACCCGTTCGCTCAGGCGGCCGCCCAGCGCGGCGCGGACGTGCCTCCCCAGCAGGCCTCCCCCGCCCACCACGACTTCCCTCGTCGTGACGGCCTGCTCGCCTGCTGCCGGGCCGTACTGTCTCGGCAGCAGAAGTACCTCGCTGTCGGGCGGATACGGAAGGACTCGGCCCATCGTCCGGCTTCCTTTCCTCTGGGGATCACGGATGGAGGCGTCTTGTGCCGATCACGCGCACGGCGTGGAGTTCCGGCCCTTCGCGCGAAGAGGGCCGCCGTTGGACCGGGCACTAGGAGCGGCGGACGAGCTCCGTCTCCCTGCCCCGGGCGACGTTCATGACGTGCTCTCGTACGGGCGGCCCGAGGTGGTGCTGCGATGCGGCTTCCGAGGACTGCTGCCTCGCGTCGCGCACGAGGTTCCACACCACTTCCTGCTGGCGCGTGTCCAGCACCAGGGTGACCATCCCCTCCCAGGCCACGCACAGTTCGATGAACTCCTGCTGGAGGTCGAGCCGCGCCGCGAGCTCGGCGGACCGGGTGAGGGTCCTCAGCACCACATGCCCGTCAGGACTCGGCGAGGGGCTGACACGGCTGGAGCCCACGAGGCCGTTCGAGGCCTTGTAGTGGAGGAAGGCGGCGCGAATGATGCGGCGCTGCTCGTCGAACGTGATCTTCTTCTGTGCTTCCAGGTGCGCCGCGTGCAGCAGCAGCGGATGCGCCCGGTAGGCGCCGGCCCGTGTCCGCTGTAACAGCGCCCGGTCGGCGAAGCGCCGGCAGGCGCACCGTACGAGATCGGTCGACAGGCCGAGCGCGGCCGCGACCGAGGTCTCGTCCAGATCGGGGCAGGGCAGGAGCGACAGCCGCAGATAGCGGTCGTGGTCGAAGTCCTCCAGGGAGGTGAACGAGGTGATGAGCCGGCCGATCAGGCTGCGTCCGGGCACCTCCAGCTCGTTGAAGACGGAGGTGGCGGCGAGCCGGTCGCTGAGCTCCCGGAGGTCGAGGAAGTCGCGGGTCGAGATGCGCGCCGCCGCCAGGCGCAGGGCCAGCGGCAGGTTGGCGCACTGCTGGATCAGCGCCCGCGCGTCCTGGGTGTCGAGGCTCTCGAAGTGCTGGTCGAGCATGCAGCTGAGCATTTCCAGGCACTCGTCCTCGTCCGGCACTTCGAGCGAGGTGTGATGAGCTCCGTCGATGCCGTTGAGAATGATGCGGGAGGTGATGATGCAGGCGCTGTCGCGCGAGGGCGGTATGAGCGGTTCCACCTGCTCGATGTCGCTGGCGTCGTCCAGCACGACGAGCAGCCGCTGACCGGCCGTGATGGTCCGCCACTGCGCCAGCCGCCCTTCCTCCGACGAGGAGATCTCGTCGTCCGGGACGCCCTTCTGCCGCAGCAGCACCCCGAGCGCGCTGGACACGCTGGCCGCGCAGGACGACGAGAAGCCGTCCAGGGAGACGAAGAACTGGCCGTCCGGATAGTGGCGGGCCAGCAGGTGAGCCAGCCGGACGGCGACAGCCGTCTTCCCAACTCCGCCCATTCCGTGAAGGGTCGCCACCGACGGCGAGTGGGGTTTCTCCCCCGAGAGGAGGGTGTGCAGTTCGTCGATCTCGCGTTCGCGTCCGCCGAAGTCCTGGAGGTCCCGGGGTAAGCAGTTCGGCCCGACCGGGACGCCGGGCCGTGCCGGGAGGGGCGGCGGTACCGGACTCTCGCGGGCGTGCGTTCCGCCCGACGGCCGGCCGACCGGGCCGGGTACGGCGCTATCGGAGTGCGGGTGGACCGGCTGCCTGTGGATCTTCGACGCCACGCGCAGTATCGAGGTCAACTCGTCGGAGCGTCCCCGCTCCTGGAAGGCCTGCACCGTCTTGTTCAGGAGCACCCGGTGCTGTTCCACCAGTTCGGAGATCCAGTGCTCCTGCCCGCGGGGCTCCGATCCCTCGCAGGGCCTCCCCCGCCAGAGCGCCAGCGCCGAATACGCCACCGACAGGTCCTCGTCGCTCGCGAAGGCACTCGACATCGCCCGGTCGTAGAGCCAGCAGAACTCGGAGATGTCGGAGTGCTCGGGCGTCAACTTCAGCATGTAGCCCTCGTGGGACGTCGCCACCAGGTCCCAGCCCTGGTCGAAGCTGAGCCTGAGCGCGGAAATCATCTTCCGCACCTGGTGGTGCGCGCTGGACGGACGCTTTCCCTTCCATGCGGCGTGGAGGAGTTCCTCCACGCTCACCGAACTCTCGGGATGGAGAGCGAGACACGAAACCACGGTCCGGTATTTCTGTCCGGTCAGTCGCACCAGCGCGTCGTCGCACCGCACCCGGAGCGACCCCAGCACATCGAAACGGATTAAGCCCATTGCATTTCCCCCGTGCTAACTATTCGACCCGGCCAAGGTGAATATTTATCGAAGAGCCGTCCGTGTGATCTAGGCCATCAACCTCCTGACGGGCAGCGGAAACGCTGAAAGAAGAAGGGGGAGCGGGATTCGAGAGGGACACCGCGAAGAAGAGGACGCGAAAGCATCTGCGGAATCAGTAACTGTTCAACGCTCAGCCAACAATACCAGCACCACCTTCCGATCCATGTGCTTATTTTTTCGAACATGCAAACTTTTGACAAGTTCTGCACACATCGCGACGTCAGGAGCCCTCACCCCGGCCCCATTAAGAATCGTCAAGGACTCAACTGAACAGCTCGACCACCTCACGCCGGACGGAATTCCACTGTTCGACCTCACGTCGATGACGCGGCATCGTGGTGACTACTTCGGAACCTGCGTCGCGAACCGATGGCAACCGGCGGACAGCCATGGAAAGGGCCGTTCCAGGGCCGATCTCCACGAACGTGTGCATACGGGAACCACAGTTGCCGACGATCGCCTTCCAGAAGAATACCTTTTCGGCCATCTGATGCGTCCAGAACCGAGCGGGCTCCGCGTCCCGGTCGCTGACCCTTCGTGCCGAGTAGGCCGAGACCATCGGTGACTTCGCCGGCGACAGCTCCCGCTCGCGCCGCGCCAGGAACTCCTCGAACTCAAGGGCGGCCGGGGCCAGGAGCGGGGAGTGGAACGGCTCGGCCGCCGCGGCGCGCATGCACGGCACCCCCCGGGCGCCAAGGCCTCGCACCGTGTCCGGGAGGTCCTCCTCCGCACAGCTCACGACGCACTGGTTGTCCGCGTTCTCCGCCGCGACGACAGCCCGTCCGCCCAGGGCGTCGAGGTGCTCCTGCACCTCTGCCTCCGTGGCGCGGCAGGCGATCATGCCGCCGCGGGGAGCCTCTTCGAGCAGCCGGGCCCGCTCCTTCAGGAGCGCACCCGCCAGTTCGAGGTCGAAGACGCCCGCGAGCGTGGCCGCCGCCAATTCACCCACGCTGTGCCCGATCAGGGTCACGTCGGCGCCCTTCAGGTCCTCCTGCCAGACCCTTCCGGCGGCGTAGCCGATCCCGAAGAGCAGCGGCTGGGCGAAGGCCCCCTGCTCGAGTTCCCGGGGAGAGCCGTGACGCCACACCTGCCTGAGCCGCTGCGCGCCGGCGCCGAACGCGTCGAAGAAGTCGTCGAGCGCCCGCCGGAATCGGGGGTCGGCGTCGTAGAGCGGGGCCCCCATCGCACCGAACTGCGAACCCTGCCCCGGCAGCATCAGGACGACGGGTCCGGGCGAGGTGCCCGCCCCGTCGGACGCCCGCTCCCCCCGGGCAGCGGTCGGCGCTCGTCGCACCATGTGATTCACCGGTTCACCAGCCCGTCACGCCGGCCAGGAAGGACGGCAGGTCGTTGGCACGATAGGACGGCACGCCGGGCAGCGACCTCTGGACGAACCCCGAGAGGACCTTGCCCGGCCCCAGCTCCCAGGTCCGCGACACCGACAGCCGCTTGAGCTCGGCCATCACGTCGACCCAGCGCACCCGGTGCACCAGCTGATCGCCGAGCTGGCGCTTGATCTCCTCACCGGACGCGTACAGTGCGGCGGTTGAACCGGAGATCAGGGGCACCCGGGGCGGCCGGAAGTCGAAGCGCTGCAGGTACTCCACGAAGTCCGCCGTCGCGCTCCCCATCAGACTGGAGTGGGCCGGGCCGCCGATCCTCAGCACGGTCGCGCGGGCGTCCGTCATCGTCGTGACCCGCTCGACCAGCAGGTCGATGGCGGCGGTCTGGCCGGAGACCACCGCCTGGAGGGGCTCGTTGTGGTTGGCCACCTCGACCACCTCCCCGGTGTCCGACCGCACCTGCGCGCAGGCCCGCTCGACCTGCTCGATCGACAGTCCGAGGACGGCCGCCATCTTCCCGTCCACCTGCTCCTGCACCTGCGCCATGAGCTCACCACGGCGATGGACGAGCTGGAGCACTTCCCTCCAGGTCAGCACACCGGCCGCCGCGAGAGCCGAGTACTCGCCCAGGCTGTGGCCCGCGACGACGTCCGGCTCCGCGCCCTTGGCCCGCGCGGCGACCAGGGCCGTGTAGCTGCACAGGAAGACGGCCGGCTGCGTGACCGGCATGTGCCGCAGCTTCTCGACCGGCCCTTCCTCGCAGAGGCGGCTCAGGGAGTACCCCAGGATCTCGTCCGCCTCCTGCCACAGGGGTTCGACCAGGCCCGGATACTCCTCGCGCAGGTAAGAGCCCATACCGACCTTCTGGGTCCCCTGGCCGGGAAACAGGAATGCTTTCACCGCGCCGCCTCGGCTTCGTGGTCGTCAAGAGGGCGCACCGCGTCATTCCAATCCTGCCGGGCCTCGTCAGGGGCCGTCGGGTACCAGTGGTGATCGGGCCTGATCCAGGCGTCCACGCGGGTGCCGCCGTCGGTCACGGACCCCCGTCGGACGCGGGTCGTGCGGCGGGCGGCCCCGGCCTCGCGCAGCTGGTCCGGGCCGAGACGGCGGCGGATCCCGCCGGTGGCCGCCGGGTAGCACACGTCGACACCCGCCAGGGAGTCGGCGATCTTCTGCCGGTAGGTCTCGTCGCTGTTCAGGCGCTCGGCCACGCGCGCCTTGTGCGCGGTGGCCGCCTCGTCGGTGTCGAACAGCAGGCGCGCCTGCGCGCGCAGTCTGCGCGCGAGCACGTCCAGCCAGGCGGCGCGTTCCTCCCCGTACTCCAGGAGCCCCTGCGGGTCCCCGTCCTCCAGGTGCGCCAGGATCCGCCAGCCGAGTGCCTCGGCGTCCATCAGGGACGTGTTCAACGCCTGCCCTCCGATGGGGATGAAGGGATGGGCCGCGTCACCGCACAGCACGACACGGCCTTCGACCAGTCGGTGCGCGACGCTCGTGTCGTCGCCGAACGTCCGCAGCCACGAAGGCTCGGCCGGCAGCACCTCGCCGGTGGCGGCGTGCCAGGCGGCGCGGAGGTCCTCCGCCGTGCGCGGCCGGCCCACGGGCCACCGCGGATCGTGGATCATCAGCCGCGTGACCTCGTCGCTGAGCGGGGCGGCGGTGACGGTGTAACGCCCCCGCCGCTCGAAGCGCCGTCCCGGCACGGGACTCCGGAGGAGGTCGGCCTGCACCAGGACGCGCGTGGCCGGGGCACCCTCGCAGGCGATGCCGAGCAGCGCACGGACCGTGCTCTGCTGTCCGTCCGCCGCGACCAGCAGCGCCGAGCCGAAGGTCCGGCCGGTCCGGGTGCTCACCAGACGGTGCCGGCCCTGCCCGTGGACGGACTCCACGTGTTCCCCGTACAGCAGCCGCGCGCCGCGGCGGCCGGCCCAGCCGCTCAGTGTCCGTACGAGTTCGGGCTGTGGGCACCGCCGGACGCCGGCCCGGTCGGACTCGACGCGCGAGAGGTCCACGGGCAGGCCGCCGTAGTGCCCGTGGGTGCTGTGGGGTAGCTCAGGTGCGAACTCCACTCCGTGGGAGTCGAAGATCTCCATGGCGCGGGCGTGCAGGGTCGAGGCGCGGATCTGCGGGTCCGGCGCGCCGCGCGATTCCAGTACGGTGACCCGCGCGCCCGCCCCGGCGAGGATCCCCGCCAGGAGCAGGCCGCTGGGCCCGGCGCCGACGACGACGACGTCGGAGGCCTCGGGCGCGGTCACGATCCCGCTCACCGCTGCGGCGCGGCGGCATCGGCCCAGCGGACCGCTGCTTCGAGGGTCCGCAGGCTGTTGTTCCCCAGGTTCCGCCGGGCGACTTCCTTGGCGTCCGCGACGGTCGCGTCCGGGCCGAGGACCTTCTGCACCGCTTCGGGGTTGATCGCCACCGTGTGCTTCGAGGTGACCTTCCAGCTCTCGCCGGACGGGGAGATGGTCCACTCGCCGGTGTGCAGCTCCAGCAGCGCCGGTAGCGTCACCTGCTTGTACAGCAGCCTGGCCGGGCTCTGGGACACCCGGTAGGACTCCGTGACGTGGCTGTCGCCGTCCGGGGTCCTCGTCCGCATCCGGAGCAGTTGCAGCCCGTCGGAGAACTCCTTCATCTCGGCCTCGGCGACGTGGTCCAGCCGTCCGGACCACAGTTCGCCGCGGTCCAGGAAGGAGAACAGCAGGACGGGGTCGGCCGTGGTCTCCACCGAGTCGGCGAAGGTGAAGGCGCTCAGCTCGCTGTCCGCCTCCCGTTCGAGGGCGGTCTTCAGCGCCGCGAGTTCCTTGGTGCTGTTGGTGTCCACGGCCTTGGCTATCCAGGCGAGCGCCTCCTCGGAGTCGTCCTCCGCGCGGTAGGTGTGCGTCAGCCGGACGGAGCAGCTGTCCTCGGTCAGGGGCAGGACCTCCCACTCGCCCGACATCTCCGCGACGGGCGGCGCGGTGACGGTCTGCGCGAAGCGGATGGTGCGTGCGACGGGGTCGAGGTGACGCTCTGAGACCCAGGACTTGGGTTCCCCGTTGGCGATGGCCCACAGCTGGATCGTCTGCTTGTTCCCCTCCCGGGCCAGTTCCGTGCTGTGGATGGTCGGTTCGAACATCCGGGACCACTGCCCGACGCTCTCCAAGCGGCTGTACACGTCGTCGGCGCTGCTGCTGATCGTGGTGGTGTGCACGTCGACGCGAGGCCGGTCGGTCATGCGGATCATCTCCTAGAAGTTTCCGAGGCCGCCGCACACGTTGAGTGCCTGGGCCGTGATCGAGGCGGCGCCTTCGGTGGTGAGGTACTCGACGAGGGAGGCGACCTCGTCGGGCGTGCTGTACCGGCCGAGCGGGATCTTCGCCTCGAAGGCGGACAGGACCTCCGCCTCCGTGGTCTCCCAGGCGTCGGCGTACGCGCGCCGCACCCGGGTGGCCATCGGCGTCTCCACGTATCCCGGGCAGACCGCGTTCATCGCGATGCCCTGGGGCGCGAGCTCCTTGCCCACGGCCTTGGTGAAGCCGACCACGCCGTGTTTGGAGGCGGAGTAGGGGGCGGCCAGCAGGACGCCCTGTTTGCCCGCGGTGGAGGCGATGTTGACGATGCGGCCGTGCTCGACCTCGTGGATGCCGCCGCGGGCCAGCACCTCCCGGGTGACGTAGAAGACGCTGTCGAGGTTGGTGCCGAGCACCTCCCGCCACAGCTCGTCGGTCAGCTCCGCCGTCTTGCCGCCGCCGTTCCGGCCGGCGTTGTTGACCAGGATCCCGATGGGCCCGCTCGCCTCCACGGCCCGGCCGACCAGCTCGCGCACCTGCTGGGGGTCACTGACGTCGGCGCTCAACGTGGTGACGGACACGCCGAGTTCGGCCAGTTCCTTGGCGGCGGACCGGAGCTTCTCGGGGTCCCGGCCGCAGATCGTCACGGTGTGCCCGGCTTTCCCGAGGCGGTGCGCGACGGCCTTGCCGATGCCGCTCGACCCGCCGGTGACGAGGGCGTGACGCAGCGCCGTCACGATGCCGCCGCCTGGCTCTCGAGGGCCTGGTTGATCGCGTCCAGCAGCTGCTGGGGCGTGTCGAGTTCGTTGAACACCGAGTCGTCGATCTCGATGTTGTTCTCGCGTCCGAGGCGCAGGCCGGTCTCCAGGACGGCGAGGGAGTCGTAGCCGAGGTCGGCGAACGCCTTGGTCGGGAGGTCCCGGTCGAGGTCGACGCCCTCGTCGACCCCCGAGCCCTCCTGGAGGGCGCGCTTGAGGTCGTCCATGGTGACGCGTGCGGTCATGTCGTTCTCTCCTTCGGTCATGCCCCGACGATCAGGGCGGAGTTGAACCCACCGATGCCCCTGGCGAGCACCAGGGCGTGGGTGATGCGGTGCGGGGCGGCCGCGGTGCACAGGTTGATCCCGAGGGACGCGTCCGCTTCGACGTTGACGGTCGGGGGGATCATCTGGTCGCGCAGGGCGAGCACCGCCGTGGCGACGTCGAGCGAGGCGGTTCCGCAGCCCATGCGGCCCGTGGCCGCCTTGGGCGCGGTGACGGGGACGGAGTTCCGCCCGAAGACCTCCGCGAGGGCAGCGGCCTCGGCCCCGTCCGCCTGCCGGGTGCCGGCCGCGTCGGCGAAGACCACGCCGATGTCGCGGGCGCGCAGCCGCGCCGCGTCGAGTGCGAGGCGGATCGCCTGGACCAGACCCGCCCCCGGGTCGGCCCGCGGGTCGTCCACGGTCGCCCCGTGGCCGAGCACCGACGCGTACCGGCCGTCGCTCTCGGACCGGAGGACGAGGTGGGCCCCGCCCTCGCCGTTGACCCACCCGCCTGCCCGTTCGTCGAACGGCAGGTACGCGGTGCGCGGGTCGGCGGACTTCGACAGGTGGCCGGTCGAGGTGTGCGCGACCCGCCCCCAGGGGCACATGGTGCTGTCCACCGAGCCGGTGAGCATGACGCGGTTACCGCGCGCCAGGCGGCGGGCGGCGGTCGCGATCGCGTCGAGGCCGCCGGCGTCGTCGGCGACGATCACTCCGCTGTGCCCCTGGCAGCCGTGGCGGATGGAGATCTGGCCGGTGTTGACCGCGTAGAACCAGGCGTAGGACTGATGGGTGCTGACGTACTTGGGGCCCTTGGACCACAGGTTCTGCAGTTCCTTCTGCCCGAACGCGTAGCCGCCCGCGGTGGAGGCGGTCATGACGCCGATGTCGAGGGGGTCGATCTGGTCCCGGTCGATGCCGCTGTCGTCGAACGCCCCTGCCGCGGCGACCAGCGACATCTGTGTCATGCGGTCGGTGGCGGGCAGCAGCCTGCTGGGCAGTTCCTCCTGGCTGAAGTGGGGGACCTCGCCGCTGATGGGGTTGTCGTAGCGGGTGGAGTCGAACGACCGGGTCGGACCCAGGCCGCTGCACCCGTCGAGGAGGGCCTTCCAGTGCTCTTCCCGGGACAGGCCCAGCGGGGAGACGACACCGATGCCGGTGATGTGTGCGGTCATGAGCGCTTCTCCGGATCCGCGAGGACCATGGCGCTCTGGAACCCTCCGAAACCGCTGCCGGTCGTCAGGATTCCGTCGGTCTGCTGTTTCCTCGCATGTACGGGTACGTAGTCCAGGTCGAGCTCCGGGTCCGGCCGGGTGAGGTTGGCCGTCGGCGGGATCACGTCGTACCGCAGCGCCAGGGCGCACGCGGCGATCTCCAGCGAGCCGATGGCCCCCAGCGAGTGGCCCACCATGGACTTGATGGAGCTGATGGGCACATGGCGGGCGGCGGTGCCCAGGGAGGCCTTCAGCGCAGCGGTCTCGTGCCTGTCGTTCTGCTTGGTCCCGCTGCCGTGGGCGTTGACGTAGTCGAGCTCGCCCGGGTCCATCCGGGCCTGGGTCAGGGCGGCGGTGACGGCCTGGGCCAGCTCACGCCCGTCGGCCTTCAGGCCGGTCATGTGGTACGCGTTGCAGCGGCTGGCGTACCCCTTGATCTCGCCGTAGACGCGCGCGCCGCGGCGCAGGACGGACTCCTCGGACTCCAGGACGAACATCGCGCTGCCCTCGCCCAGGACGAATCCGCCCCGGGTCGCGTCGAACGGCCGGGAGGCGGTCTCCGGGGTGTCGTTGTAGGTCGAGGTCGCCTTGATCGCGTCGAAGCAGGCGACGGTGATGGGCGAGATGGGCGCGTCGGTGGCCCCGCAGACGACGGAGTCCAGGATGCCGTCCTGGATCAGTTCCCACGCGTTGCCCACGGCGTCGATCCCGGAGGTGCAGCCGGTCGACACGACGCCGCTCTGCCCGGTGACGCCGAACTCCCGGGCGATGCCGGCGGCGAAGGAGCTGGGCACGAAGTACGAGTAGAGCTGGGCGGGGGAGTCCGGGATCACGTCCCAGAGGGACCCGTCCGCGCTGAGCTGCCGGTAGACCTCCTCCAGCTTGGTCGTGGCGCCGACGGCGGAGCCCACGACGACCCCGGCGCGGCCGGGCGGGCACGTGTCCCGCCAGCCCGCGTCCTCCACCGCCTCACGGGCGGCGACCAGGGCGAACTGGGCCGCCCGGTCCAGCTCCACGGACTGCTGCTCGGTCAGTCCCGCGGCCTCGGCCCGGAAGTCGACCTCGGCGGCCACCTGGGACCTGAACGGCTCCGGGTCGCAGAGACTGAGCCGCCGGGTGGCGGTACGCCCCTGGGTCAGGAGGTCCCAGAAGGCGTCGCGGCCGACGCCGCCGGGCGCGACGACCCCGACCCCGGTGATGAACACGCGGCGGCTCAACGCTCGGCCCTCC
Source organism: Streptomyces antarcticus (assembly GCF_026627255.1). Lineage (GTDB taxonomy): Bacteria > Actinomycetota > Actinomycetes > Streptomycetales > Streptomycetaceae > Streptomyces > Streptomyces antarcticus. The sequence goes on along the minus strand of NZ_JAPNLM010000001.1, from coordinate 64,695 downwards.
AGTGGTAGAAGCGCTCGGCCATCGCGTCCTTCGGCGACCGCCAGGTCGGGGAGTAGGCCTCGATGTACGGCTTGAGGTCGTTGCTGATGCCGATGAACCGCGGGTCGGTCTTCGCCGCCTCCACCGCGGCGGTCCCGTCGGGGGTCTCGAAGTCCTGGAGGTGGAAGTAGAGGCCGCGGTACCGGAAGAGCTCGCGGCGCAGGGTGCCCATCCCCGCAGGCATGTCGGTGGCGTCGAACGCGCTGAAGATGTCCGCCACCGCGTCCGCGTGGCCGGGGTCCATCCGGGCGACGATCAGAGAGCTGTACAAGGGTCTTCCTCCTCTGGTTACGCGGCGGGCTCGCCGAGCCAACGGCTGAGCGAGGCGCTCAGCCCGTCGCTCCGCGGGCCCGCCCAGGCGATGTGGCCGTCCGGCCGGACGAGCAGGTTCAGGGGCTCGGCGGAGCCGGCTTTCCGTCGCGGTTCCCTCGGCCGCGCGTGCACCACGCGCACCCGGTCCCCCCACTGCGCGGCGAGCGGGGACGCCTCGCCGTCGTCGGCGAGGAGGACCAGCAGGGCGGAGCCGTGCCGCAGCTCTTCGACGACGTCGCTGGCCTCGACCACGGTGTCGCCGCCGGCCCCGACCACCGTGAAGGCGTCCGGTGCCAACCGCTCACCCACCGGTGGCGACGCCTCCGGGTCGCCCATGTCGTACCGGATGTCCAGTCCGCTGACTCCGTCGGCCAGCCGGGCCGACACCTCCGGCACCTCCAGCAGCCGCCGCACGATCTCGCGCAGCGGGTCCACCTCCGGTCCGCGCAGGAACAGCTGCCCCTGGGCGGCCGTGTTGAGCAGCAGTTCCCGGCCGATCGGGTGCCGCTCGGCGTGGTAGCTGTCCAGGAGGGAATCCGGTGCGCGGCCCCGGCTCACCAGCGCGAGCTTCCAGCCGAGGTTCACCGCGTCCTGGAGCGAAACGTTCATGCCCTGGCCGCCCGCCGGGAGGTGCGTGTGCGCGCTGTCCCCGACGAGCAGCACACGGCCGTCCCGGTACGACTCCACGAGGGAGGAGGCGTCGGAGAAGGAGCTCGCCCACAGGCATTCTCCGTCCGTCAGGGGCTTGCCGACGACGTTCTCGTACGCGTTCTTGATCTCGGCGTGGGTGACCGGTGCGCCCTGCGGCCGCATCGGCTGGGAGAAGTCGCAGACGATGACCCGTTCCGTCCCGTCGCCCAGCGGCGCGGACATGACCATGCCCTTCTCGTGCTTGACCCCGAAGGGCTCGTTGGGCAGTCCGCAGCCGCGCAGGTCACCGAGGAGCATCTGGACCGAAGGGGGGGTGCGGCGGGCGGGCATGCCGATCGCTTCGCGAACGCCACTGGCCGCCCCGTCGCAACCGGCCACGTAGTCCGCCTCGACGGTGCGCCGCCCGGCCGGACCGCTGAGCACGCAGCGGTATCCGGAGCCGGTGGGCTCCATCGACTCCAGCCTCCATGGCCTCAGGGCCGTGACCCCCCGCTCCTCGCACCAGTCCGCGAGGACCTCTTCGGTCCTGGACTGCGGGTACTGGTTGGCCGGTCGAAGCGTGCTGGACAGGAAGTCGCCGTCGATGTTCAGGCCGGCGAAATGCACTCCCGGTACCTGGGCGAGCCCCTTGAAGCGGCCCAGGATGCCGCGCTGCTTGAAGATCTCCAGCGTCCGGACCGTGAAGCCCAGGGCCCGGGACTGTCCGCTCGGGCTCGGCAGTGCGTCGATCAGCAGCGGCTGCACTCCGTGGAGCGCCAGCTCGGCACTGAGCATGAGACCTGTGGGACCGGCTCCCACGACGAGAACCGGTACGTGCGACCGGATGGATTCTGCGGCGTGCAACGTCATGCCGCTTACGGTGCTCGGAATTGCGCGCCCGGAGTAGGGCAGCTGTGGTGAGGACGGGGGTATATCCGTGCTATTGGAGGGGAACTCCCGTGACGGGCAAGGGATTTGGAGAAGAGCGGGTACGGCCTTCGAGTTGCGCTCGTACGGTCCCGGTCGGGACCGTACGAGCGCAGCCGAAGCCGTGGGTGCCGTCAGCGGTCAGCGGTCAGCGGTCAGCGGTAGCTGCAGGAGCAGGCGGCGGCCCTGGCGCGTCATACCGGAACGACATCTTCCGTGGACCCCGCGGCGACGTCCGCGCGCAGCGGCTTGAGCGCGGCCGACCAGGCGACGACCTCGTCCAGCATCGTGTTCACCGCCGGTTCCTGCCGCTCCCCCGGCGCGAACCGGCCGGCCGACGTCGGGTCCGTCATGTCGCATCCCGTGTAGTCGAAGTCGGCGAACACCGACAGGACGACCTGGCTCCGTACTCCTGCGACCTTCACTTCGGCCAGCGCCAGCCGCAGGTGCTCGACGGCGCGGGTCCCGCCGTGCACGCCGTAGCTGACGAATCCGGCCGCCTTGTCGTTCCACTCGGCGAACAGGTGGTCGACGGCGTTCTTCAGCGCCGCGGGTACGGAGTGGTTGTACTCGGGGGTCACGAACACGAACCCGTCGAACGAGCCGATGGCGTCGGCCCACCGCCGGGTGGTCTCGTTCCGGTACCGGCCGAACATGGCGGGCACGGGCTCGTCCAGCAACGGCAGCGCGTAGTCCGCCAGGTCGACCGGTTCGAAGGTCACCTCGCCCATCACGGCCGCGGGGTGCCGCGAGGCGACCTCGGTGACCCACCGGGCCACCGCCTCACCGCGACGGCCGGGGCGGGTGCTTCCGAGTACGACGGCGATCCTGATCATCTGATGTGCTCCTTCTGTCTGTTCCGAGCCCCGGAACGCCCGGCGGCTTCGTGTCCTGGGAGGTACGGCGGCGTCACGCCCCGGGGTGGCCGGCGCCTTCGCCCCGGACCCGGCTCGCGAGGTGGCGTCCGGTGACCGAAGCCCGGCTCTCCATCAGGTCCTCGGGCAGCCCCGCGAACACGACGTCGCCGCCGGCCGCACCGGCGCCCGGCCCCATGTCGATCACCCAGTCCGCCTGCGCGATGACGTCCAGGTCGTGTTCCACCACGACAACGGTGCTGCCCTTCACGACGAGTTGGTCCAGAAGACCGAGCAGACGCCCCACGTCCTGGCGGTGCAGCCCGGCCGTCGGCTCGTCGACCACGTAGAAGTCGCAGGGCGAGGCGAGTTCGACGGCGAGCTTGAGCCGCTGGCGCTCTCCCCCGGAGAGCGTCGACAGCGGCTGTCCGAGCCCCAGGTAGCCGAGCCCGGCCCCTTCCAGGCTCGCCAGCACCTCCCGGATCGCCGGTTCCGTGAAGAACGCGGACGCCTCAGTGATGGACATGGCGAGGACGTCGGCGATGCTGCGGTCGCGCAGCCGGTGGGCGAGCACCTCGCTGCGGAACCGGGTGCCTTCGCACTCCTCGCAGGGCGATTCCACGGTGTCGCCGCGGCCGAGCTCCGTCACGACGACGCCGAGGCCGTTGCAGGCCGGGCAGGCGCCCGCCGAGTTCGACGAGAACTCGGCGGCGCTCACCCCGGTGGCACGGGCGAAGGCTTTGCGGATCGGGTCGAGGATGCCCGTCCAGCTCGCCGGGGTGCTGCGCCTGCTGCCCCGGGGCAGGCTCTGGTCGATGAGCACGCAGGAGTCCAGGCGGGTGGGCAGCACTCCACGGGCCAGCGAGCTCTTGCCCGCTCCCGCGACACCGCTCACGGCGACGAAGACGCCGAGGGGGATCTCCACGGTGACGTCGCGCAGGTTGTGCAGGTCCGCGTTCTCCACCCGCAGCCAGCCCCGGGGTTCGCGGGCGGTCCGCAGCTGCGGCACGGTACGCAGCGACGCGGCGGTGGGTCCGTCGGAGTCGGGAAGCCCGCCCGGCGGACCGGCGTAGACGATCGTCCCGCCGTGGGTGCCCGCGCCGGGTCCCAGGTCGACGACGGCGTCGGCGACGTCGAGGACCTGCGGGTCGTGCTCCACGACGAGCACGGTGTTGCCCTTGTCGCGCAGGCTCGCCATCACCTTCAGCACCCGGTCGACGTCGTCGGCGTGCAGGCCGGTCGTCGGTTCGTCGAAGACGTACGTCAGGTCCGTCAACGCCGAGCCGAGGTGGCGCACCATCTTGACCCGCTGGGACTCGCCGCCGGACAGCGTGCCCGCACGGCGCTGGAGGTTGAGGTAGCCCAGGCCGAGCTCGACCATGGCGGCGAGCGCGCCGCGGATGCCGTGGACGACGCCCGCCATCGCGGGATCGTTCCACTGCTGCACGACTTCGAGGAGCCGGGCGATCTCCATACCGGTGCACTCGGCGATGCCCACGCCGTTGACCCGTACCGAGCGGGCCTCCTCCGACAGGCGGCTGCCCTCGCACGCCGTGCACTGCGCGGTGCTGGCGATCTGCTCGACCGCGGCCCGCACGTGCGGCTGGAGCGATTCGCGCTCCTTGTTCAGGTACAGGCGCCGCAGCTTGGGCAGGAGGCCCTCGTACGTCACCTTCAGCGAGCGGCTGTCGGTCTTGGCGTGCTCCAGGTGCAGCAGCCTCTCCCACTCCTCGTCGTCGTACTTGCCCAGGGGGAGGTCGGGGTCGAAGAAACCGGAGTTGACGAAGATCGACCAGAATCCGGTGCCGACCGCGAAGGTGGGGAACAGCAGCGCGCCGTCGTTGAGGGAGAGGTCCCGGTCCACCAGCTGGTCGACGTCGACCTCCGTGACCACTCCGGTGCCCGAGCAGGTCGGGCACATGCCGGAGGGGTCGTTGAACGAGAACCGGCTGGGAGACCCGATGTGCGGGGAGCCGTGCCGCGAGAAGAGCTGGCGCAGGAGGCCGTACGTGTCGGTGGCGGTCCCGATGGTGGACCGCGGGTCCGCGCCCAGCCGCTTCTGGTCCACGGTCACGACGGCGGAGAGGTTGCGCAGGCTGTCGACGTCCGGACGCACCGTCTGGGGCAGCAGCCCCTGGACGAACGTCGGCTGGGTCTCGTTGAGCAGGCGCTGCGACTCGGCCGCGATGGTGCCGAGCACCAGGGAGCTCTTGCCTGAGCCCGAGACGCCGGTGAAAACGGTGAGCGCGCCCTTGCGTACGTCGATCGAGACGTCTCGGAGATTGTTGGTGCGTGCCCCCCGCACCTCGATGTGGCCGCTGTCGTGGGACAGCCTGTTCGTCGCCCCGGCCGCTTCGTTGCGGTGTGCGCTGTCGACGGGCCGCTCCGCGGCGACCACTGTCGCTGCCTCGGTCAGTGATCGGGCGGGATTCAAGGAGTCTCCTGTGATTGCCGGGGCTGGGCGAGCCAGGCTAGGAGCAGTAGAGGTCAGCTTCTGACCTCTACTGCCTCACGTGAGCGCGATCACAAGGCCGGTTCGCCCCCCGGGGCGGACGCGTCGGCCGGGGCCGCCGCACGCGCGTCGGCCCGGGGGATGTCGACGTCGATGCGGCCCATCACGCGGCGGGCCGCCTCGGCGAGTTCGGGCGGGCTCTCGACCGTGAACCGGCAGCCGAAGGTGACCAGGAAGCCGATGAGGGCCGACCACGACCAGGCCCCCATCCGGATCCGGGTGATCCGCTCGTCGATCGCTTCGAAACTCGCCGCGCCCGGGGCCCACTTGGCCACCAGCGGCGCGGGGCACTCCATCAGGATGGTGCCCCAGCAGGGCCAGGTGTCCGGGGTGTCTCCGCGGTCGGGCTGGCTCTGGACGAAGCGGGTGATGTCCCTCTCGGGGACGTCGCGCTGAGGGAAGCGCCACCCGGTGGGGGCCGGCTGTTCGATCCGGTCGAGCCGGTAGGCGCGCCAGGAGCACCCGCGTTGGTCGTAGGCGACCATGTACCAGCGTCCCGACCAGACGACGAGCCGGTGGGGTTCGGCGAGTACCTCACTGCCGTCCACCTCGTCGACCTCGATGGACCGGTAGGTGAACCGCACGAGTTCCCGCTCCTGCGCGGCGGCGCTCAGCTGTGCCACCAGTCCGGGGTCGACCTGGGGCGGGGCCAGCTCCCAGGCGTTTTCTATCTGTTCGATGGAGAAGGTCGCGAGGCGGCGGGAGAGATGGGGCGGCAGGAGCTCCCTGATGGAGTTCAGCGCGCGCTTGGTGGCGTCACCCAGGCCGGCCACGGAGGCGGGCGCCGTCTGGAGGGACAGCGCGATGGCGATGGCCTGCTCGTCGTCGACTATCAGCGGAGGAAGACGCGCCCCGCGGGACAGCCGGTAGTAGCCCGAGGGGCCCTTCGTCGCCGTAACGGGGTAGCCCAGTTCGCGGAGCCGGTTGATGTCGCGGCGGACGGTTCGCGGGGACACCCCCAGGCGCTCGGCCAGCCCGTCGCCGGTCCACTCCTTCTGTGCCTGAAGCAGGCTGAGGAGCTCCAGTGTGCGGTTGGCGATCAAGAATTGCCCTCCGATTGCGATCAGTAGAGGTCAGCACGCGTCCTCTTCTCCTGCGATGGTGCCTGTGCTCCGGGGGCGGCGCACGCCCCCCTCCCGCTCCAGTACTTCGCCCCCGGCGTTGCACCGGGTGCGTTGCATCGAGAAGATCGGAAGAACGCAGTGTCTGAAAATCCAACTCGGTCCTCATCGGCCAATCGGGACGCTTGGCTGGGTTTGGTCGCGATTTCCCTCGGTGTGTCGCTGGTGGTCGTGGACTTCACCATCGTCAACGTGGTGATGCCCCCCATCATCGACGACCTGAAGATCTCCGCGGTCGGCGCCCAGTGGGTCCAGGAGTCGTACGCGATCATCCTGGCAGCCCTGCTGCTGCTGATGGGGCGCCTGTCGGACATCGTGGGAGCGCGCCGTCTGTTCGTCGTCGGCACCGTGATCTTCGGGCTGGCGAGCATCGCCGCGGCGGTGGCGCCCTCCGGGGAGCTCCTGATCGTCAGCCGGTTCGCCCAGGGCGTCGGCGGCTCGATCGTCATGCCGACGTCGCTGGCGCTGCTCAACATGACCTTCCGGGGACGCGACCGCGGCAAGGCCTTCGCCATCTGGGGGTCCACGATCGGTGCGGCCGCGGCGGTCGGACCGCTGCTGGGCGGCTGGCTCGCCGAGTACTCCTGGCGGTGGGCGTTCGGCATCAACATCTTCGTCGTGGTTCTGATCCTCGCGGGCATCATGCGGTTCCTCCAGCCGTCCCCCCGGCAGCCGGGCAAGGTCGACGCCGTCGGCGGAGTGCTGTCGGTGCTGGGCCTCGGACTTCTCGCCTTCGGTCTGATCGAGGGCCGCAACTACGGTTGGTGGGACGCCCGCAAGAGCTTCGGCCCCTTCGGTGACGGGGTGAACCTGTCGGTCGTCCCGGTCGCCCTGGCCGTCTCCGTGATCAGCCTCGTGCTCTTCCTCCAGCTGCAGGTCCGGCTGACGCGCGCGAACGGCACGGCACCGCTGATGGACACCTCACTGTTCGGCATCAAGTCCTTCAGCACGGGCAACATCGCGACGCTGATCATCGCGCTGGCGGAGTTCGGCATCCTCGCCGTACTGCCCCTGTGGCTCCAGTACACCCTGGGGTACTCCGTGCTCCAGACCGGCCTGATGGTCTTCGTCGTCGCGGTCGGCAGCTTCTTCGCGAGCGGTGCCAGCTTCGGCATGGCCGAGAAGACCGGCCCCCTCGGCCTGGTCCGCATCGGCCTGGTGCTCGAAGCGCTCGGTCTGCTGATGTTCGGCCTGCTGGCGAGCAGCGACTCCCAGTGGTGGGTCATCGGCCTCGCCCTGTTCCTGTACGGCATGGGGGTCGGCTTCGCCACCGCGCAGGTCACCAACGTCGTCCTGGCGGACGTACCGCCGCAGCAGGCCGGCCAGGGCTCCGGAATCCAGAGCGCCGCGCGTCAGCTCGGCTCCGCTCTCGGCATCGCGATCCTGACCTCGACGTTCTTCACGGTGCTGGACTCCGACCTGTCCGAGCGGCTCGCCCAGCAGGGAACGCCCGACGCGGACAAGCTGTCCTCGGCGGTCTCCGACAGCGCGGGCGCGATGATCTCCGGGCTGAGCCAGAACCCCGCGACGGCCTCGGCCGCCGACGCCGCCCGGGACGCCATGTCCTACGGGGTCCAGATCAACGGCTACACCTGCGCCGCACTGCTGGTGCTCGGAATGCTCGCGACCTTCCTCATCCCCCAGAGCAAGCCGGACGCCCAGCAGTGGGGCGGACAGGACGCTTCCGGCGGGGCGCCGGAAGCCGGCGCCGACGTCCAGCAGACGCCTGCCTCCTAGAGGGCGCGGCCCCATAGCTCCACCAGCCGCAGAGTGCTGCGGGACGGGCGAATCCGCTCCGTCCCGCAGCACTCTGCACTGTTCCGGCGCTGATTCCCAGGACCATCCCATGGGGATACCTAGCGCCGCTCCGGCACCGGCAACAGAGTGTGTTCGAGAACGAACTGCCCTTGCAGCGGTGCCTCATTTCGACGCATGGCAACCAGTCGAAGGGAAATCATGACCATTACCAGCACGGGATCGCTGCGCCCGCCGTCGCCCCCCGTCAGCATTCAGCTTCTCGATCTCCTCATGGGAAGCTGGCGCGCCGGTGTCGTCAGCACATTCGCAGAACTCGGTGTGGCCGACGCGCTGGGTTCCGGAGGCCTGACGCCGGCGCAACTCACCGTTCGGCTCGGCCTGAAGCGCGATATAGCGGAACGTTTCTTCCGCGCCAGCGCCTCCGTGGGCCTGCTGCGGCAGACCGAGCAGCACACCATGGAGCTGACCGCTCTGGGCCACGCCCTGGCCACCGACGACGACGCCTCCATGCGCAACTTCGCGCGCTGGACGGGATCCACTGCAGAACGAGCGACCTGGGCGCACCTGCCCACAGCGGTACGCACGGGCCGATCCCCCTTCGCCGCGATGCACGGTTCCGGCGTATGGGAATTCATGGAATCGAATCCCGACACCGCCGCGGTCTTCAATTCCGCGATGACCGAACTCTCCAAGAGGATCATCCGACCCGTGGTCGAGGCATTCGACTTCTCCCGGTTCGGCAGCATCACCGATGTCGGTGGAGGGCGGGGCGCGCTCCTCTCCGCCGTACTGCAGAAACACCCCGGAACGTCCGGCGTCCTCTTCGACCAGCCGGACGTGGTGTCGCGGGCCTGGCCGGAGCTGTCGGACGCGGGCGTCGCCGACCGCGTGACGGTGGAGGCCGGCTCCTTCTTCGACAGCGTCCCCGCGGGGAGCGACCTGTACATGGCCTCCAACGTGTTCCACGACTGGGACGATGCGCGCTCGCGCCTCATCCTCAAGAACATCGCGTCGGCCATGCACGTGGGAGCGCACATCGCCGTCGTGGAGGCCGTGGCCGGCGTGGACGAGAAGGCGGACCAGGCCATCGCGCTCATGGACATGGACATGCTCGTCCTCTGCGAGGGCAAGCAGCGCACCGTGCAGGAGTTCCGGACCCTGATGTCCGAGGTCGGCATCGAGGTGGTCGGGGTCAGCCGCGCGGGACTGCAGTCCGTCATCGAAGGCAAGAAAGTCTCCTAGGAGGACGTATGCCGATCATCGAGCCCGAGAACGGCTCCCTGACCGTGTTCAACCTGTTCAACACCACCGACTCGGAGAAGCAGGCGACTCTCCTGGACGCCATGCGGGGCATCATCGCCAAGGCGAACTACCCGGGGTGGCGGTCGTCCACGCTGCACGCGGGGGTGGCGAAGCCCTGCGCGGCCAACTACATCCAGTGGAGGTCGATCGACGACCTCAAGGAGCGGTACGACGGCGAGAACTTCAAGCACAACACCGTTCCCTACTTCACCGACCTCACCACGTCGGTGCACCTGCTGAAGACCGAGGTGGTGTCCGTCCAGACGAAGGACGGCGACGCCCGGACGGAAATAGGCCCGGACCGGGACGACTTCACCGTGATCGTCCTGATGGGGTGCGAGAGCAAGGACCAGAGCGAGCTCGTGTCCCTGCTCGACAAGCCGGACGAGTGGATGCGGCAGGTGCCCGGGTACCGCTCCCACAGCATCCTGCGCGCGCTCGACGGCACCATGGTCGTCAACTACGCCCAGTGGGACGACGCCGCCTCCTACGAGACCTTCCACACCATGCCGGAGGAACAGCGCCCCGCGCACGACCGGCAGATGCGCGCACGCGGCAAGTCCCTGCTGACCTCGAGGGACGCCAACACCTACGAGGCCGTGTTCTCCCAGTCGTGCGAAGGCTACGCGTCGTGACCCTGCCGATGTCACCCTTCACCGTGGGTCCCGGGGACCCCCGGTACCTCGAGCTCTCGCACTCGGACAACCACCGGTTCGCCGTCAAGCCCTCGGAGTTCCACCTTCCGCTCACGCCGGACGACGTCGTCGCCTCCCTGCGCAATGCCGTCGCCGAAGGACGGGCCGTCGCCTGCCGGTCCGGCGGGCACTGCGGTCAGGACTTCGTCGGCTCGCCGCGACGGGACCTCGTCCTGGACCTCCACAACCTCAACTCCGTCGGCCCGTCCGCCGAAGGGCCGGGGGTGCGGATCGGTGCGGGTGCGACGGTCGACCAGGCGCAGAAGGCCCTCTTCCGCCGCTGGAACGCGTCCCTGCCGCTCGGCGCCTGCTCCGCGGTGGGCATGGGAGGGCTGGTCGCCGGTGGCGGCTACGGTCCGCTGTCGCGCCAGCTCGGCCTGGCGGTCGACCACTTGCACGCCGTGGAGGTCGCCGTCGTGGACGAGTCGCGCGACGTCCGCCTGGTGACGGCGCGCGCCGACGACACCGGCGACCTCGGAGACCTCTTCTGGGCGCACACCGGCGGCGGGGGCGGCAACTTCGGCGTGGTCACCGCCTACGAGTTCCGCAGCCCGGAGCACCTCACCACCGAGCCGATCGGACTGGCTCGCGCGAGCAGCCGACTGCACGTGCAGAAGATCGTCTACCCCTGGGCCGCGATGGACGAGGAGTCCTTCGTCACCGTGATGCGGCGCTTCTTCGAATGGCACGAGCGCCACTCCGCGCCGGGGACACCGGAGAACTCGCTGTTCGCCAGCTTCTTCGTCAACCACCGCAACTCCGGGTTCCTCCAGCTCATGGTCCAGCAGGACGCCGACGTGGACCCCGAGGGGAAGATCCTGGGCGACTTCGTCGCGTCGCTGACGGAGGGCACCCGCGCGGTGGGCATCCCCCGCGGGGGCGTGATGAGCTGGCTGACCGGCACCCGCTACATGAGCCAGGCCGACTGCGGTGACGTCATGGGGGCCAGGTCGGCCTCCAAGTCCGCCTACCACCGCGCGACGCCCACCGACGACCAGTTCTCGGTGCTCCACCGGCACCTGGACTCCGACCATCCCGGCCAGGCGTCGTACGTCATGTTCAACAGCTACGGGGGCGAGATCAACCGCCGCGCGCCGTCGGCCACCGCCGCTCCCCAGCGGGACTCCGTCGCGAAGTCGTCGTGGTTCACCGCCTGGCAGGACGCCTCGATGGACGAGGTCCACCTCGGCTGGCTGCGCGGTCTGTACGAGGAGTTCTTCGCCGGCACGGGAGGGGTGCCCGTCACCGGGGGCAGCACGGACGGCTGCTACATCAACTACCCCGACACCGACCTGCTGGACGCCGAGCGCAACCGGTCGGAGCAGCCCTGGCACCACCTGTACTACAAGGAGAACTACGCGCGTCTGCGGTCGGCGAAACGCACGTGGGACCCCCTGAACGTCTTCCACCACGCCATGTCCGTAGAACTCTGAGAGGAACCGCGAACGATGCCCACCGGCAGCACGGAGAAGATCCCCTTCGAAAAGCTCTACCAGGAGGGGGAGAAGTCGGGCCCCCTCATGCCGTGGAACATCGGCGGCCCGCAGCCGGCCGTACGACGGATCTGTGACGACGGCGGCTTCCGCGGGCACGTGCTCGACCTGGGGTGCGGCCTCGGGGACAACGCGTTGTACCTGGCGTCCCAGGGCCTTCGGGTCTCCGCCGTCGACGTGTCGGAGGTCGCCGTCGAGTGCGGCCGCGAGAAGGCCCGCAGGAACGACACCACCGTCGATTTCCGGGTGGCCGACGCGTTCTCCCTCGCGGCGGACGGCCCCCGGTACGACGTCGTCTTGGACAGCGCTTTCTTCCACACACTGCCGGCCGAGGAGACGCCGCGGTACTCGGAACTCCTGAGGGCCGTGTGCAACGACGGCGCCGAACTCCACCTGTTCACCTTCTCCAAGGAGCTCACCCCCGACTACCCGGGCCCGCGCCGCGTCTCGGAGCAGGAGCTGCGGGAGGCGTTCTCCGCGGACTGGGACATCAAGGTGATCGAGGCGACGCGCTACCACAGCTCGCTGCCCGCCGAAGCCGTAGCCAAGATGGTCGACCCGCGCACCTTCGAGGTCGACGCCCCCACCGACAACCTCGCCGACCAGCTGATCGACGAAGCCGGAAACGTCGTCTCCCGGATCTGGCACATGCACGCCGTACTGCGCCCGCAGGAAACCCGATCGGAGCACCGCGCATGAAGTTCGCCGCCGTCCTCGTCGTCAACTACCTGACCCCCTGGTACGAGTTGTCGCTCGAAGAGCGCGTAGCAATCGAGCACGAGCACGTCTTCCCCAGCGTCGGGGCCTTCGTGAAGAGGGGCGGGAAGCTCACCCCGGTGCGCGCCATCAAGTACGGGCGTGAGGCGGAGAGCTTCTTCATCCTGGGCTTCGACGAGATGGAGGGCTACCTGGACCTGGTCCGGGACCTGCGTTCGAGTCACCTGCTGACCGCGGGTCTCGCCGTCATCGACTTCGAAACCGTGGGCCTGGAGGAGGCCTACTTCGCCGAGCGCGACAAGGACCGGGCGCCGGCGGTCGCCGCGTGAAGGCCCTGTTCTACGCCGCGGGCACGAGCCCGGCCAGCGCGTTCGCGATCGGTCCCCTCGCCTCGGCGCTCCGGGCGTCCGGGCACGAGATCATGGTGGCCTCCTTCGAGGAGATGTCCGGCGCGGTCACCGGAATCGGCCTGCCGTCCATACCCGTGGCCCGCGGGCACTCGACCGAGAGCATCAAGGCCGCCGCCCACGGCAGGCCGGCGATCGAGTACCCCCACCGGCCCGAACAGGAGATGCCCTACCTGGGCCACTGGTTCGGCCGCCAGGGCAGCTACGTGTGCGACGACCTGGTGGACATCTGCCAGCTGTGGGGCGCCGACGTCCTGATCGCGGGCAGCCAGGGGCACGGGGCGGAGATCGCCGCCCGCGCGGCCGGCATCCCCTTCGTCCGCCAGTCCTGGGACCTGTTCGACATCCACGGTTACGAGGACTACCTCCACGAGGAGCTGGCGGACCAGCTCGCCAGGATCGGCGCCGACACGCTGCCCGACCCGTCGCTGCGCATCGACATCTGCCCGCCCGGCCTGACCGAGACCACCGGCACCTTCATGCGCTGGACGCCGCACAACAAGCAGCGGCAGATCGATCCGTGGATGCTGCAGACCCCGGACAGCGGCCGGGTGTGCCTGACGATGGGGAGCTTCCGGTACGCCTTCCCGGGCGCGATGGACCGGATCTCGGCCATCGTGGAGCGGCTGCTGGGGCTCGGCGTCGAGGTCGTCGTCGCCATCGGCGAGGCGGAGGGGAAGCAGCTCCAGGAGAAGTACCCGCAGATCCGGGCGGGCTGGATCCCGCTGGAGGCCATACTCCCCACCTGCGAGGTGATCATCCATCCGGCGGGCGGCCTGACGGCGGTCAACGCCATCAACACCGCGACCCCGCAGTTGATCCTCAACCCGTTCGAGGCCTTCACCCCGACCCTGAAGCGGCTCACGGACTTCGGCTGCGCCCGGACGCTGTACCGCGAGGAAGGCAGTCCGGAGGCGATCGCGCAGGTCGTCAAGGAGATGCTGGGCGACTCCTCGTACTGCTTCAAGGCCCGGGAACTGGCCGAGCGGGCGGCCACGGCGCCCACCGCCGTGGGAATGGTGCCGCTGATCGAAGACCTCGTTGCGCGGGAAAAGGTGAACCGGTGAGTCCGACGACCACGATTCCTCAGACCGATCTCGATCCGTACACCGACGCCTCGATCACCGACCCGTACCCGCTGTACAGCGCGCTCCGCGACGCCGCACCCGTGGTGTACCTCACCTCGCACGAGGTGCACTGCGCCGCCCGGTACGACGAGGTGTACACGGCCCTGCACCAGCACGGTGTCTTCGTCTCCGGCGAAGGCGTGGGCCTCACCGACACACTCAACAAGGCGCAGAAGGGCAGCAGCTTCACCAGCGACCCGCCCTACCACGCCTACGTACGCGGACTGGTGGCGCGGCACCTCAAGCCCCGGGCGATGGCCGACATCACGGGGTACGTCACCTCCTGGGCGGACCGGCTGGTACGCGAGCTCGTGGAACGGCAGTCGTTCGACGCCGTCCAGGACTTCGCCGTGGCGTTCCCCCTGGCCGTGGTCCCGGATCTGCTGGGATGGCCGGAGGACGAGGGCAAGGAACGGCTCCTGGAGTGGGCCAGTGCCGGATTCAACGCCTTCGGGCCGATGAACGAGCGCACACAGGCCGGGCTCCCCCTGCTGGGCGAGATGAGCCAGTTCCTCCACCGGATGTCGCAGCCGGGCAATCTGCGCCCGGGGAGCTGGGGGGCCGAACTGGTCTCCGAGGCCCGCGAGGGCAAGATCGAGGACAAGCTGCTGCCCGGCCTGCTCGGCGACTTCCTTGCCCCGTCCATGGACACGTCCGTCAGCGCGCTGTCCAGCATGATGTGGCTGCTCGGAACGCACCAGGACCAGTGGCAGCGGCTGAAGGAGGACCCCTCGCTGGTCTCGTCGGCCTTCAACGAGATCATCAGGTTCGAATCGCCGCTCCGCGGGTTCACCCGTTACGTGGCGGAGGACACCGAGCTGGGTGGCGCGCCCCTGCCCCGCGGGTCGCGGGTGCTCCTGCTGTTCGGCTCGGCCAACCGCGACGAGAGGTTCTGGAAGGACCCGGAGACGTTCGACATCGCCCGGCCGGGCGTGGCCCAGCAGATCGGTTTCGGGCACGGCATCCACGCGTGCGTCGGCCAGGCCTTGTCACGCCTGGAGGGGCAGAGCCTCCTGGAGGCGCTGATCCGCCACGTCGACAGGATCGAGGTGGGAGAACCTGCGTGGAGGCTGCACAACACCATCCGCGGCATCGAGAAGATGGACGTGACGCTCCATGGACGAACGTCCTGAACCCGGCAACGTGCTGGCGGTGGTCAGGATCGACGCCCGGCGGTGCGAACTGCACCAGCAGTGCGAAGGCCTTTCGGACACGCTCTTCGCCTCCCCCGGGCAGCAGCTCGTGGTCCACGAGGGGGGCGTGGACCTCCGTCACCTGGAGAGGCTGGTCAGGTCCTGCCCGATGGGGGCCCTCGAGCTGGACGTGACGCCCTCCGAGGCACCGGAGAACGCACGCTGAAGTCTGCCCGACCCCTCCCCCGAGGAGCGGTCCGCCCTCCTCCCGGGGCGGACCGCTCCTGTGTACGCCTCACCGCCCGAGGCCGACTCCGTCCCCACCTACCCGTACGCGGCGGCCAGGAGCAAGCGCCCTGCGTCCGCCCCGGTTGGCTGCCCTCTTGGGCCGGCAGACCTCGACCTGCTCGCCGGCCTGGTCAAGGAAGGAGGCGAGCCCGGCGCCATAGCTGCCGATGCCCTCCACGGCCCAGCAGCGGCGGCCGGGGATGTGCTGGAGGGCGAAGTCCAGCAGGCGCCGGTAACCGCGGGCGTTCGCAGGGGCATCGGTGCTGTTCAGGACTGCGCCGATGGGACTGACGGCCGCTGCGGCGAGGGTGTCTCGGTGGGTTTTCCCTCCCGCCCACATTGGGTACGACTCACTGGTAGCACCGGCCGGCATCCAGAGCCGGCCCGACTCCGGCGGCGAGATGAGTCCCCTCATGTCCGCAACACCCCCCAGCAGCACGCCACCAGGCGCAGACCCAGGCGCAGACCCGGGCGCGGTCCCGGGCACACAGACCGGCACACGGCCCGGCACACGGCCCAAGGTGACCGAGCGCGAGGCGCGGCGGGTCGCGGAAGCGGCCCGGGAGCAGGACTGGCGCAAGCCCAGCTTCGCCAAGGAGCTGTTCCTCGGACGCTTCCGGCTCGACCTGATCCATCCCCACCCGCTCCCCGCCGACGAGGACGTCCGGCGCGGCGAGGCCTTCCTGGCACGGCTGCGGGAGTTCTGCGAGACCTCGGTCGACGGCGCCCGGATCGAGCGCGAGGCGAAGATCCCCGACGAGACCGTGCGCGGGCTCAAGCAACTCGGCGCCCTCGGCATGAAGATCGGCACCGAGTACGGGGGCCTGGGCCTCACCCAGGTCTATTACAACAAGGCGCTCGCCCTCGTCGGCTCGGTCAGCCCGGCCATCGGGGCCCTGCTCTCCGCGCACCAGTCGATCGGAGTGCCCCAGCCGCTGAAGATGTTCGGCACGCGGGAGCAGAAGGACGCCTACCTGCCGCGCTGCGCCACCACCGCCATCAGCGCCTTCCTCCTCACCGAACCCGACGTCGGCTCCGACCCGGCGCGCCTGGCCACCACGGCGGTCCCGGACGGGGACGACGCGTACGTCCTCGACGGGGTGAAGCTGTGGACCACCAACGGGGTCGTCGCGGACCTCCTCGTCGTCATGGCCCGCGTCCCGGCGTCGCAGGGCCACCGCGGCGGCATCACCGCCTTCGTGGTCGAGGCCGACTCCCCAGGCATCACCGTCGAGCACCGCAACGCCTTCATGGGCCTGCGCGGCCTGGAGAACGGCGTCACCCGCTTCCACCGGGTGCGGGTCCCCGCGGACCAGCGCATCGGCGCCGAGGGAGCCGGCCTGAAGATCGCGCTGACCACGCTCAACACGGGCAGGCTCTCCCTGCCCGCCATGTGCGTCGGCGCCGGGAAGTGGTGCCTCAAGATCGCCCGCGAGTGGTCCGGCGTCCGCGAGCAGTGGGGGCGGCCCGTCGCGCTGCACGAGGCCGTCGGCGCCAAGATCTCCTTCATCGCCGCCACGACCTTCGCCCTCGAGGCCGTCGTCGACCTCGCCTCCCAGATGGCCGACGAGGACCGCAACGACATCCGCATCGAGGCGGCCCTCGCCAAGCTCTACGGCTCCGAGATGGCCTGCCTGATGGCCGACGAGCTGGTCCAGATCCGCGGCGGCCGCGGCTTCGAGACCGCCGACTCCCTCGCCGCCCGCGGCGAGCGTGCCGTCCCCGCCGAGCAGATGCTCCGCGACCTGCGCATCAACCGGATCTTCGAGGGATCGACGGAGATCATGCACCTGCTGATCGCCCGCGAGGCCGTCGACGCCCACCTGTCGGTCGCCGGCGACCTCATCGACCCGGAGAAGGACCTCGGCGACAAGGCGAAGGCGGGCGCCCGCGCCGCCGGGTTCTACGCCCGCTGGCTGCCGAAGCTCGCGACCGGCGCCGGCCAGGTCCCCGGCACCTACCGCGCCTTCCACCCCGGCGGCCACCCCGACCTCGCCACCCACCTGCGCTACGTCGAGCGCAGCGCCCGCAAACTCGCCCGCTCCACCTTCTACGCCATGTCCCGCTGGCAGGGCCGGATGGAGACCAAACAGGGCTTCCTGGGGCGCATCGTCGACATCGGCGCCGAACTCTTCGCCATGAGCGCGGCCTGCGTCCGCGCCGAGCACCTGCGCGCCACCGGCGACCACGGCCGCGAGGCCTACCAGCTGGCCGACGCCTTCTGCCACCAGTCCCGGCTGCGCGTCGAGGAGCTCTTCGGCCGCCTCTGGTCCAACACCGACGACCTCGACCGCAAGGTCGTCGCCGGCGTCCTGACCGGCACCTACACCTGGCTGGAGGAGGGCGTCCTGGACCCGTCCGGCGACGGCCCCTGGATCGCGGACGCCACCCCGGGCCCGTCCCAGCACGAGAACGTGCACCGTCCCCTGCGCTGACCTGCGATCATCGAAGCCAGTCGGACGGACGTACGGGTACGAGCACGAGGCGGCGGCTATGTCGACGGCCAGGGAAGACGCCATGGAGGACCGCGCCGGCCGGCGCCTGGCCTGGTGCGTGGCGCTCGTCCTGCGCCACGCACCGGACCACGTCGCGGCCGGCCTCCTGGGCCGGCTCGACGGGCCGGCCCGCAAGTACCTCACCCGCGACGAATGGCTGCCCGCCTCCGCCGTGACGCTGCTGCTGCGCCACGGCACCGCGCAGGACCGGCACTACATCGCCCGCAACCCCCGCGTCGTCGGCCGGCCGCTGCCGGGCCTGCCCGGCCCCGCGCGCTACGCGGCCCGCCCCGGGCCGTCGCCCGAGCTGCTGGCGGAGGCCGGCCCGGGCCCGTTCGGCGCCGACGAGCTGCTCGCACTGCTGCGGCGCCACGGCCGCCGGCCCCGGGTTCCGCTCACCCTGCTGCGGATGCCGCACGACCCGCTCGACCCCGGGTTCCTCGTGCGCGAGCACGCCCGTACGCCACTGCCGCCCGGAGCCGTCGAGGCCCTGCTGCTGGTCGGCGGCCTGCCGCCGGAGACCGCGGGGGCGCTGCTCGACGCCGGGCCGCAGGCCGGCCCGGGCGCGCAGGAGGGCACCGGCGCGCAGACCGGCCCGGGGGCGCAGGGCGCGTACGGGCCCTCCTGGCACCGGCCGGCCGTGCGGGCCGTCCGGATGGGGCTGCTCACCTTCGAGGAACTCGTCGCCCACGTCGCCCCCGCGCACCGGACCCTGCTCCTCGCGGAGCCGGCCGGGCCCCCGCCCCGGGGGCTGCGCTGGAACCTCTCCGAGCGGACGGGCATGCGCACCGCCGTCGCCCGGGCCCTGCGCCCCCTCGGGGACGACCCCCGGCTCTGGGCCGAACTGCTTCGGCACGCCCGGACCGCCCCGCTGCCCCTGCCGGAACTCGTCGCGGGCCTGGCCGGCGGCTCCCTGCCCGGGCCGGCGGACGGCCCGGGGCCCGCCGGGCTCGAGGCGGCGGTCCGTTCGCTGGCGCCGAGGGCCGAGCCCGGTCCGCGGGGCGGCGTGGAGCGCGAACTGGCCCTGGCGAGCCTCGCGGTGCCGATGGAGACCGTCGCGGAGGACATCCGCTGGGTACGGGACTGCCTGGCGCGCGGGCTGATCGACGGCGCGGACGTCGTCCGGCACAAGCTGCCCGCCTGCTGGGCCCTGGACGAGGACCACTGGCTGGGGGAGACCTACACCCCCGACCGGCACGACCGGCCGGGGCCGGTGCTGACCGCGCGGGCGGAGGCCGACCGCCTGTTCGCCCTGGCCCTCGGCGAGGACCCGGACGCCTGGTGGTCGGTGGCCCGGGCGCTCCCGGAGTTCGCCGGAACGCTCCCGCACCTCCTGCTGCGCGTCACGGACGGGGGCTCCGTGTCCACGCGCCCCTGAGTTGCGGCAACAATGGGGGCATGAGCGACCGTCCAGCCCCCCTCGCCGATCCGCACCTCCTCTTCGACCCCGCGGCCGGCCGCCGGGACATCGTCATCCTCGGCTCCACCGGGTCGATCGGCACCCAGGCCATCGACCTGGCCCTGCGCAACCCGGACCGGTTCCGGGTGACCGCCCTCTCCGCCGCGGGCGGACGGGTGGGGCTGCTGGCCGAGCAGGCCCGGCTGCTGCGGGTCGGGACGGTGGCCGTCGCCCGCGAGGACGTCGTCCCGGCACTGAAAGAGGCGCTGAGCGCCCAGTACGGCCCGTCCGAGCCGCTGCCCGAGATCCTGGCCGGCCCCGACGCCGCGACCGAAGTCGCCGCCTCCGCGTGCCACACCGTCCTCAACGGCATCACCGGTTCCATCGGCCTCGCGCCCACCCTCGCCGCGCTGCGGGCGGGCCGGACCCTGGCCCTCGCCAACAAGGAGTCGCTGATCGTCGGCGGTCCGCTGGTCAAGGCCCTCGCGAAGCCCGGCCAGATCATCCCGGTCGACTCCGAGCACGCGGCGCTCTTCCAGGCGCTCGCCGCCGGCACGCGGGCCGACGTGCGCAAGCTCGTGGTCACCGCATCCGGCGGCCCCTTCCGCGGCCGTACGCGCGAGGAGCTGGCGGGGGTCACCGTCAAGGACGCCCTCGCCCACCCCACCTGGGCCATGGGCCCGGTGATCACCATCAACTCGGCGACGCTCGTGAACAAGGGGCTGGAGGTCATCGAGGCCCACCTGCTCTACGACATCCCCTTCGAGCGGATCGAGGTCGTGGTCCATCCGCAGTCCTACGTCCACTCGATGGTGGAGTTCACGGACGGCTCCACGCTCGCCCAGGCCACCCCGCCGGACATGCGCGGCCCCATCGCGATCGGCCTCGGCTGGCCCCAGCGCGTACCGGACGCCGCCCCCGCCTTCGACTGGACCAAGGCCTCCAGCTGGGAGTTCTTCCCGCTGGATACCGAGGCCTTCCCCGCGGTCGGCCTGGCCCGGCACGTGGGCGCCCTCGGCGGGACGGCCCCGGCCGTGTTCAACGCGGCCAACGAGGAGTGCGTCGGGGCGTTCCTGGCCGGTCGGCTGCCGTTCACAGCAATCATGGATACCGTCTCTGCCGTGGTCGATGAGCACGGGACGCCGGAGTCGGGAACTTCCCTGACGGTCCGGGACGTCCTTGAGGCGGAGGCCTGGGCCAGGGCCCGGGCGCGGGAGATGGCGGCGCGGGCCGCCATGGAGGCGAGCGCATGACAATCCTGATGACGGTGCTCGGAATCGCGATCTTCGCGGTCGGGCTGCTGGTCTCCATCGCCTGGCACGAGCTGGGGCACCTGTCCACGGCCAAGGTCTTCGGCATCCGGGTGCCGCAGTACATGGTGGGCTTCGGCCCGACCGTGTGGTCGCGCCACCGGGGCGAGACCGAGTACGGGATCAAGGCCATCCCGATGGGCGGCTACATCCGCATGATCGGGATGTTCCCGCCCGGCGAGGACGGCAAGGTCACGGCCCGCTCGACGTCGCCTTTCCGGTCGATGATCGAGGACGCGCGCTCGGCGGCGTACGAGGAGCTCCAGCCCGGCGACGAGAAGCGGCTCTTCTACACGCGCAAGCCGTGGAAGCGCGTCATCGTGATGTTCGCCGGCCCGTTCATGAACCTGATCCTGGCCGTGGCGATCTTCCTCACCACGCTCATGACCTTCGGGGTGAACACCCAGACCACCTCGGTCGCCTCCGTCTCGGACTGCGTCATCCAGCAGAGCGAGAAGCGCGACAAGTGCGCCGCCGGCGACCCGGCCGCCCCCGCCAAGGCCGCCGGACTCCAGGCCGGCGACAAGATCGTCGCCTTCAACGGCCGCAGGGCCGACGACTGGTCCGCCCTCCAGAAGGACATCCGCGCCACCGTCGGACCCGCCACGATCACCGTCGTGCGGGCCGGGCAGCGGATCGACCTGAAGGCGGACCTGATCGAGAACAAGGTCGCCAGGACCGACGGCAGCGGCAAGTACGTCAAGGACGAGTACGTCACCGCGGGCTTCCTCGGCTTCGCCCCCGCCTCCGGCTACGTACCCCAGACCTTCGGCCAGTCCGCCGGGCGCATGGGCGAGATGATGCAGGCCGGCGTGACCTCGCTGGTCCAGCTGCCCTCCAAGGTCCCGGACCTGTGGAACGCGGCCTTCAACGGCGCCGATCGCGCGCAGGACAGCCCGATGGGCGTCGTCGGGGCCGCACGGGTCAGCGGGGAGATCTTCAACCTCGACCTGCCGGCCACGCACATCCTGGTGATCTTCCTCAACCTGCTGGCCGGCTTCAACCTGTCGCTGTTCCTCTTCAACATGCTGCCGCTGCTCCCGCTCGACGGCGGGCACATCGCGGGAGCCCTGTGGGAGTCGCTCCGGCGCAACCTTGCGCGGCTGTTCAAGCGCCCCGACCCGGGCCCGTTCGACGTGGCGAAGCTGATGCCCGTCGCGTACGTCGTCGCCAGCGTCTTCATCTGCTTCACGCTGCTGGTGATGGTCGCCGACGTGGTCAACCCGATCAAGATCACCTGACGGCGGGCGGTCTACACCATGCGGTGAGGAGCCGGGCACACATCGTGCCCGGCTCCCCGCGTTCGGGTGGCACACCCCCTCGGATGCGGGGGCGGCGCGCTGATTGGCGTAATCTCGAAGGCTGGAGCCCGCCGATCTCGGGACCTTGATCCACACCTTGGGGTTGCACAGCAGATGACTGCCATCTCTCTCGGAATGCCGGCCGTGCCGACGAAGCTTGCCGACCGCAGGGTCAGCCGCAAGATCCAGGTCGGTTCCGTGGCCGTCGGAGGCGACGCACAGATTTCGGTGCAGTCGATGACCACCACCCGCACGTCCGACATCGGCGCCACGCTGCAGCAGATCGCCGAGCTCACGGCCGCCGGCTGCAACATCGTCCGCGTGGCCTGCCCGACCCAGGACGACGCCGACGCCCTCGCCGTCATCGCGAAGAAGTCGCAGATCCCGGTCATCGCCGACATCCACTTCCAGCCCAAGTACGTGTTCGCAGCCATCGACGCCGGCTGCGCCGCCGTCCGCGTGAACCCGGGCAACATCAAGCAGTTCGACGACAAGGTCAAGGAGATCGCGCGGGCCGCCAAGGACACCGGCACCCCGATCCGGATCGGCGTCAACGCGGGCTCCCTCGACGCCCGGCTGCTGAAGAAGTACGGCAAGGCCACCCCCGAGGCGCTGGTCGAGTCCGCGCTGTGGGAGGCCTCCCTCTTCGAGGAGCACGGCTTCGGCGACATCAAGATCTCGGTCAAGCACAACGACCCGGTCGTCATGGTCAACGCCTACCGCCAGCTCGCCGCCGCCTGCGACTACCCGCTGCACCTCGGCGTCACCGAGGCCGGCCCCGCCTTCCAGGGCACCATCAAGTCCGCCGTCGCCTTCGGCGCACTGCTCTCCGAGGGCATCGGCGACACCATCCGCGTCTCCCTCTCCGCGCCGCCGGTCGAGGAGGTCAAGGTCGGCAACCAGATCCTGGAGTCGCTGAACCTCAAGCCGCGCCGCCTGGAGATCGTCTCCTGCCCGTCCTGCGGCCGCGCCCAGGTGGACGTCTACAAGCTGGCCGAGGAGGTCACGGCGGGCCTGGAGGGCATGGAGGTCCCGCTGCGCGTCGCGGTCATGGGCTGCGTCGTGAACGGCCCCGGCGAGGCACGCGAGGCCGACCTGGGCGTCGCCTCCGGCAACGGCAAGGGCCAGATCTTCGTGAAGGGCGAGGTCATCAAGACCGTCCCGGAGTCGAAGATCGTGGAGACCCTCATCGAAGAGGCGATGAAGATCGCCGAGCAGATGGAGCGGGACGGCGTGACCTCGGGCGAGCCCACGGTGGCCATCGGCGTCTGATCCGCCCCGGCCCCACGGACCCGGACCCGGCCCCGTTCCCGCAGCTCGGGGGCGGGGTCGGGGCTTTCTCGTGACCTGTGGGACACGGCATCGTCCAGCGCCTGCGGGTACAGTGCGGAGATCAGCAGACTTGCATGGTGAGGCCCCAGTGTTGACGCAGACCACTACCCGGGTCCTTGAGCCCAGTGATCTCGACGCCGCGCTCGAAGTCCTCGGACGGGAGCCGGTCGCGAACGCGTTCGTCACCTCCCGGGTCCAGGTCGCCGGGCTCGACCCCTGGCGCCTGGGCGGCGAGATGTGGGGCTGGTACGCCGACGGCGAACTCCGCTCCCTCTGCTACGCCGGCGCCAACCTGGTCCCCGTCTGCGCGGAGCCGGACGCCGTACGGGCCTTCGCCGACCGGGCCCGCCGCACCGGCCGCCGCTGCTCCTCCATCGTCGGCCCCGTCGAGGCCACGAGGCTGCTCTGGCAGCTCCTGGAGCCCGCCTGGGGCCCGGCCCGCGACGTCCGGTCCCGCCAGCCGCTCATGACCATCGAGCAGCCGTCCACCACGGTCGCGGCCGACCCCGGGGTCCGCCGCGTCCGCAAGGACGAGATGGACCTGATCATGCCCGCCTGCGTGGCCATGTTCACCGAGGAGGTCGGCATCTCGCCGATGGCCGGCGACGGCGGCCTCCTCTACCAGGCCAGGGTCGCCGAGCTCGTCGGAACCGGCCGCTCCTTCGCCCGCGTAGAGGACGGCAAGGTCGTCTTCAAGGCGGAGATCGGCGCCGCAACCCCCCGCGCCTGCCAGATCCAGGGCGTCTGGGTGGACCCCGGGTCCCGCGGCCGCGGACACTCCGAGAGCGGGATGGCCGCCGTCGTCGCCTACGCGCTGCGCGACGTGGCCCCCGTGGTCAGCCTCTACGTCAACGACTACAACACCGCCGCGCGCGCGTCCTACCGCCGCGTCGGTTTCCGCGAGGTCGGCGCCTTCATGAGCGTGCTGTTCTGAAACGGCCTGCCGTTCTGATCCGCGGGCGCGCCGCCCCGCCCGCCTCCCCGCCGGAACCGTTGCCCCGCCGGCATACCGGCCCGCCCGTACCGCCAAGTAAGGTCGCCGCATGCTGCCTACCGGACTCCGCATCGGCCCCCTCGACCTCGCCGCCCGCGTGGACGAGGCCCTGCGCGTGCAGGCCGTCGCCTTCGGACTCAGCGAGGAGGAGGTCGGCATCCGGCGCTACATCGTCCAGCGCCACATGGTCTGCCGGGGCGCCCGCGCGCTCGGCGCGTACACCGAGGACGACGCCCTCACCGGCTTCGTGTACGGCATGCCCAACGACCGCACGCACTGGTGGTCCACCATCGTCGAACCCCACCTGCTGGCCGACGGCCACGGGGCCTGGCTCGACGACTCCTTCGTGATCACCGAGCTGCACGTCCACCCCGGCTTCCAGGGCCACGGCGTGGGCCGCGCGCTGATCACCGGCATCACCGACGCCGCCGCCGAACCGCGCTCGATCCTCTCCGCCATCGACACCGACAGCCCCGCCCGCGGCCTCTACCGCGCCCTCGGCTACACCGACCTCGCCCGCCGGGTGCACTTCCCCAGCGCGAGCCTCCCGTACGCCGTCATGGGCGCCCCGCTGCCGCTGCTGCGCCCCTGAAACCGTTTCCGCCGTCCCCGCGGGCCCCGGTAGCCTCCCCGCATGTCTACGCAACACGTGCAGCGCATGTCCCGCCTCATGGCCAAGACCCTCCGTGAAGACCCGGCCGACGCCGAGACCCTCAGCCACCGGCTCCTGGTCCGCGCCGGATACGTCCGGCGCAGCTCGGCCGGGGTGTGGACGTGGCTGCCGCTCGGCAAGCGGGTCCTGGACAACGTCTCGCGCGTGGTCCGCGAGGAGATGGACGCGATCGGGGCCCAGGAGGTGCTGCTCCCGGCGCTGCTGCCCAAGGAGCCGTACGAGGTCAGCGGGCGCTGGTCGGAGTACGGCGACCTGCTGTTCCGCCTCAAGGACCGCAAGGGCGCCGACTACCTGCTCGGCCCCACGCACGAGGAGATCTTCACCCTGCTGGTGAAGGACCAGTGCACCTCGTACAAGGACCTGCCGGTCATGCTGTACCAGATCCAGACCAAGTACCGCGACGAGGCCCGCCCCCGGTCCGGGGTGCTGCGGGGCCGCGAGTTCCAGATGAAGGACTCGTACTCCTTCGACGTCTCCGACGAGGGCCTGGAGGAGTCCTACCGCCTCCACCGCCAGGCGTACGTCCGCATCTTCGAGCGGCTCGGCCTGGACCACCGCATCGTGTCGGCGGTGTCCGGCGCCATGGGCGGCTCGGCGTCCGAGGAGTTCCTCGCCCCGGCCGAGGCCGGCGAGGACACCTTCGCGGACTGCCCGGCCTGCGACTACGCGGCGAACACCGAGGCCGTCACCTTCGCCCTGGCGCCGGTCGAGGCGGAGCACCCGCCGCTGGAGGAGGTCGACACCCCCGACACCCCGACCATCGAGACCCTGGCCGCGCACCTGGGCGTACCCGCCTCGGCGACGCTGAAGAACCTCCTGGTGAAGGTCGACGGCGAGATCACGGCGGTCGGCGTGCCCGGGGACCGCGAGGTGGACCTCGGCAAGCTCGGCGAGCACCTGGCCCCCGCGGTCGTCGAACTGGTCACCGCCGAGGACTTCGCGGACCGGCCCGACCTCGTCCGCGGGTACGTGGGCCCGCAGGGCCTGGAGAAGGTCCGCTACCTGGCCGACCCGCGCGTCGCGCCCGGCACCGCCTGGGTGACCGGCGCCAACCGGCCGGACACGCACGCCCGGAACGTGGTCTGCGGCCGGGACTTCGAGGTGGACCGGTACCTGGACGTCGTCGTCGTGGAACCCGGCGATCCCTGCCCCTCCTGCGGCACCGGCCTGCGGCTCGACCGGGCCATCGAGATCGGCCACATCTTCCAGCTGGGCCGCAAGTACGCGGACGCCTTCGGGCTCGACGTGCTCGGCCGCGAGGGCAAGCCGGTCCGGGTGACCATGGGCTCGTACGGCATCGGCGTCTCGCGCGCGGTGGCGGCGCTGGCCGAGCAGACGGCGGACGAGCGCGGGCTGTGCTGGCCGGCGGCGGTGGCCCCGGCCGACGTCCACGTGGTCGCGGCGGGCAAGGCGGTACCCCTCGCCCTCGCGGAGTCGGCCGCGTCCGCGCTGGCGGCGGCGGGCCTGCGGGTCCTGCTGGACGACCGGCCGGGCCTGTCGCCCGGCGTCAAGCTCACGGACGCGGAGCTGATCGGGGTGCCGTGGATCCTGGTCGCGGGCCGCCGCTCGGCCGAGGAGGTCGTCGAGCTCCAGAACCGCGCCGCGGGCACCCGTGAGGAACTCCCCCTCGCGGAAGCCCTCGCCCGCCTGACGTAGCCGGACCCCGCCTGACGTGGCCGGACCCCGGCGGGCCCCTACGCGGGGGCCTCACCCGGCGTCTCCGGGGCTCCCGCGGCCGTGACGGCCCGGGGGAGCGCGCCCTCGCCCTCTCCCTCGCCCGGGACCAGAGCCGCCGGGTCGGCCGGCGGCCCGTCCAGGGCCCGGTCGCCGCCGGGCGGCGCACCGGTCCCGGCCGGCCCGGGGCCCTCGGTGGCCGGGCCCGCCGGAGCCGGGTCCTCGTGCGCGGCCGTCGCCGGGGCGGGGGCCGCGGGTGCGGGGGTCGCACGTTCGAGGAAGCGCAGCAGTTCCACCGGGAACGGCAGCACCAGGGTGGAGTTCTTCTCCGCGGCTACCGCCACCACCGTCTGGAGCAGCCGCAGCTGGAGCGCCGCGGGCTGCTCCGACATGACCTCGGCCGCCTCGGCCAGCTTGTGCGAGGCCTGGAGTTCCGCGTCCGCGTTGATCACGCGTGCGCGGCGCTCGCGGTCGGCCTCCGCCTGCCGGGCCATCGACCGCTTCATCGTATCCGGCAGCGACACGTCCTTGATCTCCACCCGGTCGATCTGCACGCCCCAGCCCACCGCCGGGCTGTCGATCATCAGCTCCAGACCCTGGTTGAGCATCTCCCGGTTGGAGAGCAGGTCGTCCAGGTCCGACTTGCCGATGATCGACCGCAGCGACGTCTGCGCCATCTGCGAGACGGCGAAGCGGTAGTCCTCCACCGCCACGACGGCGCTGGCCGGATCGACGACCTTGAAGTACACGACGGCGTCCACCCGCACCGTGACGTTGTCCCGGGTGATGCCCTCCTGGGCCGGCACCGGCAGCGTCACGATCTGCATGTTCACCTTGCGCAGGCGGTCCACGACCGGCACGACCGTGGTGAGTCCGGGACCCCGGACCTCCTCGCGCAGCCGCCCGAAGCGGAACACCAGACCCCGTTCGTACTGCTTCACCACCCGGACGGCGAAGCCCATGTAGACCGCGACGCCCGCAGCGGCGGCGACCGCCGCTGTCAGCAGTTCCTCGACCATGACGGCCCCCTGCCAGACATACCTACTTATGTACGGTATGCCCTACAACCAGGCCGCGAACTCCAGCAGCAGCTCCGCGTCCCGGCGCCGCCCCGCGGCCAGCGCGCGGTTGCCCGACTCCACCGCCCGGAACAGCGTCCAGCCCCGCAGCCGGTCCCGGTCGACCTCCAGGGCGTCGGCCAGCCGGTTCATCCGGCGCCGCGCGCCGGCCGCCCCCGCCGAGGTGGCCACCTGGTCCTCCAGCCGGTCCCGGACCAGCCGCGCCAGGTCGTACGCCCGTTCCCCGACCAGCGGATCCGGGCCCACCGCCAGCCACGGCGCCCGCTCGCCCGCGAGCACCTTGCCCTGCCGGAAGTTCCCGTGCAGCACCAGCTCCTCACCGGGCACGGCCGTCAGCTCCTCGCGCGCCGCCAGGGCCGCGTCGGCCAGCGGCCGGGCCTCCGCCGGGGCCGCGCGCAGGGCCGCCGCCTGCTGCTCCGTGCGCTCCGCCACCGTCTCCAGCCCGTGGTCCGACGGCGGCGCCACCCAGAGCCTGCGCAGCGTGCCGCAGGCCTCCAGCAGCGCCTTCGTCTCCGGGAGCGAGCGCAGTGACACCTCCGGGTGCAGCCGCTCCAGCAGGAGCGCCCCGTCCTCCTCGCGGTAGCGGGTGTCGAGGACGCGTACGGCCCCGAAACCGCCCCAGTGCGCGAGCGCCGTCAGCTCCCGGTCGGGCCGGGCCTGCGGGGGAGCGAGCTTCAGGGCGGCCGGGGTGCCGTCGTCGTACCGGACGAGGACGACCATGCTGCTGCGCCCGCCCGGGGCCTGCACCCGCTGGACCCGCACCCCGCGCCGGGTCAGCGCGGCCTCGGCGAGGCCGGGCAACCGCCCCAGCCAGTCCGCGTCCAGCGCCGTTTCCGGCAGCTCGCCGAGCGCCCGTACAAGCCGCTGCGGCGGTTCGAAAGCCATGCGTGCGTGGTCCCTTTCAGCTGGTCCGGGCTCGTTCCGAGCGTTCCGCGAGCCCAGGGAAGGCTACGCCGACACCACGCCAGCGTGCCGCGCGCACGGCCGCGGCGCTCAGCGCGTCGGCCGCCTCACGGCGCAGCGGACCCTCCGCGGACCGCACCAGATCGGAGTAGGCGCCCGCCACCCGGTCCTCGATCTCCGCGGCCAGCCGCTCGGCGTCGGCGGGCGTGCGCACCGTGAACGGCAGCGCGTACGCCGCCTCCGAGGGCCGGGGCGAACCGCCCAGCTCCCGCACGGTCCGCGAGAGCGCGTCCCGGCGGGCGAGGTGGCCGCCGAACGCCTCCCGGGCCTCGGTCGCGCGGGCGGCCCCGGCCCGGGCGCCGATCACCCCGTAGCCGTACGCGGCGGCGTGCTCGGCGGCCAGGGCGGCCTGCGCGGCCTCCAGGGCCCGGCCGGCGGGGGAGGGCTCGGGCTTCACGGCGTGGCTCCGGGGTTCGAGGTCAGCAGGTACGCGTGCACGGCGCCGCAGGCGGCGACCGAGGCCAGCAGCCGGGCCAGTTCCCCGGGGGCCGCGGCCAGGTCGATGGTGCGGGACTCGGACAGGGTCCGCTCGGCGTCCGCGAGGGCGGCCAGCGCGTCGGCGGGCTTCGCGGGCACCGGCCCGCCGGCCCCCGTGGCGGGCGCGGCCGCCCCCGTACCGCCGGACGGGGGCGGGGACGCGGCGGCGGACGGGGAGCCGGGGGCGGCGGGGGACAGGGCCGCCGCGTGCGCCGCGACGGACGCGCGCAGCGGCGCGATCCGCTCCGCCAGGGCCGGATGGGCGGCGGCCGTGGCGTCGTAACGTTCCAGCAGCCGCCCGCTGTCACGAACGGCCGACTCCCGCATCCGCCGTTCGAGTGGAATCGCGGCGTCGCCGCCGGACGGGCCCCCGTCGCACCCGGACAGCAGCACGGCGCCGGCCGCACCGGCGGCGCCGGCCAGCATGCTTCTTCGCGAGGGTCTCCACGACGGGGTCAAGGGCACGGCGGCGTCCTCGGGGGTGCGGCGGGGCAGGGTGTGATCACGGTACCCGGGGCCCTGTCCACAGGGCGGACGGCAACACCCCCCGCGACCGGATACCCTTTGAGCTGACGCACGACGGAAACCACAACAGCACACGCGGCCGAGGAGTCACCCGGATGAGCACCACCCAGAGCGACAGGCTGCGCGGATTGCTGGAGCCGCTCGTCGCCGCCAAGGGCCTGGACCTCGAGGAGATCGAGCTGTCCAAGGCGGGCAAGCGCCGGATGCTGCGGATCATCGTGGACTCCGACGAGGGCGTGGAGCTGGACGCGTGCGCGGAGCTGAGCCGTGAGGTCTCCGATCAGCTCGACGCGTCCGACGTGATGGGTGAGGACGAGTACGTCCTCGAAGTCAGCTCCCCGGGCGCGGACCGCCCGCTCAGCGAGCACCGTCACTACCTTCGGGCGATCGGCCGCCTCGTCAAGTTTCAGCTGACCACCGAAGGTGAAAAGGGTGCCGGTGAGCTGATCGCCCGCATCCTCGACGTCGACGACGCGGGGCTGGACCTGGAAGTACCGGGCGTGAAGGGCCGCAAGGCGACCGCCCGCCGCATCGCGTTTTCCGACATCGCCAAGGCGCGTGTCGAGATCGAGTTCAACCGCAAGGACAAGAAGGAAGAGGAGGCGTAGTCGTGGACATCGACATGAGTGCCCTACGGGGTCTGGTCCGGGAGAAGGAGATCTCCTTCGACCTGCTCGTCGAGGCGATCGAGTCGGCCCTCCTCATCGCGTACCACCGGACCGACGGGAGCTTCCGCCGCGCACGCGTCGAGCTGGACCGCACCAACGGTCACGTGGTCGTGTGGGCGACGGAAGACCCGAGGGACCTCGAAGAGGGGCAGGAGCCCAAGGAGTTCGACGACACCCCGTCGGACTTCGGCCGGATCGCCGCGACGACCGCCAAGCAGGTGATCCTGCAGCGTCTGCGCGACGCCGAGGACGACCTGACCTTCGGCGAGTTCGCCGGCCGCGAGGGCGACGTCATCACCGGTGTCGTCCAGCAGGGCAAGGACCCGAAGAACGTCCTCGTAGACATCGGCAAGCTCGAGGCCATCCTGCCGGTGCAGGAGCAGGTGCCCGGCGAGGAGTACACGCACGGGCTGCGCCTGAAGGCGTACGTCGTGCGCGTGGCCAAGGGTGTCCGCGGTCCGTCCGTGACCCTGTCGCGCACCCACCCCAACCTGGTGAAGAAGCTCTTCTCCCTGGAGGTCCCGGAGATCGCCGACGGCAGCGTCGAGATCTCCGCTATCGCCCGCGAGGCCGGCCACCGCACCAAGATCGCGGTCCGGTCCACCCGCTCGGGCCTGAACCCGAAGGGCGCCTGCATCGGCCCGATGGGCAGCCGCGTGCGCAACGTGATGGCCGAGCTGCACGGCGAGAAGATCGACATCGTCGACTGGTCGGACGACCCGGCGGAGATGGTCGCGAACGCGCTGTCCCCCGCCCGGGTGAGCGAGGTCGAGGTCGTCGACTGGGACACCCGCTCCGCACGGGTGATCGTGCCCGACTACCAGCTGTCGCTGGCCATCGGCAAGGAGGGCCAGAACGCCCGCCTCGCGGCGCGGCTCACCGGCTGGCGCATCGACATCCGTCCCGATACCGAAGTGTCCTCCGACACAGACCGGGACCGGAGCGCGGACCGGGGCGCGGGCCGGGAATAAACCGGTACCGGTCGGGGCTTCCCGGGCGGTACACAGGAACACGACGCCGTGTGCCGGAACTCCCGACGGGGTTCCGGCGGTTTCGACAGCGGATCGTGGGACATCGGATCACGACAACATCCGTTCGATTTTTCACCTGAAGGGGTGAGGTCGGTACGGGGAGGTAGACTTAGGCGTGTCTGGCCGGACGCAAGCCCGCGCATGCCCCGAACGCACCTGTGTGGGGTGTCGGGAGCGAGCGGCCAAGAACGATCTGCTGCGCATCGTGGCGGTCGGGGACGAGTGCGTCCCTGATCCTCGCGGTACGCTGCCCGGCCGGGGTGCCTACGTGCACCCCGCCGTGGTCTGCCTCGACCAGGCGGTCCGCCGCCGCGCGTTCCCCCGGGCCCTTCGGTCCACCGGAGCGCTCGACACTGCGGAACTGCGCATAGCCGTGGCCGTTCAGGCCGAGGCGACACCGTAAGACATAGAACGGCACGGATGCCCCGTGCGGTCAGGTACCTCGCGAGTTGGAAGTAGGTCGAGATTGCGATGAGCACCACTCGATGAGTACGCGATGAGTACGCCCATGAAGTAGCAACGGTCCGGCGTAACCCGGACCTAAAAGGAGCGAAGTGGCTAAGGTCCGGGTATATGAACTCGCCAAGGAGTTCGGAGTTGAGAGCAAGGTCGTCATGGCCAAGCTCCAGGAACTCGGTGAGTTCGTCCGTTCGGCGTCCTCGACGATCGAGGCGCCGGTTGTACGCAAGTTGACCGACGCACTGCAGGGCCCCGGCGGCAACGCCGGCAAGTCCGCTGCGAAGCCGGGTGCGCCCCGCAAGGCCGCCCCCGCCAAGCCCGGGGCCCCGACCCCGGGTGCCGCCGCACGTCCCGGCGCGCCGAAGCCCGGCGCACCGGCCCCCAAGCCGGTCGTAGCGGAGGCCCCGGCCGCCGCGGCGCCCGCACCGGTGACCCCGGCCGCCTCCGGCCCGCGTCCCGGCCCGAAGGCCCCGGCCGCCCCGAAGCCCGCTCCGGCGGCTCCCGTGGTGACCGAGTTCTCCGCGCCTCCGGCGGCCCCGGCCGCCCCGGCGCGCACCGAGCGTCCCGCCGCCGCGGCTCCCGGCCCCCGTCCGGCGCAGCAGCGTCCGGCCCAGGGTCAGGGCGGCCAGTCCGGCGCCCGTCCCGGCGCCCCGCGTCCGGCCGGTTCCGCCCCCGGTGCCCCGTCGCAGCGTCCCGCGGGCCCCGGCTCGCAGGCCGCGCGTCCCCAGGGTGCCCGTCCGGCGGGTCCCCGTCCGGGCAACAACCCCTTCACCTCTGGTGGCTCCACCGGCATGGCGCGCCCGCAGGCGCCCCGTCCGGCCGGCGCTCCCCGTCCCGGTGCCCCCGGCGCCGACCGCGGCCAGGGTGGCGCTCCGCGTCCGCAGGGTGGCCCCGGCGGCGCCCCGCGCCCGCAGGGTGCCGGCGCCGGCCGTCCGACCCCGGGCGGCATGCCGCGCCCGCAGGGCGGCGCCCCGCGTCCCGGTGGTGCTCCCGGTGGTAACCGTCCCAACCCGGGCATGATGCCGCAGCGTCCCGCTGCCGGTGGTCCCGGTCCCCGTCCCGGCGGCGGCCCCGGTGGCCGTGGTCCCGGTACGGGCGGCGCGGGTCGTCCCGGTGCCGGCGGCGGCGCCCGTCCCGGTGGCGGCGGCTTCGCCGGCCGTCCGGCCGGTCCGGGCTCGCGTCCCGGCGGCGGTGGCGGCTTCGGCGGTCCCCGTCCCGGTGGCGGCGGCTTCGGCGGCGGTCCGGCCGGTGCCGGTGGCGGCGGTCGTCCCGGCTTCGGCGGGCGTCCCGGTGGTCCCGGTGCCCGTGGTGGCACGCAGGGTGCCTTCGGCCGTCCCGGCGGTCCGGCGCGTCGCGGTCGCAAGTCCAAGCGTCAGAGGCGCCAGGAGTACGAGGCCATGCAGGCCCCGTCGGTCGGCGGCGTGATGCTGCCGCGCGGCCAGGGCGAGACCGTTCGCCTGTCGCGCGGTGCCTCCCTCACCGACTTCGCGGAGAAGATCAACGCCAACCCGGCGTCGCTCGTCGCCGTGATGATGAACCTCGGCGAGATGGTCACTGCCACGCAGTCCGTCTCCGACGAGACGCTCGAGATGCTGGCCGGCGAGATGAACTACAGGGTTCAGATCGTCAGCCCGGAGGAAGAGGACCGCGAGCTCCTCGAGACCTTCGACATCGAGTTCGGCGAGGACGAGGGCGGCGAGGAGTTCCTCATGCCGCGTCCGCCGGTCGTGACCGTCATGGGTCACGTCGACCACGGTAAGACCCGACTGCTCGACGCCATCCGCAAGACGAACGTCGTCGCGGGCGAGGCCGGTGGCATCACGCAGCACATCGGTGCGTACCAGGTCGGTACCGAGGTCAACGGTGAAGAGCGCAAGATCACCTTTATCGACACCCCGGGTCACGAGGCGTTCACCGCCATGCGAGCCCGTGGTGCCAAGTCGACCGACATCGCGATCCTCGTGGTCGCGGCGAACGACGGCGTCATGCCCCAGACGATCGAGGCGCTGAACCACGCCCAGGCGGCCGGCGTGCCGATCGTGGTCGCGGTCAACAAGATCGACGTCGAGGGTGCCGACCCGGTCAAGGTGCGCGGTCAGCTCACCGAGTTCGGTCTGGTCGCCGAGGAGTACGGCGGCGATACGATGTTCGTCGACATCTCCGCCAAGCAGGGTCTGCACATCGACTCCCTGCTCGAGGCCGTCGTCCTCACCGCCGACGCCTCGCTCGACCTGCGCGCCAACCCGGAGCAGGACGCTCAGGGTATTGCGATCGAGTCCCACCTCGACCGCGGCCGCGGTGCCGTCGCCACCGTCCTCGTCCAGCGCGGTACCCTCCGCGTCGGCGACACGATGGTCGTGGGCGACGCCTACGGCCGCGTGCGCGCCATGCTCGACGACAAGGGCAACAACGTCGAGGAAGCGGGTCCGTCGACCCCCGTCCTGGTCCTGGGTCTCACCAACGTCCCCGGCGCCGGCGACAACTTCCTCGTCGTCGACGAGGACCGCACGGCCCGTCAGATCGCCGAGAAGCGTGCTGCGCGAGAGCGCAACGCCAACTTCGCCAAGCGCGTCCGCCGGGTGTCCCTGGAAGACCTCGACTCGGTCCTCAAGGCCGGTCTCGTCCAGGAGCTCAACCTCATCATCAAGGGCGACGCGTCCGGTGCGGTGGAGGCCCTCGAGTCCTCGCTGCTCCAGCTCGACGTCGGCGAAGAGGTCGACATCCGCGTCCTGCACCGCGGTGTGGGTGCGGTCACCGAGTCCGACATCAACCTGGCGATGGGCTCCGACGCCATCGTCATCGGCTACAACGTCCGTGCGGCCGGCCGTGCCGCGCAGATGGCGGAGCGCGAGGGTGTCGACGTCCGCTACTACTCGGTGATCTACCAGGCCATCGAGGAGATCGAGGCGGCCCTGAAGGGTCTCCTCAAGCCGGAGTACGAAGAGGTCGAGCTCGGTACGGCGGAGGTCCGCGAGGTCTTCCGCTCGTCCAAGCTGGGCAACATCGCCGGTGTCCTCATCCGGTCCGGCGAGGTCAAGCGCAACACCAAGGCGCGGCTCCTGCGCGATGGCAAGGTCATCGCCGAGAGCCTCACCATCTCCGGTCTGCGCCGCTTCAAGGACGACGTCACCGAGATCCGCGAAGGCTTCGAGGGCGGTATCAACCTCGGAAACTTCAACGACATCAAGATCGACGACGTCATCGCGACGTACGAGATGCGCGAGAAGCCCCGCGCGTAAGCGCGAGGCACATCGCACCGTGTCGTAGCACCGGGGCCGGTCGGCGGAATATCCGTCGATCGGCCCCGGCCGTTGCGTGTACGGTTCTGGTGACCCGGCCGCACGGCA
Source organism: Streptomyces antarcticus (assembly GCF_026627255.1). Classification (GTDB taxonomy): domain Bacteria; phylum Actinomycetota; class Actinomycetes; order Streptomycetales; family Streptomycetaceae; genus Streptomyces; species Streptomyces antarcticus. The sequence goes on along the minus strand of NZ_JAPNLM010000001.1, from coordinate 29,653 downwards.
GCCGGGTGATCCTGCCCGGCGAGGGTCCGGCAGGCCACCGAACCCGCACCGGCGGGACATCCGGAACTGCATGTACGTGGGGACTCTGTCCTTCGATCTGCTCCTCGGCGACGTTCACTCGCTGAAGGAGAAACGCTCCGTCGTCCGGCCCATCGTGGCCGAGCTCCAACGCAAGTTCTCCGTGAGCGCGGCGGAGGTGGGCGACCAGGACCTGCACCGCAGGGCCCGGCTGGGGGTCGCTCTGGTGAGTGGGGACGCGGGGTTCCTCTCGGACGTACTGGACCGCTGCGAGCGGCTGGTCGCGGCACGTCCGGAAGTGGAGCTGCTGTCCGTACGACGGCGCTTCCACGGTGATGAAGACTGATTGCTTGTCTGCAAAAAAGAAGGAGACGGACCAGTGGCCGACAATGCGCGGGCGAAGAAGCTGGCGGACCTCATCCGGGAGGTGGTGGCCGAGAAGCTGCAGCGCGGCGTCAAGGACCCCCGCCTCGGTACGCACGTGACCATCACGGACACCCGGGTCACCGGCGACCTGCGGGAGGCCACGGTCTTCTACACGGTCTACGGGGACGACGAGGACCGGGCCAGCGCGGCAGCGGGCCTGGAGAGCGCCAAGGGCGTTCTGCGCTCCGCGGTCGGCCGGGCGGCGGGAACCAAGTTCACGCCCACCCTGACCTTCGTCGCGGACGCCCTCCCGGAGAACGCCAAGACCATCGAGGACCTCCTCGAGAAGGCACGGACCTCCGATGCCCAGGTGCGCGAGGTGTCCTCCGGCGCGAAGTACGCCGGTGACGCCGACCCGTACAAGAAGCCCGACGAGGACGACGACTCCGACGAGGACGCAGCCGCGCAATGAGCACCGAAGCAGGGAAGACTCCGGACGGCCTTGTCATCGTCGACAAGCCGTCCGGTTTCACTTCGCACGACGTGGTCGCCAAGATGCGGGGGATCGCCAAGACCCGCCGCGTCGGCCACGCCGGCACGCTCGACCCGATGGCGACGGGCGTGCTGGTCCTGGGCGTCGAGAAGGCCACCAAGCTCCTCGGCCACCTCGCGCTCACGGAGAAGGAGTACCTCGGCACGATCCGGCTGGGCCAGAACACCCTGACGGACGACGCCGAAGGCGAACTGACCTCCTCCACGGATGCCACCGGGGTCACCCGGGACGCCGTGGACGCGGGTGTCGCCAAGCTGTCCGGCGCGATCATGCAGGTCCCGTCGAAGGTCAGCGCCATCAAGATCAAGGGCGTGCGCTCCTACAAGCGCGTCCGCGACGGCGAGGACTTCGAGATCCCGGCCAGACCGGTCACCGTCTCGTCGTTCCAGGTGTACGACATGCGGGAGGCGGAGGCCGAGGACGGCACCAAGGTCGTCGACCTCGTCGTCTCCGTCGTCTGCTCCAGCGGTACGTACATCCGCGCCCTCGCCCGCGACCTCGGCGCCGACCTCGGCGTGGGCGGACACCTGACGGCGCTCCGGCGCACCCGGGTGGGCCCGTACAAGATCGACCGGGCGCGGACGCTGGACCAGCTCCAGGAGGAGCTGACCGTCATGCCGATCGGCGAGGCGGCCGCAGCGGCCTTCCCGCGCTGGGACCTGGACGCCCGACGGGCCTCGCTGCTCGCCAACGGCGTGCGGATCGAGATGCCGCAGGAGTACGGGGACGGCCGGACGGTCGCGGTCTACGGGCCGGATGGCCGGCTGCTCGGGCTCGTGGAGGGCAAGGGCGGGAAGGCGAAGTCCCTCGCGGTCTTCGCCTGAGCGCCGATTGACGTGGAGCGGTGAGCGCACATCGATCGCCGCTCACCGCTCCACGACCCCCCTCGGGTAGGTCTCTATCCACCCGGGCGCCTGTATTCACCCGTCCGAGCAGGCGCTCGGAGTGAATGGAGGGAGCGAAAGGGGGCGCGTTCGCCTCGCGTGCTGTTCGTGCTGATCACGAAGCCGCTGCCTCCCCGACGCCCTCGCCTGCTTCCGCGACCCCCGGCACGGCTCCCGGCTGCCCGCGGAAGCCCTGCTCACGGCCTGCCCGTACTCAGCTGCTGCGGGCCCCGGGCGGCCCGGCCGTGTTCGAGCGGCGGACCGTCGAGCCGGCCCCGCGGCACCCGGCCTTCGTTCACTGATGGCCGGCTGGCCGGCGCGGGCGGAAGCGGAGGCGGCCGCCCCGCCGGGGCCGAGCGCGCGGCGGACGGTGGAGACCCCCGGCAGGGCCGTCGCGCACGGGACGTGACGACCTGACACGGCAGGTCTCCTAGTCCGATGCCGATGCGGGGCAGCGGCCACCGGCATGGCAGTCTTAGACCGGCAATCGGCAATCGGTACAGGGTCCACACGGGTTCGGGCGAGGAGCGGTCACAGTGCAGCGCTGGCGTGGCTTGGAGGACATCCCCCAGGACTGGGGACGCAGCGTCGTCACCATCGGCTCCTACGACGGTGTGCACCGCGGTCATCAGCTCATCATCGGACGGGCCGTGGCCGAGGCGCGCGCGCTGGGCGTCCCGTCCGTCGTCGTCACCTTCAGCCCGCACCCCAGCGAGGTCGTCCGCCCCGGCAGCCACCCGCCGATCCTGGCCGCGTACGACCGGCGCGCCGAACTGATGGCCGGGCTGGGCGTGGACGCGCTGCTGATCCTGCCGTTCACGGCGGAGTTCTCGCAGCTGTCCCCGGCCGACTTCATCGTGAAGGTGCTCGTCGACAAGCTGCACGCGCGCGCCGTCATCGAGGGTCCGAACTTCCGCTTCGGCCACCGGGCCGCGGGGAACGTCGACTTCCTGCGCGAGCTGGGCGCCACGTACGACTACGAGGTCGAGGTCGTGGACCTGGTCGAGCGGGGCGAGGCGGGCGGCGGGGTGCCGTTCTCCTCCACGCTGGCGCGCAGGCTCGTAGCCGAGGGCGACATGGAGGGCGCGGGCGAGATCCTGGGCCGCCCGCACCGGGTCGAGGGCGTCGTGGTGCGCGGTGCGCAGCGCGGACGCGAGCTGGGCTACCCGACGGCCAACGTCGAGACGCAGCCGCACACGGCGATCCCGGCGGACGGGGTGTACGCGGGCTGGCTGACCGCGGACGGCGAGCGGATGCCCGCGGCGATCTCGGTCGGTACGAACGTGCAGTTCGACGCCACCGAGCGGACCGTGGAGGCGTACGCCATCGACCGCGTCGGGCTGGACCTGTACGGCATGCACGTGGCCGTCGACTTCCTCGCCTACGTGCGCGGGATGGCGAAGTTCGAGTCGCTCGACGGGCTGCTGGAGGCGATCGCGGACGACGTGAAGCGGGCGCGGGTGCTGACCGAGGCGTACGACTCGGAGCGCTGACGCCGCCGCGCCGGAACGCGGAGGGCCCGTACCACCCCGGGGGTGGTACGGGCCCTCCGCGCTGCTGTGCGCGACCCGGTGTACGTACTGCTCCGGGCGTGTGCCGCGTGCCGCGAGCCGCGTCCCCGTCAGCCGAGGCGCGGGTCGCGCGGGGGCTGGGAGGGCTGCGGGGGGTGCTGCTGCGGGGCCGGGGGCTGCTGCCAGGGCTGGCCGGGCTGCGGGTAGGGCTGTCCGTAGGGCTGCGGAGGCTGCTGGTACGGGGGCTGGCCCTGGGGCGGCCCGTACGGGGACGGCTGGGCCGGGCCCTGGGGCTGCGGGTGGGGCTGGTGGGGCTGCTGCGGAGCGCCCCAGTGAGTCTGCGCGGCCTGCTGCTGGGCCCGGGAGAAGTCCTCGGCCACCAGCGCGGAGAGGTGGAAGTACGCCTCGCGGGTCTTGGGCCGCAGCATGTCGAGGTCGACCTCGGCGCCGGCCGCGAGGTGCTCGTCGAACGGCACCACGACCACACCGCGGCAGCGGGTCTCGAAGTGCTGCACGATGTCCTCGACCTTGATCATCTTGCTGGTCTCGCGGACCCCCGAGATGACGGTGAGGGAACGCGACACGAGGTCGGCGTAGCCGTGGGCGGAGAGCCAGTCGAGGGTGGTGCTGGCGCTGCTGGCACCGTCCACGGACGGCGTCGAGATGATGATCAGCTGGTCGGCCAGGTCCAGGACGCCGCGCATGGCGGAGTAGAGGAGCCCGGTGCCCGAGTCGGTGAGGATGATCGGGTACTGGCGGCCGAGCGTCTCTATGACGCGGCGGTAGTCCTCGTCGTTGAAGGTCGTCGAGACGGCCGGGTCCACGTCATTGGCGATGATCTCCAGCCCGGAGGGCGCCTGCGAGGTGAAGCGGCGGATGTCCATGTACGAGTTCAGGTAAGGGATCGCCTGGACCAGGTCCCGGATCGTCGCGCCGGTCTCACGGCGGACGCGGCGGCCCAGGGTGCCGGCGTCGGGGTTCGCGTCGATCGCGAGGATCTTGTCCTGACGCTCGGTGGCCAGCGTGGCGCCGAGGGCGGTGGTCGTCGTGGTCTTGCCGACGCCGCCCTTGAGGCTGATGACGGCGATGCGGTAGCAGGACATGACCGGGGTGCGGATCAGCTCCAGCTTGCGCTGGCGCTCCGCTTCGGCCGCCTTGCCGCCGAAGCGGAACCGGCTTCCGACACCGCCGCCGCTGTTGTTGTTCCTGGACTTCTGCTTGGTGCGCAGCAGGCGGTCCGAGGACAGCTCGACGGCGGCCGTGTAGCCGAGCGGCGCCCCGCCGGTGCCCTGCCCCGAGGAGTAGCGGGCGTCGTGCGGGGGCTGCGGCTGGGGCTGCGCGTGCGGGTGCGGGTGCTGGTCGCCGGGCCACTGCGCGGGGGACCGGGGGTCGTGCTGCGGGGCGGGGGCCTGGGCCTGGGACTGCGGCTGGGGCTGCGGCGGGTACGGATACGGGTACGCGTCCTGCGCCGCGAACGTGGGCGGCAGCGACGGAAGCTCCCCGCCGGGGCCCCCGAACGAGTGCTCCGGGCCGGGCTGCGGAACCTCCGCGTGCCCGACCGGAACCCCCGCCCCCGGCGCGGGGGTTCCCCCGAACGGGGTCTCCGCGGGAGCACCCGCGGACCCGGGCGCGGGCGCCGGGACGACGTCCACCGGGGCCGGGACGGCGCCCTGGTACGGGCCGGGTGCGCCGGTCCCGGCCGGGCCGGGTGCGGGGTGCGGCGGTAGGGCGTCCACCGGGGCCGGGACGGCGTCCTGGTACGGGCCGGGTACGGGGCCCACGGCGGAAGTGGGGCCGGGTGCCGGGTACGGGTCGGTCGCCGAAGGCTCGACCGGCGCCGGCTCGACCGGCGCCGGCTCGACCGGCGCCGGAGCCAGGGCTTCGGCGGCGCCGCCGACCGGCACCGCGTCCTGGTACGGCGCGGGGTGGGGCGCGTCCTGGTACGGCGCGGCCTGGACGGGCGCGTCTCCGTACGGCGCGGGCCGGACCGGCGTGTCCGTGACCGGTGCGGCCTGGACCGGCGCGTCCTCGCGGGGCGCCGCCGAGGGCGGCGGGACCGGGGCTCGGTGCGGGTCGGGCGCGGGTACCTCGACCCGCTCCGGAGCCTCCGGCCCGAGACCGGCACCGGGGACGGGAGCCTGTACCCCGTACGGGGCGGGCGCGGGGGTAGGCGTCTCGGCCACCGGCGCCGGTGCGGGAGCCAGTACCTCGGGCGCGGCCGCCGGCACCCGGTACGGGTCCGGGGGCTCGACCGCGGCCGGAGCCCCGGGAGCCGGCACGGGCACGAACGGCGTCACCGGCACAGGCATCGGGGCCGGCCTCGGATCCGCCTCCGGGGCGGAGGGCGCCACCGGCACCGGCGGCGCCACCGGCTGACCGGCGCCGTCCGACGGGGGCCTGGGAGCCGGCGGAGCGATCCGCTGCGCCGGGGCCGCGTCCGCCGGGCGGTGCGGCTCGAAGCCGCTCCCCTCGGGCAGACCCGGTACCGAGGCGGCCGGGGCCGCGTCCTGCGTGTACCAGGCCGGCGGGGTGTAGTCGATGGTGAACTCGCCCGTCAACTCGGGCTCCGCGTCGGACTGATCGTCCGTCGGGACGTCCCACGTCCCGCCGCGCCTCTCGTTCCGATCGCCGCTCACTGGTCCTCCTGATCTGTCGCACACGGTCCGGCGTCCACCTCGACGCCGCGGCCGCGCCCAGCCTAATCGGGCCCCGACACCGGTGTCGGCCTCCCCTACCCTGCCCCACCCGGCACCGCACCCCGCCGCACCGCACGTCGCACACGGTCGCCCGGCGCCCCGCGCCGCCCGCGCCGCACGGCACCGGACCTCACCGGACCACGCGACACCGGACCGCACCGGACCACACGGACCCGGCCGGACCGATCCGAAGGAGACGGAGAGGGTGACGGATATGGCGACGGCGACCGCGACGGCGACCGTGACGGCGACGGAAAGGACGACGAAGGCGTCCTAGTCGATCCGGCGCGCGGCGCCCAGCAGGCCCGTCTCCGCGTCCGTCCCCTGCGTCATCACGAACTGCCGGTCCCGCGGCGTGCACCACAGCGTCACGCCGTCGCCCAGCGTCGGCAGCGAATCCACCGCCGGCCGCGGCAGGTTCATCAGGCGGCCGATCTGCTCCGCCTCGTCCGGCGACACCCGCTGCACGCCCGCCAGCGAGGACTGCTGGAGCAGCCGGGGGGCCGTCGGGCTCAGGTACGGGAGCAGCGTCAGCACCGACTGCCACGGACCGGCCACCACCCGGCCGCGCGGCGGCCGCATCCCGCAGTCGCGGATCACCAGCACCGGGCTGCCGGCCGAGGCGCCCTGCGGCGGCACCCGGCCCACCTCGTGCAGGGTCACGCACTGCTGTCCGCCGCCCGCCTCGCGGGCCAGTCCCGACCACACCGGACCGCGCCCGGTCTCCACCGCCACGCGCGCGCCCGTGGCCGCCGCGCGCAGCGCCAGCACCTGCGCCGTCCAGACACCGCCGATGAGCGTGACCTCGTACGGGGTCGGCCGGTTGATGCCGAGCACCGCGGGCCGCCCCTCGGCGTCCACGCCGATCACGACCCCGTCGTCGCCGACGGGCAGGGCCAGCGCGTCCAGGTCCGCGGCCGGCACCACGTGCCGGGCGCGACGCGGCCCGACCAGTCCGAAACCGCCCCTCATCGCGCCCCTCCCAGCGGCAGCGAAGCCAGCAGGCCCGGTACCTGTTCCCGGTCCAAGCGGACCAGCCCGGCCTTCACTCCCCGCGCAGTCCGCTCCAACTCCCGCCGCGCGGCCACCAGTTCCTCATCGCTGCGTCCCGTCACCCGGACGTGTCCGGTGAGCGTCACGCCCTGCCGGTCCGCCGGGGCCATCGTCAGGCTGAAGTTCGTCGCGAGCGCCGGAATCGAGGTGAGCAGCGCCACGAACTGCGGCAGCGCCGCCGCCCCGGTGCCGCCCAACCGCGGCCAGCGGCCGATCCAGTACGTGGTGTGCCGGCGGTCGTCGCAGCGCCAGGTCCGCGAGGTCTCCTCCGTACGGCGCCCCGTACTGGCGGCGCGGCCCGCCTGCGTGATCGCCATCGGGTTCGCGCACGAGGAGGTGGCCAGCGCGGCCGTCAGCTCCTGCTCGGTCAGCACGGTGGCCGTGAACCCGGCCCCGGCCAGCCGGCTGGCCAGCTGGTCCGCCGCCCGCACCACGCACCGCTGGGCGCCCGCGAGACCGCCGCCGCGCGCGGTGACCGCCTCGGGGCACAGTTCGGGGTCGAGCTTGAGCGCGATCCAGGTCAGCCGCACCGCCGGGGTGCCCGTCCGGGCCTGCAACGGGGCGTAGTTGCGGGTGGCCAGCGACCGGGCCGGCAGGTGCGGCGCGGGCGCCGGCTGGGTGTGCTGCACCAGCTGCGCGGACTCCAGCCGGATGCCGTCCACTTCGAGGATGTCCCGTACGACGCCCAGCGGCAGCGGCCGGGCCGCCCGGTCGGGGCGCAGCGCCGTGGCGTCCGTGTCCACCTGGACGACCGCGGTCAGGAAGGTCCCGTCGCCGATCATGCCGACCGGCCGCCGCTCGCGGTCGCTGAACGTCAGCGTGCGCAGCGCCGGATCGGCCTCGACCAGCGGGGCCAGCCCCGGCTCGGTGCCCGCGGGCACGGCCAGGGAGGCGGCCCGGCGGCGCCGTGTGCGCAGGGCGAGCGCGCCGCCGATCCACTCGGGCAGCGAGCGCTGGTGCCGGCGTACGACGGCGAGCACCACCAGGACGAGCGCCAGCGCACCGGCGGGAACCAGCAGCAGCGGTTCGACCACCCAGGCCGCCAACAGGCCCGCGGCGGCGAGCTGGAGCAGCACGAGCTGTTGCAATCGGAACGGACCGAAGCGCCCGGGGCTCGACTCCGGATGAGGTGTCACCCCGCCGCGTGCGGGCGCTGCCGAGGCCGTCTGCGGTCGCGTCGCGGTGGCCATCACTCGCGCACCTCCCCTTTCCGGGGCAGGACCCCGTGCATTCCGGCGCTGCGCGGCACCCGCCGCACGGCCCGGAACCTCCCCGATCCGCCCCGGCACACCCTGATCGAGCTGTTCCGGAAGTCGCTGGACGGCGGCCCCACCCTACCCGGCCCCTTCGTACGGTCCGTCAGGAGGCATAGTAGGAGCCCGGTCCGACCATCGAGGCCCGGGGACCGCGGTCACCGAACGGGCCGTGCGGGGAGAATCAGGCAGTCATGGCATCACGACGTGATGAGCTCAACGCGTACACCTTCGCGAAGCGGCGCACGGTGGCCGCGTTCCTCCAGCCCTCCGCGACGGGGACCGAGGAGGGCGCGCCGCGCCCGCTGCGCGCGGTCGTCCCGGGGCTGGTCATCGGCGCGCTCATCGTCGCCGGATTCGGCGCCTGGGGCATGTTCAAGCCGACCGCGCCCAAGGGCTGGGCCCAGCCCGGCACCCAGGTCATCGTCGGCAAGCAGTCGACGACCCGCTACGTGGTCCTGACGACCAAGGTCAACGGCAAGGACCAGCCCCGACTGCACCCGGTGCTGAACCTCGCCTCCGCCCGGCTCCTGCTCAACGGGTCGAAGTCCAAGGTGGTCCAGGTCGAGGACAAGGTCCTGGACCAGGGCAAACCGCCGCGAGGCCCCATCATCGGCATCCCGTACGCCCCCGACCGGCTCCCCGCGAAGGAGGACGCCGGCAAGGCCAAGCGCTGGGCGGTCTGCCAGCAGCCCGGCGGCAACGGCCGCGGCGTGCAGACGGCCACGTTCGTCCTCGCGGACCGCGAGGCGCGCGTCCTCGACGACCAGCGCCGGGTCGGCGAGACCCAGTCGCTGTACGTGCAGAGCACCGGGCCGGGCAAGGAGCGCTACCTGGTCGACGCGACGGGGACGAAGTACAGGTTCCCGGAGGGCACCGCGGCCGCCGGGACGATGACCACCGCCCTGGTCGGCACCGGCGCCACCCCGCAGCAGGTCACCGAGGAGTGGCTGAACACCCTCGCCGCCGGCGACGACCTCGCCTTCCCGCAGCTGCCCGCCAAGGCCGGCGCCAACGCCGACGTCACGGGCCTGGCCACCGCGGACAACAAGGTCGGCATGGTGCTCACGGCCCAGACCGGCTCCGGCACGCAGTTCTACGTGGTCCTGCCCGGAAAGGTCGCCCCGGTCTCGGAGTTCGCCGCCTGGCTGCTGATCTCCGCGCCCGAGACCGACGGCCTCAACATGAACGGCAAGGCCCGCGAGATCGACCTCCAGGCCCTCGCCCCGGACGCCGGCCCCTTCGCAGGCGGCGTCCGCTGGCCGCAGCGCAAGCCGGAGCGGGTCAACCAGACCGCACCCGCCGGCGCGGCCCGGCCGAACGCCACCGCCCAGCCGAACGCCACCGCGAACGCCACCGCCCGGCCGGACGCCACCGCCCAGCCGGACGGCGCGGCCCACCGCGACACCGTCTGCGCCGTGCTCCGCGCGGTCGACGGCCAGGGCAACGCGACCCTGAGCACCTGGGCCGGCCCGGCCTTCCCCGTCGACATCACGGCCAGCGGCACCAGCGCGTACGTCACCCCGGGCTCCGGGCTGCTCTACACGCAGGTCCAGGGCCGGCAGACGACGGCCGGCGGCTCCCTCTTCCTCGTCACCGACACCGGACTGCGGTACGCCGTCCAGGCCAACGGCGACAGCGACAGCGAGAAGTCGAAGATCGGCGCGCCGGAGGAGCAGGCCAAGGACGGGGCGGACGTCCGCCCCGAGGCCAGCCAGGCACAGATCCGGCTGGGCTACGGGACGGTCGTTCCGGCGATGGTGCCCATCGCGTGGTCGGAGTTCCTCTCCAAGGGGCCGCGCCTGGACACCAACTCGGCCCGCCAGCCCCAGGGTTCGTGAGGAAGCCGCCATGCCCCTACCGCCGATGCCCCGATCCCCGATGCCCCGACCACCCATGCCGCGAACCGTGATGCCGCCGACCGGGATGTCCCGTCCGCCGAGCTCCCCCGCCGCGTCGTCCCGCCCGCTCGCGGCCCCCGTGGCCCGGTGCGCGCTCCTCGCCGTCTCCCTCGGCCTCGTCGTCCTGTCCGGCACGGCGGCGGCCGCGGCCCCCGCCCCTGGCGCGCCCGCGCCGCAGCACCCGTACGCCCTCGGGCTCAATGGCGCCGGCGAGTGCACCTTCCCCATGAAGAAGCAGATCGAGGACCGGCCCTGGGCCCTCCAGCGGCTGCTCCTGGACGAGCTGTGGGCGCAGACCAAGGGCAAGGACGCGAAGGGCGTCAGCGTCCGCGTCGCGGTCATCGACACCGGAGTCGACCGCGCGAACCCCCAGCTCAGCGGCGCGATCGACGTCAGTGCCGGCCGGGACTTCGTCGAGGTCAAGGGCGCCGACGGCACACCCGCGGGCGACGGCAAGGGCGCCGCCGGAGCATCCGCCGGCGACGGCACCAACGACACCGTCGGCCACGGCACGAAGGTCGCCGGGCTCATCGCCGCCCGCCCCCAGGCGGGCACCGGCTTCGTCGGCCTCGCCCCGGAGGCCACGATCATCCCGATCCGGCAGAACGACGGGCGCGGCCAGGGCAACGCGGCCTCCCTCGCCGCCGCGATCGACCACGCGGTCGCCAAGGGCGCCCAGGTGATCAACATCTCGCAGGACACCGACGCGCCGCTCTCGGCGGACTCCGCCCTCGGCGCCGCGGTCAAGAAGGCCATCGACGCCAAGGTCGTCGTGGTCGCCTCGGCCGGCAACGACGGCATGAGCGGTGAGAAGCGCAAGACCTACCCGGCGGCCTTCCCCGGCGTCCTCGCGGTGGCCTCCTCCGACCGCAACAACGAGCGGGCCGCGTTCTCCCAGCCCGGCGACTTCATCGGCATCGCCGCGCCCGGCGTCGACATGGTCTCCACCGTCCCCGGCTTCGGCCAGTGCATCGACAACGGCACCAGCTTCTCCGCGCCGTACGTCGCCGGCGTCGCCGCCCTGCTGCGCGCCGAGCACCCCGACTGGAGCGTCGAGCAGATCGTCTGGCAGATCCAGAACACCGCCGAACGCGCGGTCAACGGCCGTGACGACTACGTCGGTTGGGGCGTCGTGGACCCCGTGCGCGCCCTCGGGCAGGACCATGAGCCGCCGAAGGCCCCGGTCCCGGACCCCGGCCCGCCGCCGGCCGTCGCCCCGGAGGCGGCGGTGCTCCAGCTCGCCGAGACCCCGCAGGAGCGCGAGGAGCGCCTCGGAACGTACGCCCTCGGGATCGCGGCGGTCCTCATCGCCGTCATCGCGGGCACGGCCACGGTCGTCCGGGAGGCCCGTAACCGCCGTGGCCGTTTGCAGTGAACGGTCACGGTCGTCGACGTAAGCGGCCCACCGGTGTTGGGCAGGTCCGATGAACTGGCTAGAGTGACAACAGGCTTCACGACTGTGATCGGGGGATGCGCGTGAAGCGGAGGGGGACGTCCGGGGTGCGTGGCTGAAGTCCGCGCCGGGGGCTGTCCGCTCCGCCACGCGATCCGCCGGTTCTGCCGGCGAATTGAGAAGTGAGGAGCTTCGGATGAGCAACACTTTCGGACTTGCGGACGATCCCGTCGTCCAGGCGAAGAACAAGATCTCCGAAACGGGCGATGCCGTCACCACCCAGGCCCGCGAGCTGGCCGACATCCTGGCCACCGTGAGCGCCGGCTGGACCGGTGTGGGTGCCTCGGGGTTCATCAGCGCGCAGACGGTGGTCAACGAGGACCACGACCAGATCCGTCAGCTGCTGGGGATCCTGCACAACGCGGTCGCCCAGACCAAGAACCTGAGCAACGCACAGGACGACGACGTGCGCGCCGCGTTCAAGGCCGTCCAGGCCAGCGGCAACACCTCCGGCCTCAACGGCATCTGACCGCTTCGTCCACCGAACAGCCCGCCCAGCCCGAAGGAGATGAACATGGCTGCCACCGACGGCCACACAAAGGTCCAGTACGAGAGCGTCCAGCAGATGGCCAACCGCATCCGCACGGTCTCCAAGAAGATCGTCGACGACCTGGCCGCCATGGACCAGGCCCTGAAGGTCGTCACGGACACCTGGGACGGTGAGGCGCACGCCGCCTACATCCAGCTCCAGAGCAAGTACAAGGGCAAGGCCGAGCACATGAAGACCACGCTCGAGCAGGTCGCCCAGCTCATCGAGCGCGGCAAGGACGACTACCGCTCCACGGACCAGAAGGCCTCGCGCCTGTTCACCGAGGCCTTCTAGAACACGCCCCGGGCCTCGGCGCCGACGTCCGTACGTGCCGAAGGGGCGCGCCCGCACCGGGCGCGCCCCTTCGGCGTCCGCCGGCGCCGCACGCGGCGCCGGCCGCTCACGGCCGGTGCCGCTCCAGGTCGAACTCCCCGTCCCTGGCGCCCAGTACGAACGCCTCCCACTCGGCCGCGGTGTAGCGCAGCACCGTCTCGCGGTCCAGGGAGGAGCGCATCGCCACCGCACCCTCGGGCAGCCGGGCGATCTCGACGCGCTCCTCGTCGGGGCTGGTCCCGGGCGGGCCCTCCCACTCGACGCCGCTGATGTCGAGCGCGTACAGCTCGTCCTTCTCCTGCTGGGTGCCCATGTGCGGCCCTTCCGTCGGTGGAGCGGTCTTCACCGACGATTATCGGTGCCAGGGCGACCAGCGGCGCGTCTTTCCCCGTGATCGGGAGCTCACATCCCGGGCATCCGCCCGAGCTGCACCAGCGACGTGCCCCGCCGCCGCGAGGCGAAGTAGGCGCGGCCCGGCGGCATCGGCCGCGGCCGCACGTTGCCCACGAGGTCGCCCTCGGACGGGTCGCCCGACAGGACGACGCCCTGCGCGCCCAGCTCCTTGATCCGCTGCATGAACGGCTCGTACATCGAGCGCGAGGCGCCCGCCGAGTTGCGGGCGATCACGAAGCGGACGCCCGTGTCCCGGGCGAAGGGCAGGAACTCCACCAGCGGAGCCAGCGGATTGCCCTGGCTCGTCGCCACCAGGTCGAAGTCGTCGATGATGATGAAGACGTCCGGACCGGTCCACCAGCTGCGGTCGCGCAGCTGCTGCGGGGTGACGTCCGTCGGCGGCTGCCGGCGCGAGAACACCCCGCCCAGCGCCTCCATGTGCATCTGCAGCGAGCTCGCCATCGGCGCGTACTCGAGCAGGTGCTCCTCCGGCAGCGCCCCGAGCAGGCTCCGCCGGTAGTCGCCCACGACCAGGCGGGCCTGGTCGGGCGTGTAGCGCTCGGCGATCTGCCGGGCGATGAGCCGCAGCAGGTTCGTCTTGCCCGACTCGCTCTCGCCGAAGACCAGCAGGAACGGATCGGACTCGAAGTCGACGAACACCGGCTCCAGTTCGGTCTCGTCGATGCCGATCGCGATCCCTCGGCCGGCATGCCCGCCGCCCTTGGGCAGCTGGTCGAAGTGGAGCAGGCGCGGCAGCAGCCGGACGCCCGGAGCCGCCTGGCCCGCCCAGTTTCGCTTCACCGCGTCCACGAAGGCGGCCGTGGCCTCCGAGAGGTCCCCCGACTCGTGGGAGCCGTCGATCCGCGGCAGCGCGCCCAGGAAGTGCAGCTTCTCCGCCACCTGACCGCGCCCCGGCATTCCCGCCGGGACGTTCGCCGCGACCTTGCGGTCGAACTCGGAGTCCATGACGTCGCCGAGCCGCAGCTCCAGCCGGCTGAGCATCTGGTCCTTCAGCGCGGCCCGCACCTCCATGTACCGGGCCGCCGTGATCACCACGTGGATGCCGTAGCCCAGGCCGCGGGACGCGATGTCCGTGACGACCTGCTCCAGACCGTCGTACTCACCGCGGAAGTTGCCCCAGCCGTCGACGACCAGGAACACGTCGCCCCACGGCTCGCCGGGCAGGTCGCCCGCGGCCCGGCGGCGCCGGTAGGTGCCGATCGAGTCGATGTTGTTCGAGCGGAAGAACTCCTCGCGGCGGTTGAGGATGCCCCCGACCTCCGCGACCGTGCGCCGCACCCGCTCCGGGTCCAGACGCGAGGCGATGCCGCCCACGTGCGGCAGCTCCGCCACCGACGACAGGCTGCCGCCGCCGAAGTCCAGCCCGTAGAACTGCACCTCGCGCGGGGTGTGCGTCAGCGCGAACGAGGAGATCAGCGTGCGCATCAGCGTCGACTTGCCCGACTGCGGACCGCCGACCACCATCATGTGGCCCGCCGCACCGGAGAAGTCCCGGTACAGCACCTCGCGCCGCTGCTCGAACGGCTTGTCGATCAGGCCGAGCGGCACCACCAGCCCCCCCGGCCGCGTGTACCCCTCCGCGTGCAGCCCGCGCTCCGCGCTCGGGGCCAGCGCCGGCAGCAGCTGGTCCAGCGGCGGCGCCTGGTCCAGCGGCGGCAGCCACACCTGGTGCGCCGGCACGCCCTGCCCCTCCAGCCGGCCCACGATCACGTCCAGCACCGTGTCGGCCAGCGCGTCGTCACCCCGGGAGGACTGCGCCGCCAGGTACGCCGGGTCCGGCGCCGCGTACACCACCGGCACCGGCACCGCCGTGAACAGGGCGGGCCGCCGCTCCACCGGGAACAGCCCCACCGACAGGTCCGGGCCGCCCGAGCGGTAGGTGCCCGAGACGTACGCCGCCTTGAAGCGCGTCATCTCGTCCGTACCGAACTTCAGATAGCCCGAACCGGGCACCGACGGCAGGTGGTAGGCGTCCGGCACGCCGATCGCGGTCCGCGACTCCGCCGCCGAGAAGGTCCGCAGACCGATCCGGTACGACAGGTACGTGTCCAGCCCGCGCAGCTTGCCCTCCTCCAGGCGCTGCGAGGCCAGCAGCAGGTGCACGCCCAGCGAACGGCCGATCCGGCCGATCTGGATGAACATGTCGATGAAGTCCGGCTTCGCCGTCAGCAGCTCGCTGAACTCGTCGATGACCAGCACCAGCGAAGCCAGCGGCTCCAGCGGGGCGCCGGCCGCGCGGGCCTTCTCGTAGTCGTGGATGTTGGCGTAGTTGCCCGCCGAACGCAGCAGCTCCTGCCGGCGCTGGAGTTCGCCGCGGATCGAGTCGCCCATGCGGTCCACGAGCGTCAGGTCGTCCGCCAGGTTGGTGATGACCGCCGCCACGTGCGGCATCTGCCCCATCCCGGTGAAGGTCGCACCGCCCTTGAAGTCGGCGAGGACGAAGTTCAGCGTCTCCGAGGTGTGCGTGACCGCCAGCCCCAGCACCAGCGTGCGCAGCAGCTCCGACTTGCCCGAACCGGTCGCGCCCACGCACAGGCCGTGCGGGCCCATGCCCTCCTGGGCGGCCTCCTTCAGGTCCAGCATGACCGGACCGCCGTCCTCGCCTACCCCGATCGGCACCCGCAGCCGCTCACCCGCCGACCGCGGCCGCCAGGTCCGCGCCACGTCCACCGCGGCCGCGTCGCCCAGGTTCAGCAGGTCCGTGAAGTCCAGGTTCGCCAGCAGCGGCTCGTCATCGTCCCCGCCGCCCGTGCGCAGCGGCGCCAGCTGCCGGCCGAGGGCCTCCGCCGCCGGCAGCGACAGGGTGTCCGGAACACCCTCGTACGCCACCCCCGCGCCCGACTCCAGACGCAGCCGCCCCGGCCGCACCACGACCGACAGCCCGCCCCGCGGCTCGTCCAGCTCGCCCGCGACCACCTCGACGATGGTGACGCCCTGCAGCCCCTCGGCCGCCGCGAACACCGAGTCCGGCGGCACCGACCCGCCGTCCAGCACCAGCACCAGGTGCGGCTGGTCCAGTACGGGCGACACCTCCCGGCTGAACCGCGGCCGCCCCTCCAGCCGGGGGCCCAGCAGCCCCTCGACCTCGCTCAGGTCGTCGCCGAACAGCCGCTTCGTACCGGCCCCGTCGACCTGCCCCGGCACCTGCGCGTGCGGCAGCCACTTCGTCCAGTCCCACGCCGCCACCGCCCCCGGCGCCGCCACCACCGCCACCATCAGGTCCTCGGGGGAGTGCAGCGTCGCCAGCTGCGCCACCAGCGTGCGCGCCGTGCCCCGCGCCGACTCCGGCTCCCCGGACACCGTCACGTGGTAGAACGCCCGGATCGACACCGCCACCGGCAGCCCGTCCAGCGAGGAGTGCACCCTCAGGAAGCGCTGCATCGCACCAGCCGCCAGTGGCTCCAGCTCGTCGACCGGCGCCGTGTCCGGCGCCACCAGCGGCGTGGACAGCCGCTGCGCGCCCAGCCCCAGCCGGGCCTGCCCGAAGTCCGGGTCGCCGACCCGCCGCTCCCACAGCCGCGAACCCTCGGCCACCACCGACCACAACTGCTCCGGCGCCGGGTGCAGGTACAGCTGCGCGTCGCGCTGCGCCCGCGCGGTCCGCCGTACCTGACGGCGCGTCTGCGACAGGTACTTGAGGTAGTCCCGGCGCACGTCCGCCATTTGCCCCTGCGTACCCCTGCGGAAGCGCAGGACCTGCGCGATCACCATCGCGAGCGTCGACACCAGCATCAGCGCGCCCATGATCCGCATCATGGGCATCGCGCCCGGCATGAAGAAGAACACCGCGGAGGAGCCCATGCCGAGCATCGGCAGGAGCTGCATCATCATGCCCTCCTGCTGCCCCCGCGGGAGCTCGGGCGGAGCCTCCAGCCGCAGCTCCTCCGACGGCACTTCGGCCGGCAGGGACCGTGGCGGGCGTTTGACGACGATCTGGCTCACCGGGGCATCAATCCCTTGAAAACGGGCGGGACGTCGCTGCCGGCGCCCCCCAAGTCCCGGGCGTTCGGGGGGCTCCTCCGCCCGGGGTCATCTCCCGGCGGTGGCCGGGGGTGGTGATCCTACTTGCCGACAGTCCGCCGTACGCCCGGTAGGGTGGCGCGCGCAGCATGCGCAACCGCGAATCGACCGCGGCGCGGGCGCCAACCAGGGGGTCACACAGGTGAGTACGGCCGCAACGACGGGCTTCTGCAGGGTCACCGTCGTGGCCCCCGACAGCCGGATCGACGTCGCCCTCCCCGAGGACATCGCCGTCGCCGACGTCTATCCCGAACTGCTGCGCCTCACCGGCCAGACGCAGCCCGTCGGCGCCCCCACCGGCTTCCACCTGGTCCGCCGCTCCGGCACCGTCCTCGACGGCGCCCGCACGCTCGCCGCCCAGCAGGTCCTCGACGGCGAGGTGCTGAGCCTGCGCCCCTTCGCCGACTCCCTGCCGCCCGCCGTCTTCGACGACGTCTCCGACGCCGTGGCCTCCGCCGTCGTCCGCGACCGGCACCGCTGGAGCGACGACATGCTCCGCGGCGCGGGCCTGGCCGGCGCCGCGCTCCTCTTCACCGTGCTCGGCTTCGTCCTCTGGTACGCCGACCCCGTCCGCCACGACATGCACGGCCTGCCCGGCGTCATCGCCGGCTCCACGGGCGTCCTGCTCACCGCCGTGGCCGGCGTCCGCGCCCGGGTCTACCGCGACCGCGGCTCCGCCGTCGCCCTCGGCCTCGCCGCCCTCCCGCACCTGCTGATCGCCGGCTCCGGCATCATCGCCCCCGCCGCCGGCCAGGGCCCCGGCCGGCTCCAGTTCCTCCTGGGCTGCGCCTGCGTCCTGATCGCCTCCGTCGCCCTGGTCGCGCTCACCCCCAGCGGCGACGCCCCCTTCGTCGCGGCCACCTTCGTCGCCGCCACCGGAACCCTCGCCACCTTCGCGGCCATCGCCGCCGAGGCCTCCGCCACCTCCACCGCCGCCGTCTGCGCACCCGCGGCCATCGGGCTCGTCGCCTTCCTCCCCGGCCTCTCCGCCCGCTTCGCCCGGCTGCCGATCGGCTACGCCGCCCCGCGGAGCGCCGCCGAGTACGTCGAGTACAGCGACACCCCGGACCGCCACGAGACCGACCCGTACGGTGACCAGCCCGGCTCCGACCACGACCAGGGCGCCTCCCTTGACGCCGAGCAGATCGCCGCGCAGGCCCGCCGCGGCCACGAGATGCTGCTCGGCCTGGTCGCGGGCTGCGCCGCCGTCGCCGTCGGCGCGGCCGCCGTGCTCGGCTTCTCCGACAACACCTGGGGCCGCCTGCTCGCGCTGGCCACCGGCCTGGCCATGCTGCTGCGCGCCCGCCTCTTCCGCTACACCTCCCAGGTGGTCTGCGCCCTGACCGCGGGCCTCGCCGCCACCGCGCTGCTCGTCCTGGGCCTGGCCCTGAACCCGCCGACCCTCCTCGCCGCCGACCTCACCGTCCGTACCCTCTGGCTCTCCGCCGCCGTGATCGCGGGCGCGGCCCTCCTCGCCGGAATCGCGCTGGTCATTCCCCGCAAGGGTCTGTCACCCTTCTGGGGGCGGCTCCTCGACCTCACCGAGGCCGCGGTCCTGCTCAGCCTGGTGCCCCTGGCCCTCGCGGTGCTCGACGTCTACTCCCGCGTCCGGTCGCTCACCAGCTGAGACGGCGGGATGCGGCAGCCTGGTACGCTGTGTGACGGCCGTTTGTGTACGCGTCCCCCGGACCCTTCACGAGGATCTGTGGACTGCGCTCAGCGGACCCCGCCTCCCGAGTTACGGAAGCTCCCCAGAGATTCAGACCTGGGGCACTCGGTGGCAACGAAGACCTATCACGAGGAGTACGCGTGCCGCTCGACGCCGCTACGAAGAAGCAGATCATCACCGAGTTCGGTGCCAAGGAGGGCGACACCGGCTCCCCCGAGGTCCAGGTCGCGATGCTCTCGCGCCGCATCTCGGACCTGACCGAGCACCTCAAGACGCACAAGCACGACCACCACTCCCGTCGTGGTCTGCTGATCCTGGTCGGCCAGCGCCGCCGTCTGCTGCAGTACCTGGCCAAGAAGGACATCCAGCGCTTCCGCGCCCTGGTCGAGCGCCTCGGCATCCGCCGCGGTGCGGCCGGCGCCAAGTAACACGCCGTGAAGGGAGCGGTTCCCACATCCGGGGGCCGCTCCCTTTGCCGTACGTGCGCAACGGACCGGACCCTTTGTAGTCTGGACACGGACGCACGTGCACGTCCGAGGAAGACGCAGGACGTGCACAACTGAAGAGGAGGAGCGCCCTCCCTACGCCGCCGGTCCTCGGTAGTGGCACCCGGAACGCCCCCACGGGCACCGAACCGGATGCTTCGATCGAAGACCGGCCCGCACGCCAGGAGCGCTTCTCCGCAACCGTCCACCGCCACACGGGCGGCGGACGGAGACGACGAAAATGGAGAAAACGCTAGTGGAGAACGAGACCCACTACGCCGAGGCCGTCATTGACAACGGTTCCTTCGGCACCCGCACCATCCGCTTCGAGACGGGCCGTCTGGCCCGCCAGGCCGCCGGCTCCGCCGTTGCCTACCTGGACGACGACACGATGGTGCTGTCCGCCACCACCGCGTCGAAGAAGCCCAAGGACCAGCTCGACTTCTTCCCCCTCACGGTGGACGTCGAGGAGCGGCAGTACGCGGCCGGCAAGATCCCCGGCTCCTTCTTCCGTCGCGAAGGCCGGCCCTCCGAGGACGCGATCCTCACCTGCCGCCTGATCGACCGCCCGCTGCGCCCCTCCTTCAAGAAGGGCCTGCGCAACGAGATCCAGGTCGTCGCCACGATCATGGCGCTCAACCCGGACCACCTGTACGACGTCGTCGCGATCAACGCCGCGTCCGCGTCCACCCAGCTCGCGGGCCTGCCCTTCTCCGGCCCGATCGGCGGCGTCCGCGTCGCGCTGATCCGCGGCCAGTGGGTCGCCTTCCCGACGCACACCGAGCTCGAGGACGCCGTCTTCGACATGGTCGTCGCCGGTCGCACCCTCGACGACGGTGACGTCGCGATCATGATGGTCGAGGCCGAGGCCACCGAGAAGACCATCGCCCTCGTCAAGGGCGGCGCCGAGGCGCCGACCGAGGAGGTCGTGGCCGCCGGTCTCGACGCCGCGAAGCCGTTCATCAAGGCCCTCTGCAAGGCCCAGGCCGACCTGGCCGCCAAGGCCGCCAAGCCCGAGGGCGAGTTCCCGGTCTTCCTGGACTACCAGGACGACGTGTTCGAGGCCCTCAAGGCCGCGGTCAAGGGCGAGCTCTCCCAGGCGCTGACCATCGCGGGCAAGCAGGACCGCGAGGCCGAGCTGGACCGCGTCAAGGAGATCGCCGCCGAGAAGCTCCTCCCGGCCTTCGAGGGTCGCGAGAAGGAGATCTCCGCCGCCTACCGCAGCCTGACCAAGGCCCTGGTGCGCGAGCGCGTCATCAAGGACAAGGTCCGCATCGACGGCCGCGGGATCACGGACATCCGTACCCTCGCCGCCGAGGTCGAGGCCATCCCGCGCGTGCACGGCTCGGCGCTGTTCGAGCGTGGCGAGACCCAGATCCTGGGCGTCACCACCCTGAACATGCTCCGCATGGAGCAGCAGCTGGACACCCTCTCCCCGGTGACCCGCAAGCGCTACATGCACAACTACAACTTCCCGCCGTACTCCGTCGGCGAGACCGGCCGCGTGGGCTCGCCCAAGCGCCGCGAGATCGGCCACGGCGCGCTCGCCGAGCGCGCCATCGTGCCGGTCCTTCCGACCCGCGAGGAGTTCCCCTACGCGATCCGTCAGGTGTCCGAGGCCCTCAGCTCCAACGGTTCGACGTCCATGGGCTCGGTCTGCGCCTCCACCATGTCGCTGCTGAACGCCGGTGTGCCCCTCAAGGCCCCCGTCGCCGGCATCGCCATGGGCCTGATCTCCCAGGAGATCGACGGCAAGACCCACTACGTCGCCCTCACCGACATCCTCGGTGCGGAGGACGCCTTCGGCGACATGGACTTCAAGGTCGCCGGCACCAAGGAGTTCGTCACCGCGCTCCAGCTGGACACCAAGCTCGACGGCATCCCGGCCTCGGTCCTGGCCGCCGCCCTCACGCAGGCCCGCGACGCCCGCCTCCACATCCTCGACGTGATGATGGAAGCGATCGACACGCCGGACGCCATGTCCCCCTTCGCCCCGCGGATCATCACGGTCAAGATCCCGGTCGACAAGATCGGCGAGGTCATCGGGCCCAAGGGCAAGATGATCAACCAGATCCAGGAGGACACCGGCGCCGAGATCACGATCGAGGACGACGGCACCATCTACATCGGTGCCTCCGACGGTCCGGCCGCCGAGGCCGCCCGTGCCACGATCAACGCGATCGCCAACCCGACCATGCCGGAGGTCGGCGAGCGCTACCTGGGTACGGTCGTCAAGACCACCACCTTCGGTGCCTTCGTCTCCCTGATGCCCGGCAAGGACGGTCTGCTGCACATCTCGCAGATCCGCAAGCTCGCCGGTGGCAAGCGCGTGGAGAACGTCGAGGACGTGCTCGCGGTCGGCACCAAGGTCCAGGTGGAGATCGCCGAGATCGACTCGCGCGGCAAGCTCTCCCTGATCCCCGTGATCGACGGCGAGGCCGCCGGCGACGACGACGCTGACAAGGACGACTCCGACAAGTGATGTCGCGTAGTTCCCGTGTGACGGCCCGCCCCTCTTCGGAGGGGCGGGCCGTCGCCCGTACCCAAACACTGCTCAAGGGGAGCAACGGCATCGGCACCGTCCGGCGCACCGTGCTCCCCGGCGGACTGCGCATCGTCACCGAGACGCTGCCCGCCGTCCGCTCCGCCACCTTCGGCATCTGGGCCCACGTCGGCTCCCGTGACGAGACGCCGACCCTGAACGGCGCCACGCACTACCTGGAGCACCTCCTCTTCAAGGGCACCGAGAAGCGCAGCGCCCTCGACATCTCCGCCGCGATCGACGCGGTCGGCGGCGAGATGAACGCCTTCACGGCGAAGGAGTACACCTGCTACTACGCGCGGGTGCTCGACACGGACCTGCCGCTGGCCGTCGACGTCGTCTGCGACATGCTCACCGGCTCGCTGATCCGCGAGGAGGACGTCGTCGCCGAGCGCGGCGTCATCCTCGAAGAGATCGCGATGACCGAGGACGACCCGGGCGACGTGGTCCACGACCTGTTCGCGCGGACGATGTACGGGGACACCCCGCTGGGCCGCCCCGTCCTCGGCACCGTCGACACGATCAACGCGCTGGGCGCCGACCGGATCCGCCGCTTCTACAAGAAGCACTACGACCCGAGGCACCTCGTCGTCGCGGCCGCCGGCAACGTCGACCACAACAAGCTCGTACGCCAGGTCCGCGCGGCCTTCGAGAAGGCCGGAGCCCTCGGACGCACCGACGCCGAGCCCATCGGCCCCCGCACCGGCACCCGGCGCATCCGCACCGCCGGGCGCGTGGAGCACGTCAACCGCAAGACCGAGCAGGCCCACGTGGTCCTCGGCATGCCGGGCCTCGCCCGCACCGACGAGCGCCGCTGGGCCCTGGGCGTACTGAACACCGCCCTCGGCGGCGGCATGTCCTCCCGCCTCTTCCAGGAGGTCAGGGAGAAGCGCGGCCTCGCCTACAGCGTGTACTCGTACACCTCGGGCTTCGCCGACACCGGCCTCTTCGGCGTGTACGCGGGCTGCCGGCCCGGCCAGGTCCACGACGTCCTGCGGATCTGCCGCGACGAGCTCGACAAGGTCGCCGCGGACGGGCTCGGCGACGAGGAGATCAAGCGGGCCATCGGCCAGCTCTCCGGCTCCACCGTCCTCGGCCTGGAGGACACCGGCGCGATCATGAACCGCATCGGCAAGAGCGAGCTGTGCTGGGGCGACCAGATGTCGGTCGACGACCTGCTGGCCCGGATCGCCGCCGTGACCCCGGACGACGTCCGCTCGGTCGCGCGGGACGTGCTGACCCAGCGGCCCTCGCTCGCGGTGATCGGCCCGCTGAAGGAGAAGCAGGCGGCCCGCCTCGACGAAGCGGTCGCCTAGTTCCGTACGCACACACCTCTGTGCCGACCTGTGAAGGACCCAAGATGAGCAAGCTGCGCGTGGCAGTCCTCGGTGCCCACGGCCGTATCGGCGCCGAGGCGGTCAAGGCGGTCGAGGCCGCCGACGACATGGAGCTGGTGGCCGCACTCGGCCGCGGCGACAAGCTTCAGACGCTGGCCGAGGCCGGCGCCCAGGTCGCGGTCGAGCTGACCACCCCGGCCTCGGTGATGGAGAACCTGGAGTTCCTCGTCCGCCACGGCATCCACGCGGTGGTCGGCACCACCGGCTGGACCGAGGACCGCCTCGCCCAGCTGGACACCTGGCTCGCCGGATCGCCGGAGACCGGGGTGCTCATCGCCCCGAACTTCTCCATCGGCGCCGTCCTGACCATGAAGTTCGCCGCCCAGGCGGCGCGCTACTTCGAGTCCGTCGAGGTCGTCGAGCTGCACCACCCCAACAAGGCCGACGCCCCCTCCGGCACGGCCACCCGCACGGCGCAGCTCATCGCCGCCGCCCGCGCCGAGGCCGGCCTCGGCGCGCAGCCCGACGCCACCGCCACGGCCCTCGACGGTGCCCGCGGCGCCGACGTGGACGGGGTTCCGGTCCACGCCATCCGCCTGCGCGGCCTGCTGGCCCACCAGGAGGTGCTCCTCGGCGGCGAGGGCGAGACGCTGACCATCCGCCACGACTCGCTGCACCACAGCAGCTTCATGCCGGGCATCCTGCTCGGCGCACGCCGCGTCACGGCGACCCCGGGCCTCACCTATGGCCTGGAACACTTCCTCGACCTGGGCTGACGGCACGACTATGCGCGCGAAGATCACGTACTTCCTCACGGCCGCCGTCCTGGTCGTCTACTTCGTCCTGGCCGGCGGCCGGGGCCTGATGCTGATCCGGCACGGCACCTGGCTCACCGTCACCTTCGGGGTGGCCGTGCTGATCCTGCCGGTCATCGGCGTGTGGTTCCTCTGGAAGAACACGCAGTTCGTCACCCGGGCCAACCAGCTCGCGACCGAGCTGGAAGCCGAGGGCGGCCTGCCCGTGGACGAGCTGGAGCGGGACCGGTACGGGCGGATCCTGCGGGACTCCGCCGACGAGGTCTTCGCGCGCCGCAGGGCCGAGACCGAGGACGAGCCGGGGGACTGGCGCAGCTGGTTCCGCCTGGCCGTCGCCTACCGCGACGCCCGCGACACCCCGCGGGCCCGCAAGGCCATGCAGCGGGCGATCGCCCTGCACGCCGGAAGGCCCGTACAGGGCTGATCCCCCGTACGGGCCTCCACAGGCCTTCGTACGCCGCTCCGGCGCGCGTCAGGCGGGCACGGGCCGGTACTCGTCGGCCCACGCCCCGAGCGTGTCGGCGGCCCGGTCGAAGGCCTCCGACCGGGACAGGAAGTCGGCGTTGTGGTCGGTCAGGAGCACCGGCAGCTCCGCACCATCGCGCGCGGCCACCGTCAGGGCCTGCCCCTGCACGGTCCGCGGCAGACCGAGCCAGCGCACCGGCTGCTGCACCGTACGGAACTCGGCGACCTCGCTCCAGGCGATCGTGCGGGTCCCGAAGAAACCGATCCGGCGCAGTCCCGTACGGCTCACCCATACGCCCGTACGCAGCAGTTGCAGCGCCGAGCCGACCACGCAGAGCGCGGCGGCGAGACAGACGGCCGCCCCGCCCCAGGTGCCCGCGAAGGCGACGATCATCGTGGCCAGCAGCATGAAGGCGGAGAGCAGGAGCAGCAGCGCGGCGATGGCCACCCGCCAGGGACCGGGCCGGTACGGCCGCCGCCAGCGGTCGTGGTCGGCGTGGGGGAGTACGTCGTCGCTCTCCTCGTCCGCGTCGAACACGCCGTCGGCCGTCAGGAAGGGCAGGGGCACGGCTGTACCTCACTCACATGCACGTTCGGTTGGGCTGTGCCCGTGAGGCTACCGCCCCTCGGACGCCTCCGACCGCTGCGACTTCTCGGGTGCCTTGCTCGGCTGCAGTGCGGGCATACCGAAGAGCAGCGAGCCGGCGAGCCCTGCCACCACGGTCAGCCCGACCAGACTACGGGCGGCCATCTGGGTCTTGCTCAGACTCTCGCGCGGCGGCGGAGTGACATTGCTGCGGAAACGGTCGGCCTCGGCGACGAAGGCGAACGGGACGGGTTCGCGCCGGCGGAACATGGGAGCGGCTCTCCTCGCTATCGGGCCCGGAACGGGGCGGCGGGTGGATGCGCGTGCTACCCGTTATGACGTCCGAAGCGCCCGATCGGTGCCGGAATCCGGCACATTAACCAAACTTTATGGCGCCGCGTCAGTTCGTCCGGGTCCCCTCCCGTGCGCGTGCGCGTGGGCGGCGCGGGCGGCGACGTAGAGTGGGCGCGCCCCAGGACGCACGTTTGGAAGGACCCCGGTGAGCGACACCGCCGCTTCAGATCTGAAACCCAGCTTCCGCAGCGATGTGACGGTGGAGCTGGTGAAGCACTCCGCCGCCGACTCCGACGTGCTGTGGGCCGCCCGGGTCTCCACGGCCGGCGAGCAGTCCCTGGAGGAGCTCCAGAAGGACCCGGAGCGCTCCAAGGGCCTGATCAACTACCTGATGCGCGACCGCCACGGCAGCCCCTTCGAGCACAACTCGATGACCTTCTTCATCAGCGCCCCGATCTTCGTGTTCCGCGAGTTCATGCGCCACCGCGTGGGCTGGTCCTACAACGAGGAGTCGGGCCGCTACCGGAACCTCGAGCCGGTCTTCTACGTCCCCGACGCCGAGCGCAAGCTCGTCCAGGAGGGCCGCCCGGGCAAGTACGTCTTCGTCGAGGGCACCCGGGCGCAGCAGGAGCTGACCGGCCGCGTCATGGAGGACTCCTACCTCCAGGCCTACCAGGCGTACCAGGAGATGCTCGACGCGGGCGTGGCCCGGGAGGTTGCCCGTTCGGTCCTGCCGGTCGGTCTTTTCTCCTCGATGTACGCCACGTGCAACGCCCGCTCGCTGATGCACTTCCTCGGTCTCCGTACGCAGCACGAGCTCGCGGCCGTGCCTTCCTTCCCGCAGCGGGAGATCGAGATGGTCGGCGAGAAGATGGAGCAGCACTGGGCGCGGCTCATGCCGCTCACGTACTCGGCCTTCAACGGCAACGGTCGCGTTGCCCCGTAAGGGCCGGTACACCCGCGACGTACAGATGTGCGGACTCAAGTCCCAAGTGTCCGTATTGCGGCGTTTCGGGAAGTTCATCTAGGCTGATCAAACGGACCCGGCACTGCCTGAACCCCCGAGCAGGCAGTGCCGGCGTCCAACACCCCGTTGACGTCCCCCGAGGGGACACCACGAGCGTGGCAGCGAGTAGCGTGTTACCCATGGCTCCGATCTCGACTCCGCAGACCCCCTTCGGGCGGGTCCTCACCGCCATGATCACGCCGTTCACGGCGGATGGCGCACTCGACCTCGACGGCGCGCAGCGGCTCGCCGCCCACCTGGTCGACGCAGGCAACGACGGCCTGATCGTCAACGGCACCACCGGTGAGTCGCCGACCACCACCGACGCGGAGAAAAACGACCTCGTACGAGCCGTCCTCGAAGCCGTCGGAGACCGCGCCCACGTGGTCGCCGGCATCGGTACGAACGACACCCGGCACACCCTGGAGCTGGCCCGCGAGGCCGAGCGCACGGGCGCCCACGGCCTCCTCGCCGTCACCCCGTACTACAGCAAGCCGCCGCAGGAAGGCCTCTTCCGGCACTTCACGGCGATCGCCGACGCGACCGGCCTGCCGGTCATGCTCTACGACATCCCCGGCCGCAGCGGTGTCCCCATCGACACCGAAACCCTGGTCCGGCTCGGCGAGCACCCCCGCATCGTGGCCAACAAGGACGCCAAGGGCGACCTGGGCCTCGCCAGCTGGGCCATCGCGCGCAGCGGCCTGGCCTGGTACTCCGGCGACGACATGCTGAACCTGCCCCTCCTGTCCATCGGCGGGGTCGGCTTCGTGTCCGTGGTCAGCCACGTGGTCACACCCGAGCTGCGCGCCATGCTGGAGGCCCACCTGGGCGGAGACGTCCAGAAGGCAGCCGAGATCCACCAGAAGCTGCTCCCGGTCTTCACCGGCATGTTCCGCACCCAGGGCGTGATGACCACCAAGGCCGCGCTGGGCCTGCAGGGCCTGCCCGCCGGCCCGCTGCGGCTCCCCCTGGTCGAGCTGACCGCCGAAGAGACGGCACGGCTGGCGCTCGACCTCGCCGCCGGCGGGGTACAGCTCTGACAACAGACTTCACAACTGAATAAGCACGACCCACACAGACAACAGCAAGTGCACGAATGACATGCGCGCCACGTGCCTTCCGAGGTACGTGGCGCGTGTGGTGAGGAGAGACTTTTGAGCCATCCGCATCCTGAACTCGGCCTGCCGCCGAAGCTTCCCAAGGGCGCCCTCCGGGTCACCCCCCTGGGCGGGCTCGGCGAGATCGGTCGCAACATGACCGTCTTCGAGTTCGACGGCCGTCTGCTGATCGTCGACTGCGGCGTCCTCTTCCCCGAGGAGGAGCAGCCGGGCATCGACCTGATCCTTCCGGACTTCTCGTCCATCCGGGACCGGCTGGACGACATCGAGGGCATCGTGCTCACGCACGGCCACGAGGACCACATCGGCGCCGTCCCCTACCTCCTCCGGGAGAAGCCGGACATTCCGCTG
Source organism: Streptomyces antarcticus (assembly GCF_026627255.1). Taxonomy (GTDB): domain Bacteria; phylum Actinomycetota; class Actinomycetes; order Streptomycetales; family Streptomycetaceae; genus Streptomyces; species Streptomyces antarcticus. The sequence continues at coordinate 2,001 of NZ_JAPNLM010000001.1, read as the reverse complement.
ATCGGCTCCAAGCTGACGCTGGCCCTCATCGAGGCGAAGCTCCAGGAGCACCGCATCCGCCCCTACACCCTCGAGGTGAAGGAAGGCGAGCGCGAGAACCTCGGCCCCTTCGACTGCGAGTTCATCGCCGTCAACCACTCCATCCCCGACGCCCTGGCCGTCGCGATCCGGACCCCCGCGGGCCTGGTCGTCGCCACCGGCGACTTCAAGATGGACCAGCTCCCGCTGGACAACCGCCTCACCGACCTGCACGCGTTCGCGCGCCTGAGCGAAGAGGGCATCGACCTTCTCCTCTCGGACTCGACGAACGCCGAGGTCCCGGGCTTCGTCCCGCCCGAGCGTGAGATCTCGAACGTCCTGCGCACGGTCTTCGCGAACGCCCACAGCCGGATCATCGTGGCCAGCTTCGCCAGCCACGTGCACCGCATCCAGCAGATCCTGGACGCCGCTCACGAGTACGGCCGCAGGGTCGCCTTCGTCGGCCGCTCGATGGTCCGCAACATGGGCATCGCCCGTGACCTGGGCTACCTCAAGGTCCCGCCGGGCCTCGTCGTGGACGTCAAGACCCTCGACGACCTGCCGGCCCACGAGGTCGTCCTCGTCTGCACGGGTTCCCAGGGCGAGCCGATGGCGGCCCTGTCCCGCATGGCCAACCGCGACCACCAGATCCGGATCGTCCCCGGCGACACGGTGATCCTGGCGTCGTCCCTGATCCCGGGCAACGAGAACGCGGTTTACCGCGTGATCAACGGGCTGACCCGCTGGGGCGCCAACGTCGTGCACAAGGGCAACGCCAAGGTGCACGTCTCCGGCCACGCCTCCGCCGGCGAGCTGCTGTACTTCTACAACATCTGCAAGCCGCGGAACCTGATGCCGGTCCACGGCGAATGGCGCCACCTGCGCGCCAACGCCGAGCTCGGCGCCCTGACCGGCGTCCCGAAGGACCGCATCGTCATCGCGGAGGACGGCGTCGTCGTCGACCTCATCGACGGCAAGGCCCGCATCTCGGGCAAGGTCCAGGCCGGCTACGTGTACGTGGACGGCCTCTCGGTCGGCGATGTCACCGAGGCCTCGCTCAAGGACCGCAGGATCCTCGGCGACGAGGGCATCATCTCGGTCTACGTCGTGGTGGACAGCACCACGGGCAAGATCGTCAGCGGCCCGAACATCCAGGCCCGAGGCTCCGGCATCGACGACGGGGCCTTCGGCCCGGTCGTCGCGAAGATCGGGGAGTCGATCGCCCGCGCCGCCGCCGACGGTGTGGCCGAGCCCCACCAGATCCAGCAGCTCATTCGCCGGACCATGGGCAAGTGGGTCTCGGACAGCTACCGCCGCCGCCCGATGATCCTTCCGGTCGTCGTCGAGGTCTGACCTCCGCCGTAGCGACCCCACGGGAGCGGGGCAACCGGATTTGCGTCCGGGGGCCCCGCTCCAGTACGTTTACCTCTCCACCTCGCACGGCACTCGGGCACACATGTGTGCCTGTACGCCCGCGGGCGGGTGGGATCAACTGCCCAGGGAGACCTGATAAAGTCTGGTCCACCCGAAAGGGAAAGGCCCTCCGCAGGCCGCCGGAATTCAAATCCAGTCGACAGTGACACGGAAATGAATCTGGTAGAGTCGGAATCGCCGGAAAGGAAAGCGCGAAAGCGAATACCTGGAAAGCGCCGAGGAAGTCAGGCCCGAGAGAGTCTGATAGAGTCGGAAACGCAAGAACAGAACGAAAGCCCGGAGGAAAGCCCGAGAGGGTGAGTACAAAGGAAGCGTCCGTTCCTTGAGAACTCAACAGCGTGCCAAAAATCAACGCCAGAAGTTGATACCCCGTCCATTTCGGTGGATGAGGTTCCTTTGAAAAAGTCCTGTGGGGCTCCGGATTTCCGGTGTGCTTGCAGGCAATTACACAGCGAGGACGTTGTGGACGATCGGTCTTATTCCGACTTGATTGTCCCGCTCTAAGTGTGTGTGCACCCGATTACGGGTAAACATTCATGGAGAGTTTGA
>NZ_JAPNLM010000019.1 GCF_026627255.1 Streptomyces antarcticus | reverse complement strand
CCATCGTCAAGGTCGCCGTCGAAGAAGGCCAGCAGGTCACCGAGGGCGAACTCATCGTCGTCCTCGAAGCCATGAAGATGGAGCAGCCCCTCAACGCCCACCGCTCCGGCACCATCACCGGCCTCAAAGCCGAGATCGGCGCCTCCCTCACCTCCGGCGCCACCATCTGCGAGATCAAGGACTGATCTCCCGAGTCGCCAGACGACATCGGCCCCCAGGACCCGTCCGGGTCCTGGGGGCCGATGTCATATACGGAGGGCCGCTGCGGGATGCAGCCGAGCCGTCACCGCCGTCGCATGTCCGCCACCCTCGCCCGTTCGCGCTCGCGGTCGCCCGGGTCCGGGAGGGACGACGCGCTGCGCAGTTGCGACGGCGGGGCGCCCCGGCGCTGGACCGGGAGGGGGGAGTCGCGGCGGGGGCGACGCCCCTGCATCGGGTCGCCGGCCGCGGCCGGGTGGGCCGAGCCCGCCACCGTGATCTGTACGCCCTGGTCGGCGAGGGCCTGGAGTTCCGTGGCCGCGCGGTCGTCGTGCGGCGGCGGCTCGTCCGTGACCAGGCGGGTCATGACGTCGGTCGGCACCGTCTGGAACATGGTGTCCGTGCCCAGCTTCGTGTGGTCCGCCAGGACGACCACCTCCGCCGCCGCCTGGACGAGGGCCCGGTCCACGCTCGCGCTGAGCATGTTGGACGTGGACAGCCCGCGTTCGGCCGTCAGGCCGCTCCCGCTCAGGAAGGCCCGGGAGACGCGCAGCCCCTGGAGGGACTGCTCCGCACCGCTGCCCACGAGGGCGTAGTTGGACCCGCGGAGGGTGCCGCCGGTCATGACGACCTCCACCCGGTTGGCATGGGCCAGCGCCTGGGCGACCAGGAGGGAGTTGGTCACCACGGTCAGTCCGGGCACCCGGGCGAGCCGGCGGGCCAGCTCCTGGGTCGTGGTGCCCGCGCCGACGACGATGGCCTCACCCTCTTCCACGAGGGAGGCCGCGACGTCGGCGATGGCGGTCTTCTCCGCCGTCGCGAGATGGGACTTTTGCGGAAAGCCGGACTCCCGCGTGAAACCGCCCGGCAAGACCGCACCGCCGTGCCGGCGGTCGAGGAGTCCTTCTGCCTCCAGCGCCCGCACGTCCCGCCGTACGGTCACTTCGGAGGTCTGGACGACGCGGGCGAGCTCCCGGAGCGATACCGCTCCGTTGGCCCGCACCATTTCGAGGATCAATTGGCGACGTTCTGCAGCGAACACGAAACTGACAGTAACCCCAATGACCGTCTGCTTTCAGCTCCTTGCGCCGGAATACCGAAGTTGTCCGTATGGCAGGGCGACTAGTGGTATACGCGGCCCGAGACTTGGGTGAACGGACGGCCACACGGCGACCCACCGCCCCAACACCGGTGCGGCATGGGGCGGTTGGGACGGATCAGGCCTTGCCTTCCGCCTTGCGGGTGTGGAGCTGGCGGGCCACCTCGGCGATCGAACCGGACAGCGAGGGGTACACGGTGAACGCGTTTGCGATCTGCTCGACCGTCAGGTTGTTGTCGACCGCGATCGAGATCGGGTGGATGAGCTCGCTCGCACGCGGGGAGACGACCACGCCGCCGACCACGATGCCCGTGCCCGGGCGGCAGAACATCTTCACGAAGCCGTCCCGGATGCCCTGCATCTTCGCGCGCGGGTTGCGCAGCAGCGGCAGCTTCACCACCCGTGCGTCGATCTTGCCGGAGTCCACGTCCGCCTGGGTGTAGCCCACGGTGGCGATCTCGGGGTCGGTGAACACGTTCGAGGAGACCGTCTTCAGGTCCAGCGGGGCCACCGCGTCGCCGAGGAAGTGGTACATCGCGATGCGGCCCTGCATGGCGGCGACCGAGGCGAGGGCGAAAACGCCGGTGACGTCGCCGGCCGCGTACACGCCGGGAGACGACGTACGGGACACCTTGTCGGTCCAGATGTGCCCGGAGTCCTTGAGACGGACGCCCGACTCCTCCAGGTTCATGTTCCTGGTGTTCGGGATCGCGCCGACCGCCATCAGGCAGTGCGTGCCGGTCAGCACCCGGCCGTCCGACAGCGTGACCTCGACCCGGTCGCCGACCCGCTTCGCGGACTCGGCGCGCGAGCGCCCGACGACGTTCATGCCGCGGCGCCGGAAGACGTCCTCCAGTACGGCGGCGGCGTCCGGGTCCTCGCCCGGCAGCACCCGGTCGCGGGAGGAGACGAGCGTCACCCGGGAGCCGAGGGCCTGGTAGGCGCCGGCGAACTCGGCGCCCGTCACGCCGGAGCCGACCACGATGAGCTCCTCGGGGAGCTCCTCCAGGTCGTAGACCTGGGTCCAGTTCAGGATGCGCTCGCCGTCGGGCATCGCGTCCGGGATCTCGCGGGGGTGTCCGCCGGTCGCGATCAGTACGGCGTCTGCCGTGAGGATCGTCTCCGAACCGTCGGCGGCCGTGACGATGACGTCCCGGGTGCCGTCGATGCCCTGCGGGCCGCCGAGCTTGCCGCGGCCGCGCATCACGCGGGCGCCCGCGCGGGTGACGGAGGCGGTGATGTCGTGCGACTGGGCGAGCGCGAGGCGCTTGACGCGCCGGTTGACCTTGCCGAGGTCCACGCCGACGACGCGCGCGGCCTGCTCGATGTGCGGGGTGTCGTCAGCGACGACGATGCCGAGCTCCTCGTACGACGAGTCGAAGGTCGTCATGACCTCGGCCGTCGCGATGAGCGTCTTCGAGGGAACGCAGTCGGTCAGGACCGACGCCCCGCCCAGACCGTCGCAGTCGACGACGGTCACCTCCGCGCCGAGCTGGGCCCCCACCAGGGCTGCCTCATACCCGCCGGGTCCGCCGCCGATGATCACGATCCGGGTCACGAAAAGTCCGCCTCACGTCTACCCGGTCGGCTGCCGCCCCGGCCGGTGTTCCGGGGGGTCTCCCCGGGGGATGCATTCCGTGCCCCATTGTCCCGCACGCATCAAGGTGCTTCGCGCCCGGTCCCTCCATCCGGGAACGCGGCCACCACCGCCCCTCCCGTACCCTCGACCACATGTCGCTCTACGCCGCGTACGCCGGCAACCTCGACCCGCGGCTGATGACGCGCCGCGCTCCCCATTCGCCGCTGCGCGGCACGGGCTGGATCAACGACTGGCGGCTGACCTTCGGCGGCGAGCAGATGGGGTGGGAGGGCGCTCTCGCCACGATCGTGGAGGCGCCGCGCCACCAGATCTTCGTCGCCATGTACGACATCGCGCCGCTCGACGAGGAGTCGATGGACCGCTGGGAGGGCGTCGGGCTCGACATCTACCGCCGGATGCGCGTACGGGTGCACACCCTCGAGGGCGAGGAGGCGGCCTGGGTGTACGTGCTGAACGGCTACGAGGGCGGCCTGCCCTCCGCCCGTTACCTGGGCGAGCTGGCCGACGCCGCCGAGTCCGCCGGCGCCCCGCACGACTACGTGATGGAACTGCGCAAGCGCCCCTGCTGAGCCCTGCGGCCCGCCCCACCGGCCCGGCGCCCCACCGGCCCCACCGCCCGGCCCGCCGCCCGCCCCACCGCCGGCGCCCGCCCCGCACCGGTCCCGCACCGCGCGACCGGGACGATTCGGCGGAAACGACAAGGCAACGATCCGAACACCGTGAGCTGCGCCATCTACGCGCGTAGGGATTGAGCGGTTACGCTCGTCCGCGTGAACGCATCTGTTACCGACCCCTTCGCCGCCGCCGACGCCGCAGCCGCCCGTCTGCGCGAGCTGACCGGCGCCGAGACCCACGATGTCGCCCTCGTGATGGGCTCCGGCTGGGCCCCCGCCGCAGAGGCGCTCGGTGCGCCCGAGGCCGAGTTCCCGGTCACCGAGCTGCCCGGCTTCCCGCCCCCCGCCGTCGAGGGCCACGGCGGCAAGATCCGCTCGTACAAGATCGGCGACAAGCGCGCGCTGCTCTTCCTCGGCCGGACCCACTACTACGAGGGCCGCGGCGTCGCCGCCGTCGCCCACGGCGTGCGCACGGCCGTCGCCGCCGGCTGCAAGACCATCGTGCTGACCAACGGCTGTGGCGGCCTGCGCGAGGGCATGAAGCCCGGCCAGCCGGTCCTGATCAGCGACCACCTGAACCTCACGGCCACCTCGCCGATCGTCGGCGCGAACTTCGTGGACCTCACCGACCTCTACTCGCCTCGCCTGCGCGCGATGTGCAAGGAGATCGACGAGACCCTCGAAGAGGGCGTCTACGTGCAGTTCCCCGGCCCGCACTACGAGACCCCGGCCGAGATCAACATGATCCGCGTGATGGGCGCCGACCTGGTCGGCATGTCCACCGTGCTGGAGGCCATCGCCGCCCGCGAGGCCGGCGCCGAGGTGCTGGGCATCTCCCTGGTCACCAACCTGGCGGCGGGCCTGTCGGGCGAGCCGCTCAACCACGAAGAGGTGCTCCAGGCCGGCCGCGACTCGGCCTCGCGCATGGGCACGCTGCTGACCCGGGTCCTCGCGCGCATCTGAGCGACCGCGCGAGAGGCCGCAGGGCCGCAGAGGGCCGCAGGGGCCCCCAGAGGTACGAGAGGTAAGGCGGAAGCAGTGCAGGAACAGGACGACCTGATCACCCGGGCGCGGGCCTGGCTGGCGGAGGACCCGGACCCCGGGACGGCGGCCGAGCTCGCCGCGCTCGTCGACGCGGGCGACACGGCGGAGCTCGCGGAGCGCTTCGCCGGCACGCTCCAGTTCGGCACCGCCGGACTGCGCGGCGAGCTGGGCGCGGGCCCGATGCGGATGAACCGCGCCGTGGTCATCCGGGCGGCGGCGGGCCTCGCGGCCTACCTGAAGGCCCAGGGTCACGCCGGCGGCCTGGTCGTCGTGGGCTACGACGCCCGCTACAAGTCGGCGGACTTCGCCCGCGACACCGCGGCGGTCATGACCGGCGCCGGACTGCGTGCGGCCGTCCTGCCCCGCCCGCTGCCGACGCCCGTCCTGGCGTACGCCATAAGGCACCTGGGCGCCGTCGCCGGCGTCGAGGTGACCGCGAGCCACAACCCGCCCCGGGACAACGGCTACAAGGTCTACCTGGGCGACGGCTCGCAGATCGTCTCCCCGGCGGACGTGGAGATCGCGGCGGAGATCGCCCGCGTGGACACCCTCGCCTCGGTCCCCCGCCCGGAGTCCGGCTGGGAGGACCTCGGCGACGAGGTCCTGGATGCCTACCTGGCCCGCACCGACGCCGTGCTGACCCCCGGGTCCGCCCGGGGCGTACGGACCGTCTACACGGCCATGCACGGCGTCGGCAAGGACGTCGTCCTGGCGGCCTTCGCCCGCGCCGGGTTCCCGGAGCCGGTCCTGGTCGCCGAGCAGGCCGAGCCCGACCCGGCCTTCCCGACCGTGGCGTTCCCCAACCCGGAGGAGCCGGGCGCGATGGACCTGTCCTTCGCGAAGGCCGCCGAGGTGAACCCCGACATCGTGATCGCCAACGACCCGGACGCGGACCGCTGTGCGGTGGCCGTCCCGGACGGCGCGTCGGCCACCGGCTGGCGGATGCTGCGCGGCGACGAGGTCGGCGCGCTGCTGGCGGCGCACCTGGTGCGCAAGGGCGCGCAGGGCGTGTTCGCCGAGTCGATCGTCTCGTCCAGCCTGCTGGGCCGGATCGCGGAGGCGGCGGGCGTCGGCTACGAGGAGACCCTGACGGGCTTCAAGTGGATCGCCCGCGTCGAGGGCCTGCGCTACGGCTACGAGGAGGCGCTCGGCTACTGCGTGGACCCCGAGGGCGTCCGCGACAAGGACGGCGTCACCGCCGCCCTGCTGGTGGCGGAGCTGGCCTCGGAGCTGAAGGAGCAGGGCCGCACCCTGACCGACCTGCTGGACGACCTGGCGCTGGCCCACGGCCTGCACGCCACCGACCAGCTGTCGGTCCGCGTCTCGGACCTGTCGGTGATCGCCTCGGCGATGGCCGCGCTGCGGGCCGAGCCCCCGGTGTCCCTCGCCGGTCTGCGGGTCGTCTCGGCGGAGGACCTGTCCGTCGGTTCGGCGGCGCTGCCGCCCACGGACGGCCTGCGCTACTACCTGGACGGTGACTACAAGGCCCGGGTGATCGTCCGCCCGTCCGGCACCGAGCCGAAGCTGAAGTGCTACCTGGAGGTGGTGGTCCCGGTCGCCGACGCCTCCGGCCTCGCCGCGGCCCGCACCCGCGGCCAGGAGATCCTGGACGCGGTCAAGAAGGACCTGGCGGCGGCTGCCGGAATCTAGCCCTCCCGACGCGCCCGACACCCGCCGGCCCCCGGAGCCCCAGGCTCCGGGGGCCGGCGTCGCCTGCGCCGCAGGACCACGAGCCCGCCCCGCTCGCCGGCGCCGAGCCGTTCGGGCGGGGTGTCGAGAAGGCAGGGCGCGGCGGCGCCGAGCCGTGCGGGCGGTGCGTCAAGACGGGGTCGCCGACGGTCGTACGAGTTCGCCCAGCGTCGGCACCGACTCCGGCCGCGAACGCACCGCGTCCGTGCACTCCCACGCCCGCGGCGGATCCGCGTCGGGACCGCCCAGGACCACCGGCCCGGGGCCCGCCGACACCGCCTCGTTGCCCGCCAGCGTGCAGACGATCTGCGACAGCGCCACCGGCGGCAGGTCCTCCGGCTTGCGGCTCAGGCGCACCGCGCCCGCCGGGTCGCCCGGCCTCGGCGCGCCCGCCGTCAGCCCCGAGGGCACCCCGGTGCTGAAGCCGGCGTCCCGTTCCTGGGCCGAGGGCGACTTCTCCAGCGCCTCCAGCAGCGCCTGCGCGACCAGCGCCACGGGATCCCGTACGACCCGCTTCTCGGGCACCGGGACGATCCGTTCCACCCCCACCAGCTGCGATCCGCAGACCAGTTCCACCGAGGCACGGAAGCCCTGTACCCCGCCCTGCCCGGACGCCTGGTCCGGGGTGTCGCACGACACCCGCGAGGGCGCCGGCCCCACGTCCACCGGCACGGTCGTCGCCCGGATCCCGCACCCGGACACCAGGCCCGCCACGACCGCCAGGCCCGTCAGGCCCGTCAGGCCCGTCAGGCCGCCCCTCAGGCCCAGCGGCGCCGGCGCCCGCCCGGCCCCGCCGCGCGCCGCCCTCCTACTCCTCGTCATCCTCGATCACCTTCCCCACGTCCACGGGCAGCCGCAGCGTGAACAGCGCACCGCCCCCCGCCCCGTTGGCCGCGGTGATGTCGCCGCCGTGGATGTGCGCGTTCTCCATCGCGATCGACAGGCCGAGCCCGCTGCCGTCCGACTTCGGCCGCGACGCGCTCGCCTTGTAGAACCGGTCGAAGACGTGCGGCAGCACCTCCTCGGGAATGCCCGGCCCGTTGTCGCGCACCGCGATCACCAGCCACTCCCCCTCCACGGCCAGCGACACCCGCACCGGCGAGCCGCCGTGCTTGAGCGCGTTGCCGATCAGGTTGGCGAGGATGACGTCGAGACGGCGCGGGTCGAGCCGCGCCACGATGCCCCGCTCCGCGTCGAGTTCGACCGCGTCGAGCCACGCCCGCGCGTCGATGCACGCGGTGACCTGGTCGGCGACGTTCACGTCGTCGAGCACCAGCCGGGCCGTCCCCGCGTCGAAGCGGGTGACCTCCATCAGGTTCTCCACCAGGTCGTTGAGGCGCCGCGTCTCGCTCACGACCAGCGCCACCGCCGGCGCGATCATCGGGTCGAGGTGGTCGGCCTCCTCCTCCAGCACCTCCGCCACCGCGGTCAGCGCCGTCAGCGGCGTGCGCAGCTCGTGCGACATGTCCGCGACGAAGCGCCGGCTGGACTCCTCGCGCGCGCTCATGTCGGCGACCTTCTTCTCCAGCGCCTCCGCCGTCTTGTTGAAGGTGTGCGACAGGTCCGCGAGTTCGTCCGTCCCCGACACGGCCAGCCGGTGGTCCAGCTCGCCCTCGCCGAGCCGCCGCGCCGCGTCGCCGAGGCGCTGCACGGGCTTGAGCACGGTCCGCGCCGCGGCCTGCGCGAGCAGCGCCGAGCAGAGCAGGGCCAGTCCGGTGGCGATCGTCAGCGACCAGCCCAGCGCGTTCAGGTCGTCGCGCTCCTGCGCGAGGGACTTGTACATGTAGCCGGTCGGCCCGCCGCCCACGATCCGCGTCCCGCCGACCAGGTACGGGTTGCCCTGCGGCTTCGTCCGCTGCCAGTACACGTGGTACTCGGAGTCGTTCGCCGACGTCGTCTTCTGCCGGTCGTCGACCGCGTGCCGCAGCGACCGCGGTACGTCGTCCAGCCCGAAGGCGTCGGGCCCCGCCGCGCCGAACACCTCGCGGCCGTCCTCGCCCTCGTTCACCAGGAGCACGCTGTACCCGGGGCTGCTGCCCGCCATCAGCTCGGCGGTCCGCTGCATCTCCTCGGCGGTCGGGTCCGCGGGGAGCGCGGCGGCCCGGTTCTGCATCTCCTGCCGGAAGTCGCCGAGGGCGGCGTCCTGCGTACGGGTCAGGACCGCCTCGCGGTTGAGCCAGTACGCGATCCCGGAGGCGGAGACCGCGGCGGTCAGCGCGACCAGCGCGAAGACCACGAGGAGCCGCAGCCGCAGGCTGGTCCAGCGCCGGCCCGCGAGCAGCGCCCGGATCACTGCGGCGAGTCCAGGCGGTACCCGACGCCGCGGACGGTACGGATCAGCGTGGGCGAGGACGGCACGTCCTCGACCTTGGCGCGCAGCCGCTGCACGCAGGCGTCGACGAGCCGCGAGTCGCCGAGGTAGTCGTGCTCCCAGACGAGGCGCAGCAACTGCTGGCGGGACAGCGCCTGGCCGGGCCGGCGGCTGAGTTCGAGGAGCAGCCTCAGCTCGGTCGGCGTGAGCTGGAGGTCCTCGCCGTTCTTCGTGACGGTCATGGCGGCGCGGTCGATGACCAGCGAGCCGAAGCTCGCCGAGTCGGTGGACTCGCGCTCGCCGCGGCGCAGCACGGCCCGGATGCGGGCATCGAGGACCCGGCCCTGGACGGGCTTGACCACGTAGTCGTCGGCGCCGGACTCCAGGCCGACGACCACGTCGATGTCGTCGCTGCGCGCGGTGAGCAGGATGATCGGCAGCTGGTCGGTGCGGCGGATGCGGCGGCACACCTCGAAGCCGTCGATCCCGGGCAGCATGACGTCCAGCACGATGAGATCGGGCCGCTGCTCGCGCAGCAGTTTCAGGCCGTCCTCTCCCGTCGCCGCGGTGGCCACTCGGTGGCCCTGGCGTGACAGGGAGAGTTCGAGGGCCGTGCGGATGGCGTCGTCGTCCTCGATCAGCAACAGGAAGGGCACGGGCTCATTCTGTCCCATCGGCCGTCGGGAGTTCGACCGTCGGGGGCGGGCGATCTCGACAGGGCCGCTGTGACAGGCCTGTGACAGACGACGGACACCCCGGTTAAGTCGGCCCGGCAGGCTTCAGTCATCGAACGAAGCACGGACCGGAGCAGACTCCACGACGGGGGGCGCGAGATGAACACGCTGCACAGCACCAGCACCAGCGCGGTTGTCACGCGGCTGCACGATGTGAACCGCCGGGCGGGTGTCCGTACGGTCGCGGTCGCCCGCCCCCGGCAGTCGCACGTGGTGGCCATCGACGCGAACACGTACCAGCCGACCACCGCCGTCCCGGCGCCGGCGCCGGCGGCGCGGCCGTCCGCCGCCGCGGAGGCCGAATTCACGGCGTACGTCCAGGAGCGCCGGTCCGCCCTCTACGCGACGGCCTTCCACCTCACCGGTGACCGGCACGAGGCCGAGGACCTGCTGCAGAGCGCGCTGTTCTCCACGTACCGGGCCTGGGACCGCATCAGCGACAAGGCCGCCGTCGGCGGGTACCTGCGCCGCACGATGACGAACCTGCACATCAGCGCCTGGCGCCGGCGGAAGCTGAACGAGTACCCGACGGAGGAGCTGCCGGAGACGGCATCGGACACGGACGCGATGCGCGGCACGGAGCTGCGCGCGGTGCTGTGGCAGGCGCTGGCCCGGATCCCCGAGCCGCAGCGCACGATGCTGGTGCTGCGCTACTACGAGGGCCGTACCGACCCGGAGATCGCCGAGATCCTGGGGATCAGCGTCGGCACGGTGAAGTCGAGCATCTGGCGGTCGCTGCGGCGGCTGCGGGACGACGAGGCACTGAGCTTCGGCAACGACGAGGCGGAGTCCTTCGAGGAGCTGGTGGCGTAACGCGCCGCCGTACGGACCATCGGGCCGGGGGCCCGTCCTGCGGGGGTGGGACGGGGAACGGGGGGAAAGGGCGGGAACGAGCGGACGGGGGTCCGCTCGTTCCCGCCCTTTCGCATGCCCGGAGCCCGGCGGGCGGGCCTCCGCTGGCGGGGCCTCTGCCGACGGGGCCTCTGCCGACGGCGGCCCCGTGCGCCTACACCGTGGTGGCGGCCGTGCGGTGGCGGCCCGCCGCCGCGGCGGCCAGTCGGCCCAGGGCCTCGTCCCGGGCGCAGGCGTGCGCGCCCAGGGCGGTGTGCCGGGCCACGATGCCCCGCTCGGCCCGCATCAGCCGCCAGCCCCGGCGCAGCAGGAACGGAACCGACTTGCGGCCCTCCCGCAGGTCGCGGGCGAGGCGCCGCCGGAACGTCGTCGAGGGGCGCCCCCGCAGGCACAGGGCGTCGGCCAGCAGGCCCAGTTCCTGGCAGCGGGTCGCGATGTCGGCGGCGAAGATGCCCTCCGCGATGAACAGCGGGGTCCGCGGGGAGCGGGCGATGTCCAGGGTCCCGGTGCCCGTGCGGGAGCTGGTCGCGATGTCGTAGACCGGGATCTCGGTGCGGCCCGTCGCGCAGAGCTCGGCGATCGCGGCGACCGCCGCGGCCGCGTCCCAGGAGCCCGGGGCGTCCCAGTCGATGTCGGAGCTGCCGGCGACCAGGGGGAGGGTGGGGTCGTCGCCCTCCTTGTAGAAGTCGTCGAGGCGCAGCACGGGCAGCCCCGAGCGGGCGGCCAGGGAGGATTTACCGGAGCCCGACGGACCGGTCAGCAGGACGACTCGGGTCGGCGAAGGAGAGGAGGAGCTCACGGGACACCAGTCTGAACCATTCCCCCGGGTAGGGGACCCTCCCGGTGGCCGGTTGGTATCGAGGATCACACCTCAACTACGCTGCGTGCGCACGCGACTACGACCTCAGGCGGGATTCCCATGGCACGTCACGCAGCCCCCTCCACCCCGAACCGGCTCCGCGCCGCGGGCCTGACCGTCTCCATGGCAGGCGCGGCGCTGGCCATGGCCGCCGGGGGCGCCCAGGCCGGTGAGCTGTCCGTACCTGCGGCCTTGGCCGGGGTCGCCGACCCCGTCTCGAACCTCAAGGTGAACCCCCTCGCGCACACCGGCGTGGACCCGCTCGACAACGGCGTGGCCACGAAGGTCGCGGACTTCCCGTCCGTCGGCACCGGCATGGTCACCGGCATCCTGACGCAGGGGCCGTCGGTCGGCGAGCTGCCGACCGCGGCGGTGACCTCGCTGCTCGGACCGGCCCTCCCGCAGAAGTAGCGGGCCGCGGACACGGGAAGGCCCCGGCAGCGCGGGGGACGCTGCCGGGGCCGGTTCGTGTGGGGCCCTCCCGTACGGGGGGCCCGCGGGGGGCCCGCTAGTACGAGGAGCCGCCCGCGCCCAGCGAACCCGTGGGGTGCCAGACGGTCTTGGTCTCCAGGAACGGCGTCATGCGCGCGGTGCCCGGGTCGGCGGTCCAGTCGTCCACAGGCTGTGGACGCAGGACGCGCTTGAGGTTGTCGGCCGCGGCGATCTCCAGCTCCTTGGCGAGCTCCGCACCGGCCCCGGCCAGGTCGATCGCGTTGACGTCCTGGTGGGAGGCCAGGTGCGGGCCCATCTCGGCGGCCTTGCCGGACAGGATGTTGACCACGCCGCCCGGCAGGTCGGAGGTGGCCAGCACCTCGCCCAGGGAGAGGGCGGGGAGCGGGGACTTCTCGCTGGCGATGACCACGGCCGTGTTGCCCGTCGCGATCACCGGGGCGATCACGGAGACCAGGCCCAGGAACGAGGAGTCCTGCGGGGCCACGACCGTGACCACACCGGTCGGCTCCGGGGTGGAGAGGTTGAGATACGGGCCCGCGACGGGGTTGGCGCCGCCGACGAGCTGGCCGATCTTGTCGGTCCAGCCCGCGTACCAGACCCAGCGGTCGATGGCCGCGTCCACGACGGCGGCCGCCTTGGACTTGGACAGGCCCTCGGCCTCGCCGACCTCGCGGACGAACTGCTCGCGGCGGCCCTCCAGCATCTCGGCGACGCGGTAGAGGATCTGGCCGCGGTTGTACGCGGTCGCGCCCGACCAGCCGCCGAAGGCCTTGCGGGCGGCGACGACCGCGTCACGGGCGTCCTTGCGGGAGGACAGCGGGGCGTTGGCCAGCCACTTGCCCTTGCCGCCCGACGATGTTTTGGCGGTCACTTCGTACACCCGGCCGCTCTCGGAGCGGGGGAACTTGCCCCCGACGTACAGCTTGTAGGTCTTGAAGACACTCAGACGCGTCGACGACGACTCAGACATCGAGGTACCCCTCCAGGCCGTGACGGCCGCCTTCGCGCCCGAAGCCCGACTCCTTGTAGCCGCCGAACGGCGAGGTCGGGTCGAACTTGTTGAACGTGTTGGCCCAGACGACACCCGCGCGGAGCTTGCCCGCGACCGCCAGGATGCGCGAGCCCTTCTCCGTCCAGATGCCGGCGGAGAGACCGTACTGGCTGTTGTTGGCCTTCGCGACCGCCTCGTCGGGCGTGCGGAAGGTCAGCACGGACAGCACCGGGCCGAAGATCTCGTCGCGGGCGACGGTGTGCGCCTGGGTGACGTTCGTGAAGAGCGTCGGGGCGAACCAGTAGCCGGCGGACGGCAGCTCGCACTCCGGGGACCAGCGCTCGGCGCCCTCGGCCTCTCCGGTCTCGGCGAGCGCGGTGATCCGGGCGAGCTGCTCGGCGGAGTTGATCGCGCCGATGTCGGTGTTCTTGTCGAGCGGGTCGCCCAGGCGCAGCGAGGAGAGGCGGCGCTTGAGCGAGTCCAGCAGTTCGTCGTGGATCGACTCCTGGACCAGCAGGCGCGAGCCCGCGCAGCAGACCTGGCCCTGGTTGAAGAAGATGCCGGTGACGATGCCCTCGACGGCCTGGTCGATGGGGGCGTCGTCGAAGACGATGTTGGCGCCCTTGCCGCCCAGCTCCAGGGTGACCTTCTTGTCGGTGCCGGCGACCGTGCGGGCGATGCGCTTGCCGACGGCCGTGGAGCCGGTGAAGGCGACCTTGTTGACGTCCGGGTGCTCGACGAGGGCCGCGCCCGCGTCGCCGTAGCCGGTCAGGATGTTGACGACGCCCTTGGGCAGGCCCGCCTGGCGGCAGATGTCCGCGAAGAACAGCGCCGACAGGGGCGTGGTCTCGGCGGGCTTGAGGACGACGGTGTTGCCGGTGGCGAGCGCCGGGGCGATCTTCCACGCGAGCATGAGGAGCGGGAAGTTCCAGGGGATGATCTGGCCGGCCACGCCGAGCGGGCGGGGGTTCGCGCCGTAGCCCGCGTGGTCGAGCTTGTCGGCCCACCCCGCGTAGTAGAAGAAGTGCGCGGCGACCAGCGGGAGGTCCGCGTCGCGGGTCTCCCTGATCGGCTTGCCGTTGTCCAGGGTCTCCAGGACGGCCAGCTCGCGGCTGCGCTCCTGGATGATCCGGGCGATGCGGAAGAGGTACTTGGCGCGCTCGGAGCCCGGCAGCGCGGACCACTTCTCGAAGGCCCTGCGGGCGGCCTTGACGGCGCGTTCCACGTCGGCGGCGCCCGCCTGGGCGATCTCGGCGAGGACTTCCTCGGACGACGGGGAGACGGTCTTGAAGACCTTGCCGTCGGCGGCCTCGGTGAACTCGCCGTCGATGAAGAGCCCGTAGGAGGGGGCGATGTCGACGACCGAGCGGGACTCGGGAGCCGGTGCGTACTCGAAGAGGGATGCCATGGTGATCAGTCCACCGTCACGTAGTCGGGACCGGAGTAACGCCCGGTGCTCAGCTTCTGGCGCTGCATCAACAGGTCGTTGAGCAGGCTGGAGGCGCCGAAGCGGAACCAGTGGTTGCTCAGCCAGTCCTCGCCCACGGTCTCGTTGACCAGGACCAGGAACTTGATCGCGTCCTTGGTGGTGCGGATGCCGCCGGCCGGCTTCACGCCGATCTGGATGCCGGTCTGCGCGCGGAAGTCGCGTACGGCCTCGAGCATCAGCAGGGTGTTGGCGGGGGTGGCGTTCACCCCGACCTTTCCGGTCGACGTCTTGATGAAGTCGGCGCCGGCCATCATGCCGATCCAGGAGGCGCGGCGGATGTTGTCGTACGTCGACAGCTCGCCGGTCTCGAAGATGACCTTGAGGCGGGCCGCGGTCCCGTCGGGGCGGACGCAGGCCTCCTTGACGGCCCTGATCAGCTCGTACGTGTCCAGGTAGCGGCCGGCGAGGAAGGCGCCACGGTCGATGACCATGTCGATCTCGTCGGCGCCGGCGGCCACGGCGTCCGCGGTGTCCGCGAGCTTGACGGGCAGGGCCGCGCGGCCGGCGGGGAACGCCGTGGCGACGGAGGCCACCTTGACGTCGGCGCCGTTCAGCGCCGCCTTGGCGGTGGCCACCATGTCGGGGTACACGCAGACGGCGGCCGTCGTCGGGGCGGTGCGGTCGGTCGGATCGGGGATGACGGCCTTGGCGGAGAGCGCCCGGACCTTGCCCGGGGTGTCCGCGCCTTCCAGGGTCGTCAGGTCGATCATCGAGATGGCCAGGTCGATGGCGTACGCCTTGGCCGTCGTCTTGATCGAACGGGTGCCGAGGGCGGCCGCGCGGGCCTCCAGGCCGACAGCGTCGACGCCGGGCAGCCCGTGCAGGAAGCGGCGCAGCGCACTGTCGGACGTCGTCACGTCAGCGAATGCGGTGAGGGTGGTGGGCATGGTCACCACATGAGCATATCTACGCGCGTAGCGGCCTGTCACCCCCCTCCCCCGATTCCGGTGCGGAATCGACACCTCCGCTCACGCCCGCCCGCCGGCCGGGGCGGGAGAGGGCCGGAGAGGCGCCGATCTCGTCCGCCGGGACGGCGTGGGGCAGAATCGACCGCATGAGCAGCCAGCAGCAGCCGACCGACGAGCCCGTCTACGACGACCGGGTCTACCGCTCCTCCATGGCCGTCGTCACCGGGGTGCTGCTGCTCGGGCTGACCGCCTGGCTGTGCGGGGACGCCGCGGTGCGGGGCTCGGGGAACACCCCGTGGATCGCGCTGGCCCTGGCGCTGTGCGCGGTCCCGCTGATCGTGGCGTTCACCATCCGGCCGGCCGTCTTCGCCAACGACGACCGGATGCGCGTGCGCAACCCCTTCCGGGTCATCGAGCTGCCCTGGGCGGCCGTGGACACCGTGCGCGCCGGATACTCGGCCGAGGTGCTGGCCGAGGGGTCCACGTACCAGCTCTGGTCGGTGCCCGTCTCGCTGCGGGAGCGCAAGAAGGCGAACCGGCGCCAGCTCAGCCGCCGCGGCGGGCTGACCGGCCGCAGCCTGACCGACCCGGCGCAGAACGGCGCCGGCGCCGCCGGTCCCGCCGCCGCCGGTCCCGCCGCACCGCAGCGGGCCGGAGCGGACCGGGTGGTGGACGAGCTGCGCGAGCTGGCCGAGCGCGGCGCCTCGCGGGCGGGCGCCCGGGGCGGCGTGCGCGTGCACTGGTCGTACGAGGTCATCGCCCCCGCCGTGGCCGGAGCGGTGCTGCTGGTCGTCCTCCTCGTCGCCGGCTGACGCTCCGGCCCGCGTGGTCCCCGCCACACCCCCGCCGGTGCGGAACCGGCGCTACCGGTGACGCGTCCTCGCAGGTGTGCAGCGTCATGAGGCCGGCGGGAACGCCGCCACCGCCATCCATCTCCGGTTCCGACTCGCGGCCGGGGTCCTGCTGGCCGCTCATCTCCTGGTCGTCGCCTGGCTCACCCTGCGGCCCCTGGACGTGCCCTGGGCCGCGGCAGCCAATCTGACCCTCTTGGAGGGGATCAGGACGGACCTCGCCCTCGGACCCGTCGAGGCCGCCCGCCGGATCGGCGAGGGGCTGGCGCTGCTGGCCCCGCTGGGGGTGCTGCTGCCCCTGGTCAGCGGACGGCTCGCGCCCTCGCGGCTGTCCGCGTGGTCCTCGCTGACCCGGACCGCCGCCGCGGGCGCGCTGGTCTCCGTGTGCATCGAGCTGCTCCAGACCGCCGTCCCGGGACGGGTCGTCGACGTGGACTCGGTGCTGCTGAACACGGTGGGCGTACTCCTCGCCCACGCGGCCGTCGTACCGGCGCTGCGGGCCCGGATGCGGCGCTCACGGGCCGCTTATCAGGGGGCGACCCCGAGAATTACCAGGGTCGGGCTCGGCCCCTGGACCGAGGTCGTCTCGGCGGTCCCGCGGGAGTATTGAGGCATCGCGGAAGAGCGATCCCGACGAAGGAGACACCATGAGCGCCTTGGCCCGCCCCCGTGAAGGACGATGGATCGGCGGCGTCTGCGCCGCGCTGGCGCACCGCTTCGGAACGTCCGCGAACACGATGCGCGTCATCTTCGTCGTCTCGTGCCTGCTGCCCGGCCCGCAGTTCCTGGTCTACCTGGCGCTGTGGCTGCTCCTGCCGAACGGCAAGACCGCCTCCACCGCCTGGTAGACCCACCGGCGGGTCAGCCGGCCCGCTGGACCTTCTCCAGCTGCTTGTCCGCCACTTCCTGCGGCACCAGGGCCTTCTGCTGGGCGGCCGCCACGTTGAGGGCCATCAGCCGTACGACGGTGTCGCCCTCGCGCACGATGACCAGGTGGACCTGCGCCGAGACGCCCTGGGCGGCCGCGGTCGTGGTCCAGCTGACGCTCTCGTCGCCGGACGTCGTGTACGCGGCGGCCCGCACGTCGCGGTAGCTGCCGGTCTGCTTCTCGACGGTGGCGGAGAAGCCCGTGGCGCAGGCGGCTACGGCGGCCTTGAGCCGGTCGATCAGGGCCTTGGCGTCGCTTTCCGCGTACGAGCTGACGGATGCGGAGACGGCGAGGCCGATCTGCTTCTGGGAGCCGACGCCGCGGTTGACCGTCTCGCGGGCGGCCGGGTCCGGCTTGTCGCCCATGATGTCCGCCAGCGGCTGGCAGGCCTTGCGGTCCGCCTGCGGCTGGCCGTCGGGGGCGTTCGGGTTCTTGCCCTGGGCGGAGATCTGGTAGCCGGGCAGGTCGCCCGGTTCCAGCGCGGACCGCTCCGTCTTCGTGCCGCCGGTCTTCGGCGCGCCGGTTCCGGCGGGGGCGGACGCGGTCGGGACCGGGGCGCCGGGGGCGCCGGGCGCTCCGGAGGCGGGGCCTGAGGAGCCCTTGGGGTCCGGGGCCTCGCTCTTGGCGGGGGTGTCCGTACTGCCGCATCCGACCGCCGCGAGGAGCAGGGCGGGGACCAGCGCGACCAGGGTCGCTCGTGCCTTCATTCGCATGACCAAAGACCTCATACCGATTGCTTCGGCGGGCAGTTGGTGGTGATCGTGGCACACGGCACGGCGGGGCACACACCTCGTCGAAGAGGCGTGCGCCCACCGCGCGCGCGTTCGGGTCGCGGCAGCGTCAGCCGCCCAGGCCGTTCAGGGCGCCGGTGGCCGGGGCCAGGCCGCCGAGGAGGCCGGTGATCGGGGCGGCGGGGTCGGACGACTCGCCCTGCTGGCCGCCCACGTTCTGCTGGCTGGTGGCTCCCTGGAGCGCGCCGGTGGCACTGGTCAGTGCGTCGGTGAGGCCGACCGCGGGGACGGCGGCGGAGGCGGTGCCGGCGGCGACGACGGCGAAGGCGGCGCCGAGAGCGGCGACACCGAGGGTCTTGGCAGCTGACTTCTTCATGAAAGATCGTCCTTGCGACGGGGAATTGAGCGGCTCCGCAAACTAGTCACTTCAAACCCCCGCCCGCAAACATCCGTAAATACGAGAAAGCGCCCGGGAATTGCTCCTCCCGGGCGCTTTCAGTACGTCATGCCGTGGCCTAGGCCGAGACGGAACCCCTGGTGGAAGCGGTCTGCTGGAACAGCCACTCCGACTTCAGTTCCGCGTATCCGGGCTTGATGACCTCGTTGATCATGGCCAGTCGTTCATCGAAAGGAATGAACGCGGACTTCATCGCATTGACGGTGAACCACTGCATGTCGTCCAGCGAGTAGCCGAAGGTGTCCACCAGGTGCTCGAACTCGCGGCTCATGCTGGTGCCGCTCATCAGCCGGTTGTCGGTGTTGACGGTCAGCCTGAAGTGCAGCTTGCGCAGCAGGCCGATCGGGTGCTCGGCGTACGAGGCGGCCGCGGCCGTCTGCAGGTTCGAGGTCGGGCACATTTCCAGGGGGATGCGCTTGTCCCGTACGTACGAGGCCAGGCGGCCCAGCTTCACCGTGCCGTCGGCGGCGACCTCGATGTCGTCGATGATCTTCACGCCGTGGCCGAGGCGGTCGGCGCCGCACCACTGCAGGGCCTGCCAGATCGACGGCAGGCCGAAGGCCTCGCCCGCGTGGATGGTGAAGTGGTTGTTCTCGCGCTTGAGGTACTCGAAGGCGTCGAGGTGGCGGGTGGGGGGGAACCCGGCCTCGGCGCCGGCGATGTCGAAGCCGACCACGCCGTTGTCGCGGTAGCGGTTCGCCAGCTCGGCGATCTCCAGCGCGCGGGCCGCGTGGCGCATGGCGGTCAGCAGGGCGCCGACGCGGATGCGGTGGCCGTTGGCCTTCGCGCGGCGCTCGCCCTCGCGGAAGCCGTCGTTCACGGCCTCGACGACCTCTTCGAGGGTCAGGCCGGCTTCCAGGTGCTGCTCGGGCGCGTACCGGATCTCGGCGTACACGACGCCGTCCTCGGCCAGGTCCTCGGCGCACTCGGCGGCGACCCGGAAGAGGGCCTCCTTCGTCTGCATGACCGCGCAGGTGTGCGCGAACGTCTCGAGGTAGCGCGGCAGGGAGCCGGAGTCGGCGGCTTCCCGGAACCAGATGCCGAGCTTGTCGGCGTCGGTCTCGGGGAGGTTCTCGTAGCCGGCCTCGCGGGCCAGCTCGATGATGGTCCCGGGGCGCAGCCCACCGTCGAGGTGATCGTGCAGGAGCACCTTCGGGGAGCGGCGGATCTGGTCCGGGGTCGGCAGGTTGGGGGTCTCGCTCGTCATCTGGGCACTCTAGCTCCTACGCGCGTAGAGCGTGCCCCGGCGCCGGGGGTCGATATGTAACAGAGACCGCGCGGACGGATGGCGTACACCTCGGGGTCTGAGACTGTTCCGCCATGGCACAGCATGCGCCGCCGGCGCGCGGGGCCCGCTTGGGGCGGGCGGCCGGCGCGAACGGTTCGGTCACGACGGTCAACGGTGTGGTGCTCCTGCTTCCCGGAGCGTCCAGATTCTCCCCCGGTCCCCTGCGTCCGCTCGCGCGGGCGCTGGCCCGGGCGGGCGGTACGGAGGGGCTGGCCGCGCACTCCGTCCTGCACGGCGGGGACTCCTCCCGCGAGGAGCAGGCGCGGTGGGCGGCGGACGAGGTGGTGCGGCGCTACGGCGACGTGCCGGTGTGCCTGGCCGGCTACGGCGCGGGCGCTCTGGCCGCTCTGCGCGCGGCGGGGCACGAGGCCGTCGGCTCCGTACTGGCGATGGCCCCCTGCCTGCCGGAGGCGCGGGTCTCCGCGGCGTCCCCCGAGCCGGTGAAGCACCTGGCGGGGCGCAGGGTGCTGATCGTGCACGGCACGGACGACGCGCGCAGCGACCCGGAGGCCTCGTTCCTGCTGGCGGCGCGGGCGAAGAAGGCGAACCGGTCGACGTGCCGGTTCGAGGTGCACTCGGACGGGCACGGGCTGCGCGAGCACCAGGCCGAAGTCGTCGCGCTGGCCGTGGACTTCGTCCTCGGGTCGGTGTTCTCGGGACGGTACTCGCGCCCGGTGACGGACGCCCTGGCGGCGCCCCCGCCGCTGGGCCTGCGCATGCCGCTCGCCTCCGGCTTCGGCAGGCCGCCGCGGCGGTGACGCGCCGGCCCGGCCCGCCCGGCCCCCCTTCCCCATACGCGGTTTGAGGGCCGGAGCGGGCCGAACAGCCGGGCGTACAGTGGAATCGAGGACTCGGGGACTTCTTCCCGGAGGCGATGATCATGGCCGATCTGGTGTGCAGGAGCTTCGACGCGGCCGACGAGACGCGGCCCTTCCTGGCCGGCAAGGGCCGGCTGGACCTGCTGGAGACGGACGGCGGACAGGTCGGGCGCGGGGTGTTCGAGCCGGGCTGGAAGTGGTCGGAGCACATCAAGCCGCTGGCCGGCACCGAGAGCTGCGAGTCCGCGCACACGGGATACGTGGTCAGCGGCCGCATCAGGATCGTCATGGACGGCGGGGACGCCGTCGAGGCCGGTCCGGGCGACTTCATCCAGGTGGCTTCCGGGCACGACGCCTGGGTCCTGGGCGACGAGCCCTGCGTCCTCCTGGACTGGACCGGCTACGGCGACTACGCCAGGCCGCCCTCCGGCTGAGGGATACGGCGGGCCGGCGGCACCTGGCCCAGCAGGCCCGTGGCCCGGTCGAGGACGCGCGCCAGGGAGCCCGGGGTCGCGGCGGTCGCCAGGACGTACGCGTGGTGCCGGGCCCCCGTCGGGGCGCGGCGGACGGTGGCGCCCGGCGGGATCTCCAGCTGGACCCGCACCACTCCCGGCACGGCGCGGGCCGCGGCGATCCCCGGTCGCGCCCCGTCGAGGCGGCGGCCGGGCGGGAAGTCCACGTACCGCAGCCCCGCGCAGGCGGCGCGGGGGCTGCGTTCCGGGTCGGGCAGGCCCAGCCCGGAAGCGAGCGCGAGGCCGAGGACGTCGGTGCCGTGGGCGAGCCGGAGCAGCCGGGTGAACTCCTCGCCGCCGGGGCGGGCGTGGGCCTCGATCAGGCGGGGGCCGTGCCGGGTGAGGACGACCTCGGTGTGGGAGGGGCCGTCACCGTGGCCCGCGAGGTCGAGGACGCCGCGTACGAGGGCCCGTACGGCCTCGGCGGTGCCGGGGTTCAGGGCGACGGGCAGTTCGTGGCCGGCGGCGGTCAGGCCGGGGCCGGGCCGGCGGCGGGACCAGCCCAGGACCCGGTGGCGGCCCGCCCGGGAGAGCGCCTCCACGGCGAGTTCGGGGCCTTCGAGGTACTCCTCGACGAGGAGGTCGGTGACCTCCGGGTAGGCGAGGGCGGCGGCCGAGGCCTCGGCCTCGTCGCGGACCAGGCGAACACCCTCGCCGTCGGAGCCGGCCCGCGGTTTCACCACGCACGGGTAGCCGATGAGGGTGGCGACGAAGGGGAGGGTCGCGGCGCGGCCGCAGCGGGCGAAGGAGACGGGTCGGGCGGGGTGCAGCGCGTTGGAGCGGACCCGCAGGGCGGCCTTGTCCATGAGGGCGGTGACGGCGGCGGTGGGGGTGCCGGGCAGGCCCAGCTCCTCGTTGGCCCGCGCGGCGGCCAGGGCCGAGGCGGCGTCGAACCCGAAGACGGCGGCGCGGCCGTCGCGGACCTCCTCGATCGGGCCGACGGCGCCGACGAGGCGGCGGTGGTCGCGCCAGTCCGCCCGTACCCGCCGCTCCGCCCCCTCACGGTCGGATGGCACTGATGGAACCGGCGCGACCACCACGGTGCGCGCGCCCGCGCGGCGGGCGGCCGCCACCACGGCGGGTCGTGGGCTCAGCAGGACGGCAACGGGCTCCCGCCCCTCGATGGGTGTCCGCTGCCGCATACCGCGCTCCCCCTCACGCCGTGTGACCACTGTGCCGCTTCGGCATATGCCGGAACCGGCCGGGCACGCGTCGTCTTGCCGCCTTGCGGGAACACGAGGGGTTTATAAACGGACACAGCCCGGGACGAATACGCATATGCCAGCCGACCAAGCCGGAGAGCCCGAGGAGCTGAGCCCCGCGGCGCGGCGCCTCTACGCGTACGCCGTCGAGCGGCACGCCTTCGGCGAGGCCGAGGCCACCGCGGCCCTCGGCGTGCGCGCGGCCGCCGCGATCACCGAGCTGGCCGCGGCACACCTGCTCCAGCGGGCGCCCGGCGGCGCGCCCGACCGGTGGAGCGCGGTCGCGCCCCGGGCAGCGGCCGCCCGGGCGCTGGCCCCGCTGACGCTGCTCGTACGGGAGACGCACGACGAGATGGACCGGCTGCGGGGGCGGCTGGAGACCCTGGTTCCGGCGTACGAGGCGGGGACCGCGCACCGGGACCTGAGCGGTCCGGGGCGCCTGGAGCTGGTCACCGACCTGGGCGCCGTACGGGGTCTGATCGCGGAACTGGCCGCGTCGTGCGAGCGGGAGCTGCTGACCTCCCAGCCGGGCGGCGGGCGGCCGCTGGAGACGCTGGAGGAGTCGATCGGGCGGGACGAGTCACTACTGGCGCGCGGGGTCCGGATGCGGACGATCTACCAGCACACGGCGCGCTACTCGCGGCCCACGGCGGCGTACGTGGAACGGGTGACGGCGCTGGGCGCGCAGGTGCGGACGCTCGGCGACGGGCTGATGCGGATGCTGGTCTTCGACGCGCACACGGGCCTGATGGCGGTGCCGGACCGCAGCGGGGCGGCGCTGGTGGTGCGGGAACCGGGCGTCGTGCACTTCATGACGGCGGCGTTCGAGCGGTCCTGGCTGGGCGCCCGGCCGTTCCCGGTGACGGTGAGCCCGGACGCGGCCCGGTCGATCTCGGACGAGCTGCGGCAGACGATCGTACGGCTGCTGTCGGAGGGGCTGGAGGACAAGGTGATCGCGCGCCGGCTCGGCATGTCCGAGCGGACGTGCCAGCGCCACATCGCGGGGATCATGCGGGCGGTGGGGGCCAAGTCCCGCTTCCAGGCGGGGTTCCTGCTGTCCACGCACCCCGCGCCCGTCCCGGAGCGGGCGCCGGAGGCGGAGGCGGAGGCGGCGCCGGACCACGCTTAGGGGGTCTCCAGCTCCGGGATGAGGCGGCCGCGGCGGGAGAGCAGGAAGCGTTTGAACTCGGCCACGGGCGGGGTGTCCGGGTGGCCGTCGAGCCAGGCGACGCCGATCTCGCGGACCGCGCGCGGGGCGGTGACCGTCAGCTCGACGACCCCCGGGCGGGCCACGGCCGGGGGTGGCAGCAGGGCCACGCCGAGTCCGGCCGCGACCAGGCCGCGCAGGGTCTCGGCCTCCTCGCCCTCGAAGGCGACCCGGGGGGTGAAACCGGCCTCGGCGCACAGGTCGTCGGTGATGCGGCGCAGGCCGTAGCCGGGCTCCAGGGTGACGAAGGTTTCCTCGGCGGCCTCGGCGAGGCGGATGCGCTTGCGCCCGGCGAGGCGGTGGTCGTCGGGGACGACCAGGCGCAGCCGCTGCTCGTCCAGGCGGCGGGCGACGAGGTCCGGGGCGTCGGGGAGGGGCGAGGTCAGACAGAGGTCGAGCTCACCGGCGCGCAGCCGCTCCAGCATGGCCTCGCCGTAGTTCTGGACGAGGGAGAAGCGGATGCGGGGGTGGTCGGCGCGGAAGGCGCGGATCAGGCCGGGCACGGTCTCGGAGCCCAGGGTGTGCAGGAAGCCGAAGGCCACCTTGCCGGCGGTGGGGTCGGCGTCCTGCTGGACGGATGCGGCGGCGCGGGCGATCCCGTCGAGGGCCCGCTCGGCGGAGGCGAGGAAGGTGTGGCCCGCGGTGGTGAGGGCGACGGTGCGGCCCTTGCGGGCGAACAGCGTGACGCCGAGGTCCTGTTCGAGCCGGACCATGGCCCGCGACAGGGTCGACTGGGGGACGCCGAGCTCGTGCGCGGCGCGGGTGACGTGCTCGTGCCGGGCCACGGCCGCGAAGTACGCGAGGCGCGGGGCCAGCAGGCGTGTCACCGCCATGTCTTCTTCGTAACGGTTCATCGACATGCGCCGTCCTGAGCTGTACTGATACGTGAGTGGAACGATTATCGCGAATCCGTGCATTGGACGCATGAAAAACACGGGCCTACCTTCGACGTATGCCTCCCGCTCATACCGGGGCACCCGTCATCCCGGGTGCCTCCACCCCGTCGTTCGCCGAACCCGCGCCCGCACCGAAGTCCGCGCCCGCCGTCGCGCCGGCGCCCGCGCCGCCCGCCACCGCCGCCCCCGAGGGCCGCGAGCCCGGCCGCCCCGGCTACCGCCGCATGAGCCTCGCGCTGTTCGCCGCCGGTCTCGCCACCTTCGCGCTCCTCTACTCCACCCAGGCGCTGCTGCCCGCCATCTCCGCGGGCTTCGGCGTGACGGCGGGTCAGGCCAGCTGGACGGTGTCCGCGGCCACCGGCGCGCTCGCGCTGTTCGTCCTGCCGCTGAGCGCGCTGTCCGAGCGGTTCGGGCGCACCCGGATGATGACCTGGTCGATGGTGGTGGCCGTGGCCGTGGGCCTGCTGGTGCCGTTCGCGCCGAACCTGGAGTGGCTCGTCGTCCTGCGCGCCGTCCAGGGCGCGGCGATTGCCGGGATCCCGGCCTCCGCGATGGCGTACCTCGCGGAGGAGGTGAAGCCGAAGGCACTCGTCGGCGCGATCGGCCTGTTCGTCGCGGGCAACTCCATCGGCGGCATGAGCGGCCGCCTCGTCACGGGCTGGGGCGCGCAGCTGGGCGGCTGGCGGGTGGGCCTGCTGGCCGTGGGCCTGCTGTCGCTGGCCTGCGCGGCGGCCTTCCTGGTGCTGCTGCCGCGGGCCCGGTTCTTCCGGCCGGCGTCGCTGAACCCGCGCGCGGTGGGCCGTACGGTCTCCGGGCACCTGCGCGATCCGCTGCTGCTGCGGCTGTACGGGATCGGCGCGCTGTTCATGACCGTCTTCGGCGCGGTGTACACCGTGATCGGCTACCGGCTCGTGGACGAGCCGTTCTCGCTGGGGCAGGGCGTGATCGGGTCGATCTTCCTGGTCTACCTGGTCGGTACGGTCTCCTCGGCGGCCGCCGGACAGCTGGTGGCCCGTACGGGGCGGCGGGGCGCGCTGTACCTGGCGGTGACCACGACCGCGCTCGGGCTGCTGTTCTCGCTGGCCGAGTCCCTGGCCCTGATCCTCGCCGGGCTGGTGCTGATCACGGCGGGGTTCTTCGCGGGCCACGCGGTGGCGTCCGCCGCCGTGAGCCGTACGGCCAAGACGGGCCGGGCGCAGGCTTCCGCGCTCTACCAGTCGGCGTACTACCTGGGATCCAGCGCCGGCGGCACGCTGGGCGCGCTCGCCTACCACTCCGCCGGGTGGGCGGCCACGGTGGGCATCGCGCTGCTGGCCGTGCTCGGCGTCGTGTCGATCACGCTGTACGGGTCCCACGCGGCCCGCGCCGAGCGCCGGACGATGACGGCGGCCGCGGTCGCGCGCTGACGGCGGCCGCAGTCGCGCGCTGATGGAATCTACGCTCCCCCCTCAGGTAACTCCCGCGCGTTTTCCGGGCATTGAACCGGCAGGAAGACAGTGCGACCAAGGGGAGGACCTGATGGGGGCAAGGCGCGCGTACGCGAGGCGGCGGGCCGCGGTGGTGTGCGGGGTGGCGGCGGTGCTGGCCGTACCGGTGGTGGTGGCGGGGGGCGGCACGGCTCAGGCCGCCGCCTGCAACGTCACGACCGGGCCGTACCAGCGGCAGGTGGAGCAGTTCCTCGGCCGCCCGGTGGACGGCCGGCAGTCGGCGGCGGACTGCACCGCGGTCAGGGCGTTCCAGGCCGCCCACGGAATCACTCCGACCGTGGGGTACGCCGGGCCGCTGACCTGGCAGACGATGAGCACGATGCTGGCGCAGCGGGCCGCCGGCAGCACCCCGAACCAGGCGGGCGCCTGCCCGGTGAACCGGGGGCGGATCGCCTGCGTCGACCTGACGCGGCAGCTCAGCTGGATCCAGGACGGCGCCGCGCTGCGGTACGGCCCGGTCCCGGTCCGCACCGGCAAGGACGGCACCGAGACCCGGACCGGCCTGAAGAAGATCTACTACCGCAGCATCAACCACTGGTCGACGATCTACAACGTCGCGATGCCGTACTCGCAGTTCTTCGACGGCGGCATCGCCTTCCACTCCACCACGAAGAGCATGTGGAACCCGCCCGGCTCGGGCGGCTGCGTGAACATGCGGCCTGCCGACGCCAAGGCGTACTGGAGCCTGCTGGGCAACGGGAACGCCGTGTACGTCTACGGCCGCAAGCCCGGCACGTAGCGGCGACACGGGTCCTGACCTGCTCCGGCTGCCGTTGTCGGACCCCTCGGGTAGTTTCCGGAGTATCGGATCTATCTGGGGGAACGACGGCCATGAGTGACCTCGCGACGACGGCGCCATCCGACCTGGATGCCGCGATGGACCGCCACCGGGTCGAGCTGACCGGGTACTGCTACCGGATGCTCGGCTCGGCCTTCGACGCCGAGGACGCGGTGCAGGAGACGTACATCCGCGCCTGGCGCGGCCGGGACAAGTTCGAGGGCCGCTCCTCGCTGCGGTCCTGGCTGTACCGGATCGCCACGAACGTCTGCCTGGACCTGCTGAAGGCCGGCAACAAGCGGGCCCGCCCGATGGACCTGAGCGCCCCGCAGCACCAGGCCTCCGCCGTGCTGAACGAGCGGCCGGAGGTGACCTGGCTGGAGCCGGTACCGGACGGCCGGGTGCTGCCGCAGACCGCCGACCCCGCCGAGATGGCGCTGGCCCGGGAGTCCGTACGGCTGGCGTTCGTCGCGGCGCTCCAGCACCTGCCGGCGAAGCAGCGGGCGGTGCTCATCCTGCGCGAGGTACTGGCCTGGAAGGCGGACGAGGTCGCCACGCTCCTGGACACCACGGTCGCCTCGGTCAACAGCGCCCTCCAGCGGGCGCGGGCGACGCTCGCGGGCCACGCGCTGCGCGAGAGCGACCCGGCGGACCCGCTGGACGCGGAGCAGGCGAAGCTGCTGGAGCGCTACCTGACGGCCTTCGAGGCGTACGACATCTCCCGGCTGACCGCGCTGCTCCACGAGGACGCGGTGCTGTCGATGCCGCCGTACGACCTGTGGCTGCGGGGTCACGAGGACATCGCCGCCTGGCACCTGGGCCAGGGCATCGGCTGCAAGGGCTCCCGGCTCGTCCCGACGACGGCGAACGGCATGCCGGCCTTCGGGCAGTACCGGCCGGCGGCCTCCGGGAAGGGGCACACGCCGTGGGCGCTCCAGGTGCTGGAGGTCTCAGACGGGAAGATCGTCGGGCTCAACGCCTTCCTGGACACCGCCCGGTGGTTCCCGCTGTTCGGCCTCTCCGAGGAGCTCCCCTAGCCCTACGAGCTCCAGCAGACCGACCAGACCGGGCGCGGCCCGCACCCGGAGGGGGACGCCGAGGCGCCGGGCGGTCAGTGCGGCCCGCGCGAGGGCCTGGACGGTCGCGAGCGTGGGCGCTGCGACCGCGCCCGCGTCGAGCACGATCCCGACGGGCCCGTCACGGCACAGTTCGTACACGCGCGCGCACAGCTCGGCCGTATCCGGCTCCGGTCCCTCGACCGCCAGCGTTCTGGTCTCCACACGAGGCAGACCCCCGGCCCCGCTCGAACTCATCGGCGGGGCGGGGAGCCACCACCTACGGGCGGGGGAAGGCGAAGGAGTCGAGGATCAGATCGAACGGCTCGGGCAGGTGGAAGGCCTCGCCGAACTTGGCGGCCGCCAAGACGCGGTACGTCCCGTCGCTGGGCTCGCCGTACAGGTGGATGGTCGGGATGCCGGACGAGTGCGGGTCGATGAGGAGGTAGAGCGGGACGCCTGCCGCGGCGTAACCCTGGAGTTTGGCGACGCGGTCGTTCACGGCGTTCGACTTCGACGTGATCTCGACGACGAGTTCGGCGACGGCTGCGGGAGCGAAGTTCTCCCCCTTGGGAACCGCGTCCCTCGGCACGACCGCGAGGTCCGGGATGTAGAGACCGCCGCGGCTCGGGACAGCCAGATTGAGGGTCTGGAAGACACCCCAGTCATCGGGGATCGCGGTGTAGAGACGCCTCTGTACCAGCTCGGCGATCAGGGTGTGATTGTTGACGGGCGGTGGTGCCACGGTGACGATCCCCTCGATGATCTCCACCTTGCAGCCCTCCGGCCAGCCCATCTCCTCCCAGAGGCGGACGACCGAATCCCAGTCGTCACCGCTCGGAGGCTGGTGCTCGACTGCGAGTGCGCTCATGGTGTGCTCCTATCGCTTCGTCACCGATCCCAGCATGCCGAACGGGACCGGCGGGCGTCCACCGGTCCCGTTCAGCCGTACGAGTGAGTACGGGTCAGGCGATGCGGTCCAGCACGATCGGCGTGGCGGAGAAGGACGTGCCCGCCGGGGCCACGTCGAAGGAGCCGTCCAGCGCGGAGAGGGCGTACTCGAACTTCTCGGGGGTGTCCGTGTGCAACGTCATCAGCGGCTGGCCGGCCGTGACGGTGTCGCCCGGCTTGGCGTGCAGCTCGATGCCCGCGCCCGCCTGCACCGGGTCCTCCTTGCGCGCGCGGCCCGCGCCGAGGCGCCAGGCGCCGACGCCGACGCCGTACGCGTCGAGGCGGGTCAGGACGCCCGAGGACGGGGCGGTGACGATGTGCTGCTCGCGGGCGACCGGCAGGGCCGCGTCCGGGTCGCCGCCCTGGGCCGCGATCATCCGGCGCCACACGTCCATCGCGGAGCCGTCGGCCAGTGCCTTCTCCGGGTCGGCGTCCTTGATGCCCGCCGCGGCCAGCATCTCGCGGGCCAGGGCCAGGGTCAGCTCGACGACGTCGGAGGGGCCGCCGCCGGCCAGGACCTCGACGGACTCGCGGATCTCCAGCGCGTTTCCGGCGGTGAGGCCGAGCGGGGTGGACATGTCGGTGAGCAGGGCGATCGTCTTGACGCCGCTGTCGGTGCCGAGGGCGACCATGGTCGAGGCGAGCTCGCGCGCGTCCTCGATGTTCTTCATGAAGGCGCCGGAGCCGACCTTCACGTCGAGGACGAGGGAGCCCGTGCCCTCGGCGATCTTCTTCGACATGATCGAGGAGGCGATCAGCGGGATGGCCTCGACGGTGCCGGTGACGTCGCGCAGGGCGTAGAGCTTCTTGTCGGCGGGGGCCAGGCCGTCGCCCGCCGCGCAGATGACCGCGCCGGTGGTGTCCAGGACGTGCAGCATCTCCTCGTTGGAGAGCAGCGCGCGCCAGCCCGGAATGGACTCCAGCTTGTCGAGCGTGCCGCCGGTGTGGCCCAGGCCGCGGCCGGAGAGCTGCGGCACGGCCGCGCCACAGGCGGCGACGAGCGGGGCCAGCGGGAGGGTGATCTTGTCGCCGACGCCGCCGGTGGAGTGCTTGTCGGCGGTCGGCCGCGAGAGGGAGTCGAAGTTCATGCGCTCGCCGGAGGCGATCATCGCGGCGGTCCAGCGGGCGATCTCGGTGCGGTTCATCCCGTTCAGCAGGATGGCCATCGCCAGCGCCGACATCTGCTCGTCGGCGACGACACCGCGCGTGTACGCGTCGATGACCCAGTCGATCTGCTCGGGGCTCAGCTCACCGCGGTCCCGCTTGGTCCGGATGACGGAGATGACGTCCATGAGGTGACTTCCTTCTACGCGCATAGAGAGGGGGCTGTACGGAGGGGGAGGAGAGGAAGACGACGGCCCTCCGCCCGGGAGGGGGGCGGAGGGCCGTCGGCACGGCTATCTCAGGTGGTCGGGCCCGAAGGCCTGGGGCAGCATCGCGGCCAGCGGAAGGATCCCGTCGGGGGTCTCCACCAGCAGCTCCGGGCCGCCGAACTCGAACAGGAGCTGCCGGCAGCGACCGCAGGGGACGAGGATCCCGCCCTTGCCGTCCACGCACGTGAAGTGCGTGAGCCGGCCGCCGCCGGTCGCGTGGAGCGAGGACACCAGTCCGCACTCGGCGCACAGGCCGAGTCCGTAGCTCGCGTTCTCGACGTTGCAGCCGGTCACGACCCGGCCGTCGTCGACGCGGGCGGCGACCCCGACCGGGAAGCCCGAGTACGGCGCGTACGCGCGGGACATGGCGTCCCGGGCCGCGACGCGCAGGGCCTCCCAGTCGACGGCCGGAGCCGGCGGCGGGCTCGTCACTTGCCCTGGCCCTTGCGGTACGGCATGCCGTCCGCCTTCGGCATCCGCAGCCGCTGCGCGGAGAGCGCGAGGACCAGCAGGGTGGTGACGTACGGGGCCGCGTCCACGAACTGGCTGGGCACCGAGTCGGTGAGCGCGTACCAGACGAACAGCAGGACGGCGAAGAGCGCCGAGATGCCGGCCTGGACGTACTTCTTCTTGTACAGCTGCCAGGCGGTGACCAGGACCAGCAGGATCGCGATCAGCAGCAGCATCGCGTGGACGTTCTCGGCGCCGCCGCGCAGCTTGAGGCTGTCGATGAAGCCGAAGAGGCCCGCGCCGAGCGCCGTGCCGCCGGGCATCCAGTTACCGAAGATCATCGCGGCGAGACCGATGTAGCCGCGGCCGCCGGTCTGGCCCTCCTGGTAGATGCCGGTGGTGATCGCGAGGAAGGCGCCGCCGAAGCCGGCCAGCCCGCCCGAGACGATCACGGCGATGTACTTGTACTTGTAGACGTTGACGCCGAGGGACTCCGCCGCGATCGGGTTCTCGCCGCAGGAGCGCAGGCGCAGGCCGAAGGCGGTGCGCCACAGCACCCACCAGGTGCCGGGGATCAGCAGGAGGGCGATGAGGGTCAGCGGCGAGAGGTTGGTGACCACACCGCCGATGACGCCCGCGAGGTCCGAGACGAAGAACCAGTGTTTGCCCTGGAGGTCCGCCAGCGCGTCCGAGAGCCCGCCGAGGTTGATCCGTGGGATGTCCTCGATGCGCGGGGACTGCTTGGAGGAGCCGCCCTCGGCCTCGGCGAACGTGAAGTTCGACAGGTACTGGGTGAAGCCCAGCGCCAGGATGTTGATGGCCACACCGGAGACGATGTGGTTGACGTTGAACGTGACCGTGATGATCGCGTGCAGCAGGCCGCCGAGGGCGCCGCCGAGGATGCCGACGAGGACGCCGGTCCACGGACCCCACTGGTAGCCGGCCCAGGCACCGAACCAGGTGCCGAGGATGAGCATGCCCTCGAGGCCGATGTTGACGACGCCCGCGCGCTCGGCCCACAGGCCGCCGAGGCCGGCGAGGCCGATCGGCACGGCGAGCTGGAGGGCGCCGGAGACCTGGCCGACGGACGTCAGGTCGTCGGCCCCGCTGATCACGCGGACCAGCGAGACCAGCGCGAGGCCGCCCGCGATGATCAGCAGGATCCAGGGCAGGGTGAGCTTTCGGCGGCCGTCCGACTTCTTCGGGGCCGCGCTCGCCGCGGAGACGGTGCTGGTGCTCACGCCGCGACCTCCTTGTCGGTCTTGATGGCGCCGCCGGCGGCGAGTTCCTCGCCGACCTTCTGCTGCTGGCGGCGGATGCCGTAGCGGCCTACGAGCTCATAGGAGACGACGACCGCGATCACGATCAGACCCTTCATGATCGTGCCGATCTCCTTGGCGTACCCGGCCGTGTCGAGCGAGGCCGAGGCCTTGTCGATGAAGGCCATGAGCAGTGCCGCGAAGAAGATGCCGACCGGGCTGTTGCGGCCGAGCAGGGCGATGGTGATGCCCGTGAAGCCGATGCCGACCGGGAAGGACAGGCTGTACGTGTGGCTCTCGCCCAGCAGCACGGGCATGCCCGCGAGGCCGGCGACGGCGCCGGAGATGAGCATCGAAGTGATGATCATCTTCTTGGCGTCCACACCGGAGGCCTGGGCCGCGGACTCGCTGGCGCCGGTGGCGCGCAGGTCGAAGCCGAAGCGGGTCCGGTTGAGGACGAACCAGTAGACGATGCCGAGGGCGAAGGCCACGAAGGTGAAGCCGTAGATCTCCAGGCCGTCACCGAGGTCGACCGCCGGGAACCAGCCCGACTGGGCGATCTCGCCGGTGTTCAGGTCGTTGGAACCCTCCGGCTGGACACCGAGGTTCTTCGGGAGGATCAGGTAGGCGATCAGGCTGGTGGCGATGGCGTTCAGCATGATCGTGGAGACGACCTCGCTGACGCCCCGCTTGGCCTTCAGGACGCCGGCGATGCCGGACCAGAAGGCGCCGACCATCATCGCGACGAGGACGATCAGCAGGATGTGCAGCGGGCCCGGCAGGGTGACGGCCGTGCCGACCACCGCGGACACCATCGCCGCGAGGCGGTACTGGCCGTCGACGCCGATGTTGAAGAGGTTCATGCGGAAGCCGATGGCCACGGCCAGGGCTGCCAGGTAGTACGTACCGGCCTGGTTCACGATGAGGACCTGTACGTCCTCGTAGCCCGCGTTCTCCACCATGATCCGCAGCGGGTCGATCGGGTCCACGCCCGTCGCCGCCAGCACGATCATGGTCAGCACGAACGCGGTGACCAGCGCGAGCGCGGGCCCGGCGAAGGCGAGGAGCAGCCGGTCCTTGTCGAATTTCTTCATCGGGCCTCGTCCTCCGGGGAATCGGCACCAGCGTCGGTACCGGCGGAGCGGTTGTCGGTGGCTTCCAGGTGCCCGGAGGCGGCGCCCGTCATCGCGGTGCCGAGCTCTTCCGGGGTGACGGTCGCGGGGTCGGCGTCCGCCACCAGGCGGCCGCGGTAGATCACGCGCAGGGTGTCGGACAGGCCGATCAGCTCGTCCAGGTCGGCGGAGATCAGGAGCACGGCCAGGCCCTCGCGGCGGGCCTCGCGGATCGCGTCCCAGATCTGGGCCTGCGCGCCGACGTCCACACCACGGGTGGGGTGGGCGGCGATGAGGAACTTCGGGTTGTGGCTCATTTCGCGGCCGACGATCAGCTTCTGCTGGTTGCCGCCGGAGAGCGAGGCCGCGGTGACCTCGATGCCGGGCGTGCGGACGTCGTACTCGCGCACGATCCGCTCGGTGTCCTTGCGGGCCGCCTTCAGGTCGAGGACGCCGCGCTTGGAGTTGGGCGCCTCGGTGACGTGGCCGAGGATGCGGTTCTCCCACAGCGGGGATTCCAGCAGCAGGCCGTGGCGGTGGCGGTCCTCGGGGATGTACCCGATGCCGCCCTCGCGGCGCTTGCGGACCGGCGACTTCGTGATGTCGGCGCCGTCCAGCGTGATCACGCCCGCGTCGGCCGAGCTCATGCCCATCAGGGCTTCGATCAGTTCGGTCTGGCCGTTGCCCTCGACGCCCGCGATGCCGAGGATCTCGCCCTTGTGGATCGTGAAGTTGACGTCGTCCAGCAGCAGGCGGCCGCCCGCCGCCGGCTCGTGCACGAAGGTGTCCGACGACTCCGGCGTCCGCGCGGTGTCCTCGGTGGCGACGGGCGCGAGGCCTCCCTGGGCG
Organism: Streptomyces antarcticus; assembly: GCF_026627255.1. Classification (GTDB taxonomy): domain Bacteria; phylum Actinomycetota; class Actinomycetes; order Streptomycetales; family Streptomycetaceae; genus Streptomyces; species Streptomyces antarcticus. The sequence continues at coordinate 126,676 of NZ_JAPNLM010000019.1, read as the reverse complement.
ACGGTCAGGCCCGCCACCGTCAGCATCGGGATGTCCGTCACCGTCGACTCGCGGGTCTCCGGCGAGGGCAGCTCCGCGCCGACCATCAGCTCCGCGAGCTGCTTGGGCGTGGTGTTGCGCGGGTCGGCGGTGCCGACCGTGGTGCCGCGGCGGATGACGGTGATGTCGTCGGCGACCTTCAGGACCTCGCCCAGCTTGTGCGAGATGAAGATGACGGTGAGGCCCTCGGACTTGAGCTCGCGCAGGTTGTCGAAGAGGGCGTCCACCTCCTGCGGCACGAGCACCGCGGTCGGCTCGTCGAGGATGAGGATCCTGGCGCCGCGGTAGAGGACCTTGAGGATCTCCACGCGCTGGCGGTCGGCGACACCGAGGTCCTCGACGAGGGCGTCGGGGCGCACGCCGAGGCCGTACGCGTCCGAGATCTCCCTGATCTTCTTACGGGCCTTGGCGCCGATGCCGTACAGCTTCTCGCCGCCGAGAACCACGTTCTCCAGGACGGTGAGGTTGTCGGCCAGCATGAAGTGCTGGTGCACCATGCCGATGCCGCGGGCGATGGCGTCGCCGGGGCTGGTGAAGGAGACCTGCTCCCCGTCGATGGCGATGGTCCCCTCGTCCGGCTTCTGCATGCCGTAGAGGATCTTCATCAGAGTCGACTTGCCGGCGCCGTTCTCACCGACGAGGGCATGGACCGTGCCCTTGCGGACGGTGATCGCGATGTCCTTGTTGGCTACGACGCCGGGGAAGCGCTTGGTGATGCCGTGCAGTTCCACGGCGGGGGGCGGGCTGGACGCGTTGATGACGCACTCTCCTTGGCGCGGAAGGAGCGGAGGCAGGGGGAGACAGGGCGGGACTCGGCCGGGCGGGTGGGCGGGAGCAGGACGGTACCGCGTCCACGATGCCTCTACGCGCGTAGCACTGTCGAAAGTGAAAACGTGCGGCCAAGTGGCCACAACGAATCACGGGGTGACGGTTCACAAGACGCGGCTCGGGGTCCGGGAGCGGCACTGACCGCTCCCCGGACCCCGGAGACCACGACTACATGTCGGACTCGGCCTTACGGCGCGGTCTTGACAGTGATCTTCTTGGAGATGATGTCGGCCTTGGCCTTCTCCACCGCGGCGATGACGTCGGCCATCTTCTTGTACTCGGGGTTCGAGTCGGAGAGGCCCACGCCGTCCTTGTCCAGGCCGTAGCGGATCTCACCGTTCTCCGGCTTGCCGTCCTTGACCGACTTGATCAGGTTGTAGACGGAGTCCGAGACGTCCTTGGTGACCGAGGTCAGGATCTTGTCCTTGTACTTGGACAGACCGGCCTGGTTGTACTGGTCGGAGTCGACACCGATCGCCCACTTGCCGGCCGCGTGGGCCGCCTCGATGGCACCGGAGCCGGCCAGGCCCGCCGCGGCGTAGACCACGTCGGCGCCGCCCGCGCTCAGCTGGCCCTGCGCGGCCGCCTTGCCGAGGTCGGGCTTGGCGAAACCGTCGAAGTTCGGCGGCTGCGTCAGGTAGGCGGAGAGCACCTTGGCGTTGGGGTTGGTGTCCTTGACGCCCTGGGTGAAGCCGGCCTCGAACTTCTTGATCAGCGGAACCTCGACACCGCCGATGAAGCCGACCGTGCCGGTCTTGGACACCTTGGCGGCGGCGACGCCGGCCAGGTAGGAGCCCTGCTCCTCGTTGAAGACGAGGTTGGCGATGTTCGGGCCGGTCACCGAGGTGTCGTCGATGATGCCGAAGGTGGTCTCCGGGAACTTCGGAGCGACCTTCTTGATGGCCGGGGCGTAGGCGAAACCGACACCGATGACCGGGTTGTTGCCCTTGCGGGCAAGCTCGGTGAGGCGCTGGACCTTGTCGGCCTCGCCCTCACCGTCGGTGGGCTCGGCCTCGGCACCCTTGATCTTGAGGTCCGTCTCGGCCTTCTGGAGGCCCGCGTAGGCGGCGTCGTTGAACGACTGGTCGCCGCGGCCGCCGATGTCGTACGCGATGGCGGCGGTGGCGGCCTTCGCGTCGCCCGAGGCGGAGGACGAGGACGAGGACGAGGCGTCCGACGAGTTCTTTCCGCCACAGGCGGTGGCCGAGAGGGCCAGCGCAGCGGACGCGAGGCCCACGGTGGCGATCCTGGTGATCCGGCGCAAGGGAAGGCTCCTTCAAAACCTGACCGAAGCGCCACGACCGGCGCTGGTTTCGCGGCGATCGTAACGCGCGTAGATGTCAGTTAAAGGCCCGTTCATGAGTCGTTATCGGATCGTCGCGAACCGGACAGTGACCGATTGGTGACTGCGGAGCTGTCCAACCCTTGTGTACCAAGGGCTGGACAGCTCCGCAGGAAGAACGCCGGATGTTGTACGGACTTTTACCGGACCCGGCCGGGCGGGCTCCGGCGGGCGGAGCCGGCGGGCGGTCCTACTGGGCGGCGGGCCCGGTGCGCCGGCCGTCCAGCAGGGCGGCGGCCGTGAAGAACTCCACGCCGACCGCGATGGCGGACTCGTCGACGTCGAAGTCGCCCCGGTGCAGGTCCCTCTTGGCGGTGTCGCCGGGGGTGCGGACGCCCAGCCGGGCCATGGCGCCCGGGACGTGCTCCAGGTACCAGGAGAAGTCCTCCCCGCCCAGGCTCTGCTCGGTGTCCTCGACCGACTCGGCGCCGCAGCGCACGCCCATCGCCTCGCGGAGCAGTTCGGTGACCGCCGGATCGTTGACCACCGGCGGGACCCCGCGGACCTGGTTGATCTCGAACTTGGCCCCGTGCATCGTCGCGATCTCGTCGATCGCCGCGTGGATCATGTCGGGGGCCTCGTGCCAGGCCGCCAGGTCCAGGCAGCGCACGGTCCCGGACAGCTCGGCGTGCATCGGAATGACGTTGCAGGCGTGGCCCGCCTCGATCCGGCCCCAGGTGACGGCCATGCCCGAGCGGGCGTCCATCCGGCGCGACAGCACCGCGGGCAGGTCGATCGCCACCCGGGCGGCCGCCGTCACCAGGTCGGTGGTCAGGTGCGGCCGGGCGGTGTGCCCGCCGGGACCGGAGAGGCTGACCTCCAGCCGGTCGCAGGCCGAGGTGATGGCGCCGGACCGCAGCCCGATGCGGCCCGAGTCGACCCGGGGGTCGCAGTGCACGGCGATGATCTTGCCGACCCCGTCCAGGACCCCGGCCTCGATGGCGTCGGTGGCCCCGCCGGGGAGCACCTCCTCCGCGGGCTGGAAGAGCAGCCGCACCGGGCGGGGCAGCAGGCCCTGACGGTCGAGGTCGGCGAGGACCAGGCCCGCGCCGAGGACCACCGCGGTGTGCACGTCGTGGCCGCAGGCGTGCGCCCGGTCCGGGACCGTCGAGCGGTACGCGACGTGCGTCTTGGCGTCCGGGATGGGGAGGGCGTCGATGTCCGCGCGGAGGGCCAGCATGGGCCGTACGCCGTCCCAGGTGCCCACGTCACAGATCAGACCGGTGCCGGACTTCAGCACCCGTGGTCGCAGGCCGGCCTTTTCCAGCCGGGCCTTGATCGCGGCCGTGGTACGGAATTCCTGGTGCCCGAGTTCGGGATGCATGTGCAAGTCCCGGCGGAAGGCGATCAGTTCGGCACGCAGGTGGTCCGGAAGCTTGCCGGGCAGCTCGGGCCGGTCGGACGCGGCGGGCTGGGCGGGCTGGGATTCGCGGGACATCAACTGGTTCACCCGTTGAAGGGTAGGCGCACCGACCGGCCAACTGGCTGGAGATCACAAAAAGTTCATGCCGTTAGGGGAAAGAAACCCGGCCTCTGGACGCATGGCCGGACGCAGCCGGGGGTAAACTCGCGCGCTCATCCGGCCGCCCCGGCCGTCTGGGCAGGGAGTCTGCGCACATCACGGGCGCTGTCGGTGACCCCCGCGAGGAAACCGCGGGCGCGCGGCGACGCGGATCCGGTGAGCCAGGCGGGGTCGACATCGCATACGGCGACGGTGACGCCGGTACCGCTCAGGGCGTACGGCAGGGTGTGGACGACCGTGGACGGGAAGCTGACCACCGTGTGCCCCACCGGTCCGCGCCGGGCGATCAGCTCCAGCGGCAGGTCCGGCCGTACGATCTCCAGCCCGGTCGCCACGCTCAGCGCGCGCAGCTTCTCGGGGGACTCCCGGCGGTGCGCGAAGTAGCGGGTCGCGCCGTGCTCGGCGGTCAGGGCGCGCACCGCGTCGAGGTAGCGGGCCGGGTCCACCACCCCGGTCTCCACGAGCGAGGTCCCGACCAGGTCGGTTCCCCTGGTCAGGCGGGGCGGGCCGAAGCGGGCGCGGGTCCAGGCGAAGTCGTTGACCCGCAGGGTGGTGCCGCCGTGGACGGTGACCGGCATCGAGCTGAACAGCTCCACGGTGCGCGTCCCGGACGGCGTGAACCGGCGCCGGGCGGTCGCCGAGACCGGTGCGTACGCCAGCTCGCGGACCCGGCCGGGCAGCCCCCCGGCGCCGACCCGGTGCCAGCGGACGAGGCGTTCGCCGCGGGCGGTCTGGGCGACGAACTCCATCGTGGCGGTTCCGTCGTCGACCACGACGAGCCGCTCGGCGCGCACGAGGGTCAGCAGCAGCTGTACGTACCGGGAGAAGGGGTCGCCGACGACGACGGTGCGGGCGGCCCGGACGTCGCCCGCGAGCGCCGCGAGGGCCTTCAGCGGCGCGAGCCGGCCGCCGCGCGCCTCCTGCCACCGGACGTCGTGACCCTCGTCACGTGCCAGGGCGGCCATCCGGCGCAGCTGGCCCCGGGACATCGGGTCGGTGGGGGGCAGGACGACGATCCGCAGCGGGTCGGCGGCGGGCGCGGACGCGGACGCCGGTACGGACGCGGGGTGCGGGGCGGGGGCGCCCGCGTCGCGGCCCTGGCGCGGGATGCCGCCGAGCAGCGGGGCCGCGGCCGCCGGGCCGGAGCCCGCCGGGCCGGGACCCGTGGGGTCGGCGGGCCGGGCGTACGCCCACTCCAGGACGTTCAGGAGTTGGACCGGGCTCTCGACGAACGCCAGGGCGGAGGCGGAAGGGGGCACCACGGACACCACGTACTCCTCGTCTGGGGGCGGAACTCGTACGCGTCGGACTGGGGGCGGAACTCGTACGGACGGTCAGACGGCCACCGGCGTGCCCTGCACCCGGCGGAGCTTCTTCATCGGGCCGAGCTCGGAGGCGTAGACCCGCTTGACGCCGTCGCCGAGGGCGGTCTCGATGGTGCGGATGTCGCGCACCAGGCGGGTCAGGCCGCCCGGCTCGACGGAGGCGGCCTGGTCGGAGCCCCACATCGCGCGGTCGAGGGTGATGTGCCGCTCGACGAAGGCGGCGCCGAGGGCGACGGCGGCGAGGGTGGTCTGCAGGCCCGTCTCGTGGCCGGAGTAGCCGATGGGGACGTTGGGGTACTCCTCCCGGAGGGTGTTGATCACCCGCAGGTTGAGCTCCTCGGCCTTGGCCGGGTACGTCGACGTCGCGTGGCAGAGCAGGATGTTGTCGCTGCCGAGCACCTCCACCGCGTGGCGGATCTGCTTCGGGGTGGACATGCCGGTGGAGAGGACGACGGTGCGGCCGGTGGCGCGCAGGGCGCGCAGCAGCTCGTCGTCGGTGAGGGAGGCGGAGGCCACCTTGTGGGCGGGGACGTCGAACTTCTCCAGGAAGGCGACGGCCTCGGTGTCCCACGGGGACGCGAACCAGTCGATGCCACGCTGGGCGCAGTGCGTGTCGATGGCCCGGTACTCGTCCTCGCCGAACTCGACGCGGTGGCGGTAGTCGATGTACGTCATGCGGCCCCAGGGGGTGTCGCGCTCGATGTCCCACTGGTCGCGCGGGGTGCAGATCTCCGGGGTGCGCTTCTGGAACTTCACGGCGTCGCAGCCGGCTTCGGCGGCCGCGTCGATCAGGGCGAAGGCGGTGCCGAGGTCGCCGTTGTGGTTGATGCCGATCTCTCCGACGACGTAGACGGGGTGGCCGGGGCCGGCGGTGCGCGACCCGAAGGTGCGCAGGCGGGCGGCGGCGTGGGGGGTGGCGGTCATGACGGGCGACGTCCTTCGGGTGGGTACGGGGGGTACGGGGTGTGCGGCAGGTGCGGTGAGCTCGGGGTGCGGGGTGTGCGCGGGGTGTGCGGGGAGTTCGGGGTGCGGGGTGAGCTCGGGGTGCGGTGCGGTGAGCTCGGGGTGCGGGGTCAGGGGGTCGAGGAGCGGGGCGAGGAGGCGGGCCCGGGCCAGGTCGTGCGGGTCGTCGACCTCCAGGACCCGCGCCGGGTCGGTGGCGACGGGCAGGACGCGGCCGAAGAACCGGTGGCCGGCGGTGCGGAAGCCCGCGGCGTCCATGGCGTAGGCGGCGCCGGTCTCCAGCAGGTCCCGGGCGCGGTCCTGGCGCCTGGGGCGGTACGCCTCGTCGTGGTTGACCCCGGCGGCGGACCCGTCGGGGCGCTCCCGCCAGAGGAAGCCGTGGAACGGGGCCGCGGTCAGGGCCGAGTCGGCCTCCCCCGAGGCGACGGCGGCGGCGACGGACTCGATGTCGGAGGCGGTGAGGAACGGGCTCGTGCACTGGACCAGGAGGACCACGTCGACGGTGGCGCCGTGCAGCTCCTCGAAGGCGGCCAGCGCGTGCAGGACCGCGGCCTCGCTGCTCGCCGTGTCGCCGGAGATCGCCCGGGGGCGGGTGACCGGCTCGGCTCCGGCGTCGCGGGCGGCCGCGGCGATCCCGGCGGAGTCGGTGGAGACCACCACGTCGGTGACGGTCGGCGCGGCCAGGCAGGCCCGTACGGCGCGGGCGACGAGCGGCACCCCCGCGACCTCGGCGAGGTTCTTCCCCGGCACCCCCTTGGAGCCGCCCCGGGCGGGTACGACGGCCAGCACCCGCGGCGCCCCGGGCCGCGGCGCGGTCACAGCTCCCCCAGACGGCGGATCACCGGGGCCACCCGCTGGACGCCGTGGCGGTACGCCCCGCGGGCGGCCCCGCGCAGGTGGGCGCGCAGGCGGCGGCGCAGCCGGGACTCCCCCGCGGTCCCGCGCACGGCGCCGGGCAGCGGGGTGCCGTCGGGGGCCAGGCGGTGGCGGGCCAGGATGCCGGGCAGGTACCCGGGGGCGGTGGTGAGCGTGTAGTACGGCGCCGGGGCGGGCAGCCGCTCCTCGGCGGCCAGCGCGGCGACCCGCTCCCGGGCGGCCGCGTAGGCGTCGTCGGGGGCCGCGCCCGCGCTGTCGTCCGGGGCCGTGCTCGCGTCGCCGTCCCCGCCCGCCGGGCGAACGCCCTGGGCGCGCAGCCACTCCGGATCGCCCTGCGGGAGCAGCCCGGCGTCCAGCTGGTCCCAGGAGGCCAGGCAGCCCGAGCCGAGGAAGTGGTGGTTCCCGAGGGCCTCGCGGATGCCGAGGTCGGTGAGGACCGCGGTCGGCACGTACCGGTGCAAGGACTCCAGGGCGGCCGTGGACGAGACGGTGACCAGCAGGTCGGCGGTGTCCAGTACCTCGCCCATGTTCCCGTACACGAGGCGGCAGTTGGGCGGGAGCCCGCCCGGGAGCCGCTGCGCGAGTCGCTGGTACGGGTGCTCCTCCAGGTGCGTGGTGTGCTCCCCGGGCCGGCTGCGGAGCTTGATCAGCACCTCCCGGCCGGGGTGCAGCCGTGCGTGCCGCGCCGCCCGCTCCAGCAGGTACGCACGGTCCGCGCGGCCCTCGGGCACGGAGGGCTGTACGGCGAAGACCACCCGGTGCGCGGACCCGGCGGCCCCGGCGGCCGCGCCCGCAACGGCGCCCGCACCGGCCGGCGGGGCGTACCGCGCCCCGCCCAGGAACGGCAGGGCCGTCTCGGTCACGGCTCCGGCGTCCGCGCCGACCCCCTCGTACACGGCGCGGAACCGCTCGGCGTCGTGGCGGGAGTTCGCGAGGACGAGGTCGGCCCCGTGCCGCAGGAGCAGCCCGTCGGCGAGCTTCTCGTAGACGACCCCCACGTAGCCCGTGACGAGTACGGGCCGCGCGGCCGGGGCGGGCCACAGCGCGCGGGCCCCGTGCAGGACGGCCTGGACGGCGCCGCCGACGAGCGCGAGGACGACCACGTCGTAGCGCTCCCGCACGAGTCCGTCGAGGAACTCGGCGCAGGACACCTCGGTCAGCCGGTCGGCGCCGACCCCCACCTCGCCGAGCTGGCGGTCGGTGGGCGTGGCGCGGCCGCGCAGCAGGTATCCGGTGAGCTGGTGGTCGGGCACGAGACGGCGGGCGGTGAGTGCGCCCCATTTCCATCGCGTATCGGAATCGGCGAGCACGGCGACGCGCAGCTTGCTTTCTGGCACGCGGCAGAAACTATTCCGCGGCGCCGCCGACCGGCCCAACGACCGCACAACAGCGGGTTAACAACCAGTCGACGACATGCGAAAGCGCGCGGGTTTACGCGCCCGCCCCGCGTCGTTCACATGGAATCCGCACGGGGGTCACGGTGAATGCCGGACGGGCCCCTACCGTCCCGTGAGTGCCCAAGCTCTCTGTTGTCGTGCCGTTCTACAACGTGCGGACGTACGCACCGGATGTCCTGAGGAGCCTCGAAGCCAACGCCCGGGACGATTTCGAGTTCCTCCTCGTCGACGACTGCTCGACGGACGGGACGGGCGACCTGCTGGAACGCGCGGCCCGCACGCTGCCCGGCGCGGTCCTCCTCCGGCACGGGCGCAACGGCGGCCTGGCCACCGCGCGGAACACCGGGCTGGACGCGGCGCGCGGCGAGTACCTCGCCTTCCTGGACGGGGACGACTGGCTGGCCCCCGGTCACCTGGCCCGGACGCTGGCCGCCATCGAGGACCTGAGCTGCGACTTCGTCCGCACCGACCACGTGCAGTGCACCGGTCGGGCCCGGAGCGTGCAGCGCGTCCCGTACGGACCCCAGTCGATCGTCGCCGATCCGCGCACCGCGATCCTGCCCGCCGACCGGGCCACGTCGGTGGACTACCCGTACGCCTGGGCCGGCATGTACCACCGGCGGCTGCTGGACCGGGGGGTACTGCGCTTCACCGACGGGCTGCGGACGGCGGAGGACCGGCCGTGGATCTGGCGGCTGCACCGGGAGGCGGAATCCTTCGCGACCGTCGGAATGCCCGGAATCTTCTACCGTCGCGGGGTTTCCACCTCGCTGACGCACATCGGAGACGAACGGCAGCTCGATTTCATCCGCGCATTCGATCAAGTCCTCGCGGAAACCGCGACGGACCGAGAATCGGACCGGCTGATGCCGAAAGCCGTACGAACATATTGCGCAATCATCGCCCACCATTTCGGATCCATCGAAAGGTACGAACCGGCCGTGGCCAGGAAACTCCGCACGATGAGCACGGCCGCACTCGGGCGCATGCCGCAGGACGTACTGGACCGTGTCCTGGACTCGATGGACCTGGAGCGCTCCACCCTGCTGCGCCGGGTGCGCCGGGCGCACCGCCCGCTGGGCCGTCGCCCGCTCGGCCTCCGCACCCCGCGGGGAGCGGCCGCCTGATGCCCACCCAGATCTTCCTGGCCTCGACCCTCTACGGCGCCGCCACCCTCGCGGCCGGCATCGACGCGGGCGCCTTCCCGCCCGCCGGCCGCCGCGTCCTGCTGACCAGCAACCACGCCGTGACCGCCGAGGTCACCCCCGGGCTCGCGGACCTGCCGGGCTTCGCCGTGCTGCGCGCCCGCTTCGACGAGGTGCTCGACTGGAACGCCGTCATCGCACCGCAGCACCCGAGCACCTGGGCCCCGCGCGCGGAGGACGTCCCGCTGTGGGAACGGCAGTTGCGCGGCCTGTGGGGCCTTGGCGACGAGCGGGTCGAGCTGGTCGTGGAGTCGCTCCAGGTGCCGCCCGCCCAGACCCTGTGCCGGCTCTTCCCCGGCGCGGCCATCGACGTCTACGCCGACGGGCTGATGAGCTACGGACCCACCCGCTTCCGGCTCGAACCCCAGCTCGGGACGCGGGTGCGGCGGGTGCTCCACCCGGACCTGGTGCCGGGTCTGGAGCCGCTGCTGCTGACGGAGTTCGGGGTACGGTCGGAGCCGCTGCCCGCGGAGCCCCTCCTGAAGGTGCTCGCGGAACTCGCGGAACGCGCGGACCTCGAAGGCCTCGAAGGAGTCGAAGGAGTCGCCGGCCTCGAAGGACTCGCGGACCCCGAAGGCCCCGCCGGCCGCCCGGTCCTCCTCCTCGGCCAGTACCTCTCCGCGCTGGACCTGATGACCCCCGACGAGGAGGAGCGGCTGCACGGGGACATGGTCCGCGGCGCGCACGCCCTCGGCCACCGCGTGCTGGTCTTCAAACCGCACCCCGGCGCCCCGGCCGCGTACTCCCGCGAAGCCGAGCGGGAGGCCGAGCTGCTCGGGGTCCGGCTGATCGTGGCCGCCGCCCCGGTGCTGGCCGAGACGCTCTACCAGCGGCTGCGGCCCGCGCTGGTCGTCGGCTGCTTCTCCACGGGCCTGCTGACCGCCGCCACCCTGTACGGGCTCCCCGTCGCCCGCACCGGCACGGACACGGTGCTGGCCCGCCTGACCCCGTACGCGAACAGCAACCGCGTTCCGCTGGCCCTGGTCGACGCCCTGCTCCCCGACCTGGCGGACCCGGACGCGGTCCGCGCCTGGACGCCCCCCGGCCCCGAGCGGGTCCGGGCCGAGCTGGCCGGGCTCCTCACCGCGGTCGGGTTCACGATGCAGCCGCGGATCCTGGCGGCCCGCCGGGCGGAGGCCGAGGCCCACCTCGCCGGGCGGGCCGGCCCCGAAGCCCTGCGGTACGTGACCCGGCGCCGGCTGACCGTGCTGGGGCTGCCCGGCGGTGTCCCCGCCCGGCTGGCGTTCCTGCCGCGCAGCCCGAGGGTGCGCCGGGCGGTACGGCGGCTCGCGCGGCTGAGGCGTACGGGGCGCGCGGGCCCCCCGCTCAGCTGACGGCGAGCTTGGCCGCGAAGCCCAGGAACAGCACGCCGGCCGCCGAAGTCGCCCAGGCCGACAGCCGCTTGCGGCGGCGGAAGGCGGCCGACAGCCGGGTCCCGGTGAAGATCAGGGTGGACAGGTAGAGGAAGCTCACCAGCTGCGAGACCGTGCCGAGCAGCAGGAACGACAGCGCCGGGTAGGCGTACCCGGGGTCGACGAACTGCACGAAGAAGGACAGCAGGAACAGGATGGCCTTCGGGTTGACCAGGCTCACCAATAGCGCCCGCCGGTAGGGCCGCCCGGCGCCGCCCTCCGGTTCGGCGCCGGTCAGCAACTCCTCCTGCGTGGCCCCGCGCGCGCGCCACATGGCCCGGGCGGTCCGCATCATCCCCACGGCCAGCCACGCCAGGTAGCCGGCGCCGAGGAACTTCACCACGGCGAACAGCAGCGGGCTCGCCTGGAGCAGCGCGCCCGCGCCGGCGGCGGTCAGCACCATCAGGACCGCGTCGCCGGTGAACACCCCGGAGGCGGCCTTGTAGCCCTCTTTCACCCCGCCGCGCGCCGCCACGGACAGCACGTAGAGCGAGTTCGGCCCCGGCAGCAGCACCATCAGCACCAGGCCGGCGAGGTACGTCGGAAGATCTGTCACACCCAGCATGTGCAGGAGTGTCGCACAGGGTTGCACCTGTCACGCCACCCTGTTTCACCCACTGGAACCGGCCGTCCCGTACGCCTCCCGTGCACGTCCCGCACGCCTCCCGGAACACCTGATCGGGTGATCGTGCCCCACTCCGTCAGGTCGCCGGGGTTGCGGGCCCGTTCGACCGGAATTCCGTTCACGGTGCGCGCCGTCGGCCGTTTTCGCGTGGAACGACCGGGTCCGGGACTGATAGAACCTTCCCCGGCCACCGCTGGGCGCGCCCCGCCCCGCACGCCTTCGAACGGCGGCGGGCGGCCCCCGGTCACAATGGCGCAACATCCCGGGACTCTGTGCAACTCTCCGCGCGCCCCAGGCATCACCTACTTACACGACGTAGAAATCGGGGGAATGCAATGCAACGCCAGAGAGTCATAATCCGCACGCTTGGGGTGGTCACCGCCGTCGCGCTCGCCGCGACCGCCTGCGGACCGCAGAAGTCGGAGTCCTCGGGCTCCTCTTCGTCGGTTTCCGCCTCGCCCACGGCGGGCGCCTCCCCCGACGCCTCGCCGACCGCCGACAACAAGCCGGGCGAGCCGTCGAAGTCGGCCTCGCCCTCCGCCTCGAAGTCGGCCTCGCCGTCCGCCTCCGCCTCCGCCTCCACCTCGCCGTCGCCGACGGTCAGGCAGGTCATGGCCAACGGCGACGACAGCGAGCAGGTGCGCGAGCTCCAGGCGCGCCTGAAGCAGCTCAAGCTGATGTCGGTCGCGCCGACCGGCTTCTACGGCTCCAAGACGACCTCCGCGGTCAAGTCCTTCCAGTCGAAGAACGGTCTGACCCCGACCGGGTCGGTGGACGAGCCCACCTGGAAGAAGATCCAGGCCGCCACCAAGGAGCCCACCGCCGACGAGCTGCGCCCGCCGACCGTCAACGAGCCGGACGCCCCGGACGCGCGCTGTATGGAGGGCCGGGTGATGTGCATCAGCAAGGAGAGCCGCACCCTCGCCTGGATGATCGACGGCAAGGTCGTCTCGACGATGGACGTGCGCTTCGGCTCGGAGAACACCCCGACCCGCGAGGGTGTGTTCAACGTGGGCTGGAAGGCCAAGGAATGGACGTCGACGATCTACCACACGCCGATGCCCTACGCGATGTTCTTCAGCGGCGGCCAGGCGGTGCACTACTCGGCCGACTTCGCGGCCCGCGGCTACGCCGGCGCCTCGCACGGCTGCGTCAACGTCCGGGACAAGGGAAAGCTGTCGGCCCTGTTCGACCAGGTCCAGGTCGGCGACAAGGTCGTCGTCTACTGGTGACGTCCGCCGAGCCGCGCGAGCGGTCGGAAGTAAAGGGCGCGGGCAGGGCCGGGGGAACGTGCCCCGCCCGCGCCGGTTGCGCAGAGCCCAGGGGTACGGGGGGAACCCCGGCTCATGCGCGGCCGATGACCAGTCGGCTCGATACGTACTGCGTCACGGGTTCGAAAAGTGTTACAGGCAGGTCAGCACACTGATCAGCGACGGTCGCGCAGGCCCGAACCGCCCGGCAGCGCCGGGGTCAGGGTCGGGGCCCGGAAGACGCCGTCGCCGCCGCCGTCCCCGCCCGGACCGCCGCTCCCGCCCGAACCGCCGGTCGTACCCGATCCGCCCGAGCGGCTGGGTGCGCCGGTTGCGTCGCCGGGCATGCCGCCGGCGTCGGTGACCCCGTCGAGCAGCGCCTCGCAGTAGCGCGGGATGCGGGAGAGACCCCGGGCCAGGTTCGAAAGCTTCTCGCGGCGGTCCTTGTCGAGGTGTCCCGCCCGGTAGTCCTCGCAGAGGGTCGCCGCCCGGCGCTTCGCCCGGTCGTCGTCGCGCTCCTTGCTGCCGGCGTCGGCGAAGGTGTCCCGGTTGCCCTCGGCGGCGCCCGCGTCGCCCTTGCCCGCGGCGGCACCGTCCTGGGTGCCGCTGCCGGGGTCCTTGCCGGTGCCGCCGGCTGCGAGCCCTCCGAACGGGGTTCCGGTTCCGGCGGTGGCCGCGGCGCCGGCCTCCGTACGCCCGTCCGCTTCCGGCGTCGCGGTGACGCCGCCCGGGTCGGGCTGGACGGTCGCGCCGTCCCGGAGCGTGGTGGGCCGCGGCTGGGGGACGAGGGTGGGGAGGGCGCCGTCGGCGTCCGGGGCCGCGTCGTCGTCGGCGCTGACCGACATCGCCGGTACGGGTCCCGCGCTGTCGGACCGGTTCTGGTCCAGCAGCCCGGCTCCGGCCGCGGCGGCCAGACCGCCCACCGCGACGCTCGCCAGGGCGGCCGCGAGGCCGAACCGGACGTGCCGCCGGGAGCGGGGCGCCGCGACGGGGGTGAGGCGGCCGAGGTCGAGCAGCGCTTCCCGGGAGGCGGCGGCCGGCGGCCGGCCAGCGGCGGCCGCCGCGCCGCGCGTGGCGTGCGCCGCGCGGAAGGCGGCGACCGCCGCGGCCTCGCCGGGCAGTTCCCCGCGGGCGGGCGAGGGCTCGGCCAGGGCGTCGAGGGCCGCGCGCAGGCGGGCGGCCCGTGCTCGGGCGTGCGGATCGGCGGCCGGTCCCACAGGTTGCGCCGGTTCTCCGCGCAGCAGTCTGTCCGCCGCGGCTCTGTCCAGCCACCTGTCGCGCTCGTCGGCCATCACATGTCCTTCTGCGTCCGCCAACGTGAATGCGTCACACCGGTTTGTTCTACGAGGCCCCCGCCACGGCCACGCTGTGCGGGTACGGCGTCGAGATCCCTCCCGCCCCCGCCGTCCCGTGCCTGGCCACCGGCATTATGGCCGACCCGGGCCCGCCCGTCCGAGTCCGGTTCCGGTTCCGTTTCCCCGTCCGGCCCGAAGTCGCCCGTCACGCCTTGCGCGCCCAGCAGCTCAGCCAGCCGCTTCAGGCCCCGGTGCGCGGCGGTGCGTACGGCTCCGGGCCGCTTGCCGAGGGTCTCGGCGGCGGTCTTGGCGTCGAGGCCGACCACGACGCGCAGGACGACGGCCTCCGCCTGGTCCTGGGGGAGCTGGGCGATGAGGGCCATGGTCGAGCCGGTGGAGAGCGACTCCATGGCCGCGCCCGCGGTGTCGCACTCGGCCGCCCAACCGGTGAGTTCGGTGTCGTCCCCGCCGATGGCGGGGCGGCGGCCGCGCATGCGGATGTGGTCCAGGGCCCGGTTGCGGGCGATCCGGGCGGCCCAGCCGCGGAAGCGGTCGGCGTCGCCGGTGAAGGAGTCGAGGTCGCGGGCGATCTGCAGCCAGGCCTCGGACGTCACGTCCTCCGCGTCGCCGTCCCCGACGAGCGTGCGTACGTATCCGAGCAGGCGTGGGTGCACGGCGCGGTACACAGCACGGAACGCGTTCTCGTCGCCGTCCTGTGCCGCGAGCACCGCGGCGGTCAGCTCCGCGTCGTCCCCCAGCAAAGTCCCCAACCCGTTCACTGTCCTGTACGTCTGGCGCAAATCAGCACGTTACGGCTTTCACGCACCTTCGTCCACGAGTTGTACAACCAGCAACCAACCCTGCGCGGAGCGAGGTGTGACACAAAACGCACTCGGGGCGCTGACAGGGGTACGGGCTTGTCGCACGAGTCCGTGACGGACGGCGACCGGGGCCTCTCCTGTGGGGGGTGGCGGCCTCGGTCGTCTTCCCCTTCCCGTCCCGCCCGCGCGGCTCCACGCGGCCGGGCCGCGCGTCCTTCGAACGGCTGCCCCACGCTCCGCACCAGGCGTCCACGTCATCCTTTCGGCTCTCTTCCGGGTGATTTCCCCGTGGGAGTACGACACACCCGACCCCACGTCGCTAGCGTGGCGGTACACCCGCGCCACGCCCCGAGGAGCCCCCGCTGTCCAGCCATCTTCCGGCACAGGCCGCCGTGGGCACCTTCCAGGGGGCATCTTCCGGACGAAGTCCGGGCGAGAGGTCCGGGGCACGCTCCGAACCCTCTCGCGGCCGCGGACTGACGCGGTTCAACGCCCTCTCCCCCGAGGCGGCCCACGCCGCCCTGCTGCACTGCTGCGGAAGCCGGCGCTGGGCCCACCGGCTGGCCGTGCACCGCCCCTACCCGGACCCGGGCGTGCTGCTCGCCGCCGCCGACGAGGCCTCGTACGACCTCTCCCAGGCGGACCTGACCGAGGCGCTGGCCGCCGAGAGCTCCGTGGAACTGGAGCACGGGGCCTCGTACGCCGCCCTGCTGGCCCTCGACGCGGCCCACGCCGAGTACGAACGCAAGTTCGGCCACGCCTTCGTGATCTGCCTCGACGGGCACCCCCCGGAGGAGCAGGCGGACCAGCTGCTGGCGGCGATCCGACGGCGGACGGGGCACGAGGTGGACGAGGAGCGCTCGATCTCCGCAGACGAGCTGCGCAGGGTCGCTCAGGCCCGGCTACTGGACCTGACACGCTGGCTCACGTCGGCCGATGGGCTGACTGCGGAGGAATTCGGGCCATTTGCCCCTGTGGGATAGTCCGTCCGTGCCTGTTTGATCACACCGATGACCCCCGCGCAAGGGAACCGACAAAGCGTCGCTACGATGTCCAGGGCCGGAGGACCGTACCCGGCCGGGCCCGACCGACAAAGAAGCCGGCTGGCCCCCGCCCCGCTTCCGGAGGGTTTTCCGTGCCGGCTGGAACGTTGTACCGCGGCCGGGAAGGAATGTGGTCCTGGGTGGCTCATCGAGTCACCGGCGTCCTCATCTTCTTCTTCCTGTTCGTACACGTCCTCGACACCGCTCTCGTCCGCGTCTCCCCTGAGGCGTACGACGACGTGGTGGCTACCTACAAGACGCCGATCGTCGCGCTGCTGGAGTACGGCCTCGTCGCCGCAATCCTGTTCCACGCGCTCAACGGTCTCCGTGTCATCGCCGTGGACTTCTGGTCCAAGGGCCCGCGCTACCAGAAGCAGATGCTCTGGACCGTCGTGGGCATCTGGATCGTGCTGATGGTCGGGGCTCTCTACCCCGTACTCGGCCACGCCTACCTTGAACTGTTCGGGAAGTGACACGCATGTCTTCTGACACTTCTTCCCCCAAGGTCGTCGGCGACGTCGAGGGCGTGTCCCTCTACGACGTCGACAACCCGGCCCCGTACATCGAGGCCCCGCGCAAGCGGACCGGCAAGACCCCGCGCTCGACCCGCGGCAACTTCGAGATGGTGGCATGGCTCTTCATGCGCCTCTCGGGCATCGTCCTGGTCGTGCTCGTGATCGGCCACCTCCTGATCCAGCTGGTGCTGGACGGCGGCGTCTCCAAGATCGGCTTCGCCTTCGTGGCCGGCCGCTGGGCGTCCCCGTTCTGGCAGGTCTGGGACCTGCTGATGCTGTGGCTGGCCATGCTGCACGGCGGCAACGGTCTGCGTACGGTCATCAACGACTACGCGGAGCGCGCCAACACGCGGCTGTGGCTGAAGGGCCTGCTCTACACCGCCACGGTGTTCACCATCCTTCTGGGCACGCTGGTGATCTTCACCTTCGACCCGAACATCCGCTAGGCAACGGGGCTGAGGCGTAACCAATGAAGATCCACAAGTACGACACCGTCATCGTCGGAGCTGGCGGCGCGGGCATGCGCGCCGCCATCGAGTCGACGAAGCGCAGCCGCACCGCCGTGCTGACGAAGCTCTATCCCACCCGCTCCCACACGGGCGCCGCGCAGGGCGGCATGGCCGCCGCGCTGGCCAACGTGGAAGAGGACAACTGGGAGTGGCACACCTTCGACACGGTCAAGGGCGGTGACTACCTGGTCGACCAGGACGCCGCCGAGATCCTGGCGAAGGAGGCCATCGACGCCGTCCTCGACCTGGAGAAGATGGGCCTGCCGTTCAACCGCACCCCGGACGGCACCATCGACCAGCGCCGCTTCGGCGGCCACTCGCGCAACCACGGCGAGGCCCCGGTCCGCCGGTCCTGCTACGCCGCGGACCGCACCGGCCACATGATCCTCCAGACGCTGTACCAGAACTGCGTCAAGGAGGGCGTGGAGTTCTTCAACGAGTTCTACGTCCTGGACCAGCTCCTGGTCGAGGAGGACGGCGTCACGAAGTCGGCCGGCGTGGTCGCGTACGAGCTCGCCACCGGCGAGATCCACGTGTTCCAGGCGAAGTCCGTCATCTACGCCTCCGGCGGCACCGGCAAGTTCTTCAAGGTGACCTCCAACGCGCACACCCTCACCGGCGACGGCCAGGCGGCCTGCTACCGGCGCGGCCTGCCGCTGGAGGACATGGAGTTCTTCCAGTTCCACCCGACGGGCATCTGGCGCATGGGCATCCTGCTGACGGAGGGTGCCCGCGGAGAGGGCGGCATCCTCCGCAACAAGGACGGCGAGCGCTTCATGGAGAAGTACGCGCCGGTCATGAAGGACCTCGCGTCCCGTGACGTCGTCTCGCGCTCCATCTACACCGAGATCCGCGAGGGCCGCGGCTGCGGTCCGGCCGGGGACCACGTGTACCTGGACCTGACGCACCTGCCGCCGGAGCAGCTCGACGCCAAGCTCCCGGACATCACCGAGTTCGCCCGTACGTACCTCGGCATCGAGCCGTACACGGACCCGATCCCGATCCAGCCCACCGCGCACTACGCCATGGGCGGCATCCCGACCAACGTCGAGGGTGAGGTCCTGCGCGACAACACCACCGTCGTCCCGGGCCTGTACGCGGCCGGCGAGGTCGCGTGCGTGTCGGTGCACGGCGCGAACCGCCTGGGCACCAACTCGCTGCTGGACATCAACGTCTTCGGCAAGCGCTCGGGCATCGCAGCCGCGGCCTACGCCCACGCGCACGACTTCGTCGAGCTGCCGGAGAACCCGGCGCAGCAGGTCATCGACCTCGTCGAGCAGCTGCGCAACTCCACGGGCCGCGAGCGGGTCGCCGACCTGCGTCTGGAGCTCCAGGAGACGATGGACGCGTGCGTGATGGTGTTCCGTACGGAGCAGACCATCAAGACCGCGGTCGACAAGATCGCGGAGCTGCGCGAGCGCTACCGCAACGTGTCCGTCCAGGACAAGGGCAAGCGCTTCAACACGGACCTGCTGGAGGCCATCGAGCTGGGCAACCTGCTCGACCTGGCCGAGGTCATGGCCGTGTCCGCGCTGGCGCGCAAGGAGTCCCGCGGCGGTCACTACCGCGAGGACTACCCGAACCGCGACGACGTCAACTTCATGCGCCACACCATGGCGTACCGCGAGGTGGACGCCGACGGCAGGGACTCCGTCCGGCTGGACTACAAGCCCGTCGTCGTCACCCGCTACCAGCCGATGGAGCGTAAGTACTGATGGCCACCCCGACCCTGTCCAAGACGGACCAGATGGAAGCCGCGGCGGCCGCCTCGCCCTTCATCACGGTCACCTTCCGGATCCGCCGCTTCAACCCGGAGATCTCGGAAGAGTCGACCTGGCAGGACTTCCAGGTCGAGATCGACCCGAAGGAGCGCGTGCTCGACGGTCTCCACAAGATCAAGTGGGACCTCGACGGCACGCTGACCTTCCGCCGCTCGTGCGCGCACGGCATCTGCGGCTCCGACGCGATGCGGATCAACGGCAAGAACAGGCTCGCCTGCAAGACGCTGATCAAGGACATCAACCCGGAGAAGCCCATCACCGTCGAGGCCATCAAGGGCCTCACGGTGATGAAGGACCTCATCGTCGACATGGAGCCGTTCTTCCAGGCCTACCGCGACGTGATGCCCTTCCTCGTCACCAAGGGCAACGAGCCGACGCGCGAGCGCCTGCAGTCCGCCGAGGACCGCGAGCGCTTCGACGACACCACCAAGTGCATCCTGTGCGCCGCGTGCACGTCCTCGTGCCCGGTGTTCTGGAACGACGGCCAGTACTTCGGCCCGGCGGCGATCGTCAACGCGCACCGCTTCATCTTCGACTCGCGCGACGAGGCCGGCGAGCAGCGGCTGGAGATCCTGAACGACAAGGACGGCGTGTGGCGCTGCCGCACGACCTTCAACTGCACCGACGCGTGCCCCCGCGGCATCGAGGTCACGAAGGCGATCCAGGAAGTCAAGCGCGCCCTGATCACGCGCCGCTTCTGACCTGAGTCCGTAGCCGTAGTAGTCGTAGTAGTAGTCGTAGTCCGTAGTAGTAGTCGTACGAAGCCCCGCGCCCCGGACCGCCGTCCGGGGCGCGGGGCTTTCGTGTACGGGATTGGTCCCGGTCCGAGCACGTGGGGTACGGGGGCGAGCGGGCCTGTGGAAGGATCGGCTGTATGAGCGAGCAGCAGCCGAACCCCTACGCGAGCGACCCGAGTCAGGGCGGCCAGCCCGGCCCCTCCGGCCAGGGCGACTACAGATGGGGTCCGGGCGAGGCCAGTTACGGCTACCCGCAGCCCTATCCCGCAGCCGCCGCCTACCAGCCGACCATCGGTGGCGCGGGCTTCCCCGTGCCGGCGTACGGTCCGGGTACGGGTGGCGGCGGGGGCGCGATGCTGGCCCTCGGCGACATCAGCGTCGTCGGCGACCAGATCATCACCCCGTCTGGTTCGATGCCGCTTCAGGGCTCGATGTGGAACGCGGCGGACTTCTCGCGCACCGAGGAGAAGATCCCGACCCACGCCATCGTGCTGGCGGTCGTCTTCGCGGTGTTCTGCCTGCTGGGCCTGCTGTTCCTCCTGATGAAGGAGAAGGTCACGACGGGCTACATCCAGGTCACGGTCACCAGCGGCGGCCGCCACCACTCCACGATGATCCCGGCGTCGAACGCGCACGCGTACGCGTGGGTCATGCACCAGGTCAACTACGCCCGCTCGCTTAGCTTCTGAGGGGGCTTCGGGGGCGGGGGGCTGGGCGGCGCCGGGCGGGGTAGCGGCGCCGGGGCGGGGGCGCTGAGGCCGGGCGGGGGTGTGGGGGCGGTACTCGTGCGGGCCCGGGGCGCGAGGTGTTGGGGGTTTCCCGTCAGTCTCATCGTCTCTCCGGTTCGGGCCGGCCCCTCGGGCGCTCCCTGCGGTCGCGTCGCTACGCGATGGCCTGCGGCCACCCTTGGCCGACCGTCCCGAACCGGAAATACGAGACTGTCGGGAACCCCCCAAAAGAACGGCACGGGGCGAGAGATCCCACCCATCAGCAGCCAGAGAAGGACGGGCCCGCCCCTCTCTGGCTGGACCCAGGCGGCACCTCTCGCCCCGTGCCGTTCTCCCCCGTTCGAAACCGGGCGGACGTTCGCTTGAACTTGTTCAAAAAACGCCCTAGAGTCAGTCCTGCCAAGCATTTGAACACGTTCAAGGGGGCTGAGGGCAATGGACCTCACCGTGGTCGCGTACGTCATCTACCTGCTCACCAGCATCGGCCTCACCGTCTGGGTGGCCCGCACGCTCAGCCGCAACGGCCGCGTCTTCATCGGCGACGTCCTCCAGGGGAACGAGAAGCTCGCCGACGCCGTCAACCACCTCCTGGTGGTCGGCTTCTACCTCGTGAACATCGGCTTCGTGACCCTCTACCTGCGCTCGGGCGAGACGATCCTCAACGCCCGCGGCCTCTTCGAGGCGCTGTCGCTCAAGCTCGGCGTCGTCCTGCTCGTCCTCGGCGTCATGCACCTCGGGAACGTGTGGGTGCTGAACAAGATGCGCCGCCGGGGAATCATGGAGCGGCAGCAGATCCCGCCGGTCGCCCCCCAGGGGTGGACCGCGCCGGCCGGGGCCTGAGCCGGTGCCGGCTCAGGGAGCGGTGCGCGGACTGACCGTCCTGTACGACGCCGGCTGCCCGGTCTGCGTACACATCAGGCACTGGCTGATCGGGCAGCGCCGGCTGGTCCGCATGGACCTGGTGCCCGCGGCGTCCTACGAGGCACAGCGGCGGTTCCCGCGGCTCGACCACGCGTCGACGCTCAAGGAGATCACCGTCATCGGGGACTCGGGCCAGGTCTGGAAGGGGACCGATGCCTTCATCGTGTGCCTGTGGGCGCTGGCCGAGCACCGGCCGAAGGCCAACTGGCTCGCCACCCCGGCGGGCCGCCCCTTCGCCCGGGCGGCCATGTACACCGCCTCCGCCTGGCGGCAGGCGGTACGGACGGAAGGCGGCCCGGCGGCGGAGAACGGCCCCGCGCGGGCGGAGGAACCGGTCTGTGACGACCAGTGCTCCGTCCCCCGATAGGCTCGTGCACCGTGACTGATCAGAAGGCTCCCAAGAGCGAACAGACCCGCACGCTCATCCTTGAAACCGCGCTCCGGCTCTTCCAGGAGCGCGGCTTCGACAAGACGACCATGCGGGGCATCGCCAAGGAGGCCGGTGTCTCGGTCGGCAATGCCTACTACTACTTCGAGTCGAAGGAACACCTGGTCCAGGGCTTCTACGACCGGATCGGCGCCGCCCACCAGGCGGCGGTCCGGCCCATCCTGGACAACGAGACCGATCTGCAGAAGCGGCTCGCGGGCGTGCTGACCAGCTGGATGGACATCGCGGCCCCGTACCACGAGTTCGCTTCCCAGTTCTTCAAGAACGCGGCGGATCCGGAGAGTCCGCTCAGCCCCTTCTCTCCGGAGTCGGAGCCCGCCCGCAAGGCGGCGATCGGCATCCACCGCGAGGTGCTGGCGGGCGCGAAGACCAAGGTGCCGGCCGAACTGGCCGACGTGCTGCCGGAGCTGATGTGGCTCTCGCAGATGGGCCTGGTCCTGTACTGGGTCTTCGACCGCTCGCCGGACAGCCAGAAGACGCGGGGGCTCGCCGAGCGCGGCGCGCAGCTGACGACGCGGGGCATCGTCCTGGCCCGGTTCCGGGTGCTGCGGCCGTTGGTGCGGGAAGTGCACGAGCTGTTCGCGGACTTCCTGCCGGGCATGGCGCAGACGGTGGTGTCGAAGAAGCGGGCGTCGGACCCGGACCCCGACTGACCGGAGCCCGACCGGCCGGCCCCCGGCTCACCGGAGCCCGCCCCGCCGCCGGCCCGCCGCCGCCGGCCCCGGCCCGGCCTGGAGCCGGTCGAGTTCCCACAGACGCCACACGCCTGTTCCGTCGGACAGGTGCTGGGCGCCGGTGACGGCCTCGCGGGACATCACGTAGTCCTCGCGGAAGTCGGCCTCGGCCTCGGACCGTTCCGAGTGGGACTGGGGGGCGAGTTCGACGCCTAAACGATCGGCTGGATCGCCGACTGCTGGGCGCTCAGGTCCCGGTTGATCGTCTTGGTGGAGAGCACCGGAGCCAGGTAAAACGGTCATCCGATCACGGAATTTCGGCCTCGGGAAGGCCGATATCCGACGGCTCGGGGCGCTGGGAGGGGATCAGGCCTGGTATGAGGCGAGTTCCACGACGGTGATGTCGGACGGGGCGCCCACGCGGACCGGGGGTCCCCAGGCGCCGGCTCCGCGGGAGACGTAGAGCTGGGTGTCCCCGTAGCGCTCCAGGCCGGCGACGGTGGGGTTGGCGAGCTCGGCGAGGTAGTTGCCCGGCCAGAGCTGGCCGCCGTGCGTGTGCCCGGACAGCTGGAGGTCCACGCCGTGCCGGACCGCGTCGTGGATGACGACGGGCTGGTGGGCGAGGAGCACCGCGGCGCGGGACCGGTCGCGGTCGCCGAGGGCGGCCTGGAAGTCGGGGCCCTGGCCCTCGCTCTCGCCCGCGATGTCGTTCACCCCGGCGAGGTCGAAGTACGGCAGGACGCGGCGGGCGTTCTCCAGCGGGGTCAGGCCCAGCTCCCGGACGTGGTCGACCCACTGCGCGGCGCCGGAGAAGTACTCGTGGTTACCGGTGACGAAGTACGAGCCGTGGCGCGCCCGCAGCCCGCGCAGCGGCTCGGCGGCCGGCCCGAGGTCGTGCACGTTCCCGTCGACGAGGTCCCCGACGATGGCGATGACGTCGGGCTGGGTGCGGTTGACGGCGTCGACGATGCGCAGGGTGTGGGCGCGGCCGAGGACCGGGCCGAGGTGGACGTCGCTGACGACGGCGATCCGGAACCCGTGCGCCGCGCGCGGCAGCTTGGCCAGCGGCACCTTGACGCGCTTGACCGTCGGGCCCCGCAGCACCCCGTGGGCGCCGTTCGCGACGGTGCCCAGGGCCACGGCGGCGGCCGCGCCGCCGACGGCGCGCGCGATCGTACGGCGGCTCGGCCCCCGGTCGGCGGGCTCGGCGGGCACGTCGGCGGGGGCCACGGCCGGAGCCTCGGCGGGGGCCACGGCGGGGGCGTTCGCGGGGGCGCCGGCGGGGGCGTTCGCCGGGGCTCCCGAAGTGGCGGGTACCGCCTCGGAGGGGGCCCGGTGGGCCAGACGGCGGAGCAACAGCGCGCGGATCGGCTCCGCGACCAGCATCGTCAGGGTCAGGTACAGGAGCACCGCGAGCCAGAGGAACCCGGGCCAGGCGACCGCCTGCTGGAGCCAGAAGGGGACCCCGGCGCGGCCGGTGGTCAGGGCGGCCACAGAGAGGAGGGGCAGGGCGATGGCCAAGGACGTGCCGATGCGGCGGGGCAGGCCGCCGGGGGCGGTGGTGTCGCGGACCAGGCGGATCCACAGCCATCGGTGTACGAGGACCAGCAGGGCGAGGACCGCCAGCGCGACGAGTGCGAAGACCACGATCATCATGCGGCCGACCCCGATCCGGCGTCAGGTCCGGTACGCGGACCCGCGGCCGTGCCCCCGCCCGGCTCCGAGCCCGGCTCCGCGCCCGGACGTGATCCGCGCCGCAGCGCCCGGACCCCGCGCAACCCGATCACCCCGACGGCCGTCCCCAGGAGAAAGGACGCCACCGCGAGGGTCAGGTGGACCCAGAAGTAGGACGTGGGATCGCCGGCCGCGTCAAACGCCAGGCCACTGCCGTTCTTCCACAGGTTCCGGACGAAAGACACCCAGATGAACCAGCTCCACACTCCGAAGGCGAGTAGGAACCAGGAGGAGGAACGGCTGAGTTTCATGACCTCAGTATCGGATTCGTCCCCAGGACGGACGCGCCGGGGTGGGCTGTCCCGGCGGTGGTTTCTTCGAAATGGCCGGTCAGCGACGGTATGCAGTACATCGGGATGTACTTTCACCTGCGTGTCTGCAAAGAAGACCGCGCTGACGGTCCTTTCCGCCGCGCTGCTGATCCCCTCGGTGCTCGGGGTTCCCGCGCACGCCGTGCCGGCCCCGCCGGCCGACGGGAAGGGCGGGCCCGCCAAGGCCCCGTCGGCGGCCGCGCCGCCCGCGTCGATGTCCACGGTGGGCGGTTCCCTGCTGGGCCAGCCGGGGACCCAGGTGAGTCTGCTGCCCGGCGCGCCGTCCCTCCCCGCGAACCTGTCGGGGCGGTCCTGGGTCGTGGCCGACGCCGATTCGGGCGAGATCCTGGCCGCGCACAACGCGCACTGGCGGCTGCCGCCGGCCTCCACCATGAAGATGCTCTTCGCGGACACCGTGCTGCCGAACCTCCCCAAGGACCGGGTCCACAAGGTCACCGAGGAGGAACTGTCCGGGGTCGGTTCGGGCAGCAGCCTGGTGGGCGTCAAGGAGGACTACGAGTACTCGGTCCACGACCTGTGGCTGGGCGTGTTCCTGATGTCCGGCAACGACGCCGTGCACGTGCTTTCGGCCATGAACGGCGGCGTCGAGAAGACCGTCAAGGACATGCAGGCGCACGCCGAGGAGCTGCAAGCCCTGGACACCCACGTGGTGTCCCCCGACGGCTACGACTCCCCGGAGCAGGTGTCGAGCGCGTACGACCTCACGCTCATCGCCCGCTCCGGACTGCAGAAGCAGGACTTCCGGGAGTACTGCGGCACGGCGAACGCCGACTTCCCCGGCAAGCAGGGCGCCGGGAAGGCGCGCGAGTCCTTCGGCATCCAGAACACCAACCGGCTGATGACGGGCGCGCACGGCATGGCCCCGTACAAGGGCATCGCGGGCGTCAAGAACGGCACGACCACGATGGCCGGCTCCACCTTCACCGGTGTGGCGCAGCAGGGGTCAAGGAAGCTGCTGGTCACGGTGATGAACCCGAGCACGGGCGGCGGAAACGCGGTCTACGAGCAGACGTCCGCGCTCTTCGACTGGGGTTTCGCCGCGGCCGGGAAGGTCAAGCCGGTGGGTGAGCTGGTGCCGCCGAAGAGCGAGGACACCTCCTCGTACGGCTCCCCCGCCCAGTCCCACGAGGGCGGCCCGGCGGCGGCCGGCGCGGGAGCGGGCGGCGGCGTGGGCACCGCGCTGGGTGTCGCGGGCGGTGCGCTGGTCCTGCTCGCGGGCGGCGCCTTCGTGGTGAACCGGCGCTGGCCGCGCGGCCGCCGCGGCATGGGCCACGGCTGACCCGGAGCGGCCGGCCCGGAGCCCCGCTACGGCCGCGCGCGCTCCGGGCCGGCGGCCGGACCGGGCCCCGGAGCCCTGTCCGGGTCGGGAGCCTTGTCCGGGTCGGGAGCCCTGTCCGGGTCGGGAGCCCTGTCCGGGTCCGGGGCCTTGTCCGGGGCCTTGTCCGGGGCCGGGGCCTGCGCGCCGTCACCGTCCGCGTCGTCGCGCGTGGCGGTCCAGGACGACACGAAGAGCAGCAGCTTCGCCGTGAAGTTGATCCACAGCAGCAGGGCGATCGGCACGCCGAAGGCGCCGTACATGCTCTTGGCCGCCACTTCCCGCATGTAGCCGCTGAGCAGCAGCTTCAGCAGTTCGAACCCGACCGCGCCGATGAGCGCCGCCTGGATCAGGCGGCCGCGCGGCGGTTCGACGCCGGGCAGCAGGGTCAGGACGTAGAGCAGCAGCAGGAACGCCGCCAGGACGCCCACGAGGAACGCGCCGGACCGCAGGAGCGCGCCGCCCGCGCCGTCGCGCGGGATGCCCAGCCACTCGGCGGACTTTCCGACCGCGCTGGACCCGAAGGTCGAGGCCGCTGCCGAGGCCAGGCCCACCCCGCCGAGGCCGAGGAGCACCAGGGCGTCCTTGCCCTTGCGGGTGAAGGGGTTCCCCTCGTCCTCGTCGTCCTTGTCCCACACCGCG
The DNA here is from genome assembly GCF_026627255.1 of Streptomyces antarcticus. Classification (GTDB taxonomy): domain Bacteria; phylum Actinomycetota; class Actinomycetes; order Streptomycetales; family Streptomycetaceae; genus Streptomyces; species Streptomyces antarcticus. Next base: position 100,397 of record NZ_JAPNLM010000019.1, on the reverse strand, counting down.
CGCAGGCAGTCCCGCATGGCGCCGACCCACCCGATGCCGGTGAACAGCAGGATGGCGCCGGCGACGAGCCCGATCGTGCCCGCGTTGGCGACGAGCGCGTCGAGGTCGAGCTGGTCGGAGATGCCGGGGACCTGTTCGGCGAGGTTCTTCTGGAGCGTGGCCAGCTGCTCCTTGCTGAGCAGCGCCGCGCCCACGGCGGCGGCCACCGTGATCAGCGGGAAGAGCGCGAGGAAGCTGATGAAGGTGATCGCGGCGGCGAGCCGGGTCCAGTGCACGCGGTCGAGGCGCTCGTACGAACGCCACGCGTGGGTGCGCATCAGACGGGCCACCAGCGGCCCGATCACCGGGAGTTTCGTCAGCCAGTCCATGGAGTCACCGTAATTGAGCCGCAGGAAATAGCGGGGATTGCCGCTTGCGGGGACTACGGTCGTCGATTGTGACTTTTCGCCCGAAGGCCCGTCCGTTCCACTCCCTCGTCCTGCGCGGGCTCAGGTTCCGCACGCACCGGGCCCTGCGGCCGCTCCGTCAGGAGGGCCGTACGGTCGGCCCCGCCGCCGCGTCGGTCGGTGAGCCGCACTGCGCCGGGACTCCGGCGGGACCGGCCCCGAAGGGGTACTCGCGCAGCTTGCGCCAGACCCCGTCCGAGCCCTGCTCGTAGAGGGCGAAGCCTTCGCAGAGCCACTCGGCCGCGTAGTCGGCGAGGGCCGCGAACGCCACGTCCATCGCCTCCTCGGAGATACCGTGGGCGACCGTCACGTGCGGGTGGTACGGGAACGCCAGCTCGCGGCTGAGCGGCCCCGCCGGGTCGCGGACCTCGCCCTGGAGGCGGGTGCAGCCCGGGGCGCCCTCGACGATCCGGACGAAGACCACCGGCGAGAGGGGCCGGAAGGTCCCCGTCCCGGACAGCCGCATCGCGAAGGCGCGGAACGCGGCCGCGACCTCGGCCAGGTGGGCCCGGATCTGCGGCAGCCGGTCCGCCTCGACCTCGGTCGGCGGCACGAGGGTGACGTGCGTGGGGATGCCGTGCGCGGCAGCGTCCCCGAAGCCGGCGCGCAGCTGCTGGAGCTGGCTGCCGTACGGCTCCGGGACCGCGATCGAAACGCCGAGCGTTACGGTCCCCACGTGTCTCTCCTCCGTGTGTCTGGTTGGACTGCTGCCGCCCAGTGTGGCGGCAGCACCCCCGATCTCGCCAGGGCCCTCTGCCGCGTCAGTGCTTGGCGGGCAGGAAACCGAGGCGGTCGTACGTCTGCGCGAGGGTCTCGGCGGCGACCGCGCGGGCCTTCTCCGCGCCCTTGGCCAGGATGGAGTCCAGGCCCTCGGGGTCGTCCAGGTACTCCTGGGTGCGCTGCTTGAACGGTGTGACGAAATCGACCATGACGTCGGCCAGGTCGGTCTTCAGCGCGCCGTAGCCCTTGCCCTCGTACTTCTCTTCGAGGGACGGGATCGTCTCGCCGGTGAGGGTGGAGTAGATCGTGAGCAGGTTGCTGACGCCGGGCTTCTCCTGGGCGTCGAAGCGGATCTCGGCCCCGGTGTCCGTCACCGCGCTCTTGATCTTCTTCGCGGTGACCTTGGGCTCGTCGAGGAGGTTGATGAGGCCCTTGGGCGAGGAGGCGGACTTCGACATCTTGATCGCCGGGTCCTGGAGGTCGTAGATCTTCGCGACCTCCTTGACGATGTGCGCGGCGGGGAGGGTGAAGGTCTGGCCGAAGCGCTGGTTGAAGCGCTCGGCCAGGTCGCGGGTCAGCTCGATGTGCTGGCGCTGGTCCTCGCCGACCGGGACGGCGTTCGCCTGGTACAGCAGGATGTCGGCGACCTGGAGGATCGGGTAGGTGAACAGGCCGACGGTGGCGTTGTTCGCGCCCTGCTTCGCGGACTTGTCCTTGAACTGGGTCATCCGGCCGGCCTCGCCGAAGCCGGTGATGCAGTTCATGACCCAGCCGAGCTGCGCGTGCTCCGGCACGTGGCTCTGGATGAAGAGCGTGCAGCGCTCGGGGTCCAGGCCGGCGGCGAGCAGCTGCGCGGCGGAGAGCCGGGTGTTCGCGCGGAGGTCCTTCGGGTCCTGCGGCATGGTGATCGCGTGCAGGTCGACGACCATGTAGAAGGCGTCGTGCGTCTCCTGCAGGGCGACGTACTGGCGGATGGCTCCGAGGTAGTTCCCGAGGTGGAACGAACCGGAGGTGGGCTGGATGCCGGAGAGCGCGCGAGGACGATCAGAAGCCATGGCCCCATTCTCTCAGGTGCGGGGGCGGGCTCCGGTCCCCCGCTGGCCGGAACCTCCCGGGTCGCGCCGCTCCCCCGCCCGGCCCCGCACGGGTACCGGGCGGTAGTGCGGCGGCCGGATCCCGCCCCGGCCGAGCGACCGCTTTGCACCCGGCGGGGCTGATTTCAGCCCCGTCGGCGTGTGAGGCGCGGGGTCCGGGTCCGGGGCGGCGCCCCGGCAACGGGTCCGCAGGTCAGGACAACGGCAGGCCCGGGGCCGGGAAGGCGGCCATCAGGTCCGTGACCTCGGCCCGGATCGCGCCGAGCGCCGGCTCGTCGCCCTTGGCGGCGGCGTCCACCGCGCGGGAGATCCAGTCCGCCACCGCCGGCATGTGCGCGGCGGTCAGCCCGCGGGAGGTCAGCGACGGCGTGCCGATCCGCACCCCCGAGGGGTCGAACGGCTTGCGCGGGTCGAAGGGGACGGTGTTGTAGTTCACGACGATGCCCGCCCGGTCCAGCGCCTTGGCGGCGACCTTGCCCGCAACGCCCCGCGAGGTGAGGTCCATCAGGATCAGGTGGTTGTCCGTGCCGCCCGAGACCAGGTCGAAGCCGCGCTCCAGCAGGGCCGCGGCCAGCGCCTTCGCGTTGGCGACGACCGTGTGCGCGTACGCCGTGAAGGAGGGCTGCGCCGCCTCGTGGAGGGCGACGGCGATACCGGCCGTCGTCTGGTTGTGCGGGCCGCCCTGGAGGCCCGGGAAGACGGCCTTGTCGATGGCCTTGGCGTGCTCCTCCCGGCACATCAGCATCGCGCCGCGCGGGCCCCGCAGGGTCTTGTGCGTGGTCGTGGAGATCACGTCGGCGTGGTCCGCCGGGGACGGGTGCGCGCCGCCCGCGATCAGGCCCGCGATGTGGGCGACGTCCGCGACCAGGACCGAGCCCGCCTCCTCGGCGATCGAGGCGAAGGCGGCGAAGTCGATGGTGCGGGGCAGCGCGGTGCCGCCACAGAAGATGATCTTCGGCCGCTCGGCGAGCGCCAGCTCCCGTACGGCGTCGTAGTCGATCAGCCCGTTGTCGGGGCGCACCCCGTACTGGACGCCGCGGAACCACGAGCCGGTCGCCGAGACGCCCCAGCCGTGGGTGAGGTGCCCGCCCATCGGCAGGGCCATGCCCATGACGGTGTCGCCGGGCTTCGCGAAGGCCAGGTAGACGGCCAGGTTGGCCGGGGAGCCGGAGTACGGCTGGACGTTGGCGTGGTCCACCCCGAACAGGCCCTTGGCCCGCTCGACGGCGAGGGCCTCGACGCGGTCGATGTTCTGCTGGCCCTCGTAGTAGCGGCGGCCGGGGTAGCCCTCGCTGTACTTGTTCTGCAGCACCGTCCCGGAGGCTTCCAGGACGGCCGCGGACACGTAGTTCTCGCTGGGGATCAGGCGCAGGGTCTGCGCCTGGAGGACTTCCTCCGCCGCGACGAAGGACGCCAGTTCGGGGTCGGTCGCGGACAGGGCGGGATGGCGGCTCGCGGACATGCGGCTCCTCCGGGGTCGATGGGAATCGGTACCCCGCGAGGCCCAGGCGAGCGGCCCTGTGTGCGGATCTGCCCGCACGACTCCCCCGGAGTCGCTTCTCCGTACGCCAGTCGCCGTGCGTGCCGCTCACCCTAGCGGGCGCGCCGCCCGGGAGGTTTCCGCGTCCGCAATACGAGCGACGATAAGACTGTGACGCCACCCTCGTCACACGCTCACCCGGCAAGACGGACGATCGGAGACCCCGTGTCGACAACTGCTGATGCCATCCGCTCCGCCGAGGCGCACAGCGCGCACAACTACCACCCGCTGCCCCTCGTCATCGCCTCCGCGGAAGGCGCGTGGATGACCGACGTGGAGGGGCGCCGCTACCTCGACATGCTCGCCGGCTATTCGGCGCTCAACTTCGGCCACGGCAACCGCCGTCTGCTCGACGCGGCCCGCGCGCAGCTGGAGCGGGTCACGCTGACCTCCCGCGCCTTCCACCACGACCGCTTCGCCGACTTCTGCACCGAACTGGCCGCGCTGTGCGGCAAGGACATGGTGCTGCCCATGAACACGGGCGCGGAGGCGGTCGAGACGGCGGTCAAGACCGCCCGCAAGTGGGGGTACGAGGTCAAGGGCGTGCCGGACGGACACGCCAAGATCGTGGTCTGCGCCGACAACTTCCACGGCCGGACCACGACGATCGTCTCGTTCTCCACCGACCACGACGCCCGCGACCACTTCGGGCCGTACACGCCGGGCTTCGAGATCGTCCCGTACGGGGACCTCACCGCGCTCGCCGCGGCCGTCACCGAGAACACCGTCGCCGTGCTGCTGGAGCCGATCCAGGGCGAGGCGGGGGTGCTGGTGCCGCCGGCCGGCTACCTCCAGGGCGTACGGGAGCTGACGCGCGAGCGGAACGTGCTGTTCATCGCGGACGAGATCCAGTCGGGCCTGGGCCGGACCGGCCGGACCTTCGCGTGCGAGCACGAGGGCGTCGTCCCGGACGTGTACCTGCTGGGCAAGGCGCTGGGCGGCGGCGTGGTGCCGGTCTCGGCCGTCGTCGCCGACCGGGACGTGCTCGGGGTGTTCCGGCCCGGGGAGCACGGCTCGACGTTCGGCGGCAACCCGCTGGCCTGCGCGGTGGCGCTGGAGGTCGTCGCGATGCTGCGGACCGGCGAGTACCAGCAGCGGGCCACCGAGCTGGGCGACCACCTGCACCGGGAGCTGAACGTGCTGGTCGGCGGCGGTGCGGTGACCGCCGTACGGGGGCGCGGGCTGTGGGCGGGCGTGGACATCGACCCGTCGCGCGGAACCGGCCGGGAGATCTCCGAGAAGATGATGGAGCGGGGGGTGCTGGTGAAGGACACCCACGGGTCGACGATCCGGATCGCCCCGCCGCTGGTCATCTCCAAGGAGGACCTGGACTGGGGGCTGGAGCAGCTCCGGTCGGTCCTCTCCGCCTAGCCGGGCCTCCCCGGCCCGGGGAGGCCGCCGCTAGAGGATCACGTGGGGCAGGAAGCGGGCGTACTCGTCCGTGACCGGCCCCGCGGATTCGCGGATGCCGAGCCCCGCCGCCTCGTCCTCGACGACCCACGCGCCGAGCACCACCCGGTTGCCGTCGAAGTCGGGCAGCGGGGCCAGGCCCTGGAAGCAGTACCGCTCGCCCTCCTCCGGGACGAAGGGCTCCCCGCCCTCGCCCGGCACGTGGAGGGTGACCCCGGCGCCCTCGCGGCCGAGCAGCGGCTTGGCCACGTACCCGCCCGATCCGGGCCCGGCCAGCTCGCGGGGGCCGTCGAGGTAGGCGGGCAGCAGGTTCGGGTGCTCCGGGAACAGCTCCCACAGGACGGCGAGCAGCGCCTTGTTGGAGAGCAGCATCTTCCACGCCGGCTCGATCCAGCAGGTGCTGCCGGTGCCGCCGCCGTGGTCGTAGGTGCCGATGACCTGCGGGCCGAACTCGTCGGCGGCCAGCCACTCCCACGGGTAGAGCTTGAAGCAGCTGCGGATGAAGCGGAGCTTCTCGTCCACGAACCGGCCGGACAGGCTGTCCCAGCCGATCTGCTCGACGGACAGCGCCTGGGTGTCGATGCCGGCCTGCTCGGCGGTCTCCTGGAGGTAGGCGACCGTCATCAGGTCCTCGCCCAGCTCGTCGGTCTCGGAGTGCGCGAAGTGCAGCGGGCCGGGCGGCAGCAGTTCCGCCTGCCGGCGCCAGGCCTCCACGAGCCGCTCGTGGAGGGAGTTCCACTGGTCGGCGCCGGGGAACCGCTCCTCCATCCAGAACCACTGCGGGCTGGCCGCCTCCACCAGGGAGGTCGGCGTGTCGGCGTTGTACTCCAGCATCTTGGCCGGGCCGCCGGCGCCGTCGTAGCGCAGGTCGAAGCGTCCGTAGAGGGACGGCTGGTCGGCGCGGCGGCGCCAGGACTCGGCGACCAGCGCGGCCACCTTCGGGTCCGTGATGCCGAGGTCGGCGAAGCGGTCGTTCTCCACGATGTGCGCGGCCGCGGCCATGCACATGGCGTGCAGCTCCTCGACGACGTTCTCCAGCGCCTCCACCTCGGGGAGCGTGAAGGAGTAGTACGCGCTCTCGTCCCAGTAGGGGCGCAGCGAGTCGTCCGGGTAGCGCGTGAGGGGGTAGATCAGGCCCTGCTCCTCGACGGTCTTCTGCCAGTCGGGGCGGGGTTCGATGGTGTGCCGCTTCATGGTTCTGGGTTCCTCAGCCGCCGCTGGTGCCGGACTTGCTGCCGCCGATGCCGCCCCGCGTGACGGCCGACTTGTCGAAGCTGCCGCCGGAGACCTTGCCGGCGACGACGGAGCCGCCGTAGTAGTACGCGCCGTGGCCCCCGCTCTTGCATTCCTTGTTGTTCAGCTTCTCCAGCGTGGAGCGGGACGCGCACCGCTTGTCGGGCTCGTCGCTGCTGCCGCAGGCCACGAGCGTGGCCGCGAGGAGGCCCATGCCGCCGAGGGCGACGACGCTGGAGCGCATGCGGCGCTGGTTGGTGCTGCTGCTGTCCATGTGGCTGCTCCCCCTGGGTGGCGTACTGCCGACAGAGTAGAGCGGGCCCCCCGGGGGATGGAATCCGGCCGTCGTGAGATCTGTGACCTAGAGTCACTTCGTGCTGATTGGGATGATTTGTGCGCTCGGGGCCGCGCTGTGCTTCGGTACGGCCTCGGTCCTCCAGGCGGTCGCGGCGCGGGCGGCGGAGCCGGGGACCGGGTCCGGCGTGGACCCGGCGCTGTTCCTGCGGGCCGTGCGGCAGTGGCGGTATGTGGCCGGACTGGGACTGGACGGAGTCGGCTTCGTGCTCCAGATCATCGCCCTGCGCCACGTCCCGATCTATGCGGTGGGGGCCGCGCTGGCCGCCAGCCTCGCCGTGACGGCCGTGGTCGCGGCGCGGCTGATGGGGGTACGGCTCTCCCGGACCGAGTGGGCCGCCGTGGGGGTGGTGTGCGCGGGGCTGCTGATGCTCGGGCTGGCCTCCGGGGAGGAGGGCTCGGGAACGGGCTCCGACGCGCTGCGGTACGGGCTCCTCGGCGTGGCGGCGCTGGTGCTGCTGGTCGGCGCGGCCGCCGGACGGCTCCCGGACGGGCCGCGCGCCCTGACCCTCGGCCTGGCGGCGGGCACGGGGTTCGGGGTGGTGGAGGTGGCCGTCCGCCTGATCGACGGCTTCTCGTGGAGCGAGCTCGCCAACCCGGCGCTGTACGCGCTGCTCCTGGGCGGCGCCGCGGGCTTCCTGCTGCTGACCTCTGCGCTCCAGCGCGGCTCGGTCACGGCGGCGACGGCCGGCCTGGTGCTCGGCGAGACCATCGGGCCCGCGCTGGTGGGGGTGGTGTGGCTGGGCGACCGCACCCGGGAGGGGCTGGGCTGGCTCGCCGTCCTCGGCTTCACGGTGGCGGTCGCGGGCGCCCTCGCGCTCGCCCGCTTCGGCGAACCGGCCCCGGAACCGGGCCCGGCTCCTACCGGCCCCTGACCCCGGCCACGAACGCGGCGAACGCCCCGGCCCCGACCTCCAGGACGGGCCCGCCGGGGTTCTTGGAGTCCCTGACGGGCACGACCCCGCACGAGGCGACCAGGTTGGTGGCGACCTCGACGCAGTCGCCGCCGTTGTTGCTGTAGGAGGACGTGACCCAGCGGGGCTCTGCGCGGATCACCGGAGCCCGCCCTTGACCCCCGCCACGAACGCGGCGAACGCGCCGGGCGCGAAGTCCAACACGGGCCCGCCGGGGTTCTTGGAATCACGAACCGGAACCACCCCGCGCGAAGCGATCAAGTTCGTGGCGACCTCTATGCAGTTGCCACCGTTGTTGCTGTAAGAGGACTTGAACCAGCGGGGGGAATCGGTGCGGGTCGTCACGGGGAGCCCTTTCGTACCGCATTGATCATGGCGACTGATGCCGTCTGGGAGAGCGCTTCGGCCTGTAGCTGATGGTAGGCCGTAAGCATGGGCAGGACCGAGACGGTTTCTCGGTCCAGGTGCCCCTGCGCCTGTGACTCGGCGTACGCGACGACGGAGCGATCGGCAAGCGTCAGCAAGTTGACCGGCAGGTCGAACGGCCGGCGCTCCCCGATGCCAAAGGGTGCCACCTGAAGAACCGTATGGGCCCGCGCCGCGAACTCGACCAGCCGGTCCAGCTGGGCTCCCATGACTTCAGGGCCGCCGACGGGCCGACGGATGCAGCTTTCGTCCATCACCACGAACACCATGGGTGGTCGATCCCGCTCCAACGCCTCTTGGCGCTCAGCAAGGAACGCCACGCGCTCCGCCGCGTACGCGGGAGTGATGGCGCCGCGTTGCACGGCGCTGTTCGCCAACGCCTTCGCGTACTCGGGCGTCTGCAACAGGCCAGGAACGATGCCGATCTCGAACAGGCGGAGCTCCACCGCCCGGCCTTCGTATCCCACGTACTCCGGGAAGCCTTCCAGTAGCGCACCGTGCCGAATCTCCAGGGACTGGCGCTCGAACGCATCGCCGGTCCCGAATGCGGCATCCGCACTCCGCGAAAACCGCAAAGTCGGCACCTTGCGACCAGTTTCCACCGAGGAGATGTGCGTGCTCGAATACCCCATCCGCTCGCCCAGGTCGTCCTGGGTCCACCCCTGCGCCTTCCGCGAGCTGCGCAGGCGGGCGCCGAACGCGGCCTGCGGAGAGCTCTCCGGATTCAGCTCCTTGACGTTCACGCGGCACGCACCAACCTTTCGTCCTCCCCTGACACGTTGAATGCTTCCCTGTGTGCGGCCACGCTGAACCTCACCGGTAGCGGAACGACTACACAGAGGAGCGGCGCCATGCCCAACGCAGGCAACGAATGGCGGCAGCGGTTCAGCAGTACCCGGCGGGGCGCGCGGCTGGCGCGGGAGCTGGCGCTGCTGGAACTGGCGCGGTGGGGTTATCCGTTGGCCGGGGGCGACAGCGAGCGCGTCGCGCAGGTCGTCGCCGAGCTGGCGGCCAACGCCGTGGCGCACGGCGGCGTGCCGGGGCGGGACTTCGAGCTCGGGCTGCGGGAACTGGACGGCGTGCTGCGGGTGGAGGTCTCCGACGCGCGGGCGGGACAGCAGCCCCGGGTCCGGCCGGGGCCGGTCGAGCCCGACGAGCACGGTCACGGCCTGCGGATCGTCGAGGCGCTCTGCGTCGCCTGGGGCGTCTCGGGCCGGCTGGTCGGCAAGACCGTCTGGGCCGAGGTGGCCACGCGGGCGGCGGCCCCGCGGACCGCGGCTACGGCAGCGCGGCCGTGAGCGCCGCCAGGGTCGGCGACCACGCGCTGGCGGCCGGGCTCCCGTAGCTCACGACCAGGGCGTCGCGCGCCGGCAGCTCCGCCTGCGGGTGCCGGAAGGCGGCGAGGCCCTCCAGGGCCAGGTCCTGCCAGGCCCCGGACCGGATCACCGCGCGCTCCGTCCCCTCCGGAAGGTCCAGCACCGCGTGCAGCCCCGCCGCGATGCCGGAGACCCCCACCCGGCCGGCCACGGCCGCGACGAGCTCGTCCCGGCGGCGCCGGTAGCGCAGCCGCATCCCGCGCACGTGCCGGTCGTACGCCCCCGAGGTGATGAACTGCGCCAGCGTCAGCTGGTCCAGCGCGCTGGAGGTCGCGTCGCCCGCGCCCCGCACCGCCATCACCTCGTCCAGCAGCCCCGGCGGGACCACCATCCAGCCCATGCGCAGGCCCGGCGCGAGGGACTTGCTGGCCGTGCCCAGGTACACGACCCGGTCGGGGTCCAGCCCCTGGAGCGCCCCCACCGGCTGGCGGTCGTAGCGGAACTCCCCGTCGTAGTCGTCCTCCAGGACCAGCCCGCCCGTGGACCTGGCCCAGTCGACCGCGGCCGCCCGGCGGGCCGGGGTCAGGGCCGCGCCGGTCGGGAACTGGTGCGCCGGGGTCAGCAGGACCGCGCCGGGACCGGAGGTCAGCCCGCCCGTACGGGCCCCGTCCGCGTCCACCCCCAGCGGCCGCGTCCGCAGGCCCGCCCGTTCCAGCAGGTTCCGGTGGATGTCCAGCCCGTACCCCTCCACCGCCACCTCCCGTACCCGCCGCGCCCGCAGCATCCGCGCGAGCAGCGCCAGCGCGTGCGCGAAGCCCCCGCACAGCACGATCCGCTCCGGGTCCGCGTACACCCCGCGCGCCCGGGCCAGGTACCCGGCCAGCGCTTCCCGCAGCTCGATCCGGCCGCGCCCGTCGCCGTAGCCGAAGGCCTCGACCGGCGCGTCGGTCAGCGCCCGCCGGGCCGCCGCCAGCCAGGCCGTACGGGGGAAGCCGCCCACGTCCGGGGAGCCCGGCATCAGGCTGTACGCGAGCCCCCGGCGCGCGGGGTGCCGGACCCGGGGCGCGGCGGCGGGGCGCAGCGGGCGGGCCCGTTCGGCCACGCGGGTCCCGGAGCCCTGCCGGGCCGTCAGCCAGCCCTCGGCGACCAGTTCGGCGTACGCCTGGGCCACCGTGTTCCGCGCGATCCCGAGGTCGGCGGCGAACGCGCGCGACGACGGCAGCCGGGTCCCGGCCGGGAGCCGCCCGCTGCGCGCGGCCTCGCGCAGCGCCTCGGTGAGGCCGGCCCGCAGGCCGCGCCCGGAGACGAGGTCCAGATGGAGGTCCGCGCCGAAAGTGGCCCACGATTCCGTCATGGAGATGGACCATATCGGTGGGCCGCCCGGCTCCTAGGGTGGGTCGCATGACAACCACGGCGGAACACCCGCACACCCACGACCGCGCCCCCGAGCACAGCCCGCGCCTCCAGCTCGCGAAGCTCGCGCCGGAGGCCTACAAGGTCGTCCTGGCCCTGGAGATCGCCTCGAAGAAGGACCTGGACCCGGTCCTGGTCGAACTGGTCAAGATCCGCGCCTCGCAGCTCAACCACTGCGCCTTCTGCATCGACATGCACACCAAGGACGCCCTCGCCGCGGGCGAGAGCGTGGAGCGGATCGTCCAGCTCAGCGCCTGGGAGGAGTCGCGGCACTTCTACACGGAGCGGGAGCTCGCCGCGATCGGGCTGGCCGAGGCCGTGACCGTCCTGACGGACGGCTTCGTGCCGGACGAGGTGTGGGAGAGGGCCGCGAAGCAGTTCGAGGAGCGCGAGCTCGCCCAGCTCGTCACCGTCATCGCCACGATCAACGTCTGGAACCGCTTCGCCGTCACCACCCGCATGGCCCCGGGCCACTACACGCCGGGCATGTACAACACCAAGGGCTGATCAGTCGGTCCGGAACGACTCCGCGGCGGCCGTCAGGCGGGCGCGCACCACCTCGGGGGCGGCCGCCGGTCCGGCCGCCAGCAGTGCCCAGCGCCGGCCGTCAGGGGCGACGACGATCCGCTCGATGCCCCGGCGGCGGCCGCCCGCCTCGGCGCTGTCGTACTCGTAGACCAGCTCGCAGGAGTCGGCGGACAGCTCGCCGACGGACACCTCCCGGTAGCCCGGGTTCCCGTCGTCCAGGCCCCGTGAGGAGGTCCGCAGCAGGTCGCAGGAGCCGACGCCCGCGGGTTCGGTGATCCGGAAGACCTGGAGCAGCGCGGTGCGGTCCCCGGGCGGCCGGTAGAAGGCGCCGCTCCCGGTCTCGCCTGTGCTGGGCCGCCAGCCCTCGGGCACGGCGACCGAGAAGCCGTTGTCGCTGCGGACCACCGAGTACGACGGGCTCGGCGTGCCGGGCGTCGGGCTGGGCGTCGGGGACGGGCTCGGGCTCGGGCTCGTCTCCCCGCTCGGCGACGCGGACGCCGGGCCGGAGCGCGTACCGGAGGCCCCGGACGCCGACGGGGGCGCCGCCGGGGTCTTCGGGTCGTCGTCGGCGAGCGCGAGCCAGCCCGCCACGGCGGCCCCGCTCACCAGCGCCGAGCAGAGGGCCACCAGCAGCGGCGTCCGCCAGGGCCGGTGCGGACCGGGGCCGGAGCCGCCGGAGCCAGGTCCGTATGCGGTTCCGTATCCGGGGCCGGGGCCGTATCCGGGGCCGCCGGGGCCGCCCGCGCCCGCCGCGTGGTCCGCCGCGCGGTCCGCGGCGCCCTGGCCGGTCCCTTCCGGCTGCCATCGCGGTGGCACCGGCGGGAGCGGTGGGGGCGTACGGGGCAGCGGGGGCTGCTGCGCCGGCTCCTGCCCCGACTCCCAGCGCTGCGCGTCCGCGTTCCAGCGCGCGCCTCCCGAGGCCACCGTCAGCCCCCCAGCGAGGCGAGCAGCCCGCCGAGCGCCGCGGCCGCGTTCACCGACTCCACCAGCGGGGCCCAGCGTTCCAGCGTGCCGCGCAGCCGGGCGGGCAGGCCGGGCCGGATCTCCCCGGTCTCCTCCAGCTCTCCGGCGGCCTCGTCCAGCTCGGCGTCGAGCGCCGTGCGGTCGGCGCCCCGGGGCAGCCGTACGAGGGCGGCGCGCAGCTCCCGTACGGCCTCCAGTAGTTCCGCCGCGCCGGGGCCGTCCGCCCCCGTGCCGCCGTAGTGGACGGTGGTGGTGTTGGCGGTGTTGGTGTTGTTGCTGCCGCCGATGCTGAAGGCGCCGCCCTGCACGGTCCCGATGCGGACCTGCCCGGGGCCGGCGCCCGTACCGTCGGCGGCCGCCCCGGTTGCCTCATCTGCCACTGCCGTTGCTCCCGTTCGTGTGCGTGTGATGGCTGGTGTGGTTGCTGTTGCCGCTGCCGCCGACGCTGAAGGCGCTGTGGTTCATCGACTGGATGAACACCCCGCCCTCGGCGACGTGGACCAGGCGCTGGTCGAACTCGTCGGTGTGCCAGCCGGCTTCGTGCAGGGTCTCCTTGACCCCGCCGGCCACCCGCTCCTGGATGGTCTTCAGGTACCGGTCGAGGTCCATGAGGTGGAAGAGCGACCCGTCGGGCTGCGCGGCGATCTCCCGGACGGACAGCCCCGGCCCGGCCGGCAGCGCCCCCCGGTGGCCGGCCGTGGCCACCCGCCACACGCTCGCGCTGCCCCCGAAGAGCGTCGCCAGCGAGGCGCCGAGCGAGCGGGGCGTACGCCCCACGGCCGAGACCGCCTTCGCGAACGGGTTGTTGTTCCGGTGCCGCAGGGCGAAGTCGTCGGCCGCCTGGAACACCTCGTCGACCGGCAGCAGCACGTGCGGCGCCACCTCCAGCATCAGCATCCGGCCCTGGGTGTGGACCCGCACGAACACGGTCACGACGAGGTTCTCGTCCCAGCCGCCGACCCGGATGCGCAGGAAGTGCCGTCGTTGCTCGCCGCCCTCCTCGACGGCGTCCGCGCGGTGCGCCTCGTACACCTCCGGGCGGAACAGCTCCGGCAGCCGCCCCGGGAGACCCGCGGCGGGCAGGAACACGCACTCGTCGACGACGAGTTCGCGCAGCCGGTCCCGTACGGCGGCCTGCGCCCTCGGTGATCCGTGCGGCGTCGGCAGCCGCAGGCCCTCCAGCCGTGGCCGGATCCGTTCCAGGATCCGGGCGTTGTCGACGAGCTCCGGCGGTTCGGCGGCGGCGCGGTCGCTGCGCGGGCGCAGTTCCACGGCCAGGTGCCAGGGCCGGTACGGCAGTCCCGCCCCGCGGAAGGGGTCCTCGAACCCGTACATGACCAGCCGGGAGTGCTGCTCGTGGCGGATGCGCTCCTGGGCGCGGGCGAAGCGGACGCCGACGGCCTGTTCGGCGGGATCGGTGTCGGGGCGCGCGTACGCGTTCCGGTCCAGGTCGTGCAGGATCACCCGGGCGACGTGGCCGCGCTGGAGGCCGACGACGGTGGCGACGGCGGCGAACGCGGCCAGCACCCCCAGGCCGGTCCAGCTCTCCAGGAGGCCGCCACCACTGGCGTACAGCAGCGGGGCCAGGCCCAGCGCGTCCAGCAGCCAGAACAGCGGCCGCAGGAACACCAGGACCTGCACGCCGCTGCCCAGGGCGGCGACGGCGAGCACGAGCAGCAGCAGCCAGGCCCAGAGCCGGACCAGCGCGCCGGCGACCCGGCTCAGCACTCCGACGGCCCCCCGGCCGCGCGAGGTGAGCCAGCCGGCGATGCCGAGCAGCAAGAACGGCACCGCCACCACCAGGAGCGCGCCGCCGGTGAGCAGGACCCCGGCGAACCAGGCGAAGACGACCCCGGCGGCCCAGCCCAGCTCCGCCCGGCGGGCGCGCAGGGCGTGGGCGAGGACCCGGGCGGCGTCGAACCCGTAGGAGGGCGCGACGATGCGTTCCTCGTGGACGTACAGTTCCTCGATCACCCGGTCCCGGTAGGCCGAATCGAGGTAGGTGCCGGCGCACAGCAGGCGTCCCGCCTCGCTGAGCGACGGGTGGACGGGCGACCTGTCGTCCGAGGTCGCGCCCGTGCCCGTGGTGGTGCTGGTGGTCACCGAATCCCCCTCCGGTGTGCGGAGGGCAACGGTAGGGGAGGCCGCGGCCGCCCGACAGGAGGAAACGAGCCAAAAGGCCCCGGCGCACGGGGCGCCGGGGCCTTTCGGATCAAACAGGTGGTGCGGGTGGTGCGGGTGGTGCGGGTGCTGCGGGGCGGTCAGATCAGACCGAGCTCGCGGACCGCGTCGCGCTCCTCGACCAGCTCCGCCACGGACGCGTCGATGCGCGCACGGGAGAACTCGTTGATGTCCAGGCCCTGGACGATCTCGTACTTGCCGTCCTTGGTGGTGACGGGGAAGGACGAGATGATGCCCTCCGGGACGCCGTAGGAGCCGTCCGACGGGATGCCCATCGAGGTCCAGTCGCCCGCGGCGGTGCCGTTGACCCACGTGTGCACGTGGTCGATGGCGGCGTTCGCGGCGGAGGCGGCGGAGGACGCGCCACGGGCCTCGATGATCGCGGCGCCGCGCTTGGCGACGGTCGGGATGAAGGTCTCGGCGAGCCACAGCTCGTCGCTGACGACCTCGGCGGCGTTCTTGCCGGCGATCTCCGCGTGGAAGATGTCCGGGTACTGGGTGGCCGAGTGGTTGCCCCAGATGGTCAGGCGCTTGATGTCGGTGACGTCGGCGCCGGTCTTCTTGGCGAGCTGCGAGATCGCCCGGTTGTGGTCCAGGCGGGTCATCGCGGTGAAGCGCTCGGCCGGTACGTCCGGGGCCGCGGCCTGCGCGATGAGCGCGTTGGTGTTGGCCGGGTTGCCGACGACGAGGACCTTGATGTCGTCCGCGGCGTGGTCGTTGATGGCCTTGCCCTGCGGCTTGAAGATGCCGCCGTTGGCGGAGAGCAGGTCGCCGCGCTCCATGCCCTTGGTGCGCGGGCGGGCGCCCACGAGCAGCGCGACGTTCGCACCCTCGAAGCCCTGGTTCGGGTCGTCGAAGATGTCGATGCCCTTGAGCAGCGGGAAGGCGCAGTCGTCGAGCTCCATGGCGGTGCCCTCAGCGGCCTTCATGCCCTGGGGGATCTCCAGAAGACGGAGCTTGACCGGCACGTCCGCGCCGAGCAGGTGACCGGACGCGATGCGGAAGAGCAGCGCGTAGCCGATCTGGCCTGCGGCGCCGGTGACGGTGACATTCACGGGAGTGCGGGTCATGGCCTTCTCCGTTAGACAGCTGGCGGTGGGGCGTCCCTGCCCCATGTGCTGGGAGGACGCCGCTCCCCGGCCCTGTGAATCTTGACGTGAAGAGACATCCGCCGTCAGGCTATCCGACCCGGGAGGGGCCCAATCCCCCGGTCCCTGTGGTCCGTGGCACACGTACGGGCGATCCGCGGCACCCGTACGGCCGATTCCGCCGCGCCGCCGCCCTGGATTCGAAGGCCCGGCGGGGCCGGCGGCGCCCTGTTCCGCAGCTCCTGGGCGGCGTCAGCGGACCGTGAAGCGGACCGCCGTCTCCAGGAAGGGGATCTCCAGCCACGGACTCGGCTCCATGACCAGCGCCAGCATGGTGATCGCCACGCCCAGCAGCCCGTACGTGGCCACGTCCGTGAACCGGGAGCGCACCGCGAGCATGCCCACCGACGGCAGCAGCTGACGCATCGCCGAGGCGGCGATCAGCGCGGCGCCGATCACCAGACAGCCGACCCGCGGATGCCCGATCGACATGGCCAGCAGGCCGGCCGCGGTCGCGGCGAGCACGCTGAGCATCGGCCACTGCCGGGCCGGCGCGGACACCGCCCCCGGGACGGCGCGGCCGCTGCCCTCGGGGCGCGCGGTGTCCCGGGTGACGGACGGGAAGCGGCGGGACCTGGCCGGGGCCGGCTCGACGGCCGGCTCGGGGCCGGCCTCCGGGGCGGGGACGGCGCCCGCCGGCTGCGGCTTGGACTGCGGCTCGGGCTCCGGCGGCGGTACCGGCTCGGGCTCCGGAGCGGTCGCGGCCTCCGCGCCCGGGTCAGCCTTCACCGGTGGTCCGTTCCGCCGCCTCGACCACGTTGACCAGCAGCTGGGCGCGGGTCATCGGGCCGACGCCGCCCGGGTTCGGGGAGATCCAGCCGGCCACTTCGGCCACGCCCGGGTGGACGTCACCGACGATCTTCCCGCCCTCGTCGCGGCTCACGCCGACGTCGAGCACGGCCGCGCCCGGCTTCACGTCCTCCGGCTTGACCAGGTGCGGCACCCCGGCCGCCGCGACGACGATGTCCGCCTGGCGCAGCAGCCCGGAGAGGTCGCGCGTACCCGTGTGGCAGAGCGTCACGGTGGCGTTCTCCGACTTGCGGGTCAGCAGCAGGCCGATGGAACGGCCCACGGTGATGCCGCGGCCGAGGACGACGACGTGCGCGCCGTTGATGCCGACCCCGTGGTGGCGCAGCAGTTCGACGATCCCGTACGGGGTGCAGGGCAGCGGCCCCGGCTCGTTGAGCACCAGCTTGCCGAGCGACATGGGGTGCAGGCCGTCGGCGTCCTTGGCCGGATCCATCAGCTCCAGCACCCGGTTGGTGTCGATGCCCTTGGGGAGCGGGAGTTGCACGATGTAGCCCGTGCACTCCGGGTTGGCGTTGAGTTCGCGCACGACCTCCTCGATGTCCTCCTGGGAGGCCGTCGCGGGCAGTTCGCGCTGGATGGAGGCGATGCCGACCTCGGCGCAGTCCTTGTGTTTGCCGTTGACGTACCAGCGGCTGCCCGGGTCGTCGCCGACCAGCAGGGTGCCGAGGCCGGGCGTGATGCCCCGGCCCTTCAGGGCCGCCACGCGGACGGTCAGTTCGGACTTGATCGCGGCGGCGGTGGCCTTGCCATCGAGAATCTGGGCAGTCATGAACCCATACTCCCGGATGGAGTGGCCCCGGTTCCACTCAAGGCGTTCACCGGAGCACACGGTTCATTGCACTTGCACAACAAGTCACGGAGCACTTGGGAACCGGCTGGACAAGTCGTCACCCGGCCGACGACGATGCACTCAAAGAGTGCCGCGGGCAGTACCGGGGGGTGGACCGCACATCGCAGTGTTTCCTCCGATAGTGCCGTGCGTCCCCGCACTTCCACGGAGGAACAACCCCAAGATGAGTTTCGGCGACCCGAACAACCCGTACGGACAGCAGCCTCAGCAGCCGCCGCAGGGCCAGCCCGGTTACGGCTACCCCCAGCAGGCCCCGCAGGGCGTACCGCCGCAGGGCGGCTACGGATACCCGCAGCAGGGCCAGCCGGGCGGCGCACCGCAGGCCCCCGGCACGCTCCAGGCGAACAACGGTCTCATCAGCGTCGCCGGTCTCGGCACGGTCGAGGTCGCCACGATGGGCCGCCGCTTCGGCGCCCGCGTCATCGACGGCCTCGTCATCGGTGTCCTGTACTTCGTCCTCGGCGCGATCGGCGTCGGCAGCCTCGTCGGTGCGGGCGAGGCGAGCATCCAGGACTGCAACAACCTCGACGCGGCCGCCTTCGAGACCTGCATGAACAACAACAACGAGGCCGCCGGCGGCATCCTCGCCGCCTTCATGGGCGCCATGTTCCTCCTCTTCATCGCCACGCTGCTCTACGAATGGCTGATGATCGCGTTCCTGGGCGCGACGGTCGGCAAGCTGGCGCTCAGCCTGAAGGTCGTCAAGGAGAACACGGGCCAGGTTCCGGGCCTCGGCGGGGGCTTCATCCGCTGGATCATCCCGATGGTCGGCGCCTTCCTCTGCGGTATCGGTCAGCTCCTGGTCTACCTCTCCCCCTTCTTCGACAACTCGGGCAAGCTCCAGGGCTGGCACGATCGTGCCGCCGGCACGATCGTCGTCAAGAAGTAGGCAGTCGAGCAGCAGGCAGTACCGCTCGCACGACGCCGAAGGCCGCGCCTCCCTCGTACGGAGGGAAGCGCGGCCTTCGGCCTACCCGGGGCACCACCGGTCCGGCGGGGTCCGGTCAGTGGAAGAAGTGCCGGGTCCCGGTGAAGTACATGGTCACGCCCGCCTTCTTCGCGGCCTCGACGACCTGCTCGTCACGGACCGAGCCGCCCGGCTGGACGACGGCCTTGATGCCGGCCGCCGTCAGGATCTCCAGACCGTCCGGGAACGGGAAGAACGCGTCGGACGCGGCGTACGAGCCCTGCGCGCGCTCGGCGCCCGCCCGCTCGACGGCGAGCTTCGCCGAGTCGACGCGGTTGACCTGGCCCATGCCGACGCCGACCGAGGCACCGTCCTTGGCGAGCAGGATGGCGTTGGACTTGACGGCCCGGCAGGCCTTCCACGCGAAGGCGAGATCGGCGAGTTCCGCGGCGGACAGGGCGTCGCCGGTGGCGAGGGTCCAGTTCGCCGGGTCGTCGCCCTGCGCCTGGCCCCTGCCCTTTTCAAACGTATCGCTCTGCTGGAGCAGCACACCCCCGGAGATGGGCTTGAGGTCGCCCGGCTGGTGCGGGGTGCCGTCCACCTTGAGGACGCGGATGTTCTTCTTCCTGGCCAGGACCTCGACCGCGCCGTCCTCGTACGAGGGGGCGGCGATGACCTCGGTGAAGATCTCGGCGACCTGCTCGGCGAGCTCGACGGTCACCGGGCGGTTGACGGCGATGACGCCGCCGAAGGCCGACAGCGGGTCGCAGGCGTGCGCCTTGCGGTGGGCGGCGGCCACGTCCGCGTCCACGGCGATGCCGCACGGGTTGGCGTGCTTGATGATCGCGACGCAGGGCTCGTCGTGGTCGTAGGCGGCGCGGCGCGCGGCCTCGGTGTCCACGTAGTTGTTGAAGGACATCTCCTTGCCGTGCAGCTGCTCGGCGTTGGCGAGACCACCCGGCTGACCGTCCGTGTAGAGCGCGGCGGCCTGGTGCGGGTTCTCGCCGTAGCGCAGGGTCGACTTGCGGTCCCAGGCGCCGGCCAGGAACTCGGGCAGCGCCGCGTCCCCGGCCTCCGGGGCGTACGCGTTCGTGAACCACGAGGCGACGGCGACGTCGTAGGCGGCGGTGTGCTGGAAGGCCTCGGCCGCGAGCCGCTTGCGGGCGGTCAGGTCGAAGCCGCCGTTCTTCGCCGCGTCGAGGACGTCGGCGTAGCGCGCGGGGCTGGTGACGACCGCAACGGACGGGTGGTTCTTGGCGGCGGCGCGGACCATCGACGGGCCGCCGATGTCGATCTGCTCCACGCACTCGTCCGGGGTGGCACCCGATTGGACGGTCGCGAGGAAGGGATAGAGGTTGACGACGACCAGGTCGAAGGGCTCGACGCCCAGCTCGGCGAGCTGGTTGCGGTGGTCCTCCAGGCGCAGGTCGGCGAGGATCCCGGCGTGCACGCGCGGGTGCAGGGTCTTGACCCGCCCGTCCAGGCACTCGGGGAAGCCGGTCAGCTCCTCGACCTTGGTGACGGGGACCCCGGCGGCGGCGATCTTCGATGCGGTGGAGCCGGTCGAGACGAGCGCGACGCCCGCCGCGTGCAGGCCGCGGGCCAGGTCTTCCAGTCCCGTCTTGTCGTAGACGCTGATGAGCGCACGCCGGATCGGCCGCTGGGTCGTGGTCGGGTCGTTGCTCTCTACGGCGGTCACTGGATTGTTACCTTTCGTCCCTCAATGCGGTAGCCGTGCCGGGCCAGGCGCCCCACGACATCGACGAGCAGTGCCCGTTCGACTTCCTTGATGCGCTCATGGAGAGCGGCTTCGTCGTCCTCGTCCCGGATCTCGACCACACCCTGGGCGATGACCGGACCGGTGTCCACGCCGGAGTCCACGAAGTGGACGGTGCAGCCGGTGACCTTCGCGCCGTAGGCGAGCGCGTCCCGTACGCCGTGCGCGCCGGGGAAGGACGGGAGGAGGGCGGGATGGGTGTTGACGAACCGGCCGCCGAAGCGGTCGATGAACGCCTTGCCCACGATCTTCATGAACCCCGCCGAGACCACCAGGTCCGGCGCATGGGCGTCGGTGGCCGCGGTGAGGGCGGCGTCCCACTCCTCGCGGCTCCCGTACTGCTTGACCGGGCACACGAACGTGGGGATCCCGGCCTTCTCCGCCCGCTCCAGACCGGCGATGTCCGCGCGGTCGGCCCCCACGGCGACGACTTCGGCGCCGAAGCCCTCGGCTCCGCCGGGGTGGGCGTCGATGGCGTCGAGCAGGGCCTGGAGGTTGGTGCCGGAACCGGATACCAGCACGACCAGGCGGGAGGCGGCCATGGGAGGCCCTTTCTCGGGGGAACGCGGTGTTCGTCTTTGTGTGGTCATACGAAACTTCGGGGTACCGATATACGGGGGACCCTACGAAGCCTCCGACCGCCTGCAACGATACCGGCACACCGGACAGCCCCCGAGGGACGGGGGCACGGCCGAGAGGTAGCGTCAGGCGTACACGCCGCAAACAGGCCTCACCTCGCCACGACGTCTCCCTCGACGTCCATGACACAGGGGAAGAAACACACCCGATGCCGGACCGCCGCCAGCCCGACTCCCCCACCGACGACAACCCCTTCGCGGCTCCCCCGGAAGGCCGGCCCGACCAGCCGTGGAAACCGCGCAGCGGCGGCGACGGCGGGGACGGCGACGGCGGGGACCGCCCGGGCGGCAGCCCGAAGGACGGGACCGGCAAGGGCGGCCCCGCCCGCTGGGACCCGACCGACCCGATCCAGCGCCACGCCCGGTACGCCCTGCTGGCCGGCATGTGGGGCTTCTTCTTCGGGATCTTCGGGATCCCGTCGGTGGGGCTGCTGCTGGGCGCGCTCGCCCTGTACTGGGGGATCAGCGCGCTGCGGGGCAAGCCCGCGGCGGCGACGCCGAGGTCGGCGTCGGTGGCCGACGTGTCCGGGGGCGGCCCCGGGGCCGCGTCCGGTTCCGTGGCGGAGCCCGCCGCGGGGCGGGGCGGCCTGGCGGCGCTGGGCGCCGCGGCGCGGCCCCAGCGGACGGCGGCGGTGAGCGGCCTGGTCTCGGCCTCGCTGGCGATCCTGCTGGCACTGAGCTCGTACGGGCTGCAGCTCGCGTACAAGGAGTTCTACGTCTGCCGGGACGACGCCCTGACGGCGGCGGGCGAGCTGGAGTGCAACGACCTGCTGCCGGACAACTACGTGGGCGACGTCCTCAAGGTCCGGCAGTAGGCCGAGTGGCCGAGTAGGCCTTGGACCGTAGCCGTAGGCCGCGAACGACGGCGGGGGCCGGCTCTGGAGCCGGCCCCCGCCGTCGTGTGTTGGGTGTCGTGTGCTGGGTGCCGGGTGCCGGGTGTCGCCGTCAGGCGTCCGGGGCGGGGTCGGGGTCGGGCCTCCGCCGGGCCATGACCCGTACGCCCGACGCGGGCGGCACCAGCGGCGGGCCGGGCGGCGTCACGGGCGGGGCGGCGGGCGCCGCCACGGGCGGCGGGGCCGGCGGTGCCGCCGGGATCGGGATCGGTGTCAGGTCCAGGCTGAACCCCTGCGCGACCGTCACCGGGCGCGGCCGCCTCGGCGCGGCCGGGGCCTCGACCGGCACCGCGGGCGGGGCGGCGGGGGCCGCCGGGACCGGGTGCACCTGGAACTCCTCGGGCCGCGGCGCCCTGGCCGGGGCCTGGGGCCGTACCGGAGCCGGAGCCGCCACGGTGGCCGACGCCGGGGCGGGGGCCTGCGGCCGGGCGGGGGCCTGGGGCCGGGCCTCGGGCCGGGCCTCGGGCGGGGCATCCGGCGGGGCATCCGGCGGGGCTTGGGCGGACGAGAAGTCCGGGATCAGGGTGCCCGCCGCGCGGCGCAGCGCCGCCCAGCGCACCTCCCGTACGCCGCTGTCGTGCCAGCGGTCGTCCTCCGCGAGGTCCGCGGCCGCCGCACCCTTCGCGGGACGGGTCCGCCAGGCGTGCACCGACACCGCCACCGGCACGGCGAGCAGCAGCGTCCAGACGAAGGCCGCCGCACCCGTCGCCCACCACACCGGCCCGAAGTCTGCCAGGCCCCGGGAGCCCAGCGGCCCCGCGGACGCCGCCGCCAGGCCGGCCATGGCCAGCCCGCACACGAGGGCGCCCAGGGCCGCCGTCAGGGCGGTCTCCCCGTACGAGACCTCGCGCGCCCGGCGCACCGCGAACCAGCCCACGGCCAGCCCGGCCACCACCGGCACCCCGGCGGCCGCCCAGGTCAGCGGGGTCCCCGGCCCCTCGGGCGGGAGCGCCGCCAGCAGCGGGAACCGGGGCAGCGCGGGCGATCCGGTGAAGCCGAGCGGGGTCACGGCCGCGCCGGTCCCCAGGGCGAAGCCGGGGCCGAGGCCGTAGGCGGCGCCCCACACCATGGCGTTCGGGATCAGGGCGAGCGCGAGCAGCAGCACCGCGAACCGGCCCGACCACACCCCGGTCAGGGCCAGGAAGGACCCCTGGACCTCCGCGCCGTGCCACGCGAGCGAGACGCCGACGAGCAGCGCGCCGCCGCCCAGCAGGACCAGCGCCCCGCCCGCTCCGGCCCGGAGCGCCAGCGCGTATCGGGGGCGCGCGAATGCCTTCCGTACGCTCCTGGGCCACCAGGACGGCAGCGGGCCGAGGGGACGCCCCCGGGCCGCCCACACCCCGCCGCCCGCGGCGAGCACCGCGACGAGCGGGACGTGCCAGGCCGCGCTGAGCGGATCGGCGGGCATCGGCCCCCCGGCGGCGTACACCGTGGCGAGGGACCCGACGGCCAGATAGCCGCAGAGCACGGCGGAGAAGACGGCGCCGGCGGGCAGCACCTCCTCGGCGTCCTCCTCCTCCGCCGCGTGCCCCAGCCGGGCGGCACGCCGCATCAGCAGGACGGGCAGGGCGACGAGCAGCAGGGGCGTCACCCCGACCGGCGCGGGCACCCCGGACAGGGTCTCGTACCGCACCAGCTCCGTCCCGTGGGCGAGGAGCCACAGCCCGGCGGCCAGGTGCAGGGCCCCGCCGGGGCCGCTGTCGGGGTAGGGGGAGCTGATCCACAGCACGATGACGAGCACGGCGAGGAAGCCGAGCCCGAGGCCGGCCGCCACGGCGCCGCCCATCACGCACGCTGCGGCAGCCGGGGAACGGCGCCTCCCGGCGGTCCGGGGGGCGCCGGACAACGGGGTCCCGCGTTCGGTCACTTGGGTCACCCCGCCATGGTGCCAACGACACGCGCTATGGGCGGGTAACAGGCGAATGCCCGTGGTGTCGCCCAATATACGTTTATGTACTTTATCGCCCAGGTCTGTCGGGTCACGGGGAGTGTGGCATGACACAAAGCGTCGAGACGAGCTCGGAGCTGAACCTCCCGTCCCCGAAGGAACGCCGCAGACTGCGCGAATCGGCTGCCCTGACGCACGAGGAGGTCGCTGCGGCGATGGGCGTCACCCCGACCACCGTGCGCTCGTGGGAGACGGGCCGTACGGAGCCCCGGGGCCGCAAGCGCGAGGCGTACGCGAAGTTCCTGGACACCCTCGCGTACCCGCCGGAGCGGGAGCCGGAGCCGGGGACGGGGACGAAGGCGGAGGCGGAGGCCACGGCCGCGCCCGAGGGCGCGGCCGGAACCGGAACCGGGACCGGGACCGGCTCCGGGGCGTTGGCGCCGGACGGGGCGGGCTCCGGCGCGCCCCCCGGGGGCTTCGGCCCGGCTGAAGAGCACCGGAACACCGCAACGGCCGAGGCCACGGCCGGCACGGACACCGCCGACGCACACGCGGCCGGCGCGGACACCGTCGGCACGGATACCGCCGACGCACACACAGCCGACGCACACGCGGTACGCGCATACGCCGCCGACGCCAATGGGGTCGGTGCGGACACCGCCGGCGCGGCGGGAGCCGGCACCGAACCCGCCGGAGCCACCACGGAACCCGCCGTCGGCGCCCGCCCGGCACCCTGGGAGCCCGCCTCCCCGGCGCCCGCCGACCCCACACCCGGGCCCTCCGGGCTGCGGGCGGTCGGCGGCGTCCGGTCCTTCGCGGGCGGCGGCCCGACTCAGAATCCGAACCCGGGCCAAAGACAGGCCTCCGGCGCCGGGACCCGGCCGAAGCCCGCGGCCAAGCGCGCCTCGAAGCCCCCGGCCGGGCTGCCGCGCCACGAGCCCAAGCCCTCGTACGCCAAGACCCTGGCCGGCGGCACCGCCCTGACCCCGGGAGCCCCGGGAGCCGTCGGAACCCCCGGAGCCGCCGGGGCGACGGGCGGCAGCGGTTCCGCCGCTCCGGCCGACGCCCCCGAGGTCGCGGAGGCCCCCGAGGTCGCCGGAGCCGCACCCGGGCCCGCCGAGGACGCGCCCGCCGGCCTCGACGCGCCGGCTCCCGCCACGGAATCCGGCGCCGCGCCCGGCACGACCGGCCCGGCCGCCGCCCCGGAGGGGGTCCCGGAGGGGGTCCCGGAGGGGGTCCCGGAGGGGGTCCCGGCCACCCCGGACCAGGCCTTCGACGCCCTCTACGCCCACGCCGCCCACGCCCTCACCCGGCAGACGTACCTGCTCACCGGCCGCCGCGGCCTCGCCCAGGAGGCGGTGGACCGGGCGTTCCAGCAGGCCTGGGCCCGGTGGCCCGAGGTGGCCGTCGACCCGGACCCGGTGGGCTGGGTGCGCGCGGCCGCGTACGAGCACGCCCTGTCCCCCTGGCACCGGCTCCGCCGGGCCCACCGCCGGCCCGACAAGCCCCCCGTCGAGCCCGCCGACCGGATCCTCCTGGACGCGGTCCTCGCGCTGCCCCCCGCGCACCGCCGCACCGTCGTGCTCTACGACGGCCTCGGCCTGGACCTGCCCGACACCGCCGCCGAGACCGAGGCCAGCACCCCCACCGCGGGCACCCGGCTGATCCACGCGCACGCCGCGCTGTCCGGCCGCATCCCCGAGCTGGCCGCCGTACCGCCCGAGAAGCAGTCCGCGCTGCTGCGCGACCGGCTCACCGCCCTGAGCCCGGCGGTACGCCTCGAAACGCGCTCCGCCTCCGTCGTGCGGGCCGCGGCGGAGCACCGCGCCCGGCTGTGGACCCGGGCCGCCCTCGGGCTGACCGCGGTGATCGCCGTCGCGACCGCCTACACCGCCTCGACTGCCCCGACCCGGTACGAGCCCCCGCGCTCACCCGGCGCGAACGTCTCCGGCGTACCCCCGCACAGCGGCCCCCAGCGGCTCACCGACGAGAGCCGTCAGCTCCAGGACAAGCTGCGGGACGACCCGCTGGCCGGACCCGGCCGCGTCACCCCGCAGATCGGGTAGCGGACCGGGTCCGGCACGACGGCGCGACGACGAGGACGACGCGTCGCGACGGCACGGCACGGCACGGCACGCCCGTACACGCGTGCCTGGAAGGCGGAACTACTGCGCGGCGTTCAGGATGGCGCGCGCCAGCTCGGCCGTCTCGGTCGGCGTCTTGCCGACCTTGACGCCCGCGGCCTCGAGGGCCTCCTTCTTCGCCTGCGCGGTACCGGAGGAACCGGAGACGATGGCGCCCGCGTGGCCCATGGTCTTGCCCTCGGGGGCGGTGAAGCCCGCGACGTAGCCGACGACCGGCTTGGTGACGTGCTTGGCGATGTAGTCCGCCGCACGCTCCTCGGCGTCGCCGCCGATCTCGCCGATCATGACGATCAGGTCGGTGTCGGGGTCCGCCTCGAACGCCTCGAGGGCGTCGATGTGCGTCGTGCCGATGACCGGGTCGCCACCGATGCCGACGGCCGAGGAGAAGCCGAGGTCACGGAGCTCGTACATCATCTGGTAGGTCAGCGTGCCCGACTTGGACACGAGACCGATGCGGCCGGGCTTGGTGATGTCGCCCGGGATGATGCCGGCGTTGGACTGGCCGGGGGTGATCAGACCCGGGCAGTTCGGGCCGATGATCCGCGTCTTGTTGCCCTTGGCGGTCGCGTACGACCAGAAGGCGGCGGAGTCGTGCACCGCGATGCCCTCGGTGATGACGACGGCCAGCGGGATCTCGGCGTCGATCGCCTCGACGACGGCGGCCTTGGCGAAGGCCGGCGGGACGAAGAGGACGGACACGTTCGCGCCGGTGGCCTCGATCGCCTCCTTGACCGAGCCGAAGACCGGGACCTCGGTGCCGTCGAAGTCGACGGTCGTGCCGGCCTTGCGCGGGTTGACGCCGCCGACGATGTTGGTGCCGTCAGCCAGCATCAGCTTGGTGTGCTTCATGCCCGTGGCACCGGTCATGCCCTGGACGATGACCTTGCTGTCCTTGTTGAGGAAGATAGCCATGTGAGTCTGTGACCTCTGCCCTTACTTCGCAACCGCGAGCTCGGCGGCCTTGTCGGCCGCGCCGTCCATGGTGTCCACGCGCTGCACCAGCGGGTGGTTGGCGTCCGACAGGATCTTGCGACCCAGCTCGGCGTTGTTGCCGTCCAGACGGACGACGAGCGGCTTGGTGACCGCCTCGCCCTTCTGCTCCAGCAGCGCCAGCGCCTGGACGATGCCGTTGGCGACCTCGTCACACGCGGTGATGCCACCGAAGACGTTGACGAAGACGGACTTGACGTCCGGGTCGCCGAGGATGATCTCGAGACCGTTGGCCATGACGGCGGCGGAGGCGCCACCGCCGATGTCCAGGAAGTTGGCGGGCTTGACGCCGCCATGGTTCTCACCGGCGTACGCGACCACGTCGAGGGTGCTCATGACGAGACCCGCGCCGTTGCCGATGATGCCGACCTCGCCGTCGAGCTTCACGTAGTTGAGGTTCTTCGCCTTGGCGGCGGCCTCGAGCGGGTTCGCGGCCGCGTGGTCCACGAACTCCGCGTGGCCCGGCTGGCGGAACTCGGCGTTCTCGTCGAGCGAGACCTTGCCGTCGAGCGCGATGACGTCGCCACTGGCGACCTTCGCGAGCGGGTTGACCTCGACGAGGAGCGCGTCCTCGGCGATGAAGGTGTCCCACAGGGTCACGAGGACCTCGGCGACCTTCTCCGCGACCTCGGCCGGGAACTTCGCCTGGGCGACGATCTCGCGGGCCTTCTCGATGGTCACGCCCTCGTTGGCGTTGACCGGGACCTTCGCGAGGGCCTCGGGGGTCTTCTCCGCGACCTCCTCGATGTCCATGCCGCCCTGCACCGAGGCCATGGCCAGGAAGGTGCGGTTGGTGCGGTCGAGGAGGTACGAGACGTAGTACTCCTCAAGGATCTCGGGAGCGGTCTCGGCGATCATCACCTTGTGGACCGTGTGGCCCTTGATGTCGAGGCCGAGGATGTCCGTCGCCCGGGCGACGGCCTCGTCCGGGGTGGCGGCCAGCTTCACGCCGCCGGCCTTGCCGCGGCCGCCGACCTTCACCTGCGCCTTGACGACCGACTTGCCGCCCAGCCGCTCGGTGGCCTCGCGAGCCGCCTCAGGCGTGTCGATGACTTCACCGGCCAGCACCGGTACACCGTGCTTGGCGAAGAGGTCCCTCGCCTGGTACTCGAACAGGTCCACGCGCGTCCGTCCCTTGTCTTCAAAGATTCGCAGTGATTCGCGGTTTTCTGCTATCTGCGTGGGCGTGCCGCGGAGGGCAACGTGACGGCGCTGTCACAAGGAAGGCGCACACGGTGACCGTGGACGCGGCATGTCCGTCCCGCAGGTTATCCCCGTGGGCCGTAGGTCCCTAAATCGCAGATCACACCTGAGCGGTGATACCTGTCACAGATCGCCTCACGGTTGAGCTGGAACTTCGTGCGATCTGCCGGTTCACAGCCGTGCGCGGGGCGTACTGCCGATCGCCGGAAAGGCGGTCGGCCGATTGGCGGGAGGGCGGCCGGTGGCGGGCGCGCCGTCAGCCCGCCGGGACGGGCAGCGGCCGCTTCTCCAGCGCCGCCGCCATCACCTCCGGGAACAGGTCGGGGGTGCAGGCGAAGGCGGGTGCGCCCAGCGCGGCGAGGGCGGCGGCGTGCTCGCGGTCGTAGGCGGGGGCGCCCTCGTCCGACAGGGCGAGCAGGGTCACGAACTCGACCCCCGCCGCCTTCATCGCGGCGACCCGCTTCAGCATCTCGTCGCGTATGCCGCCCTCGTAGAGGTCGCTGATCAGGACGACCACGGTGTCGGCCGGCCGGGTGATCTTCGACTGGCAGTGGGCGAGGGCGCGGTTGATGTCGGTGCCGCCGCCGAGCTGGGTGCCGAAGAGGACGTCCACCGGGTCGTCGAGCTGGTCCGTCAGGTCCACGACGGCGGTGTCGAAGACGACGAGGCGGGTGGCGAGGGAACGCATGGAGGCGAGGACCGCACCGAAGACGGAGGCGTAGACGACGGAGGCCGCCATCGAACCCGACTGGTCGATGCAGAGGATCACCTCCTTCTTCACCGACCGCGCCGCCCGGCCGTAGCCGATGAGCCGCTCGGGCACGACGGTGCGGTGTTCGGGCAGGTAGTTCTTGAGGTTGGCGCGGATCGTGCGGTTCCAGTCGATGTCGTGGTGGCGCGGCCGGCTGATCCGGGCGGACCGGTCCAGGGCGCCGGTGAGCGTGGCCCGGGTGCGGGCCGCGAGCCGCTTCTCCAGCTGCTCGACCACCTTGCGGACCACGGCCCGCGCCGTCTCCCGCGTCGTCTCGGGCATCGCCTTGTTCAGGGAGAGCAGGGTGCCGACCAGGTGGACGTCCGGCTCGATCGCCTCCAGCATCTCCGGCTCCAGGAGCAGGGCGGACAGGCCGAGCCGCTCGATCGCGTCGCGCTGCATGACCTGGACCACCGAGGTCGGGAAGTACGTACGGATGTCCCCGAGCCAGCGGGCCACCTGCGGCGCGGACCCGCCGAGTCCGGCCGAACGCTCCCCCGACGCCTTGCGGGAGCCGCTGCCGCCACCGCCGTACAGGGCGCCGAGCGCGGCGTCCATCGCCGCGTCCCGCCCGGTGAGGGCGCACCCCGTGCCGTCCGCCTCACCCCCGCCGAGCACCATCCGCCACCGCCGCAGCCGTTCCGCCCCACCGTGCCCCCCGCCCTCGTCCGGCCCACCCGCGCCGTCCGCGCCGCCCGCGCCGCCGGGTCCGGGCGAAGCGGCCGGGCCGCCTGTCGCCGTGCCCCGCACGGGGTCCGCCGCCGTGTCCCGCGCCGCCGTACGTCCGTCCGTACCGTTCATCCGCCCGTCCCCTTGCACTCGTCGCTCGTCCGTCGTCGCTGCTCGTCCGTCGTCGCTGCTCGTCCGTCGTCGCTCGTCGCTCGTCCTGTCCGCCGGAACGGTCCGGCGGTCCCTTGCCGCACCCGTACCCGCCGCCGGCCGGGCTTCGGCCACGCCGGGCCGCATCCGCTCCGGAACCGGCCGCCCCGGCGCCCGCCGGGCCGTACCCGCGCGCGGCCCGCGCACCCCGACCGCCCGCCCGGGCGGGCGTGCCGCTCCCGCCCGGCCCCGGTGGGGGCCGTTACCCCGGCGCGGCGGGCTCGCTCCCGGGCGCGGCGCCCAGCAGCAGCCGGACCAGGTCCACCACCGCGTCGGCGCGGGCCGGGTCCAGCTCCGGGGCGAAGCCCTCGGGGGCGGCGCCCGGGCCGGTCGCCGCGGGCGGGGCACCCGGGCCCCGGCGGACCAGCTCACCGAGGGTCCGCTTCACCCCCGGTTCGTACGCACCGAACGTGCGCCGCAGCAGCGGCAGTACG
Organism: Streptomyces antarcticus; assembly: GCF_026627255.1. GTDB lineage: Bacteria > Actinomycetota > Actinomycetes > Streptomycetales > Streptomycetaceae > Streptomyces > Streptomyces antarcticus. The sequence continues at coordinate 70,547 of NZ_JAPNLM010000019.1, read as the reverse complement.
TCCGTGAAGGCCCTCTCCGGCACCCCCGTCAGCCACGCGTCGATCAGCCCGAGCAGCCGCTCGTCGTGGACCAGCAGCGTGCCGCCGCCGCTGCCGCCGCCCGCGAAGCCCTCGATCCAGCCGGCCGCGTCCGCCGGAGAGGCCGCCGGGGACAGCGCCAGGCCCATCAGCCGCGCGGTCTCCTCACCCGGGAGCCGGCCGTCGTCGAGGAGCAGCCGGGCCGCCCGCCCGCGTATGAGTCCCGGGACGGTGTCCCGGGAGGCCAGCGTCCGCAGCACCGCGGACCAGCGATCCCGCAGGCCCTCGTCCGCGTCGGCGAGCAGGCCGACCGCCCCGTGCACCCCGTCGACGTGCTCCCGCAGCTCCGCGGCCGCGTCGGCGTCCAGCCCGGCCGCGCAGGCGGGCGGCAGGGCCACGCATATCCGCTCGGCGAGCCCGGACGCGACCGTGCCGAGCGCCGCCGCGTCGGTACCGCGGACGTCGCCGTACCGCAGGGAACGGGCCAGGGCCGGCAGGGCCTTGGCGAGGCGTGCCACGTCGGTGTCCAGCGCGGCGCGGTCCGCGAGGGCCCGCAGGACGGCGGGCAGCGCGTCGGAGAGGCCCGCCAGCAGGCACCGCTCGGCCAGCGCGGTCACCTCGCCCAGCTCCCGCGCGCCCGCCGCGTCGGCCTCGGCCCGGGCGGTGGCCGCCGCGAGGACGGTGGTGCCCCAGATCCCGGCCTCGGCGACCCGTACCGACAGCTCCGGCTCCCAGCGCAGCCGCCAGGTCTCGCGGAACGTCCCGGTGCTGCCCCGCGAGGCGGTGGGCGTGCCCCAGTCGACGCCGAGCAGCCGCAGCCGGTGCAGCAGCAGGGACTTGGCCGCGTCGGTGTCCTTGCGCAGGTCGAGCTCCAGCTCCCGGTCCTGGGCCTCGGCCTTGAGGCGCAGCGAGCGCTGCTGCCGGGTCAGGTCCCGCATCAGCGGGACGGCCGGCGCCGCGTCCGGGACCTCGCCGAGCACGTCGCCGACGACGAGGCGGTCCTCGATCAGCGCGAGCGGTATGTCGGAGCCGTCGCACATCACGGCCCGGACCGCCTCCAGGGTCTCGGTCAGGCCGGCCAGCGGCCGCCCCCGCAGCGCGGCCAGGGTGCCGGCCAGCCGGACGGCCTCGATGACGTGCGCCGGGGAGACCTGCCGGTCCTCCTCCCGCAACAGTCCGGCGACCTTGGTCAGCCAGCGCTCCACGGGCCGGTCGGGGGCCGCGAAGAGGTGGGCGTACCAGCCGGGCGAGGCGATGCCGGCGCCGTAGCCGCCGGCCCGGGCGAGCCGGCGGTGGGTCCAGGGCACCCAGGTGGTCTCCACCTTGACCTTGGGCAGGCCCGTGAGCAGCGCCTTGTCCGCCGCGACCGTGGTCTTCGCCCGCAGGGCCGGAACGTGCCAGGCCCCGCAGACCACGGCGTACGCGTCGCCGAACTCCCGGCGGGCTGCCCGCATCCGCTGCCGCATGTGCGCCTCGCGGATCAGGTCCCGGGAGTGGCCTCCGTCGCCGTAGGCCTCGCGCAGGGCGCCCATGGCCTCGCCGAGGGCCTCGAACGCGCCGAGCGGGTCGTACCGCTCCCCCGGGGTCCCGCGGTGCTCGACGACGTCTTCCCACCAGCGCTCGGGGTCGTCGTACCCGGCGGTCTCGGCCAGCACGGCGAGGGGGTCCAGCCGTACGGGGTCGAGCCGTACGGAGTCCCGCGCACCGGAGTCCCGTTCGCCCTCGGGCTCCCCTGCGGCGGCCAGGGTGTGCGCGGCCGGGAGGTCGATGAACCGCACCGGTACGCCGGCCTCCTGGGCCCAGCGGACGGCGACCCACTCCGGGGAGAAGTCGGCCAGCGGCCAGAACGCGGCCCGCCCGGGGTCGTCGGCGGCGTGGGCGAGCAGGGCGACGGGCGGCCGCATCCCGGGGTCGGCGGCGAGGTCCAGCAGGGCGTCCCCCTCGGGCGGTCCCTCGACCAGCACCGCCCGCGGCCCGGCGGCGTCGAGGGCGGCCCTTACGGCGCGGGCCGATCCGGGCCCGTGGTGCCGTACGCCGAGCAGCAGTGGCCCCGGTGCGGCCGGTGTCACGGGGTCACCTCCCGGCAGGCGCGGTAGAAGTCCTTCCAGCCGTCGCGCTCGCGCACCACGGCCTCGAGGTACTCCTGCCAGACGACCTTGTCGGCGGCGGGGTCGCGGACGACGGCGCCGAGGATTCCGGCCGCCACGTCGGAGGGGCGCAGGACGCCGTCGCCGAAGTGGGCGGCGAGCGCCAGCCCGCCGGTGACGACGGAGATGGCCTCGGCGGTGGACAGGGTGCCGCTGGGCGACTTGACCTTGGTGCGGCCGTCGTCGGTGACGCCGTCGCGCAGCTCCCGGAAGACGGTGACGACGCGGCGGATCTCCTCCAGGCCCTCGGGCGCGGCGGGCAGGTCGAGGGCTCGGCCCATCTGGTCGACGCGGCGGGCGACGATGTCGACCTCGGCGTCGGCGGTGGCGGGCAGCGGCAGGACGACGGTGTTGAACCGGCGGCGCAGGGCGCTGGAGAGCTCGTTGACCCCGCGGTCGCGGTCGTTGGCGGTGGCGATGAGGTTGAAGCCGCGGACGGCCTGCACCTCGTCGCCCAGCTCGGGTATCGGGAGGGTCTTCTCGGACAGGACGGTGATGAGGGAGTCCTGGACGTCGGCGGGGATGCGGGTGAGCTCCTCGACGCGGGCGGTCATGCCCTCGGCCATGGCCCGCATGACGGGGCTGGGGACGAGGGCCTCGCGGCTGGGGCCGTGGGCGAGGAGGCGGGCGTAGTTCCAGCCGTAGCGGATGGCTTCCTCGGGGGTGCCGGCGGTGCCCTGGACGAGGAGGGTGGAGTCTCCGCTGACGGCGGCCGCGAGGTGTTCCGACACCCAGGTCTTGGCGGTGCCGGGGACGCCGAGGAGGAGCAGGGCGCGGTCGGTCGCCAGGGTGGTGACGGCCACCTCGACGATGCGGCGCGGTCCGACGTACTTGGGCGTGACGACCGTGCCGTCGGGCAGTTCGCCGCCGAGCAGGTAGGTGGCCACGGCCCACGGGGAGAGTTTCCAGCGGGCCGGACGGGGCCGGTCGTCGGCTGCTTCCAGGGCTTTCAGTTCGTGTGCGAAGGCGTCTTCCGCGTGCGGTCGAAGTGCCTCGGTGCCGGTGTTCGTCTCGGGCATGGTCATGCTCCCCCTCCAATGCTCGGCAGCCGTTCCCGACTGCTGTGTCCACGGTGCACCACACCACTGACAACGCGCCTTGTTCGAGGCTTTGTTGCAGGTCAGGGCGATTGTCAGTGGGGTTCCGTACGGTGGTTCACATGACTGAGCAGGGGGTCCGCTGGACAGCGGAACAGGTACTGGCTCTGGCTCCTGACGATGCCTCGCGCAAGGCGGGGGGCAGACTCGGCGGGGCGGGGTCGTGGTCACAGACCGGAGGTTCCGCTTCCGGTTCTGTGTGGGGGTTGTGCAAGGGCAGCGGCAGCAAGCCGTACCAGACGGTCGTGGACCTGACGGGACCGGCGTACAAGTGCTCTTGTCCGAGCCGGAAGTTCCCGTGCAAGCACGCGCTGGGGCTGCTGCTGCTCTGGTCCGCCGAGGGGGCGGGCGAGCCCGGCGAGGCGCCGGACTGGGCTTCGCGATGGCTCGCCTCGCGGGAGGAGAAGGCCGTGCGGACGGCCGCCGGACCGGCCCGGCCGGTGGACGAGGAGGCGGCCAGGCGCCGGGCCGGGCGCCGGGCGGCGCGCGTCGGCGCCGGCGTCGCGGAGCTGGAGCAGCGGCTGACCGACCTGCTGCGCGGGGGCCTCGCGGGCCAGGAGCAGGCGGGGTACGCGGCGTGGGAGGAGACCGCTGCCCGCATGGTCGATGCCCAGGCGCCCGGACTGGCCGGTCGGGTCAGGGAGTTGGGGACGATACCCAGTTGCGGGCCCGGCTGGCCCGCAAGGATGCTGGAGGAGGCGGCGCTGCTGCACCTGCTGGACCGGGCCTGGTTGGGGGTGGAAGGGCTTCCGGAACAGCTCGCTGCGACCGTGCGCAGCCGGGTGGGACTGCCGGCCTCCGGGGAGGGGGAGGCCGTACGGGACCGCTGGCAGGTGCTCGCCCAGTACGACTCGGTGTCGCCGGACGGCCGGCTCACCACCCGCCGGATATGGCTGCGCGGGCTGGGGGGCGGGCGGCCCGCGCTGGTGCTGGACTTCGGTCCGCCGGGGCGGCCGCCGGGGCTGGCGCTGCCGGTCGGGCTGGTGCTGGAGGCGGAGGTTCGCTTCCGGCCGGGTTCGGCGGGATTGCGGGCGGACCTCGGTGAGCGGTCCGCGGCGGTGGCGCCGTACGCGGAGGTTCCGGCCGGCGTGACCACGGGGGCGGCGCTGGAGGCGTACGGGGCGGCGCTGCGGCAGGACCCGTGGCTGGAGTCCTGGCCGGTGGTGCTGGGGCCGGTGGTCCCGGTGCCGGGGGAACTCGGCTGGCAGCTGGCGGACGCGCGGGGAACCTGCGCCCTGCCGGTGCCCCTCAGCGGGCCGGGCAGCCGGTCCCGCGGGGGCCTGTGGCAGCTGGCGGCGCTGTCGGGCGGGGGCCCGCTGACCGTGTTCGGTGAATGCGGCCACCGGGGGTTCACCCCGCTGACGGCCTGGCAGCCGGGCTCGGCCGAGCCCGTCCCGCTGGTCTGACGGGACGGGGAACAAAGGGAAATCGCTGGGGGCCTGGGGGCCCGTATGCCGTCGCCGCAGGCGGCGGGGAGGGGATCGGTACGCGGCGCGGGGGCGCCGTACGGGGAGGGAGCGGCGGCGCGGGGGCGCCGGCGTGCGACAACGAGACAGCCGGGGGGCTCTTGTGAACGACAACCACGCCAGCTAGCGGGCGAACCGACCGACGGACGACGTGTACACAGACTGCTCCGGTCCCGCGGAGGGGGCGGGACCGGAGCACCGGCACAGGAGAGGGAGGGGTCCGATGGAGAAGCCCGACGAGGAGTACGGGGACTGGGAGGCGCTGGTCGGCGCCGCGCTGCTGGGCACCGACCGGCGGCGGGGCGGGGGCCCCGCCGGCTCGCCGCAGGCACTGCTGGACGCGGCCGCCGTGCACGCCGTACGGCGGCGGGCCGGGCTCCGGCCCGCCGAGGCGGCCGCCCGGCCGGACCCCGCAGCGCGCGATCCGCGGCCGGCCCCGCCGGACGCGGCGCGGCGGCGCCTCGCGCAGCTGCTGGCCGGCCGGACCGCCGGGAACGGGTCCGGCCGCCGGGGGGCGACGCCCGACCTGACGGAACTGCTGCCGCAGTGGCTGGCCGCCGCCGCGCGGCACGGGTACCGCTCACCGGCCGCGCTCGTACCGGCGTTGCTGGACGCCGCCCGGGCCCGTACGGACCTGCGGCCGCAGGCGCTGGCCCTGGCCGGCGCGCGGGGACTGTGGCTGGCCCGGCTCAACCCCGACTGGCGGTTCGCCCTGCGCGGCGGGGCGGGCGGCGCGGGGGAACTGCCGGAGGCGACCGATCCGGCGGGGGTGGAGCGGCTCTGGCAGGAGGGGCTGTTCGCCGAGCGGGTGGCGCTGCTGGGCCTCGTACGGGCGCACGAGCCGGCGGCGGCGCTGCGGCTGCTGCAGACGACCTGGTCCACGGAGCGGGCCGAGGACCGGCTGATGTTCCTGGACTCGCTGCGGGCGGGGCTGTCCGACGCGGACGAACCGTTCCTGGAGGCGGCCCTCGGCGACCGCAGCCGCAACGTCCGGGCCACGGCCGCCGAGCTGCTGTCGGCGCTGCCCCGGTCGGCGCTGGCCGCGCGGATGGCGAAGCGGGCCCTGGCCTGCGTGAGCCCCGACGGGGTGGTCCCGCCGGCCGAGTGCGACGCCGGGATGCTGCGGGACGGCGTGGTCAAGCGGCCGCCCGCCGGGCGCGGTGAGCGGGCCTGGTGGCTCGGGCAGTTGGTCGAGGCGGCGCCGCTGTCCTGCTGGGGGGAGCGGTTCGGGGGACTCGGCCCGGCGGACATCGTGGCCCTGCCGGTGGCCGCGGGAGAGGGCTGGGCGGAGGAACTGCATGCGGCGTGGTGCCGGGCGGCGGTGCGCCAGCGCGACGCGCCGTGGTCGCGGGCCCTGCTGGGCGCGCCGTCCGCGCCGCCCGCGGCGGGGCCGGGTACGCCGTCCCTGGCGGAGCGGGCGAAGCTGCTGGAGACCCTGCCGGACGGGGAACGGGCGGCATGGGTGGCGGAGTTCATACGGGCCCACGGCCTGTCGGAGGCGTTCCAGCTGCTCGGCGTGTGCGTGGTCCCGTGGGCCGGGACGCTGGGCCGGGCAGTGGTGGAGGCACTGGACTCGGCGCGGGAGGCGGGCAGCTACCCGTGGAGCTTCAGCGGGGTGATGGGCCTGGCGGAACGCTGCCTCGACCCGGCGGAGGCCGGTTCCCTGGAGGCCCTGACCGCTGCCGCGCAGGATCCGCCGGACGCCTCACCGGGGGCTGCCGCGTACTGGTCCGAGGCCTTCCAACGGCTCACGGCCACGCTGCGGTTGCGCGCCACGATGCTCACGGAACTCACCCCGACCTGACCCCACCGCCCCGACCGGCCCGCTCCCGGCCGCCGCGCCCCGGCCGGGAGCGCACACGGACCCGCACCAGGCCGGGCGCGGCGACGGGACGGACGGGCGCGCCGGACGCAGCCCGCGCAGGCAGGCCAGGACCGGCGCGAGTCGCCGACGCGCCGACGCGCCGACGCGGCCCGAACCTGGCCCGACCCGGAACGGGCACGGACCAACTCAGCCCGGAACCCACCCGAGCCCAACCGGCGGCGGCGCGGCCCGGCACGCCCACGCGCGAGCCCGGCCGGCGCAAGCCCGGGACCAGAACGGCCCGAGCCCAACCGGCGCAAGCACAAGCAGGCGCACCAACGCAGCGGAGGACCGGAACGGACGCAGGCCGGAACGGACGCAGGCCGGAACGGACGCAGGCCCGCCCGCCGCGGGCAGCGCAGGCCGCGTCAGCGGCGGGGGCTCGGCCGGGTCAGGCCCGCCGCCCCCGCCGGGACGCTACTGGCGGACGTTTCCGCGGACCCAGTCCACGATCGCCGTCGTCGTCGCGCCCGGGGTGAAGATCTCGGCCACGCCCTTCGCCTTCAGCGGGGCGATGTCGTCCTCCGGGATGATCCCGCCGCCGAAGACCTTGATGTCCTCCGCGTCGCGCTCCTTGAGGAGCTCCAGGACGCGCGCGAACAGCGTGTTGTGCGCGCCGGAGAGGATCGAGAGGCCGATCGCGTCGGCGTCCTCCTGAATGGCGGTGTCCACGATCTGCTCGGGGGTCTGGTGGAGGCCGGTGTAGATGACCTCCATGCCCGCGTCCCGCAGCGCCCTCGCGATCACCTTGGCACCGCGGTCGTGGCCGTCGAGACCCGGCTTGGCCACCACCACACGGATCGGACCGGTCACACCCATCGCACTGCCTCCCGAGTGAACGAACGTTAAGTACAGCATCGCGCACGCCACCGTTTCGCGGTCAACCGGGAGGGGGAAATCACACGTGGGACGGCGTTGATTCACCGGCCGCGCCACCGCGCCGACAGCCGCACGGCACGGGGGCGCGGCCGGCGTCCGTCCCAAGAGGCTCAGGGGAGGCCTTCGATGGCGCTGTCCATACCCTTGTCCGGCGCCGCGCTGCGGGCGGGCGCGCTCGAGGTCGTCGTGCTGGGCGGGCACCTGCTGCTCTACCCCACCGGAGTGTGCCAGGAGAAGATCCCCGCCGCGCCGCGCGCGACACGCCCGCCCGCGACACGCCCGCCCGTACTCCTGCTCCACGGGTTCACCGACAACCGCTCCGTCTTCGTCCTGCTGCGCCGCGCCCTTGGGGCGGACGGCCTGAGGCACGTGGAGGCGTACAACTACTCGCCCTTCACCCGCGACCTGCGCGTCACCGCCCGTCACCTCGCCCGGCGCGTCGACGAGCTGCGCGAACGCACCGGGCAGGACCGGGTGGACCTGGTCGGCCACAGCCTGGGCGGACTGGTCGGGCGCTACTACGTCCAGCGCCTCGGCGGCGACGCCCGCGTCCGGACCCTCGTCACGCTCGGCACCCCGCACTCCGGCACGCGCGTCGCCCCGTTCCTGAACGCGCTCCCGCTGGTGCGGCAGATGCGCCCCGGCTCCGAGGTGCTGGCCGAGCTGGCCGAGCCCGCGCCCGGCTGCGCGACCCGCTGTGTGGCGTTCTGGAGCGAGTTCGACGCGGTGATGTCTCCCGTCGGGACGGCCCGGATCGAGCATCCGGACCTCCGCGTGGAGAACGTGCAGGTCAAAGGCATCGGACACCTCGCGCTCCCCGCCCACCCGACGGTCATCGCGGCGGTCCGGCTCGCCTTGGACGGAGCCGCGCCGACCGCCGTGGCAACCGCCGCGCCGACGGCCGCACCGACGACCGTGGCAACCGCCGCGCCGATCGCGGCGCTCCCGGGGGCGGGGGCGTCTTCCGTCGCGTAGCCAATCGGCGTCCACCAGTCGAACGTATTTCGAACTCAAGGCCAAGGCCGCGTCTTTCAGCGACCGAAAGACGGCTGAATGCCCGGTTCCGGGAATACCGGAACCCGTCGAAGATTGTCGTTGCCAGTAACCGGCGGGTACAGTCACGCCACTGCTCTCCTCCGGGGAATCACACATTCCCCGGCCACCCAGGCCCCCACCGCCGAGGCGAAAGAGAAGTTGGTGAACGACCGCCCCCCGTCGGGCCAGTATCCGAATGTTGGGTACGACGGCCTGACCACCACCACTTTCGCTGGTGACTCGTCCTACGTTTCCTACGAATCGCAGGGTCAAGGGGTCAACTACGCGGCGTACGGCTCCTATGAGACCGGCACGTACGACTCCACCGCCTGGGCGCCCCAGGACCCGTACCTCTCCACGATCCCGAGCCAGGGCATCCCCGAGGACACGACGGGCCAGTGGGACGCGAGCGCGTGGAACACGCAGGGCACCGACCACTCCGGTTACGCGACGGAGTACCAGCAGCCCGCCGCCTTCGGCTACGACACGTCCGCCGAGCAGACCGGCCACTGGGCGGTCCCGGGATACGGCACCACCCTCGGCACCGAGACCGGCGCCTACGACGCCACCGCCTGGAACACCGTGCCGGAGCCCCAGGCCCCGGCACCGGCCCAGCCCGAGGCGGCGTACGGGTACGAGTACGCGCAGCACCCCCAGCAGGAGCACCCGCAACAGGATTACGCACCGCAGGAACACGCACAGCAGGGGTACGCGCCGGACTACACGTACGAGACGTACGAGACTCCCGCCCCGTACGCCTACGAAGCCCCGGCGCCCGGCACCGGAGCGGTGACCGAAGCCGACTTCGCCGAGTACAGCGAGACCTCCGTCTTCGAGGTGCTCTCCGACGGGACGGACGGGATCGACGGCCCGCCCGCGCCTCCCGCGGTCCACGACCTCCCCACCCAGGCCATGCCGATCACCCCGGCGCCCCCGCGCTCCACCCGCCGGACCGCCACCAAGGGCGCCGCGAAGACGAAGGCCGCCCCCAAGCCGGCCGGCGGTTCGAGCCGCCGCCGCACCCCCGCGAAGCGTTCCGCCCTGCTGACCGTGGCCGTTCCCTCGGCCTGCGTGATGGGCGTCGCGGGCGTCGCCGCCGCCTCCGTCGGCAACCTCACCGGGGCGGAGAAGCCAGCCGAGGACACCACCACGCTGGCCGCACCCGACCCGGCCTCGGTGCAGCCGGTCGCGGCGAACACCAAGCTCGACACCCAACTGGCCGCGCTCAGCGCCGACGCGGGCGACTTCGCGGACCGCGCGAGCCGCACGCAGGAGCGCATCGACCTGCGCCAGCGCCAGGACGAGGAGAAGAAGAAGAAGGCGGAGGAGGCCGCGGCCAAGGAAGCGGCCCGCCCCAAGTTCTCGCTCCCCGTCGCACAGCAGGGCCTCAGCGCCAACTACGGGCAGGCCGGCGGCATGTGGATGTCCGTGCACACCGGCATCGACTTCCCGGTCTCCTACGGGACCCCGGTCATGGCCGCCACCGACGGCACCGTGCGCACCCAGTACAACAGCGCCTACGGGAACATGGCCATCGTGACCTCGGCCGACGGAACCGAGACCTGGTACTGCCACCTCAGCAGCACCAAGATCCGGGGCGGCAAGGTCAAGGCGGGCGAGGTCATCGCCTACGCCGGCAACTCCGGCAACTCCACCGGCCCGCACCTCCACTTCGAGGTACGCCCCGGCGGCGGGGCCTCGATCGACCCCCTGTCGTGGCTCCGCAGCCACGGCCTGGACCCCACGTAACCCCCACCCGCCAGGCGGCGGGGCCCGGCCCGCGGGGTCCGTGCCTGCGGGGGCCGCGTCCTACAGCTTCTGCACCGGTGCGTAGCGCAGCAGCAGCCGCTTCGGCTTGTCGTCACCGAAGTCGATGGTGGCCTGCGCGCCCGCTCCCTTGACCTCCATGACGGTGCCGAGCCCGAACTGGTCGTGCGTGACCCGGTCTCCGACCACCAGCGCGACGACCGGCTTGTCGGTCGCCCGGCGCGTGGCGAAGCCGGAGGGGCCCGACTTCGTGCGCGACGAGGACAGGAACGACTCGGGCGAGGTGCCGAACGTCGCCTTGCCGCCGCCGGAGCCCGAACCGTAGCCCGACCCCGACCCGTAGCTTGAGCCCGACCCGTAGCCGGAGCCGGAACTGCGCATGGGACCGGCCGGCTTCTGCGAGGCGCCGGTGCGCTTCCACGTCAGGTACTCGGCCGGGATCTCCTCCAGGAACCGCGACGGCGGGTTGTACGAGGGCGTCCCCCACGCGCTGCGCATCGAGGAGCGGGTCAGGTACAGCCGCTCCCGCGCACGCGTGATCCCGACGTACGCGAGGCGGCGCTCCTCCTCCAGCTCCTTGGTCTGGCCGAGCGCGCGCATGTGCGGGAAGACCCCGTCCTCCATGCCGGTCACGAAGACCACCGGGAACTCGAGGCCCTTGGCGGTGTGCAGGGTCATCAGCGTGATGACGCCCGAGCCGTCCGTCTCCTCGTCCGGGATCTGGTCGGAGTCGGCGACGAGCGCGACCTGCTCCAGGAACTGGGCGAGCGTCCCGGGCCCGGCGGCCTCGGCCGCCGCATCCCCCTCGTCGAAGCCGCCCTCGTCGACACCGCCCGCTCCGGCACCGTCCGGTCCGACGACGTCACCGCCGGGGCCGGCGTCCTGAGCGGCGGCGCCGTCCGGTGCCGCCTCGGAGCCGGCCTCGGCCTCGGCATCCGCCTCCGCGGCCGCGGCCTCGCGCGCCTGCTCGAACTCCAGCGCCACCGCCGCCAGTTCCTGAAGGTTCTCGATCCGCGTCTCGTCCTGCGGGTCGGTCGACGCCTGGAGCTCGGCGAGGTACCCCGTACGCTCCAGCACCGCCTCAAGTACCACCGCCGGGCCCGCGCCCGAGTCGACGATCGTACGGAGCTCCTCCATCAGCACGTTGAAGCGCTTCACCGCGTTCGTGGAGCGCGCCGCCATGCCGAAGGCCTCGTCCACGCGCCGCAGCGCCTGCGGGAAGGTGATCTTCTCGCGCATCGCGAGCGCGTCGATCATCGCCTCGGCGCGGTCGCCGATGCCGCGCTTGGGCACGTTCAGGATCCGGCGGAGCGGGACGTTGTCCTCGGGGTTCGCCAGGACGCGCAGGTACGCGAGGACGTCGCGCACCTCCTTGCGCTCGTAGAAGCGGACGCCGCCGACGACCTTGTAGGGCAGCCCGACCCGGATGAAGATCTCCTCGAACACGCGCGACTGCGCGTTCGTCCGGTAGAAGATCGCGACATCGCCCGCCTTGGCGTCCCCGGCGTCCGTCAGCCGGTCGATCTCGTCCGCGACGAACTGCGCCTCGTCGTGTTCGGTGTCCGCGACGTAGCCGGTGATCACGGCGCCGGTGCCGGCCTCGGTCCACAGGTTCTTGGCGCGGCGGTTCTCATTGCGCTCGATGACCGCGTTGGCCGCGGAGAGGATCGTCTGCGTGGAGCGGTAGTTCTGCTCCAGCAGGATCGTCGTCGCGTCCTGGTAGTCCTCCTCGAACTGGAGGATGTTGCGGATGGTCGCGCCGCGGAAGGCGTAGATCGACTGGTCGGCGTCGCCCACCACGCACAGCTCGGCGGGCGGCAGGTCCGGGTAGCCGGTGCCGACCAGCTCGCGCACCAGCGTGTACTGGGCGTGGTTCGTGTCCTGGTACTCGTCGACGAGGACGTGCCGGAAGCGGCGCCGGTAGTGCTCGGCGACGTCCGGAAAGGCCTGGAGCAGGTGGACGGTGGTCATGATGATGTCGTCGAAGTCGAGCGCGTTGGCCTCGCGCAGCCGGCCCTGGTACATCGCGTACGCCTGGGCGAGGGTCTTCTCGAAACCGTCGGCGGCCTGATCGGCGAAGGCTTCCTCGTCGATCAGCTCGTTCTTCAGGTTGGAGACCTTGGCGTTGAAGGCCTTCGGCGGGAACTTCTTCGGGTCCAGGTCCAGATCGCGGCAGACGAGCGCCATCAGCCGCTTGGAGTCGGCCGCGTCGTAGATCGAGAACGAGGACGTGAAGCCGAGGCGCTTGGACTCCCGGCGCAGGATGCGCACGCACGCGCTGTGGAAGGTGGACACCCACATGGCGTTGGCGCGCGGGCCGACGAGCCCCTCGACGCGCTCCTTCATCTCGCCGGCGGCCTTGTTGGTGAAGGTGATCGCCAGGATCTGGCCGGGGTGGACCTGCCGCGCCGACAGCAGGTGCCCGATGCGGTGGGTCAGCACCCGGGTCTTGCCGGAGCCCGCGCCGGCCACGATGAGCAGCGGGGACCCCGCGTGCACCACGGCGGCCCTCTGCTCCGTGTTCAGGCCTTCGAGGAGCGCGGCCGGGTCGATGACGGGCCTGGGGGCGCCGTCCCGGTAGTACGCGTCCCCGGTCAGGGGCATGTCGAACCGGCCCCCGAAGAGATCGTCCGCGCCCGCTTCCGGGGCGGCGTGCTCCTCGGGCGGCGGGGGGACCTCGTCGGAGGGGGTGAAGTCCGCCAGGAAACTGTCGTCAAAGAGGCTGCTCATCGCCATCCGAGTCTAGGGGGCGGGACCGACAGCCGGTCCCGGGCCCGGAAAATCGCGGAATCCGGCCCGGGAGTCCCGCCCGCTACGCGCTTTCGTCCTCAAGGACGAGCCTCAGCAGCCCGGGGAACCGGGACTCCAGGTCGTCGCGGCGCAGCACGAGGTAGAGCTTGCGGCCGCGGGGCCGCTGGCAGATCACTCCGCTTTCGCGCAGTGACTTGAGGTGGTGGGTGACGCTCGACCTGGGCAGGTCCGGCACGACCTCACCGCAGAAGGCCTCCTCGCCGGAGGCCAGCCTGCGGACGATCTCCAGCCGGACGGGGTGGCCGAGCGCCGCGAGCACGTCGACCAGGGCGATGCGGTCGGCGGCGGGGTGGGCCGGTTCGGCGGCGGTGACAGCCATGGACCCACTGTACGGAAATCTCGTACGGGGCGGCACCGACCCTTGCCGGACTGTTCGAAGATCTCGTACAGTCGCGGCATCGTACGAAAACTTCGTACGGTCACTCCCTCCGAGGACACCAGGACACCCCCATGCCCGCGCACTCCCCCCTCCCCCTCGACGACGCCTCCCTCGCCGCCTCCCTCGACGGCGGGTTCACCAGCCACCGCGCCGAGGTCAACGGCACCCGCCTACACTTCGTGGACAGCGGCCCCGAGAGCACCGGAGCACCCCTCGTCCTCCTCGGCGGCTGGCCCCAGACCTGGTGGCAGTGGCACAAGGTGATGCCGGCCCTGGCCCGCCACCACCGGGTGATCGCGGTGGACCTGCGCGGCATGGGCGGCTCCGACAAGCCCGTCGGCGGGTACGACAAGAAGACGATGGCCGCGGACGTCCGCGCCCTCCTCGACCACCTGTCCATCGCATCGGCGCACCTCGCCGGGCACGACATCGGCGCGATGGTCGCCTACGCCCACGCCGCCAACCACCCCGCGGCGACCCGCCGCGTGGCCCTCCTCGACGTGGCCCACCCGGACGAGGACTGGGCCAGGATGCCCCTGCTCCCCCAGCCCGGGGTCATCCACCTGTGGTGGTTCGCCCTCAACCAGGTGCACGGCCTGCCCGAGCAGCTCCTCGCCGGCCGCTACCACCACCTCCTGGACTGGCTGTTCACCCACGGCGCCGCCGACCCGGCCGCCATCGACGCGCGTTCCCGGGCGGTGTACGCCCTCGCGTACGACTCCCCGGACGCGATCCGGGCCGGAAACGACTGGTACCGGACCTTCGGGCAGGACATCGCCGACCTCGCCACGTACGCCCCGGTGACCGGCCCGCTGCTCGCCCTCGGCGGCGAGCACAGCAACTACGAGCTGCTCACCCATGCCGTCCCGGCGCTGGGCGCCGACACCCGGGTCGTCCGCATCGACGGCAGCGGCCACTACCTCCCGGAGGAGCAGCCGGAGGCCGTCGTCGCCGAGCTGACGCGATTCTTCGGCTGATCACACCGGGCCGGACCGGCAGCGGTCAATATCCTCACCGCCGTCCTCCGGCATCGATCCGCTCCGGTCCCGTGCGACCACATCCGGTCGCATCAGGCCACTTGCGATCACCCTTCATCTGCCCGTTACCTCCGGGTCTAGCGTCCTCCTCCAGCAAGCACCGACAGAGGAAGGACGTGAGGCCCGCGTGGCCAGTCACCGAAAGCCCAGGCAGCGCCCGTTCTCCGGCGGCACCGTACGGACCGCCGCCACCCTCGCCCTCGCGGGCGCTGCCACCGCGACCGCCTTCGAAGGCACCTCCCAGGCCGGCCCCCGGCCCACCCCCGCCCAGGTCGAAGCGGAGGTGAACCGGCTCTACGAGGAGGCCGAGGCCGCGACCGAGCGGTACAACGGGGCGAAGGAGCAGGCCGACGAGGCCGAGCGGGCGCTGACCGGCCTGCGCGAGGAGACCGCCCGCAAGACCGACCGGCTCAACACCGCCCGCGGCGCGCTCGGCACCCTCGCCGCCGGCCAGTACCGCGGCGGTTCCCTGGGCACCGCCGTGCGGCTCGCACTGTCCTCCAACCCGCAGGAGTACCTGGCCCAGGCCGCCTTCATCGCCCGCGCCGGCGACCGCAACGCCGCCGGGATCACCGCCGTGCGCCGCGGGCTGGACGAGGTCGGGAAACTGCGGACCCAGGCCGCCGGGCGGGTCTCCGACCTGCGTGCCAAGCGGGACGAACTCGCCGGGCACAAGGCCGAGATCCAGGCCAAGCTCGCCGCCGCCAGGCAGCAGCTGGCCAGGCTCACCGCCGAGGAGCGCGCGGCCTACGAGGCCCGGACGGCCGCCGCCACGGCCACCACCACCCCCACCCCTGCGGCCGCCTCGGCCGCCGCACCCGCGCGGCGCGCCGCGTCGGCGCCGGCGCCGGCCGACGGTTCGCGCGCCGCCCGCGCCGTGGCCTTCGCGTACGGGGCGATCGGGAAGCCGTACGTCTGGGGCGCGACGGGCCCGGGGTCCTTCGACTGCTCGGGGCTGACCCAGGCGGCCTGGCGGTCGGCCGGGGTCTCGCTCCCCCGCACCACGTACACCCAGATCAACGCGGGCCGCCGGGTCTCCCGCGACCAGCTGGCCCCCGGAGACCTGGTGTTCTTCTACTCCGGCATCACGCACGTCGGCATGTACATCGGCAACGGCCAGATGATCCACGCCCCGCGTCCGGGCTCGACGGTCCGGGTGGCCCCGCTCGACTCGATGCCCTGGGCCGGCGCCTCGCGCCCCGCCTAGACCCGCCCTGCTGGTTACGGCTGGCTACGGCGCCTTGACCTGCGTGGTCAGCCAGCCGAAGGTCTGCGGGAGCTGCTTGGACCACGACTCCAGGTTGTGACCGCCGGTCACCTTCTCCGCGTGCACCACGGTCGGGCTCTTCGCGGCGCCCTTGAGGTCCATGCCGGACAGGTAGCCGTCGTGCGCGGCCCCGGACATCCACAGGGAGACCGGCGGCGGCGTCGGCGCCACCTTGAGCAGGTTCAGCAGGTTGTGGGTGCGGCGCAGCTCCGGGTCCTGGGCGACCAGCGACGAGGGCTCCTGGCCGGGGTCGTTGTAACCGGAGAGCGAGACGGCCGCGGCGTAGCGGTCGGGGTGGGCGATGGCCAGCTTGGCGGCGCAGTACGCGCCGGCCGAGTACCCGGCCACGCCCCAGGTCCGCGCCTCGTCCGAGGCCCGGAAGTTGTCGACGACCATCTTGCGGACGTCGACGCTGAACCAGCTGTCGGCGTTGACCTTGCCGGGGAGGTTGGCGCAGCCCGTGTCGCCGTTGCCGAGCAGCATGGCGCGCGGAGAGACCAGGATGAACGGCTGCACCGTGCCGTTCTTCATCAGCGGCTCCAACACCTCGTGCGCCTTGAGCCCCTGGAACCAGGACTTGCCCGTCCCCGGGATGCCGGGGATCAGTTCGACCACCGGGAACTTCTTGTCCTTGTACGCCGGGTCGTCGTACTGCGGCGGCAGCCACACCATGACGTCGCCCTTGACCCCGGAGACCTTCCCGTCGAGCTCGGTCTTCTGGACCCGGCCGCCGAGGCCGTCCACCGGCTGGAACTGCTGGCGGACCTTCGGCGCCTCTTCCACCTTCTTCCCGCCGAGCCCGTCCGGGCCGAGGTCGGGGGCGGCGGTGACGTACTTCCCGGTGCCGAGCAGGTCGCCCCAGGAGGTGTAGAAGTTCATGTCCCGGTTGATGCCTACGAACACCAGCGCGACGGCGGTGACCTGCGCGAAGACGAGCATCGTGCCGCGGGTGGCGACGCGCACGGCGGCGGGGCCGCGCACCCTGCTCCACACGGCCAGCGGCAGGACGACGGCGGTCACGGTCAACGCGACCACCGCCACGAAGAGGGGGGTCCCCGTCAGGCTCATCACGCCATCAAAGAGGACGTCAGCGCGCCTTACGGTTGCCCACTCCCCCTGCGGCGTGGATCACACGCGCCGGACCGGTCCGGCGGACGTCCCCGCGGACCGGCCCGGCAGCCCGGACCGGACCCGCCGGTCAGACCAGCCGGTCAGACCAGCCGGCGGGCCGTCGCCCAGCGGGTCAGCTCGTGCCGGTTGGACAGCTGGAGCTTCCTGAGCACCGCCGAGACGTGCGACTCGACCGTCTTCACCGAGATGAAGAGCTGCTTGGCGATCTCCTTGTACGCGTACCCGCGCGCGATCAGCCGCAGCACCTCGCGCTCCCGCTGCGTGAGCCGGTCCAGGTCCTCGTCCACCGGCGGCGCGTCCGTCGAGGCGAACGCGTCGAGCACGAAGCCCGCCAGCCGCGGCGAGAACACCGCGTCGCCCTCCTGCACCCGGAAGACCGAGTCCACCAGGTCGGTGCCGGTGATGGTCTTGGTGACGTAGCCGCGCGCGCCGCCCCGGATGACGCCGATGACGTCCTCGGCGGCGTCCGACACCGACAGCGCGAGGAAGCGCACCGGGTTCTCGGCGGTCCCCATCAGCGGGGCGCAGCGCCGCAGCACCTCGACGCCGCCGCCGCCGGGCAGGTGCACGTCGAGCAGGACCACCTCGGGCCGGGTGGCGGTGATGACGGTGACGGCCTGGTCCACGTCGGCCGCCTCGCCGACGACCTCGACGCCGGTGCGGTCGGTCTCGCCGATCTCGGCCTGCACGCCGGTGCGGAACATGCGGTGGTCGTCGACGAGGACCACCCGGACCCGCCTGGTCGGTGCCGTGCCTGTGTTCTCGTCGGACATGCTGCCTCCGGTCATGCTGCGTTCGCCGCCCTCTCCATCTCCAGCTCGACTTCGGTGCCGCCGTCGGGAGCGGACCGCAGCCGAGCGGTCCCGCCGTTGCGCTGCATCCGGCCGATGATCGATTCTCGTACGCCCATGCGGTCGTCCGGTACCGCGTCGATGTCGAAGCCCGGCCCGCGGTCCCGTACGGACACGAACACCGTCCGGCCCTCGACCTCGGCGTAGACCTGCACCGGCCCGCCCTCGCCACCGTACTTGGCGGCGTTGACCATCGCCTCACGCGCTGCCTGGACCTGCGCCGCCAGCCCCTCGTCGAGAGGGCAGTCGCCAACGACGACGACCTCGATGGGCACCCCGTGGTGGTCCTCGACCTCGGCGGCGGTCTTCTTCACGGCCTCCGCCAGCGTCGTGGGCTCCTCGGCCTCGTCCTTGCCGGTGCCCTCGGGCTTGTACAGCCAGTTCCGCAGCTCGCGTTCCTGGGCCCGGGCCAGGCGGCGCACCTCTCCGGCGTCCTCCGCGCCCCGCTGGATCAGGGTGAGGGTGTGCAGCACCGAGTCGTGGACGTGGGCGGCGACCTCGGCGCGCTCCTGGGCGCGGATGCGCATGAGCCGTTCCTCGGAGAGGTCCTGGGTCATCCGGATCAGCCAGGGTCCGGCGAGCAGGGCGACGCCGACGAGGACGGCGAGGGTGGCGGTGAGGACGTTGCCCAGCTGGGCGGCGGAGCCCCGTACGACGATGAAGACGGTCAGGCCCACGCCGACGAGGACGACGCCGGCGAGTGCCCGGGCGGTCTGGAGCAGGCGGGCGTGCCGTCCGGCGGCGGCGTTCCAGTGGGCGCGGCGGGCGTTGTCGGCCTGGCGCCACACGAGGACCACGCCGGCGCCGACCAGCAGCGTCGGCCACACGTACCGGCCGGACTCGCCGCCGAGCTGGACCTTGGAGATGAAGATGCCGGCGCCGATGAACAGGGCGATCAGCGCGGTGACCTGCCCCCGGTCGGGTTTGCGCAGCCGGCGGCTCCCGTCGGCGCAGGTCTCCCAGAGGGAGCCGTTCGCGGTGCGGCCGCCGACGCCGAGCGGTACGAACACCCAGAACGCGGCGTACAGCAGGACGCCGAGGCCGTCCCCGAACATGAAGAGGGCGAGGAACGCCAGCCGGACCCAGATCACGGGCAGCCCGAGGTGCCCGGCGAGCCCGCGCGCGACCCCTCCGAGCATCCGGCCGTCGGCGCTGCGGTAGAGCTTGCGCTGCGGTGCGGGCTCGGGCAGGGGTTCCGATGCGTGCGGGGTGCGGGGTGCGGCGGCTGCGGGCATGTCACTGATGGTCACACGCGCGGGGGCGGGCCGGCATCAGGGCATCCCCCCAGTTCTGGCCGGGGGATATCAGGGTTGCGCCAGGGTCGGGCCGGGTGCCGCGGGGCGCCGCGGGCCGCCACCATGGACGCATGACCGAAGTACACGACGCCCCGCCGGCGGACCCCGCGGCAGCACCGCCCCCGGCGGCCCGGCCGCCCCTGCGCCGCGCCAGGCGTGACAAGGTCCTCGCGGGCGTGTGCGGGGGGCTGGGCCGGCACTTCGACCTGGACCCGGTGGTCTTCCGGATCTTCCTCGGTGTCCTCGCGGTCACCGGCGGCGTCGGCCTGATCTTCTACGGATTCGCCTGGCTGCTGCTGCCCCTGGAGGGCGAGGAGGAGAGCGAGGCCAAGAAGCTGCTGACCGGCCGGGTCGAGGGCGCCACCCTGGCGGCGGTGTTCGCCGCCCTGGTGGGCTGCGCGCTGTTCCTGTCGATGCTGGACAACGGCGAGATGGCGGTCTTCTCGATCCTGGTCATCCTGACGCTGGGCGGCGCCTCGTACTGGTCGCAGCGGCGCCGGGTCACCGCCGTCCCCGAGGCGGAGGCGCCCGCCTCGCACCGGCCGGCGCACTCGCCGGCCCCGCCGGAGACCAAGGCACCGCCCGCCCCCGGCGGTCCGTCGTGGTGGCGGGACCCGCTGGTCAAGGACGGCACCACCGGCCCGGTCGGCGGGACGGGCTACCTGTGGGGGCCCGACGACGAGGTCGCCGACCCCTGGAGCGGCTCCCCGGCCGTGCCGGAGGCGCCGCCCGCCGTCGCGGTCCGCCCGCGCGGCGGCATCGGGGGCCGGGTGTTCGTCCTGGCCGTGCTGGCCGGGGCCGGGTCCGCCGCCTCCGTCTGGGAGGGCGGCACGCTGACCCACGCCCTGCAGATCGGGCTGGCCTCGGCCCTGGCCGTGTTCGGCCTCGGCCTCGCGGTCAGCTCGTTCAAGGGGCGTACGGGCTTCGGCACCGTCCTCCTCGCCCTCGTCACCGCCGGACTGCTGGCGGGGGCGTCGGCGCTGCCCGCCGAGATCGGCACGGACTGGCGCCGGACCGACTGGCGGCCCGCCGCGGTGGCCGACGTACGGCCCGCGTACGAGGCGGGCACCGGGCTGGCCACGCTGGACCTGAGCCGCCTGGACGTGCCGAAGGGCACCACCGTGGCGGTCCGCGCCTCCCTGGACGCGGGCCGGCTGAAGGTGATCGTGCCGCGGGAGGTGACGGCCGTGGCCGACGTGTCGGTCCGGTTCGGCGACATCCACATGCCCGGTGAGACCAGCCGGGACTTCCGCGTCCGCCGCGGCGGCGAGACCCAGGGGGCGACACTGCCCCCCTCCCCCGGCACCGAGGCCGGCGGAACGATCGAGCTGCACCTGGACACGGGTGTGGGACAGGTGGAGGTGGCCCGTGCGGCGTCATGAGTTCCAGCCGGGACGGCTCCTGGCGGGGCTCGTCCTGATCACCGCGGGCGCGCTCTACCTGCTCGACGCGACCGGCCGGGCCGATCTGCCGTGGTTCCTGGTCGTCCCGATGGCCGCGGGCGGGCTGTCGCTCGCCGCCCTGGTCGGGATGGTGACCTACGCCGTGCGCAGGGACCGCCGCGAGCGGATCCGCTCGTCGAGCGACCAGTAGGGCGCTCCGGCGATGATCAGCGGGGTCCAGGCGATGAGGTACACCAGGTCGTTCCCGTAGTAGTACGGGGACACCGCCCAGGAGACGGTGAGCCAGAGGCTGAGCGCGATCAGCGCTCCGCCGAGGGCCGCGATCCGGGTCAGCAGGCCGACGAGGACCCCGAGCCCGACCAGGAGCTCCCCGAGGGCGATGACCGTCCCGAAGGCCACGGGGGCCTCCAGCGCCATGTCCACCATGGCCGGGATCGCGGAGCTGTCGCGCACGGCGCGCATCTGGTCGCCGATGGAGCCGTCGCCGGTGGCGGCGAGGAACGCGGAATCGGTCAGCTTGTCCAGGCCGGCGTATACGAAGGTCACCCCGAGGAAGATCCGCAGGGGCAGCAGCGCGTACCGGGCCGCGCACTCCTTCAGCGGGGAGGGCTTCGACGGGGCGACGTCAAGTACATCGGTTCGATTCACGCGACATGTGTACCCCGATCACTCGGCCACGTCGATGGTGCAGCGGTTGGATTCCACTCCTGCGGCGGTCACCACTTGGACGTCGACGCGCCCCGGTTCCACTTCCGCCGGCACCGGCACCGTCAGTACGGCGTCCGAAGGGTTGGTGAACCCGCCCGCCACCGGGACCAGCGGCACGTGCACGTGCACCGCCCCGATCCGTACGACCAGCCGGGCCAGCATCTCCGGGGTCTGCGCCCCGGGCGGCACGAAGCCCACCCCGCGGATCTCGATGTCGTCCCCGGGTCGGACGGCGGCGTCCAGGTCCCCGGGTTCGCGTCTGCGCACCACCGACAGCACGAGCGGGCGGCTGCCCTCCGCGTACTTGGCGGCCAGGTAGACGGCGGCCGACAGCGCCACCAGCACGGCCAGCGCCCACGGCAGCCGGGGCAGCCGGTCCGGGAAGCGGGCCAGCGACACCGCCGCGTGGACCAGCACCACCGCCGAGACCAGGACGTACTGCGCGTCGGGGAAGGAGCCGCGCCCCGCGTCGTCGGTGAGCAGGTCCGCCCCGCGCGGCCGGTCCGCGGGCAGTTTCTGCAGCCGCTGGCCCAGGATGCGTACGGAGACGACCCGGCGGACCAGTACGGCCACCATCGAGGTCAGCGCGACGACCGCCAGCAGCGGCAGCGCGCCCTCCAGGGCGAACCCCTCGTACAGGGCCTGCCGCTCGGGGCCGGGCACCGACGCGGCCAGCCGCAGCGCGGGCAGCAGCGCCGCGAAGGCGGCCAGCACCACCCAGGCGCTCGGCACGGCCTTGGAGGTGGAGAGCCGGTTGTCCTCGCCGACCAGCGGCGCCAGCATCCCGCCCCGCACCGACTGGGCGCGGGCCGCGACGGTGAGCAGTCCGGCGAGCAGCAGCGCGGCCAGCAGCCCGGCGGTGCGCGCGGTGGACCAGCCGGTGCCGAGCGCGGCGGCGACCTGGACCAGCAGCAGGACCCCGGCGGCGATCCACACGGCGAGCACGGCCCGCCGGGAGAACAGGTACAGCCAGGAGTTGCCGGCTTCCCGGCCCCGGTCGGCGACGGTGCGGGCCGACAGGGTCAGCTCGTCGGAGACCCACTGCCGGGACGCGCCGAGGGAGTGGGCGACGGCGGCCGGAACGCCGTGGCCGGCGGCGAACTCGTCGCGCTTCTCCAGGAACGCGGCGACCGCGCGCCGGTGTCCTTCGCGTGCGCACTCCTCGCAGGCGCAGACGGCGGTATGGGTGCTTCGGGAGATCTCTTGGACAGCCACGTGCGTGCCGCCTCTCTGAACAACGGTGCAATGCCAGCGAATTGTGCACCACTGCGGCAGTGCTCCGGATTGCGCACGATGTCAGAGCAGGTGATTAACGGTTCATGATGTTGACGTCACGGGCCGTGGGGCCGTCTGGCGCAACGGCTGGTAGTTCGCCCAGGCCGCCAGATCGGACCCGAACCGCTCGCGCAGGAGGACCGCGCCGTGGTGGTCGATCGGCACCGGTTTCCCGGCCGCCCGCGCGATCAGCTGCACCTGCGCCGCCCGCTCCGCGGCGATGAACCACCAGACCGCGGCGTCGACCGTGTCCCCGACCGTCAGCAGCCCGCGGTTGCGCAGCACCAGCGCCTTGTACGGTCCCAGTGCCCGCCCGGTCCGGCGCGGGTCCTCGGCCGCGGCGAACTCGTCGAGCAGCGCGTGGTCCCCGTAGAAGGCGCAGGCCTCCTGGGTGATCGGGGCCAGCAGTTCGCCGAGCGCGGCCAGCGCCCCGCCGTACGGGCCCCGCGTACGGACGACGGCCACCGTCCCGGGGCGCTCCCGGTGGACGGCCGCGTGCACGGCGAAGGCCAGCTCGTTGACGCGGCGCCCGCCCTGGAGCACCCGCCCGTCCCCGTCGACCAGCAGCAGGTCCTCGGGGGTCAGCGTGGCGAAGGCCCGGCCGAAGGGGTTCACCCAGTAGCAGTCGGCGAACTCCGGGTCCCGTGCGCTGACGTGCCCGGCCACCCCGTCCTCGTACCCGAGGGCGCCCAGCAGCCGCAGCGCCTCGGCGAGCCGTTCCTTTCGGTGCGCGCGCTCGTCGGCGGGATCCGCGTGCTCGGGCGGCATGTCGAAGCGCAGCCGCTCCACCGGCACCGGGCCGGGCCGCGCGCCGCGCACCTGACCGGGCCGTGCGCCAAGCACCGGACCGGGGCGCGCGCCCGCCGGATCGAGCCGCATGTCCGCCGCCGCCGTCTCGTCGGCCATCGCTCGCTCTCCTCGTCGGTCGTCTTCGTCCGCGCTCCGCCGGTCGTCGGCGCAAGGTACTGGCCACCGCGCGAGGAGAACAGGGCCGCGCACCGGCGAAAACGACGGAGCGACGACGGAGCCGCCGCTCAGCCAGGCTGAGCGGCGGCTCCGTCGTACGCGGGTCAGGACCCGGTCACTCCCACTCGATGGTGCCCGGGGGCTTGCTCGTGCAGTCGAGGACGACACGGTTCACGTCCGGCACCTCGTTGGTGATCCGGGTGGAGATCCGGGCGAGCACCTCGTACGGCATGCGCGTCCAGTCCGCGGTCATGGCGTCCTCGGAGGAGACGGGGCGCAGCACGATCGGGTGACCGTAGGTGCGGCCGTCGCCCTGGACGCCGACGCTGCGGACGTCCGCGAGCAGGACGACCGGACACTGCCAGATCTCGCGGTCCAGACCGGCGGCGGTCAGCTCGTGGCGGGCGATGGCGTCGGCCTCGCGCAGCAGGTCCAGGCGCTCCTTGGTGACCTCGCCGACGATGCGGATGCCGAGGCCGGGGCCGGGGAAGGGCTGGCGCTGGACGATCTCGTCCGGGAGGCCCAGCTCCTGGCCGACCATCCGGACCTCGTCCTTGAACAGCTGGCGCAGCGGCTCGACGAGCTCGAACTCGATGTCGTCGGGGAGGCCGCCCACGTTGTGGTGGGACTTGATGTTCGCGGTGCCGGTGCCGCCGCCGGACTCGACGACGTCCGGGTACAGGGTGCCCTGCACCAGGAAGGCCACGTCCGCGCCGCCCTCGGCGATGATCTCGGCCTGCGCCTGCTCGAAGACGCGGATGAACTCACGGCCGATGATCTTGCGCTTGGTTTCCGGGTCGGAGACGCCGGCCAGCGCGTTCAGGAAGCGCTCCTGCGCGTCGACGACCTTCAGCTGGACGCCGGTGGCCGCGACGAAGTCCTTCTCGACCTGCTCGGTCTCGCCCTTGCGCATCAGGCCGTGGTCGACGTAGACGCAGGTGAGCTGCGACCCGATGGCCTTCTGTACGAGCGCCGCGGCGACCGCGGAGTCCACGCCGCCGGAGAGGCCGCAGATGGCGCGCTTGTCGCCGACCTGCTCGCGGATCGCGGCGACCTGCTCCTCGACGATGTTGCCCGTGGTCCAGGTGGGGGCCAGGCCGGCGCCGCGGTAGAGGAAGTGCTCCAGGATCTGCTGGCCGTGCGTGGAGTGCATGACCTCGGGGTGGTACTGGACCCCGTACAGCTTCTTCTCGTCGTTCTCGAAGGCCGCGACCGGGACGACGCCGGTCGACGCGGTGACGGTGAAGCCCTCGGGGGCGGCCGAGCACGCGTCGCCGTGGGACATCCACACCGACTGGTTGTCGGGGGTGCCCTCGAAGAGGGTGGAGCCGGACTTGGAGACGGCCAGGGGGGTACGGCCGTACTCGCGGGCGCCGGTGTTGTCGACCTGGCCGCCGAGGGTGACCGCCATCAGCTGGAAGCCGTAGCACATGCCGAAGACCGGGACGCCGGCCTCGAACAGGGCGCGGTCGATGGTGGGCGCGCCGTCCTCGTACACGGAGGAGGGGCCGCCGGAGAGGATGATCGCCTTGGGGTCCTTGGCCAGCATCTCGGCCACCGGCATCGTGCTGGGGACGATCTCGCTGTAGACCCGTGCCTCGCGGACGCGGCGGGCGATGAGCTGGGCGTACTGGGCGCCGAAGTCGACGACGAGAACCGTGTCCGGGGCGCTGTCGTGGGCGGCGGAGGGTGCTTCTGGCACGGGGCGGCCTTCCGGCGGAAGAGGTGGCTGTTTTGTCGATTCTACCGGGGGACCCGGGCCCCTCTTCGTCTCACCATCCGAACCGGCTTGGCCTGAAGGGGGACGGAAGGCCATAATCCGTTCCATGCGCGAGCAGCTGAGCTTCCTCTTTACCTATGGCACCGGTCGGTCCGGTCGCCACGGGTCTTCGTGATGCTCGCTTGAGCCGCTGACTTCCCAGAGAGCGCCCCGGTCCGACAGGACCGGGGCGCTCCTGCGTTCCCGCTCCTGTCGGCCACGGCAACCGCCCACACACGAGCCACAGCCACAGCCACAGGAGATGCGCCATGACCATGACGACCACCACCCCCGAGCAGCTGATCGCCGGCTCCCGCACCCGCATCGACGCCCTCGACGACCACATCATCGGGCTGATCCAGGAGCGGATGGCCCTCTCCACGGTCATCCAGGAGGCCCGGATCTCATCGGGAGGGCGCCGGGTGCACCTGTCCCGCGAGATGGAGGTGCTCTCGCACTGGAGCGACGCGCTCGGAAAGCCCGGCACCACCCTGGCGATGACCCTGCTGGAGCTGTGCCGGGGCCGGGTCTGACGCCCGCGGCCGCACGCCGTGTCACGCCCGTTCGTCACTCGTCCGGGCCGTGACCCGCCCCGGGGCCCTTCGTTGGTGAGGGTGGCCGCGCCAGCCAGGCGCGGGACCGCAGCACCACGCGTGGCTCCGCCGGAGCGATGAGACGTACGCCCCGTGGGGCGTGCGTCGTGGGACCTCGCTCCTCAGCGTGACCGGACGGCAGGGGACAGCAGCCCGGTCCGTGACGGGACGGCCGGTCCGGGGGACGCCCCGGGCCGGCCGTTCCGCGTGTACGGCCCCTCGCCACCGCGCCCGTTCCCTCGTGTACGGCCCCTCCCCGCCGGGTCCGCCCTTCACCGTGTGACGGACACCACGGACCGGGAGGGCTGGTTCCGGTACAACCATCGGTGCGGATCACGTGTCACCAGATGCGTGCGGGGACTGCGCTCGGAGGGGGAGTGCAGTCCCCGCCCGTCACCGCGTCGCCCCGCGTCCCGCCGGCCCCGCGTCCCGCTACGGCGCCTCCTGCTTCGCCGGGACCTCGGGGATCCCGAGGAACGGCAGCCGCAGCGCCCCGAAGGCCTCCTTCGGCACCGCCGGGCTGACCGGTTCCACCGCCGGGAGGCGGACGTACGCCGCGCCCTGCTCCGGGCGCGCGTCCTGCTCGCCCTTGTTCGGCCAGAACGACATCGCCCGCTCCGCCTGCGCCGTGATCGTCAGCGACGGGTTGACCCCGAGGTTGGCGGAGACGGCCGAGCCGTCCACCACCGAGATGCCAGGGTGACCGTAGAGCCGGTGGTACGGGTCGACCACGCCCTCCCCCGCCGACGCGCCGATCGGGCAGCCGCCGAGGAAGTGCGCGGTGAGCGGGGCCCCCAGCAGCTCGCCGATGTTGCTGCCCGCGAAGCCGTTGATCTCCTCCGCCAGCAGGGACGCGGCCCGGGTGGCCTCCGCGATCTGGACCGGGTTCGGGGCTCCGTGGCCCTGGCGGGCGGTGAGCAGGCCCTTGCCGATGCCGCCCGGCTTGCGGTAGGTCGTCAGCGAGTTGTCCAGCGACTGCATGACCAGGCCGATGATGGTCCGCTCGGACCAGCGCCGGTTGGACAGCGAGCGCGCCAGCTGGAGGGGGTGCCGCGCGGTCCGGGCGAACCAGGCCCGGACCCGGTGCCGGGAGTAGGGCACCTGGAGGATCGTCATGAACCCCATCGCGTTGGAGCCCTTGCCGTAGCGGACGGGCTCGATGTGGGTGTCGGCGTCGGGGTGCACCGAGGAGGTGATCGCCACGCCGTGGGTGAAGTCGGCCCCGGGGGCACCTCCCAGCGGTAGCTGGGGGAGGTCCGCGCCGTGCCGCCTGCGGTAGCGGCGGTCGTCGGTCTGCGCGCCGACCAGGCCCTCGGAGTTGGTCCGGGTCAGCTCGCCGAGCCGCTCCGACAGGCGCGGCAGCTCGCCGCGGTCCTTCATGGTGTGCAGCAGGGTCTGGGTGCCGTACGTGCCCGCCGCGACGACCACGTACGGGGCGCGCAGCACCTTCGACCGGCCGCCGCGTCGGCTGTCGGTGGGGACCGTACGGACGCGGTGGCCGCCGTCGGGGTCCTCGGAGAGCGCGGTGACCGTGGTCATCGGGTGGATGACGGCGCCCGCGCGCTCGGCCAGGTGCAGGTAGTTCTCGTTCAGGGTGTTCTTCGCGCCGTGCCGGCAGCCGGTCATGCACTCGCCGCACTCGGTGCAGGCCCTGCGGGCGGGTCCGGCGCCGCCGAAGTACGGGTCGGCGGCCTCCTCGCCGGGCCTGGCCCGGGCACGGCCCGCGCCCTGCTCGCCGTTCTCGCCGTCCTTGCCGTCGCCGAAGAAGACGCCGACCGGGGCCATGTGGAAGGAGTCCCCGACGCCCATCTGCTCGGCGACGGCCTTCAGGTGGACGTCGGAGGCGGTCATCGTCGGGTTCAGGCGCACCCCCAGCATCCGCTTGGCCTGGTCGTAGTAGGGGGCGAGCTCGCCGCGCCAGTCGGTGATGGACGCCCACTGCCGGTCCTCGAAGAAGGCGGCGGGCGGCACGTAGAGGGTGTTGGCGTAGTTGAGCGAGCCGCCGCCCACCCCGGCGCCGGCCAGCACCATGACGTTGCCGAGCAGGTGGATGCGCTGGATCCCGTACAGCCCGAGGGCCGGGGCCCACAGGTAGTTGCGCAGGTCCCAGCTGTTCTTCGGCAGGCTCTCGCGGGTGAACCGGCGTCCTGCCTCCAGGACGCCGACCCGGTACCCCTTCTCGGTCAGGCGCAGGGCCGAGACCGACCCGCCGAACCCCGATCCGATGACGATGACGTCGTAGTCGTAGTCGTGCGCGTGCGACACGGGTGGGCCCCTAACGCAGTCGGAGTGCCTTCATGACCTGGAGGCTGCGGGTCATGAACGCCGCGTACTTCTCGTCGTCCATGCCCAGCGAGGGCGCCATCGGCAGCAGCCGCTGGTGGGCGACGGTCTGGGCCTCGGTGTACTTGAGGATGCCCTCGGAGCCGTGGCGGCGGCCGAGGCCGGAGTCCTTCATGCCGCCCATGGGCGCCTGGGCGCTGCCGTAGGCGGGGGCGTAGCCCTCGTTGATGTTGACGGTGCCGGTGCGCAGGCGGGCGGCGACGGCGTGGCCGCGGCGGGCGTCCTTGGTCCAGACGCTGGAGTTGAGGCCGTAGGAGGTGGCGTTGGCCTGCGCGATGACCTCGTCCTCGTCGGTGAAGCGGTAGACGGAGACGACCGGTCCGAAGGTCTCCTCGCCGCACACCGCCATGGGCGCCTCGACGCCGTCGAGGATGGTGGGCTCGTAGAAGAGGGGGCCGATGTCGGGGCGGGCGCTGCCGCCGGCGACGAGTACGGCGCCCTTGGCGACGGCCTCGTCCACGTGCCGCTGGACGGTCTCCAGCTGGCGTGTCCCGACCAGCGAGCCCATGTCCGCCCCGTAGGCGAGGGAGCTGCCCAGGCGCATGGCCTTCGTGCGGGCGGCGAAGCGCTCGACGAACGTGTCGGCGACCGAGGCGTGTACGTACAGCCGCTCGATGGAGATGCACAGCTGTCCGGCGGAGGAGAAGCAGGCGCGGACGGCGCCGGCGGCGGCCTTCTCCACGTCGGCGTCGTGCAGGACGAGCATGGCGTTCTTGCCGCCGAGTTCGAGGGAGACGCCGACGAGGCGGTCGGCCGCGCCGCGGGCGACCTCGCGGCCGGTACGGGTGGAGCCGGTGAAGGAGACGTAGTCGGCGTGCCGGACGACCTCCGGGCCGACGACGGGTCCCTCGCCGAGGACGATCTGGAAGACCTCGGCGGGAAGTCCGGCCTCGATCAGCAGGTCACGGGCCCACAGGGCGGTGAGCGCGGTCTCCGTGTCGGGCTTCATGACGAGCGCGTTGCCGGAGACGAAGGCGGGCAGCGCGTCGCCGACCGACAGCTCCAGGGGGTAGTTCCAGGGGGCGATCTGGCCGACGACCCCGCGCGGCTGGCGCAGTTCGGTGACCTTGGTGAGGGTCGGCATCGCGCCCGTGTGGCCCTTGGGGCGCAGGTACGAGGGGGCCTTTCGGCCGTAGTGACGGGCGGCGATGGCGACCGCCTGAACCTCCTCGTGGGCGTGCAGGCGTGCCTTGCCGGTCTCCAGCTGGATGAGGTCGAGGACCTCGGCCTGCCGGGCGAGGACCAGGTCGTGGAAGCGCAGCAGCACCGCGGCCCGCTTGCGTACGGGGACGGCGGCCCAGGCGGGCTGCGCGGCGCGGGCCCGGTCGAAGGCCTCGGCGACGTCCTCGGGGGTGGCCTCGGGAAGCTCGGCCAGCCGGTCCCCGGTGAAGGGGGTGTGGTTGGCGGTCCGGCCGGAGCCGATGATGCCGCGGGTCAGCCGGGCGACCAGGTCGGGAGTCACCACGTCGGCGGCGGTGCGGACGCCCGCCGGGGCCTTGGCGACCGGGTTGGTGGGCCGCGGTGCGGCGCGGAGGGGGGCGGCGGGGGCCTGCGAGTCCGTCATGGCGGTGAGCGTATTGCGCCCGCGAGCCTTTGGGTACCCGTGGGTAACCGGATTTTGCCTTTTCCGCCAGTGATCGCTGGCACGATCGACGCGTTTGGCGGGATCACCGCCCCTTGGCCGGGTCACCGCCCGCGTGGCGGGGTCACCGCACGCCCGGCGGGTCACTGCGCCTTGGCGGGCGGCTCCCAGCCGCTGAGCACGATGTCGAACTGCTGGCTGGTCGTGTTCCAGTCGGCGGCCGGGCTCGACATGTAGATCGCGTACTCGGTGCCGTCCGGATCGATGTACATCTGCTCCTTGGCCCGCCGGGGTCCGGCGTGCGTCCCCTTCTCGGTCCAGGTGAAGTCCCACAGCGCGGACCGGGTGCTGTCCCGGAAGGTGTTCTGGTTGAGCCGCTGCTGCTTGTAGTCCGTCCGCTTCTGCACCTGCTTCTCCAGGTCGAGCAGGTGCGCGTACGGGTTCACGTAGTCCGGGGTGGGGTCGGCCGCGATCCGGATGAAGTGCTTCCCGTTGTCGGGGGTGTAGTCGATCTGGTCGCCGTCCATCTGACGCGTCCAGCCCTCCGGGACGAAGAGGGTGAAGCCGGTGGGGTCGGTGACCCTCTTCCAGCCGGCCGGGGGCTCGGCGGGCTCCTTCGCCTTCGGGCCGTCGCCCGGGTTCTGCTGGTCGGGGGCGCTCACGTTCTTGTCCGTGCCGCCGCCCTTCCCGGTGTCGGTGTCGCCGGTGTACTTCAGCACCCCGAAGACACCGCCGCCGCCGAGCAGCGCTGCCACCAGGGCGACCACCGCGGCGCGCTGGACGCGGCCCCTGACCGAGCCGCCACCGGAAACGGCCCGCTCCGGGAGGGACTCCGTCGCGACGGAGTCCCCCGAGGGGGACCGCGGGGGCCGGGGGGCGTGCGCGGCGTTCCGCGCCTCGGCTTCCGGGCGGTCGTGCTGATCCTGCGCCGGGGCCAGTTCCTCCGTGGTCACCGCCCGCGTGGGTACGTACGCCTGCGCCGCCTTCGGCTCCCGGCCCTCCATCGCCTCCAGCAGCATCCGCTCGGTCTCCACGGCCGAGGGCCGATCGGCCGGGTCCTTGCGCAGCAGGGCGGTGATGACCGGCCCCAGCGCCCCGGACTGGCGCTGCGGCGGCGGCTCGTCGTTGACCACGGCCTGGAGGCTGGAGATCGGCGAGGTGCGGCGGAACGGCGAGCGGGCCTCGACGGCCGTGTACAGGGTGGCGCCCAGCGACCACAGGTCGGACGACGGGTCGGGGGCCCCGCCGGTGACCCGCTCGGGGGCCAGGTAGTCGATGGAGCCGACGATCTCGCCGGTGCGCGTGATGGAGGAGTCGCCCTCGATCGCGGCGATCCCGAAGTCCGTGAGCAGTACCCGGCCGTCCTTGGCCAGCAGCACGTTGCCCGGCTTCACGTCCCGGTGCAGGACGCCGACGGCGTGGGCGGCGCGCAGCGCGCCCAGGACGTGCAGCCCGATCCGGGCCGCCTCACGGGGCTCGATCCGGCCGGCCGCCTTGGCCGCCTCCGCGAGGGACGGGCCGTCGATGTACTCCATGACGATCCACGGCCGGTCGTCGTGTTCCAGCACGTCGTGCACGGTGACGACCGCGGGGTGCTGGATGCGGGCCGCGGCCCGCGCCTCCTTCTGCGTCCGGGCGTGCAGGACCTCCCGGTCGGCCTGGGCCACGTACAGACCCGCCGTCAGCTCCTTGACCGCGACGGTCCTGTGGAGCAGCTCGTCATGAGCGCGCCACACCTTGCCCATGCCACCGCTGCCGATCGGCTCGATGAGCCGGTACCGGCCCGCGAGCACGGCGCCCCCACCTGTCTGCTGTTCCACGAAACCTCGCCGCTCTCTGCACCTCAGGACAGGTTACGGAGCGCACGGGCGCTGCCGGAACCGACCGGGCGCGTAAAGACAGCACTGTGACGCAATCGCCGTACTGATCGGGCGTCAGAGAACCGTCAACCGCCCGCCCTGTAACTCGCCGTGGCCTTCTCGAAGACTTCGGTCACCTTGCCCGACTCGTCCTCCGGACCGGTGACGATGACCACGTGGTAGCTCCCGCCGAGGGCCACGACGAAGTTGCGCGCGAAGACGTTGCGCCCGTTGCCGTCGATCCACGTGTACCGGGCGGTGACGCGGAGCTGCTGGCCCACCGTGGTCTTCTTGATGTCGCCGACGGAGGACCAGGTGGAGCTGCGGTAGGGGTTGAGCTCCGGCTCCTTGTCCTTCTGGTAGGCCTCCGGGTCCGGGTTTCCCTGGACCTTGTCCCGTCCGGGCACGACGGTCAGGACGAACTGCCCCTCCGTGAAACGCACCTGGCCGGCCTCGTTGATGCCGTTGCGGTCCCAGCCGTCGGGCACCGCGATCTGGAAGTGCTCCGGATCCTGCTGGACGTTGTAGCCGGGCGGCGCCGAAACGGTCGGCGCCGCCGTCGGGGGCGGTGTGGTCGTCTGGGGCGCCGGCTTCGACTCGGGCGTGCCGGCGGGCGTCTGCGAGGGGCCCTGGCTCTGCTTGCGCGGCGTCGGCCCGGCGCCAACCTGCCCGCCGGGTTCACCGGACCGGGGCATGAACAGCATCGCGTACGCCACCGCCCCGGCGAGCAGGGCCAGTACCCCGACGAGCAGGGTCCGGCCGAGGGAACGGGGCTTGCGGGGGCCCGCGGGATTGCGGTGCCGCCCGTGGAGTTCACCGCGCCGGCGTACGACGGGCAGCCGCGCGGGGTCCGGCTCCGGCATCGGGAGGAAACCGAAGCCGGCCTCCGGCTCGGGGGCGGACCGTACGAGCGAACGCAGCCAGCCGCGCAGCTCCTCGAAGTCGGGCCGCTCGGTGGGGTCCTGACGCAGCAGCGACTCGACGATCGGGCGCAGCGCGCCGCACTCCTCCGCGAAGGCGGGCGGCTCCGCGCAGACCATCTCGACGAGTTCGGCGACGCTGTCCTCGGGGTACGGGGCGTGCCCCTGCACGGCGCGGTACAGCAGCGCGCCCAGCGCCCAGAGGTCGGTCGCCGGGCCGACCGGGGCCGCCAACTGCCAGTGCCCGTGCACGGGACCGGCCTGCTCGGGGGCCCACCGCTCGGTGACGGCCCCGACGACGGCCATCCGCGTCTGCCGGGCCCGCTCGGCGTCCAGCCCGGTGCGCGGTCCGTCCCAGCCGGGCCGCGGACCGGGGTGCCCCGGCGCGGGGTGTACGGGCACGGGGCGCCCCGGTGCGGGGTGCCCCGGCGCGGGTGCCGGGACCGGCTGCGGCCGGGCGGCCCAGCTGCCGGCCTGCGGCTGCCGGGGCGGCTCGGGGCTCCGTACGGCGCGTCCCGGCTCCGGGGAGCCCGCCGCCGACGGCCGGTCCCCGTCCGGGGCGTCGGCCTGCCGGTACCCCTGCGGCAGCGCGATCCGCGCGGGCAGCGGGGCCCCGGGCCGGGCCTGCGCGGCGGGGTACGGCCGCGCGTGCGCCTGCGCGGCCGGGTCCGGCTCGGCCGGGCGGTCCGGGTACGGCTCGCCCGGCCCGGACGGGGCGGTCGGAGCGTACGGGGCGGTCGGAGCGGACAGGTCGTACGGGGCGGACGGGGCGGTCGGCTCGGGGCGGGGCTGCGGCGCGGAGTCCGGGGCCTGGCCAGCTTCCGGGTCCGGGGCCGAGGCCGGGTCCGGACCCGGGTCCGAGGCCGACTGCCGCGCGGGGCCCGGCGGGAGCGCCTGGCGGGGGGTGGCCCCGTGCCAGGGCGCGCGGGTGCCGGTGGCCCCGGCCTCCGGGCCGCCGTACGGGTACGAGTACCCCTGCGGGAGGTTCGACCCCTCGGGCCGCGCCTCCTCGACGGCCTTGCGCTGCTCGGTGACCCGGGCGGCGGCGGCCTGCGCCCCGGCCCGGTAGGCGGCGATGGCCCCGGCCCGGGCGGCGGCCTTCAGCTCGGGCCGCTCGTCGGGGCGCTCGGCGGGCCGCTCGGGGGTGATGTGGTCGGTGTAGCGCGGCCCCGTGTCGTAGCCCGGGGCCACGAGCGGCGCGTACCCGGCGTCGCCCGCGCCCGGCCGGGCGGCGGGCGGCACGGCCGCGTCCGGGCCGGTGCGCGGACCGGCGCCCGGGCCCGCCGTGGGGAAGCGGGCGGCGTAGTCGGTGTCGGAGCCGGCGGCCGGTCCGGCGAAGGCCTCCAGGCCCGCACCGGGCAGCCCCGCGCCCCCGCCGGAGTACGGCCCGGCCGCCGGCCCCTGATGCGGCAGCGGCAGCGGACCAGGCGTCCCCGGCGGAGTCCCGGCACCGGTGTACCGCCCCGGCGGCGGGTTCTGGTCCCACCCCGCGTCAGCGCCGAACGCGGCTCTCGGGACCGGGTCGTACCCGCACAGGGCCTCCTCGGCCGCCCCGGCCGCGAGCCCGGTCAGCACGACCCGCCCGTCGTCGCAGACCAGTACCGTCCGAACGGTGATGTTCCGGTGCGTCCAGCCGTGCGCGTGCAGCACCCGCAGCGCGGTCAGCACGTCCGACGCCACCTCGGCCGCCCGGTACGGGCTCAGCGGCTCGTCCGCTATCAGCGCGGCCAGCGGCCTGGCCGGGACCAGTTCGCTCACTATCCACAGCGAGTCGCCCTCGGCGAACACGTCGAAGACCTGGTCCAGCCTGGGGTGGTCCGGGATCGCGGCCGCCGCCTGCGCCGCCTCGATGGCGCGCCGGACGGCGGGCAGTTCCGCCACCCCGCCGCGCCCCGCGGTCGGAGTGACCCGGTGGCCGTCCAGCAGCTCGGCGTCCACGACCTCGGGCAACGGCACCTGCCGTACGAGGACTTCCTGTCCGCTGCGCGTGTCGAAGGCCCGGGTCTCCACCAGCTCGAACTCGTCGGACGGCGGCAACGGCAGACGGTAGCGGTGGGCCAGGATCCGGCCCGCGTACTCCTCCACTTCGCCTCCCCCGAGTGCGGCGGCCCCCCATGGCCCCGCTGACACGATACGACGCGCGGGCCGCCCGCGTCCCGGGGTCAGCCGAGCGACCGGAAGGTCTCGAAGGCCGTGTTGCGCATCTGCGTGCACTCCGCGGCGTCCCACTGGTCCGCGGGGCAGCTGATCATGATCGCGTAGCCGTGCTTCGCGTCCATCTTGAAGCCGCGGTTGAGGACCCGGACCTTGATGCCCTTCTGCTCCCGCTCGAACTCCCAGTCGGCGACGGTCGGGTAGCCCCGGTAGTCCACCGTGTCTATCCGGATCTGCCGGTAGTTGTCGCTGCTGGCCGCGGTCTGCACGGCCAGGGCGAGCCACGAGGCCTTGGCGTCGTTACCGGGTTTCTGGGTGAAGTCGACCTGGATGCGCGGGAATCCGCCGTCACGGCTCCATATGCCGCCGGAGTCCTCGCCCGCCGTGCCCGTCCGGCGGAAGCCTTCGGGCATGCCCATCGAGAACTTGAACGCGGGTTCCGTGACCGTGATGTACCCGGCCGGCAGCGCACCGGCGCCACCGGGAGCGGACCCCTGGCCCTGATCGGCGCCGGGAGTCTGCTGCCCCTGCCCCTGGTTCTGCCCCTGGTTCTGGCCCTGGTCCTGCCCCTGGCCCGGTTCGCCGGCGGTGTTGCCGCCGGGCTGGCCCGTGTTCGGCGACGCGGCCGGTGAGTTCTGCGGGCTTCCGCCCGGGGTGGCACTGCCGGACGCGGCCGGGGTGGGCTGTCCGCCCTTGCCCTCGTTCTTGCGGCCGTCCTTGTCGTCACCGCTGACCATGTAGGCGATGAGGGAGCCGAGCGCGGCCAGCACCACGACCACGGCGACGATCGCGAGGACGATGGTACGGCGCGGCACCACGTCGGTGAGCGGCGCGGCGACCGGCGACGCCTTGGGCTTGGACGCGGTCTTGGGCTCCGGTCCGGGTGCCTCGGCGGCCGTGGCCGCAGCCGCGACGACCGCGGCCTTCCGGGCCGACTTCAGCGCGGCACGGGCCCGTTCGCGCTGCTCGCGGTCCCGTCGCTCGCGCTCCTTCTTCGCCGCCTTCTCGGCTGTCTTCTCCGCCTTCTCGGCCGCGACCTTGTCGGCGGCCTCCTTGGCGTCCGCGAGCGATATCTGCCGGGTCTCCTCCGCGGTCGGGGAGGCCACCGGCACCGGTACGGGATCGGGGGCGTCGAGGACCGCGGTGAGCATCGCCCGCGCCTGGGTGTCGTCGAGCCGGTGGGCCGGGTCCTTGGCCAGCAGGCCGTAGATGACCTCGGTGAGCGGGCCGGCGTTCTTGGGCGGATCGACCGGCTCGGTCATCACCGCGGTCAGGGTCGCGAGCGCGGACCCCTTGTCGTACGGGGGCACGCCCTCGACCGAGGCGTACAGCAGGCCCCCGAGCGACCACATGTCGGCGGGCGGACCGGGCTTTTGACCGCGGGCCCGCTCCGGGGAGATGTAGGAGGGTGCGCCGACGAGCATGCCGGTGGAGGTGACGGAGGGGTCGCCCTCGACCTGCGCGATGCCGAAGTCGGTGAGGACGACGCGGCCGCTGCTGCCGGCGATCAGTACGTTGGACGGCTTCACGTCCCGGTGCAGGATGCCCTGGCGGTGCGCGGCCCGGAGCACGTCGAGCACGGCGAGGCCGACCTCGGCGGCGCGACGGGGCGTCAGCGGGCCGTTCTCCCGGACGAACTCGGCGAGCGACGGACCCTCGATCAGCTCCATGACGATCCACGGGCGGCCGTCCTCGTCGACGACGTCGTAGACCGTGACCGCGCCCCCGCTCCGGATCCGGGCGATCGCCTTGGCCTCGCGGAGGGTACGGGTGATGAGCCGGCGCTTCTCGTCCTCGTCGACCCCGGTGGTGAACCGGAGCTCCTTGACGGCGACCGTGCGGCCCAGGATCTCGTCCTCGGCCCGCCAGACGGTGCCCATCCCGCCCTTGCCGAGCACGGCCCCCAGCCGGTACCGCCCGGCGAGCAGCCGCCCTTCGTCCTTCCCGTTCCCCTCGGCGGCCTTACCGCTCCCGCCCCGCCCCGCGGCCTGGGCGTCCTCGCCCTTGCCCGCGGGCTTCACCTGCTCGATCTCGGCCACGGGGGTGGGATCGTCGATCTTGCGCCCACCCTTCACACCCCCGGCCACAGGCTTCGCGTCCTCAACCCGACCGACAGGCTTCGCGTCCTCAACCGCGGCGACGGACTTCGCGGCCCCTGCCCCGGCCACCGGCGCGGCGTCCTCCGCCGCGGGCACCTCGGCCGGCGCCGCGTCAGGACGTGCGTCCTCGGGCTCCTCCACCGCCGCACCCCGGACGCCGACGGACCCCGACTCGGCAGTGTCGGCCTTCACGGACCCGGACGTGCCCGTCCCGGCCTTCGCGGGCGCGGGCTCAGCGGCCTCGGTCTTCCCCGGCACGGGCTTCGCCGCCTCACCGTTCGCAGGGGTCGGCTCGGCGGCCCCGGCCTTCGCGGACCCCGACTTGGCGGCCGCGGCCTTCGTGAGCACGGGCTTGACCTCCTCGGCCTTGCCCGGCCCGGGCATCGGCTTCGCCTGCGCGCGCTGGGCGGAGGCGGGGTTCACCGGCCCGGCCGACTTCACCGCGTCGGCGTCCGCGTCCCCGGCCTTGGCCACAGCCCCCGGCTTCGCGCCCCCGGCCGCAGACTCCGTACCCTCGGGCAGCGCCGCTGGCGAACCGGCAGGCGAACCGGCGGGCGATCCGGCAGGGGACCCCCCAGACGGCCCACCGCCAGGTGATGCGGCAGGCGCCTGCGCAGCCGAACCCGCATCGTCCAGCTCCGCCGCAGGCGACTCGGTGTGCTCCGGCTTCGACATGCGTCCCCTCTGCGATCGTGCCGCCCGCTCCGGCGGCGCCGGCGGACCCGGCGACGCCGACGGACCCGGCAGCGTCCGGGGTCCGCGGTAACCCGCCCCGGCAGGCCCCTCATTGTTCCTCACTCCGCAACGGACGGACCCCCCCGGGTCCGCGGTTCCCCCTTCCACATCCCGGAGTTACAACGGAACGATGTCGGGGGCCCCCAGCCGCGCCGCGTCGGCCGTCTGGTCGTCGGGCTGGCGCTGCGATTCCCGCTCCGCCTGGACCCGCTTCTCGTAGTGTTCCACTTCCTTCTCGACCTGCTGCTCGTCCCAGCCCAGCACCGGCGCCATCAACTCCGCGCACTCCCGCGCCGACCGCGTCCCCCGGTCGAAGGTCTCGATCGAGATCCGCGTGCGCCGCGTCAGGACGTCGTCCAGGTGCCGCGCCCCCTCGTGCGAGGCGGCGTACACGATCTCAGCCCGCAGGTAGTCGTCCGCCCCGGTCACCGGCTCGGCCAGCCCCGGGTCGGCGGCGATCAGGTCCAGCAGTTCCTCCGTCAGCGAGCCGAACCGGTTCAACAGGTGCTCCACCCGCGCCACGTGAAGACCCGTCCGGGCGGCGATCCGCGCCCGCCCGTTCCACAGGGCCCGGTACCCCTCCGCCCCCACCAGCGGCACGTCCTCCGTCACGCATTCCGCGACCCGCTGGTCCAGCCCGTGCACCGCCTCGTCGACGGCGTCCTTCGCCATCACCCGGTACGTCGTGTACTTGCCGCCCGCGACCACCACCAGCCCCGGAACGGGGTGGGCCACGGTGTGCTCCCGCGACAGCTTGCTCGTCGCGTCCGACTCGCCGGCCAGCAGCGGCCGCAGCCCCGCGTACACCCCCTGGACGTCATCGCGCGTCAGCGGGACCGCCAGCACCGAGTTCACGTGCTCCAGCAGGTAGTCGATGTCCGCGCTCGACGCCGCCGGGTGGGCCTTGTCCAGGTCCCACTCGGTGTCCGTGGTGCCCACGATCCAGTGGCGCCCCCACGGGATGACGAACAGCACCGACTTCTCGGTCCGCAGGATCAGCCCGGTGCTCGAATGGATCCGGTCCTTCGGCACGACCAGGTGGATGCCCTTCGACGCCCGGACGTGGAACTGCCCGCGCTCCCCGATCAGCGCCTGGGTGTCGTCCGTCCACACCCCCGTCGCGTTCACGACCTGCTTCGCGCGGATCTCGTACTCGCCGCCGCCCTCGACGTCCCGCACCCGCGCGCCGACGACCCGCTCCCCCTCCCGGAGGAAGCCGACCACCCGCGCCCGGTTGGCGCAGTGCGCCCCGTACGCCGTGGCGGTGCGGACCAGCGTGGCGACGTACCGCGCGTCGTCCATCTGGGCGTCGTAATACTGCAGGGCCCCCACCAGCGCGTCCTTGCGCAGGGCGGGCGCCACCCGCAGCGCCTGTTTGCGCGACAGGTGCCGGTGGACGGGCAGGCCCCGGCCGTGCCCGCTGGAGACGGACATCGCGTCGTACAGGGCGACGCCCGAGCCCGCGTACAGCCGCTCCCAGCCCTTGTGCTGCAAGGGGTAGAGGAACGGCACCGGCTTCACCAGGTGCGGGGCGAGCCGCTCCAGCAGCAGGCCTCGCTCCTTGAGCGCCTCCCGTACGAGCGCGAAGTCGAGCATCTCCAGGTATCTGAGTCCGCCGTGGATCAGCTTGCTCGACCGGCTGGACGTGCCCGACGCCCAGTCCCGCGCCTCCACCAGACCCGTCGAGAGTCCTCTGGTCACCGCGTCGAGCGCGGTGCCGGCGCCCACCACGCCCGCGCCCACGACCAGCACGTCCAGTTCCCGCTCGGCCATCCCGGCGAGGGCCTCGGCGCGCTGCGCCGGTCCCAGTGTCGCTGTCCTCACGGCTGCCTCCCGTTGGTGCGGGTCTACCCCGCATCGTGCGGGTGATCCCGCTCACATCACCCGTTCATGATTCTGACCGCCCCTACCCACATCAGCCACCGCCTGTGGACAACACAAGAACGACCACCGCCGCAGAATGCGACATATCTGTCATATATACGCCTAGTCTGACATTGCGCCAGCTCCCCTCCGACCCCCCTGTCCACAGGGCTTGCGCACGCATCCCCCTCATGTCAGGGAAGGGACGGCACCCCCCAATGCCCGCAGATCTCGCCGTCATCGGACTCGGCCATCTCGGCCTCCCCCTCGCCCAGGCGGCCGTCGCCGCAGGGATCGAGACGGTCGGCTACGACAGCGGTCCGGTCACGGACTCCACCCTCACCGCCGCCGAGATCCGCCGCATGTCGGCGGCCGGCTTCCGGGTCACCACCAACCCCGCCGAACTCGGCCGGGTCCGCACCGCCGTCATCTGCGCTCCTACCCAGCTCGGCGCGGATCGTGCACTCGACCTCTCCGCGGTCGGCGAGGCCGGCCGCGCGCTGGCCGCCCGCCTGCGCGCGCACACCACCGTGATCCTCGAATCGGCCGTCCACCCGGGCGTCACCGAGGACTACCTCCGCCCGATCCTCGAAGAGGGCTCCGGACTGCGGGCCGGCCGGGACTTCCACCTGGCCTACTCCCCCAGCCGCCTCGACCCGGGCAACCGCACGCACGGCATCGCCAACACCCCCAAGGTGATCGGCGGCCTCACCCCCGCCTGCACCGAGTCCGCACACGCGTTCTACACCCGCCTCACCGAGAAGGTGGTCCGCGCCCGCGGCCTGCGCGAAGCCGAGACCGTACAGCTCCTGGAGACCAACTACCGGCACGTCAACATCGCCCTCATGAACGAGATGGCGGTGCTCTGCCACGACCTCGGCGTCGACCTCTGGGACGTCATCCGCTGCGCCGAGACCAAGCCGTACGGGTTCCAGGCCTTCCGCCCCGGCCCCGGCGTCGGCGGCCACGGCGTCCCACTGGACCCCAACTACCTCCCCCACACCACCCGCACCCCCGGCCACCCCCTGCGCATGATCGGCCTGGCCCAGGAGATCAACAACCGGATGCCGCAGTACGTCATCCAGCGGTCCGCCACCCTGCTGAACGAGCACGGCAAGTCCGCCCGCGGCGCCCGCGTCCTCCTCCTCGGGGTCACCTACAAGCCCGACCTCGCCGACCAGGAGGGCTCCCCGGCCCGCGAGATCGCCAGCCGCCTCATCGACCTCGGCGCGCTGATCAGCTACCACGACCCGTACATCGCGGGCTGGCGCGTCCGCGACCAGCCGGTCCCCCGCGCGGAATCGCTGTACGAGGCCGCGGCCAACGCCGACCTGACCATCCTGCTCCAGCACCACCGCACCTACGACCTGCAAGGACTCGCGGTGAAGGCACAGTTGCTGCTGGACACCCGCGGCGCCAGCCCGGCGGGCGCCGCCCACCGCCTCTGAGGCGCGAAGAATCCCCCGGTGCATGTCGGACACGGCTGCTAACCTGCGGCGTCACTTATCTCGCACTTACGTCCCATGGACACCCGTGCGTCCGATTTCCCTGGGGGGATTCCCAATGGCTCAGAGCTTCCAGCCGCCCGCGCCCGACTCCTACACCGCGGCCCCCGCCCCCGCCCCGGCCCGGCACGGCAACGTGGGCTTCGGCATCCTGGCCGCCGTCGTCGCGGCGCTGGTGGCGGCCGGCGCGTACGGCGGCATCATGAACGCCATCGACCGCCAGGTCGGCTACGCCGCGGTCGCCGTCGGCGCCCTCGTCGGCCTCGCCGCCGGCAAGATCGGTGGGAAGAACCCGGTCCTCCCCGTGGTCAGCGCGGTGCTGTCGGTCGGCGCCGTCTACCTCGGCCAGCTGTTCTTCATCGCGCTCGCGCTCTCCGAGTTCGCCCACGTCGGCCTCGGCGATGTCCTGAGCAACCCGGGCATCGGCGGCCTGAACGACATCTGGAAGGAGTCGGCCGAGGCCATGGACTACCTCTTCCTCGTCATCGGCGGAGTCGTCGCCTTCGGTACCGCCCGCAAGGTCAGCGACTGACCCGCGCCAGCACGCGCCGGAGGGCCGGCACCCCGCTCGGGGTGCCGGCCCTCCGGCGTGTCGGCGTGCTGCCAGGTCAGCGGCTGTGCTGCGAGTCCGCGACCGTGACCTCGACCCGCTGGAACTCCTTGAGCTCGCTGTAGCCGGTGGTGGCCATCGAGCGGCGCAGCGCGCCGAAGATGTTCATCGAGCCGTCCGGGGAGTGCGACGGCCCGGTGAGGATCTCCTCGGTGGTGCCGACGGTGCCCAGGTCCACCTTCTTGCCGCGCGGCACGTCCTCGTGGACGGCCTCCATGCCCCAGTGGTTGCCCTTGCCGGGCGCGTCGGTGGCGCGCGCCAGCGGGGAGCCGATCATGACGGCGTCGGCGCCGCAGGCCACGGCCTTCGGGACGTCGCCCGACCAGCCCACGCCGCCGTCGGCGATGACGTGCACGTAGCGGCCGCCGGACTCGTCCATGTAGTCGCGGCGGGCCGCGGCCACGTCCGCGACGGCGGTGGCCATCGGGACCTGGATGCCGAGGACGTTGCGCGTCGTGTGCGCGGCGCCGCCGCCGAAGCCGACCAGGACGCCCGCGGCGCCGGTCCGCATCAGGTGCAGGGCCGCCGTGTAGGTGGCGCAGCCGCCCACGATGACGGGGACGTCGAGCTCGTAGATGAACTGCTTCAGGTTCAGCGGCTCGGCCGCGCCCGAAACGTGCTCCGCCGACACGGTCGTGCCGCGGATCACGAAGATGTCCACGCCCGCCTCGACGACGGCCTTGGAGAACTCGGCGGTGCGCTGCGGGGAGAGCGCGGCGGCGGTGACGACACCGGAGTCGCGCACTTCCTTGATCCGCTGCCGGATCAGGTCCGCCTGGATCGGGGCCGCGTAGATCTCCTGGAGACGGCGCGTGGCGGTCTCCTCGTCCAGCTCCGCGATCTCGTCCAGCAGCGGCTGCGGGTCCTCGTACCGGGTCCACAGGCCTTCGAGGTTCAGCACGCCGAGGCCGCCGAGCTCGCCGATGCGGATCGCGGTCTGCGGGGAGACGACCGAGTCCATGGGGGCGGCCAGGAAGGGGAGCTCGAAGCGGTACGCGTCGATCTGCCAGGCGATCGAGACCTCCTTCGGGTCCCGGGTACGCCGGCTCGGGACGATGGCGATGTCGTCGAACGCGTACGCCCTGCGGCCGCGCTTGCCGCGCCCGATCTCGATCTCAGTCACGTGTGGTGGCCTTTCCTGTGGGTCTGCCCGTCCAGTATCCCCGACGGGCGGAGGACTGCGTTTCGGTGACCGCTGTACGGACGTACCCGCGCGCACGGCGAAGGGGCGGGCCCCCGGCCGGCGGTGGAGATCGCCGTCCGGGGCCCGCCCCTCACGTCACTCGGTTCAGCCCTTGCGGCTGTAGTTCGGTGCCTCCACCGTCATCTGGATGTCGTGCGGGTGGCTCTCCTTGAGGCCCGCCGAGGTGATCCGGACGAAGCGGCCCCGGTCCTGCAGCTCCGGGACCGTGCGGCCGCCGACGTAGAACATCGACTGGCGCAGGCCGCCGATGAGCTGGTGCACGACCGCGGAGAGCGGACCGCGGTAGGGGACCTGGCCCTCGATGCCCTCGGGGATGAGCTTGTCGTCGCCGCCCACGCCCTCCTGGAAGTAGCGGTCCTTGGAGTAGGAGCGCTGGTCGCCGCGGGACTGCATCGCGCCGAGCGAGCCCATGCCGCGGTACGACTTGAACTGCTTGCCGTTGATGAAGAGCAGCTCGCCCGGGGACTCCTCGCAGCCCGCGAGCAGCGAGCCCAGCATCACCGTGTCGGCGCCGGCGACGAGCGCCTTGGCGATGTCGCCCGAGTACTGGAGGCCGCCGTCCCCGATGACCGGGACGCCCGCGGCCTTCGCGGCGAGCGCGGCCTCGTAGATGGCGGTGACCTGCGGGACGCCGATGCCGGCGACCACGCGGGTGGTACAGATGGAGCCGGGGCCGACGCCGACCTTGATGCCGTCGCAGCCGGCGTCGATCAGTGCCTGGGCGCCGTCGCGGGTGGCGACGTTGCCGCCGATGACGTCGATGCCGCCGTTCGACTTGATCTTGGCGACCATGTCGCCGACCAGGCGGGAGTGGCCGTGGGCGGTGTCGACGACGATGAAGTCGGCGCCGGCCTCGATCAGGGCCTGGGCGCGCTCGTACGCGTCACCGGCGACCCCGACGGCCGCACCGACGAGCAGCCGGCCGCCCTTGTCCTTGGCGGCGTTCGGGTACTGCTCGGCCTTGACGAAGTCCTTGACCGTGATGAGGCCCTTGAGGATGCCCGCGTCGTCGACCAGCGGAAGCTTCTCGATCTTGTGGCGGCGCAGCAGCTCCATGGCGTCGACGCCGGAGATGCCGACCTTGCCCGTGACCAGCGGCATCGGGGTCATGACCTCGCGCACCTGGCGGCTGCGGTCCGACTCGAAGGCCATGTCGCGGTTGGTGACGATGCCGAGGAGCTTGCCCGCCGGGTCGGTGACCGGGACGCCGGAGATGCGGAACTTCGCGCAGAGCTGGTCCGCCTCGCGCAGCGTCGCGTCCGGGTGGACCGTGATCGGGTCGGTCACCATGCCGGACTCGGAGCGCTTGACCAGGTCGACCTGGTTGGCCTGGTCGGCGATGGAGAGGTTGCGGTGCAGTACGCCGACGCCGCCCTGACGGGCCATCGCGATGGCCATGCGGGCCTCGGTGACCTTGTCCATGGCGGCGGAGAGCAGCGGAACGTTCACACGGACGTTCCGCGAGATGAGGGAAGAGGTGTCGATATCGTCCGGCGCCATGTCCGACGAGCCCGGCAGCAGCAGGACGTCATCGTAGGTAAGCCCGAGCGTGGCGAATTTGTCGGGCACTCCGTCGGCGTTGACAGTCATGACACCTTCCCAAATGGTCTTGCTCAGCGGGGATGTCCATGCTAACGGGATCCCGTCGCGTCTCATTCCACGACCAAGGCCGAGCGGAAGTTTTGTCACTTCCTACGATGGACGGATCTACTGCTCGGCGAGTGCGCGCAGTCGGCTGAGGGCCCTGTGCTGGGCCACCCGCACCGCTCCGGGGGACATGCCGAGCATCTGCCCGGTCTCCTCGGCGGTCAGACCGACGGCCACCCGCAGGACGAGCAGCTCGCGCTGGTTCTCCGGAAGGTTGGCAAGGAGCTTCTTGGCCCAGGCCGCGTCGCTGCTGAGCAGGGCGCGCTCCTCCGGACCCAGCGAGTCGTCGGGCCGCTCGGGCATCTCGTCGGAGGGGACCGCCGTACTGCCCGGGTGCCGCATGGCCGCCCGCTGGAGGTCGGCGACCTTGTGCGCGGCGATGGCGAAGACGAAGGCCTCGAAGGGCCTCCCGGTGTCGCGGTAGCGCGGCAGCGCCATCAGGACGGCGACGCAGACCTCCTGCGCCAGGTCCTCCACGAAGTGGCGGGCGTCACCCGGAAGGCGGGACAGCCGCGAGCGGCAGTAGCGGATCGCGAGGGGGTGCACGAAGGCGAGCAGATCGTGCGTGGCCTGCTCGTCACCCTCCACCGCACGGCGTACGAGCGCACTGACGGCGCCGGCGTTGCCGCCTCGGGCGGCGCCGGTGGGGCCTGTGGGCTCGGGTGACCCCGGGGCCTCGTCGTCGCGCATCAATCCATG
The DNA here is from genome assembly GCF_026627255.1 of Streptomyces antarcticus. Taxonomy (GTDB): domain Bacteria; phylum Actinomycetota; class Actinomycetes; order Streptomycetales; family Streptomycetaceae; genus Streptomyces; species Streptomyces antarcticus. The sequence goes on along the minus strand of NZ_JAPNLM010000019.1, from coordinate 25,579 downwards.
GTGCCTTGACGCCGCAGGATTCGCGGCACCATGGCCCTGGTTGTGCGTCGAAGCGTTATGAGCGGGTGCGCCGGAACTCATGCTCTGCGCCTCCCCTCCCGCTCGGCCGAATGGTCCCCGAGGACGGGGACCCCACATCTCCAAGAATGCGGCACACCCCCAAGGATGCGGCATCGCGCACGAAGCGACACGTCCCCGGACCGCGATCCGCGCATTCCCGGGTACGCCGCCCCGTCCGCCGGAGGCGGACGGGACCGCTCGGACGGTCCGCCGTCGGCGGACCGGTCCGGGTCCGGGGGCGGGTCAGCGCACCAGGCCCCAGCGGAAGCCGAGCGCCACGGCGTGCGCCCGGTCGGACGCGCCGAGCTTCTTGAACAGCCGCCGGGCGTGGGTCTTGACCGTGTCCTCGGAGAGGAAGAGCTCGCGCCCGATCTCCGCGTTGGACCGGCCGTGGCTCATGCCCTCCAGCACCTGGATCTCGCGCGCGGTGAGCGTGGGCGCGGCGCCCATCTCGGCCGAGCGGAGCCGGCGCGGGGCCAGTCGCCAGGTCGGGTCGGCGAGGGCCTGGGTGACCGTGGCCCGCAGTTCGGCGCGCGAGGCGTCCTTGTGCAGGTAGCCCCGGGCGCCGGCGGCGACCGCGAGGGCCACGCCGTCCAGGTCCTCGGCGACCGTCAGCATGATGATGCGGGCGCCGGGGTCGGCCGAGAGCAGCCGGCGAACCGTCTCCACACCGCCGAGCCCGGGCATCCGTACATCCATCAGAATGAGGTCGGAGCGGTCGGCACCCCAGCGGCGGAGGACTTCCTCGCCGTTGGCAGCCGTCGTCACACGCTCGACGCCGGGCACGGTGGCAACCGCACGACGGAGCGCCTCTCGGGCAAGCGGGGAGTCGTCGCAGACGAGGACGGATGTCATGACCGCCCTCCGCAGCTGCTGATGCGCGTCACCTTGAGCCTCCAGGCTGGTACGTATCGTCACCTGTGCGGTCGATGCTCCCGGACACCTGTCCGAGAACTTCTTGGTTCAACCGCCTTCGCACTCTCAACGATGGTCACTCGAAAGAGTTACGGGTCGGACGGACACCTTCGGCACTCTACGTGAGGACGCGATCACGACGGCGGAGGCGCGGGCTCCGTGTCGTCCACATGGAGCTATGCCCTATTTGGCGGCTTTCCTTCCGTTTGGCACATGTCTGAGGCTAGATTCCCAATGAGTCATATTTACATCTACTCCGACAGTAGGTGTGGAGACATGGACCGTATCCGCCTCAGTACCGGCACCAAGAGGGACTACCAATGGCAGATTTCTCCCGCCTCCCCGGACCGAACGCCGACCTCTGGGACTGGCAGCTCCTCGCAGCCTGCCGCGGGGTCGACAGCTCCCTCTTCTTCCACCCGGAAGGCGAGCGGGGCGCGGCCAGGAGCGCGCGCGAGGCCTCGGCTAAAGAGGTCTGCATGAGATGCCCGGTGCGCTCGGAATGCGCCGCGCACGCACTCGCCGTCCGCGAGCCCTACGGGGTGTGGGGCGGCCTCACCGAGGACGAGCGCGAGGAGCTGATGGGCCGCGCCCGGCATCGCCTGATCCCCGCGTCGACCGCGATCGGGCCGAAAGCGCAGCAGCACTGACCGGAACTCCGCGAAACGTCAGAAGGAACGTTTCTTCGAATGTGCGGCGGGTCCGGGCTCCTTGCCCGGGCCCGCCGGGGCGCGGTCGGGGCCCTGCCCCAGGTCAGCGCGCGCCGGCCCGGACCAGCTCGGCCAGGGTCGCGGCCACGGCCGGGACGCGGGCCAGGTCGGGCAGGGTCAGGGCCACGACCTCGCGCTCCACGGCCGGCTCCACGCTGACCGTGCTCACGCCCTTGGCCCGTACGGACTCCACCGCGAGCTCCGGCAGCACCGCCACGCCCAGCCCGGCGCCGACCAGGCCGACCACCGCCGGGTAGTCGTCGGTGGCGAAGTCGATGCGGGGGGTGAATCCCGCGGCTTCGCACACCTCCACCAGGTGGCGGCGGCAGCGCGGGCAGCCGGCGATCCAGGCCTCGTCGGCCAGCTCGGCCATGCCCACCCGTTCGGCCCCGGCCAGCCGGTGACCCTCGGGGACCAGTCCGACGAGCCGGTCGGTCAGCAGCGGCCGGACCACGAGGTCCTCCCACTCCGCGGCGGCCGCGGGCGAACCGCCGTACCGGAAGGCCAGCGCCACGTCGCAGTCGCCCTCGCGCAGCATCTCCACCGAGCGCGGCGGTTCGGCCTCGACGAGCGAGATGCGGGTCCCGGGGTGTCCGGCCCGCATCGCCGCGAGGGCGGTGGGCACCAGGGTGGAGCTGCCGCTGGGGAAGGACACCAGCCGGACGCGGCCGGCGCGCAGCCCGGCGATGGCCGCGACCTCCTCCTCGGCGGCGGTCAGCCCGGCCAGGATGCCCGCGGCGTGCCGCACGAGGGCCTCACCGGCCTGGGTGAGCCGCATCTCGCGGCCGGTGCGGATGAGCAGCGGGGTGCCGGCCGACTGCTCCAGCGCCTTCATCTGCTGGGAGACGGCGGGCTGGGTGCAGCCCAGTTCGCGGGCGGCGGCGGAAAAGGAGCCGGTCCCGGCGACGGCGCGCAGGACCCGGAGATGACGTGCCTCGATCACCCTCCGAGCATAAGCCCCGCTTTGACCGCGGTGCGAATATCCGTACGACTCTTTGGGGCGGTTCGGCTAGCGTGTCCGCATGGGTCCCATGCATCTGATCTCCGTGAACGTCGGCCGGGCCACGGCCGTTGACTACGCCGACGCCGGGGTGACCGGCATCGGCAAGCGCCCCGTGCCGGGGCCGGTCCGCGTGTCTGCGCCGGGGCCGAAGGCGACCGGTGCCGGCAGCGGCCTGGAGGGCGACGCCGTGTGCGACCGGCGCCACCACGGCGGCGACCACCAGGCCGTGTACGCGTACGCACGCGAGGACCTGGACTGGTGGGAGGCCGAGCTGGGGCGCGAGCTGGCCCCCGGCCTCTTCGGCGAGAACCTGACCACCAGCGGTGTGGACCTGAGCGGCGCGGTGCTGGGCGAGCGCTGGGAGGTGGGCCCCGAGCTGGTCCTGGAGGTCTCCTCCACCCGCATCCCGTGCCGGACCTTCCAGGCCGTGCTGGGCGAGCCCGGCTGGGTCAAGCGGTTCACCCGGGAGAACCGTCCGGGCACGTACCTGCGGGTGGTCCGCGAGGGCCGGATCTCGCCCGGCGACCGGATCGTGATCACCCACCGCCCGGAGCACGAGGTGACCTCCGCGTTCCTGTTCCGCGCCTGGACCACCGAGCGCGCGCTGCTGCCGCGGGTCCTGGCCGCGGGCGAGGCGCTGGCGCCCGACGTGCGCGAGACCGCGCTCGCGTACGCCGCCAGGCACGGGGCGCGCTGAGCCGTCAGCGGGGGCGGCTAGGTTGCGCCTATGACGACTGCGTTGATTACGGGATCCACGGCGGGCATCGGCGCCGCCTTCGCCCGGCGGCTCGCCGCCCAGGGGCACAATCTGGTGCTGGTGGCACGGGACACGAAGCGGCTCGGCGCCCAGGCGACCGAACTGCACGACCGGCACGGCATCGAGGCCGAGGTGCTGGCCGCCGACCTCGCCACGGAGGAGGGCATCGCGGCGGTCGAGCAGCGCCTGGCCGACCGCACGCACCCGGTCGACCTGCTGGTGAACAACGCCGGCTTCGGCAACAAGGGCCGCTACCTCGACGTCTCCATGGCGGACGAGCTGACCATGCTGAAGGTGCACGTCGAGGCGGTCCTGCGGCTGACCTCGGCGGCCGCCGGGCCGATGCGCTCGCGCGGCCGCGGCGGCGTGATCAACGTGGCCTCGGTGGCGGCGTTCCTGCCGCGCGGCACGTACGGGGCGAGCAAGGCCTGGGTCGTGCAGTTCACCCAGGGGGCGGCGAAGGACATGGCGGGTTCCGGGGTGCGCCTGATGGCCCTGTGCCCCGGCTTCGTACGGACGGAGTTCCACCAGCGGGCCGGCATGGGCACGGACAACATCCCGGGCTGGCTGTGGCTGGACGCCGACAAGCTGGTGACCGCGGCCCTCGCCGACCTGGCCCGGGGCAGGACGGTGTCGGTCCCGGACCCGAGGTACAAGGCGCTGATGGGCGTGGTGAAGCTGACGCCGCGCGGGCTGCTGGGCGGGATGTCCTCGCGCACGGGCCGCAAGTACGGGCCCCAGTAGTGATCGGGTCCACCGCTCCCCCGGTAACCGGCGAGTAAACCCGCCAAATGGGTGAAATCTCCCTAAACTGGACGTGTCCCATCCACCCCCGGAGGCGACACGATGGCATTCGTACAGGTAATCGATTACGAGACCAGGCGGTTCGACGAGATGAACGCGCTCCTCGACCGCTACACGGAGCAGACCCGCGGCAGGCGCACGGTCACCCACACGATGATCGGCCGGGACCGGGACGCCGGGACGCACTACGTCGACCTCGTCGAATTCCCCTCGTACGAGGACGCGATGAAGAACTCCCGGCTCCCGGAGACCGACTTGATGTTCCAGGAGATGGTGGCCCTCTGCGAGGGCATGCCGAAGTTCATGAACCTGGACGTGGTCCGCGACGAGCACCTCAACAAGCGGGTCGCGCGGCGGGTGTTCGAGGACATCGTCGGCAAGGGCGACCTGGACGCCGTCGACGAGTGCTTCGCGGCCGGCTACACCGACCACGACATCATGGAGGACCAGGGCAGGAGCGACGGGCGCGACGGTATGCGGCGGACCATCGGCATGTGGCGGGACGCCTTCGACCTCTCCTTCGACCTGACCCGCCAGATCGCCGAGGGCGACTGCGTCACCACCCTGTGGGACTGGAAGGGCACCCAGAAGGGCGAGTTCATGGGGATCGCGCCGACCGGCAAGGACGTCGCCATGTCGGGGTGCACGACCTTCCGGATGGAGAACGGAACGATCGCCGAGGGCTGGTGGTATTACGACGCCCCCGGCCTGATGCGGCAGATGGGCATGATGCCCGGATAGCCGGCCCGACTCGTGCCCCGGCACGGGGAAGCCCCGGTCACCCCCGCTTGGCAGCGGTGACCGGGGCTTTCTCGTGGAACGTGGAGCGTTGAGCGTGGTGCTGCGATCAGTGGCTGTGACCGTGGCCGTGACCGGCGTCGCCCTCGTCCTCGGCCGGCTTCTCGACGACCAGGGTCTCGGTCGTGAGCAGCAGGGAGGCGATGGAAGCGGCGTTCTCCAGCGCGGAGCGGGTGACCTTCACCGGGTCGATGACGCCGGCCTTGACCAGGTCGCCGTACTCGCCGGTGGCGGCGTTGAAGCCCTGGCCCTTGTCGAGCTCGGCGACCTTCGCGGTGATGACGTAGCCCTCGAGGCCGGCGTTCTCCGCGATCCAGCGCAGCGGCTCGACGGCGGCGCGGCGCACGACCGCGACACCGGTGGCCTCGTCGCCGCTCAGGCCGAGGTTGCCCTCGAGGACCTTGACGGCGTGGACGAGCGCGGAGCCACCGCCGGAGACGATGCCCTCCTCGACCGCGGCGCGGGTCGCCGAGATGGCGTCCTCGAGGCGGTGCTTCTTCTCCTTGAGCTCCACCTCGGTGGCGGCGCCGACCTTGATGACGCAGACGCCGCCGGCGAGCTTCGCCAGGCGCTCCTGCAGCTTCTCGCGGTCCCAGTCGGAGTCCGTGGACTCGATCTCGGCCTTGATCTGGTTGACACGGCCGACGACTTCCTCGTGGCTGCCGCCACCGTCGACGATGGTCGTGTCGTCCTTGGAGATCGTGACGCGGCGGGCGGTGCCCAGTACGTCCAGACCGGCCTGGTCGAGCTTGAGGCCGACCTCCTCCGCGATGACGGTGGCACCGGTGAGGGTGGCGACGTCCTGGAGCATGGCCTTGCGACGGTCACCGAAGCCGGGGGCCTTCACGGCGACCGCGTTGAAGGTGCCGCGGATCTTGTTGACGACGAGGGTGGAGAGCGCCTCGCCCTCGACGTCCTCGGCGATGATCAGCAGCGGCTTGGAGGCGCCGGCCTGGATGACCTTCTCCAGCAGCGGCAGGAGGTCCTGGATCGAGGAGATCTTGCCCTGGTGGATCAGGATGTACGGGTCATCGAGGATGGCCTCCATACGCTCCTGGTCGGAGACCATGTACGGCGAGAGGTAGCCCTTGTCGAAGGCCATGCCCTCGGTGAACTCCAGCTCCAGGCCGAAGGTGTTGGACTCCTCGACGGTGATGACACCGTCCTTGCCGACCTTGTCCATCGCCTCGGCGATGAGCTCGCCGACCTGCTGGTCCTGCGCGGAGAGCGCGGCCACAGCGGCGATGTCGGACTTGTCCTCGATCGGACGGGCGGTCGCGAGGAGCTCCTCGGAGACGGCCTTGACCGCGGCGTCGATGCCCTTCTTCAGGGCGGCCGGGGACGCGCCCGCGGCAACGTTGCGCAGACCCTCGCGGACCAGCGCCTGGGCCAGCACGGTGGCGGTGGTGGTGCCGTCGCCCGCGATGTCGTTGGTCTTGGTCGCCACCTCCTTCACGAGCTGCGCGCCCAGGTTCTCGAACGGGTCGTCCAGCTCGACTTCGCGAGCGATGGTGACACCGTCGTTGGTGATGGTGGGGGCGCCGAACTTCTTGTCGATGACGACGTTGCGGCCACGGGGGCCGATCGTCACCTTGACCGTGTCGGCAAGCTTGTTGACGCCGCGCTCGAGGGCGCGACGGGCGTCCTCGTCGAACTTCAGAATCTTCGGCATGGGAGCGGTTCAGTCCTCTCGTTGCGATCGGCCGCTCACCGCGACCGCCACCGCCTGGAACGAACTACGCCCCTCGCCGCCCGGCATCAGCAGGGTGACCAGGGGCGCAGCTCAAATCAAAACTGGAAGCGAATTACTTCTCGATGATCGCGAGCACGTCGCGAGCCGAGAGGACGAGGTACTCCTCGCCGCTGTACTTCACTTCGGTGCCGCCGTACTTGCTGTACAGCACGATGTCGCCGACGGAGACATCGAGCGGAAGACGGTTACCGTCTTCGAAGCGACCCGGGCCCACGGCGAGGACGACGCCCTCCTGGGGCTTCTCCTTCGCGGTGTCCGGGATGACCAGGCCGGAGGCCGTGGTCTGCTCGGCGTCGAGCGGCTGGACCACAATGCGGTCCTCGAGCGGCTTGATGGCAACCTTGGAGCTGGCGGTCGTCACGTTCCGGTCTCCCCCTTCGGAGATCTCACGGGGTTAACTGTTTGAGGTGGCGACCAGGTGGATCCGTCGTCGCGGGTGCCGGACCTGCCCGTCGCCATGTTGGCACTCTCCAGTGGCGAGTGCCAGGCCCGAGACTATTCCGGCGATTAGCACTCGGTCAAGCGGAGTGCCAATTCTCGCCGTCGGGTGTGGCGTGCGGCGGGCTCCGGACACGGCGAAATCCCGGTCCCCCAGGCCTTTCTGACCGCTTTTCCTCTCAGCGCGAACGGGCCGGATCCGGCGTGCGGGGCGGTGCTCCCGCATCCGGCCGCCATCGGTCCACGACCGATATGTGACGCTTGAGCCGTGCGCATCCTGGTGGTCGAAGACGAAGAGGGGCTCGCCGAGTCACTGCGGCGCGGCCTCTCCGCCGACGGGCACCTGGTCGAGGTCGCCCACGACGGCCACACCGGCCTGGACCTCGCCCTCTCCGGCGGACCGTACGACGTCGTGCTCCTCGACCTGATGCTCCCCGGCGTGAACGGCTACGAGATCTGCACCCGCATGCGCGCCCACGGCGACACCACCCCGGTGCTGGTGCTCACCGCCATGGACGGCGAGTACGACGAGGCCGAGGGCCTGGACTCCGGCGCCGACGACTACCTCACCAAGCCGTTCTCCTTCGTCGTCCTGGCCGCCCGCATCCGGGCACTGGCCCGCCGCGCGGGCGCCCCCGACCGCACCACGCTCCAGGCCGGCGACCTCCTCCTCGACCCGCAGGGCCGGCGCTGCCGCCGCGGCGCCCACGAGATCGAGCTCACCGCCCGCGAACTCGGCGTGCTCGCCTGCCTGATGGAGCAGCCGGGCCGGGCCGTCGCGAAACAGGACATCCTCGACGAGGTCTGGGATGCCCCGCACGGCATCGACCCGAACATCGTCGAGGTCTACGTCTCCTCGCTGCGGAGGAAGATCGACGCGCCGTTCGGCCGCCGCTCGATCCTCACCGTCCACGGCACCGGCTACCGGATGGCGCCCGACGGTGGCTAGTGCCGCCGCCCGCTCCGGCCGTGCGGCGCGCCCGGGGAGGCCGTCGCGCGGGCGACCGGCCACCCTGCGGGCGCGGGCCGCCGCGGCCGCCGCCCTCGCCATGGCCGCCGTGCTCGGCGCCGGCGGGCTGTGGCTGTTCGCCCTGCTGCGGGCCAACCTGCTCGACAACACCACCGGCCGCACCGAGCTCGCCGCCCGCAAGGTCGCCGCCCAGCTCGACGCGCGGGCCGTGCCGCCCGGCGGGCGGCTGCCCGCGCCCGAGGGCGGGGTGGACCTGGTCCTCGTACGGGACGCGGCCGGGCGGACCCTGGCCGGCAGCGGGAACCCGGACGACGCCCCGGACTTCGGCGGGCTGCGCCCCGGCCCCGGGGAGGACTCCCGGTCGGCCGTGCTGCCGCCCTCGCGGCCCGGCGCGGAACGCCGGGTGGTGGTCGTCGTCCAGGTACCGGGCGCGGCACAGGTGGCGGGCGCGGTCCGGGTACCGGGCGCGCCGGGGGCGCACGACCCCCACACCGTGTACGCCATGACGGTGCTCGGCGACGTCGACGACGCGACCGGGGCCGTCGCGGCCGGGCTGCTGGCGGGCGCGCCGCCGCTGATCGGCTTCGCGGCGGCCCTCGCCTGGTGGGTGACGGGCCAGGCGCTCCGCCCGGTCACCGCGATCCGCACCGGGCTGGCCGCGGTCACCGCGAGCGAACTGGACCGGCGGGTGCCCGACCCGGGCGGCGCCGACGAGATCGCCCGGCTGGCCCGCACCGTCAACGACACGCTCGACCGGCTGGAGCGCTCCGACGCCCGGCAGCGGCAGTTCACCGCCGACGCCTCGCACGAGCTGCGCAATCCGCTGGCCGCCGTACGCACCCGGCTGGAGGTGGCACTGGCCGCGGGCCGCCCCGACCGGGAGTCGGTGGCCGCCGCGCTGGCCGACACCGAACGGCTCCAGGGGATCGCGGCGGACCTGCTGCTGCTCGCCCGCCTCGACGGCGGCCCGGCGCCGCGCACCGAGCCGGTGGACCTCGCGCTGCTGGCGGCGGAGGACGCGGCGCGCCGGGGCGGGTCCCGGGTGGCGGTGCGCGTGGAGGCGGGGGCGCCCGTACCGTCGGCCGGGGATCCGGCGCGGCTGGAGCGGGCGCTGGCCAACCTGGTGGACAACGCCGTGCGGTACGCCCGTACCGAGGTCGTCGTACGGGCGGCGGGCGACGGCGCGGGCCGGGCGCTGCTGGAGGTGGCGGACGACGGTCCGGGCATCCCGGAGGCGGACCGGGAGCGGGTGTTCGAGCGGTTCGTACGGCTGGACGCGGACCGCGGCCGGGCCAGCGGCGGGACCGGGCTGGGCCTGGCCATCGCCCGGGAGATCGCGCGGGCGCACGGCGGCGAGGTGACGGCCGGCCGGGGGCCGGAGGGCGGGGCCCGCCTGGTCCTGCGCCTGCCGACGGAACCGGCCGGGCGGCCCGGGGCCCGGAGGTCCTGAAGCCGCCTTCAGGACCTTCAGGTTTCCCTCAGCGCCGGCACCCCAGCATCGACAGGCATGAGCGCGCACCGGAGGAAGACGACGACGAACCGAGCCCGCCGGCCGTCCCGCCGCCGTCGGCGGCGGCTCGCCCGCACCCTGCTGATCACGGGCTGCGCGCTGACGGTGACGGCGGGCGGCACGGCCTGGTACGCGTACCGCGACCTGGCCGCGAGCATCGGCAGCTCCAAGGCCCTGGAGGGCGCCGAGAAGTCGTCGTCCGGCGACGTGAACATCCTGTTGATGGGCCTGGACAGCCGTAAGGACCAGAACGGCGAGGACCTGCCGGACGACGTCCTCGACAAGCTCCACGCGGGCAGTTCGGACATCGGCGGCTACAACGCGAACACGCTGATCCTGCTGCACGTGCCCGCGGACGGCAGCCAGGCGAAGGCGTTCTCCGTCCCGCGCGACGACTTCGTCGGCATACCCGGCCACGGCAAGGACAAGATCAAGAAGGCGTACGGGCTCGCGAAGGAGAAGCGGCAGGAGCAGCTCGCCGCGCAGGGCGTCAAGGACCGGCGGCAGCTGGAGCGGGACGGCCGGGAGGCCGGGCGCGCGGCGCAGATCGAGACGGTGCGCGCCTTTCTCGGGGTCCCGGTCGACCACTTCGCCGAGCTGGACCTGGCCGGTTTCCACCACCTCGCCGACGCGCTGGGCGGTGTACCGGTGTGCCTGAACAAGGCGGTGAAGGACCGCTGGTCGGGGGCCGACTTCCCGGCCGGGCCGCAGACGCTGAACGGTCAGCAGTCGCTCGCCTTCGTCCGCCAGCGGCACGGCCTGGACATGGGCGACCTGGACCGGACGAAGCGCCAGCAGGCGTTCCTGGCGGGCGCGACGCGGAAGCTGAACTCGGCCGGCACCTTCACCGACCCGGTGAAGCTGATGCGGCTGATCGACGCGGCGAAGCAGGACGTGGTGACGGACGAGGGCTGGGACCTGCTCTCGTTCGTGAAGCAGGCGAAGAACCTGTCCGGCGGAAGAGTGCGCTTCACGACACTCCCCGTCGAGCGGTTCGGAAGGAACCACGGGGAGGATGTGAACGTCGTAGATGATATGAAGATAAAGCGCCTCATTGCAGAGCAGATCGGACCCGAGGCCGCCGCTTCCGGCGGGCCCGACGCCGCTCCCTCCGCACCGGGAACGCCTTCCGCGCCCGGTGAGGCGTCACCCCCGGCGTCCCGCGACGGGGCGCCCCCCGCACCCCCCGCCCCCTCGGCCTCCCCCCAGGACGGCGGCGGCATCCCGTGCGTGGACTGAAGCCCCTGACGACGGCGGGCGCGCGCCGCCGCACCGAGGCCCTGCTCCTGGTGTTCGTCGTCGTCATCGCCGTCCTCGGCCACGCCTGCGCGGGCCTCGCGATGAACGACGGGCTGCCGCCCAACCTGGCCGGCTTCACGGTCAGCATGACGCTGCTCTCGCTGGTGGGACACCTGGGCGTGCGCCGCTTCGCCGCCTACGCCGATCCGCTGGTCTTCCCGCTGGCCATGCTCCTGACCGGGCTGGGGCTGGTGCTCCTGCACCGCCTGGACCAGGGGTACATCGAGCGGTACGGCGCGGACGCGAACGCGCCGGGGCAGCTGATGTGGACGGTGGTCGGGGTCGCCGCCTGCCTGGTGGTGCTGGCCCTGCTGCGCGACCACCGCCTCCTCCAGCGGTTCATCTACCTCACGATGGCGGTCGCGCTGGTGCTGCTGATCGCGCCGGCGTTCTTCGGCGCGGACACGTACGGCGCGAAGCGCTGGATCATCCTCTTCGGTTTCTCGCTCCAGCCCGGTGAGTTCGTGAAGATCATGATCGCGGTCTTCTTCGCCGGCTACCTGGTCATCCACCGCGACTCACTGGCCCTGTCCGGCCGCAGGGTCCTGGGCGTGCGGCTGCCGCCGATGCGTCAGCTCGGCCCCATCGTCACGGTGTGGATCGTCTCGATGCTGGTGCTGGTCTTCGAGCGCGACCTCGGCACCTCGCTGATCTTCTTCGGCGTGTTCGTGGTGATGCTGTACGTCGCCACCGAGCGCACCGGCTGGATCGTGTGCGGCCTGGTCATGGCCTCGCTCGGGGCGTTCGTGGTGGGCTCGACCGAACCGCACGTCAAGGCGCGCGTCGCGGCCTGGCTGGAGCCGCTGTCGTACTACTGGGAGAACCGGCCGGCCGGGGTCACCTCGGACCAGTCCGCGCAGGCGCTGTTCAGCTTCGGCACGGGCGGCATCTCCGGGACGGGCCTCGGCCTGGGCCATCCGGAGCTGATCAAGTTCGCGGGCCGCAGCGACTTCATCCTCACCACGGTCGGCGAGGAACTCGGCCTGGCCGGGGTGATGGCCGTACTGCTCCTCTACGCGCTCCTCGTGCAGCGGGGGCTGCGGATGGCACTGGGCGCCCGCGACCCGTTCGGCAAGCTGCTGGCGGTGGGCCTGGCCTCGGCGCTGGCCCTCCAGGTCTTCGTGGTCGCGGGGGGCGTCACGGGCCTGATCCCCCTGACCGGCAAGGCACTGCCGTTCCTGGCGAAGGGCGGCTCGTCCCTGCTGGCCAACTGGGTCATGATCGCGCTGCTCCTGCGCATCAGCGACAGCGCGGAACGCCAGCGCGAGGCGGACAGCCTGGGCCCGGCGGAGACGACGATCACCCCGGTGGTGGTGGCCGCGGGGGCGGGGGCCGGGTCGGGTTCGGGGGCCGGGTCGGGGGCCGGGGCCGGGACGGGGACGGGGACGGGGACGGGGGCGGGCTGACCGCGGGCCCGTCGGCGGCTCCGAGGGGCGGGGTGCCGGCACTCGGGCGGGGAGGCCGCGGGCAAGGCTCCGGGGCTACAGGTAGTCCTCCAGGCGCCCTATCCGGTAGCCCTGTTCCTGTATCCGCTGGAGCATCCGCGTCGTCATCTGGGTCTCCGTGGCGCCCTTGAGCTCCGACGGGCCCCGGAAGTGCGCCAGGACGATGTCCCCCGGTTTGAGGGCGGAGCCCTCGGCATACTGGAAGTTGTTGATCTGCATCGAGACCCGCCACAGGACCACGTCCGTGACCCCGCACTCCGCGGCGGCCCGGAGGGTGTCGTCGTTGTAGTTGCCGAACGGCGGGCGGAACAGCGCCGGGCGCGTGCCGAAACGCTTCTCCAGGTGGTCCTGCTGGCCGCATATCTCCTTCTTCTGCGCCGCGAAGGGCAGGGTCCGGAGGTTCTGGTGCGTCAGCGTGTGGTTGTTGACCGTGCTCGCCGAGCCGTTGTCGCGGAGCTTCTCGAAGTGCCCGTAGTCGGGCGAGGCCACGCTGTGGGTGAGGAACATCGAGATCGGCAGCTTCAGGTCGGCCGCCATCCTCAGGAACTCGGGGTCCTTCTCCGCGCCGTCGTCGAAGGTCAGGAAGACGACCTTCTCGTCCGGCGCGACGGGTATCCGGTCCACCACCGCCGCCCGGCCCGGGGCGGCCTGCGGACGCCCGGGCTTCCGGGCGGGCTTGGGCGCGTAGGCGACGGGGGCCGTCAGGCCCCACTTCTTGTACGCCTCGTCCGAGGGGCTCCCCGGCCCCGTCGGCGACCCCGACGGGGCCGCCGACGGCGTACCGGAGGGCCCGGCTTCCGGTGCCTCCTGCGTCGCCTTGCGACCCAGCCGTTCGATCGGGTCCACGCTGTCCCCGCACCCCGTCAGGGACAGCGCGAGCGCGCCGGCCGCCAGCGTCCCGGCTACCAACCGGCGCGCGTGCTTCACAGATAGTCCTCCAGGCGGGCCACGGAGTACCCCTTGTCCGTGACGGTCTTCATGACATGACGGATCATGTCAGTCATCGTCCCCTTCCAGTCCTCCCGGCCCCGGAAGTGCGTGAGGATGATGTCGCCGGGGTGCAGGTCGCGGTCCCACTCCCGGTAGTCCATCCGGTTCGTGAACGCCTCCGCGTTCCACAGGGGAACCGCCTTGATGCCGCAGGACTTCGCCGCGCGCAGCGTGTCCTGGTTGTAGTTCCCGTACGGCGGCCGGAAGAGCGTCGGCCGCTTGCCGAACTGCTTCTGGATGGTGTCCTGCTGGCCGCAGATCTCCTGGCGCTGCTTCTCGTAGGACAGCGCGGGCATGTAGCGGTGGTTCAGGGTGTGGTTGTTCAGGGTGACGCCCGCGGCCTGCATCTGCTTGAAGTAGGGGTAGTTGTCGTTCACGACGTAGTCGCTGAGGAACGCCGTGTACGGGATCTTCAGCTCCTGCATCATCTTCAGGAACTCGGGGTCCTTCTCCGCGCCGTCGTCGATCGTCAGGAAGACGACCTTGTCCTCGGTGGGCACGGTGGTGAAGACCGGCGGGTACTCCTCCTGGTCCTCGACCTCGAAGCCGTCGCGCGTGGTGATCTCGGGCTTCTCCTTCGGCGCGGCCGGGGCCGTGAGCGGCGGCTTGACCAGCCCCCACTTCTTCGCCGCGACGATGCGCGCCCGCTGGGCCGCCTTGGCCTTCTCGGCGGCGCTGAGCGCGCCGGCCGCGCCCGCCTCCGTGCCCTTGCCGGCCTTGGGCTTCTCCGGTGCCTCGGACCCGGAGGAGCACGCCGTCCCGAGGGCGGCGACCAGCAGGGCGGCCACAGCCACCCCGAACCGGCCGCGCGGACCCGCCGCGTACCGGTGACCGTGTTGCGTCTTATCTTCCTTTTGTCGGACTAGCTGCATAGCTGCGCATCCTGGCACCGGACACGCACCCTCCCGGGAAGACACCGCGAGCGGGGCCGCACCGTCCACCGACTGGCCCACACCGCCGGCGTGTCGGGCGGGCGCGGGCGCGGCCCGGCGTACCCCCGCGAGATCCCAGCGCGACATCCCGGCGGACATCCCGGCGGACGTCCCGGCGTACGTCCCGGCGCGACCGGTCAGGAACGGAGAAGCGAAATCCGCCGCCGCCTCGTAGCGTCGGAGGCATGGACATCAAGCTCGCCCAGTGCTTCATCGCCGTCGACGACCACGACAAGGCGCTCGCCTTCTACCGGGACGTCCTCGGCCTGGAGGTCCGCAACGACGTCGGCTACGGGGGGATGCGGTGGGTGACCGTCGGCTCGCCCGCGCAGCCGGGCGTGGAGATCGTCCTCGAACCGCCGCTCGCCGACCCGGGCGCCTCCCCCGCCGACCGGCAGGCCGTGGCGGAACTGCTGGCCAAGGGCCTGCTGCGGGGCGTGATCTTCTCCACCGACGACTGCGACGCCACCTTCGAGCGCATCCGGGCCGCCGGCGGCGAGGTGATGCAGGAGCCGTTCGACCAGCCGTACGGCGTGCGCGACTGCGCGTTCCGCGACCCGGCGGGCAACATGCTCCGCTTCACCCAGGCCCGCAAGCCGTAGGACCCTCGCGCGGCACCGACCGACACCGACCGACCGGCACCGCCCGCCCCACAGTGATGGAGAGTCAGGACAGGATGAGCAAGGCCAAGAGGACGGACCCGCGGTCGCCCGCCCCGCACGCTGCCGACGGTCACGACCTGATCCGCGTGCACGGCGCGCGCGTGAACAACCTCAAGGACGTCAGCGTCGAGATCCCCAAGCGCCGGCTGACGGTGTTCACCGGCGTCTCCGGCTCCGGCAAGAGCTCCCTGGTGTTCGGCACCATCGCCGCCGAGTCCCAGCGGATGGTGAACGAGACGTACAGCGCCTTCGCCCAGGGCTTCATGCCGACGCCGGCGCGGCCCGAGGCCGACGTGCTCGAGGGACTGACGACCGCGATCATCGTCGACCAGCAGCGGCTGGGCGCCGACACCCGCTCCACCGTCGGCACCGCCACCGACACCAACGCGATGCTCCGCATCCTCTTCAGCCGCCTCGGCACGCCGCACATCGGCTCGCCCAACGCGTTCTCCTTCAACGTCGCCTCGGTCCGGGCGAGCGGCGCGGTCACGGTCGACCGCGGCGCCGCCAGCCGGACCGTGAAGCAGACCTTCACCCGCACCGGCGGCATGTGCACGCGCTGCGAGGGCCGCGGCACGGTCTCCGACATCGACCTCACCCAGCTCTACGACGACACCAAGTCGATCGCCGAGGGCGCGTTCACCATCCCCGGCTGGAAGTCGGACAGCTGGTGGACCGTGCGGACGTACGCCGAGTCGGGCTTCCTCGACCCGGAGAAGCCGATCCGCAAGTTCACCAAGAAGGAGATGCGGGACTTCCTCTACCGGGAGCCGACCAAGGTCAAGGTCGAGGGCGTGAACCTCACCTACGAGGGGCTGATCCCGAAGATCCAGAAGTCCTTCCTCTCCAAGGACCGGGAGGCGATGCAGCCGCACATCCGGGCGTTCGTGGACCGGGCGGTCACCTTCACCGCGTGTCCCGAGTGCGACGGGACCCGGCTCAGCGAGGCGGCCCGGTCGTCGCGGATCGGCGGGGTCAACATCGCCGACGCGTGCGCGATGCAGATCAGCGACCTCGCCGTGTGGATCCGCGGCATCGACGAGCCCTCGGTGGCGCCGCTGCTCACCACGCTGCGGCAGACCCTCGACTCGTTCGTGGAGATCGGGCTGGGCTACCTCTCCCTCGACCGGCCGTCGGGCACGCTGTCGGGCGGCGAGGCGCAGCGCGTCAAGATGATCCGCCACCTCGGCTCCGCGCTCACCGACACCACGTACGTCTTCGACGAGCCCACGGTCGGCCTGCACCCGCACGACATCCAGCGGATGAACGGCCTGCTGCTGCGGCTGCGCGACAAGGGCAACACGGTGCTGGTGGTGGAGCACAAGCCGGAGACGATCGTGATCGCCGACCACGTCGTCGACCTCGGCCCCGGCGCCGGTACGGCCGGCGGGACCGTCTGCTTCGAGGGCACCGTCGAGGGCCTGCGGAGCAGCGGCACCGTCACCGGCCGCCATTTCGGCGACCGGGCCACCCTCAAGGAGACGGTGCGCGAGCCCACCGGCGCGCTGGAGATCCGCGGCGCGACCACGCACAACCTGCGCGGCGTCGACGTCGACATCCCGCTCGGCGTGCTCGTCGTCGTCACCGGCGTCGCCGGCTCGGGCAAGAGCTCCCTCGTGCACGGGTCGCTGCCCAAGCGGTCGGGGGAGGCGGGCGAGGGCGTGGTGTCGGTCGGCCAGGAGCCGATCCGCGGCTCGCGGCGCAGCAACCCGGCGACGTACACCGGGCTCCTCGACCCGATCCGCAAGGCGTTCGCCAAGGCCAACGGCGTGAAGCCGGCGCTGTTCAGCGCCAACTCCGAGGGCGCCTGCCCCGGCTGCAACGGCGCCGGGGTGCTCTACACCGACCTGGGGATGATGGCCGGGGTGGCCACCACCTGTGTGGAGTGCGAGGGCAAGCGGTTCGAGGCCTCGGTGCTGGAGTACCGGTTCGGCGGCCGTGACATCAGCGAGGTGCTCGCGATGCCGGTGACCGAGGCGGAGGAGTTCTTCGGCTCCGGGGAGGCGCGCACCCCCGCGGCGCACGCGATCCTGCGCCGGCTCGCCGACGTCGGGCTGGGCTACCTCAGCCTCGGCCAGCCGCTCACCACGCTGTCCGGCGGCGAGCGGCAACGCCTCAAGCTGGCCGCGCACATGGCGGAGAAGGGCGGGGTGTACGTGCTCGACGAGCCGACCGCCGGCCTGCACCTCGCCGACGTCGAGCAGCTGCTCGGCCTGCTGGACCGGCTCGTCGACTCCGGGAAGTCGGTCATCGTCGTCGAGCACCACCAGGCCGTCATGGCGCACGCCGACTGGATCGTCGACCTCGGCCCCGGCGCCGGCCACGAGGGCGGCCGGGTCGTCTTCGAAGGCACCCCCGCCGACCTCGTCGCCGCCCGCTCCACCCTCACCGGGGAGCACCTCGCGGCGTACGCCGGCGCCTGACCGCGGCGCGGGGCGCGGGGGCCGGGGGCCGGGGGCGGCGGCCGGGGGCCGGGGGCGGTGGTCGCCTCGGGGTACCCGGGCCGCGGCGTCGCCGACAATGGACCCGTGACCCCCGAAGACTTCGCCGCCCTCCTCACCCCCGAGGGCACCGCCCTCCTCGACTCGCTCCGCGACCACGACCCCGCCCAGGAGCTGGCGCTCGCCACCCGGCTGCGCCGCGAGCACCCCGCCGCGCTCGTCTCCGCCGCGCTGGGGCAGGCCCGGCTGCGGCAGCGGGCGGTGGCGAAGTTCGGCGAGGAGGACGCCTTCCGGATGTTCTTCACCCCCGGCGGCGGCGAGATGGCCACCCGCGCTTCCGTGGCCTCGTACCGCGCCGGGCGGCTCGCCGCCCTCGGCGTGCGCGGCGTCGCCGACCTGTGCTGCGGCATCGGCGGGGACGCCCTGGCCCTGGCGCGGCTCGGCATCCGGGTGCTGGCGGTGGACCGCGACCCGCTGACCGTGGCCGTGGCACGGGCCAACGCCGGAGCGCTGGGGCTGGCGGACCTGATCGAGGTCCGGGAGGCGGACGTCACGGACGTGGACGTGTCCGCGTACGACGCCGTGTTCATCGACCCCGCGCGGCGCGGGGGGCGCGGCCGCGTCTTCGACCCGGAGTCCTACTCGCCGCCCCTGTCCTGGGCGGTGGAGACGGCCCGCGCGGCGAAGTACGCCGCCGTAAAGATCGCCCCCGGCGTCCCGCACGAGGCGGTGCCCGCCGAGGCCGAGGCCGAATGGATCTCGGACGGCGGGGACGTCAAGGAGGCCGTGCTCTGGTTCGGCACCGCACCCGGCACGATCCGCGCCACCCTGCTGCCGGGGCCGCGCGGGCTGGTGACCGCCGCGCCGCTGCCCGACCCGGAGGCGGGGCCGGTCGGCCGGTGGCTCTACGAGCCCGACGGCGCCGTCATCCGCGCCCACCTCGTCGCCGAGGTCGCCGAGCAGCTGGACGGCAGGCTGATCGACCCGACCATCGCCTACATCACCGCCGACGAGCTGCGCGCGACCCCGTACGCGACGGCGTACGAGATCACCGACGTGCTGCCCTTCGGCCTCAAGAAGCTGAAGGCGCTGCTGCGCGAGCGCGGGGTCGGCATCCTGACCGTGAAGAAGCGCGGTTCCGCGATCGAGCCCGAGGAGCTGCGCCGGAAGGTCAAGCCGCAGGGGCCGAACTCCGCGACCGTCTTCCTGACCCGGGTCGCGGGGGCTCCGTCGATGCTGATCGGCTCGCCCGCCCCGGCCCCCGCGGCGCGGCCCCCGCGCTGAGCGGCGGCCGGAACCACGGCCGGGAGGCCCGGGCCGGGCGGCTCAGCCCTCGCCGACCTCCACCGACTCGAACCGCCAGCGGTGCACCGCCCGCGTGATCAGGTCGGCCGCGGGCTCCGGCAGTTCGGGCAGGTCCGCGGCCACGCCCTCGGCCGCCTCCCACCAGGTGATCACGAGCACCCGGTCCTGCGGCGCCCGGAACACCTCGCGGCGCACCGGCTCGCGGGCCAGGATCTGGGAACGGGCCCACTCCAGGAGCTCGTTGCCCCGCCCGTCGGCTGCCCGGGCCTCCCACATCAGCGCGACGGTGCTCATGAGTACAGGTTGTCCTTGCTCAGCTCGTGCACGTGATCGTGGTCGTGGGAGTGCGCGTGGCCCTGACCCTGGCCGTGGCCCTGGCCGTCCGCGTGGTCATGGCCGTGGTCGTGGTCGTGCCCGGTGCCCGGCACGTGCGGGTCGGTCACCGGCAGCGAGGAGTCCGCCGACAGGTCCCAGTCCGAGGGCGCCCGGTTGCGCTTGACCATCTCCGCGCCCAGCGCCGCGACCATCGCCCCGTTGTCCGTGCACAGCCCCGGCCGCGGCACCCGCAGGACGATCCCCGCGGCGTCGCAGCGCTCCTGGGCGAGCGCGCGCAGCCGCGAGTTCGCCGCCACCCCGCCGCCGATCATCAGGTGGTCGACGCCCTCGTCCTTGCAGGCCCGGACGGCCTTGCGGGTCAGCACGTCCACGACGGCCTCCTGGAAGGAAGCCGCCACGTCGCGCACCGGCACGTCCTCGCCGGCCTTGCGCTTCGCCTCGATCCAGCGGGCGACGGCCGTCTTGAGCCCCGAGAAGGAGAAGTCGTACGCCGCGTCGCGCGGCCCGGTCAGCCCGCGCGGGAAGTTGATCGCCTTCGGGTCGCCCTCGCGCGCGAGCCGGTCGATGACCGGGCCGCCGGGGAAGCCCAGCTGGAGCACGCGCGCGATCTTGTCGAAGGCCTCGCCTGCCGCGTCGTCGATGGTCGCGCCCAGCGGCCGTACGTCGGAGGTGATGTCGGGGGCCAGCAGCAGCGAGGAGTGCCCGCCGGACACCAGCAGCGCCATGGTCGGCTCCGGCAGCGGCCCGTGCTCCAGCTGGTCCACGCAGATGTGCGAGGCCAGGTGGTTGACCCCGTACAGCGGCTTGCCGAGCGCGTACGCGTACGCCTTGGCCGCCGAGACGCCCACCAGCAGCGCCCCCGCGAGCCCGGGGCCCGCCGTGACCGCGATCCCGTCGAGGTCGCGGGCGCTGACCCCGGCCTCCTTCAGGGCGCGCTCGATGGTCGGGACCATCGCCTCCAGGTGGGCGCGGGAGGCGACCTCGGGGACGACGCCGCCGAAGCGGGCGTGCTCGTCGACGCTGGAGGCGATGGCGTCCGCGAGCAGGGTCGTGCCGCGGACGACGCCGACGCCGGTCTCGTCGCAGGAGGTCTCGATTCCGAGGACGAGTGGTTCGTCAGCCATTGCTCTCACTGCTCTCAGTTCGTGCTTGCGCGGGGTCGGTCAGTCGCATGACGAGCGCGTCGACGTTGCCGGGCTGGTAGTAGCCGCGGCGGAAGCCGATGGGCTCGAAGCCGAAGCGCTCGTAGAGCTTCTGGGCGCGGGTGTTGTCCACCCGTACCTCCAGCAGCACCTCGGCGCATTCGAACGCGGTGGCGGCGCGCAGCAGTTCGGTCAGCAGCCGGGCGCCGAGCCCGGTGCCCCACTGGTCGCGGGCCGCCGCGATGGTCTGTACGTCAGCCAGGTCGCCGGCGGCGGCCAGCCCGGCGTAGCCCACCAGGCGGCCCTGTCCGTCCTCGGCGACGAGGTAGCGGCGCGTGGCCCGCGGACCGCGCGCGTGGGCCAGCTCGGACCAGAACATGCCGGCCGACCAGGCGTCGTCGGGGAAGAGCTCGTGCTCAAGCTCCAGCACGGGCCCGATGTCCCACCAGCGCATGTCGCGCAGGACGGCGTCGGAGGCGGGGGCGGCGGCCGTCACTGGGGGGTGACCACCTTGTAGTTCTTGGGCACCTGCGCGTCGGGCCGGCGCAGGTAGAGGGGGGTGGGCGGCAGGAACGCCTCCCCGGCGGCCAGGCGCCGCGCGGCCAGGGCCGCGAGGGCGGCCGCCGACTGGTGCTCGGGGGCGCGCGCGTCCGGGAAGACCTCGGGGTAGAGCAGGGCGCCCTGGCCGACTGCGGGGAGGCCCGCGACCTCCTCGGCGATGTCGGCGGGGCGGTCCACGGCGGGCTCGCCGACGCGCGTGAGGGGGTCCTCGTACCGGGCCCAGTAGACCTCCTTGCGCCGCGCGTCGGTGGCGACGGTGAAGGGGCCCTCGACCCCGGCGGCGCCGGCGGCGTACGCGAGGCCGTCCAGGGTGCACAGGCCGTGCACCGGCACGCCGAGCACGGCGGCGAAGGTGGCGGCGGTGACCAGGCCGACGCGCAGCCCCGTGTACGGGCCGGGGCCGACGCCGACGACGATGCCGGTGACGGCGTCGAGCTTCAGGCCGGCCTCGGCGAGCACCCTGTCCACGGAGGGCAGCAGCAGCTCCCCGTGGCGGCGGGCGTCGACCTGGTGGGACTCGGCGAGGACGGACTCGCCGTCGTGCAGGGCGACGGTGACGGCGGGCGTGGCGGTATCTACAGCGAGCAAGAGCACGCGAACAGCCTACGACTCCAGGGCCCCGGCCCCTCGCGGCCGGTCGCGGAGCGGCCCGGCTGCTACCTTTCGACCGAGGTACCCAACGGGGTCAGGCGCGAGAGGTGGAGCAAGGTGGCACGCAGCAGCTCGGGAATCGTGGCCGGGCTCACCGCCGCGGCGATCGCGGCCGTCGGCTTCCTCGGCTACCAGGCCTCGGCGTCGGCGCCCCCGCGCGTTCCGCGGGCCGCCCCGCAGGACCCGGCGCCCGTCGCGAGCCAGCCCGCCGCGAAGCAGGACCCCTCGAAGCCGGCGGCCGTGCCCGAGGGCTCCGGCACCGGGGTGCGGGTCGTGTACTCGGTGGGCCAGAAGCGGGTGTGGCTGGTCGGCGATCCTGCGCAGCCCGTCAAGTCGTTCCCGGTGGTCCCCAGCACGGTGCACCCGGCCGTGGGCACCTACGCGGTCGGTTCCCGCTCGGGCGCCGTCACCGGCTCGGACGGGGTACCGATCGAGCACGTGGTGCGGTTCGCGACCGTCGAGGGCGTCGTGCTGGGCTTCAGCGCCCGCTTGGACGGCGCGACCCCGGATCCGGACCCGTCCAGGAAGACCGGCGGCATCCGCATGGCGCGCGCTGACGGCGACGCGATGTGGGCCTTCGCGACGATCAACTCCAAGGTGGTCGTCGTCCCCTGACGGCGGCTCGGCCGGCGGACGCGGCGGGCGCCGCCCTCCCGGCCCGCCCGCCGATTCACCCCAACGTGCTACTCAGGCCGCTTCGGACTCCGGAGCGGCCTCTTCGCGTACGGCGGCCTCTTCGCGTACGGCGGCCTCCGGCGCGGGCGCGTCGGGCGCGCGCCGCCGCGCGGGCGGCGTCGAGACGGCGGTGGCGGCCGCCCCCGCGGCGAACAGCGCCCGCATGGACACGGCGGACGGGCGGGGGTGGCGCTGTGCTCCTGCTGGTGCCGGCATGGTGCCTCCTGGGGCCCGGTGACGCCGAACTTAGGCCTACCTAAGAAAGTCTCGGTACCATGTCACCACGAGCGCCGCCACCAGCGCAATATGTTCCCGACGAGTTGTCGGTACGTCCTCCCGGACCCAGGTCCCGACCCGGCCCCGTCCGGTGCGCCGACCGTTACTCCGACAGGGCTCCCGCCAGGGCTTCCAGCCCGGCGCCGGCGCCCCAGCGGGCTCCGATCCCGCGGACCGAGACCTGACGTACGTCGTCCAGGACCTCCTCGTGGCCGACGGCCCGCTCGATCACCACGTGCAGCCGGTCGTCCGAGAGCTCCTCGACCTTGCCGTCGCCCCACTCCACGACGACCACGGACTCGGGCAGCGAGACGTCCAGGTCCAGGTCCTCCATCTCGTCCAGCCCGCCGCCCAGGCGGTACGCGTCCACGTGCACGAGCGCCGGACCGTCGCCCAGCGGCGGGTGCACGCGGGCGATCACGAAGGTCGGCGAGGTCACGGCCCCGCGCACGCCCAGGCCCTCGCCGAGGCCGCGGGTCAGGGTCGTCTTGCCGGCGCCCAGCTCCCCGGTCAGCAGCACCAGGTCGCCGGGGCGCAGCAGCCCCGCGATCCTGAGGCCCAGCCCGCGCATGGCGTCCGGGGAGTCGACGGTGATCAGGGTTTCGGCGCGGACGCCGGCCTCAGCTGCCGGGGCCGGGCCTCGGGGCGCTTCCAGCGGTACTTCTTCCATGCCCGCCAACGTTAGCCGCTGCCGGGGCCGGGACCGCGCCGGTGCGCGCGAGCAGCTCGGTGAGCAGCCGGGTCACGGTCTCCGGCTGCTCCAGCATCATCAGGTGGCCGGCGGACTCCAGGACCACCAGCTCGGCGCCCGGCAGCGCCTCCTTGATGGCCTCGCTGTGCGCGAGCGGGGTGATCATGTCCCGGTCCCCGGCGATGACGGTGACCGGGATGTCCGCGAACCGCTGGAGGGCGACGGTCTTGTCGTGGGTCTGGAAGGCCGGGTAGAACTCGGCGACCACGTCGATCGGGGTGGCCTCGATGAGGCGCTCCGCGAACCGCGCGACGCCCGGATCGACGTCCCGGGAGCCGAACGAGTACATCTTGATCATGCCCGCGAAGAGGTCGGCGGTGGCCCTGCGGCCCTTCTCCACCAGCTCCACCTGCGAGCCGAGGGCCTTGAGCACGCCCGGCAGGAACCGGCGCACCGCGCCCAGGCCGACCGTGGGGAGCCCGTACGTCACCTCGCCGAGGCGGCCGCTGGACGTGCCGACCAGGGCCACGCCGACGACGCGCTCGCGCACCAGGTCGGGGAACAGCTCGGCCAGTCCCATGATGGTCATGCCGCCCATCGAGTGACCGACGAGGATCAGCGGGCCCTCGGGGGCCGTGGCGTCGAGTACGGCCTTCAGGTCCCGGCCCAGCTGCTCGATGGTCACCGGCTCGCCGTCCGCCTGGGCGAGGCCGCGCGCGCTGCGGCCGTGGCTGCGCTGGTCCCAGTAGACGGCGCGGACCACCCCGCGCAGCGCGGCGCGCTGGAAGTGCCAGGAGTCCTGGCCGAGGCAGTAGCCGTGGCAGAACACGACGGTGGCCGGGGGCGCCGGCTTGCGGCGCAGCCGGCGCTTGGCCGTCGCGTCACCCGGCACCTCGTCGACCTCGTAGTAGAGCTCGGTGCCGTCCTCGGCCCGGCAGGTGCCCTCGGTGCCGCGCAGGGAGCCGTAGTCCCCGGCGGCGTCGAGGGCCAGGCGCGCCTTCATGCGCATGCCGCGCCCGACGGTGATCCGTTCGACGGCGACACCGGCCGCCGCGCCCGCCGCCATCACGCCGATGGCGGCTCCGGCCCAGCCGGCCTTGCGCCAGTTCTCGCTCACGCCGCCGCCCTCACTCGGCCTCAGCCGCCCAGGTACACCCGGGGCACGCGCCCCCCGATACGGGTGACGATCTCATACGCGATGGTGTCCGCGGCCTGTGCCCAGTCCTCGGCGGTGGGTTCGCCGCGCTCCGCGTCGCCGAAGATGACGGCCTCGTCGCCGACGCGGGCCGTGTCGGCCCCGAGGTCGACCACGAACTGGTCCATGGCGACGCGCCCGGCGACGTGGCGGACCGTGCCGCCGACCAGCACCGGCCCGCGGCCGGAGGCGTGCCGCGGGATGCCGTCGGCGTAGCCGGCCGGGATCAGGGCGAGGGTGGTCTCGGCGTCGGTGACGTAGTGGTGGCCGTAGCTCACGCCGTGACCGGCGGGGACCGTCTTGACCAGCGCGAGCGAGGCCCTGAGCGTCATCGCCGGCCGCAGGCCGAGCTGGGCCGGGGTGCCGAGCTCGGGCGCGGGCGACAGGCCGTAGACGGCGACCCCGCAGCGCACGAGGTCGAAGTGGGACTCGGGGAGGGTGAGCGTGGCCGGCGAGTTGGCGATGTGCCGGACCTCGGGGTCCACGCCCTCCTTCTCGGCGTACGCGAGCATGTCGCGGAAGGCGGTGAGCTGGAGCTGGATGGAGGGGTGGCCGGGCTCGTCGGCGCAGGCGAAGTGCGACCAGACGCCGGTGACCCGGACGGTCCCCTCGGCCTGCGCGGCCACGGCGGCGCCGACCAGTTCCGCCCAGTCGGCGGGCTGGCAGCCGTTGCGGCCGAGGCCGGTGTCGGCCTTGAGCTGGATGCGCGCGGTACGCCCGGCCGCACGCGCGGCGGCGCGCACCTCGTCCAGGGCCCACATCCCGCTCACGGCCACGTCGACGTCGGCCTCGACCGCCTCGCGCCAGGGCCCGCCGGGGGTCCACAGCCAGCACATGATCCGCCCCCGGATCCCGGCGGCGCGCAACGCGAGCGCCTCCTCGGGGGTGGCGGTCCCGAGCCAGGCGGCACCGGCCTCCTGGGCGGCCCGGGCGCACTCCAGGGCTCCGTGCCCGTAGGCGTTCGACTTGACCACGGCCATCAACTCGGCCCGGGGCGCCCGCTCGCGCAGGGCGCGCACGTTCTCCCGTACGGCATCAAGATCGATCTCGGCGTACACGCGCGTCGGTGTCTCGTTCATCGCCCACAGTCTCTCAGACCCCGGTTACGCGCCCCGGCCGCAGGCACCGGCACCACGAACCGGAGCCAAATCCAGCCCCGCCGGCGTTTGAGGCGCGGGGTCCGGGGCGGAGCCCCGATGCCCGGCCGCAGGCCCAGCCGCAGGCACCGGCACCGGCCCCCGCCGGGACGTCACGGCGTGC
>NZ_JAPNLM010000018.1 GCF_026627255.1 Streptomyces antarcticus | reverse complement strand
CCCCTGGACCAACCCGAGGCCCAGGAGACCCCGGCCTCGGGCCAGCCAACACCGACCAGGCGACTACGACCGACCCCGCCAGCCCCGACCACCCACCCGCTTGCCCGTTACCGACCCACGCTCCTAGCGACCAGGCAGCACGAGGAGGCGAGGCAAAGCGCGATGGTCACGAAGATCCTCGACTTCCAGCATTGGGTTGGCAAGCACGAACCGCGTCCGAGCATGGACAGCTCCACCATCGCCAGGGAGCCCAAGCCGGCCTCCTGCCGCTGCGGCCACCTAAATGGACTCCTTTCACACTTGTGGGAGCCTCTGGAACCACTGGTCGCCGACGACCATGTCGTGGATGCCTCGTGCTTCGCAGTAGCGCACGAGGTCCGACATCCGGTTGATGAATCCGTGGCCGTTGAAGTTGAGGGAGGTGTTGCACAGGACACCGACGCCGTGTTCGGCTGCGAAGGCGGAGAGCAGGGTGTGAAGTTCCCGATTGCTGTTTCGGCTGACGGTTTGGACCCTGGCGGATCCATCCACGTGCGTGACGGCCTGGACGGTCGAGGAACGCCTGACCTTACGGAAGTACAGCATGTAGGGATCTTCGAAGGCTCCGTCGAAGACCGTGTCGACGTCCTCGATTCGGCAGCACGGTGCGATGGGGCGGTAGGTCTCGCGCTGCTTGATGGTGTTGAGGAGGTCTTTGGTGTCCTGCCGAAATGGCTCGGCCAGCAGCGAGCGGTTGCCCAGTGCACGGGGCCCGATCTCCCAGCGGCCCTGGACCCAGGCCACCACGCGTCCTTGGCCGAGGGCTTGTGCCAGTGCTCGATGATCGAGTGCGGTGCGCTGCCACAAGGCCGGTTCTGGCCGTGTGTCGTGGACGAAGTCCAGTCCGCTGTACACGTTCCAGTCGATGTAGGGGTCGCCGGTCATGGTGGTGAGCGCATCGATCGCGGTGCCGATGGCTGAACCGGAGTCGTTGGTGCAGGGAGGGACGAACACCGAGGAGAAGTGGCCGAGGTTGGCCCACTCGGCGTTCCAGTCGCAGTTGAGCCCGCAGCCGCCCGAGATGCGCAGGGGAGTGCCAGCCGGTAGGTGTTCGCGGGCCGCGTCTGCGAACAAGGCGAAGATCCGCTGGGTGAGAAGGGCGGCGGCCGTCTTGGTCACTTGGGACTCGACGCCGGCGTTGTACAGCGCGCAGTCGCGGAAGTCCTTCTTGGGGGCCGGGTACACACTGTCGGTCTTCAGCAGCCGGTCCACGGTGGCGCTGATGTCCGCGTCGGCGTCCTCGGGATTGGCGTAGGCCGCCAGGGCCATGAGTTTTCCGGCGTCGTTCAGCCGGGGCAGCGCACCCTCGTCGGGGAAGCTCGGGTCGGCGAGGGCGAACAGGAAGGAGAAGCGGCCTCCGGGCTCGGTGAGCACGGGTATGTGCTTGACGACCTTGAAATGCTGGTCGACGAGGTAGAAGGCACCGGTGTCTCCTTCCCATACGAGGACGGTCTGCAGTGGGTGTTCGCCCCGCGGTGCCATACCGAGGGCCATCATGAGGTGGGAGCGCTCGTGTGAGGAACTGAAGAGGCGTACCTCCTTGCCGAAGAACCGCATCGGGCGCTGGGTGAGGGCGTCGAGCCCGTCGTAGCCGGCGCCGATCGAGCGGTGCCGCATGGCCCCCTGCTCGCGCCATCCTCCGAGGGCCACGACGTCGGGCAGCTGGTCGACGTGTTCGGCGATGTCGAGGATGGTGTTGACGTTCACGGCCGCGTAGCGTCCGAAGGAGTCCTTCTCGGACTCCAGGGAGTACAGCAGCTGCCGGTCGCGGATTACGGCGACGGTCCCGTCGTGGCCTGGCTTGAGCGCGAATACCAACACTTCGGACTTCCCCTCCAGAATGCGACTGGTACGGGGCGTGTTTGTGCATCGTTGGATGCACAAACACGCCCCACTGGTGCCTGATGCGTGGAGCTGGTTTCGGCGCGGCTGCTCTGCGCTACACGCCGTCGATCTTGGCCACCTTGCGGCCAACCTTGAGGTAGACGGTGTCAGAGACTCCCACCAGGCCAGCGGCAGCGAGGGCGGCGGTCACGGTCTCGTGCAGAGGACGGACGATGTCGTCTTCCGACAGGTTCACCGTTCGTTGGCCTTCCTCGGTCTCCACTACGACGCGCAGACCGTTCTGCTTGGCAAGGCGGCGGCCCGCGGACATGCTGGGCGTGAACTCCAGCACCTGGGTCAGTACGGCGCCCACCGATTCGCCGCCGTGTGAAGCGTCCACGACGGGCAGTGACTCGACGTCGCTGAAACTGCGCTTGGAGAATTGGGAGGTGAAGTGCCGACGGGCGGCAGCCGCTGCCTCGCGGCCGTGCACAGCCGCGACGGCTTCGCCGGCGAGAACCTTCTTCAGGTCCATCGGGTGCAGGGTCTTGTTCTCGATCCGGGTGACAGCGGCGTCCACCTCGGTGTCGGTCCATTCAGTCCATGCCTTGAGGTAGGGCACGGTCAGCCGGTCCGGAATCGACATGATCTTGCCGAAGATGTCGTCCGAGGCGGCAGTCAAGGGAATGTAATTCCCCTTGCTCTTGCTCATCTTGGCCCCGGTGCCATCGGTGCCTTCGATCAGCGGCATGCTGATGACCAACTGCGGCTTCTGGCCGGCGATCTCCATGACCTTGCGGCCCATCTGCATGTTGAGCAGCTGGTCGACGCCACCAAGCTCGATATCGGCGTGGATCTTCTCGGAGTCGATCGCCATGACCACGGCGTAGATGAACTCCGACATCGCCAAGCCCTGGCCCTGGGCGAGGCGGGTTCGGAAGTCCTCTCGCTGCAAAGACATCGATACGGGGATCTGAGACAGCACCCCGATTAGCTCAGGCAGCCGGATCTCGGCGAGCCACTCGCTGTTGTGGCGGAAGTCCGCTCGCTGGAAATCGAAGAACGGTGCCACCTGGTCTCGGTAGGTGGCCAGGTTCTTGGCGATGTCCTCGTCTGTCAGCGGAGGCCGCTCGTCGGACCGGCCGGAGGGGTCGCCGATCTTCGCGGTGATGTCACCGATGATGAGCACCACATGGTGTCCCATCCTCTGGAACCGGCTGAGGATGATCATTGGGACGGTGTGGCCGAGGTGGACATCGGCGGAGGTGGGATCGATGCCGAGCTTGACCCGCAGCGGCCTGCCTTCGCTCCTAGCCACGTCGATGGCCGAAGTCAGAGAGTCCAGCGAGGGCAGAATGCCGACGGTTCGGCCGGCGATCAGTTCAGCCTGCTCCTTGGGACTGAGGTCGGACAGGTCAAGCTGACGCCTGGCGCTGGTCTCGGCCAGAAGGTCCTCGACGGTCTTGTCAGAGGAGAGGTCCTGCGCGAGCAGCTCAAGGGCTCGCGCTTCGGATTCGCCAAGGCGTGTCATGGGGTTCCTGTATGGATCGAAGGCTCGCTCATAGGACGGGCGAAGTATACCTGAGGAAACGTGTCCGATGCTGGCGTTTTTCATGGCCACAGCTCTTTAACGTGCACCAGGAAATCCGCGAACTTTCTCTTCTCCGAATTCCATCGGTGATTGTTCTCGGCGCAGTCTTGATGGATGCGCATGAGATCCTCGTGGGGACAGTAGGTCATCTGATGCATCAGTTGGAAAACGGGCGACGACGCAGGGTCTTGACAATTGTCGTCCTGGACGAGCCGGACGATTTCGTCGTGCGGCGTTTCGACGCTGATCCCTGACCCCGGGATGCTCTTCGAGAACTTGGGGTGGCCGTTGAACCCCGAGTTGAGTCGAGCGTACAGGGCGGCCAGAATGAAGCCGCCGCTCAAGGGTGCGTCGTCATCGAACCGGTGGGCCACCTCCTGCGCGAATCGTACGTATTTGTGCTCGTCGACACCCAGGAGCACTAGGACGGCTTCGTGGGTCTGGCCCAGGGTGACGAAGTCGGAGGCCATCAGGGCAAGTGAGAGGCGGCGGCGGAAGGTCATGGTCGCGTCCACAATGCCGCGTGCGACGTAGTACGCGTGGTTGTCCTCCTCGGCGGTCAGGAAGTCGTTCTCCTGGGTGTATCGCCCGAGCAGGTACATATTGGTCAGGGCTTCGTTATGGTCTCGCTGGTTGCGGAGGATTCCCTTCGTCTCGTCGAATCCCAGACGTTGCGCGAAGAGACGGAAGCGTTCGGAGAGCTCGCTGGTGAACTCGTAGGACCGTCCGCGACCGTTATAGGCGTCGAGATCTCCCAAAACGATCTGGCACTTCTCTCCGCCGTTTTGCAGGCGCACCATCTTCATGATGTGAGAGGCGGTTGCCATGTGGGGTGGTCCGGACATTCCGAATCCTGTTGTGACGATTCGGCTCCTTGCGGATGCGGCTGTATAGCGGTCGGCCGCATGATGGCAGAGATAGCGGAGGTTCAGTTCATTCTGGCTCAACCCGGCCAGGTCGAAGTCGAACCTCTGGAGATCGAAGGGGCTGTATCCGTATTCCTTGACGATGCTCCGGTAGTAGTCCTCGGAGAACAGTACGGGTTCGGCGGTCACGGTCTCTCCTCGGCGAGGTCATGCGGGCGAAGCCGCTTCGGCAACGAGTACGGCTTTGATCGGTCGAATGCCCGTACCAGTGGTGACGGCCGCGACAGCCGAAGGCAGGGAGCGGAGCGGGAATCGGCACCCGACCAGCGGGTCAGCCCACGCCGGGCGCTGGGCAAGCACCTGCAGGGCCTCCGGCAGGTCGCCGGTGCCGTGCCGGCGGCAGTAGCTGAACGATCCGGTGATGGTGATCGACCGGCGGAAGACGTTCCGCAGGTCGTGGTGCAGGCGCACGCCCGGATCGTAGGCGTTCTGTACGAGGACAGTGCCGCCGTCGCGGACAAGGGACAAGGCGGCGTCGAGAGGGCGGTCGTCCCGGCCACTCGCGGCGTCCACCACGGCGTCGAATCCGTTCCTCGGGGCCTCGTGGAGGGACGTGAAGGTGGCGTCTATGTGCTCGGCCACGGCGGCCAGCTTGCCGGCGTTGCGGACGAGTACGGTGACTGACCAGCCGTGGGAAGCGGCGTAAGCCGCGCTGCAGAGAGCGAGCGGGCCGGAGCCGACGACGGCAAGGTTTCCAGGGCGATGGTTCGACAAGCCGCAGCGGATGCCATGGACAGCGACCGCGAGGGCGTCTGCGAGGACGGCCTGTGCGGGGTCGGCCCCCTCAGGCAGAGGCAGTACGTTGCGGCGGGGTGCAACGACGAACTCTGCGAATCCTCCGGGCAGGTCCCAGCCCAGCCGAAGGATGCCCGGGCAGAGATGGATCGCTCCCGTCGCACAGTTCGCGCAACTGTCGCAGGGGACAAGGGGATCGACCACCACAAGAGGGCCGGAGGGGGTACTGAGGTCCCAGCCGACGACTTCGTGGCCTGGGCGCCAGGTGTGACCAGGCGTGGGAATGGGCGACTTGGTGATCTTGGCCAGGTCGCTTCCGCACACACCTGAGAACGCCACTTCGACCAGCGTCTGGTCCGGCCGCGGTTCCGGGCGCGCCAGGCGTGACCACGACAGCGTGCCCTCGCGTACTTCCCATGCCTTCATACATCCCCCTCCTTCGGTCGTCGTGGTGCTCGCGAGGCCAGCATGAAGGCGGGTAGTTGTTCGACGCCGCTGATGGAAGGGCCGTGCCAGGGCCTGTCGCCGAAGGCAATGGTTGAGGGGCCGCCTCTGCGTTCGACGCGAACCGCGGTCAGGCCGGCGGCGGTCGCTCCGCGCAGTTCGTCGCCTCCGCCGTCTCCGCAGTACATCGTGTCCTGTGGCGCGACGCCGAGTTGTCCCGTCACCGCGCGGTAGAGGCTGATATGCGGTTTGACGGCTCCCGCGCGGCAACTGAAGACCGCGACGTCGACGGATTCGCTGAGCGCGGAGCCCTGCCATGCCTCGGCGATGTCGGCGGACGCGTCGCTGAGCACCGCGATCCGGAGACCGCGCTCGCGAAGCGTCCGCAGGACGGCAACTACGTCGGGTGACGCAGAGAGCCGGGCGGTGGCCAGCCGCAGGAGGACGGTGCACAGGTCATGCGGAGTTGGCGTGCCTTCGCCGCAGCGCTGCCAGAGATGTTCGCTGAGCGAGTCGAGCGTCGGCAACCGTCCATCATGGCGTTCGGCCCAACTGTCGATGTACGCCTGTTCGATGACCGCGGCGGGTACCGCGGTGGCTGCGGCTATCGTCTCGGCTGCCTGGAGTCGTTGCGCTCGTGTCGGCGCGTCGACCAGTGTCCCGAACAGGTCGAGCACCAGAGCCTGTGGGTACGCGCGGGGGCCGGGCGAAGGGATGGTCACGGCTCCTCCTGCGGTGACGGGGCCAGGCGGACGCAGGGGCGGCCGGTCAACACGCTGTGAATGCTGGGGCCCCGGTCGCGGTAGTTGCGGCCCGCCAGCACGGTCGACGCCAGTTCGCGCAGCAGCGGCCCCCAGGCCGATCGCCGACGACCTCGTTGCAGGGCTGCTTCTACCTCGTGGGCTCGGGCCTCCGCCCGGTAGTGCCATGTCAGCCGACGCAGCGCACTCCGACTGGCCCACGGGGGAGGGGTGATCCGAAGGTCGGCGAGGCGGACTGCGATTTCGCCGCAGACATCCGCCATGTACTCCTGGTGGGCACCAGGGGTGGCTCGATCGGTCATGTTGTCGCCGTGTACCCGGTAGAACGTCAGAGGGTGCGTCATCCGGGCGCCGAGACCGAGGTCGTCGAGCACGTGGAAGAACTTCTCGTTCGTCACCGGCAGCAGTTTCAGGGCAGCAGCACGGTCGACGATGATGGTGCTCGTGTTGCCGCCCGGGTGGGGATCGGGCAGCAGAGGGCTGCCGTCACCGTCGACAACGTGCTCCCAGTGCTGCACGAGCATGGCGCCGGTCCGGAGATAGCCGGACGCGGTACGGAGCTTCGCCGGCGCGAACCAGTCATCGGCGTCCAGGAAAGCCACCCAGTCGCCACGGCAGTGCCGGACGCTCTCCGTCAGTGTCGCCGCAAACCCACGGTGCGGCAGCGGGATCACCCGAATCCGAGAGCCGAATTCGGCACACACCTCCAAGGTCCGATCGGTCGATCCGTCGTCCAGGACGACGATCTCCTCCAGGCGGTAGTCGCCGGGCTCCTGCGCCAGGCAGCTCTCTACGGCCTGGCGCAGGAAGTGGGCGTAGTTGTGGCTGAGGATGCACACCGAAATATTGGGGGGCATGTTGCCGACGACCTTGGCTGATGCTGCGGGATCTACGTCCATGGGCGTGTGTAGACCTCCAGGTAGGTGGCCATGATCGCCGCATGCTCCTTGATCCGGTGCTCGCTGAACTCCTTTGTCGGAGCGAGATGGTGCCCCTTGCGGAGGCGCTCGGCCACCTCGTCGAGCGCGGTGAGGAACCGGGCTCCGTAGGCGTACTCGGCCCCGTCGGACCAGTCGAACCACACGGGCTCGTCGATTACTCCCGTATGACAGCGGTACTGATCACGGAGGTAGCCCACAGCGGAGGCCACCGGCACCAGTCCGAGGTCGAAGGCGAGTTCCAACTGTCCCGAGTGCGATCCCCATCGGTACGGCAGGATCAGGGCGTCGCATCCGGACGCCGTCTCCGCCACTTCCTCATCGGTGGGGAAGGGCAGGACATCTACCTGGAGACGAGGCTCAGCTACGGCAGTAGCGAGCAGCGCCGCCCAACGGTCGTGCTCCTGCTGCAAGTTGATGTAACCCGGCGCCCTGAGCAGCATCGAAAGGGAGGTGTCGTGCTGGTGGCGGCCGAAGCGCCAGTTGTACAGCACCGTAGTGATGTCGCGGTTGTCCCGCAGCGAGCCGAACAGAAAATACCGCGCATGCCCACTGCCCGGAGGCCGGTGACGGGGAACGGCGTTGGGCGGGACGACGTACCCGTGCGGGATCGTGACGGTTTCCACCTGGTTGCCGAACCGTCTGCGTATCTCGGCCCCTGACGCCTCGGTCAGGCAGACGAAGGGGACGCGCGCGTTCACCAGGGCGCGCAGCTTGCGGTGGTAGTCGATTCTGCCGCTGAAGACGGGGCTGATGTCATGGGCAGTGAAGATCACGCGTCGGCGGAATCGGGCGCATTCTGACAGGACGGACTTCAGAGTCGGCAGGTCGTCGAACTCGACGTGGTGCAGGTGCAGAACGTCGAACCAGTTGAAGGGTCTGTGTTCGAGCAACCATCGCAGCGACATGTCCCGAGGCACTGCTTCAGCGCCGTGCGGTGCAGTGCCGTTGACGATTTCGACGTGCTCGCTCGTGAGTTTGCGGGCATACGGAGTGCGGGCGGGTGCATGCACCACTTTCGTCCGGCTACCCATCACGTCCTCCGGGCGAGGGAAAGGACCTCGGCAGCGACATCGCTCGCCGACGGGAAACCGGGCATCGGGCCGGACAAGCGGCGGGCGTGCTCCTGGAGGGCAGGGGAAGACAGCACGGTGTCGACGGCCGTAGCGACAGCGTCCGGTTTGGGCGGCCATGCGACGGTGAGTCCACACCCGGCCTCTTGTGCGGCTGCCGCCACATAGTGCTGGTCGCGGGCACGAGGCACGGTGACGAGCGGCTTGCCGAACCACAACGCCTTGCTGGTGATCCCATACCCAGAGGTCGTGACCACCGCGTCCACCGACGGCAGCACGTCGGCGTGCGGGTAGTAGCCCAGCACCGTGGCGTTGCGCGGAGTCCCGACGCCGAGAGGGTGGTCCGCCGAGACGGTCACCAAGATTTCCATGTCCGTGTCCGAGAGCCCTTCCAGGGACGCGCGTACGAGGTCGACATCGTCCTGCCAGGCGCTGCTGTTGGCGACCAGGACACGGGAACGCCCTCCGGAAGCCGTACTCGCGCTGGCGGCCGCAGAAGCCGGCCCGGGCTCGTCCCACGGGGGCAGCGAGGTCCGGGTGACGAAGTGCGGTAGTGGGCGAGTGCCCCGGCGAAGGTGCGGATGGCCGAGGAGGAAGGTGCATTGCGGAGACATCCGGAACCACGGTGCCTCTTGCCGCTCCCTCGGTTCAGGGCCGAGACCGACCGCCCCCCGGACTCCGTCCCACCAAGCGGAGTACGCCTCGATCTCCGGGACACCGGTCTTCTCCCACCAGACGCGGTGCATCGCATCGGTCTCGGCACCTTCGTCGAACAGATAGTGCACGTAGGAGGCCCAGGGGACGCCGAGATGTTCAGCGGCAAGGCCGGCACCGATGACGAAGGAGTCAACCAGCAGGACGTCAGGGCGGAACAGCCGTGTGGCTCGTTCGATCTCGGCGTACTCGGAGGCCACCCGGTGATGGAACCAACTGGTGCCGCCGGCAGGGCCCAGACCGTGCTGGTCGCGTCCCTCGGCGCGGGACCAGTCATAGGTGATGCTGGACTCATAG
Organism: Streptomyces antarcticus; assembly: GCF_026627255.1. GTDB lineage: Bacteria > Actinomycetota > Actinomycetes > Streptomycetales > Streptomycetaceae > Streptomyces > Streptomyces antarcticus. The sequence goes on along the minus strand of NZ_JAPNLM010000018.1, from coordinate 166,939 downwards.
GCCATGAAGCGCGTGCCAAGCGTGTCAGCGAGAGGCTTCAAGCTCGGCAGGCCCAGAAGCATAGTGTCCGTACCCAGGCCTCCCAGCGCCTGCACTGCCGGAACGATCGGATAGAGGCTGCCTCGCTGCGCGTACGGAATCCACAACACGCGAGGACGATGCGGCAGCCTCATCGTGCAGCGCCTTTCTCCGGCTCCACCCTGCTCTGGATGAGTGCCAACTGGGTGGTCTTGCCTCCCCCGGCGTCGTCGCTACGGGTGAGCGAGAAGTCGGCGATCTCCAACCCTCGTGCCCGAACAAACGCACAGAACTCCCGGCTGGCCCACTCTCGGACATGGGAGGTATTGCGGGGAGGGCCCGGGTCCGCGGGGCCGGCCCGCAGCTCGCGTGCCGGGGTCGACAGCACCGCCGCTCGCGCACCACCGTGGAGGAGCGATCCGATGAGGTCCATCGCAACCTCGGGATGGACAAGATGCTCAAGCACGTCCGAACAGACCAGGACAGTCCGGCGAAGCACTTCGACAGGTAGCGGAAGTGCGCGGCACGTCTCTAAGTCCGCTTCGACCCACTGCCCGAACGGCAGGTTCTGCTGACACCAGGCGATGTTGGGGCCGATGTCGACGCCGATGTACTTCCAATCGGGCTGTGCGGCTTGCAGGGTGACGAGCTTGCCACCACGTCCGCAGCCGAGGTCGATGACCACGTCGCAGTCGTTGGCCAGCGCCGCCTGGGCGGCAAAGGGATAGACGTCCGGCTGCCAGACGACACCGTCCTGTTCGTCATCGACGAAGTACTCCGGCGTACCCCGCTGTTCATAGCCGTACGGAAGGAAGTAGAGGTCGGGATCGAGCCCTGGCTCGACCGCGTTCCCAACGGCTATATCGTTTGTTGGCACAGTGCTTCCTCCCTGAGTGCTTCGACTTTCGCCCACGCTCGCCCGCTGTTGATCGCCGCCTCCGCCTGGCCGTAGCCATCCGCCAAGTCCCGGGCGAGCCCGGCTGTCATCAGCATCACAGCGCTGTTCAAGGCGATCAGATGTACATGCGCCGGGTTCCCTTCTCCGGCGAGGGCGTCCAGCACCCACTGCACCGCCTCCGTCGCTGATCTTGGTGGGTGGACGGAGTTCGGCGAGCTCAACCCCAGGTTTTTCAGGTCATCTGCCTCGAACGTGTGGACTGCGCCGACGGTGCCGCCTGTCAGACGGCAGGTGAGGGAACGATTCCCCAGCCCGAACTCGTCGGCGAAGTAGCCGGCGGGGTTGCCCGAAGCCACGACGAGTGCTTCCGAGACCCCGAGACGGCCAAGCACGCGGGCTGCCAAATCGACCTTCGGGTGCGCGAGGCCGAAGACCAGGACCCCACCGCGAAGTCGCGCCGCAAGGGCAGCCAGGCCGAAGCTGAGTGGGTTGAGGACGTGGAATCGGCCCCCGTACACCTGGTCCAGGACGGGAATCATGTCCTCGATCGGGACGAACGCCAAGCGTGAACGCTCGACCGCCGTAATGATGCTTGAGCGGGTACGGCTGTGCGGTAGGCCGAGGCTCTCCGCGAGGTCCCGTGAACCCATGACGGAGGATGTGGCCCGTGAGCCCATCTTGACCACGGAGGCGCCGGCTGCGGCGGCTACGATCGCGCTCGATGTCGAGACGTTGAAGGACTTGATCCCCTTCTTACCGCTTCCGGCGAGGAGCAATAGGCGTGACCCCGAAGGTGAGGGGAGATCGACAGTCTCCACCTCGTCGAGTGAGAGGGCCGCACGCAGAACCTCGACGACATCGCTTTCAGCTGGACCGCGAGCCATGAGACCTGTCAGCACGGCAGTCAACAGGTTGTCCCGGGCCGCGTGGTCAGGGAGAGCCGCGAGGTCGAGCATCGCGCGTCCAACCGTCCCCGAAGCGATGGGAAGTCCGAGACTGACGCGATACAGCACCTCTCGGACGGATGGTGGCGGTGATTGGCAGTCGGACCCGTTGGCTGGGCGCCTGCGCGGCAGCCGCATATCGCCGTTAACCCCCACCAAACAACACCTTCCTGATGCGATAACAGCCCGATGGCCCTCCCGAGTAGTGCGATGCCGCGTTACCGGCGCGGCATTCGTCTCGACAGGTGCGGCCCCCTGCGCCGGGCAGTCCTCGGTAGAACGAGGCACGCGTGCCGGCTTCCCGTCAATGAGGTTGGAGGCGCGGCTGCCCACCCATGCCTTCCCGCCCGCCCCGACCAAGTGAACGTGATCTACGTCATGCTCCGATCGTGTGAGGCGTGGCCTCTTCGGGAGGGACCGCAGAAGCCCTAGGTGGGCGCCGCGACGGTGGAATTTAGTACCAATCACTTGCTTGTGAAGGAGATCGCCGAAATCAAGCGCAGTGGTCACGGTCGTCGGCTGGAATGCTGCGGAACGTCTGCGGGTGGTGGCCGGAAAGCCCCTCATCGACTGGTGCGGCCACGCTTGGACGGGTAACCGTGCGCCGGACTCCATAGGAACGCCCCCTTGCGACTGGGTGTGCAGAGACCATTCCACTCTGCTATCGCCGTGAGCGGACAAGCTGTCCGTAGGAATCTTCTGCAGCAGCCCCTGACGAACAGGATCTGTGTGCTACGGCCCGCATTCCACCGTCCGAAGCAGGCGCGCGAGATGATCCGTGATCGCCTGCACACGCAGTCGCTGTTCGATGACGCCGTCGTGGCCGTCGTGTGCCCTGCACGTCGCTCCCGCCGACTTCCCCTGGGACCTGCCGTCGGCCCCCTCATGTTCTTCCCCGGCGCCCGGCCATCAGGAACGCCGTTGTCCAGGAGCATCGCGCGGATCGCCAGCGGCATCGTGACGCCCGTGCCGCGGGCCGGCAGATGCTCGACCGGGTACCCGACGATCTCCGCAAAGGCCTCCCGGTAGACCTGCCGATCGATCTCGCCGACGTACAGCGGCGTGCGGTCGATGTCCCACAACACGAAGGACCGTTCGGCTTCAGCCGTTCCCGACTCCTTGCCTTCGGCCAGGACGGCACCGCCCTGTGGCTGCGAGCGTGCGTGGGTCCGCACCGGTGCATCAGGTTGGCGCATGCGCCTGGCTACGGTCTGCGACCGGGCGGCGAACGCGGGTTTCCGGCACGTGGAGGAATCGCGCGGACAATCTGTCCGTAGGTAGTTCGCTGCGCACCTCTTGACTGGGGAGCGACAGTCCTACTCACCCTCTGCCCGCATCGTCCCGACATGCCCCACTTCGACCACTCGGTCGGAGGTCCGGTAGGGAGATGCAAGCTACCTCTGGTCGGTTCTGCAGTTCCACGTCGGGGGCGCGATGCCATCGGCTCTGTTAACAGTTGGCGACCACGGGCGCAGGCTTGGACATTATCCGTACTCTGATCGAAGTGCTTCATCGCGAAGGGACACGTCCACCGATGACTGAAAACCTGACGCTGGGAGACCGTCTCCGTATCGCTCGCAGGACACGGAAGCTGTCTGCCGCTCAACTGGCACAGAAGGTCGCAGTCTCCCCGAGCTACGTGCAGAAGCTGGAGTCGGGCGCGCGGAAGGCTTCACCCTCACTGGTGCTGGCGCTCGCCAAGGCGCTGCGCTTCGGCCCTGAGGTTCTGACCGGCCAGCCGTACTATGGCGAGCCGGAGGCCGAGGACGGCGTCCATGCCGTCATCCCTGAGCTTCGCCGCCTCCTGCTCTGCTACGACAGCCCCGACGACCTGGAGATCGCTCCCAGGGCGCTGCCCGTGCTCGCCTCGGAAGTCGACCAGGTGGCGGCCCTGCGCCGCGACGCCCGGTACGCCCCGATGGGCCCCCTGCTGCCGCCGATCATCACCGAGTTGACGCACGTGGCCCTCGGCGGTGGCAACGGCGATCAGGGCAAGGCGTTCTGGCACCTGGCGCGCGCCTACCGCGCCGTGAACTCGCTGGCCCACAAGATGGGCCACCACGATCTGTCGAACACGGCGCTGGAGCGGGTCCGTTGGGCGGCTGACCACTCCGGCGACCCGCTGATGCAGTTCACGGCCGGCTACCTGGTCGCAGGGGCGATGCTCCGCCAGGGCGCCTACTCGCCTGCTCGCCGCAAGCTCCTCGCGCTGCGGACCGAGTTGGAGAGGTTCCAGCCGGAGCGATCCTTTACGGATGACGCGCTCGCTGTCGACGGTGCGCTGCTGTTGAAGCTGGCCGTGCTGGAAGCCCGCGAGAACAACTCGGATCGTGCGGATGCGTACCTGCGCGAAGCCGAGCAGGTGGCAGGTATGGCGGGCAACCGTGATTCCCTGGCGTACGAGATGTCGTTCGGTCCGACGAACATCCGCATCCACGAGGTGCACGCGATGATCGACATGGGCGACACCGAGCAGGCTCTCGCCCGCCTCACCGAGTGGTCTCCGGTTTCTGGCGGCGAGTGGACGCCGCCGGCCACGACCGTCGGGGAGCGGTCGAGTCACCACTTCATCGACGTGGCTTCCGCGAAGCTCGCCGTGGGCGACCGGGCTGGTGCCTTCAGCGATCTCAAGCGTGCTCGGAAGGTTGCTCCGAACCACACGCGTTTCCACCCGTCCGTGCGTGAGACCACTGCGGCACTGCTCAGGGTGGACGCCCACCCCTCCAACGAGCTCTCAGCATTCGGCAGTTGGGCGGGTATGAGCTCAACTTGATCTCCTGTCAAGGGGTTTGGCGAGTGAAACCCACGGACAAGCTGTCCGCGCACAGAACTTGCTGAGTGGAATGGTCTCCTTACACATAGTGGTGAGGAGGCCGTTTCCATGTCTGACGCCAATCCAGCAGCTCGTGCGCTACCGCCGCGCTGGATGCCCATCGGTGAAGAGCCCGAGCTGTGCTCCGCGGGCGAATGGTGGGATGCCGTACGCGCTGTGGAGGACCTGGGCCGGCGCGCGATCGAGATCCTCAACGAGGGCGACGAGCCGGTCGGCCCGGTGATCCTGGACGCCGGTGGGCCGGAGCCTCGGCTGTACTTCCTGGTTCCCGTGGGTACCGCGGCCCGCTGGGATGAGCCGGGGACTGTCGCGCTGGGCCAGAAATGCCACGTCGTCGTGCCGTCCGCCGAGAGCACGACACCTCCGGGGATGCACTGGCATGTCCTCCCGAGCGGCCCGCGATCGCTGACCCGGCCCGATGCGCTCCGCCGTGCGCTGAGCCAGGCACGCAGGGAGCGGCGAGGGTCAGCGGAGGAAGCGGCCTCCTGATGGCCCTGAGCATCTCCTTAGTCCTGGTGCTCGGCATCCTCGTGGTCGTTCTGTTCCGTGCGAAATCCGTTAAGCCCGGACCAGCGATCGTCTGCGTGCTCTTCGGGTTCTTCCTGGCGAGTACGTCCATGGCCCCGAACATCAACCGCTTCGTTACCAGCATCGCGGACATGATCGGCCAGATCCGCTTCTAGGACGACTGACTCGGTACCCAGCCTCCCGCCGCTCGGACAGCGGTTCACCCATGCCCTTCGCGGCCTCATCCGCATCCCCCCACCTGCCTAAGGCCCCCGATGACATTCACATCCGTCCAGGAGAGCACGCCACCTCGTATGGTCCGCACGCATCGGAGGAACGGCCCCGATCCCGCTCGCCGGCGTCGCGTCGTCTGTGGCGAGGGACTCTGATGCGTCTCGTGTATCACCCGGCCGGCCACGACGACGACCTGCGCGTCGCCCTAGTCGAGTTAGAGGCTGGCCGTTGGAGAACGGCACGGGAGCTGCTGCTGGATACGGGCACCCGTTGGGGGCTGCGAACGTCACGTACCCAACTGCTGGCGGTGGCAGCGGCCCGCTCGGACGTGGTCGGCGTGTGGCTCGCCGAAGAGCCCGGCAGTTACGACGCGCAACTGATGAACGTGCGCGTGGCCGTCGAGCGGGCGTTGCGTGCACACCGTCAACAGCATCCACAGACCTCGGAGTTCGAGATCAAGGCGCGGCGTGAGGCCTTGCTGACAGCTCGTCGTGCGCAGCACGATCCTGTGCCGTGGGTCTGCCTGGTGGCGTTGGCTCAGATCGACACACGGCAACTGCGGCGTGAACACCGCCTTATATCCGCCGAACCGATGCTGCCCAGTGGTCCGTGGGGACTGCTCTACGAAGTCAACCAGCGGGATCCGTACAACCGCGAGGCCTACCACCGCGTTCTGCAGTTCCTGCTCGCCCTTGAGGGACCGCGCGCGGCTTCCTTGGCCGCGATCTTTGACTTCGGACGGTGGATCGCGTCGCAGCGACCTGTCGGATCGCCACTGCTGCTTCTGCCCGCGTACGCGCAGATCGAGCAGCGTCGGCGATCGCGCGCCGATCCGCTGTGGCGGCGCCAGTGGGCGCACGAGTCGACGCTCGACTGCACGCTGAACGCCTTCCACGACTGGTTCCACAAGACGAACGCCGAGCAGCGTTCGGTGGCTGATCTGAACCTTCTTGCCTATGCGTTGTGGGCGGGCCACCAGTACCTGGAAGCAGCCGAGGTGTTCGAGGCGATGGGCTCGTACGCGGCCCATGAGCCGTGGACTTCGGCCCATGACGGAGCCGCAGGACCAGACCCCGGCGGGGCGCTGCTTCTTCGAGCGCGAGCCGAGTCCCTTTCCTACGCCCGCACCCACAAGCCGCGCGCCGGACCGCACCCGTGATCAACATCGGCTGCCCATCCCGTCCCAGATTGGCATGAACCCGCCCAGTCTCACTTCCCCTGAACCTTGGAGGTCGTCCATGTCCCGTTTGAATTCCACCCACCGTGCCACGCCCCGAAAGCCGGACGATACGTATCTGCGGGAGCTCGGCTACGAGCCCGTACTGACTCGGCGCATGGGACCGTTCGGGAACTTCGCCATCTCCTTCTCCGTCATCAGTGTCCTGTCCGGCTGCATGACGCTGTACGGATTCGGCCTGAACACCGGCGGCCCGTCCGTGATGCTGTGGGGCTGGGTGCTCGTCGGCGCCATGGTGCTGTTCATCGGCGCCGCGCTGGCCGAGGTGACCTCCGCCTATCCGACCTCCGGGGCGCTGTACTACCAGGCGGAGCAGCTCGGCGGTCGTAAGTGGGGCTGGTACACAGGCTGGCTGAATTTGCTCGGGTTGCTCGGCGCGATCGCCGGAATCGACTACGGGGCCGCCTTGTTCACCGGCGCGTTCCTGAACCTGCAGTGGGGTTTCGAGCCGACGCCGGGCAAGATCATGGTGATCTTCCTGTGCATCCTGGCCGTGCATGCCACCTTGAACCTGTTCGGGGTACGGCTGGTCAGCATCCTCAACAGCATCAGCGTGGTGTGGCACCTGGTCGGCGTCATAGTGATCGTCGGTGCACTGGTGATCGTGCCCTCCCACCACCAGTCCGCCGACTTCATGTTCGGCGAGTTCGTCAACAACTCCGGCTGGTCCAGCACCCTGTACGTGGCGGTGCTCGGGCTGCTGCTGGCGCAGTACACCTTCTGCGGCTACGACGCGTCCGCGCACCTGAGCGAGGAGACGACTGACGCCCAGATGTCCGCACCGCGCGGGATCATCCATTCGATCGGCTGGTCGTGGCTGGCCGGTTTCGTTCTGCTGGCCGGGCTCACGTTCGCCATCCAGGACTACGCGGGCACCGTGGGCACGGCGACCGGGGTTCCGCCGGCGCAGATCTTCCTCGACGCGCTGGGCATGGCGAGTGCGAAGGCGTTGCTCCTGGTCGTGATCGCCGCGCAGTTGTTCTGCGGCAACGCCGAGACGGCCGCCGCGAGCAGGATGGTGTTCGCGTTCTCCCGTGATGGGGCACTCCCGGGCTCGCACTTGTGGCGGCAGGTGGACCGTCGTACCGGCACCCCGCGCATGGCCGTGCTCCTGGCCGTCGTGTGCGCCGCCGTACTCGCTCTGCCGAGCATGTACAGCCCGGTCGCGTACGCGGCGATCACCAGCATCAACGTCATCGGCATCACCCCGGCCTACGCGATCCCGATCTACCTGCGCATCAAGAACCGCCGCCGGTTCCAGCCCGGTCCGTGGAACCTCGGCCGCTGGGGCGTGACGGTCGGCACGATCGCGGTGATCTGGGTCGTGTTCGTGACGGTGCTGTTCTGCCTGCCGCAGGTCCGCCCCGCCGGCGGCGCTCTGGTGTCCGTCGAGACCTTCAACTACGCGCCGGTCGTCTTGCTCGTCGTCCTTGCGGCGGCCTGGGGATGGTGGCACAAGCAGGGCAGCTCCTACGAAGTCCCGGCGCAGAACTTCGACCGCTCCGCGAGCACGTACGAAGACGAGGTCGTGTGATGACGGAGGCCGCGACGAGCAATGGCGCTCTGGCCCACCTCAGCACGGCAGCCGCTCCAGCTTCGGGTGGGCGCTCGGAGAAAGGCTTCTCTCTGACTGACCTGCGCAACCTCGTCAAGGCGGGCACGATCGACACCGTGCTGCTGGCCGTCCCCGATCTGCAGGGCAGGCTGAAGGGGAAGCGGTACGACGCGAACCACTTCCTCAAGCGCGTCGCGCATCACGGCGCCGAGGTGTGCGCCTACGTCCTGGCCACCGACGTCGACATGAGCCCGGCGGACGGCTTCGCACTGACCTCGTGGGAGACCGGCTACCAGGATCTGTCCGTGCGACCGGCGCTGTCGACCCTGCGCGTGGTGCCGTGGCTGCCGCGCACCGCCATCGTGCTCGGCGACGCCGTGCTCCATGACGGAACACCCATCGAGGTCTCGCCTCGCCAGATCCTCCACCAGCAGTTGACCCGGTTGTCCCGGCACGGACTGCACCCCAAGGCGGGGATCGAGACCGAGTTTGTCCTCTACAAGGGCACCTACGCGGACGCGGAACAGGCCGGCTATCGGGACCTGCGGCCGTTGACGACGGAGAACCTGGACTACGCCCTCGACCACGATCCGGTCTCCGACCGATTCTGCCGCCGCCTTCAGCGGGCGCTGGCCGGCGCCGGGATGCCCGTGGAAGCGATCAAGACCGAGGCCGGCCTTGGCCAGGTCGAGGTGACCTTTCCCTACGGTGACGCGCTCACCGCCTGCGATCAGCACCTGCTCTTCAAGCACGCGGTGCGCACCCTGGGCTCGCGCGCCGGTCTGGCACCCACGTTCATGGCGGCCCCGGAAACCGGCCGGGCCAACGGCCTGCACCTGCATGTGTCGCTGTGGTCGAAGGCCATCAGCCAACTCAACGAGCCCGGCAGCGACTACGAGCTGTCCCGGATCGGGCAGCATGCCATCGCGGGTCTGCTCACCGGCCTGCCCGAGCTGGCCCTGTTCTACGCGCCCAACGTCAACTCCTACAAGCGGTTCACGCCCGGCTCGTTCGCACCAACCACGTTCACGTGGGGCTACGACAACCGCACCTGCGCGGTCCGGGTCGTCGGCCGGGGCGAAGGTCTGCACTTGGAGATCCGTGTGCCGGGTGCGGACGTCAACCCTTACCACGCCCTGTCCGCCGTCCTGGCGGCGATCGACCACGGTCTTCAGCGGAAGCTCGCCCTTGGTCCCGAAGAGACCGGCAACGCCTACCGCTCGGGTGGGATCCCCGTGCCACCCACCCTCAGCCACGCTCTGACCGCCTTCCAGAACAGCGCCTTCGCGGAGGAAGCCTTCGGCGCCGAGGTGGTCGAGCACTACGCCCGGCTCGCCCACCTGGAACTCGACCACGACCAACGCATAGTCACCGATGCCGAGCGGCAGCGGTGGCTGGCCCGCGCCTGACACCCCCTCCTCCCAGAAAGGATCTACACCCGTGAGTGCCCGACCGGCGCGTCCGTCCCCTCCGCTGCTTGATCTCACACCAGCACAGGCTCGGATCGCCAACAAGATCGCGCAGGGACAGAGCACCGAAACGATCGCCTCCGACCTCACGATCACCGCCGGAACCATCAACGTGCAGATGAAGCACTGCGGCCAGAAACTCGGCGTGCGCGGTCGCGCGGCCGTCGTCCACGCCTGCTACGTCACCGAGCAGCTCCAGCGCCCCGAGAAGGCCGCCTTCCCGGAGGCCTTCTCGGAGACGGAGATCAAGACGTGGCGCATGGTCGCCACCGGTGCGACCTCGAAGGACTACGCGCAGAAAGCCGGCATCAGCCGCGACGAAGCTCTGAGGCGGGTCAGGGCGATGCGAGAGCGCGTCAAGGCGGACAACGACCCGCACCTTGTGACGCTCGGCTGGAGATACGAGGTGCTCGACGAGTCTCTCGTCGAGATGGTCTCAGGCACCGTCCTTCCCGTCCTGGCGCGCAGATGACCAGGTCCCCACCAGCGCTGCCTGGAAGCCAAACGTCTCGACGGTGCCGTCGTGGCGACCGACGACGAACGCATCGAAGCCGCATGTCGCCAACTGGGCATCGAGTACATCCGGACCGGAGAGCACCTCACCGGCACCGATCGCGTCGCGGAGGTCGCCGAGCGCCTGCAAGCCGAGGCGTACATCAACGTGCAGGGCGACGAGCCGTTCATCTCGCCGACCGCCATCGACGTCATCTCCGAGGCCCTGGAGCACCTGCCGTCGAGCACGCTCGCCGTGAACGCCTACACCGAGCTGGACGACCCCGGCGCCGTCTTGGACCACAACGTCGTCAAGGTCGTCATCGCGGCCCACGGCAAGGCCCTTATGTTCTCGCGCCAGCCCATCCCCTACCCGAAGGGTGACCGACCGAAGTATCTCCGCCAGTTGGGCCTCTACGGCTTCACCGGCCCAGCTCTCCAGCGCTTCCGACAGCTCCAGCAGGGGCCCCTGGAGCGCGCCGAGGGAGTGGAGATGCTCCGCTTCGTCGAACACGGACACGCCGTACAGATGGTCCCTGTCCTGGACGACGGGGTAGCAGTGGACACCCCGGAGGATCTTGCGCGAGCCGCGAGCCTCCTTGCCGAGCAGGCCGGGAGGCTCATCACGAGTGGTAGGTGAGGGTGAGCCGTCGACTCCTAACACAACGTCACGGCGAGACGCCGCGCAAGGGGAGCCTCGTTCAGGCTGCGAAGCGGCGAGAGACAGTGTCCGTTGTCGTAGGGCGTAACAACCCCCGGCCTTAACGCCTACCGCGCCAATACACCGCTGAGCGTTTCTCGCCCCAGCGCTACGAACCGCTCTTCCATCTCCTCGTACAGTTCGATGGCCTCGCTAGCCCGTTGCTCGTCTCCTTCACCGTCGTACAGAAGCTCCACCTCGTGGCACCAGCCCTTCATGGCCGAGGCCAGGTTGTTCGCAGCGCGGGCGACCCTGTCCGGACCATGCAGCCGCACGAGGCTTACAGCTTCGAGGGTGGCCTCGACGGCTGGCCTGAACCCCACGAGGCTGTCACCCACGTTGGGAGACCGCTGAACGCCTCGGGCTGCCTGAAGCGCCACGTGAGCGGTGTAGCCGACTCGATAAGTGCGGCTGCACTCAGTAACGAGGTTCGAATAGGCGACCGCTCTGCCTTCCCTCTCTGACTGACCGCGTTGGGTGCGCCGCTGTTCCGCGCCACCGAGGCGGGTCGTAGCCAGCGTCCCCAGAACGCCGCTGACCGCGCCTACGACAGTCCCGATTAACCCGACCACTGCTCCGTCCATGTCTGCATTGAAGCCGAAGGAAGCCGAGCACGCCCGGCCCTGTGCAAAGCCGACAGGCTGACCTGGCCCGACGGCCCGCGTGGAAGCCACGTGCAGGGACTCAGTCGCTGACGCTCCAGACGAACGCCTGCGCCTTCGAGCGACTCCTGGTCGCTCGAAGGCGGCCGGCACCGTGTGCGCATCGAACTCCACAGGTCGAGGCCCGTGGAGCAGTCGGCTGCGGCGCTCGCCATCGCTGACTACAAACGGGAGTTGGGGTTCGCGTAGAAGAGCCGACGCGTGGCGACGCGATTCTTTGAGAGGCGCCCCCCAGTATCCGAATGGACCTGACAAGTAAACGGAAATGGACCTGACAAAACAGGATGGTCTATGTCCGGGGGCATTCCAAGATCAATTAAGGACGGCCGCCCAAATTCGATCTCGATGGCCCATTTGTGGCCTATCGCACTTAGGTGACCTTCGCTACACACCCCTCCCATGTGGATCACGGTTTCCTGCTTGTAGGGTTAGCCGCAGACGGTGTGCTGGCCGACCACCACGCACCCCAAAGCGCAAGCTCCTGGCTACCAGCGCCTCGCGTACGAGTATCGGGATTGAGCTGGCGGCGAATATCGGCGGAATCTCTAGGGAGCGACTATGCGTTGGCGTCGAGGCCCTTCACAGCGCGCCTTCGTGAAGGAATGCGAGCGACTGCTCGTGGGCCTCCCTATCCCCACCCCTTTCAGCGTTGAGGCTCTGGTGCGAAATATGGAAGTCCTGCTGGGCCGCCAGATTCGGCTCGTGCCACTGGACGACCCCGACGGAGGTCTCGGCGCAGCGTGCGGGCTTCGGGTTAAAGCGCCGGATTTTACGATCATTCTCTATCGTCGCCGGTCGAGTCGAAATCAAACCGAGCACATCATTCTCCATGAGCTCGTACATGAGTGGTTGGACCACGGCACCTGCCTGACGGCTGCCGAGATCGAGCGATACGTCCCTGAACGAATTCGCCAGGAAGTTCTTCGGCGTTTTCCGTCGACTCTGGTCCAGGGGCGAGTCGATTTCGACAGCCCCGAGGAAATGCAAGCCGAGCTGTCGGCCTCGTTGATAAAGCGATTGGCCCGCCGCCAGTCGGCCACAGGAGACGACATGGTAAGCCTTCTAGAAAATTCGCTTGCTCACCCTGTTGCTCCTCCGCGGCGTCGAGTGTAGCCGCGAGCGCTTGGCGAGCACCTAGGCGCAGTTTCCGGCCTAGTGACTTCCGCCGCGCCCCACAGTCCCCTTACCGGCAGTCAAGTCTGCACTCAACCGACCTTGCGGGTCGACAAAATGCAGCCCGCGTAGAGATCCACTGGTTCCGTGTTCGAATACTTTCAATACCTGACTGCGGCAGTCATGACCGTTATCGCCATCTGGCGATTTCCTGCGGTTCGGTATGGCGACTCTCACCGCAGGGCTCTCTGGGGCGGTTATGCGGGTTTTGCCGTCGCCCTGTGTCTCTACACGCCAGCGGCAATGGATGCGGTCGACCGTATTCCTGTGGTGGACCTGAGCGCCCTACTCAGGCACTTTGCCAGTACCGCAGCGATCATGGCAGCCCTGACATACGTCGCCACCAGCTACGGAAAGAGCACAGAGGCGGTCGTGCCTCGGCACGTCGCGGTCTCACGCTGGATTGCCCGCGCATCATATAAGGCGGGGGCAATAGGCGTCATTCTGCTTACGATCCTGTTCTTCACCGTGGTGCATCGCGACAGGCCAAGCCAAAATTTCCTCATCGACCATGCGGGAGAATGGGGAGTCGCGGTCTATATGACCGTATTCTACTTCTTCCCGCTTATCACGACCGCAGTTTGCGGCTACCAGTGGACGAGGGCGGCGCGACAGGCCGAGAGCACAAGCATGCGCGTCGGGCTGGGGTTGATGGGCATTTCGATGTGGATGGGGCTGGTCCATACAGTCGCCCGTATCACCATTCTTTGGGGTGCAGTAGCCTTCCCCCTAAGCCCTTCCACGGTTCAGTTCCTTGTGGATGTCACGTCGATATGGATGGACCTGCTCTTCCTGATCGTTGCCGCGGGGGCGAGTATCCCCACCACCCGTGCTGCAGTAGCCCGGTGGAAGACATGGCAAACCCTCTACAGGACTTATCCGCTCTGGTTTGACCTGGTGCAAGCTTTTCCTGGGACGAGTCTGTACCCCGCCGGAGGGCGCGTTGCGGAACTCATGCACATACGCGTTCCCATCGACGTCCGCCTAGACCGATGGACTCAGGATATTGCTGACGCTTGCGAGAAGCTGCGGCATTACGCTCCACGAAACCTGATGTTCGCCGCAGAGGACATTACCGCCTCGCATTCTGACCCTGAGCCGGCCGCAGAAGCGTATTGGATTAAGGCGGCACTCCTGGCCGCTGACACCACACCAGTCCGTCCGCATGTCGCTGCGCCCTTGAGGGATAAGCCGTTCGTTGACACCGACAGCGAAGCAGCGTGGCTGGTGCGAGTCAGCACCGCTTACTCGCACATCACGACGGATCAAGCACAGGGGCTTCTTCGGCACTCCGCAAGAGCGGAATCCGAAGTGGATCAATAGCAGCAATAAACCGCCTGTCTGGGACTCGGGGGCAGGCGGCATATTGATCTTGGGAGGCGGGCTTGTGAGTGAGATTCGGCACCTTCGACTGCACGAACTGGCCTGGTACCGTGGGTTGAGCGGACTGATAGGCCCTGCTCCGCCCACTAAGTGATGAATGGATTCTGGCCTCGTGACGCACAGTGCTGTCGTCACCATATACAGCCGAGTCCGCGACGCTGTCCGGTCTGGATGGGCGTCCGAAATCAGTAATGGAGTTCCCGCATGTCCAACCGCACCGGTCTCATCCTCGATTTCGGAGGCGTGCTCACCTCCCCCCTGCTGCCTGCCGTGCTCGCCTTCGAGCAGCGCGAGGGTCTCCCGCAGGGCGCCTGCCTCACGGCCCTGTACAAGGACGACGAAGGCGTCCGGATCACCAGCGACCTTGAGCGCGGAGCGGTTTCTCAGACTGAGTGGAACGACTTCGCCGGGAAGATGCTGGGCGTGCCCCCCGACAACCTCATGGGTCGCATCTTCGGTGACCTTCGCCCTGAGCCGCTGCTGATCAACGCGGCTGCGGCGGCGAGGCGAGCCGGGATCAAGGTGGGCATCCTGTCGAACAGCGTGGGGCTGGCCCCGTGGGACCTGTACGACGGCTTCGAGCTTGAGCGGCTGTACGACGTCGTGGTGATTTCTGAGCAGCACCTGTTGCGCAAGCCCGACCCGAGCCTCTTCGAGATCACGCTCAAGCTCATGGATCTGCCGGCCGAGCAGTGCATCTTCGTAGATGACACCGAAGCGTACGTTCAGGCAGCAGAGCAGCTCGGCCTTGCAGGCGTACACAACCAGGACCCGAAGCAGACCGTGGCCACTCTCTCCGAGCTGCTCGGCGTGGACCTCACCGCGTCCTAGCCCGGCGCCGAGCGCGGGACTGTCCGACCAGGCGCGAGCGACATCCGCCTTCGGCCTGAAGCTCCGAGCTCAAGAACAGCGAAGGGACCTCGGCGCTGCCCCATCATGGGGCAGCGCCGAGGTCCCTTCGCTGTTGTCTGCACTAGCCCGGTGGCGGGAGCTTTCGCTCCGGCCCGCTTGCCAACGGATTCACTCCCCGTCCGGCACCTCTGGCAGCTTGTGCTTCAGTTCCCCGACGAGGTCGTTGATGGTGGCCATCATCTCGGCCGAGAGGCCCCCGCTGTTACCGCGGGCAGCCAGACCGAGGATCTGTCCTCGGTGAATCGAGCCGAGGAAGCGGATCGCCTCCAGGAGTTCGCGGGCCGCAGGGTTGACCTCGGCATCGTCCTGGAAGAGGGCCGCGTCAACCTGGAGCGCCTCGGCTAGGCCGGCACGCACTACGTCGGAAGCCTCGGTGGTGACGCCCGTACGAAGGTCGACGATGTCGTCGGTTGTGACGGCTGTCACGCCTGCGTGATCATTGACGACCCGCGCGATTTCCGCGTCAGAGGGTGCCTCCTGGCCCACGTACCCGTGCTGCAGGAGGTAGTTGATCTTCTCGCCGATCGTGCGGGGTGCGGATGCCTGATCGTCACGCGAGGTCCTGGGGCGAAGGCCGAACGAGCAGTCCTGGGCGGCCAGCAATTCCGCTTCGGTCACCCCGTACGCCTCTGCGAGGGGCTGCACGTAAGCATCGCTGAGCCTGCGCCGACCGGATTCGGCGTTGCTCACTGGCACGCGGCTCGTACCGAGGATCGCAGCGGCTTGCGCCACGCTGAGGCCGGCGTCGCACCGCAGGAGCTGCAGGTCCGGCGGGCCGTCATGGGGAAAGAGAGCATCGAGCGGCTGACTCAGCGCCGCTGCAATCGCTGGGAGCTTCTCACCCTTGGGGAAGTCCTGCCCGCTCTCCCATCGCGCGACGGTGGGGCCGCTGACGCCTACCTCGGCGGCCAACTCCTTCTGGCCAAGGTCCTTGCCCCGCCGGACAGCGCGCACGCGACTGCCGTCGAACTGACGTGGGGGCACATGAACTCCTGCAGCGTGGCGGTGGGGCTGGTCGGGGCGGCGTCTGGGACAACTGTAATCCAGGCTTGATACATCCGCAAAACTAACGTACGTTCCTGTATCGCACCTGTTGATCGGGCCCCGATCCTCAAGTGTGCCAGCCCCTGGAGGACCTTCATGCATGTTGCGTTGCCGTGGCGACTAGCGCAACGCCCCATCGCATTCGGTACCCAGTCGTTGTCGGCCGATCGCGGGAGCACCTTCCCCGATACCGGCCGTCGCCAGCCCTGTGCGACGGGTTAGGGCCAGGGATGGACTTGTCCGCGGGTGTCTACGTATGTTCGTCGTCCCCCGCCGGGCAGCGACCCGGGGAGGGGCGGAACGAGCAGGTGGAAGGCAGGGAGGAGGGGGTGGTGCGAATGCGCGCGCACGGTCCGTGAAGTAGCGCAGCAAAGCAAACCGGCGCCCGGGAGCTACCAACTCCCAAGCGCCGGGCCGGCACCCCGAGGGGCGCCAATTCACATCACGCGGGCGGCGGGGCTTCTTGCACGAAAACCGCCGCACCGCACTCCTACGAACAACGGAGTATCGCATGCTCGCCATGCCGAGCGGAACCCCGGCCTGCCCGGACACCGACCGCCAGCGCCGCCTCGCCGCCCAGCTCGCCGACATGATCCCGGGCGCGGCAACTGTCCGGGTCAGTCTCAACGACCCGAAGGAGGCGTGGCCCCACCCGCACGCCATCGTCAAGGACGAGGCCGGGGAGACCCTGGAGCTGGGGCGGACGACCGCCAGGGTCGCAGCCCGCTGGATCCTGCGAGTCTGGCCGGAGGCGGACTGGACTCGGCCGCACACCTTCGACATCGCCGCCGCGACCCTCACCCGCAGCGACCTGGTCGCCGCCGGTCGGGGCCGCTGACATGGCGCGGATACGAACCATCAAGCCGGAGGCATTCGTCTCCGAGTCGCTCGCCGAAGTGAGCGTCGAGGCAGAGCGCACCTTCTTCGGCCTGCTCACTCAGGCCGATGACCACGGTCGCCACCGTGACAACGCCGCGATCATCGCCGGGCTGCTCTGGCCGCTGCGCGCCGAGCACACCTCGGTCCACGTCGAGGACGACCTCCACCAGCTCGCGACCGCCGGTCTGATCTGCCGGTACACCGGCTGCGACGGCCGCCGCTACCTCCACATTGTGACCTGGTCTGCGCACCAGAAGATCGATAAGCCGAGCCAGTCCCGCCTGCCCTCCTGCCCGCAGCACCACGGTGCCGACCGGTGCGGCCCCTGCGGGGGGACCTGCACCAAGCGGGCCGAGGAGTCGCCCACCCCTCCCCGAGGGCTCGCCGAGGCTTCGCCGAACGCTCCCCGAGCCCTCGATCTGCCCGCGCAGCCCGCCGCGACACCTCACGGCCACGCCGACCAGACCCCCACCGTGCAGCAGGGCGCCTTCGACGGCATGGCAGGCGCCCCTAGCCACGCGGACTCGAAAAGCGCAGGTCAGAACGCATTCGCCGAGGGCTCCCCGAACCCTCCCCGAAGCCTCGGAGAGGGCTCGGCGCCTGGATCTAGGATCTTGGATCCTGGATCTCTTATCCCTACGGGGCGCACAGCGCCCGCAGCCACCGTCTCAGCCAACCAGCTGGTCGGCGAGTACATCGCTGCCTGCGACGAGCGTCCGCCCAGCGAGGTGATCGGGCACCTCGGGCGGATCGCCAAGAAGCTCCTGGGCGAGGGCATCGCCCCGGAGCACATCCGGGCCGGACTGCAGAACTTCGCGGCCAACCCCAAGCACCCGAGCGTGCTGACCAGCATGGTCAACGAGGCCATGAACGCGCGATCGGGCGGTTTGGCGCGGCCGGGAATCCGGCCTAACGTGCCCGCTCACCAGGCGTGGACCAACCCGGCCAACGCTGTCGCCGCCTACGCCGAGGAGCTGTGATGCGCACCCGTACCCGCGAACCGCAGACCCTCGGCAGCGAGGGCACCCTGGACCGGATGGCCCGGATCCTGGCCGCCCGCAACATCGACCCGGCAGCCGTCGCCGACCTGACCGACGAGCCCGAGCCCTTCTCCCCGCTGGACGCCCTGTCGGCGGGGATGCCCCCGCGCTACCGGGCCGCCGTCGCCGACCACCCCCAGGTCCTGGCCTGGGCCCGGGACGTCGCCGAGGCAGCCGTCGCCCCCAGCCTGGGAGCCCGGCGACAGGTCACCACCGGCCCCAGCCTGCTGATGGCCGGGGTCGTCGGCGCGGGCAAGACGCACCAGGCGTACGGGGCAGTCCGGCGACTGGTGCAGAGCGGAGTCGGCGTGCGCTGGCGCGCGACCACCGCCGCCGACCTGTACGCCGACCTGCGCCCTCGGCCAGGAGTCGACAGCGAGCGGGAGCTGGCGGCCGTCAGCCGCTGCCCGCTGCTGATCATCGACGACCTTGGCGCGGCCAAGGCCAGCGAGTGGGTCGAGGAAGTGACGTACCGGCTCATCAACCGCCGGTACAACTACGAACTCCCGACGCTGGTCACCACCAACCTGGCGATCAAAGACCTCCGGGCCTACCTCGGCGACCGCATCGCCTCCCGCCTCGCGCAGATGACCACCCGGGTCGAGTTCGAGCCGGTCGACCGCAGACGCCACCGCGCCGCAGCCTGACCCACCGCAGGCCGCCTCGCCGGGCCGCGCCCTCAGCGCGCCGCCCCATGCACCTCCCGACCCAGCGCACCCCTCCGCCGACGCCCCTGCGCGCGGAGAGCGATCGGAGCAACCCGCATGACCACCACGACGATCAGCCCTGCCCGCCACCGGTCGCTCGGCGACCAGACCTGGCAGGACCAGGCCGTCTGCCAGAGCACCGAGTACAACCCGGTGGACCCCGAAATCTTCTTCCCGGAGCCCGACGAGACCGACAAGATCACCGCCGCGAAGTCGCTGTGCGGCCAGTGCCCGGTCCGCCGCACCTGCCTGGATGCTGCCCTGGAAAGCGGTGACACCGACGGCATCCGGGGCGGACTGACCGAGGAGGAGCGCGGGCCGCTGCACGAGAAGCTCGCCAACCGCCTCGACTACAGCCGCGTCAACGCCACCATCGCCGGGCGGGACGTCCACCTCACCAAGGCCGAGCGCCGCGCAGTCGTCCACGCCGCGTACCGCCACGGGGTGACCGAGCAGCGCCTGGCCTGGCTCCTGAAGATCACCGAGGAGCACGCTCAGAAGCTCTACCGCGAGACCCGCCGCGCCCTGCGCAACCGAGACCTGGAGCAGACCACGAAGACCACCCCGCCCCCCGAGACCGACGGCGAGCGCCTGGGCCGCGACGATTTCGGGACGGCGGCGTGAGCACCGCGAGCGCGCCAAGGACGGCGCCCATCACCGGCTGGGACCGCGCGGTGGTCATCGCCCTGGGCGGCGCGGGGTGCGCCCTGTCGTACGACGCCCTCCAGCAGATGGCCGTCGCCATCCACGTCCGCGGTTTCCTGACCTACCTCTTCCCCCTGGTGATCGACGGCTTCATCGCCTACGGCATCCGGGCACTCCTGGTCCTCCGCGACGCGCCTCTGCGCGCCCGGCTCTACGTCTGGGCCCTCTTCGGCACGGCCACCGCCGCCAGCATCTGGGCCAACGCCCTCCACGCGGTCCGGCTCAACGACGAAGCGGTCGCCGGCACCGGCCTCCGACTCGGGGACACGGTGGTCGCCGTGCTGTCCACCATCGCCCCCCTCGCGCTGGCTGGAGCAGTCCACCTCTACATCCTGATCGCCCGGGGCCCGGTCAAGGGCAGTGACCGGGAGGACCTCGGTCAGGCCGGTCACCTCGGTCAGCCTGACCGGCCCGAGGGCATCGCGGTCACCAGGACTGACCGGGTCGGACAGCAGCAGCCGCAGGCCGGTCAGGTCAGCGCCGGGCAGCCGGTCACTGCCCTGACCGACCGGCCCCGACCGTCCCTGAACAAGCAGGCCCCGAGTCCCCGGTCACTGACCGGGGACAGCGCCCCGGCGGGCAGCAGCCCGGTCACCGGTGACCGCGAACAGCCGCACGAGGCCCCTGACCTGCTCGGACAGCCGGACACCGCGCCGCCGGTCACTGACCGCGCGGTCGGCACCGAGCCGGTCACCGGCAACCAGGACAGCCACGCGCCGGACACCAACCGGCCGGTCACTCCGCCGCAGGTCACTGACCGGGACACCCGGACAGCCAGTGACCGGCGGAGCGACCCGGACACCGAGGAACTGCTGAAGATCGCCCGGTCAGCGGTCAGGGCCGAGGACAAGCTGACCCGCAAGGTGGTCGCCCAGGCGATCCGAGGTCAGCAGATACCGCTGTCCAGCGACACCCTGACCGCCCTGATGGCCCAGCTCCGCGCCCAGCACGGACAGCCGGTCACCTCCGGCCGGAACTGACAGGACAGCACGAGGCGGGTGACCGAGCCGGACACCACGGCCGGTCACCCGCCCCCGGACACGCGCCCCACATCCTTCCGAAGCGAAGCGGAGAGCAACCCATGCGCACCCACCCGGCCACACCCACCGAGGTCAACTCCTGGCTGACCGTCTTGCACCAGCGCGGCCACCTGCACCGGGCCCAATCCGGCCCCGACAACATCTGGACCGTGCAACGAACCCGGGAAAGCCGCCCCTGGACCCTCCACCACCCGGTCCTGGCCATGGACTGGATCGAGGAACTCGTCCGCGAACTGCGACAGGAAAACCCGGAGACGAGCCGGTGACCGCCAACGATCCGGTGGTTACCACCGCCGGACAGCAGCGTGACCCCACGACGGCTCCTGGCGGAGCAAGTTGTCGCGTACGACGGTCCTACGGCCCGTCGTACGCACTTGCCCCCGCCCAGGAGGGCGGGGGAAGTCCGGCTGGTCCCCGAGCGAGGGCGCTCGGGGACCAGCCAGACACCCGGCACCAGGGGGTGCCGGGCGCGGGGGGAGAAGCAGACCGCCACAGCGACCGCGAGCAGCCGAGCCCGAGCGCGTCGCCTTTCCCCGACCGCAAGCCGCGCCGTCGCAGCCGCAACCCGACCGAGCGCACCCGTAAGACGACCACCCGCCTCTCCGACACAGAGAAAGCCGAAATCGTCGCCGCCGCAGCGCAGCGCAGCGTCACCGTCGCGCGATTCCTCGCCGCCGCCGGCCTCGCCGCCGCCCGTGGTTCCACCACCTTGCACACCAACGAACAACTCGACACCGCCATCGACGAGCTGGCCGCCCTGCGCACCGCCCTCTCCCGGGTCGGCAACAACATCAACCAGATCGCCTACGTCCACAACGCCGGAGGGCAGCCCCGACCCGGCGAACTCGAACACGCCCTCACAACCCTGACCCGAATCCTGGCCCGCATCGACGACGTGGCCGACACCCTGGTGAAGAAGCGACTCTGATGGTCCCCAAGATCCGGCGCGGCTCACGAACCCACGGCTTGCTCGTCTACCTGTACGGCCCTGGCAAACGCGACGAACACACCGACGCCCACCTCGTCGGGAGCTGGGACGGCTTCGCCCCCGACCCCGGACGAGACACCAGCCCCGACCCCGATCCCAAGGTCACCCTCGCCCGCTTGTCCGCAGCGCTGGACCTGCGGGTCAAGCAGGCCGGCACCACGGCACCGGCCCAGCACGTCTGGCACTGCTCGGTCCGCACCGACCCCGGCGACCGACACCTGACCGACGCCGAATGGAACACCGTCGCCCGCCGCCTGGTCCAGGCCGTCAACCTCGCCCCTGAAGGCGATCCGGACGGCTGCCGCTGGGTCGCCGTACGGCACGCCGACGACCACATCCACATCCTGGCCACCATGGTCCGAGGCGACCTGCGCCGCCCCAGGATGAACTACGACTTCAAGAAGGCCCAGGCCGAATGCCGCCGCATCGAGAAGGAGATGGACTTGCGCCAGCTCAAGCCCGGCGACGGCACCGGAGCCAAAACCCCCACCAGCGCAGAGCGTTTCAAGGCCGAGCGCACCGGTCGGCCCGAGGCCCCTCGCGAGACTCTCCGCGAAGCCGTGCGCCAAGCCCTCGCTGGGGCGGCCACCGAAGAGGAGTTCTTCACCAGGCTCCGCGAGGCGGGCCTCCGTGTGAAGATCCGAAACGCCCCGTCCGGTGACGCCATCGGCTTCAACGTCGCACTTCCCGGCGACCGTAACCGCGAGGGCACACCGATCTGGTATCCCGGATCCAAGCTGGCCCCTGACCTCTCACTCCCCAAGATCCGCCGCCGCCTGGCCGACGGCACCGCTGACCAGACGACGCACCCGGCGGCGACCGGCGGCCGACCGGACTGGTCCCCGCCCGCCCGGGAACGACGCAACGCCACCGGCATCGCCGAGCGCGCCGCCATCCTGCTCGACAGCGACGACGACGAAGCCGCAGCTCAACTGGTAGGGGTCGGCGAACTCCTGGACGCGGTGACACAGACCTCCCCGGCCGCCACCCGCGCCGAGCTGGGTGCCGCCGCCCGCTCCTTCGAGCGTGCCACCCGCAGCCACGTCCGAGCGGAGCGTGCCGACACGCGGGTGATCCGCTCGGCGGCCCGGGGCATCATCCAGGCCGGCAGCGCCCTCGGCCGTGGCGAGGACGGCGGCACCACCGCCATGCTCCTCTCCACCCTGGTCCTGGTCACGCTGGCCGCCGCCCGCTGGCACTCCGCCCGTGGCCATGCCCAGCAGGCCCATGCCTCTCGACAGGCTGCAGAGCATCTGCGAGCCGCCTACCGCCAGGCCGCTGCCACGCCCATGCAGGCACTGCGCGACCAAGGGCGCGCCCTGCCAGAAGCCGAACGCCGCACCCACCAGGCCACCATCCGCGCAGCCCTGCCCGAAGCAGCGATGCGAGCAGACAGCTCGTCCACGACGACCGATGCCCTGACCGCCACGCTCGCCCAGGCCGAGCGAGCAGGCCACGACCCCAAGACTCTTCTCCAGCAGGCCATCGATATGCGCGAACTTGACACGGCCGACGACGTGAATGACGTGCTGGTCTGGCGACTGCGCCGTCTCGCCCAGCTTCCTGCTCACCCGGGTGAAGCGACTCGCCGCCCGCAGGCCGGCACCAGCCAGCCGAAAGCCTCGACCAATCGCACCAACAACCGGACGGCGCCCACGGCAGCAGCTCGCCCCGCCGCCTCCGACCCGCGCAACCGCCCACCGCGCCGCTGACGAGGGTCCGGCGGGCCGGTTGACCGGCCCGCCGGACTCCGACAAACCCCTGGACAATCCGTTCCACCGGCTGTTACGGATGGAAACAGAAGCACCTCGACCGGGAGATGACGCTCGTGCTCAGAACCACCGACCGCCCCGTAGGGCCGAAACCCGTGCTGCCCGTCCTCCCTGCTGGTACCGACCCCCTGCTGCAACTCGAGTACGAGACGCAGCCGCCCAGCGGCCCCGGCGCGACCCGCTGCCTCAGCCACCCGCGTGAACTGGCCCTCCGGGGGATCCCGGTGATGTGCACGGCCTGCCGTGCCCGGCGCGACTGGCTGCTCATCAACCACGGCCGAAACGTCTGGGTCTGCTGCCGCTGCAGCAACCAGTGGCTCGAACCCGAGATCAGCCGCGCCGACTTCGACGCCCTGATCGCCATCCCGGACGGAACGACCTACCCCAGCGTCGAGCAGGGCCTCACCGCGCTCGGCTTCGACGGGGCCTTCGCCGGCACCTACCTGGATTAGTCGAGCGGAGTGCCGAACGCCGAGGAGCGCCACCGATACGTCGGTGGCGCTCCTCGGCGTTGCGCGATGGTCAGCCGCGGTTCCCGTTCTTCGGCAGCCCACCTCGGAAGTCGCAGCCGGGGCACTCGTCCTCACCCTGGATGTGCCCCTCGTACCAGCCGTGGACGGCCGCGTGGAGGATCGCGTCCTCCACCGAGGCTTCGCCGTTGCGGACTGATGCGATGGCGTTGCCGACGACCACCCGAAGCGCAGCGTTGTCAGGCGAAGGGAACGGTGGGGAGGGCATCGGCGAATCGGACGTCATGGCCGCAGCCTACGGGCGGGCAGGAGCGCCGGTCAGCCGAACGGCGTGATCCCGTGCGGGCTGTGCAGGTCGCTACGGAATCCCCGGCCGACCGGCTTCCAGCCCTGGAACGTGGCGGGTCTCCAGCGCGGCCGGTCCGGCACGGTGGTGTCGTCAGGCGCGGGCAGGCTGCCCCGGCTTTTGCGATTGCGGGCAGCCCCAACGCTGATGCCCAGGTGAGCGGCGACCTCGGGGTATCCCCAGAGTTGCTGGTCGTCGGCCATCGCGTCCTCCTCGTTCGTCGGTGATGAGCGTACGCAACACGCGGCTGGACGTACGGCAAGGCCGCCCCTGCCTGATCGGCGCGGGGCGGCCTTCTGCGGTTCGGTCAGACCTGGGCGAGGCGGTTCGAGAGGTCGAGGGCGGCGGTCGCGACCGCGAGGGCGGCGCAAAGGCCAAGCACCTCGTGGAGGGTAGGGCGGACCAGGCGCGGCCAGTCGTTCGGGGCAGCAGGCCACGAGGCCAGATGCACCTCGGTGGTGGCCAGGCCCAGGTGAGCGGTGACGTCCCACCCTGCGAGGGAGGCGGGCTCCCAGCGAAGGCGAATGCGGCCAAGGGGGAGTCTCGGGGTTTCTACGGCGAGCCAGGTGACGTCGAGCGGCCCGTCGGGCAGGGCGGAGACGCGCTGGACCAGCGCGCCGCGCATGGCGCTTGGCATGGGGCGTACGGCCAGGCTGTGAAGGGGAAGGGCCTGCGAAGGGCGGGATCGCGACGGGATAGGAGCCTCCGGGATTTCTCGGTGGGAGAGGTCAGGCCCAAGCGAGAGCATCACTGACCACCGCCGGGAGGTAGTCCTCCTGGCCGTCGTCGGCGATGAACGCCTTGCCGTCCCGGACGATGACCTCCGCCCCGAGATAGTGGGTGAAGGGGAAGTCCGGGTTGATGGCAAGGCGGATCGGCAGGCTGGGGTCAAGGTCCTGGAGCTGGCGGAGCAGGTGGCCGACGGTCAGATAGTGGGGCACGGGATCCTCCGGGAGCGGTACGGAACGGCATGGCTGGGTTGATGAGTGAGCGTCAGGACGTGTCGAGACGCAGCAGGTCGCGAAGGAGCTTCGGCCCCTGGGTGTGGCTGGTGAGGTGCCGCTTGCGACTCTCGTTGACGTAGCCCTTGCCGGACTGCTTCATGTCCCAGCCGCCGCACGAGCAGATGGCTTGCGTGTACGCGCGGCCGGGGCAGTCGGGGTGGAGCGGCTTGCCGGAACTCGTGTGCTTGTGGTCCGCCGGGCAGAGAGTGCCGTCGGCATGATGGTTGGTGAGTGGGGCGCGGTGTACCACGGGGTTCCTCCGATACAGGGTCGGTAGCGCGGTCAGCGGGTGGGAGTGGCGATGAGCGCGGCCAGGAATCCAGCAACGGCCTCGGAGGGGGTGTAGAGGCCGAACTCCTGCACCCACGGGTCGCCTTCGGTGGACTGCACTCGGACCTGCCAGACGATGCCGCGCTTCCAGGCGGCGGAGTCCTCGGGGAGCCAGCCGACGTAGACACGGCCGTCCGGGCTCGTCGCGTGGACGTTGGCCTCCGGGGTGTCGACAATCGCCCAGCCGAGGGCATCGAGGAGGTCGAGCACCGGGCCCGCGCAGTGGTCGGAGGAGAGCCAGCGGCGGTCTTCCACGGCCGGGCGGACGACGGCGGGCAGGAGGGTGGGGGAGGTGTTCACGGTTGGACGATCCCTTCGTTGACCTGCGGTTTTTCCCAACACCCGTACGTTGACATGCGGTGTCCCGAAGTACGTAGTCCTTTCCCGGGAAGCGGCGTCTGCCGTGGGCGAACTGGCGGCCGTCGGTGGGGGACTCTGACGCCGGGAATGGAACGGCGAAGGCGGTTGTCGTAACTGGGTTGCGGCAATGGGCCGCACAGGACCGAAGGGGGAGCAGGGATGGCGGAGCCGAGCAGACACTGGGACGGGGCCGGGCTGGAACGCAAGGTCCGCGCCGCCGGGCGGCCGTGGACGGTCGGTGACATCGCGATGGTCGCCGACGGCCAGTGGGCCGTCGGTGTGCAGTCCGACGGATGCCGAGACGAGGACGCCGTGGTGCAGGATCGGATCGCGGATGGGCGTCGCGTCGAGTTGACGTTGGAGGACCTGGCCCGCGCGGTGGGCTCCCGCATCGGGGATGCCCACCGCGACGGGGACCTCGGCTGACCGATCAGCGGTGCGGCCCCGGTGCGGCCACCGACGGGCCGGAAGCGGCCGAAGGCGCGGGTTGATCGGGCGACTGGCCCAGGGTGCGTGGAGCGTGCCCGGAGCGGGCGACAGCGGCCTGGGCCAGCCGGGCTGCTGGGGGCCGGTCCGCGGTGGCGGCGGCTTCACGTGCTTCGATCACGTGACTGATGGCCTGAAGGGAAGTCCGGCTCTCGGCTTGAGCGACGCGAAGGTCTGCCGCTGAGCCGGTGATCCTGGGTTAGGGCGTGCAGACGGTCTTGGTGCACAGCCACGGCGTTGTCGGTGACGACCAAGGACGAGCGGATGCGCATGGCCGAGCGCAGGAGCGGCTCGTCGCTAGGGCGGCGGACCGCGAGGGATTCCAGAGCTTCGATCGGGCGGCCCCAGGCTTTCTCGATCATGGTCGTGGCCTGATCGAGTGCGGTGGCGTCGGGCATGGTGGAACTCCCGGCATTCGGAGTGGCGCTTCGGGCGGAGGGGCTGTCCCAGAGAGGCTGAAGCCGATGATCAGCGGCTACGGCGTGGGGGTGTCGGGGCGGCCAGCGGCCTGCCCCCGAGAGCGGGCGAAGGATTGCTCGACCGGTTCTGCGCCGAGGCCCCTGTACGGCTGCGGGCGGCCATGACCCGCAGGTCGGCGGCTGTGCGAGGGAAACGTGCGGCGCGGTTGACGGCCTGCGTGACGGCGGTGCGGCGTACGTCAAGGGGGGTGGGAGCCCGAGGAACCTGGGGGGCGATCGGGCCGACTGGGGTGAGCGAGACCAGGTGCTCCACCTCGCGGTGGATCTGGTGCCGCTCACGTGCCGCCGGGGCTGGATCGGCCATGACCGCTGCCGTTGCGGCGATCAGATGGGAGGGAGTACCGGCGGAGAAGTACGCCTCCGCGCGAGTGCCCCACCCTGGTGGACCCGCCCAGAGCGTTACGGCTTCGTCGTCCGGACGGGAGCGACGGTTGTCGATGAGGATCCCTGCTTGTCCGTCCGGGGCGATGATCTCGACGGTGCCCAGCTCGGCTCCGCCGTCGCGGGTCCAGCCGGCATCGGTCAGGGGCCGGACGGCATCGGCCCAGCGGTACGACGGGCTCGCCAGGAAGCGCCCGTTGCCCTCGTAGGCGTCGGCTTCGGCGTAGTCGTGAGCGAGAGCGGTGGTGAGACCGGCGACGATCTCGGCCGGGGTGACGTGGTTGAAGGTCGCTGTCCAGCGGGGTGCGGAGACGGCCTCTTCGGCTGCGGTGATCTTCCACAGCTCGAAGTCGTCACCGAACCAGCCGATACGGATCCTCTGATCCGGCGAGGTGACAAGCAGTTGGCAGGGGCCCTCGTCGAGGTAGTGATGGGGCCAGTGAGCGACGGGGGCGAAGCCAGCGTCTCCGGTCCCGTTGGAACCGGCCAGGTACATGGGGCTGACCAGTACCTCTTGGTAGGGATCCTGGCTGTAGGGCTGCTGGGTGCTCATAGTCGAGGCTCCGGGGACGATGGAGGGGAACGCGCCCGCGTGCACAGCGGAACGGGCTGCTCGACTGCACGCGGGCGCCATGGCAACGGGGAAGTGCGGCTGGTTCTCAGCACCACCCGGATCACCGGCCCCGAGAGGGGGTCGACTGGGCGGTGACGGCCGACGGCACCCGCGGTTGCGGCTGCGGTGCGTGGCTGAACAGAGCGCTCGGCGCGGCGGCGCTCCGACGCAGGGCCGCTGCAGTTCGGACGTTGTCCGACCCCAGCGGGACGCCGGTGTGGGTCCGGGTGGCCGCCACGACACGGGTCGGCGGTGCCGAGCGATTCCGTGTGGTGACGGGGTCACTCCAGTGCTCGACGGCTGCGTAGACGGGGCCCAGCGCCCGCCCGGCGTCGGTCAGGACGTAGGGGTCGCCGTGGCGGGGCCCGGTACGGGCGACCAAGCCGTCGACCTGAAGCCGGTTGAGGCGCTGCCGGGTGAAGCCGTTGTCCAGGCCGGCCTCCTCGGCGATATGGACGAACCGCATCGGGCCGCCCTCGTCGAGAACCTGGATCACGGCGGTCGAATGCCGTAGGTGCAGCCGCCGCACGGCGTCCTCGACGCGTTCGGCACCAGCTACCTGGCCACCGAGCGACAAGTTGGCCTGGGACCAGCCAGAAAGGGCGTGGTGCACACGAGAGAGCGATTCGCCGAAGGCGCTGAGCTGATACGGAGCGCCATGACGGTCGGCGGCTCGGGTTACCAGTCCGTCAGCGTGCATCTGGGCCAGCCGCTTGCCGACGAGCTGCTCGCTGACGAAGGGGAGCCTGGTCGCGACGTCACGCACACGCATGGGGCTGCCCTGCTGCGCCAGGGTCTGCGCCGACCAAGTGGTCCACTTCGGTGCTATCAGGGAAAGCGCGTCCTCGACACGCTGGGCATCGACCGACCCGATCGAGGCGGCGGAAGACTGAGAGGAGGAGGACATGGGGTGAACTCCGTAAGAGCAAAGGGGGTTTGTGGATTTGCGGTGCGCCTGAGCGGTCAGCGGGAGGTGCTCTCGGCTCGAAGCCTCTGGAGCACCGCGCCGAGGCGGCGGTTGCTGACGTGGACGCCGCGGTCGCGCAGGCCCCGGCGCAGTGCCTCGCGGTTGAGGCGATGCAGGCCGGCGGCGACCTCGCGGGCGGTGGCCAGCAGGTCCTCGTCAGGAGCAGGGATGGTTCGATGAGCCGACGGACGCTGAGTAGAAGCGCGGTCCAGGAGGAGGCGGACATCCAGCAGGTCCCAGACCGCTTCCGCCTCGCTCTGTTCCTGGCGTTCGAGGTCGACGACTTCGGCCGCGTACAGCAGAACGAGATCGTCGAGGGCGTGTTCGCCGGAGCGGTGCCGCTGCCAGGCCGCGTCGAGGTTGCGGCGGGCTGACCGGGCATCGGCACCGGTCTGGGCGAGTCCGTCGAGCCGCCGCAGCAGGATGGGCAGAACAGGGTCGTCGGAACGGCAGGAGGCGTTGCCGCGCTGCAGCTTCTCCAGCGGGCGGCCGTACCGGTGCTCGACCAGGCGGCGGGTGTAGATCGCGGTGGACATGAGGGCGTCCTTTCTAGGGAATCAGCGGGAACGGAACGGCTTGGTGGCCGTGCTTGTCGCAGGTGCGGCGGATGGGTCGACGCCGTGGCCGGAGATCGCTGCAGCGCCGCTGCGGCTGAGGGCGGCGGATACGCGCGGCGTGGCCGTACGAGCGTCTCGAAGGGCCACCTCGCCCTGCGGCGTGAGCGAGAGGAGCTGCCCAGGCCGGTACAGCCCCTCGCTGGTGTCCTGGACGAGTAGCCCGTCGGCGACCAGCCGCTGGACGGTCTCAGGCCAGACCTCCGGGTTAGGGCGCTGGCCCTGTCCGTCGGAGAGATAGATGTAGCCGTAGACCGCGCTCTGGTGGAACCGCAGTCCGCCGGCCTCGACGGCTTCGAGGGCGCGGAGGCGGCGGTCACCCGAGATGGCCCAGTCATCGGCCCGCCCTTTTGCGTCATGAGGGTTCACTCCGCCGCCTCCATCCGAGCGAGCAGGGAGCGGACCAGAGTGGGAAGGCTCTCGGGACCGTCGCCGATCCAGATGTGGTCGGTCGCCTCGCCGAGGACGTACGCGGCGTCTTCGAGCAGACCGCTGGAGATCTCCATGCAGGCGTCGGTGATCCGGGAGGCTGCCAGCAGAGACTCGGAGAGCACCTCGACGTAGTCGACCGGCGCGAGGCCGGCGGCCTCGGCGGCAGTACGGATCGCCGCCAACTCCAGCGCGCTGAAGGAAAAGTCGAACTCGCCGTTCTGCTCCACGGTGGCCCGTGCGGCGAAGGCCGGGTCCGGCGCCTCCGTGGGGATGCCGACGCGCGTGCAGATCCGGTCGACCGAAGCGGTCAGCTCGGCGAGGGACTCGGTGAGCCATCCCAGCGCCGAGGCGTAGGAGGCCAGAGTGAACAGACCCGCCGGAGTCGTGGGGAGAGGATCGTCGGCCACGAAGCCTTCGAGCCGGTCGCTCAGCTCGCAGACGACCCGGGGCCCGGCGGACAGTGCACCGAGCACGGGGTGCAGGTAGGAGCGGCTAGCGGCCGTCGGGTACTCGGCGGTGAGGATGCCGGAGACGCTGTGCGCAACCTCGGTGAGGAGGTCAGCCAGTTCGGTACGGGTCAGGGGGGTGCGGTCGGCGGTCATCGCTGGGGAGCCTTTCGAGAAGCGGCAGCAGTGGGTTGGACTGCTGGGGGAGGAGTTGCCGGGACCGCAGTCGGCTGGTCGACCGCGCGGGGCGAGCGGGATCGGGCGGCCTGCACACGCGCCTCGGAAGCAGAGGCTGTCTCGGGGGCCTGGTGGGGTCCGGTACGCAGGTGTGCCGATCGGTAGACCGCGTAGTCCTTCCTGCTACCGGCGGCGACCAGATAGATCTCGCGCTTGTGGTGCGAAGTCGGCGGAGCCGGGCGGAACTGGATGACCATCCGGTAGGAGACGGACGGATCGACGTAGACCTTGTGGAAGCCCGCGAGGCGACCCTTCAGCGGCAGGCAGTCATCGCTGCCGTGGACCAGGTTCTGCAGCTCCAGCAGAGCCAAGTCACGCATCTCGTCGGGAAGCTCCCGCAGGTCCGCGATGGCGTCCGGATGTGCGGAGAAGGCGAAGCGGGCACGGCTCACATCGACCGCCCCGGGTTCGGTCGCTGTGCCGTTCCTGCCGACGGTGCGCTGGGGGCGTCGAGGCCGGCCTTCGGTATCGCGGAAGCACCGGCCGACCGCGTGAGGGCAGCGCGGGTCCGGAGGACAGCGGCGTCTCCGCGGTATTCCGGCGGCTGCGGCAGCGCGGTGCTGCGGTCGTCCAGCCAGTGCCGGGCGGCGTCCTCGTCGGCGAAGGCACCCTCCCGCATCGTGTACGTGTGAGCGTCGAAGTCCCCCTCTTCGAGGAAGATGCGCATCGGCGCCTGAGCAGCGAGGGAGTCGCGGGTCAACGTCCATGTCTCGCACGGGTCGAAGTCCGAGGTGTAGCTGTCGAGGACCTTGTACCGGTCCCCCGACGTGCGGAGCTTCTGCTCGACCCGCGCGGTGCGATCGTCAGCGGGCTTCATGAAATCGTTGCCGACCTGGGAAATCCGCTCGGGCGGGCAACCGCGCTCGATCAGCCAGTTCTGAGCGAAGGACACGGTGGAGTGATAGGTCGAATCGAACGTGAAGGTGTTTTGGTTGAGGTCCCGCGCGACCTTGATCGCGCGAATCTGCGGCTCGCCAGGTACTCCCCAGGTGACCGAGCCGTCGTGGGCGAGGACGAAGTCGTGGGAGCCGTTGGGGGTGGTGTGGTGCTCGGCCAGGACGGTGAGATCACCGGCCCAGAAACGCTGCTCCGCGTACTCCGAATCCGCGTCAGCGGGCTCGAAGTCATCCAGGCGGAAGTCGAGTTCACTGCTCATGCCGCCAGCTCCAACTGCGGCGCGGGGGTGGCCAGCACACGATGGTTGGGCCGGGTCGCGCTCGTCGTGCACGCGGCGAAGGGACCGTCGGGAGCACGGAGCTGGGCCAGCGCCTGGTCCAGGTGGTCGCGGTGCCACGTCGAAGGGCCGGACAGGCCGGCCTCGGCATCGGTGAGCTGCTGCCACGCGAGCCAGAGGGCGTGCAACCGGGCAACGGCTTCGGGGTGTTCGTGCCACCGCGAACACCAGGGGCGGGTCGTGCTGATCTCTCGGCCGTACACCGGGAGGAAGAGGTAGTTCACCCAGTCGCTGAGGGCGGCGATCTCGATGGCGTACGCCTCGCCGCCCAAGGCGAGGATGAACACCGAAGCGGGGCCATCCTCCTGCGCGGAGCTGGTCGCCTCTGCGGCCGGAACGTCGTCCGCCGACGGGATCGCGGCGGAGGCGGGAGCGGGCTCGGAGCCCAGGCGGTCGAGGATGACGCCGTGCTGCCTGACCTCGGCCATGGTCTTGGCGAGGGTGCTGGCGAGGTCGTCGAGGTCCCCGTCGGGGACGCGGAACGGCTCCGGGTCGGGGGCGGTCGTGCTGGTGTCGGACATGGGGGCGTGCTCCATCTGTGAGACGGCGACATGAGGAAGAGGATCCGGAGGAACGGCGATTTGGTCCGGCCGGAAAAACCCGGTAGTGGGGCGCTACGCCGTCGCGCAGCGAGGGCCGCGCGGGAAGGGCGGCGCCAGCAACTGCACTGCCCGGCTGGCCTGTTGAGGTACAACGCCGTTGCCCAGTGCGGTGAGTTGAGCCGGTCGTCCGAGCCCCGGAGTGGCGGTGACCCAGCCGGGCTCCAGGCCCTGCATCCACTCCACGAAGTCGGCACGAAGGCGTCCGGCCGCGTCAGTGGGCGGCGGCGCGGGGCGGGTGAGCATCTCCCATCGGGTGATGGCGGCTGCGTATGCCCCCCATCGCTGGTCGCCCCCTCGGTTTCCGGAGCCGATTCCGTCCAGAGCGGCAGAACCACTGCCGACAGGGGAGGGCGCCACCCCTTGCCCGGTCGGCGTCCCGGGGTGCCCGTGTCGCTGGCCCGCGGTGTGGGCAGCAGTGACGCCGCCGCACTCGGCAGGGTCATGTCCCCATTGCCGTGCCGCTGGTTGGGCGAGCCCTTGATTCCGTCCGATGCCTTCGGCGTAGGCAGGAGCCACTCCACCTCGTCGGCCAGGTTCGGGCCGTGTCCTCCGCTCTTCCTCTTGGAGGGGTGTTGCGAGCCGCCGTTCTTCGCGATGTTGCTGGTCGGCGTCTTGAACAGCGTGTTCGGCAGGCCAGGCGGCGAGGAAAGTGCGCTCGCGGCGGTGCGGGGCTCCGATATCGGAGGCGCGAAGCACGCGCCACTTCGCGTCGTACCGGAGGTCGGCCAGGGATCCGAGTACGGCACCGAGTGCCCGCAGAGGAGGCTGACCTGGGGCGTCTCCCAGACACCACGGGCAGAATTCCACGTCGCCAGGGGAACCGGCGGGTGAGGTGAGGAGGCCGCGCACATTCTCGATCACAACCAGGCAGGGTCGGAGGGCCTCGACCGCACGGGCCACGTGCAGCCACAGCCCAGAGCGGGTCTGGGAGTTGAGTCCGGCCCGGCGGCCGGCGACCGAGACGTCTTTGACAGGGGAAACCCGCCGTCAGGACGCAGACCCGAGGAACGGCGGACCAGTTGACGGTCGTGATATCGCCCAGGTTCGGGACGCCGGGCCAGTGGCGGGCCAGGATGCGCGAAGCGTTCGGATCGACTTCCGCGTGCCAGGCCAGCGTGCCGCCGAGCGCGGACTGGACGCCGAGGTCCAGCCCGCCGTACCCCGAGCAGAGCGAGCCGATCAGCGGAGGGCACTCGATGGCGGTCTGCATGTCACCGACCCCGAGCGATCCGGTCCGCAGGAGCTGCTGCTCCCGGGACAGTAGGCGGAGGTGAAGCGAATGCAGGAGCCGCGGTCGTGGACCGGCTACGGGCTGCCTGCAGCCGTGCGGACGGAGGCGAAACCGTCGCCGACGCGGCGTGAAGGGAATCGGCGGCTTCGCGTAGGGCCGTGTCCGCCGTGCCGAGCGCGTCAACCGTCACCCGCGCCGCAGCCTCCCGAGCGTCCCGGGCATCGGGTTGGTCGCGCAGGTGCTCGGTCTGGTTCAGGAACGAGAGCTGGTGGACCACGGCCCCGAGAGCGGATGCCGCCTCGCCGGCAGGTCCTACGGCGGCGGCGAAGCTGGTGATAACCCGCGCACTGTGGGCCTCCTGGTCGTGGTCGACGACACGGAAGAGGACTTCGTCACCCAAACCGCTTATCAGCGCGCCGAGTTCGGAGATCTGCCTGGCGACGGCGACGCTGTCGGGTGAGCGGTGGACGTCTCCGGGGACCGGGAGCTTGCCGCGCTGGGCATCGAAAGTCGAGGCCGTGGCACGCAGGGCCAAGGCGTCGGAGATGGGGGTGTTGTTCACGGTGATTCCCAAGGGATGAGGACGAGCGACGGAAAGGGGGGAGGGGTCAGCCGTGTCCGCGAGAGGGCGGTCGCACGGCGGCCGGGCTGGGGGCAGAGCCAGGCCGGGCCGAGGATGGCGAGACTGGGCGCGGCGTGCTGCGGGCGAGCGCCGCGTGCACCTGCGCAGGGGGCGGCCCGGTTGGCGAAGGAGCTGGGGCCGGCGGCGTCGGTGCGGGGCGGCCGTTCGCCGCCTGCCAGCGGGCCCGCACCTCATCGAGTGGACCGAGCGCGTGCAAGGCGTGATTGATCAGCCGCCCGGGGGCCAGTGCCTCGTTCTCCGCCAAGGCTCGGATCTCACGCGCAGAGGTCGCCGCCGTGCGGGTGACCGACGAGCGCATCACCAGCTCGCCGAGCCATTCGGCGCTGCCTGGACCCACGCCGTCGCAGATGGCGGCGAGCTGATCGCTGGACAGCGTTCCGTCGGCCAGCAGGCCGCGCCGCTGGGCCTCCCAGAGCAGCGTGATCCGATCGATGGGTTCACCCCGGTGGTGCAGGGCGCCGAGGCAGCGGTAGAGCTGCCCGTGGGTGGCGTCGGCGAAGTCGCCAGGCCGCAGCCAGCCGACTACCTCGTCCATGGCCTTCGGCTGCTCAGCGAGGACGGCTAGAAGGAACCGCTCGTCCTCGGCGACCTGGTCGGCCCGAACCGGCGGTGGCGCGACCGGGACGGTGGCCACCGGAGCGGCGGGCGCGACCGGGCGCGGTTCGGTACCCCACCGCTGTGCGAGATCGCTGAGCACGCCGGTAAGGACGTCCGCGTGATGCAGGGCTCCCGCGACTTCGCCCTGCAGGGCGTCGGCGCGAGCCGCCTGGTGAAGGCGGATCGCGTGTTCCGTGATGCTGCGATGGATCGCGCCCTCCAGCACCATGCGGCCGTATACCGGAGCGTGCGAGGGACGCGGGCACGCCGAGATCAGGGTGTGGGCGTACACCGCGGTCAGCCCCCGTACGTGGAGGCCAGCCTCGTCGACCGCATCGGTCACCCACGACAGCGGTACGGACTCTTCGGCCAACGCAGGGTGGCCATCGTCCCGGAGCTTGCGCAACGCGGCGAACAGCGCCTGGTGGACCGGCCGGTAGAAGTGACCCGGCGCGAGCCAGTCAAGGTGCGCGAGCTGACCCGGGTCGAGCAGCACGGAACCGAGCACCGCCTGCTCCGCGCCCAGCAGCGGGTTCATCGCTGGCCGCCTGCATCAGAAGCGGGAGGTTCGCTCTCCCGGGCGCGGAGGTCGGCGACCGCCTGGTCGGCAGCGGCCATCGCCTGGGCGAGGCAGTCCAGCGTGCTGGTGAACGTGGGATCGGAAGCGAGTAGCGAGCCGGCCCCGCTGACCAACCACCACTGCCCGTCGCGCAGAACGACCGGCGAGCGTACGAACCGCCCGGGACGCGGCGTGGGCGCGCTCATGCCGACAGCCCGAAGTCGTCACGGCCGTGGGTCTTCGCGATGGCCCGTTCGGTGATCGCCTTCGTCGCACGGGCCGAAGCCGGGCCGACCACCTTGGCGGACGGCTCCTTGTACCAAGGCCGGAGATCGAGCATGGCGACCCGGATGCCCGTGGCGAGGAGCAATGCCTTGCCCTTGGGCAGGGCACGGATCGCATCGGGCGGCAGGATCCGCTCGGTCCGCATGCTCACCGAGGTGGACTTGCCGCCGTCGCTGGTCGACACCGAAGTGGTCTGCACGTCGTGGTCGCCGACCTGCCTGCTGAGCCGGTCGGCGAAGTCCGCGTCGTCGATGCCCGAACCGATGATCTTGACGGTGGCCGCAGACCAGAGCGCGTCCATGCCGGCCTCGCCCCAGCACCGCTGGCCCTGCCGGTAGGACTGCAGGATCGTCATCGGGATGACGCCTCGGCTGCCCAAGTGGCTGTACAGGTCCGGGAGATCGCTGATCTTGCACACATTCGCGGCCTCGTCGAGCACGCACAGCGCGGGGGGATCCAGCCGTCCGCCGGAGCGCTCGGCGACGACCACGGCCGCGCGCATCACGGCGTCGGCCGCTGCGGCGATGATCGCGCTCGCGCTGCCGCCGCCGTCCTTGCTCAGTAGATACAGGGTGTCGCGGGACGTGGCGAAGGCGAAGGGCTTGAACTCGGGGAGATCCTTGGCGGGCGTGACCCAGGCTGCAACGTCCGGGTCGAGCAGGCAGCTCGCGTACTGCCGCGCAGTCTCATAGATGCCGTCGCGGGTCTCGGTCGCGCCGGAGACAGTGCCCTGGAGCTGGGCGGCGACCGCGTCGTGGCCGGCATCGGTGAGGAGGTCGACCGGGGTCCGGTCGGCGGGGGAGGCGAGCCAGGCCAGGACATCGGTGATCGGGCGGCGGTGACTGGCGGCAGCGAGGAACAGCGCGCCGAGCGTGTTGCTCGCGGCGGTCGACCAGAAGTCGGAGCCGTTCGACTCGTCCACGCTGGCGGCGACGAAGTGTCCGGCGAGGCGTTTCGCCCCGGCCAGGTCGCGGGCGTCGGCCAGGATGTCCCACCACATCTCGCGCGGGTGGTGGGCGATCTGCTGGGGGTCGAGGGTCCAGATCGTGCCGACCTCGGCGCGAGCGTCCACCGTCGCGGTGAAGGCGTCGTTCGCGGCCTTGTTACTGGTGAGCAGGACGGGGCCGGGCGCGGCGAGAATCGCGGGGATCGCGAGGCCGGAGGTCTTACCGCTTCGCGGAGCCATGATCGCGACGATCACGTCCTCCCAGGACGCGCGGACATTGGCCCGTCCCGGGGAGAGGGTGCCGAGAAGGATGCCGCGGTCGGCAGGGGCGACCTCTTTTACACTCCCGGTCGCTGAGGGACGGCCGCAGGCTCCTGGCCTTGGCGGTGATCTCCTTGTCCAGCAGCGGGGCGAGGTCGGCCTTCCGGGCGAGGCCGTTCTTCGGGCCACCGCGCAGGCGCATCCACAGAACCAGGCCGAGGATGGTGAGGCAGACGGACAGCAGGCCGGGGATGATCCGCGCGCCGACCAGCAGGGCGGTGGGGCTCAGGTTCGGCCACAGCGCATCGGGGTGAAGCAGCGCATCCGTGGCCCTGAAAGGACCCCAAGACCCGCTCTCAAAGAGCGAGTTGGTGAGATTGCCGCTCAGCCAGGCCAGTGAACCGAAGGCGAGCGCGATGCCGAGTATGCCGAAGAGGAGGTAGAGGAGCGCGTCCGACCCGGTGGTGGTCGAGGGCGCGCTGGTACGCGGTACGGGCATGGTGGGTCCTGGAAGTGAGCGCAGGCGATTGATGGAGGCGGGGCACGCGGCGCTCTTCTGCTGGTCATCGAGGAAGCTCCTGTTTAGGAAGGGGGTCGGCGGTCAGGGCTATCGGGTACGAGGGGCTCGGGGCGGCGGAGTGCTCGGCACCGCGTCGGAGCTGGCCGGGGAGGCCGGGCGCTGGGCGGCAGCCTTCGGCGAGGAGGTACGGGCAGCGCGCTGCCGGTTCGCTTCCGCGTTGCCATCGGCGGCCGGCGGGGCCGGAGCGACCGGACCAGCACCGAGGACGTCGCTGAGCAGCTCCCTGGTCCGCAGGACGTTAACCATCTCGTGGTGCCTGGGATCGGTGAGTTCGGCAGGACACGCGGCGATCCCGTCCTCGGCGATCTCCAACTGCTCCTGGACGTCCAGGAGCATCCCGTGGGCAGCGGCCAGCCGTGTCCAGGTCTCGAAGGTGGGGTTGTGATTCGGGTCGTCAAACGTCAGACGGACACGGGTCCAGTCGGCGGCAGCGGCGACGAGTTCGGTCAGCTGCGGGAGAGCCCCGACCAATGCGCCGTTGACCTCCTCGATGATTCCGGCGACCTCATTGGGCGTCGCGGTCTCGGTGAGCCGGGCGATCATCCCGGGGACGGAGTACGGGTCGGAGGAAGGGTGGGGCAGGTGGCGGACCTGCAGAGGCTTGTCGAGGCCCGGCGTTTCGTTGCCATGGGCGAGCCGGATGTTGTGCTTCATCGCGGCGCCGACGGCCTCGCCGATACTCGGGTAGAACTCGGGCACGGTTGCTCCTCGGTCGTGCGCTGGACTTCCGGGATGGGTGGGGGCACGAGGCTGACGTGCTCCCCACCCGGATGGACGGACGCAGGTCCGCATGCCGGTCTTGTGGCGGAGGAAGGCAGCGGAAGGTTCACGGGGTGATCGACATAGTCACAGCGTCGGCGAGGCACGAGAGAGAGTCCTGGGCCTCTTCGGCGCTGTCGGCGGTGACGATGACGAAGCCGACCCGGCTGGTGTCGAGGTTGCCCGACGGCGGCAGTACGACCCGCTCCCCGACGTCTCGGAGCCAGGTCACCTGGTGAAGCCACGGGTGCTCCGGACCAGGGTGGATCGCCAGGTCGCGCGCGGCGATGGTGCCTGTGGCCAGGGGATAAATGATCTTTATCGCGGCGGTGGTGTGCGCCGTGGGCGTCAGGTCGGGAATCTGTCCGCAGGCGATGTCGGCCGCGATCCGAGGTAGGTCGAGGCCGGTGGCAAGGCGGACGAGCTGCCCGATCAGGTCGCCGCCGATCCGGGAATTGACCTCGATGATCCGCGGACCGGACGCGGTGAGGCGCATCTCAACGTGCTGGACGCCAGCCGTGACACCCAGCGACCGCACGGCCTGGGCGGCAATGGAGGCGACTTCGGGCAAGAGCGGGTCGCCTGCAGTCACGGTGTGGCCGACCTCCTCGAAGTACGGAGGGAAGGCGACCTCCTTGCGGGTGACGGCCAGTGCGGTGGTGACGCCGCGCTGAGTGACGCACTCCACCGATATCTCCGGGCCGGACAGGTACTCCTCGACCAGGACACCGCTGCCTTCCGGGCCTTGCTCACCGGCTCCGGCGGCAGCGAACTCCCAGGCGGCAGGCAGTTCCTCGGGCGTATCGACGCGGATGACGCCGATGCTGGCAGCATGGGAGGACGGCTTGAGGACGACCGGGAAACCGGTGCGGAGCGCGGCGACTTTCGCGTCGGTCAGGTTGTCGACGCGGGTGGACGTGGCTGAAGGCACGTTGTGCTCGGCGAACAGGCGTCGGCTGGTCGCCTTGTCCCGGCAGGCAGTCATCGCCGCCGGACTGTTTCCGGGCACGTTGAGGCGTGCGGCGAGTTCAGCGGTCGGCACGAGCGTGTACTCGTCCCAGGTGACGACTCCGGCGATGGGATGCCGAGCGGCCAGGGCCAGGCCGGCAGCGACCACGGCCTCCGGGTCGAGAGTGTCGGCGACCTCGTGGTCGACCACCAGGTGCTCCTGCCTGGACGGCGGCTTGGTGTCGATCAGCGCGATCGGGTACGCGGCGGCGGCCTGTTCGACGCAGTAGCCGCGATAGACGGAATCGGTGCCGCCGACGACGATCAGCAGCGGGCGAGTAGATCGGGACATGGGGAGCCTCCGTGATGCGGTGGTGGGTATGAGGAGGAAGGGCAAGGTGCACTGGGCCGCTCAGCGACCGTTCACACGGCATCCGCTGCTGGGGCGGGCTCCTTGCGGAGCGGAGAGACCTGTGGGTGGGGCAGGTCGCAGGCGGCGCGGTGCCGTCGCAGACCGGCGAAGCATGCGCTCAGCGCCAGGCCCTGAAGAGCAGCGCACGCCAGCAGCAGGTGCGGAATGCCAGCAGGGGGTACGAGCGCGATCAGGACTCCGGCCAGCGGCAACGGCAGCAACACCAGGATGATCGTCACCGCCAGGGTGGAGCCGAACGCCTGCGCCGGGATGAGACGGGACCGCAGCGTGCGCAGGACGACGGTCATCGCGCCTTCGCCAGCCATGACCGCCGCCACCGCCACGGTGTACGTGGCGAAGCTCGGCGCTAGGGCGGTCGCCAGGCACGCCGTGGTTGAGACAGCAGCCGTCACCGCGCCGACCGGCCAGATGCCGAAGCGATCGATCGCACGACGACTGATCCACACGGCAATCAGGGAGGCAACGGCTGCCGCGCTCCAGACCGAGCCCACGGCGACGGTGGAGTAGTGGAAGTGGTCGATGACCGTGATCGGGGCGGCGGCCTGCAGGACGCCGGTGGCCAAGTTGGAGGCGGCCAGGCCGCCGACCAACCAGGCGAGTGCTGGGGTACGGCGAAGGGTTGCCCACCCGGTCAGAAGACTGCTGGGCTCCGGGCTGTGACCCGTGGCGCCGACATCGCCAGATGTGGTCACGGCAGCGGTCAGGGCCAACAACGCGACCGCGGTCAGGAGCAGGGCGGGGCTGGCCAGAAGCAGCAGGCCGCCCAGAAGCGGACCGACGAGCATCGCGCCCTGGTCGATCCCTGTCTGTGCGGCCTGCACCCGGTGGGCCGCATTGCCCAACCGGCGGCTGGTCTCAGCACCAAGAGTCTCCATCGCGACGAAGGAAACCTCCGCGAGCAGCCCGGAGACAGCACCGAAGGCCAGGACCACACAAGTTGTCATCGTCCCGGCGCCGGGCAGGACGAGCAGCACCGCACCGGCCAGGGTGACCACAGCGGTACGGACCAGGTTGGACTGCCGGAAGACACGGCCGGCACCCCACCGGTCGACCATCGATCCGGCGAAGGAGAAGGCCGCCAGGCGAGGTGCCCATTCGAGAAGGAACGCAAGACCGGTCAGGGCAGTGGAGCCGGTGGTGACCAGGACCAGGAGCGGGATGGCGTAGGTGGCCGTCGCACTGGCCAGGGCGTCGGTGGCCCGCATGAGATAGGTGCGCGGCAGGCCGGCGATGGGAGCGCGTGAAGAGATCATCTGGGTCACCGCGCCCGAGGACCAGGGGCCTGCGACGGACGTACGGCCGCGCTGGCGTCCGATGCCCCAGCACCGGAGGTTGAGGAGACCTTGGCCTTAGCCGCTGCGGGCGATGTGGCGAGAGCTGCGCTTCGGGGGTCGGGGAGCCTCGGAGGGTGCGTCTGCGTCTGGTCCTGGGGCTGCGGCGCAGGGCCGACACGAAACAACTCGGCTTCTGAGCCGCTGAGTTCCGACCGTGCTGCGCTGACGAACTCGGCCGCGACGTCGAACCGGTCGGCGAGCCGGTACGACTCGTCGTCGAGGTCTGTGATCTGCTCGCCCGCCGCCTCCAGCGCTTCGCGGACACGCTCCAGTGCGCCGTGTTCGGGATGAAGAAGGTGGTCGACCGCTCGTCGGAGGTCCTCACCGTTCTCGGCAGACCTGATCTGGTCGGTGAGTCGGAGGAGTTCCGCTCCGGCGGTGTAGGGCCCGAGCGGGTTTGCCGGGGTGGCCGTCCGGGCGGTGTCAAGGGAGGGGTCGAGGTCGACGCCGTAGCGGGCGGCGCGGAGCATCTCGGCCGCGTGGGTGGCGATGGCTGCGCGATCAGAGGCCGGGGTGGTGGTGGGAAGGCGATGGCGTCGGCCGTACCAGTCCTCGATCTGCTGGAAGCCGGCGTGCTTGAGGAGCGTGGCGGAAAGGTCGTCGCTGGCGCCCTTCGCCGAGACGCTGCCGCTGGGCTCGGCGGTGATGGTGATGGAGGGGGCAGGCACGTGGGTCTCCTGGGCGCGGGTTGTCGGGTGCGGAGCGATGGGCAGATGGCCCAGCTCGGTGGCGAGGCGGTGGCACTCGGTCTGGAGGCGGAAGGCGTCGCGGTAGGCGTTGTGGAGGCTGCCGTCCTCACGAGCGAGGGTGGCCACGACGTGCACCTGCCGGGGCTGGTTGCGCAGGGCGATCCACCGGCAGGCGTCCGGATCGCCTTCTGGGGCGATGCCGGTGACGGCCACGAGGCGGCGGGCGACCGTGGCCCACTGCGAGTCGGTGAGGTCCGGTCGGCGAGGGTTGGAGCGGACCGAGCAGATCCAAACCGGCCGTTCGGGTGCGCGGGCCCCGAGGCGTTCGACGGGGGCGTCGAGGGCACGGGCCAAGTACGGCAGCGAGCCAGACTCGGCGAGCAGGTCGATCGGGGCTCCGTGGCCGTCGCCCGCGATCAGCCGGGGGCTGGTGTGGTTACCGCGTTCGCCCGGCCCGTACAGGTACGAGAGCAGGCCGGCGGTGTTGCTGGCGCGCTGCAGGTGGGCGATCACGGCGTCTACCTCGAAGGGGAGTGGCGAACAGGAGCCCGGTCTTCGGGCTGTCAGGGAGAGAGGATCCGCAGAATCCGCGATTTGGCCCGGCCGGAGATCACTGGTAGACGCCGCTCACCCCGGGACGTCGAGGCCGTGGTCGTAGGTAAAGTTCGCGCAGGCGGCGCGAGCGAAGTAGGCGTCGTTGTGCAACCGGGCCCAGCGGCCGTCCTGGCGGATGACGGTCGCGACGATGTCGAGCCCGCTGGCCTGGTTGCGCATGGCCACCCATCGGCAGGCCGCCGGATCGGCGTCCGGC
The DNA here is from genome assembly GCF_026627255.1 of Streptomyces antarcticus. Classification (GTDB taxonomy): domain Bacteria; phylum Actinomycetota; class Actinomycetes; order Streptomycetales; family Streptomycetaceae; genus Streptomyces; species Streptomyces antarcticus. Next base: position 124,670 of record NZ_JAPNLM010000018.1, on the reverse strand, counting down.
TCAATACCTGTGGCGTCGAGAACCTCGCGCGTCAGCTCGAACCAGTCGTCGTCGTCGAGTTCCACGTCGGTGGTGTTGCGAATGGCGCAGTGCCAGGTGAGCCGCCGGGACGCGGTGTGACCGCTCCGCGGTTTCCGCAGCGCGACCGGTTCATCGAGCAGCGATGCCAGGTGCGGCAGGACGACGGTCTCCTGGGCGGTCAGCTCCGGGGACCAGGCGGTAAGCAGGTATGGGGCGAAGCCTGGCTCGCTGCGGTGGAGGTGGCCGAGGAGGTCCGTGGTGCTCTCGGTGCGCCGCACATCGCAGCGCAGGGGGTACTCGGGCATGGGGTATCCAGGTCCTTGATAGGGGAGCCGGTGCCCCGCCGAAGCGAGGCACCGGGCGGTCAGAAGTGGGGGTTCTCGGTCGGCCGGTCGGCTTCGGTGGCTGCCTGGAGCAGTTCCGAGAGGTCGTCGGGCTCGGAGGAGCGCTGGTCGATCCACCACCCGGCACGGGTGACGGTGCGAGCGGCCTCCTCGATCTCCTCCCACTCCGTCTCGCTGGTCTCGCCTTCGAGGACCAGGGCGGTGTAGGCAGCGGCGAGGACCTGGTGGCGACAGCGCACACCCCAGGCGACCGCTCGCTCGGTCCCCTCCAGAGGAGGCATCCGGTACTGCTGAGACCAGGCGTCGGATTCGGCCTGCTCTTCGGCCCGCTTGACCTCCAGCCAGGCGGCCTTGTCCTGCTCGTCGCCGTCCTTGGCGGCCCGCCAGCAGTCGGTGCACTCCTGCTTTGCGAGCCATTCGGCGAAGCCCGCGCGACGGTCGGCTGCCCGGTCGGACAGGTCGCGCTCGGCCTGATGCCCGCAGGAGTGGGTGATCTGCCAGATGGTCTTCACGGCCATGGGAACTGCTCCTTACGGAAGTTGGGTCAGCGATTGCGGGAGAACGCGATGCGCGGGTCGACCGGCCGGGCCGCCGGAGCGGACGCGGCGGGAGCGGGAACCGGCGCCTTGCCCGGGAGGCCGGCGCGGGCTGGGCTGGCGGCGAGCGCGGCGGCGCTAACGGGGAACTTGCGGGTGGTGAAGCCCTGACTGCGCTCGTGGCGCGCGGCTGGCGCGGGTGCAGGAGGGCGGCGCGCACTCACCTCCTGGGCGAGACGGGGCTGCACCGCGACCTGGAGATCGGATCGGTGCATCGACACCGTGGCGCTGGCGACCTTCTCCAGGGCCTCGCTTCGGTCGGCGGTGATGGGCAGCGTGTAGATATCCAGGTTCGGGTTCAGCCGCCAGCCGTGTTCCTCCAGGATCAGTCGGCCGCCGAGCGCGGAGGAGTGGTCGCTGGTGGCCGCGACGATGCCGAGCCGCGGATGCTCGGCGAACGCGACGTCGGGATCTATGCGCGGGGGCCGGTCACGGACGGGAGTCCCACCGGAGGCCAGCGAGGGGTCAAACGCGGCATCCACGTCGACCTGGTAGCCGGCCTTGCGTAGCAGTGCGACGGCCCGGGTGGCGCGACCCTGTCCGTCACGCTGCTGGTCGGCCAGCGCGTATAGCGTCGGCTGGTCAGGGACCGGGTGAAAGTCGAAGCCCTTCAACATCCATGTGCTGGCAGCGAGTTGTTTCGGGTTCGCAGCGACGATGCCGTAGTCGGGGTGGCGGCCGATTGCGATGTCGGGAAGCGAGTCGTAGTGGGTGGGCATTGCTGATCCATCCGGTGCAAGCTCGGGGGCAGAGGCGGTCGAGGGCCGGGATGGTTCTGCTGGTGCGGGACAAGGCGCACTCCAAGGCGGGAAGCGGTCAGCGACCGGGTACGGACGGGGGACGGGCGGCCGGCAGCGCGGGGCGCACGGCCGAAGCGGCTGGCAGTGGTGCTGGGCTCGTGCGCTGAGCGGTCGGCGAGAGCGCGAGGGCAGCAGTCACGCGCGGCGAGGCAGAGCCCGGCCGTGGAGGGACGTCGAGCTGATCAAGACGCGCGTCGACGGCGGCGAGCATCTTCGGGACACTGCCGCCGTGCCGTGCGTGGGGACCGGCTGGCTCCGAGTCGTAGATCACTTCGTGGAGTGTGGAGTCGTTGGGATGCCCGCGGGTCACCAGCCAGCTCTCGGGATGTCCGGGTGGATGGTCGGTCGACGGCTCCTGGGGTGGCGAGACGATCAACGAACTGCCGTCAGGGAGCGCGACGTGGACGATGTAGTCGCTGAGGCCGTACTCGACGGTGCACTCCAGGCCACGCTGCCGAAGGGGAGCGGTGAGGTGCCCGTACCCGTGCTCCCGTTCCGGGGCGCTGGCAGTGGAGTGCAGAGGAGGAGTGCTGGTGCGAGCGGTTACGGCGGCGACCTCCCGTCGGAGGGAGGACTGGTCGGGGTGCATGAGGCTTCTCCATGGCGGGGTGCCCCAGCAGCCGACGACGCGAGCCGCAGGCGCTGGGGCGATGGGGGTAGCGGCGTTCCATGAGGATCCGGCGAATGACCGGTTTGGTACCGCCAAGAATCAGTGCTAGAGGCGTCAGCGGGAACGACGCGGGGCCGCCGGGTTCGACGCGGGCGGTGCAGGAGGCGAAGCAGGGGGAGTCCCGCAGTTGCCTGGTGTGGACCGCGCGAGCGCTACCTGGGCACGTTCAGCCTGCGGAGGCTGATCTGTGTCCACCCGGTTGGCCAAGTAGTCGCCAGCCCGCGCGAGCGCCGGCCCTTGGTATGACAACTCGTCGGCGTAGTGCCAGCCTTCGGAATTGCGGATTTCCTCCGCCCGGCTCGCGTACATCTCTCGCGAACCGGGTTGTGAGGCGTCCATGAGCGCCAAGACCTGGTCCCACTCGTGCCGGATCTGGCCTGCTCGTTCCAGGCTGGTGTCGATGCCGCGTAGCCGCCGGAGGTCCTCGCTGATCGGCCCCTCGACGTAATCGGCACCGCTGGCGGCGGCGCGGACACCGGCCAGTACCTCGGGGCCGTGGGCGAGGAAGACCTCAACGTGCCTCCACGCCTCGGCGTCACGCTTCACCTTCCCGTCCGCATAGCCCTTCTCGTCGATGGGCCAGTTGTCGGTTCCGCAGAAGGAGTCCGAGACTGCATCCCAGGCGTCGGACGCCTGACCGATGCCGGTGGCGGCAGCAGCTAGGGCCGGGACATGCTGCCGCCACGCCAGGTGATCGGCGGTCGATGCTGGCTGGTCTTCATGGAGTGCGGGAATTTCGGGCACGATGGGTCCTTGTTCTTGTGCCTTTGCTCACCGCGAGCGCGGCAGTGAGCGGACGGCGGAGGGTGGGATGGGTGCAGGAGCCTGGGTCTGCTGGCCGACGGAAGGCCCGCTGACCGCCACGGCCGGGGAGATGCGAGCCGCCGCTGCCGCGCGGTGCGAGCGGGAGTGGATCTCGTGGCCCAGGCCCTCCCCCACGAGGTGCAGCTCGTCGCCGAGATCGGTTAGGCGGTCGGTCAGGGCGTCCAATTCGGAGGCGCTGCCACGGGCTCCGTGGGCGCGGCACCATTCCGAGGCGGTTTCGAGCATCTGGTGCAGCCGGGCCACCGCCCCGAAGTCGTCCGTGAGCGCCTCGTGGAACAGCTCGGCGAACTCCTCGGGACGGGCGGCAGCAAGGCGGTCGACCCAGCCACCAGTCGGTGCGATGGTGCGTGGACTCGCGCCCGAGGCGGCACCTCCCCCGTGGACTCGGTGGTCTGGTCGCGGTACGGTTAACGACACGGCTCAACTCCCTTGTTCAGTGCGGTAGTTGAGCTAGGCCGACATTCGGGCGTCGGTGTCGAACAGCTCTCGCTCGGCGGGGTGCAGGATGTGCTGGGTGATGAAGCTCCGGCCCGCGACCTTCCACAGGCCCCGGCCCTTGGTCAGGGCAGACACGGCCTGGGTCTCTACGCCGGTCAGGCCGAGCAGGGAAGCCGCAGCAGCGAGCTGGTCTGGTTCCTGGCGGTAGATGATGCGGGTGGAGCAGTCGGCCAACAGGCCCTCGGCCAGCACTCGGCCGCGCGAGCCAGCATCGCCTGCGCTGAGCAGGTCGCTGAGGCGGTGGATAACCATCAAGTTCGCGATGCCGAGTCCGCGAGAGAGCTTCCACTGCGACTGCATGCGTTCCAGCAGACCGACGTGCCGCATCACCCGCCACGCCTCGTCGTAGATCACCCAGCGCCTGCCCCCGTCCGGGTCGGCGAGCGCGGATTCCATCCATGCCGAAGCGCAGGTCATCGCCAGCACCAAGGCGGTGTCGTCACCGGACCCGCCGAGACGGGAGAGGTCGATGGACAGCATCGGGGTGGTCGGGTCGAAGGCCACCGTCGAGGGAGCGTCGAACATTCCGCTCAGGTCGCCGTGCACCAGCCGGCGAAGCGCATGCGCGAGGTCCTGTGCAGCGGGCCCCATGTGTCCGACCTGGTCGCCGAGGGCACGGTCGAGGCGCTCGGGCGAACCGAGGGCATGTGCGATCTCGCCGAGCAGCGGCACCGTGCCACAGGCGTCGGCCTCGGCGACGACCAGGTCGAGAGCAAGGTCCAGGGCGGTGTGCTCCATCGGCAGGAGATCGCGCTTCAGCACGGTGCGCGCCAGGCCCGCCAGGAGAAGGAGGCGGCGCTTTCGAACCTCGGTCGACCAGTCGCCCTCGCTCACCGAAGCGGGCCGGGCCGGAGCATCAAGCGGGTTCAGTCGACCCGGAAGCCCTGGTCCCAGCGCGATGCTGTAGCCGCCGAGGGCCTGCGCGACGGCCGTCCACTCTCCCTTGGGATCGCAGGGAACATAGACCCGGTAGCCATGGGCAATCGCTCGGGTAGCTATCGACTTGGCCAGCGCGGACTTGCCCATGCCGATGATCCCGGCCAAGACGGCGTTCGGATTCGTGAAGCCCTCGATCCGCCCGCTGCTGTACAGCGAGAACGGGTCGTAGCAGAACGCCGCCTCCGCGTGTACGTCCCGTCCGATGAAGATCCCTTCGGCGCCCAGGCCGCCCTCTGCGAGAAACGGATAGGCGCCGCTGACGGTGGCGGTGGTCATGCGGTGGGAGGGGAGGTTGAGCTTGCCGCCCCGGGCCGAGGAGGAGCCGGGGCGTCCGGACGGCGGGTAGGTCGGCCGCAGTTCCGGGTCGAGGTGTTCCTCGGCGCGGTGCTTCGGTGAGGCTCCGGCGAGGCGGGCCTGGCGGCGGGCCTCGGCGAAACCTGCGCGGGCGGCACGCTGCTCGGCGCGTGACGCTTTGCGGGGGACGAACAGGTGGGAGGCGCTGGCGCGGGTGCGGGGCATGAACGTTTCTCCAGACGGAAGGCGGGTCAGCGGCGGACGAGACCCGTGAACGGCGCGTGCAGGTCGGCCGGGGTGGTGCGGCGGCGCACCAGGTGCGCGGTGCGCTGGTGGCGCTGGCAGATGGTCAGCTCCGGCGCGCCCTCGGGCAGGCCCGCCTGGCACGCCTCGCGTTCGGGCACCTCGCCGGAGTCCGGGCGGGGTGCCGCGTGGTACGCGGCGTGGACGTGGTCGGCGGCCTGCCAGATCCGGGTGCGGGTGGCGCGGAGCTGGTCTCCTTCGACCGGCACGAGCTGGCCGGTGCGGGCGGCATGCGCATCGAGCAGGCCGTGCAGCGAGACAAGATGGGCGTGCAGGGCGTCCAGCTCCGCGCGCGTGGTGACTAGGGGACCACCCGGAATGTTGAGCGCTCGGTGGAAGTCGAGCGCGGCGGTGGCGAAGGGCACGAAGTCCTGCGCGGTCGGGCTAGCGGTGCGGGACATGGGGGTGCTCTTTCGGGGGGAAGGAGGGCCGGCATCAGGCGGCGAGGCCGAGCGGCATGGCGGCGACGGTGAACGCTTCGGCCTGCTGCCAGGTGAGTGGCCGGAGGTCGAGCTGGGCACCGACGGCGGCGGTCTCTACGACGGCGCAGGCGGAGCGGAGTTCCTCCTCCGAGTCCGCCGAAACGGTCAGTAGGCCGGTCAGGGCGACATCCGCGTGGCCCGCGATGAGCTGACGCTCTCGGGACTTGATGTCCTGGTACTCGATCGAGTCCGCCTCGGAATCGACCTGGCCCCGCCGGGCTCGCTCGGCGGCGTCGGCGATCACGCTGGACTTCTTGCGCTGCACGTCGCGCAGGGCGGCGTCCAGTCCCTTCGGCTCGTACGACAGCGACAGCGTGCGCCGGACCCCGGCGGTGAACAGGAGCTGGTGCAGGAAGCCCGCGCTGGTTTCGGTGCGGGGCCAGTTCTCCACCCAGTACGTGGCGTGGACGGCCGAGTCAGTCATGATGTGATCCGACTTCTCGACGACCACGACCGGACCGGCAGCAGCGGGCTCAGCCTCGGGGCGTCCTGCGGTAGACCAACGGTCGAGCGGTGCAAGGGCCTTGGGGTCATACGCGGTTCGCACGACGGCCGCGATCTCGCGGGCGGTGAGCCAGCCAGTGGGGTTGAGCCCGGCGGTTCGCGCGGCCTGATCGAAGGTCGAGGTCAGTTGCGCCAGGACGCTGAAGGACCCGGTGAGGCCGCCACCGGCCTGATTGATCAGCCGCCGTGCGGCCTTGGCGTCCAGGGACACCGCGACGTAAGCCTCGTGCGGTGCCGCCGCCGGGCCGGCGCTCTGGATCAGCTCGCTGTAGATCGCACCTGCTACGGGAGCATGGGGCTGGCCGTGCTCCTCCCAGTACCGGCGCAGCGCGTCACCAGAGTCCGGGACGGTGCGCTCGATCACCTGGATCCGGGCGACCTGACCGGTACGGGCCAGCGCGGCTATGGCACGCCCCCAGCCGTTGACGTTGGCGTTCTGGGTGCCCGGGTCGAGCAGCGCGTAGGCGCGGGAGGACACCTTGACGACGGCGGTCAGCGTGCCGGTGTGGGGGTTGTGGACCGCGCCGTACCGGCGGTCGGGTGCGGTGACCACGCGCAGGCTGGCGGCGGTACCGGGCAGGTGGAGGAGTCCTTCGCGGACCGGGCGCCGGGAAGGCCGGGTGAGCCAGATCAACTGGCCCCGCATTCGGCGCAGGACGTACCGGGTGACGATCGGAGCCCAGTCGGCCAGGGCGCGGCCTCGGTAGCGGACGAAGACGAGGAGGGCGATGGCGGCCCAGACCGGAATGAGTTCGAGGGCGCCGACCACGCCGCGGGTGAGGATCACGGCGAGCAGAAGAAGGCCGGTGAGGCTGACGACGATCAGTTGCGAGGCGGTCAGGCCGAGCAGGATGCCGCGCCGCGAGCGGTGCGGAAATTTGACGCTGGCCGTGGTGGCTTCGGCCTGGGGCTTGTCGGACATGGTGATTCCAGACGGTGGGAGCGGGCGGGGGCGGGGCGCGCGGCGCTCTTCTGGAGGTCATGGCAGGGCTCCGTTTCTGGTGATCGGTGGTGCGGGGCGTGGGGGCGGGCTGCGGGCGCAGCCCGCCCCCGGATGTGAGGGGTCAGGAACCCGACGGCGGCTGGCTGGGATAGATCCAGTTCGTCGGCGTCGGAGAGCCGGTTGCCGACGGCCCTGTGGAGGACGGCGGCGGTGCTGCAGAACCTGCCGGCGGCGCGGTACCAGCGCGGGTCACGCTGCTGCCCGCAGCCGAAGCGGCAGCGAACTGGCCACCCGCGGAGTCTCCTTCGGAACCTCCCGATTCGCCCTCGCCGGATCGGGTGATGAGCGGCGGGATACCGGGGCGCTGGATCAGGGCTCGACCCTTGTCACCGGAAGCGTTCGAGTCTTCGCCGTACCGGAAGCTGGTTTGCGGCTTGGACGGTCCGCCGTCGATGCCCTCCTTGCTGAGGTTGCCGCCGGAGGGGCTGATGCCGGAGGCGACACCGTCGCTGCCCGCGCCGGGGACCTGGCTCGGTCCCTGCGGTGCAGGCGTGCCGGTGCTGGCCTGCATCGCCAGACTGCCCGCGGTCTTCGCAGCCCCTGCGGCGACCGCCATGCCAGCGACGCCGGTGCGGTGCAGGTCGTCGTGGCCTCCGCCGTCGCTGGCCCAGTGGACGAACTTGTATGTGGCGTAAGGGCACAGCAGGACCAGCACCATCACGACGATGCCTGCCATCGCGTCGGACAGCGCGGCCATGCCGTCGTGGGCATCCGACTTGCCCATCGCCGAGACGCCGATGAGGAAGACCACGGTCATCAGGAGTTTCGAGACGACCAGCGTGGCGGTGGCCTCGATCCAGCCGCGCCGCCACCGCTTGGCGACCTCCCAGCCTCCACCGGCTCCGGCGAAGACAGCGAGGGCGACCAGGACCAGGACGCCGACCTTACGAGCGACCATGACGCCCCAGTACATGAACGCGCCGATCGCGCATCCTAGGGCGACCAGAGCTGGGACTCCCCAGCCGAGGCCGTACATCGCCCCCAGTTCGTTGACCTTCACCACACGGCGGATCGCATCGTCGACTGAGCTGTTGGCTGCTTTGAACAGGCCGTCGGACAGGGCGTCGACCACGGTGATGGCCACGGTCGTGAAGGCGATGGCGCAGAAGCTGAAGAGGATGCCCGTCATGGTGCCGATGGCTGCCTGAGCCAGGGCGCGTTCGTCCCGCCGCCAGGCCGCGAACATCAACTGGATGCAGAACGTACCGACGGTCAGCGCGAGCCCGATGGGAAGCAGTAGTTCGTAGTTGTCCCGGAACCAACCGGCGTTGAGATCGATGGCGGTGGTCTGGTTGACGGCCTTCGCAGCGAGGTCTGCAGCGCTGGCTGCCAGTTCGCCCGCCGACTTCGCGATCCATGCTCCGATGCCGTCGGTGACGGCCCCGGCGGGGTTGGTGGCGAAGTCAACAGCACCGCACACCTTGTCCATCAGCGGAAAGTCGCAGACTCCCATGGCGATACCTCCTTTCTGGATTGGTGGTCACGGCGCGACGGACGGCATGACGCCGGCCAGTGCACACGGGTGGGAAGGGCGGCACTGGACCGCGAGGGTGGTGACGCGGTTCTCCGCACCACCGGCAGACGAGCCCTTCCAGGCGATCGACTGCTTGCCGGAGACGGTCACGGCGTAGACGTACGCCTGTGTGATCGTTCCGGGATTCGCCTGAAGGGCCTGGGTGAACGAGTTCGGGAAGTGACCCTCGTTGACCTTGGCGGTGGCGAACTGGTCGTTGGCGGCCATTTCCTTCCACAGCACGGGCGAGGGAACGACCGCGTCGACCGAGGCGGGGTCGGCGTACTTGGTCTCGGTGGTCAGCCACCGGTGCAGGGCGGTCAGCAGCTCTGCCTGGGAGTACGCGCGGGTGTCGTAGGACCACAACGCCTCTGCAGCCGCCTTGCCGAACGCGATCGGATCGTGGGTGTCCGGTGGAGTCGGGAGGGAGCGATGGTGTGACCTCGGCGAGGGTGACCCGGACGGCGAAGCAGCCGACGAGGAAGGAGAAGACGAACTCGCGGGTGGGGCTTCAGCTTTGGAGGAGCCCCTGCCATCGCGGGTGAGGTAGGCAGCCAAGCCGGCGAGGGCGACGAGCACCACCAGAACGGCAGTGCCGAGCAGCGCCCGGCGGCGCACGCGAGATGCGCCGCCGGGGTTCGAGGAGTGGGAAGGCATTAGTGGACCTGCGTCCCCAGCGTGCTGAAGAACGCGACCACGCCGTTTGCGGCACCCAGCAGAAGGGCCGCGCCAGCGCTGACCAGCACGCCCTTCTTGCCGTTGGCCTCGGCCTGATGGCCGCCGGAGTGGTGGCCCCAGGCCCACACGCCCGCGCTGACGGCGAGCGCGCCGACCACTGCGATGATGCCGAAGAGGTTGACGGAGCCCATCACCTGCTTGAGGACGGCGAGGCCCGGCAGCCCGCCCTCGTTCGGCTTGATCCCCGGGTCGTAGGCGAGCTGGATGACCTTGTCGGCGAGATACATAACGAACTCCAGTTCGATTCATGGCACGCTGAAGCCCGAGCGGGCGGAGCGGCGATGCGAGAAGAAGGGGATGAGGGAAGAAGCGCCGGTCAGACGACTCGGCGGGCCGCGAGAATCTGCGATTTCCAGGACGCGAGAGTCGCGATGCGGACCACGTCACCGGTATGTGGGGCGTTGATGATCAGCCCCTGTCCGATGAACATGCCGACGTGTTCAGGGACGTCCGCCGTTCCTTCGGTGAAGACGAGGTCGCCGGGCTGGAGAGCGTCGGCCGAAGCCGCCTTACCCTCCTTGACCTGTGTGTATGTCGTCCGCGTCAAGGTGACCCCGGCGGCCTTGTACGCCTGCTGCATCAGGGAGGAGCAGTCGCACCGGCCCATGGGGTCGGGCCCGTGAGAGTCGGTGCAACTCCCGCCCCACTGGTACGCCGTGTTGAGCTGGCCGAGCGCCCAGCGGATCGCTGTCTGGACCTTCGCCGGAGCATCGGCCGGGATCTTGTATCCGGCCGGCACCGCGCCTGCCGGGATGGTCCCGAAGTCGGTTCCGTCCCCGCCGGTCGTACAACCGCCCGCGGTAGTGGATGCAGGGGTGCCGGCAGAGCCAGACGGAGAAGGGCTCGGCGACGCGCCGCCGGTCTTCGACAGCAGGGGTTCGATGGCCTTCTGCAGGGCGGTGGCCAGGGGCTCCCACTTGGCGTATGCCTCCGGGAAGCCTGACCGCTGTACCGCCTGAGCGGCCTGGGTGACGGACAGGGATTGCCAGCCGGAGACCTTCTGCAGCCCCTCGTAGAACTTGGTCGAGGAGTGGACCGGATCGAGGATCTCGTTCGCCGTGCCCCATCCCTGCGACGGCCGCTGCTGGAACAGTCCCAGCGAGTCGCGGTCGCCGTAGGTCAAGTTCCGAAGGCCGCTCTCCTGGAGGGCGGTTGCCAGGGCCACGACCTGGCCCCGGGCCGGAATGTGCATCGCGACGCCTGTGGCCTGGATGGTCTTGGCGTTGGGTACCTGGTCGGCTGGATCATCCAGACCCGGCACGGAGACTGCGCCCTTGTCGCCACCGTCCAGGATGGCCTTCACCTGTGAGGCAACGGCTGCGGTATCCACAGACTGTGCATCGCCGGTCGAGCAGGAGGCCGAAGCCGTACCGGCACCGATGGCGAGGATGGGAACGGCCAGCAGTAGCGGGCCGGAGGCGAAGAGACCGACGACGGCTCCGGTGGTCTTCTTCATCGCCGCTGCCGTTCACCGGTACGGCGGTGCCAGTCGGGCAGCGGTGTTGGGTCGGGGCGCGGGGGTGTCAGGGCATGCTGCATCGCAGCGGCTCCTCGTGGTTCGTAGGAGGCGCGGTGCCGACTTCTCGTGCAAAGCCGTCGGCACCGCGCCGATGTGAATCCGCCTCTCAGGGCGGGCCCGGGTCAGGGGAGTTGGTAGCTCCCGGACGCCGGTCTCGGGTCAAGCGCGGCAGCCAGCCGCGCTCGTAATCTCAGGCGGAACACCGGTTCTCCTCACGGCTTCTCGGACGAAGGGCTAACGGGCCTGCCGTGCTGCCCATTCGGACGAGACAACACGGATAAGCACAGGTCAGCGAGGGTGGAGCGCTGCTCTGCCCCGGTGACATGGCGAGACAGTAGACCCGGATTCCGGCCGCGCCAAACGGCTCCCGGGCTCGGCCTCGGACAGAGACAACGGCTCGTTAGGCGCGGCCGGAATTCGCGACTAACCTCCGGCGCAACCCCGCTCGAAACGACCGCTGTTGAGCGACGCCCGGAGCGGGTTCAGTCCCGCCGTGCCCTGAAAGAGGCCCCGCACATGAGCTACACGCTGCACCGAGGCGATGCCCTCACCGTGCTGAAGACCCTCCCGGACGAGAGCGTCAACGCCGTCATCACCGACCCGCCGTACAACTCCGGCGGGCGTACCAGTTCGGACCGCACCGGTCGCACCGCGCGAGCCAAGTACGTCACCAGCAACAGTGCGCACGACCTGCAGAACTTCCCCGGAGAGAACCGCGACCAGCGTTCCTACCGATCCTGGCTGACCGAACTGCTCACCGAGGCGTACCGGGCCTCGACCGAGCACGCGGTCGCCATGGTCTTCACCGACTGGCGCCAGGAACCGACTACCTCGGACGCCCTGCAGATGGCCGGGTGGACCTGGAGTGGCACCATCCCGTGGATCAAGCCCTCCAGCCGGCCCCGCAAGGGCGGGCCGAAGCAGGACTCGGAGTTCATCATCTGGGGCGTCAAGGGATCCCTCGACAACACCCGCGACCTCTACCTGCCGGGTCATTACATCGCCTCCCAGCCCCGCAAGGGCCGTGTCCACATCACCCAGAAGCCGGTCGAGGTCATGCAGCAGCTCGTCCAGGTCTGCCCCGAGGGCGGCACTGTGCTCGACCCGTTCACCGGCAGCGGCTCCACGGGGGTCGCGGCCCTGCGCGAGGGACGCCGCTTTGTGGGCGTCGAGCTGTCCGCGCACTACGCCGACGTCGCCGAGGAGCGGCTGCGCGCCGAACTGACAAAGGACGACTTCGAGCTGGCCGGTCCGGAGGCATGAGCATGAGAGCGGAGAGCCCGGGGTCCGCGGACCGCAGACGCCAAAGGGCGGCTGGAGCATCGAGTAACCGATGCTCCAGCCGCCCTTCTGTTTGCGTCAAGCCGCCTCGAATGCCCGCCGGATCAACGGCACCGCCTTCTCCAGGTCGGCTGCCGAAGCGAGGCGTACCTCCAGGTCCCCGGTCCCGAGGTGCCCGATGCCGCGCATGTCCCGGGTGAAGCCCTCCTCCAGCGCGACCGAATCCGGGTCGAGTCTGAGATAGACCAGGATCGCCTCGTGCTTTGGGCGGAAGAGCACCGACGCCACGTTCACCAGCCGCCGGTAGGCGATGTAGTGCCGCAGCGGCGCCACCTCGACCTCGCCCCATGCCGTGAGCGCGTCGTCCACCTCCGCGTACAGGTCCCGCAGGCACTCCGGTACGAGGCTGGCATCCGCCGGCGAAGGAGCCACCGGGGCCGCCGCCGCGACGTCGACCGCCGCCTCCCGCTCCCGATTTCGCCGGGACGAAGCGGCGGCCGGGAAGCCGGGCGAGGAGTCGACGAGCAGCAAGCTCAGCAGGCCGCCTTCGAAGATCCGGTAGCGCACCAGGTCGATCCGCTCGGGCAGCCGCTGCACGGCCACACGGTCGTGGTGGGAGAAGCTAGCCGCGATACAGACCATCCGAGGTCGACGCCAGTCAATCGACCCGGCAGCCTCCGCGCCCAGCACCTTCCGCACGAGTGCCTCGAACTCGTGGTGCGCCGACTCCAGCCAGGACAGGTACGAGACGGCCTGCGACAGCACCCCGCTGTCGGAGCCCTTTTTGAACTCGATCACTACAGGGCTGCCGTTCTCGTCCAGCCCGAGGGTGTCGATCCGGCCCCGGTGCCACGGACCGGTCGGGTACTCCGACGCTAGGAACCGGATACCGAGCATCGCCTCCAGGCCGGCCTCGACCCGCCGCTGCAGTTCGACCTCCAGCGCCACCGTCGAACCGGGCAGCTCGACGTCCCGCCCGCCTGCGTCTCGCCGGAACAACATCAGCTCGGCCATCACCGTCCCCCTCCCGTGATCGGTACAAGAGAAGCAATCGAAACGGGCAGAGGGATATTCCAGAGGGAAGGGAGCCGACGGCCTCGGGACGGTGGACCGCACTCGCGCAGCATCACCCACGGTGACGAGAGCGCGGCGTCGCATCAGTGGCTACCCTCCTCAACCCGCGCTGCTGGATGATGATCAGTACAGAGGTCAGGCTGGAATTGACTAGGGGTAGTGGGAAGCATGCGGCAGACCGGGTTGTACTACCCGTACGTGCACGTCCAGAACGATGACTGGATGAAGGTGGCGGCCTTGTACTGGCCGCAGTTGGCTCGCGTGGTTCCCCGGGACTACCCCGTCCGGGATTCAGAGACAGGCAAGGCCCTGGCCGATGGACTCGACTTCTTCGTTCCGGTTGAGCCCGGTGCGGCCCCCGCAGCCGTGGAGGCCCCCTTTCTGGAGACCATCCGCGAACACGCCGGGACGTTGCGCCGGTACTACGAGATCCGCGAATGGCAGATCCGCGAGAGCACGGTCGTACCGCCGTCCTTGCGGCGTACCAACCTCTACGTCCCGAACGCCCATAGAGATACCCATTCCGACGGCCGCCCTGGTGGGTACATCGCTCATTTGTACTGGCAGGAGGTCTCACCGGTCCTACGTGAGGCGCTGATCGCTGAAGGGCTGGCCATCAACGCGGACCGCCCCACGTTCGAGGGGCGGGAGACGTCCGGCACGTGGATCTCTATGGACCCGATGCTGGCGTGGGTCTACAAGTGTGCGCTGACCGATGAGCTTGCGCGGCGTAACCACCTGGTGCCGACAACGGACCAGATGGCGGCGCACCGGGCGAGCCAGGAATGGGACACCGAACGTGTCAGGACCGTTCTGCTGCGGGGCCGGCAACCGCGGGCCGACCAGTCCGTGTCCGCGGTTCTGGGAGAGCTGGCCGTCCGGATGGTCCTGCCAGCAGACCTGGCGAATGTGTCGGTCGGTAAGGTGATCGAACTCCGGCAGAAACACGGGGCCGAGTTCGAGACCTTCATGGATGAGGTCGACAGCGTTGCACGTGAGATGCAGGAGCACCTCGCGGAGATCGAGGATCGCGAAGTTCTCGCCGCCCGCCTGCGACAGTTGCACCGGACCCGCTTCGAGCGCCCACTGAACGACCTCAAGGCCGCGATGAAGAGCCTCAAGATCGACGCGGCCACTGGAGTGCTCAACGTTCAGACGGAAGCGCCTGCAGTCTTGGGAGCCGTGGGCGGCTATGCGGCGGGAGGGCTGCCCTACGCCTCCGCCCTTGGCCTCGCTTTCGGCCTGGTGGGCTACCAGCGGCAGATCAGCAAGCAGCGCGACGAGGCCCTCAGCAATTCCCCGGTTTCCTTCCTCCTTCAGGTGGAGAACGGCCTGCGGCCCACAAGCGTGATGCGCCGCCTCACCCATCGTGCCCCCCGCGTGCTCGGGGCGTGACGGCGGATGCGCGCTGCCTGGAGGTCAGGGCGTTGGGTGAGGTAGTGGCTGTGTCGGCAGGGCGTCACGTCGCAGAGTCCCGCCCGCCGCTTCTGCCGGCAGCGGTACGAGCATGCACGGGGCTGGCCGGAGGAGGAGTACACGGTGTGGCCTGTAGGAGTCCGACAACCCCATCGATACGGCGTCTTGTCGTCTGCTGGGCCAGTCTCGGTGGCCAGCCGGTGGCCGGATGCCTTTGGACAGTGCATCACGAGGTAGCAGGGGTCAACCCGTCGCATGTGCTCTGATCAGGCACGACATCACCCGACGGCATCACGCAGCATCCGGCGGCATGATCGCTCACGGTCTCGTAATGCGTAGGTCTCGGGTTCGAATCCCGAAGGCGGCTCGGATTAGCCCCAGGACTCACTCGCCGTGACCTGGGGCTTTTTCATGTCCTGTGGCCTTGCGCCGGAGCCGGGCGGGGAACTGCCGGACGGCCGGACGGGTCGATGGGGGACGAGCGTGCGTGACGGGTGCGTGTGTACGCGGCCGCGCCGGTTGGCAGGGGGTCGAGGAAGCTGCCGGCTGCCGGGGTCAACCGTTTCTCGAATCCAGCGGCTTCGATCCGGCCCGTGGGCAGCAGCCGCTGCGCCGGGGAGGCCCACGTGCGCGGTGTGCAGGGTGCCGGGGGTGCGGATGAGGGCTTCGGCGAGGCTCCCCGTGTTCACCCCGACCAGGCTCCAGCCCGCTCCGACGCCGCGCGCGTTGCCGGGCGATGACCCGGGTCCCCGTCGACATCCGGGTCATCCACGTTGCCGCCGAGGCACTGGGCTCGTCACGTAGTCCGCTCTACGTGGGGAATTCGCCGCACCAGTTGCCGACGAGGAGGGTGGCGGGCAGGTATTCGGACTCGACCTCGATCGGAATGCCCTCGTTCTGGGCGAAGCAGGCCACGGCGAGCGGAGCGAGGGCAACGAGACCCGAGACCCGGGCCGCCCGGCCCTCGTCGGTCCAGTACTCCAAGTGCCACTCCAGGGCTGCGGCGAGGGCGCGGTTGAAGCCGGCGTGGTCCCCGCGAACGACGCGGTGGAACATCTCCATCGGCGGATACATCAGCTTGCCCGCGGCTTCCGGATGAGTGGCGACTGCTGGGTCCGTGCCGTCGATCGCGGCCACCAGCTTCGCGCTGAGGCCGTCACCACCGAGCCAGTAGGTCTGCAGCGCGTCGATCCAGGCGTACTCGAACGCGTCGAATTGCGCGTTGTTGTCCCGGAGCAGCGACAGCGGCACCCGGCACAGGCCCGTGATCCTGTCCCGCTCCCGGCACACCACGGCCAGGTAGAAGGCGGTCAGCCAGGTACCCGGCGTCACGTACCGCTGCGGGCCGGTGGCCCGGAGCGTACGGTCCTCGTGCGCGATCCGGCACTGCACCTGGCCCTCGGTCGCGGTCGCGGTGGCGAACACGGCCGAACCGACCTGCATGGCGTTCACCCAGGCATCCCACGTGGGAAAGATCGACCCCCGCGGATCCGTCAGGCAGCGCACCTTGGCCACCATGAGCGTGGTGTCCAAGGCTTCGCCCAGACCAGTCGGGTCCGCCTCCAGACCATCGATCCACCCCTCCGCACTCTCCTTGAGCACGGTGAGCGCTGCTTCCGCGTTCTCTGTGGGGAAGGGATGGCGGGGGATGACCGAAACCAAGGCGTTTCTCCTTAAAAGAGCTTGAATTCTTTGAGTACGGCTCCAGCATACGTACCGGTGTTTTCGGAGGCCTGGACGTAGACGTACGCGTCGAACTCGGCGCCGGAGGCCCGCAGGAACTCCACCGGCACCTGCGCCAGCTGGTTCAGGGGGGCAGCCGCACCCCTCGCGAGCGCCTGCCCGCAGGTGTCCGGGCATCACGTGTCGAACTCGCCTACCCAGGAACGGTCCAGGAGGCGGACGGGGAGGTAGTCGGACTCGACCTCGATGGGGAAGCCCGCGTCGTGCGCGAGGCAGGCGATCGCGAGCGGCCCGAGGGCCAGGAAGCCCGCGATGTCCCCCGAGCGTTCCGGTGTGCTCCAGTACGCCTTGTGGAGTTCCAGAGCCTCCGCGAGCGCCTGGTTGAATCCGTCGTGGTCCTTGCGCAGGAACTGGTGGAAGAGGTTGACCGGCGGGTACAGCACGCACTGGAGCAGATCGCGCGGCGCGATCGTGGCGATGTCCGGGTGGGACTGCTCGATGGCCGACGTGAGCTTCTCCAGCAGGCCCGGCTGCTCGCGCCAGTACGTCTGCAGGGCATCCACCCAGTGGTAGACGTACTCGTCGCCCTCGGCGCCGGACGACCGGAGGAGATCGAGGGGAACCCGGCACATTGCGTCCATGCGGGGCTGGTCCCGGCAGACGATGACGAACCAGAGCACGGTCAGCCAGTTGCCGGCATTCGCGTGGGGCTGGGGTCCCGTGGCCTTGATGGTCCGTACTTCGTGCGCGATGCGCGCTTCGATCCCGCCGTCGGTGACGGAGGCGGCTGCGAAGGCCGCCGCACCCACCTGCATGGCGGAGACGGTGGCGTCCCACGTGGCGAAGCGGTTGGCGCGCGGGTTGAGGGCCTGGTGCGCCTGAACCAGCAGGAGTGCCTCGTTCAGCGCCGTGCCGACCGTCGAGGGCGAGGCATCCAGACTCCGGATGCGCGTCTCGAACTCGTCCGCCAGACGCTCGGTGACCTGCTCGTCGACCGCGGGAACAATGTGCCGCACCACCCTTGCCGTCACGTCGCGAACTCGCCGACCCAGGTGCGCTTGAGCAGGTGCTTGGGCAGGTACGCGGACTCGACCGTGAACACCATGTCGACGTCGTACGCCATGCATGCCATGGCCAGCGGAGCCAGGGCGACGAGGCCGTCACCACTCAGGGAGCGGGCCTGATTGGCGGTCCAGTACTCCTTGTGCCGGTTCAGGGCATTCACCAAGGAGTCGTTGAAGGCCTGGTCCTCGCGCCGCACGTACAGCTGGAAGAGCTCGAGCGGGGGGTGAAGGATCTTCAGCATCAGCTCGGAGCCCGCGATCGGTGCGCGCTCCGGGGCAGTGCCCTGAACCGCGGTGACCAGGGTGTCCCACACCTCCGAGCGGCCCAACCAGAAGTGCTGCAGGGTCTCGATCCAGGCGTAGACGTACGCGTCGAACTCGGCGCCGGAGGCGCGCAGGAACTCCACCGGCACCTGCGCCAGCTGGTTCAGCCGGTCGTTCTCGCGGCAGATCAGTGCGAGGTAGAAGGCGGTCAGCCAGTTCCCGGCATGCAGGTACTCCTGCGGGCCGGTCGCTGGCAGCTTGCGGATCTCGTCCAAGGTTCCGACGCGGCAGGCGACCGGCCCCTCCTGCGCGGTCCCGGCGGCGAACAGCGCCGGACCCACTTGCATGGCCAGGACCCACGACTCCCAGGTCTCCAGGTCCCCTGCCACGGGGTCGTGGAGGCAGCGCCACTTGGCCGCGGAGATCGTCAGCGCCGGCGCGTCGTAGCGATCGTCCTCGGAGGTCTCGATCCCGTCGACTGCTTCCCGGGCCGACGCGGCGACCGGGGCCGTGGTCACGGCCGCCGCGGCCGTACGGAACGGGTGGCGGGGGACGGCGGTGGTCATGTGTGCCTTACGTGCGTTGTGGGGCCGGGGGTGTGCTGCCCGTGGTCTTGCGTTGCTACGCGTCGAACTCGCCGCGCCAGGCGAAGTCGAGGAGGGCTTCGGGCAGGTAGCCGGACTCGATCTCGACCGGGACGCCGTTGGCCTTCGCCAGGCAGGCGATCGCCAGGGGGCCGAGGGCCACGACTCCCAGGATGTTCGAGGCGCGGTCCTCGTCGGCGGTCCAGTACTCCTTGTGCCAAAGGACGGCGTCGGCCAGGGCTTCCTTGAAGCCTGCGAGGTCGTTGCGCAGGTAGCGGTAGAGCATGGTGATCGGCGGGTAGCGGAGCTTGCTCATCTCCTCCGCGTCGACGACGCGGGCCTGCTCGGGAGCGCTCAGGTCGACGGCGCGGATCAGGTGCGTGCGCAGGTCGTCCCGGCGGAGCCAGAAGCTCTGGAGGGTCTCCACCCAGGCGTAGGTGTACTCGTCCAGGGCGCCGCCGAAGTCGCGCAGCAGGGACACCGGGATCCGGGCCAGCATGTCGAGGCGGGCTGCCTCACGGCAGATCATCGCGAGGTAGAAGGCATCGAGCCATGTCTCCGCGTTGAGGTAGGGCTGCGGCCCTGTGGTGGCGAGGTGCCGTTCCTCTTGGCGGATCTTGCAGGTGACCGTTTCCAGGTCGGAAGCGGCGGCGGCGAAGACCGCCGAGTGCACCTGCATGGCCAGCAGCCAGGACTCCCACGTCTCCAGCATGACGGCGCCGGGGTCCCCCACGGTGCGGACGAGGGCGACGTTCAGCGACTCCATGACGGCATCCGCTCTGGAGTTGTGGGAGGTCTCGATCCTCTCCAGCGATTCGGACAGCGACTTCTCCATGACGGGAACCACCGCCGCCATCTCGTTCTTCGGGTAGTCCTGGCGAGGCACGATCACGGTCAAGTGCCCTCCACGTGGCGAACTTGCCGCCTGGATCGGGCTCGTCACGACTGCGCCAGTTCCCGGAGCTTCCAGAACTCGTCGACCTCGGTCAGCTCAGCCGAACCTGCCTGCCCGGAGACGGGGTCCCCTGGATGCTCCATCAGCTCGGCCAGCGCGACGCTGGGGAGAAGGCCCCGGTCGTACGCCTCCTGCAGTCGGTCCAGCCAGACCAGGCCGGCCCTGTAAGCCTCCAGATCTGCCTCATCGCGTGCCTCGAAGCTCGCCGCGCCGTCGGTGTCCGATGCCCACAGATACCCCAGCACCCCCGGTTCACCGAGTACAGGCACGTATCGGACGGGGCCGGACGTCTGCCGCCCGTACCCGGCTGCGAACTTCGGGGTCTGACTGAAGATTCCGTTACGGTATGGGATCTCGAAACGGCCCCACACATCAGACGGAGTGCCGTCATCGTCCTCGTAGTGGTTCTCGACCCCTGATTCCGTGGGGATGCCGAACCAGGTTGCGTCCTCGGGGTCGACCTCCAGGTCAAGGACACCGGAAAGCTCGGCCAAGGCCGAAGCCAGGCGAGGCCGGTTCGCGGCGAACACGGCCTCTTGCTCATGCCCCCGCAGATCGAACGGCATCCAGGCATCGGAGAATGTCGTGAGCCCCACCTGGAAGAAGCCCTCGGACACCTCGACACTGAGCGCGAACATCCCTTCCACCGGCCTCGCGCCCGTACCGGTCTCCACGATCCCGTCGCACGATGCGAACAGTTCCACGGCGCCGATCTCGCCGGCGCCAAGGCTTTCCTTGATCTGTACTACGAGGGCTTCGGCAGCGCCCGATCCCTCTGCGGCCGCCGGGGCCGGCGCACCGACAGGGAAGTCCGCCCGGACCAGGTGGTTCCTGCGGCCCGGCTCAGGGACCACGACGGCCACGCGCCCGCCATGCGGGGTTCCCAGACGGAGCCGGTCGAGGACTCCAAGCACGAGAGAGAACCTACGGACAGCCGCGCGGACCAAATCGGTCTCGTGTCCGGGCTCTCCCCAAGACCATCGCGCGACGGGTGTGCTGGCGATCAAGACCGGCCTCCTGGCATAAAGCTGGCGCCGGGCGGATACATCAGAGTCCCGTCCTCGACGCGAAGTACAACAATTACACCTTGCTCGGAGTGGATCCTGGCGAGGTCCTTCTCCATACCCGCCGCCAGCATGTCCGCCACGCTGCCCTTGGTATCGACCACGAAGACCTTGACGTCGGCACCGGAGTCGGCGAGCTGCCCGATGTTCTGCCACATCTTGCTGGTGACCTTCTTGGGATTCGCGACCTCCTTGAACTGGTACCCGTATACGTTCCCGTTGGCGTCGCGGGCCATCACGTCCATATCGGTCTTCGGTCCCGTGGTCACCCCCGGCTTGATCTCTGTGTCCTTCTTGATCTCGAAGCTGATGTCGGAGACACCGCTCTTCTGCAGCCGGTCGGCCAGTCGGAGCTGCTCGACGCCGCCCGACATCGCATTCTTCTGGCTGAAGCTGGATACCACCTGGTCGAAGTTGGTCATGCCCTTGAACTGGCCGGACGCAATCAGATCGGCCATCTCCTGACCTGCGGGGTGGTCGGCCAGGTTGGCCAGCGCCTTGTCCAGATCGCCCGGTTTCACCTTCGAGCCGCGCATGTTTTCCCGGATCTGCTGCTCTGTCTCGCCGCCGCGCTCGAAAGGCCGGGGTTCTTCGGAGGGCCACGGGTCGGGGCCGTGACCACCCGCCGGCGGCTGACCGTCCATCCCGCCCGCGCCGCTGCCACCACCAATCGGAGTTTGGTCACTTCCCGTCGGGGTCGTGTCCGTGGTGTGGCCGCTGCCGCCCGTAGGTGTGGGGTCGGTGTGGGCGCCGTGGCCGCTGTTGTCGACGGTGCTATCGGCCGTGTGCGTGTGGCCCCCGGTCGGGGTGTCTGCGCTGTTGCTCGGCATGTTGTCCGGGGCGTGGCCGCCGGGGTTGGTGTGGTCGCCCGCGCGGCCTGTGGGGGTGTTGTCGAAGCCGCCCGGGGCGTGTGTGCCGTCGTCCAGTGCTCCGGGCGGGGGCGAGGTGTCGGAGCCGAGGCGGACGACGTCGTCGCCGCCGCGGGCGCCGACGCCGGCCAGTTCGCGTTCCGGGACCCTGGCGGTGACCGGGGCGTCCGGCTTCGGGGCGTCGACGCGGGGGGTGTTCGCGTCCGCGTCCGGCGAGGGCTCCTGTTTGGCGGCCTTTCCGCTCTGCTCCAGGGAGCCGTCGGCCTTGTAGATGTTGCCGTCGAGGTCCATGAACCGCGGCCCGTCGGGCGTCGGGAGCTTGACCGTGCCGGGCGGGAGGGTCGTCGTGCCCTCGGGCAGCTTGATGGTGCCGTCGGGGAGCTTCGTCGCGCCTTCGGGGACGGTCGCGCCGGACGGGAGGTGGATCGCACCGTCCGGCAGCAGCACTGCGCCGTCGGGGAGGGCGACCGCGCCGTCCACGTTGATGCTGGGGACCTCGAACCTGCCCGTGCCCTTGAGCCCGGCCATCACGTCGCCGATCTTGGCGAACCCCGCCCCGGCGCCCTTGAACATGTACGTCATCGGGTCGATCGCCCGGCCCGCCTTGCCGGCGAACGACAGGGTCTTGGCGACCGCGCCCGCCTTGCCGGCGCCCGAGACCGCACCGCCCGCGCCGCCGGTGAACACCGTGGTCAGGACGTTGAAGGTGACCGCGCCCGCGGCACGGGACGGGTTGGAGCCCCACTGGTCCCAGGCGAGGAGGGCCTTGCCGGTCTCCTTCATGGCGGTGCGGGAGTCGCGGAGCCAGGAGGGGAGCTTGTCGTCGGGGGCGGCGAGGAAGAGGGGGCCCACGCCGGGGATCGACATGATGGCGAGGCCGGTACCCAGCTTGGCCAGGCCGGTCCAGGACTGCTTGAACACGTCCCAGCCCTGGAGTCCGACGAGGCCGCCGAGGCCCTTGAGGGTGCCCCAGACGCCGTCGACGACGATGCCCTTGCCGAACTCCCAGGCGTGTTCCCACACCTGCCAGGCGGGGATGGACTCCTCGACGGCGTCGCCCCAGGGCAGGGACTTGGACTGCTTCATCGACTCGGCGTCGTAGCCGTACATGTCCTTGCCGTTGGAGCCGTCGTTGACCTTCAGCGGCTTCCCGCCCACCAGGGCGACGATCTTCCCGTGGGCCGCTCGCTCCACTTCCTGGAACTCGGCCCAGACTTCGGCGATCTTGTTGCGGCGTTCGAGGTTCTCGTCGATCAGATCGCCGTCTTCACGCCACTTCTCGTCCTTGTCGGTCTTCGTGCGGAACGCCTGCGCTTCCGCCTTCAGGTTCTCCAGCTTCTTGACGATCGGGGCAGCGTCACGCGAGTAGGTGCCCAGGGCGCTGGCGATCGTGCACATGTCGGAGCTGAGCTTGAGACCCAGGTCCGAGACCGGCTTCGTCGTCGCGAACAGCTGGTCCGCCTCCGGCGCCTGGTAGAACGCCTGCAGACCACCGAAGCTCGTGTGGACGTCGGAGGCCTTCGTCGAGACGGTGGCGCCGCCCGACGAGATCAGCTTCACCTTCTCGTCCAGCGTCGCCAGATCGCCCGTGAAGACCGGTATCTCGGCCGGATCGACCGGCGCGTTCCCGCTCACTGCTTGGCCCCCGTCTTCTCACGCAGCAGGTCCAGATTCACAGACCGCGCCGCGTCCTGCGCCTCCTTGGCCTGGTCCAGATCGCCCTGCAGGTACTCGTTCGTCGCCAGAACCGCACCGCGGATGCACGCCTCGATCCGCTCCGCCATCGACTTGAACTCCGGCTTGCGGGCGGTCAGGTACTCGCCCAGCGCAGCCGCGACCGGGCCCATCGCCTTCTGAGGCGCCAGGAAAGCCGCTCCGGGAGACGGAGCCGCACCCGGAGCCAGCGGGCCCTGCGGAGTCATCCCCGACTGCGAGCCCGGAACCGCCGTCCCCGCAGCCTGAGCCGCCTCCGACATGGCTGTGAGCAGCGCGTTCAAAGCCGTCTCGAGCTCGCCGGCATTCCCGCCGACGGTCTTCAGATGACCCTGCACGCCCTGCGGCTTGATGTCCCATGACGTCATGGACGACCCACCCCCGTGTACCCGACTGCCCCACTGCCCTACCGTCTTGCTGAAACGATCCTGCTCAGCCGATGTTGTCGACCGCGGCCTTTGCCCGCTGCAGCGTCTGGTGCGCCGTCGCGTCGTTCTTCTCCAGCGTCGTGTTCAGCAGCTGGATGATGTTCTTGACCTCCTGCGAGGCGTTCTTCCACCGCAGCTCCTTGGCGTGGTAGTCGTCCGCCACACCGTCCGCCGCGAAGTCCGCCATCGCCGACGCGACCTGCGCCTCACGTGCTGCGATGACCTGCTCCAGATGGCCGATCACCGCCTTGATACCGCCCTGCACCTCCGTCGAGGCACCCACGTCGTACGCACGACGGTCCGTCCCACCTGCCACCACAACCACACTCCCCGTGAAGAAGAACCATCAGAAGAAGGACCCGCGGCCTCAGCGGCCGCGGAAGCGGGCGGCGTCGAAGTTCGCCGCACCCTGCGTCTGCCGCGCGTTCTCGCCCTGCTCCTGGTCACCCGAGCCGAAGGCCTGCTCCATCCCCGACTGGCCGCCCAGGATGGCCGCCAGCGAAGCGTTCAGCTCCTTCGCGATCCCGTCCGCGCGCAGCTTGAACGAGTCGAACGCGACCTTGCCCTGGCCCTGGAACTTGCCCTCCAACGGCTGCGCCGCGGTCACCAGCTGCTTGATCAGCGACCCCAGGTCCGTATTGGAGTTGCGCGACCCGGACATCAGGTTCGTCAGGACCTGCGTCCCCATGTCGAACTTCATCTCACTCCCCCGTACATCCGATCGATCGTAAGTATGTTCATCTTCGTCAATCCGCGTCGCGCCTGCAACCGGCAAAGCCCCTGTTGTGACTCATCCATGACAATCCACCAGAGCTTCTCACGAGCCCTTCAGATGGCCCATCAGCCGCTCGAAGACGGCCCATCCCGAGAGGTCCGACGGGTCGCCGGGCATCGGGTAGTAGTAGGCGGGGCGGGACTTGGGACCCAGCCGCAGCGGCTGTTCGGCCAGCGGGGTGCGCCGGGCGCGGTCGTCGGGCATGGCCCGGACCTCCTCCGCGCCCAGGACGAAGGCCAGCGGCACGCCCGGCCCCTCGAAGCGCGGCGGTACCAGCAGGTCCCGGCGCGCTTTGCGGAGTTGTACGAGCATCGACTGGAGGCGGTGCCGGGTGACGAGCGCCTCCGCCGTGCGCGGCAGGGCGTCCAGCGGCGGTTCCTCGCCGGCTCCGTAGCCGAAGGCCAGGGTCACGGTTTCCTCGACGCCCGCCTTCGTACGGCTGATCCGCACCGTGGCGAGGCCGGGCCGCTCGGGGCTGCCCACCACCACGAACCAGGTCGGATCGGGTGCCCGGGCGAAGGCCACGTCGGTCAGCCGGCCGGGCGACCACGGCAGGTTGGCCGGCTCGGCCGTGCCCCAGCCCGCCGGGGGACCGCCGGTCAGCTCGCGCCACACCGTCTCCAGAGCGCCGCCGAGGACCAGCCGGTCGTCCGCGGGGTGGACGGTACGGAAGGTGACGGCCAGCTGCCGCTCGGCCGTTTCCGTGACCTCCTGGTACGAGGCGGCCACCGGGGTCCGCGGATCGTCCTCGGTGGCGTGCTCGGACACCACGGTGGCGAACATGCCCTCCTGCCAGCGCAGCACCGCGCCCGAGAGCCCGTCGTAGTAGCCGTCCCGCTCGTCCCGCACGACCCACCGCGAGGGCCAGTCCGGCATGTTGGCCAGCACCGCCGGCGACATCGGCGTCCCGGGCGGAGTCACGACCTGAAGGCCCCGCTCGGCCGCCGCCGCGGCCCGGAAGGCGTCGGAGAGCCAGGCCGTCATGGCGACGACCGGACGGTCCATGATGACCACCGCGACGTTGGGGGTCAGCACGTCCACGGCGGGCTGCGCCGCCGCGGGCGCGGGCGCGACGCTGACCCCGTCGGTCCGCACCACGCCCAGTGAGCGTGCCGCCTCCGGTGGCCAGGCGCTCCCGCCCGCCAGGTCGGCGAGGCGGGCTGCGAAGGTCCCGGCGAGGCGCTCGGCGTCGGGTACGCCGGTGGTGGCGCGCGCCTCCGTCCACCAGAACGGAACGCGCGGCGGGGTCGCCCCGAGGAGCCGCTCGGCCTCCCCCTCGACCTGGACCAGCAGCGGTGCCTCGACCGAGACCAGCGGCCGCCCCTGCTCGTCGCAGAGCTGTACGACCGCGCCCTCGCCCGCCGTGTTCACCAGTTTGTCGGGGCCCCCGGAGAGGAGGCCGGCGAGCACCACCCACGGATCGGGCATCCGCGGGGTGAGGGCGATGACGTCCTTGGTCATGAGGTCGTACGGTCCTTCGCAGTCCGGTTTCGGGGAGGGGGCGGCAGCTGGGTGGCCGGGGTGTCACCCGGGCGACGTGTACACGGTCTGGATCAGGCGGTTGGACTGGCCCCTGCGGACGAGGACACCGCGGCCGGCGGGCTGCTGGGAGGCGTAAACCCCCGGGAACAGCTGGCCCTCGCCCCGGTCTCCCGCCATGACGATCGCCGAGGCCCCCGACTCGCGCAGGGCCTGCACCAGTGGTTCGTACATCCCGCGCGAGGCGCCCGCGACGCGGCGCGTCAGGACGAAGTGCAGGCCGATGTCCATCGCCGCCGGGATGTACGGGACGAACGGGGCGAGCGGTGTCTGTCCCGCGGTGGTGAGCACGTCGTAGTCGTCGACGAGCACGACGATGCGCGGGCCGCCGCCCCAGCTGCCGGGTTCCAGGTCGTCCAGGGGGGCGCTGTCGTCGGGCAGCCGCCGCTCCAGTTCGGTGGCGATGCCCGCGGCCAGCCCGGCGCACATCTTGCTGTTGTAGGCGTAGCCGCCGTTGAACTCCTCCGGGACCACACCGCGCAGGCTCCGCCGCGGGTCCATGACGGCGAAGACCAGTTCCTCCTCGCCGTGACGGTCGATGAGGCCGGCGGCGATCGTCTTGAGCAGGTTCGTCTTGCCGCACTCGCTGTCGCCCATGACCAGGAGGTGCTGGTCATGCCGGAACAGGTCGAGGAGCACGGGCGCCAGCCCGTTCTGGTCGAGGCCGATCGGCACCCGCCCGGGCTCGGCCGCCGGGCCCGGCAGCAGATGGGGCTCCAGCAGGTGCGGCAGCACGCGGACCGGCTGGGCGGCCTCGCCGCTCCAGGTGGCGCGGATCGTACCGGCCGTGCGCTCCAGCACCGCGCCGAGTTCCGAGGTGTCGCGCAGCCCGTCGGTGCGGGGCAGTGCCACCTGCGCGAAGAGCTTGCCGTCGGTGAGGACGCGGCCGGGTTCGCCGGGCGACAGGGTCTCGGCCAGCTTGCGCTCCACGCTGGACTCACTGGGGTCGTTGAGGCGCAGTTCGACGCGGGTGCCGAAGTTCGACTGGGTCGCGATGCGGACGTCGTTCCAGCGGAGCATGCCCGCGACGACGTGGATGCCGTAGCCGCCACCGCGCTTGAGGATGTCCACGACGGCGTCGTCGAGTTCCTCGAAGTCGTCGCGCAGCGCCCCGAAGCCGTCGATGACGAGGACGATCTCGGCGGAGGCCAGCTGCGGCAGCCGGCCGGCCGCGTGCAGGGTGCGCAACTGCTCGACGGAGTCGATGCCGTGGTCGCGGAAGAGGTCCTCGCGGGTCGCGAGCATGGTGCGTACCTCTTCGAGGGTACGGGCCGCGCGCTCGCGGTCGGCGCGCCCCGCGACCCCGCCGACGTGCGGCAGGCCCGACAGGGCCTGGAGGCCGCCGCCGACCAGGTCGAGGCCGTAGACGCCGACCTCCTGCGGGGTGTGGGTGAGCGCGAGGGACAGGACGAGGGTGCGCAGCAGGGTGGTCTTGCCGGACTGCGGGCCGCCGATGACGGCGGCGTGGCCGCCCGCGACGGTGAGGTCGAGGTACCACTCGCCCTGCCGCTGCCGGGTCGGGTCGTCGATCAGGCCCAGCGGCACCGTGAGCCGGCCGCGCCGTTTGGAGAGCTGCATGCCGCGCGCGCCGACGTCGAGGGGGCCGGCGACCGCGTCCAGGGGGATCGCGTCGGGCAGCGGGGGCAGCCAGATGCGGCGGACGGGAGCGGCGGCGTCGCGCAGCTGCTCGACGATGACGCCCATCTCGGTCGGTCCGGTCTCGCGGCGCCGGGCGGTGGGCTCCCGGTTTCCGGTGGCGTCCGGCTCGGACAGGGTGTTGAAGGCCTCGTACTCCAGGGCGAGGGGTCCGCTGTCCTCCTCCTCGGCGCGCTGTACGGGGCCCCGGTAGGCGCCCGAGACGTAGCTCGCCTTGAACCGCTCGTAGTGGCTGGTGTCGACCTTGAGGTAGCCGAAACCGGGCAGCGGCGGGAGGTGGAAGGCGTCCGTGGTGTCCAGGACCGTACGGGACTCGTCGGCGGAGAAGGTGCGCAGGCCCAGCCGGTACGAGAGGTAGGTGTCCAGGCCCTTGAGCTTGCCGCCCTCGATGCGCTGGCTGGACAGCAGCAGGTGCACGCCGATGGAGCGGCCGATGCGGCCGATGGACAGGAACAGGTCGATGAAGTCCGGCTTCGCGGTGAGGAGTTCGCCGAACTCGTCGATGACGACGAACAGGTGCGGCAGCGGTTCCAGGTCGGGCCGGCGGTCGGCGCGCAGCGCGGCGTAGTCACCGATGTCGGCGACGTTGCCGGCTTCCTTGAGGACCTGCTGGCGGCGCTTGACCTCGCCGGCGAGCGAAGCGTGGACGCGCTCGACGAGACCGGCCTGGTTCTCCAGGTTGGTGATGACGCCCGCGACGTGCGGCAGGTCCGCGAACGGCGCGAAGGTGGCGCCGCCCTTGTAGTCGACGAGGACCAGGGCGAGGTCCTCCGGCGGGTGCGTGGCGACCAGGGAGAGGACCAGGGTGCGCAGGAGCTCGGACTTTCCGGAGCCGGTGGCGCCGACGCACAGGCCGTGGGGGCCCATGCCCAGTTCGGAGGATTCCTTGAGGTCCAGCAGTACGGGCCCGTGGGAGTCGCTGATGCCGATGGGCACGCGCAGGAAGGCGCGTTCGCCGCGGGGGGCCCACAGGCTCGCCAGGTCCAGGCGGGCCACGTCGTCGATGCCGAGCAGGTCGGCGAAGTCGACGGGTCCGGACAGGGGGGCGTCGATGAGGGACTCGGCGGACAGGCGCAGTGGGGCGAGCATCCGGGCCAGGCCCTCGGCGAAGGGGATGCCGACCTCGTCCACGGTGCCGTGGGCGCTGATCGGCTCCTCCTGGCGCAGGTCCTCGATGAGGACCCGGTCTCCCTCGACGGTGATCCGTACGCCGACGTGGCCGGGCTCCTGGATCCGCTGGTCGAGCAGGTGCAGGACGGTGACGCCCATCTCGCGCAGGCCGACCGCTTCGTCGGGGCGGGGCAGTTCGGTGGCGTCCTCGCCGTGCCCGTCGGTCACGACGAGCAGGCGGGACGTCATGGCCAGGGCGTCCTTGCCGGACAGTCCGCGGCGCACCTCGGCGGCGTAGGAGGCGCGGCGGCGCAGTTCCGGGCCGATCTGCCGGGCGAGCTGGTCCACGGAGGGGGCGATGCGGCGGGCGGCGACGGGGCCGTCGAGCTGTTCGGTGTCGAGCAGGTGCGGCATCCACTTGGCCCATTCCCAGTCGCCGAGCCGGTCGCCGGGCACGGCCAGGGCGATGGCGACGTCGTCGGGTGCGTGGGCGGCGGCGGTCTGCACCATAAGGGCGCGGGCGACGCGCAGGCAGTCCTCGCGGGGACCGATGACGGTGACGTTGCCGACACGGTCGAGGGGGATGGTGAGCGGGAGTTCGGTGCCGTTGCGGAACCGGCCGGTCAGGGCCGAGGCCTCGTTGAGCATGAACTGATCGGGCGGGGTGAGGACGGTGGAGCCCTGGTCCGCGATCCGCAGGTCGCGTACGGGCATCTCGCCGGTGCCGACGCGCACGCGCAGGAAGTCGCCGTCGACGCGGCGGCGCTCCCACAGCCGGGCCGGGTCGCGGACGATGTCGTACAGGGCGTGGGGCGACGGGTTGAGGACGTCGGCCCGTTCGCCGCGCGCGCGTTCCTCGGCGGCGAGCTCCTCGCGCAGGTCCTCCAGGTAGGCGAGGTAGGCCTCGCGCTGCGTACGGCGCGTCCGCTGGGCCTTGCCCCGCTGGGAGAAGACGAGCGCGAGGGATCCGACGATGGTGACGACGAGGATCAGCGCGCCGAGAGCGGCGAACTGGCTGTTGCGGACGACCGTCATCATCACGACCGACGACATGACTCCGGCCACGGGCAGCAGCGACATGGCGATGTTGCCCGCCTTGCCCTCGGGCAGGTTGGGCGGGGCCTCGATGATGCGGGCGACGGGGGCGGCCGGGGGCCTGATGGTTCTGGCCGGGCGGTGGACCAGTCGGGTGCTCATCGTCGTCGTCCGTCATTCGCGGTCGGGCACGGCACGGTCGGGCTCGGTGCGGTGGGGTTCGGCATCTCGGTCAGTGCCGCTTCTGGGAGAGCTGGAAGGCGTCCGCGGCGAGCCGGGTGGCGGTCTGCCGGGTCGAGTGGGCGAGCAGCTCGGGTCGGATGGGCCCGCCGGCCGCCAAGTGCCGGTCGTACGGCAGGACGTGGACGCTCGTCCCGGTGGCCCGGAGGGTGCGGGCCGCTTCGGCGAGGTCGATCCCCGGGTGCGGTGTCTGCTCGGTGAGCACGACGACCGTGCCGGCGATCATGTGCGGGGGCAGCCCCCGCATCCACTGCAGGACCGCGTACGTGCTGGCGACGCCGTCGAGGGTCGCGGGGGTGGTGAGGACGCGGGCCTGGGAGGCGGAGAGCGCGACGCGGGCGACCTCGGCGGGCAGGGTCTCGCAGTCGACGACGGTCACGCCGAAGTAGCGGCGGAGCGCGACCATGGCCCGCTCGTAGGACCGGGTGTCGAGCATCGCGCCGATCTGCCCCTGGCTGCCGGGGAGCAGCCAGGCGTTGTCGCGGAGCTGGACGAGGTAGCCGGTGACGTCGAGCAGCGACATCTGGGGTTCGACGATGTCCGCGACGTCGCCGGTGGTCCAGCGCAGGGTCTCGGCGCCGAGGCGGACGGGCAGGGAGCCGAGGGCGGGGTCGGCCTCGACGAAGAGGACGGGGTCCTGCCGGTAGTGGGCGTACGTCGTGCCGAGCAGGGCGGCGACCGTGGACTTGCCGGCGCCGCCGCGGATGGAGGTGACGGCGATCTGGCGGCCGGTGGTGACGGGCTGCTGGAGCAGTTCGGCGGCGCGGGTGGCTTCGGCGACCTCGCGCGCGACGGATGAGGAAACGATTCGCCGTACGGCGCGGGCCGCGCGGGTGGCGAAGGGCTCGCCGTGGCGGGGCTTGCGTACCGCCCCGGCCAGGTCCGTGTCGACGGCGGGCCGGGAGTCGGGGGTACGGGCCGGCGGGCCCGTCGGCTGATGCCGCGGGCCGTGGCCTTGGGGGGCCGCCTCGGGGTGTCCGCGGCCCGGGGCGGGCTGCGGGTGCGGGTACGGGGCGCCGCCGGGGGGCTGGGCGGACTGCCGACCGCCGCGGAGGGGCGCGGGGGCGGGAACGGGAGCTGAACCGGGCGCGGGAGCTGGAGCGGCGGGTGCCGGCTCCGCGCTGCCGTGGACCGCGCCGCCGGCCCCCCGGGCCGGGAAGCCGGGGCCGTGCGGGGGCTGCGCGCCGGCCGGGCCGTGCGGTGGCTGCGCGCCGGCCGGGCCGTGCGGTGGCTGCGCGCCGGCCGGGCCGTGCGACGGCTGCGCGGGCGGTTGCGCGGCGGCCGGGCCGTGCGGGGGTTGTGGGGCGGCCGGGCCGTGCGACGGTGGCCGGGCGTCGGGCGCCGCGGCGCCCGACCTCAGGTCGCGCAGGACATCGCCCTGCCAGTTGTCTCCGCTCGGCATCCCTGCCCCGCCCCTCTTCATTCCGATCTGCCGCCCCGCCCGGAGCGCCTGCGCGTGGACTCAGAACTTGTCGAGCAGCTGCCCGTACACACCGAACACCCCGATGGCGATCGGGAAGAGCCCCACCATGCCGACCGACTCGAAGAGGTCGGCGGTACGCCGCAACCGCACCCGCACGTGCTCCGGCGGCTGCACCGCGAGCACGAGCAGCGGCAACAGCGCCGCCACCGCGAGGACGGCGAGCGGTCCGGCGCCCCCGCCGTGCCCGGTCCACAGCATCACGAGGCGTACGACGAGCAACGCCGCGGCGGCGAACAGCGCCACGACCTCGGCGACCAGCGGGAAGGCGCGCGCTCTCGACAGGAGCACCACCACGGCGAGCGTCGGCAGCACCACCGTCCACACGGTCGGCTCCGCGGCCAGTGTCAGCAGCCAGCCGGCCGCCGCCGCCGAGATCGCGGTGACGATCGTCGCGAGGGCGAGCCCCCGGTGTGTGGCGGCGAGCGCGTTGCCCACCTCGTGGCGGCTGACCGAGGCGCCACCCGAGCGGCGGTCGTCGAGCGCGGTGAGCCCCGAGGCCATCAGGGCGAGCCGCGGCAGCAGGCCGAGCAGCACCACGGAGAAGAGGAGCATGACCGCGCCGAGCCGGGCCGGATCGCTTTGGACGGCGGCGACGGCTTCCCACACGGCGGTGATCACAGCGGTGACCACGGCGCCGATGAGCCCGCCCCGGCCGAGCGGCGAGAAGTAGCCGAGCAGCACCAGCGTCAGGACGAGCGCGCCCGCGACGGCGGCGAGCCGTGCGCCGCCCGACCAGTGGTGGGCGTCCGAGGCGGTCCACGCTGTGAGGACGCCCAGACCGCCGGAGGCGAGCAGGAGGGCGGTCGCCAGGCCCCGGTTGCCCTGCCCGATCCGGGCGACGAGCGCGCCGGCCGCCAGCAGGACGAGCGTGACGGCACCGAGGGCGACGGCCAGGGCGTCGAGCGTGAACTCGCGGCGGGCGAGCAGCGCGGCCGTCACCGCGAAGGCGACGGTCGCCACGCCCGCGCTGCGCCGGCGGGCGGCCGGACGCCAGCGCCAGGCCCGCAGGTCGAGGTCGTCGGCCACCAGGTCGGTGACGTCGTGGACCACGGGCGCGGGCGGCGCGGAGTGGGACCGTACGAGCCGCAGGACGGCGCCGTCGGCTATCCCGGCCGACGCGAGCGTGCTGTCGTGCGGCAGCGCGGAACCGTCCGGCGTGATCAGCTGACGCGTCATCGGGCGCGACGCGGCCCGGTCGTCGAGCAGCTGCAGTATGTCCGGGAGCAGTTGCCCGATCGGAGTGTCGGAGGGCAGGACCATGTCGGCCCGGCGCCGCTCGCCGACCAGGGTCACCCGGCTCAGTTGCGCCCGGGAAGTCGTTGCTGTGCTCACCACTTACCGGAACCTATCATCGCGGATTTGCGACCTTTCGGGGCCAAGGGGACATAGTTCTGCTGTGGGGCGGTGAGCTTTCCCGGATCTGCACACGTCTGCGTCCCCACTGCCTCTACCTTGCCTCTGCCTCTACGACTGTGTCGGCTTGGGTGTCTTGGGCGTACGCGTGGGTTGTGGCGACTTCTGTGGTTTCCGCGACGACGACGGGTGCGGCGCCGCGGACGCGTGGGTCGTCGCGGACGGGCCCGTCGGCTGCGGTGACTTCGCCGGCGGTCCGACCTGTTCCACGCGGCTCTGCTGCCGCTGCTGCTCGGCCTTCTGCTTGGCGAGCGTGTGCTGGATGAAGGACCACCCGACGCAACCCGCGCACAGGACAGCCGCGATGGCGATGCCCGCGAACAGCTTCCCGAGCCGCTCGTCCGCCGTGCGCCGCGCCCGCTGCGCGCCGAACAGCAGCGCGTCCCCCATCCTGCGGCGGCGTACCGTCACCGACTCCAGGAGCTGGCTGTCGTAGTCCCTTGCCATCCGTCGTCCGTCGCCTCAGTCTCGGCTCGTCGAGCGTCAACAACCGCTCCGGGGCGCGGATGCTGCGCCTGCGACATGCGAAGTCCCCCGTGTATCTGCCTCTGCAACATAAGGCATGGGACAACCTCGGGCACACCCCGGTCCGCGGAGGGAGACTCTGGCTCGGAGAGTCACCGGACGGGGCCTTCTGTCCGGGCCGGGCCGTGGTCCGGTCGCTCGGGGCGGGGCCCGAGGCTAGCGTGGAGGGAGGATTTTTCGCCTCGGCACCGTAGGAGGCCCGTCATGGCGACACGATGGCGCAGCGCGGCGACGGCGGCGGCCGCGGTAGGGCTCGTGGTGGCGCCCCTCGGCGGTGGCACCGCCCATGCCTGGGGCGCGGCGCCCCCCGTCGCGGCGGTCGCGGCCACCGATCCCGCGTCGGACGCCTTCCCGCAGCTCACCCCGGCCGTGGCCGCACGGCTGGACGAGGCGGTCCGCGGGGTCATGGACGAGGCGAAGGTGCCGGGGGTGATGGTGTCCCTGTCGGCGCCGGGCAAGGGCGAGTACGTACGGGCCTTCGGTGTCGCGGACAAGGCGACGGGCCAGCCGATGACCACCGGCCTCTTCATGCGGATGGGCAGCGAGACCAAGACGTTCACCGTGACCGCCCTGCTCCAGCTGGTGGACGAGGGCCGGGCCGGCCTGGACGATCCGATCGGGAAGTACGTCTCCGGCGTCCCGAACGGCGACCGGATCACGCTGCGCGAGCTGGCCGGGATGCGCAGCGGGCTGTTCAACTACTCGGAGGACGAGGGCTTCTTCAAGGCGCTGACCAGCGACCCCCGGGGGAGCTTCACCCCGCGGGAGCTGCTCGCGTTCTCCTTCTCGCACCCGGTCCAGTTCGAGCCCGGTGCGCGGTTCCAGTACTGCAACACGAACCTGATCCTGCTCGGCCTGGTCGTCGAGAAGGTCACCGGCACACCCCTCGCCGAGTACATCAACAAGGAGGTCGTCGCACCCGCCGGGCTGAAGCACACGCTCTTCCCGCTGGGAGCGGAGTTCCCCTCGCCGCACGCCCACGGATACACGAACCAGACGGCCTCCGGGAAGACCGAGGACGCCACCGACTGGAACCCCTCGTGGGGGTGGGCCGCCGGCGCGATGATCTCCGACCTCGCCGACCTGAAGGTCTGGGCGAAGAGCGTGGCCACCGGGCAGCTGCTGACCCCGGCCACCCAGGCGCAGCGGCTGAAGACCAGCCCGGCCGGGAACCTGCCCGACACCGGCTACGGTCTCGGCATCTTCAACGCGGAGGGCTGGATCGGGCACAACGGTTCGCTGCCCGGCTACCAGTCCCTGACCGTGTACCTGCCCGAGGCGCAGGCCACGATGGTGGTGCTGCTCAACACCGACATCGCCGACGAGGGGTCCGAGCCCAGCTCCCTGTTCGGCCAGGCGATCACCGAGGTGGTGACCCCGGACCACGTGTTCAAGCTGCCCGGCCAGCCGGCCGCCGGCAAGCAGTAGGCGTACGGGTTCCGCGCGCGTCCCTCCCGTCCCCTTTCCCTCCCCGTCCCGCGCACACTGGGCTTCCGCGCGGAACGTCGGCAGAGGGAGAGATGGCGTACATGAACGGTCAGGCATCGCAGGAACGGCAGCCGGACACCGGGGTCGTGCTCCGCACCGCCGGGGAGGCGGACCTCGACGCCGCCGCCGCGCTGTTCCGCGGCTACCTCGACTTCTACGAGGTGCGCGTCGAGGACCCGGACCGGCCGAGGGAGTTCCTCGCCGAGCGGATCGCCAAGGACGAGTCGCTGGTGCTGCTCGCCGAGGTTCCGGGAGCGGGGACGGTCGGGTTCGCGCAGGTCTACCGCACGTTCTCCTCCCTCGCCCTGCGGCCCGCCTGGATCCTCAGCGACCTGTACGTCGCCCCGGCCGGGCGGCGTACGGGCGCGGCGACGGCCCTGCTGCGCGAGGTGCTGCGCCGCGCCGCCGCGGCGGGAGCGGCCGCGGTGCAGCTGGAGACGGCGTACGACAACCACGTCGCGCAGGGGCTGTACGAGGCGGAGGGCTTCGTCCGCGACGAGTTCCACATCTACGTCCACGAGCTGAAGGCGCTGGAGGGCCCGGCCTGATCCCGGGGCCGGTGCTGGGCCGGTTCCGGGCGGGCCCGGCCCCGGGGTCAGACCCGGGCCGCGGTCACTTGGCGTCGGCGTAGCACTCCACGATCGCCGTCGTGAACGGGAACCGGACCGGGGTGTCGCCGAAGGTGATCCGCCCGGCCCGGTCCCCGGCCGTGCGGATCGCCTCGGCGACCGCCGCGGCCTCCTCGGCGGGGCAGTGCACGATCACCTCGTCGTGCTGGAAGAACACCAGCTCGGCCCGCATCCCGGCCATCGCCTGACGCAGGGCCGCGAGCAGCAGCAGGGCCCAGTCCGCGGCGCTGCCCTGCACCACGAAGTTGCGCGTGAAGCGGCCGCGGGCGCGGGTGTTGGTCGAGGCGTAGCTCGGGGTCCAGGCGTCGTCGCGCTCCTGGGGGAGGCCCGCCTCGCCGCCCTCCCCGCCGCCGTTCCCGTTCCCGTCCCCGTACGCGTCGGCGTCCGCGTCGGCGGGGGTCGCGGGGGGCGGGCTGGTGCGGCCCAGCCAGGTCCGTACGAGCCGTCCCTCCTCGCCCGCCCGGGCGGCGTCGTCCACGTACGCCACCGCCAGGGGGAAGCGGCGGCGCAGTGCGGCGAGGTTCTTCAGGCCGTCGCCGGAGGTCTGCCCGTAGACGGCGCCGAGGACGGCGAGCTTCGCCTTGTCCCGGTCGCCGGAGAAGCCCTGGCGGGAGACGGCGGTGTAGAGGTCCTCGGGCCGGCCGGCCACCTCCATGAAGGCGGGGTCGCGGGAGATCGCGGCCAGGACGCGGGGTTCCATCTGGTCGGCGTCGGCGACGACGAGCCGCCAGCCGGGGTCGGCGACGACCGCACGGCGGATCACCTTGGGGATCTGCAGGGCCCCGCCGCCGTTGGTGATCCAGCGGCCGGTGAGGGTCCCGCCGGGGATGAACTCGGGGCGGAAGCGGCCGTCGTGGACCCAGTCGGCGAGCCAGCTCCAGCCGTGGGCGGTGTAGATCCGGTACAGCTTCTTGTGCGCGATCAGCGGCTCGACGGCGGGGTGGTCCAGCTCCTGGATCTCCCAGCGGCGGGTGGACTTGAGTTTGATCCCGGCTTCGGCGAAGGCCCTGATCACGTCGGCGGGCAGGTCGGGGCGCACGCGGCGGCCGAACGCGGCGGACACCTCGTCGGCGAGTTCGGCGAGCCGGCGGGGTTCGCCGCCGCCGCCGTACCGCTCGCCGAGCAGGTCGGTGAGCAGGGCGCGGTGTACGTCGGCCCGCCAGGGCAGGCCCGCGCGGTTCATCTCGGCGGCGACGAGGAAGGCTGCGGACTCGGCGGCGACGAGCAGCCGCATCCGGTCGGGGTGGGCGGTGGCACCGAGGCGGGCCGCCTGGTCGGCGTGGACCGCGAGCAGGGCGTCGAGGGGTACGGGAGCGGGCTGGGGGTCGAAGAGGGAGTCCTGCGTGCCGGGCACGGCGGCCCGCTGCGGCGGATCGGGCGGTACGGGCTCGTTCCTGAGCCGGGCCCAGGCGGCCGCCGCCGACCGGGGCTCCCCGAACCGGCCCTCGTGGCCGAGCAGCAGCAGCTCGGCGTCCTCGACGTCGTGGCACCGCTCGACGCGGGCGCCTGCGGCGAGCAGGCGGGGGTACACGGCGGCGGTGGACCGCCACACCCATCGCGTCCCGGCGGGGGCGGCCCGTACCGCCTCGGCGGGGTCGCGGACGCGGAGCCGGGGCCCGGCGGGGCCCTGCGGGGTCCCGGTCCCGGTCGGGGGCCCGGGGGTGACGGGCGCGGCGTGCCACCACCCGTCGGCGTCCTCGGCGAGGGCCCACCGGCCGGCGTTTTCGCTCACGGGTGCGAGTGTCCCACCCGGGTCTGACAGGGGGGTGGCGCCGTGCCGGGCCCCGGCCGGGGGCTCGGGGGGTTCTGGCCCGTGCCGGGGCTCGCGGGGTTCGGGCGGGCGGGGGAGCCGGGCTCGGGTGCCGCGCCGTTGCCGGGGCTCCGCCCCGGACCCCGCGCCTCAAACGCCGGCGGGGCTGCGATGGCAGCCCCTCGGCGGGGTCGGAGTGGGTGCCCGGCGGGGCTGGAACGGGCCGGGCGGGGGTGGAGCGGTGTCGGTGGGGGGACATGCCAAGCTGAAGGGTGTGAGAGACCTTGCCGAGACCGTCGACCGAGCCTTCGCCGCCGCCCTCTACGCCCAGGACGACGCCGGGCTGGACACCGGCGCGTCCGTGCTCGTCGCCGAGCCCGCGCTGTGGCCCGGGGTGGGGCAGGAGCTGCTCGCGCGCGGGGAGGCGTACGTACGGCAGGGCTGGGAGCGCGGCTGGCAGCCGGCCGACGTGCTGCGGCTGGTGCGCCGCGACCTCGACGAGCGGCACCTGAGGATCACCGGCGACCTGATCGCCGCCGAGGCGCGCCGCTACGCCCGGCTCCCCGCCCGGTGGACGGACGCCGAGGCGTGGTGGGGGAGCGACGGGGAGTACGCCGACCAGCTGGCGCAGCGGGAGCGGACGGACCGGTTCACGCTGGCCGGCGCGGTTCTGGAAGTGCTGCGGCTGCTGATCCGGCTGCCCTCGATCGAGCCGGTGGGCCCGCTGCCGGGCGACCCGGCGGACCCCGGGGAGCACGCGCACATCGAGCCGCGCATGCTCGGCCGCATCCGGGCCCTGCTCGCCAAGGCCGAGGCGACCACGTTCCCGGAGGAGGCGGAGGCGCTCAGCGCCAAGGCCCAGGAGCTGATGGCCCGGCACACCGTGGACGAGGCGCTGCTCGCGGCGCGCGGCGGCGGGCCCGCGCGGGTGCCGGGGGCGTCCCGGATCGGTGTCGAGCCGCCGTACGAGGAGGCCAAGGCGGTCCTGCTCGACGCGGTGGCCACCGCCAACCGCTGCCGGGCGGTGTGGAACAGCGGCTTCGAGTTCTCCACGGTGGTCGGCTTCGAGAGCGACCTGGAGGCGGTGGAGCTGCTGTACACCTCGCTGCTCGTGCAGGGCACGGCGGCGATGACCCGCGCGGAGGCCGCGCAGCGCTCCGGCGGGCGTAAGCGGACGAAGACCTTCCGGCAGTCGTTCCTGCTCGCGTACGCCAGCAGGCTCGGCCAGCGGCTCGCCGAGACCGCCGAGCACACGGCCGCCGAGGCCCCGGACAACCTGCCGGCCCTGGTGGCCCGCGACGTGGCGGTCACCTCCCGGGCGGACGAGATGTTCCCCCGCACCACGACGACCCGGCTGCGCGGCGCCACCGACCACGCGGGCTGGGAGGACGGCACGGCGGCCGCCGACCGCGCCCACATGGGCGGCAGGCGCAGCCCGCTGCCCCGCTGACCCGCAGCCCGCAGACCCGCAGCCCGCCGGCCACGCCGCGATGATCGCCGCCGGCGGGGTGGTCCAGGCGCTGCTGATCGTCCTCTTCCCCATCCGCCGCTGGGGCGCCCAGCGCGACGCCCTGGCCGACGCGCTCGCCGCCGAGGCCGACTACGCCCGGCGGCTGCGCCACGATCCCCACGCGCCCTTCGACCCGCAGCCGCTGATGCGGGCCCGCGCCGCCGCCACCGTCAGCGCCCGCCAGGCCCGGCGGCGCCCCGCCGAGCTGCACGGCGCGCGGGGGCTCGCCGAGCGGATCCGGCCCGTGCTGGCGTCGCTCGCCGATCCGGCCGTGGGGGCTCCGGCCGAGGGGCCGGCCCGGGACCGGGTGCGGGAGCTGCTCGCCGCCGCCGGGTCGGTGCTCGACGCCGCCGCGCGGGCGATCCGGCACGGGGAGCCGGTCCGGCCGCCCGCCCCGGCCCTCTCCGTCCGGAGGTCCCCCGACACGGCGGACCTCCTCACCGGCGCGCCGCTGCGGGCCGCGCGCCGGCTCGCCGCGCTGCTGGACGACGTACGGGAGACGGTCGAGCCCGGCTCGGGGCGCACCGCCGAGCCGGGGGAGTCGATGCTGCGGCCCACCCTGTGGCGGATGGCGCCGCTGGTCCTGAAAACCGTACGGGCGGAGCTGCGGCCCGGGTCGCCGATCCTGCGGCACGCCCTGCGCGTCACCGCCGTGGCCTGCGCGGGCCTGGTGATCGGACTGGCGCTGCCGCTCGGGCACGCCTACTGGGCCCCGATGGCCTCAGTGATGGTGATGCGGCCGGACTTCACCCAGACCTACTCCCGCGCCGTCGCCCGCTTCGCCGGGACCCTGGTCGGGGTCGCGGTCGCCACCGGCATCGTGCAGCTCGCCCAGCCGGGCATGTACCTGTCGGGCCTGCTCGCCGTGGTCAGCGCGGGCCTGATGTACGTCCTGATGCGCACCGGGTACGCCGTCGCGCAGCTCTTCGTCTCCGCGTACGTCGTCTTCCTGCTCGGCATGGGCGGGGTCCGCTGGGACCAGACCGTGCCCGACCGGGTGACCCTGACGCTGGTCGGCGGGCTGCTCGCGATGGCCGCCTACGCCCTCTACCCGGCCTGGGAGACCCCGCGGCTGCGCACCCGTCTCGCCGACTGGCTGGCCGCGGACGGACGGTACGCGGCCGCCGTGCTCGGCCAGTACGCCGATCCGGCCGGGGCCCGTCGCGCCGACGTCCGCGAGGCCCTGCTGGACACCCGCGACGCCCGCATCGCCTGGCAGGACGCGCTCACGCGGGCGGCGGGAGAGCCGGTGCGCCACCGCGGTCTGTCCCGGGCGGCGGCCGAGGGGGCGGGGGACGCCCTGGCGGCGATGGGCCGCCACGCCATGCTGCTGGAGGCCCACCCCCCGGACCGGGACGGGGCCCCGGTGCCGGGCGCGGCCGAGTTCGCCGGGGCGCTGCGCGACGCGACGGAGGCGGGGGCCAAGGCCGTACGGGAGCGGCGCGTCCCGCAATGGGACGGCGTACGGGCCCTGCTGACGGCCTGGGACACCCCGGCGTCGGGAGTGCTGCGCGGGGCGGCCGAGCAGCTCGTGGACTCCCTCGACGAGGTGTCCGAAGCGCTGCGGCCCTGAAGGGGGCCCTTTTGTGATCAGTGGACCACCCTCCGTGCACGTGCATCTGCCCATGCAGGCACTTATGAACACAGCTATGATCCGGTGCAGTTGACATCTGCACTATCGGGGGCTTCCTGTGGACCACGCGTACAACGGGATGGCAGCTGCAGAACTCGCTTCCTTGTTTGAGCTGACGTGGCAGAAGAGCAGACACAGCAACTCGCAGGGCTCTTGTGTGGAGTTCGCGAGACTGCCCGGCGGCGACGTCGCCATGCGCAACTCACGCTTTCCCGATGGACCGGCGCTCGTGTACACGCCCGCCGAGATAGAGGCGCTGCTCCTGGGGGTCAAGGACGGCGAGTTCGATCACTTGATCGGCTGAAGGAACAGCGCACCCATACAAGCCATGCACGTGCACGGCCGGGATTGATCGCAGTGATCAATCCCGGCCGGCTGGCGTGTACGGGGCGGGTCCGCCGCTGTTGCCGGGCGACGGCGCCGCGGCTCAGTCGTGGAGCAGGAACAGCGCCCAGACCACCTTGCCGGTGAGCCGTCCCGCGAGCGGGTGCCAGCCCCAGCTGTCGCTGTAGGAGTCGACCAGGAACAGCCCGCGGCCGGACTCCAGGTCGAAGTTCTCCTCCGTGCGCTCCGGGGAGAAGGCCCCGCCGGGCCGGTCCTCGCTGGGGTCGCGCACCGCGCACACCAGCCGCGTGCTCCACCGCATCAGGTGCAGCCGTACCGGCGGCTCAGCCTCGGCGCACGCACCCCGCGCGTCCTCGGGCAGGGCATGGCGCAGCGCGTTGGTGACGAGCTCGGAGACGACCAGCGACACGTCGTCGAAGCGGTCGTCGAGACCCCACTGGCACAGTGTCGAGCGGGTGAAAGTGCGGGCGCCCCGCACCGCCTCGAACCGGGCGGGCAGAGCGCAGGAGGCGGACCCGGAGACAGCCGTGGGGTCGACCGGGGGAAGCCCCTGCCGTAACGGCTCGAGCATGGTCGATCCATTCGTCCCCATGCGAGGCACTCCCGGGATTCGCGGGCGAAGCGGCGGCCTCGTCCAAAGAGAACTGCGGGGTGGGTCCGTGCGCCGGCGCGAACAGCACGCAGGTGCGCGGGGACCATCGTTCCGAATGGCGGAGCCGGATGCAAGGGCAGATGCACGTGCATGCGCCGGACCTGTCCACTCACGT
This sequence comes from Streptomyces antarcticus, assembly GCF_026627255.1. Classification (GTDB taxonomy): domain Bacteria; phylum Actinomycetota; class Actinomycetes; order Streptomycetales; family Streptomycetaceae; genus Streptomyces; species Streptomyces antarcticus. The sequence continues at coordinate 83,328 of NZ_JAPNLM010000018.1, read as the reverse complement.
GACGGTTCTTGCTCATTTCTTCCTACGTATACGGACGGACTTCTTTCCCCGGAGGCGGGATTCCGTTACAGAACGAGTACGGGCGGGTGCGTTTTGGTGGCAGACTGCGGCCCTGGGGTACGGGGGCCCCGCTGGCTGTCCCGCCCGCACGAGAGTGCGGAAGGGGCGCACATCCATCGCGATGGGGAGGGCAGGACTAGTGACCGCAGAAGCCAGCGGTTCTGTGGTGCGCCGAATCCTCCTGGGCTCGCAGCTCAGGCGACTCCGTGAATCCCGCGGCATCACCCGCGAGGCGGCCGGCTACTCGATCCGCGCATCCGAATCGAAGATCAGCCGCTTGGAGTTGGGAAGGGTGAGCTTCAAGGCACGGGACGTCGAGGACCTCCTCACGCTCTACGGGGTCACGGACGACGCGGAGCGCGAATCCCTCCTGGGACTGGTCCGCGAGGCCAACGCCACCGGCTGGTGGCACAGTTACGGAGACGTACTGCCCGGGTGGTTCCAGACGTACATCGGTCTGGAGGGCGCCGCCTCGCACATCCGCATCTACGAGGTCCAGTTCGTCCACGGACTGCTCCAGACCGAGGCCTACGCCCAGGCCGTCGTCCGCCGCGGCATGCCCGGCGCCACCACGGCCGAGATCGACCGGCGGGTCGCGCTGCGTCTCGAGCGGCAGAAGGCCCTCGTCTCCGAGAGCGCCCCGGTCTTCCACGCCGTGCTCGACGAGGCCGCCCTGCGCCGCCCGTACGGCGACCGCGACGTCATGCGCGGCCAGTTGGAGCACCTCATCGAGATCTCCCAGCGGCCCAACGTGCAGCTCCAGGTCATGCCGTTCTCCTTCGGCGGCCACGCGGGCGAGAGCGGGGCCTTCACGCTGCTGCGCTTCCCCGAGTCGGACCTCCAGGACATCGTCTATCTGGAACAGCTCACCAGTGCCCTCTACCTGGACAAGGACGAGGAAGTGGGGCAGTACGGCAGGGCCATGGAGCGACTCCAGGCCGACTGCCCGGACCCCGGCCAGACAAGGGATCTTCTTCGCGGTCTGCTCCAACTGTCTTGATTCGCACGTACTATGACGTCTGATCAGTGCATGACGACCGATCGGTCTCCGGTGCAGCGCACGGGTGCGCGCTCGCAGTAAGGGATGGCATGTCCATATTCAGCGACCTGGCTCACCAGTACATCGACGGCGAATGGCTGGCCGGTACCGGTTCGTGGGACATCATCGACGTCAACCCGTACAACGGCGAGAAGCTCGCCGCCATCACCGTGGCCACCGTCGAGCAGGTGGACCAGGCCTACCGCGGCGCCGAGCGCGCCCAGCGCGACTGGGCCGCCACCAGCCCCTACTCCAGACGCGCAGTCCTGGAGCGCGCCCTGCGGATCACCGAGGAGCGCGAGAAGGAGATCGTCGAGGCGATGATCGACGAGCTCGGCGGGACCCGTCCCAAGGCCGAGTACGAGGTCCACAGCGCGATGGAGTTCATGCGCGAGGCGATCCAGCTGGCCGTACGCCCCGAGGGCCGCATCCTGGCCTCGCCGGTCGAGGGCAAGGAGAACCGGGTCCAGCGCCTCCCGGTCGGCGTCGTCACCGTGATCAGCCCGTTCAACTTCCCCTTCCTGGTCACCCTGAAGTCCGTCGCCCCGGCCCTGGCCCTGGGCAACGCCGTCGTGATCAAGCCGAACCAGAACGCGCCCGTGGTCGGCGGCGGGGTCATCGCCAAGATCTTCGAGGACGCCGGACTCCCCGCGGGCCTGCTGAACGTCCTGGTCACCGACATAGCGGAGATCGGCGACGCCCTCCTGACGCACCCCGTCCCGAAGGTGATCTCCTTCGCCGGCTCGGACCGCGTCGGCAGGCACGTGGGAGCCGTCGCCGCCCGTCACTTCAAGCGGACCGTCCTGGAGCTCAGCGGGAACAGCGCGCTCGTCGTCCTCGACGACGCCGACCTGGACTACGCGGTGGACGCGGCCGTCTTCAGCCGGTTCGTCTACCAGGGCCAGGTCTGCATGGCCGCCAACCGCATCCTGGTCGACGCCTCCGTCGCGGAGGAGTTCACCGAGAAGTTCACCGCCCGGGTCCGCGCCCTGAAGACGGGTGACCCGCACGACGCGGACACCCACATCGGCCCGCTGATCAACTCCTTCCAGGCCGACGCCCTCACCGCGCTCGTGGACCGGGCCGTCGCCGAGGGCGCGCAGGCGCTCGTACGCGGTTCTACGCGCGGCAACCTGGTGGAACCGACCGTCCTGGCCGGTCTCCCCGAGGACTCCCCGCTGCTGGGCCAGGAGATCTTCGGCCCGGTGGCCCTGCTGGTCGTCTTCGACGGTGAGGACGAGGCCGTACGGCTGACCAACCTGACCCCGTACGGGCTCAGCGGCGCGGTGCACACCCGGGACGTGGAGCGGGGCGTGCGCTTCGCGCAGCGCATCGAGACGGGGATGATCCACGTCAACGACTCCACGATCGCGGACGAGCCGCTGGCCGCCTTCGGCGGGGAGAAGGCATCGGGGCTGGGGCGGCTGAACGGCGAGGCGACGGTCGAGGCGTTCACGACCCAGAAGTGGATCTCGGTGCAGCACGGGCGGACGCGTTTCCCCTTCTGAGGGGAGCCCGATCTACACTCGACCGGGCGTACGCGGAGCAGCCGCCCGGGGGAGAGCAGAGTTGAGCAACATACCCGAGACCGGCCGGACCCCTCGGGTCCAGAACCGGCTCGTCGTCATCCAGATCGTCGTCTTCTCGCTCCTGCTCACCCTGGGCGGAAGACTCTGGTACCTCCAGATACGCAACGGCCAGGAATACACGGACGAGGCCAAGAACAACCACGTCCAGCGGGTGGTGCAGCCCGCGGTCCGCGGCTCGATCCTCGATTCGCGCGGGGTCCCGCTCGCCGACAGCCAGACCCACCTCGTGGTCTCCGCCAGCCGCACCGAGCTGCTCAAGATGAAGGACCGCGGTACGGGTGTGCTGACGCGCCTCGCCGGGGTCCTGGGCATGAACCCCCAGGAAGTCGTCGACAAGGTCAGGCTGTGCGACGCCAAGACGCCGCAGCCCTGCTGGAACGGTTCTCCCTACCAGCCGATCCCGGTCAGCGACGAGGCCACCACCGAGCAGGCGCTCCAGATCCACGAGCACGCCGAGGACTTCCCCGGGATCACCGCCGAGCCCACCGCGATGCGCCGCTACGCCGGACCGGACGGGGCCAACACCTCCCAGGTGCTCGGCTACCTCTCCCCGGTGACCGACGAGGAGATCGCCAAGGCGAAGAACTCCGACTCGCCGTACCTGCGCTCCGACCAGGTGGGCCGCTCGGGCCTGGAGCGGACGTACGACAAGGACCTGCGGGGCAAGGCCGGGATCACCCGCTACGAGGTCGACAACCTGGGGCGGGTCACCGGGCAGGGCCAGACCGACAGGTCGCAGCCCGGCTCGAACGTGGTGACCTCGATCGACTCCCGGGTGCAGGCGGTCGCCGAGCGCGAGCTGAACAACGCCATGGTCGAGGCCCGCAAGACGTTCGACAAGAACAACACCCGCAAGAACTACGTGGCGGACTCGGGCGCCGTCGTCGTGATGGAGGCCAAGACCGGCCGCGTCGTGGCGATGGCCTCGAACCCGACCTACGACCCGAACGCCTGGGTGGGCGGCATCTCCGGCAAGGACTACGCCAAGCTCACCGACAAGAAGTCGAACTACCCGCTGCTGAACCGGGCGATCCAGGGCCAGGCGGCCCCGGGCTCCGTCTTCAAGGTGGTCTCCTCGACGGCCGCGGTGAACGCCGGCTACCCCTTCAACCGGCGCTATCCCTGCCCGAGCTCGTACTCGGTCGGCTCCCAGACCTTCACGAACTTCGAGTCCCAGGGCTACGGCGACATCACCATCGGCCGCGCCCTGGAGGTCTCCTGCGACACGGTGTACTACGCCATCGCGGACCAGGAGTGGAAGAAGGACGGCGGCATCAACCCCAAGAAGAACCCCAACGACTGGTTCTTCAAGACCGCTCACGCGTTCGGCCTGGGCAAGCCCACCGGCATCGACCTGCCGAACGAGGTCCCCGGCCGGGTCCCCGACCGCAAGTGGAAGCAGGACTTCTTCGAGGCGAGCAAGGCCGCCTGGTGCCGCGACGGCAAGAAGAACGGCACCTTCGCCGAGAAGATCGCCTACGAGAACTGCCGCCAGGGCGACCAGATGCGCGAGGGCGACGCCATCAACTACTCGATCGGCCAGGGCGACACCCTCGTCACCCCGGTCCAGATGGCCTCCGTCTACGCGGCCATCGCCAACGGCGGCACCCTCCACCAGCCCAGCGTCGGCAAGGCCGTCGTCAGCGCCGACGGCAACTCGGTCCGGGAGATCGCCCCGAAGGTCCAGGGCAGGCTGCCGATGGACGCGAAGCTGCGCAACGACATCGACGGGGCCCTCGCCGACGTGGCCACCACCGGCAGCGCCGCCTGGCGCTTCGGCGGCTGGCCGCAGAAGCAGATCCCCATGCACGCCAAGACCGGCACCGCCGAGGTCCAGGGCAAACAGACCACCTCGTGGTTCGCCTCGTACACCGAGGACTACGCGATCGTCATGACGATCTCCCAGGGCGGCACCGGCTCCGGCGCCTCGGGCCCCGCGGTCCGCAAGATCTACGAGGCGATGTACGGGCTGGACGAGAAGGGCGGCCAGGACCTCGCCAAGGCCCTGCTGCCGGAGCCGGCCACCGCGCTCCCGGCGCTCCGCCCGGACGACGCCGGGAACGCGGCGCGCTGAACGGCGATTGAGGACGGGAACTGACCGCAAGGCTCCGTAGCGTGGTTCTTGTCAGCAGGGGAAGGCACCCCTCCCCCCGAGACCTGACATCCACGAGAACCCCACGGAGAGAAGGCGTCGGCCATGGCTCAGGTTTCCACAGAGGTCCCCGGTGACGAGCGCGGCACGCTCCTCGCCTTCGTCGAGGCCCAGCGCGCCGCCCTGCGCGAGGCGGCGGAGGGTCTGAGCGAGGAGCAGGCGGCAAGCCGCCCCAGCGTCAGCGAGCTCTCGCTGTCCGGGCTGCTCAAGCACGCAGCGGAGTGCGAGCTGGGCTGGCTGCGGATGGCGCAGGGCAGGCCCGATGAGACCGTGCGTTCCGAGGCGGACTGGAACGAGGCCTTCCGCCTGGTCGAGGGGGAGAGCGTCCCGTCCGTCCTGGCCTACTGGGACGGGGTCGCGCGGGAGACGGCGGCCTTCATCGCCGCCGTCCCCAGCCTCGACGACAGCTTCCCGCTGCCGCCGGCGCCCTGGTTCCCCGCGGACACCAAGGTCTCGATGCGGTGGCTGCTCCTGCACCTGATGGAGGAGTTCGCCCGGCACGCGGGCCACGCGGACATCATCCGCGAATCCCTCGACGGGACCCGCGCGATGGGGTGAGTAGCCTGGCCCCATGTCTGCGATCCGGCTTCTCGTCCTCGGTGCCGTCCGCCAGCACGGGCGGGCGCACGGGTACCAGGTGCGGGGCGACCTGGAGTACTGGGGCGCGCACGAGTGGTCCAACACCAAGCCCGGATCGATCTACCACGCGCTCAAGCAGATGGCGAAGCAGGGCGTCCTGCTCGCGCACGAGGTGGCGCCGAGCGCCGCGGGGGGCCCGCCGCGCACCGAGTACGAGGTCACGGCGGCGGGCCGCGAGGAGTACTTCAAGCTGCTGCGGGAGGCCCTCGCCGCCTACGACCAGAAGGCGGACCTCCTGTCGTCGGCGATCGGCTTCATGGTCGACCTTCCCCGGGCCGAGGTCCTGGAGCTGCTCCGGGAGCGGCTGGGGAAGCTGGCGCGGTGGCGCTCGTCGGTGACGGACTACTACACCCCGGAGACCGGTCCGCAGGCCCTGGGGCACATCGGCGAGATCATGCACCGCTGGGTGTACTCCGCCGACGCCGAGGCGGAGTGGACCCGGGGGCTGATCGCCCGGATCGAGGGGGGCGCGTACTCCTTCGCGGGCGAGGGCGGCGAGCCGTTCGTGGGGGTCCTGGCCGACGGCCAGGAGAACCCCTACGCGTAAGCGGTGTAATCAAGTTTGACTAGCCCCTCCCAGGGCAGTACCTTGGCGCAGCTCGCTACTCAAGTTTGACTAGCAAGGGAGTCGCTTTGACGATCTTCGTCGAAGGCGTTCACAAGAGGTACGGGAACAAGCCCGCCCTCGCCGGGCTCGACCTGGAGGTCCCGTCCGGCACCGTCCAGGCGGTGCTCGGCCCCAACGGGGCCGGCAAGACCACGGCCGTACGCGTCATGAGCACCCTGCTGCGCCCCGACGCCGGAACCGTCCGGGTCGCGGGCCACGACGCCCGGACCGACGCGGCGGCCGTCCGCTCCCGGATCGGGCTCCTCGGGCAGCACGCGGCGCTCGACGAGGAACTCGACGGCCGGCAGAACCTGGAGATGTTCGGCCGCCTCTACCACCTGGGCGCCCGGCGGGCCGGGCAGCGGGCGGACGAGCTGCTGGACCGCTTCGGCCTCGCCGACACCGGCCGCAAGCCGGTGAAGCAGTACAGCGGCGGCATGCGCCGCCGCCTCGACCTCGCCGCGTCGCTCATCACCGACCCGGAGGTGCTGTTCCTCGACGAGCCGACCACCGGACTCGACCCGCGCGGCCGCGCCGAGGTGTGGGGCGCGGTCCGCTCCCTCGTCGGCGGTGGTACGACCGTCCTGCTCACCACCCAGTACCTCGAGGAGGCCGACCAGCTGGCCGACCGGATCGCCCTGGTCGACGGCGGCCGGGTCGCGGCCGAGGGCACGGCGGACGAGCTGAAGTCCCTGGTCGGGGCGGACCGGATCGTCGTCGTCCTGCGGGATCCGGACCGGCTGGCGGAGGCGGCCGCGCTGCTCCCCGACCCGGTGGTGACCACGGACCCGCCGACGCTCGGCTTCCCGGTCCGGGACCGGATGGAGGGGCTGGCCCTGACCTTGCGGGCGCTGGAGGGGGCGGGCATCGAGGCCGCGGACCTCGCGGTCCGCCGGCCCACGCTCGACGAGGTGTTCCTGCACCTGACGGACGGGCCGGACGGGCCGCACGGGCCCGGCGGGCCCGGCGGATCCGGCGGGGCGGCCCGGGCCGGCCGCGCCGACCGTACGGAGGTGTCCGCGTGAGCGCCGCCGCATGGGTGGTCTCGGACTCCTGGACGATGACCCGGCGCGAACTGGCGCACTGGGCGCGGCAGCCGGTCCAGGTGGTCGTCGGGCTGGTCTTCCCGGTGATGATGCTGCTGATGTTCGGCTTCCTGGTGGGCGGCGGGCGCGGCGTCGACGGCGAGTACGTCGAGTTCCTGGTCCCCGGCATGCTGGTGCTGACCATGGCCTTCGGCCTGGAGAGCACCATGACGGCCGTCACCCAGGACCTCGGCAAGGGGGTCATCGACCGCTTCCGCGCCATGCCGATGTCCTCCTCGGCGGTACTGGTCGGCCGCAGCGCGGCCGACATGCTCCAGTCGGCGGTGGGCCTCGCCGTCCTGGCCGGGGTCGGCCTGCTGCTCGGCTGGCGCTGGCACGGCTCGGCGGGCGCCGCGCTGACGGCCTTCGCGCTGCTCCTGCTGCTGCGCTTCGCGATGCTGTGGATCGGGATCTACCTGGGCATGGTCGCGGGCCGGCCGGAGCTGGTGCAGGCCGTGCAGATCCTGGTCTGGCCGGTGGGCTTCCTGTCCAACGCCTTCGCCAGCCCGGCGTCGATGCCCGGATGGCTGGGGGCGGTGGTCGAGTGGAACCCGATGTCGGCGACGGCCACCGCGGTCCGCGACCTGTTCGGCAACCCCGCGGCGGCCTCCTCCTCGTGGGCCTTTGACCACGCCGGCCTGCTGGCCGTCGGCTGGCCGCTCCTGCTGCTGGCGGTCTTCTTCCCCCTGGCCGCGGGCCGCTTCCGGGGCCTCAGCCGCTGACCGGCCCCCGGATTCCCGGCGGGGCGGACTTGCACCTCACGCGGCGTGAGGAGCCACAGTGAAGGGCGTACCCAACCGAGAGGAGCGGAAGAGATGGGCTACTCCGTGGGCCAGGTCGCCGGATTCGCCGGAGTGACGGTGCGCACCCTGCACCACTACGACGAGATCGGGCTGCTCTCCCCGAGCGGCCGCAGCCACGCGGGGCACCGGCGGTACGACGACGCCGACCTCGACCGGCTGCAGCGCGTCCTGTTCTACCGGGAGCTCGGCTTCCCCCTCGACGAGGTCGCGGTCCTGCTGGACGACCCGGAATCGGATCCGCGGGAGCATCTGCGCCGGCAGCACGCCCTGTTGTCCGACCGGATCGCCCGGCTCCAGCAGATGGCCACGGCCGTTGAGAACGCCATGGAGGCGCAGAAGATGGGCATCAACCTCACGCCCGAGGAGAAGTTCGAGGTCTTCGGGGACTTCGACCCCGACGATCACACGGAGGAGGTGGAGCGGCGCTGGGGCGGCACCGACGCCTACGCCGAGTCGCAGCGGCGGGCCGCGACGTACACGAAGGACGACTGGCGGCGGATCCAGGACCAGGCCGACGACCTCAACCGGCGTCTCGCCGCGCTGATGGACTCGGGCGCCTCCGCCGAATCCGAGGCCGCCATGGACCTGGCCGAGGAGCACCGCGGCTGGATCAGCGGGAACCACTACGCCTGCTCGTACGAGATGCACAGCTGCCTCGGCGAGATGTACGTCGCGGACGAGCGCTTCACGGCCTATTACGACGCCCTGCGGCCCGGCCTGGCGGTGTTCGTGCGGGACGCGATCACGGCCAACGCGATCCGCAACGTGTAGCCGCACGGCCGTGCTGAAGCCCGCCGTGTAGACGGAAGGTCACGGATTCGACCCCCGCCGGTCCCTGGAACCGGGCGGGGGTCGTGTGCGTTGATAATTGAGACTGCCCGCACCCGCCCGCCCGCCTGCCTGCCTCCGCCGGCACCCCCCCCGATCCAGGAGAGTCCGGAAACCGTGTACACGATTGCGCTCGGCCCTGAGTGGCTGTCCCCGGACTATCTGATCTCGCACTTCGGTCTGATCGGCATCCTGGTCATCGTCTTCGCGGAGTCGGGACTCTTCGCGTTCCTGCCCGGCGACTCGCTGCTGTTCACCGCGGGTCTCCTCGTCGCGGACGGCCAGTACATCAAGCAGCCGCTGTGGCTGGTCTGCACGCTGATCGTGGCCGCCGCGATCATCGGCGACCAGGTCGGCTACATGATCGGCAAGTTCTTCGGGCCGAAGCTCTTCAACCGGCCCAACTCCAAGCTGTTCAAGCGGGAGAACCTCGACAAGGCCCACGAGTTCATGGACCGGCACGGCCCGAAGGCCATCGTGCTCGCCCGCTTCGTGCCGATCATCCGCACGTTCGCCCCGATGGTCGCCGGCGCCGGCTCGATGAGGTACCGCACCTTCCTGACGTACAACATCATCGGCGGCATCGGCTGGGGCGCGGGCGTCACCCTCGCCGGGTACTGGCTCGGCCAGATCGAGTTCATCAAGACCAACGTCGAGCCGATCCTGGTGGGCATCGTCCTCATCTCGGTGATCCCGGTGGTCTTCGAGGTGCTGAAGGCCCGCAAGGAGGGCAAGGCGAAGGCCGTCGAGGCCCCGGCCGTCGGGAACGAGGGTCCGCAGGCCCCGGGCCAGCGCGGCCGCCACGCCAAGCGCTAGCCCGCCCGCGGCGCCGCAGCAGCCCGCACCCCGGTAGCGCCCCGCACGCCCCGGAGGCCCGCACAGGGCCCCGGGGCGTACGTGTGCGCCGAGAGGGCCCGTACGGAGGGCGTATGCGGTACCGGGGCGCGGTAGGCGGGCCGCGCGGTACGCGGGCGGGAAGCGGCGCGGGCTAGAAGCCGCGGGTGCGCTTCGCCGCGCGGCGCTTGGCGGCGCTCGCGGCCCCCGGGATCCGCATGAACATCCGCGAGGCCTCGGAGCCGAGGTTGACCCCGATCGCGATGGCCAGCGCGATGGCCGCGGCGTTGGTCAGCGAGCCGAGCCCCTGGCTCAGCTCGTTCTCGGCGATCAGCAGCAGCCCGTAGTACGTCGCCGAGCCGGGCAGCAGCGGGCCGATGGCCGCGGTCACGTACGGCAGGGCGGACGCGAAGCGGTAGCGGGAGAAGAGCTGCCCGAACAGGCCGACCAGGCCGGCCGCGATGGCCGTGGACGGCACCGGCTCCAGGCCTCCCGCGTAGTGCAGCGCCCCGTACGTCGACCAGGCGATCCCGCCGTTCAGCGTCACGATCCACACGGTGGAGCGCTCCTGCTGGAGCAGGATCGCGAAGGTGAACACCAGCACCATCGAGGCGGCGATCTGGATCAGCGGCCGCTGCTGGATCTGGAGCACCTCCTCCGGCCGGGGCGAGGCGTCGAACTGCAACCCCACGTAGAGCACGACCAGCACGCCCAGGATGATGCCGATGAAGAGGTACATGACCTCCAGCAGCCGGGCGGACGCGGTGATGTAGTAGCCGGTCAGGCCGTCCTGCACGGCCGCGACCAGGGCCCGCCCGGGCAGCAGCGCGAACAGCCCGCCGGTGATCACGGCGGACGCCTTGACGTCGATCCCGGTCATGTTCAGTGCCACGCCTATGGCGGCGGGCGGCATCGCGGCGACGACGAACTGGTAGAACTCGGGCAGTCCCCGGCCGGCGCAGAGCCATGCCAGCCGGTCGCCGAGGACCGCGCCGATCGCGGCCGCGAAGAACACCAGGACCCCGCCGCCGACGAGCGTGGAGGCCGCCCCGGCGAGCAGCCCGGCGGCCGTCGTGAGCATCCAGCCGGGGTACGGGTGCCGGTTGCGGCGGATCTCGGCGAGGCGCCGGTAGGCCTCCTCCAGCGAGACGTCGTCATGGGTGCTGATGTCGTCCACCAGCCGGAAGACGGCCGCGAGGCGGTTGTAGTCGGTGCCGCGCCGGCGCACGGTGCGGTTCGCCGACACCGGGTCGTCCACCAGCGAGGGCTGGTGGGTGATCGACAGCATGGTGAAGGTGACGGTGGGCTCGCAGCGGTCCAGCCCGTACGAGCGGGCCACCGCGAACATGGCCGCCTCGACGTCCTCGGCGGCCTCCCCGCCCGCGAGCAGCAGCTCGCCGATGCGCAGGGTCAGGTCGAGTACGCGGCCCACGGCGGGGCCGGTGTCCTCGGCCTGCTTGTACACGCGGTCCGGGACGGGGCGGACGTCGACCGGCATGCGCAGCATGGTGCGCATCCGGTCCTGCCAGGGGGACTCCTTCATCCGGGTCACGGGGAACCCCTGGCCGGGGGTGTGGGCGGGCGGGGAGTGGTGGGCGCTGTACGTGGCGGGGTGGGCGAACGCGGATCCCTCGGGTTCCACCGGGAGGGTCGCGAAGCCGTCGGGCACCGAGAACTCGGAGGTCGGCTGGTCCTCCTCCGGCGCCTCGGGCGCCATCCCGTGCGGCGTGGTGAAGGCGCTGCGCGCCTCGTCGGACTGGGGCTTCCTGTCCTCTGCCCCGTCGGCCTCCGCCACACGTCCTCCTGTCCGCGATCATCCCCGTGATCATCCGCGCCTTCAGTATGCGGAATCGATTCGTCCCCGGCGAAAGGGGGCGGCCCGCACCGGCAACGCACAGCGGGCGGCACCCCCGACGGGGGTGCCGCCCGCTGTCGCGTGCGAAGGCCGGGGGCACCGCGCCCCTCGGACCCGCTCACCGGCGGAACCTAGTGGTGGCCGCCCTGCGCCTCGAGGCGCTTGTACGAGTTCTCGATCTCGGCCTCGGCCTCGGTGCGGCCGACCCAGTTCGCGCCCTCGACCGACTTGCCCGGCTCCAGGTCCTTGTAGACCTCGAAGAAGTGCTGGATCTCCAGGCGGTCGAACTCGGACACGTGGTGGATGTCGCGCAGGTGCTCGACACGCGGGTCGGAGGCCGGCACGCACAGCAGCTTGTCGTCGCCGCCCGCCTCGTCCGTCATGCGGAACATGCCGATCGCGCGGCACTTGATCAGGCAGCCCGGGAAGGTCGGCTCGTCGAGGATGACCAGCGCGTCCAGCGGGTCGCCGTCCTCGCCGAGGGTGTTCTCGACGAAGCCGTAGTCGGCCGGGTAGCTGGTCGAGGTGAAGAGGCGTCGGTCCAGACGGATCCGGCCGGTCTCGTGGTCCACCTCGTACTTGTTCCGCGAACCCTTGGGGATCTCGATGGTGACGTCGAACTCCACGTCCTGCTCCTCCATGATCAGCTTCATTGCTTCGGGACTGCATTGCCTCGACCGCGCGCGCGTCGGCCCAGCCCTGCCGGGTGGGCTGCCATGCTCGCGGCAATGCGCAGTGGTTAAGTGTCCCTCACGCATATGTGTGATCGCGAAAGGGGCTGGTCCGAGGTGCCATTGCTCAAGACGTGGCAGCTCATCGCGGGGTCGGCCGCCGTTGGCCTGGCCCTGTCGGTGGCGACGGTGTCCGCCGCCGGTCCTTGGGACTCCGGCCAGCGTAAGGCCGAGCGGGACAGGGTCACCTCCTGGGGCCGCACGGGTGGCGCAGATCACGGTGCCGGGCCGCTGCCGCGGCCCGCGCCCAGTGCCCCGGGAGTGCTCGGAGCCGTCGGTCCGGGCGCCGTGCGCGGGCAGGCCGCGGCCGCCCCCGAGGGGCTCGGCGCCGCGCTCGGCCCGCTGCTCGCCGACCGCGCGCTCGGCACCGTCCGCACCGCCTCCGTCGTGGACACCGCCACCGGGCAGGTGCTCTATGAGTCCGGGGCGCGGGACGCGATGACCCCCGCCTCCACCGTCAAGATCGCCACCGCTGTGGCGGCGCTGTCCGCGCTCGGGCCCGAGCACCGGATCCGTACGTCCGTCGTGCGGGGCGCCGCCTCCGGGCAGATCGTCCTGGTGGGCGGCGGCGACCCCTCGCTCACCGCCCGCAAGAAGGCGCCCGCCGGCTCCGGCGGCAGCCTCGTCGCCCTCGCCGCCGACACGGCCCAGGCCCTGAAGGCCGCCGGAACCGCCTCCGTGAGCCTCGGGTACGACGACTCCCTCTACACCGGCCCCGCCCGCCACCCGATCGGCGTCAACCCCAACCTCGCGCTCGTGACCGCCCTGACGGCCGACGAGGGCCGCCCCGACGAGTCCGCCTCCGGGCCCGTGGAACGGTCCGAGGACCCGTCGAAGGACGCCGCCCGCGCCTTCGCCGCCCTGCTGGCCGAGCGCGGCATCACGGTCACCGGCGAACCCGCCCGCGCCAAGGCCCCCGCGGACGCCCCGCCGCTGGCCGCCACCCTCTCCACCCCGCTGGCCGGGCTCGTCGAGCGGATGCTGACCAACAGCGACAACGACATCGCCGAGGCCCTCGCCCGGCAGACCGCCCTCGCCTCGGGGCAGCCCGCCGGCTTCGAGGGCGCCGAGAAGGCCGTCGCCGCACGGCTCGCCTCCCTCGGCGTCGACACCGCCGGCTCCCGCTTCGCCGACGGCAGCGGCCTGGCCCGCGCCGACAAGGTCAGCGCCGGCCTGCTGACCGGGCTGCTGGCCAAGGCCGCCGACCCGGGGCGGCCGGAGCTGCGGCCCGTCCTGACCGGGCTGCCCGTCGCCGGGTTCACCGGCACGCTGCGCGCCCGCAACGCCGGCTCCTCCCCGGCCGCGGGCCTGCTCCGGGCCAAGACGGGCACCCTGACCGGGGTGAACTCCCTCGCCGGAACCGTCGTCGACTCCTCCGGCAGGCTCCTCGCCTTCGCCTTCCTCACCGCGAACAGCCCCGCCCCCGAGGGCGCGGAGAAGGCCCTGGACAAGCTGGCCGCGGCGGTGGCCGCCGCGTCGTAGGGGGTCCGCGGAGGGGCCGGTCCACGTACGGTTGACGCATGACGAGCATCAGTGGTGTGGAGATGGTCGACTGGAACCTCGCGGTGGCGACCGCGACCCGGCTGGTGCGACCCGGCCCGGAGGTCGGCCGGGACGAGGCGCGGGCCGTCGTCGCGGAGCTGCGCGGGCACGCCAGGACCTCGGAACGGCACGTGCGCGAGTTCACCCGGATGATGCCCGAGGGCCTCGTCCTCCCCGACACGCCCGTGCTGGTCGTCGACCGCGCCGGATGGGTCAAGGCCAACGTGGCCGGCTTCCGCGAGCTCCTGCGGCCCCTCCTGGGCAAGATGCAGGACCGCCGCGCCGCCACCCCCGGCGGCGCCGTCCTCGGCGCGGTCGGCGGCAAGGTCACCGGCGTCGAGCTCGGCATGCTGCTGAGCTTCCTGGCCTCCCGCGTGCTGGGCCAGTACGAGACCTTCGCGCCGCCCTCCCGCGACCTGCCGGGCTCCGCCGCGGGCGGCGGGCGGCTGCTGCTCGTCGCGCCGAACATCGTGCACGTGGAGCGCGAACTGGAGGTGAACCCGCACGACTTCCGGCTGTGGGTCTGCCTGCACGAGGAGACCCACCGTACGCAGTTCACGGCCGTCCCGTGGCTCCGGGACCACCTCGAGGGCGAAATCCAGACGTTCCTGGGAGCCACCGAAATGGACCCGTCGACGGTCTTGGAGCGCATCCGCGAAGCCGCCCAGTCCTTCGCCGGGGCCCGCCCCGACGCCGAGCGGGGGGAGGAGGGCCGCTCCTTCGTCGAGCTCGTGCAGACCCCCGAGCAGCGCGAGGTGCTGGGCCGGCTCACCGCCGTCATGTCCCTCCTGGAGGGCCACGCCGACTTCGTCATGGACGGGGTCGGCCCCCAGGTGGTGCCCTCCGTCGCCGAGATCCGGGAGAAGTTCCAGCAGCGCAGGGCCAGTGGGGCCGGCCGACTCGACGCCGCGCTGCGCAAGCTCCTCGGCCTCGACGCGAAGCTGCGCCAGTACCGCGACGGCGAGCGTTTCGTGCGCTCCGTCGTCGGCCAGGTCGGCATGGACGGGTTCAACCGGGTGTGGACCTCTCCGAACACACTGCCGACCAAGGCCGAGATCGCCCGGCCCGCGGACTGGGTGGCCCGTGTACACCGCAAGGGGAGTGAAGAGAGCGAACGCGGGTGACGCGGGGGGCGTAAACATGTCTCACTGGGGGAAGCAGCGTCACCCGTCCGAGGGACCGTAGGCCGTGAAAGGGCGTGCGATGCTCGGGGAACGGCTCGGCTCTGTCACCATCGACGCACTCTGAGTGACATCCCCGCTCGCCGGGGAAATCCGGGCACCACTCCTGAGCACCCCGTTCCCCGGGGCCCTTCCGGCGACAGCCGGGGGAGCCCCCGAGGCATCCGAACTCCACCGAAGGGCACCGGACATGGGTCCCCATCCTGCGGTCGCGGCGATACGCCTGGCGGTCCGCCGCGTACTCCACGACGTCCTCACCGATCTCACCGAACTCCCCCAGACCCGGTCCGGGGCCGCGCCCTGCGCCGACCCGCGCACGCCGGCCGGCGGCCCGCCGCTCGTCCTCGTCGCCTGCTCCGGGGGCGCCGACTCGATGGCCCTCGCCTCCGCCCTGGCCTTCGAGGCGCCCAAACTCGGCATCCGGGCCGGCGGTATCACCGTCGACCACGGCCTCCAGGCCGGCTCCGACCTGCGCGCCGCCGAGGTCGTCACCCGCATGACCGCGCTCCGCCTCGACCCGGTGGAGTCCGTCGCCGTGCGCGTCGGGCGTGACGGCGGTCCCGAGGCCGCGGCCCGCGACGCCCGCTACGGAGCCCTCGACGAGGCCGCGGACCGGCTGGGCGCCGCCGCCGTACTGCTGGGCCACACGCGCGACGACCAGGCCGAAACCGTTTTGCTGGGCCTCGCCCGCGGCTCCGGCATCCGGTCCCTCTCCGGCATGGCCGAGAAGTCCGGCGGACCCGGCCGCACCAACCGCTACCGCCGCCCCTTCCTCCAGGTCGACCGGCAGACCGCCCGCAAGGCCTGCATGGTCCAGTCCCTCCCCGTCTGGGACGACCCGCACAACATCGACCCCGCCTACACCCGCTCCCGCCTGCGCCACGAGGGACTGCCCGCCCTGGAGAAGGCGCTGGGCAAGGGCGTCGTCGAGGCGCTGGCCCGTACCGCCCAGCTGTCCCGCGACGACGCCGACGCCCTGGACTCCTGGGCCGCCTCCGCGGAGACCGGCGTACGGGACGACGACGGCCGTCTGGAGTGCGCCAAGCTGTACGCCCTGCCCCCGGCCGTCCGGCGCCGGGTGCTGCGCAGGGCCGTGGTCGCCGCCGGTTCTCCCGCGGGGTCGCTCTTCGCCCGTCACATCGAAGAAGTCGACCGCCTCATCACCGGATGGCGCGGCCAGGGCGCCATCAACCTGCCCGGCCGGGTCGAGGCCCAGCGGCAGGGTGGCAGACTTGTCATTCGGCAGGGCTGATTGGCGCTCGAAACACGGCTGAGTCCTCCGGGGTCGCCCCCGGAGCCCCGGCCGACAACGAAAGTGATGCGGGTGGACGAGAAGGACATGGGCAACGACCTCCAGTCGGTGCTCATCACCAAGGAAGAGATCGACGCGAAGCTGGCCGAGCTGGCCGCGAAGATCGATGCGGAGTACGCGGGCAAGGACCTGCTCATCGTCGGTGTGCTCAAGGGCGCCGTGATGGTGATGGCGGACCTGGCGCGCGCCTTGTCCACCCCGCTCACGATGGACTGGATGGCGGTTTCCTCGTACGGCGCCGGGACCCAGTCCTCGGGTGTGGTCCGGATCCTCAAGGACCTGGACACCGACATCAAGGGCAAGCACGTCCTGATCGTCGAGGACATCATCGACTCCGGTCTGACGCTGTCCTGGCTGCTGTCGAACCTGGGCTCCCGCGAGCCGGCCTCCCTCGAGGTCGTCACGCTGCTGCGCAAGCCCGACGCCGCCAAGGTCGCCATCGACGTGAAGTGGGTCGGTTTCGACATCCCGAACGAGTTCGTCGTGGGCTACGGCCTCGACTACGCGGAGAAGTACCGCAACCTGCCGTTCGTCGGCACGCTCGCGCCTCACGTGTACGGCGGCTGATCACCCTCCCGGCCCCCGGGACCACCCCCTCGCCGAGCGAGGGGAACCTGGGGGCGCTTCCCGGCGTTGGAGCAGGGGAAGCGGGTCTGTCAGCCGTCCCACGAGGCCGCGGGTGACAATACAGGGGTACATTCCGAAGAACAGTCTTTACTCACAGCAGCATTTACCTACGGGCAGGAGGGACGGGGTGCCTGGCGCCCCGTATGGATGGACGTGAAGCGATACTTCCGTGGGCCGGTCATGTGGATCGTGCTGGCCGTCCTCGCCGTGGTCGTGTTGATGAATGTCGTCGGCTCCGGCGGCGGCTACAAGTCGGTGGACACCAGCGAGGTCATCAAGGCGATCAACAGTGGCCAGGTGGAGCAGGCACGCCTGACCACCGGCGACAGCCAGATGATCAAGATCGATCTGAAGAGCGATCAGAAGCTCGACAAGCGCGACGGCACCAAGTTCCAGGCCAACTACATCGGGGATCAGGGCGTCCAGCTCGCCCAGAGCCTCCAGAGCAAGTACGAAGCCGGTCAGATTCCCAAGGGCTACTCCGTCTCTCCGGACAAGACCAGCCCGTTCCTGAGCGTGCTGCTCTCGCTCCTGCCTTTCGTCCTCATCGTCGTTGTCTTCCTGTTCCTGATGAACCAGATGCAGGGCGGCGGCTCCCGGGTCATGAACTTCGGGAAGTCCAAGGCCAAGCTCATCACCAAGGACACCCCGAAGACGACGTTCGCCGATGTCGCGGGTTCGGACGAGGCCGTCGAGGAACTCCACGAGATCAAGGAGTTCCTCCAGGAGCCGGCGAAGTTCCAGGCCGTCGGCGCCAAGATTCCCAAGGGCGTGCTGCTGTACGGCCCGCCCGGCACCGGAAAGACCCTGCTCGCGCGCGCCGTCGCGGGCGAGGCCGGTGTCCCCTTCTACTCGATCTCCGGGTCCGACTTCGTCGAGATGTTCGTCGGTGTCGGTGCCTCGCGTGTCCGTGACCTGTTCGAGCAGGCCAAGGCCAACGCCCCGGCGATCGTCTTCGTCGACGAGATCGACGCCGTCGGCCGGCACCGCGGTGCGGGTCTCGGCGGCGGCCACGACGAGCGCGAGCAGACCCTCAACCAGCTGCTGGTCGAGATGGACGGCTTCGACGTGAAGGGCGGCGTCATCCTGATCGCCGCCACGAACCGTCCGGACATCCTCGACCCGGCGCTGCTGCGCCCGGGCCGTTTCGACCGGCAGATCGCGGTCGACCGTCCCGACATGCAGGGCCGTCTGGAGATCCTCAAGGTCCACCAGAAGGGCAAGCCGGTCGCCCCGGACGTCGACCTGGGCGCGGTTGCCCGGCGCACGCCCGGCTTCACCGGTGCCGATCTTGCCAACGTCCTGAACGAGGCGGCCCTGCTGACCGCCCGTTCGAACAAGAAGCTGGTCGACAACCACTCGCTGGACGAGGCGATCGACCGTGTCGTGGCGGGCCCGCAGAAGCGGACCCGGATCATGTCGGAGCGGGAAAAGAAGATCACCGCGTACCACGAGGGCGGACACGCCCTGGTCGCGGCGGCCTCCCCGAACTCCGACCCGGTCCACAAGATCACGATCCTGTCCCGCGGACGGGCCCTGGGTTACACCATGGTCCTGCCCGACGAGGACAAGTACTCGACCACGCGCAACGAGATGCTCGACCAGCTGGCGTACATGCTGGGCGGGCGCGCGGCCGAGGAGCTGGTCTTCCACGACCCGACGACGGGCGCGGCGAACGACATCGAGAAGGCCACCGCCACGGCGCGGGCCATGGTCACGCAGTACGGCATGACCGAGCGTCTCGGTGCGATCAAGTTCGGCGGCGACAACACCGAGCCGTTCCTGGGGCGCGAGATGGCGCACCCGAGGGACTACTCGGAAGAGGTCGCGGCGCTGGTCGACGAAGAGGTCAAGAAGCTCATCGAGACCGCGCACAACGAGGCGTGGGAGATCCTCGTCGAGAACCGTGACGTCCTCGACAACCTGGTTCTCGCGCTGCTGGAGAAGGAGACGCTGAACAAGGAGCAGATCGCCGAGGTCTTCTCGACGATCGTGAAGCGTCCGGCCCGCCCCGCGTGGACCGGCTCCTCCCGCCGTACCCCCTCCACCCGTCCGCCGGTGCTCTCTCCCAAGGAGCTCCAGCTGACGAACTCGGCGAACGGCACGTCGGCGTCCGCCGCCGCGCCGGTCTCGACGGAGAAGGGCATCGAGGTGGCCCCCGAGGACACCCCCGAGGCCTGATCCGACCGGAATGGAAGCCGCGCCCCCCAGGTTCTAGCCTGGGGGGCGCGGCACTTTCACGTGCCCGTTCGCGTGGCACACAGGAACGAGGATGAGATGACCGACCCAGTGACCCTGACCGGCGGCGAGGGCACGATCGGAGAGTTCGACGAGAAGCGTGCCGAGTCCGCCGTACGGGAGCTCCTGATCGCGGTCGGCGAGGACCCGGACCGAGAGGGCCTGCGGGAGACCCCGGCGCGCGTGGCGCGGGCCTACCGGGAGATCCTGGCCGGTCTGCGGCAGAACCCCGAGGACGTGCTGACGACGGTCTTCGACCTGGGTCACGACGAGCTGGTCCTGGTGAAGGACATCGAGATCGTGAGCCTGTGCGAGCACCACCTGCTGCCGTTCCACGGCGTCGCCCACGTGGGCTACATACCGGCGGAGAACGGGAAGATCACCGGCCTGTCGAAGCTGGCCCGCCTCGTGGACGTCTTCGCCCGCCGCCCGCAGGTGCAGGAACGTCTCACCACTCAGATAGCCGACTCCCTGATGGAGATCCTGGACGCCCGCGGAGCCATCGTCGTCGTCGAGGCCGAGCACATGTGCATGTCGGTCCGGGGGATCCGCAAGCCGGGAGCCAAGACCATCACGTCGGCGGTCCGCGGCCAGCTCCGCGCCCCGGCGACGCGCAGCGAGGCCATGAGCCTGATCATCGCCCGCTGAGCCCCGCCGGCCGGTGCCCGCCCGCGGGCGCGCCGTACATGCGCCACGGTCCCCCTCCGCGAACGCGCGGAGGGGGACCGTGGCGTGATGCCGTCAGGCGGGGGCCGGGGCCTCGGGGGACTCGTCGTCGTCCTCGGGGAGCTTGAGGACGTGTTCCAGGAAGAGGGCCGCCGCGATGACCGCGGCGCCCGCCAGGACCGAGAAAGCGGCGTACCAGGCCTGGTCGCGGCGGGCGGGGACGTCCATGGCCTCGGTGAGCAGGAAGACGCCCACGCCGCCGTACATTCCCGCCACGAGGGCCGCGACCAGCGCGCTGGCCTGGCCGAAGACCACCGCGCGGGCCGCCATCAGCGGTTCCACGCCCTTGGCACCGGGCCGCCGCTCGCGCTGGGCCTTCAGCCGGGCGCGCAGCGACAGCGCGGTGGCCAGCAGGACCACGGCGATGACCGCCAGCACGACCGGGGCGGCGAGCGGGACGCCGGGCAGGGTGCCGTACGCGTTCCACAGGCGGGCGCCCGCCCAGGACAGGACGGCTGCGACCGCGAAGATGCCCGCCAGTACCGCCGGCCTCAGTTGCTTCACTTGCCCGTTCCCCGCTTCCCGCGCCGATCCGTCAGCAGCCCACAGGGTAACGACTACTCGGGGAGGCGGAGTTCCAGGTCGGCGCGCGGCGTGACGCCGGTCAGGCCGATTCCGGCCAGGAGCGCGGAGACGGCTCCGCGGCCCGGGATCCGGGCCTCCGGGTCGATGTCGTGCCAGGGGGCCAGGACGAAGGCGCGCTGGTGGGCGCGCGGGTGCGGGAGGGTGAGGACCGGGTCCTCGGAGATCACCTCGGCGTACGCGACGATGTCGACGTCGATGGTGCGCGGGCCCCAGCGCTCCTCGCGGACGCGGTCGAAGGCTTCCTCGATGGCCTGTCCGCGCTCCAGGAGCGAGGACGGC
This sequence comes from Streptomyces antarcticus, assembly GCF_026627255.1. Lineage (GTDB taxonomy): Bacteria > Actinomycetota > Actinomycetes > Streptomycetales > Streptomycetaceae > Streptomyces > Streptomyces antarcticus. The sequence continues at coordinate 62,616 of NZ_JAPNLM010000018.1, read as the reverse complement.
GGCAGGGTCGTCTTCACCGAGACGACCGCGTTGAAGTACGCGGGCTGGGAGCCGGGGTCCACGCCCCACGGCTCGGTCTCGTAGACCGGGGAGACCGCCTTGACCCGCAGGCCCGGGGTGTCGCCGAGGGCGTCGATGGCGCCCTGGAGGGTCTCCAGCCGGTTCCCGAGGTTCGCGCCGAGCGCGATCACGGCCCATTTGGGGTTGGACAGCGTGACGTCGGCCGCGTCGACCGTCTCCACGACGGACGCCGGTACCGGCTGGACCGTGGGGTCGCTCTGTGCGTTCAGTCCGTTGTTCATGCGCGGCTCCGGGTGATCGTGATGGTCACGTCGTCGAAGGGGACGGTGATGGGCGCGTCCGGCTTGTGGACGACGACCTCCACCTGTGCCACCGCTTCGTGCTTCAGACATTGCTGGGCGATCCGCTCGGCGAGCGTCTCGATCAGGTCGACCGGCTCTCCCTGGACCACGTCGACGACTTCCTCCGCGACCACCCCGTAGTGCACGGTCTTGGCCAGGTCGTCGTCGGCCGCCGCGGGGCGGGTGTCGATGTGGAGCACGAGATCGACGATGAAGGTCTGGCCCTCCTCGCGTTCCCGGGGGAAGACGCCGTGGTGCCCGCGAGCCTTGAGGCCGCGCAGCGAGACACGATCCACGCGAATCACTCCTGCTTTCGTAGGTGCTGCCGGTCCCGGGACTCCCCGGGGCCATGGGCCTACGCCGAGTGCGGTCGGCGTCGTCCGGCTTCGAATTTACCTGCGAAATACCCCTGACCCCGCCGGAGGGGTCAGGAGGCGTCGTCCTCGTCGTCCTCGTCGGACTCCGTGAGGACGGGGGAACCGTGGTGGGACCAGAGCCGCCAGCCCCCGGGTGTGCGTCGGAACACATTCGTGGCGACGACCAGCTGGCCCACCAGCGGACCGAGTTCCCCGCCGTCCTCGGCGGGCCCGCCGCTGAGGATGTTCTCCGTACAGGTCACCAGCGCGGTGTCGTCGATGACGGCCACCTTGGTGTCGGTGAGGAAGAACTGGATGTAGTCCGTGTGGGACATGATCAGCGCGTACGAGCGCAGCACCTCGCCGCGGCCGGAGAGGACCGGCCAGCCCGGGTGCACGCAGGAGATCTCGTCCTCCAGCCAGAGCGCCGACAGGGCGTCGAAGTCGCCCGCTTCCATGGCCTCGTAGAAGGCCGTGTTGACCTCTTCGACCGCTTCGATGTCGGTTCTGCTCACAGGGCTCCTCTTCGGTCGGTGGTCACAGTGCCCCTTCCACGGCGCGGGCCACGCGAACCGCGTCCGCGGTGGCCCGTACCTCGTGGACCCGTACGGCCCACGCGCCCTGGTGGGCGGCTATCGCGGAGACGGCGGCGGTGGCCGCGTCCCGCTCGCGGGCGGGCGGCGGGGCGGCGTCCGCGCCGGCCAGGACGCGGCCGAGGAAACGCTTCCGCGAGGCGGCCACCAGGAGCGGGAAGCCGAGCGCGCGCAGGGCGGGCAGGTGGGCCACCAGGGCCAGGTCGTGGTCGGCGTTCTTCGCGAAGCCGAGGCCGGGGTCGACGACGAGCCGTTCGGGCGCGATGCCGCCGGCGACGACCGCGTCGAGGCGGTCGCGGAGCTCGGCGGTGACCTCGGCGACGACGTCGTCGTAGACGGCGAGGCTGTTCATGCCGGCGCTGAAACCGCGCCAGTGCATCACCACGAAGGGGACCTCGGCGGCCGCGACCGCCCCGATCATCCCGGGGTCGGCGAGCCCGCCGCTGACGTCGTTGACCAGCATCGCGCCGGCGGCGACGGCGCGGGCGGCGACGCTCGCGCGCATGGTGTCGACGGACACGGTCACGCCTTCGGAGGCCAGGCCGCGCACGACGGGGACGACCCGGCGCAGCTCCTCCTCCTCGTCGACGCGGGGAGCACCGGGCCGGGTGGACTCGCCGCCGACGTCGACGAGGTCGGCGCCCTGGACGACGAGGTCGAGGCCACGCTTGACGGCCGCCGTGGTGTCGAACCAGCGGCCGCCGTCGGAGAACGAGTCGGGGGTGACGTTGACGACGCCCATGACCCCGCAGCGGTCCCACTCGGGAAGACCTGCGACCCGGCCCCTGCCGGAGGATCCGCGCTTCGTGTTCATAGGTCCAAGGGTAGGGCTGACCTGGATACGGCAGGGCCCCGGAGTCGCGGACCCGGCAGGGCGCGCACTCCGGGGCCCTGCCCGGACGCCCTACGCGGCCTGAGCCGAGCGCTCCGTCTGCTTCGGGACCGACGCCACGTGGTGGTGGGCGCAGGTGCGGACCGGCTTGGGCCGCCGGCGGCTGGCGAACAGCCGCGGCAGGGCCAGCGTCACGAAACCCTCGGCCTGCATCGCGGCGAAGCCGATGCGGGGCAGGTCACGGGTGGTGCGGAAGACAACGAAGCGGGGCTCCCAGCGGGGGCGGAACTTCGCGTTGAACTTGTACAGGGACTCGATCTGGAACCAGCGGGACAGGAAGACCAGCAGGCCGCGCCACATCCGCAGCACCGGGCCGGCGCCGATCTTCTCGCCGCGGGCGAGGGCCGAGCGGAACATCGCGAAGTTCAGCGAGACCTTCTCGATCTTCAGGCCGGGAGCGGCCTCCAGGGAGGCCACGATGAGCAGCTCGTTCATGCCGGGGTCGGCGGCGCGGTCGCGGCGCATCAGCTCCAGCGACATGCCGTCGGCGCCCCACGGGACGAAGTGCAGGACGGCCTTCAGGTCGCCGAAGGGGCTCGTGTCGCCCTCCTCCACCCGATGGGCGGTGGCGATGTAGCAGTCGCCGTCGCCCGGGTCGCCGACCCGGCCCAGCGCCATGGAGAAGCCGCGCTCGGTGTCGGTGCCCCGCCACGCCTCGGCGGCGCCGCGCACCTGCTCCAGCTCGGTCTCGGTCAGCTCGCTGACCCGGCGGACCTGGGTGGTGTAGCCGTTGCGCTCGATGCGCTTCACCATCTGGCGGACGTTGCGCATGGCGCGGCCCGCGAGGGAGAAGTCTTTGACATCGACAATCGCCTCGTCACCCAGCTCCAGCGCGTCGAGACCGGTCTCGCGGGTCCAGACCTCGCCGCCGGTCTCGCTGCAGCCCATGACGGCCGGGGTCCAGGAGTGGGCCTTGGCCTCCTCCATGAACCGCTCGATGGCGCCGGGCCAGGCCTCGACATCGCCGATGGGGTCGCCGGAGGCGAGCATCACGCCGGAGACGACGCGGTAGGTGACGGCGGCTTTGCCGCTCGGGGAGAAGACCACCGCCTTGTCGCGGCGGAGCGCGAAGTGGCCGAGGGAGTCGCGGCCGCCGTGCTTGGCGAGCAGCCCGCGCAGCTGGACCTCGTCGTCGGCGGTGAGCCGGGCGGCCGGGTGCTCGGGGCGGAAGGCCAGGTAGATCGTGGTGAGCGCGGTGAGCATGCCGAGCGCACCGAGGGAGTAGCCGACCGTCCAGGACACCCGTCCGGCGTAGTCGACCGGGCCCTCGTAGCCGAAGAGGCCGTAGACGACGTGGGTGATCTGCTCGTACAGGCTCGGGTTGCCGACGACCTTGCCCGGGTGCACGTTGACGATGACCAGACCCAGGCCGATGGAACCGGCGCTCATCAGAACGAAGTTCGCGAGCGCCTTCCAGCGGCTGCGCGGGTCGGGCAGCGCCTTGAATTCACTCTGGTGGCGCAGCAGCAGCGCGAGGAGCACCGCCGAGATGATCACGCCGGCCACCGAGTGGCGGTAGGTGAACTGCGCCGCCGCGCCGGCGGGCAGCAGGACGACGGCGGCCCGCCAGGCGCGTCGCTTGTGCCGCTTGAGGCCGTGCGCGAGCAGCAGGAGCAGTACGCCCGCGCTGATGGACAGGGCCGCCGCGAAGGGGCCGAGGGAACCGGGCAGCACTTCGGTCACCGCGTGGATCCGGCTGTGCCGGAAGCGCGGGAAGACCCCCGCCGCGATGTCCAGAAGGCCGACGATCATGACGGCCGTACCTACCAGGCCGGGCACCGACTCCGGCCGTGGTCCGCGGAGAATCCGGCGGACCCCGCTCGGAACCTGTCCCGACTTATCGCCATCTATCCTGCTAGACATCGCTTCCCGTTGCTCCGCGAGAGATCATGTGGCCGAAGACCGCGACAGCCTCCGGTGTGTGGTGCGTCCATTAGGACGACATCGACGAGGAGCGGGTTCACTCTTCCGTCGGAAATTTCCAGTCCTGCCATCAGAAAGTCGACTGACTGCTCATGGGTCTCACCAGTTATACGGTCCTGGCGCTGGCCATCTTCGCCGGTGTGCTGCTCTTCGCGGCCACCGTCGTGTTCTGGCCGAAGCTCTCGGGCCGCACCTGGCGCGCGTACGCCGGCCGGATCGGGCTGCTGCTGGCGACCCAGCTCGCGCTGTTCTCGGCAGTGGGTCTCGCGGCCAACAAGTCGTTCCTCTTCTACGGCACCTGGGCCGACCTGTTCGGCCAGGAGACGTCGATCGGCAAGGTCGTCGACCACTCGATGAGCAGCAAGGACATCAAGGTCGTCGACAAGCAGAAGCTGGACGTGCCCGGCGGGGGCAAGCCCCAGGTGGGCGGGCAGATCCTGAAGGTTGCCATATCCGGGCAGAAGTCGAAGATAACGAGCCCGGGCTACGTGTGGCTGCCGCCGGAGTACTTCCAACCGCAGCACAAGGACCAGAACTTCCCCGCGTCCATCGTCCTGACGGGGTATCCGGGCACGGCCGAGAACCTCATCAAGGGGCTCGACTACCCGATGAAGGCCTTCAGCCTGTCCAAGGCGGGCAAGATGAAGCCGATGATCCTGGTCATGATGCGGCCGACCATCGCGCCGCCGCGTGACACCGAGTGCGTCGACATACCCGGCGGGCCGCAGACCGAGACCTTCTTCGCCGTGGACCTCCCGCAGGCCATCACCGACACCTTCCGGGTCGGCAAGAAGCCCGAGAACATGGGCTTCATCGGCAACTCCACGGGCGGCTACTGCGCGCTGAAGATCGCCGCGCACTACCCGCAGACCTTCGGTGCCGCCGCGGGGCTGTCCGCCTACTACGAGGCCCCCGACGACCCGACGACCGGTGACCTGTTCCACGGCGACGCCAAGCTGAAGCAGCGCGCGGACGTCCTGGCCAGCATCGACGCCAAGACGCCGAGCGGCACGTCCTTCCTCGTCACCAGCAGCGAGACGGGCGAGCCGAACCTCGGCGACACCAGGAAGTTCATCAAGAAGGTGAAGTCCCCGGACCGCGTCTCCTCGATCATCCTCGACAGCGGCGGCCACAACTTCAACACGTGGCGCCGCGAGATCCCGCCGATGCTGGCGTGGATGAGCGGCCGCATCCAGGCCTGAGCCGGGAGCGCCGAACCGGAGCGGGGGCCCGGCGGGGAGCCGGAGCGCCGAGCCGGTACCCGGAGCCGGTCAGCGGAGCCGGTGCGGGGACCGGTCAGGACGCGTGAAGGTGTGCGAGGAGGGCCCGGCTCAGGCCGGGCCCTCCCGCCGTTTGCGGCCTCCGGCCCGCGCGCCCGGCTCAGACCTCCTGGAGCTGGGCCCGGCGCAGCGCCCGGTGGACGCCCTCCGGGGTCAGTACGCCGATCAGCGCGCCGGAGGCCGGGTCGGTGACCCCGATCCGGCCCGAGTCCTCCTGGAGCAGGGCCGCGAGGGCCTCGCGCAGGGTCGCGCCGAGCTCGACCGAGGCCGCCGGGGCCGGGGCCTTCGCGTCCGCGTCCGTCAGGTCGGCCTCCGCGACGGCGGTGACGGCGAGCCGCTTGAGCCCCCGGTCGGCGCCGACGAAGGAGGCCACGTAGTCGGTGGCGGGGGCCCCGAGCACCGCCGCCGGGCGGGCGAACTGCTCGATGGTGCCGGTGCCGTAGACCGCTATCCGGTCCCCGAGCCGGATGGCCTCCTCCAGGTCGTGCGTGACCAGCAGGATCGTCTTGCGCACCGTCTTCTGGAGCGTCAGGAACTCGTTCTGCAACCGCTCGCGCACCACCGGGTCCACCGCGCCGAACGGCTCGTCCATCAGCAGCACCGGCGGATCGGCCGCCAGCGCGCGGGCCACGCCGACGCGCTGGCGCTGCCCGCCCGACAACTGCTCAGGGTACCGGCCGCCGTACACGGCCGGGTCCAGGCCGACCAGGTCGAGCAGCTCGGCCGCCCGCGCGCGGGCCTTGGCCTTCGGGGTGCCGATCAGCTGCGGCACGGTCGCCGTGTTCTCCAGCACCGTCTTGTGCGGGAACAGCCCGACCTGCTGGATGACGTACCCGATCCGGCGCCGCAGCTCCACCGGGTCGGCGGCGGCGATGTCCTCGCCGCCGAGCAGGATGCGGCCGGAGGTCGGCTCGATCAGGCGGTTGACCATCTTCATCGTGGTCGTCTTGCCGCAGCCGGACGGGCCCACGAGCGTGACCAGCTCCCCCTCCGCCACCTCGAAGGACAGATCCTCGACGGCTGTCGTCCCGTCGGGGTAGCGCTTGGTCACATGCTCGAATCGGATCACCCCGCCATCCTTCCCCAAGAGGGCGGTCGTATGGGCTTCGGGTTTGTCAGGGGAGTGTTGCGCGAGTGCGAAGATTTCCGGCCAATGTGGGTACCTGGGGTTAAGGTCGCTCCTGGTTGCGGCATTCGGCAAGGACGTGCGTTCGATAACGGGGGAGGTGAGGAGCGTGGCGGAGCGGAACTGCCTGGTGGCGAACGACTGGATCTGCTGGGACTACGTGACCTCCCGCTCCCAGGAGCTCACCGACGCCACCCTCGAACACATCTGGATCACCGGCGCCTCGGTCCTCATCGGGATCGCCCTGTCCGTCCCCCTCGCGCTGCTGGCCCGCCGCGGCCGCCGCTGGGCGGCGCCCGTACTGGGCCTGACCACCCTGCTCTACACGGTGCCCTCCCTGGCCATGTTCTCCCTGCTGCTCCCCGTCTTCGGGCTCTCGGCGACGCTGGTGGTGACCGGCCTGGTGCTGTACTCGCTGACCATCCTGGTCCGCAACGTGCTGGCCGGCCTGGAAGCCGTCCCCGCGGAGGTGAAGGAGGCCGCGCGCGGCATGGGCTACGGCTCCGCGCGGCTGCTGTGGCAGGTGGAGATGCCGCTGGCGCTGCCCGCGCTGCTGGCCGGTGTCCGGATCGCGACGGTCTCGACCGTGGCGCTCACCACCGTCGGCTCCATCGTCGGCAAGGGCGGCCTGGGCAACCTCATCGCCCCGGCCGTCAACACCTCCTTCAAGGCGCAGGTGCTCACCGCCTCCGTCCTGTGCGTGCTGCTCGCCCTGGTGGCGGACCTGCTGCTGCTCGGCGTGCAGCGCGTGCTCACCCCGTGGACCCGGGCCACCGGGCGCCCGGCCGCCTCCGGCAAGGGGGCCTGAGGCCGTGGGCGTACTCGAAGGGGCCTGGGACTGGCTGACGAACGGCGCCCACTGGTCCGGGGAGAGCGGCGTCTGGCACCGGCTCGGCGAGCACGTCTACGTCAGCGGGATCGCCCTCGCCATCGCCTGCGCGGTGGCGCTGCCGGTCGGCCTGTACCTCGGCCACCTCGGCAAGGGCGGCGCGCTCGCGGTCAACATCTCCAACATCGGCCGGGCCGTCCCCGTCTTCGCGGTGCTGGCACTGTTCATGGTCTCCCCGCTGCGCAACTCCGGCTATCTGCCGACCATCGCCGCGCTGGTGCTGTTCGCCATCCCGCCGCTGCTGACCAACGCGTACGTGGGCATGCGCGAGGTGGACCGTTCCGTGGTCGAGGCCGCCCGGGGCATGGGCATGTCCGGCGGGCAGCTCTTCCTCCGGGTGGAACTCCCGCTCGCCCGGCCGCTGGTGATGACCGGGCTGCGCTCCGGCGCGGTGCAGGTCATCGCCACCGCCACCATCGCGGCGATGGTCGGCCAGGGCGGCCTGGGCCGGATCATCACCGCCGGCTTCAACACGTACGACACCGCGCAGGTCGTCGCGGGCGCCCTGCTCGTGGCGGCGCTGGCCCTGCTGGTGGAGGGCGCTCTGATCGCGGCGGACCGGCTGCTGCCGCGGGCCGCGACGTCCCGCTGATTTCCTGTCCATCGCCTCGAACGGAGTACCCCCATGAGCAAGACCACGCGCGTCCTCGGCGCGTCCCTGGGCGCCCTCGCCCTGACGGTGTCGCTGGCCGCGTGCGGCGGCGACAGCCTGGAGAAGAGCAAGGACGGCGGCGCGGCCTCCTCCGAGCCCTCCGCGGGAGGCGGCAAGGGCACCCTGGTGATCGGCTCGGCCGGCTTCACCGAGGCCAACGTGCTGGCGGAGCTGTACGCGCAGGTCCTCAAGGACGCGGGCTACAGCACCTCGGTCAAGACGGTCAACAACCGCGAGCTGTACGAACCGTCGCTGGAGAAGGGCGAGATCGACGTCGTCCCGGAGTACGCGGCCACCCTCGCGGAGTTCCTCAACGCCAAGGTGAACGGCGCGAAGGCGCCGGAGGAGAAGCCGGTCGCCTCCAGCGACATCGCGGCGACCGTGGCGGCACTGGAGAAGCTCGCCGGCCCGCTCGGCCTGAAGGCCCTGCCGGCCGGCGGCGCCGTCGACCAGAACGCCTTCGCGGTGACGAAGGAGTTCGCCCAGAAGAACAACCTGAAGACGCTGTCCGACCTCGGCACGTCCGGGCTGAAGGTGAAGATCGCGGCGGGTGACGAATGCGCCGTCCGTCCCTTCTGCGCCCCCGGGCTGACGAAGACGTACGGGATCCAGGTGGCCGGAATCGACCCGAAGGGCGTCGGCACCCCGCAGTCCAAGCAGGCGGTCAAGGACGGCGCGGACCAGCTCGTGCTGACCACGACCACGGACGCCACCCTCGACGGCTACGGACTGGTGCTGCTGGACGACGACAAGAAGCTCCAGAACGCCGACAACGTCCTGCCCGTGGTGAACGCCAAGGACGCGGGCGCCCCGGAGGTCGCGGCCGCGCTGGACAAACTGACCAAGGCGCTCACGACGGCCGACCTGATCGACCTGAACCGCAAGGTGGACGCGGAGCGCGCCAAGCCGGCGGACGTGGCGAAGGCCTACCTGGAGTCCAAGGGCCTCGTGAAGAAGTAGCAGTTACGCGGTTGGTGGAGAAATGTGAGGTACCCGCCCGGTAAGGATTTGCCGGGCGGGCACCCCACGCGGCCTCAACGCCCTGTAAATTTCTGGCCATGCCCCGTGGACGCCACCGCAATCCCGAACCCCTGCACCGGCTGCTCACGCCGACGACCGTGGCCGGCGTCTGCGCCGTCAGCGCCGGCGCGGCCTGGCTCCTCGCGGAACCGCTGGCGCTACGGCTGCTCGTGGCCGTCACGGCCACCGCGGGGATCGCCGGCGCCGTCGTCATGCGCGCCTGGGACCAGTCGGCCGGCCGCCGGGTCGCGGAGCTGGCGCGCGAGCGGGTCAAGGACGAGTGGAAGACGGACGAGCGGATAGCCGAGCTCGAATCCGACCTCGAAGAGGCCCGCGTGCTGCGGGGCAGGCTCGACACCAAACTGCGGGCCAAGCGCGTGGAACTGGCCGGGCTGCGCGGCGAGCACGCGGCGCTCCTGCGCCGGTACGCCACCGCCGAGACCGAGCGGGCGAGCGCCCTTGAGCGCCGCCGGCTGCTGGCCATCGAGGCGGCCGCCGCCCCCGCCGCCGCGGCACCGAAGGAACTCCCCGCCGTCACCGAGGAGCGCACCGCGGCCGGCGCGCCCACCCCGGTCGGCTACGCCCGGGCCAAGGCGGCCCTGGGGGTGCTGGCCCGCAAGGCGAAGACCCCGGCCCTGCCCGCCCCGCCCAGGCCGCCGGCCGCTCCGGTTCCGGCGCCCGCGCCTTCCTCCGCCGCCCCCGCCTCAGCCGCTGCCGCCCAGGTGCCCGCCCAGGCTCCGGCGCCCGCCGCCGCACCGACCGGCCCCGGACCCGTTTCCGGCGCGGCCGCCAGCCATGCCCGTCCGGTGCCCTCCGGCGCGGCCGCGGCGCCCGCGCGCCGGCTGGCGGCGGCCGTCGCCCCGTACGCGTCCCAGCGGCGGTCGGCGTCCCGCGTCGAGGGCGGCTTCGACTTCTTCGGCACCAAGAACGCCGCCCAGGCCCGCGCGGTGATCGAGGCGGTACAGAACGAGGACCTGGCCGACGTGGTCGGCGCCGAGGTCCTCGCCGCCCACAAGGCCGAGGCCGCGCAGACCACCACCGAGCCCCGGTTCAAGCCGGCCACCGCGGAGACCCGCGCGGTGGGCCAGGTCATCGACCTGACCGCCCACGACGAGACCGAGCCGATCGACGTGGCCCGGCTGCGCACGGCGATCTCCTAGAGGTGCCCTGAGCAGAGCCGGCGACGACGCCCTGGCCCCGCTCGGCGGCGCAGGACCTGATCAGCCGGGCCGGATGGGTGCCGGTTGACGGGGATCAGAACAGCGTGAGCTGCCCCGGGTGTTCGGACAGGACGAAGCCGTCCAGGGTCGGCGCGGAGGCCCCGAGCATCACCCTGGCCCGGGAGCCGGGGCAGGACACCAGGTCGCCGCGGCCGCTCGCGCCGGGAGGGTCGTGGCGGGCGATCCGGCCCGCGGTGACGGCGCAGTCGCGGCCGCAGGCGGGGCAGGCCCGGCGAGGGGAGTGGGACATGGCCCCAAGTCTGCCCTGCCGCACCGACATCACCGGGACCGCTCCTCCCACCGGCACCGCCGGGCGGCGTCAGGTGCGCGGTGGTGTCAGGCGCCCTTGGCCCGCCGGGACAGCCACGCCTCGTGGGACCGGCACGCCGCGGCCCACAGCGCCGCCCGGTCCGCCGGGGTCAGATCGTCGAGCCGCCGTCCGAAGACGCCCTCGACCGCAGCACAGATAGCCGCCGCCCCCGGCGGCGACGCGACGCGCCGACCGCTCGGGGTCGATCCCGGGCGGCCGGCCGAGCTGGATGTCGATGTTGTCGTAGGCGACGCGTTCCAGGTGCGCCCGCTGGAGGGCGAACAGCCCCTCGGCGCAGGGCCTGCCGTGACCGGTGACACCGAGCCGCCGCAGGTAGCCCGCGGGTATGCCAGAACTCATCCGGTCACCCTAGGGGGTGTCACCGCGGAGCGGCCGCTACTTGTCGATGTCGCCGACGACGAAGAACAGTGAGCCGAGGATCGACACCATGTCCGCGACGAGTTGCCCGGGCAGCAGCACGGCGAGGGCCTGGATGTTGTTGAAGGAGGCACTGCGCAGCTTCAGCCGGTACGGGGTCTTCTCGCCCTTGGACACGAGGTAGTAGCCATTGACGCCGAGCGGGTTCTCGGTCCAGGCGTACGTGTGCCCCTCGGGCGCCTTGAGCACCTTGGGCAGGCGCTGGTTGACCGGCCCCGGCGCCAGCTCCGCCATCCGGTCCAGGCAGGCGACGGCCAGGTCCAGCGCGTTGTGGGTCTGGTCCAGCAGGACCTCGAAGCGGGACAGGCAGTCGCCCTCGGTGCGCGTGACCACCTTCAGGACGTCCTGGAGTTCGCCGTAGGCGAGGTACGGCTCGTCACGGCGCAGGTCGAAGTCGACGCCCGAGGCGCGGGCGATCGGGCCGGAGACGCCGTACGCGTGGACCGCCTCGGCGGACAGCACCCCGACGCCGCGCGTGCGGCCGCGGAAGATCTCGTTCCCGTGGACCAGTCTGTCGTAGACGTCCATCCGGGTGCGGACGTCGGCGACGGCCGCGCGGGCCCGGCCGAGCCAGCCGGCCGGGAGGTCCTCCTTGAGGCCGCCGACACGGTTGAACATGTAGTGCATGCGGCCGCCGGAGATCTCCTCCATGACGGCCTGGAGCTCCTCGCGCTCGCGGAACGCGTGGAAGATCGGGGTGATGCCGCCCAGCTCGAGCGGGTACGAGCCGAGGAACATCAGGTGGTTCAGCACCCGGTTCAGCTCGGCCAGCAGGGTGCGCATCCACACGGCCCGCTCGGGGACCTCCATGCCGAGCATCCGCTCGACCGCCATGACCACGCCCAGCTCGTTGGAGAAGGCGGACAGCCAGTCGTGGCGGTTCGCGAGCATCACGATCTGCCGGTAGTCGCGGGCCTCGAAGAGCTTCTCGGCGCCGCGGTGCATGTAGCCGACCACCGGCTCGGCACTGACGATCCGCTCCCCGTCCAGGACGAGGCGCAGCCGCAGGACGCCGTGCGTGGAAGGGTGCTGGGGGCCGATGTTGAGCACCATGTCGGTGCTCTCCGCCGCACCGCCGATGCCGACCGTGGTCTCCGTCATGCGGGGCATTGTCTCAGCAGGAAGAGCGCGGCCGTCGATCCGTCCGGATCGACGGCCCGCCCGCCTAGGGTGGACGCATGGAAACGGGGACGACGGGTGGGACGGGCGGGCCCGAATGGGTGGGGCTGCCGGGCGGGCTCCTCACGCTGAGGCGGCTGCTGCTGGTGATCTGGATGACGCTGCTCGCGGCGGTGACCGCGGTCGTACTGGGCCTCGCGGTCGGCCCGGCGTGGGCGGCGGTCGGGGGCTTCTGGCTCGCGGTGCTGGCCTGGGGGTGGGTGCTGATGGGCCGGAACTGGCGGTCGTGGCGGTACGCGGAGCGCCCCGACGACCTGCTGATCAGCCGGGGCGTGCTCTGGCGGGAGCAGACGGTGGTCCCGTACGGGCGGATGCAGCTGGTCGAGGTGACCTCGGGCCCGCTGGAGCGGCGCTTCGGACTGGCCTCCGTACAGCTGCACACGGCGGCGGCGGCGACCGATGCCAAGATCCCCGGGCTGGTGCCGGCCGAGGCGGAGCGGCTCCGCGACCGGCTCACCGCGCTCGGCGAGGCAAGGTCGGCGGGCCTGTGACCCCGGGCCGGACAGGAGACGACCCGGTGGCGGCGGAGCCGGTGGCCTCCGAGCGGCGGTTGCATCCGTTCACCCCGCTGCGCCGGGCCTGGGTGCCGATCGCCGCGACCGTCGGCGTGATCGTCCAGCAGGGCGACCGGGCGGGGGAGTGGGTCGCGGACCTGTCCGCCCTGCTGCGCGTCCTGACCCTGCTGGCACTGGTCCTCGTCTTCGGCCTGTACGGCTTCCTGAGCTGGTGGTTCACACACTTCGCGGTCACCGACACCGAACTGCGCATCCGCACCGGGCTGCTCTTCCGCCGCACCGCGCACATCCGCCTCGACCGGCTCCAGGCAGTGGACGTGACCCGGCCGCTGCTGGCCCGGCTCACCGGGGTCGCCTCTCTGCGGCTCGACGTCATCGGGACCGACGACAAGGACGAGCTCGCCTTCCTCGGGGAGAAGGAGGCCGTCGCCCTGCGCGCCGAACTCCTCGCCCGGGCGGCGGGCTTCACCCCCGAGGAGGCCGTGGCGCTGGGCCAGGCCCCGGAACGGGAGCTGCTGCGCGTCAGCCCCCGCGACATCGCCGTCTCGCTCGCGCTGAGCCTGAGCGTGCTCGCGGCGCTGGCCGGCGGGATCCTCGCGCCGGTGTTCGTGTGGTGGATCAGCTCCAGCCCGTGGGCGGCCGTCGTCACCCTGCTCCCGATGCTCGGCGCCGTCTGGGCGGGCAGCGCAGGCCGGTTCCTCACCGAGTACGACTGGACGGTCGCGGAGTCCCCCGACGGCCTGCGCCTGGACCACGGGCTGCTGGACCGGGCCCACGAGACCGTGCCGCCGGGGCGGGTGCAGACCGTACGGATCGTGGAGCCGCTGTTGTGGCGGCGGCGGAACTGGGTACGGGTGGAGCTGGCCGTGGCGGGCTCCAAGAACGACGTCCTGGTCCCGGTGGCCTCGCGGGACGCCGCGTACGCCGTGATCTCCCGGGTGCTGCCCGGGGTGGACCTCGCGGCGCTGGCCTTCGAGGGCTCCCCGCGCTCCGGGTCGCGCTGGGTGGTCCCGCTGTGGTGGAAGGGCTACGCCCTGGCCGTCTCCCCGGACGTGTTCGCCGCCCGGCACGGCCGCCTGTGCCGCCGTACGGAGATCGTCCCGCACGCCAAGGTGCAGAGCGTCCGCCTCTCCCAGGGCCCCTGGGAGAGGGCCCGGGGGCTGGCCGACGTCCAGGTCGATACCGGCGCCAACGGCACGGTGACCGCCCGGCTGCGGGCGGCGGACGAGGCCGCGGAGCTGCTGCACGCGCAGGCCGCCCGCTCGCGCACCTCCCGGGCCTCGGCCCGCCCGGACCGCTGGATGACGTGAGGCCCGGGCGGGACGGGCGGGCGGGACGGCGGGACGGGCGGGGGACCTGGCCTACGGGGTGTCGTCACCGTCGTTCCGTACGCCCGCGGGCCGGGCCGTGCGTGTCAGACACCGCACGGCAGGAACGAGTGTGGAGGCACCCCCTAGGCCGCCGGGCCGCCGCCCGCGCGGACCAGGCCCGTCTCGTACGCGAGGACGACGACCTGGACGCGGTCGCGCAGCCCGAGCTTGGTCAGGATGCGGCCCACGTGCGTCTTGACGGTCGCCTCCGAGAGGACCAGCCGGGCCGCGATCTCGCCGTTCGACAGGCCCTGGGCGACCAGCAGCATGACCTCGCGCTCGCGCTCGGTGAGCCGGTCGACCTCCTTGTTCCGCGGTTCCTCCGTGGTCGTCGGCAGCATCGGCGCGAACCGGTCCAGCAGCCGCCGCGTCGTGGACGGGGCGACGACCGCGTCGCCGCTGTGCACCGAGCGGATCGCCGCGAGCAGCTCGGCGGGCGGGACGTCCTTCAGCATGAAGCCGCTCGCGCCCGCCTTCAGGCCCGAGAAGGCGTACTCGTCCAGGTCGAAGGTGGTCAGGATGATCACCTTCGGGTGTTCGGGCGGCTCGCAGATCCGCCGGGTCGCCTCGACCCCGTCGAGCTTGGGCATGCGGACGTCCATCAGCACCACGTCCACCGTGGTGGCCCGCAGCACCTCCAGCGCCTCCAGGCCGTTGCCCGCTTCGGCGACGACCTCCATGTCCGGCTGGGCGGCGAGCACCATGCGGAAACCGGTGCGCAGCAGTACCTGGTCGTCGACGAGCATCACGCGGATGGACATCAGTTACCTCGTCCTCTTCGACTTCAAGAACTTCAAGAACTTCACGTTCAACTCTTCTTCAGGGGAAGCAGTGCGCTGATCCGGAAGCCGCCGCCCGGCCGGGGCCCGGTGTCCAGGGTTCCCCCGACCATACCGATCCGCTCGCGCATGCCGATCAGCCCGTGTCCGGCGCCGTCGGCGCCGCCGTCCTCGTACAGCTCGTGCGCGGCGCCCCGGCCGTCGTCCTCGACGAGCAGGCCCAGGCCGTCGTCGAAGTAGACCAGCCGGACGCTGGCCCGCGCCTCCGGGCCGCCGTGCTTGCGGGTGTTCGTCAGCGCCTCCTGGACGATCCGGTACGCCGTCAGCTCCACCCCGCTGGGCAGCTTGCGCGGCGCTCCCTCGACCTCGAAGTCCACCGGGAGCCCGGCCGCCCGTACCTGCTCGACCAGGACCTCGATCTGCTCGACGTCCGGCTGCGGAACGTAGTCCTCGGACTCCTGGGGCTCGCCGGTCCGCAGTACGCCCAGCAGCCGGCGCATCTCGGCGAGGGCCTGGCGGCCGGTGCCGGAGATGGTCTGGAGGGCCTCCTTGGCCTGCTCGGGGGCCACGTCCATGACGTATGCGGCGCCGTCGGCCTGGACCACCATCACCGAGACGTTGTGCGCGACGACGTCGTGCAGTTCGCGGGCGATCCGGGCGCGCTCGGCTGCCACGGCCACCTTGGCCTGGGCCTCGCGCTGGTTCTCCAGCCGCTCGTTGCGCTCGATCAGCTGGGCGTAGTAGGCCCGGCGGGTGCGCAGCGAATCGCCCGCCACCCAGGCGAGGGCGAAGGGGACGATGACGAACAGGGCGAAGAGGACGCTCTCCGGCTTGCTGAGGCCCTTGTCCACGCCGAAGCGCAGGAAGTACAGCGGCGAGGCGAGCAGCCCGACGCCCAGCGCGGTGCGCGAGATCCAGCGCGGGAGGTCGCCCGCGGCCACGGTGTAGAGGATCACGAGCATCGCGGCGTCGGCGAACTGCGCCTCGATGCCGAGGGCCAGCTGGTAGAGGCCGGCGCCGAGGGCCAGCCAGAACATCGCCTGCGTCCACTTGCGGCGCAGCGCCACCACGGCGGTCATCGCCAGGGTCACGGGGACCGCGGCGAGCCGGAGGCCGGTGCTCGCGCTCATCGACGCCACGTTCAGCATCGAGAACCCGAAGAAGAAGACGGCCCAGAAGCTGTCGACGCCCGTCGGGTGTCTGCGGAGGAATTCGTAGAGGCGCTGCACGTAACCCAGCGTAGGGAAAGGAGATAGGTGCTGGAGTCAACCACAGGTGCGACCTTGCACTGGGGGCGTACTCCCGAAGGTGGACCCTGAGCTTAGCCTTGGTGCGATGAGCACCCAGGGTGAACGCGCGATTCCGGTTCGTTGGCGGGCGGCGATGGAGACCGCGCTGTACGGCCCCGGCGGCTTCTACGTGCGTCCGGGCGGCCCGGGGCCCGCCGGGCACTTCCGGACCTCGGTGCACGCCTCCGGGCTGTACGCGGGCGCGGTGGCCCGCCTCCTGCTCCGGGTGGACGACGCCCTCGGGCACCCGCCGGAGCTGGACCTGGTCGACGTGGGCGCCGGGCGCGGGGAACTGCTGGCCGGGGTGCTCGCCGCGCTGCCGGCGCGGACGGCCGCGCGGGTGCGCCCGTACGCCGTGGAGCGGGCGCGGCGGCCGCCGGAGCTCGACCCGCGGATCGGCTGGGGCGCCGTACCGCCCGAGCGGACGAGGGGGCTTCTCTTCGCCAACGAGTGGCTGGACAACGTGCCGCTGGAGGTGGCGGAGGACGGGCGCTACGTCCTGGTCGCGCCGGACGGTACGGAGACCCCCGGCGGCCCCCTCGACGACGCGGACCGGGCCTGGCTGGAGCGGTGGTGGCCGGGCGGCGGCCGCGCGGAGGTGGGCCGCACCCGGGACGAGGCCTGGGCGGCGGCCGCGGCCACCGTGGAGCGGGGCCTGGCGGTGGCGGTGGACTACGCCCACGTACGGGAGGCGCGGCCCCCGTACGGGACGCTGACGGGCTTCCGCGCGGGCCGGGAGGTGCCGCCGGTCCCGGACGGCGGCTGCGACGTGACGGCCCACGTGGCCCTGGACGCCTGTGCGGGGCCGGGCGCGGTGCTGCTGACCCAGCGGGAGGCCCTGACCGCACTCGGCGTCTCGGGGGCCCGGCCCCCGCTGGCGCTGGCCTCCACGGATCCGGCGGCCTACGTCCGCGCCCTGGCGGCGGCCGGCGAGGCGGCGGAGCTGACGTCCCCGGCGGGCCTGGGAGCGTTCGGCTGGCTGGTCCAGCCGGTGGGCATCGCGGCGTGGCCGCCGGGCGGCGGCGCCGGGCCCTGACGGGCGGTGCGGTGTCACGGCCCCGCCGCGCCGCCGCCCCGCCCCGCCCCAGCGGCCGGGCGGCGCCGGGCACGGCGGAGGGGCCGGGACCCCCACGGGATCCCGGCCCCTCCTCACCGACCGCGGGTTACCGCGGGCGGTTACTGCTTGATCTCGTCGTGGCCCGGGTGCAGGCCACCGCCACCGCCGCTGCCGCCGGGGGTCGGCTGCGAGACGACCGGCTCGGTCAGCGGGGCCAGGTCGTGCGCGTAGTGGCCGACCGCGTCCGCGATGACGTCGACGTTGATGTCGAGCGCCTTCTGGTCGATGTTGGTGATGTCGTCACCCTTGCCGTGGTAGTTCACGTCGTAGGCGACGCCCGCCTGACCGCCGAACTTCGCGGCCTCCTCGGGCGTCTTGATGCCCTCGGCGCCGGTGAACGTACCGCCGGACGGGATGCCGACCTCGATGAACGGGCCGTAGTCCGAGCGGCCGGAGAAGTCCGTGCCCGCGTGCGGGATCCGCTTCGAGTCGAGGAAGTCGGTGATCCCCTTCTCCAGCTGGGCCGAGCCCGCCGGGCCGGGGCCCGCGCCGGTCGCGTCCGAGTCGTCGCCGTCGTAGACGAAGTACGCGGCGTTCGGCGAGCCGATCATGTCGAAGTTCAGGTAGAGCCTGATCTGCTTCTTCTCGGCGTCGGTCAGGCCGGCGACGTACGCCTCGGAGCCGAGCAGGCCGAACTCCTCGGCCGACCACCAGGCGAACTTGACCTTGTTCTTGATCTTCGTCTGGCTGCTCGCCAGGCGCTGCGCGACCTGGAGGATGCCGGCCGAGCCGGAGCCGTTGTCGTTGATGCCCGGGCCCACCGCGACCGAGTCGAGGTGCGCGCCGAGGAAGACGGTGTTGTCCGCGTCGCCGCCGCGGGTCTCGGCCACCACGTTGTACGTCTTGCGGTTCTCGCGCAGCTCGCGGATGTCGAGGGTGACCTCGACCGGGCCGGCCGCGGCGTCGGCGGTGAGCTGCTCGCCCTCGGCCTGGGTGACGCCGCCGGTCGGGACCTTGCCCGCGGCCGGGTCGCCGAGGGTGCCGTTCAGGGCGCCCGCCGTGTTGTTGAAGATGACCGCGCCGACCGCGCCGGCCGCCGCCGCGTTCTCCTGCTTGACCGCGAAGGTGCAGCCGCCGCGCTTGACCAGGGCTATCTTGCCGGTGAAGGCGCCGGCGGCGAAGTCGCCGGGCTCGCAGCCGTTGGTGCCGTCGGCGTCGACCGGGGCGACCGCGAGCTGGGCCGTGACGCCCCCCTCCGGGCCGCTCTTCGTGTACGTCATCAGGTGGATCGGGACGTCGCGCCCGTTCGAGCCGTTCACCGTGAGCGTCTCGGCGACGGCCTCGACGTACACGAAGTCGAACTCGTTCCTCGTGACCTTGTACCCGGAGGCGCGCATCACGGCCTCGACGTACTGGGCGGACTGCACGTGGCCCTTCGAGCCGGCCACGCGGGTGCCCTTGTTGTAGTCGGCTATCGCCTGGAAGACCTTCAGGTGGTTGTTGGCTCCCTTACCGGTCGCCTCCTTGACCAGCTTCCTGGCGAGCGCGTCACCCTTGGCGCGGTCGCTCTGCGGGCCGCCGGTGGCACCGGCCGGCCCGGCGAGCAGCAGGGGCGAGACAAGGGCCGCGGCCGCCAGGGCGGCGGTGGCTGCGGCTATACGGCGTGAGGGCATGTAGGTCCTTCCACGACAAAAGACGAGCAGAGCAGGTCAGGCGGAGCGGTGGGACGGAGTACCGTGCGCGTGGGTCGGCGGCAGCGGTGGTCGCACGTTAAACAGCAAGTGGCCACTCTGGCCAGAGTTTTCACTGATTCCGGTTTATGAATTCCGTATATCGGTGAATCTGTGCCGATCGAAACAGGCCATCTTCAGGCCTGGTCCGGCCACGGCCGGGCCGCACTCGGCCGGGGCCTCAGCGCAGGATGCCCTCGATGAAGTCCGACCCGATGCGGGCGACGGCGGCCAGGTCCAACTGGTGCTGGACGTAACGCCCCTGACGCCGCGTGTGCATCAGGCCGGCCTTCTTCAGGAAGGCCAGGTGCCGTGACACCTCCGGCGCGGTGATCCCGTACACGACCGCCAGCTCGCTCGTCGTGTACGGGGCCCGGGCCAGGCTCCGGCACAGCCGCATCCGCAGGGGATGCGCCAGCGCCTCCATCCGCAGCTGGAGCAGCTCCACCGACCCCGGCGCCGAGGCCGGTCCGGGCGAACCGAGCGGATAGTGGATCACCGGCAGCCAGCCCGGTGCGTGCAGCACGAGCAGGTGCGGCCAGCCGAAGTCGGTCGGTACGAGGACCAGGCCGCTGCCTATTCGGGGGTCGGTGGCGGTGGTCGAGCCGTTGGCCATCTTGTCGGCGGTGACGGTGGTCAGCGCCTCGTCGACGCTCAGCGCGGAGGAGACCTCCTTGAGCGCCGCCGGCAGGCCCTTGCGGCGCAGCACCTCCGCCTTGTGCCGGGCGTCGGCGCTCTGCCCGGGCCCGATCCGCTTCCAGGTCTCCGCGAAGAAGGCCTCGTCGCAGTCCTCCAGGAGCCGACGCATCCACACCCGGACTCCGGCGGTGTCGTCCAGCAGCCGGACCGAGAAGGCCAGCTGGCGCGGTCCGCGGGCGGCGGCCGCCTCCAGGGCCCTGGTCCGGGCCGCCGGGTCGGTGAGCGGCGAGGCCCCGCCGCCGACGTCGTAGAGGGCCAGCCAGCAGTGCTCCAGGGCGGCCATCACGAACTGCTCGTCGTCCATGCGGTCGAGCACGTCCAGCTCCCCGGCCAGGGTCGCCCCGGGCCGGCCGCTCCCGCCGGGGGTGCCGGCGAAGGCCATGAAGATGTCGGAGAACGAGCTCCGCCACATGAAGTCCGCCTCCAGCAGCCGGTCCGCGAGGTCCGGGTCGAGCGCGGCGGTGGTGGCGGTCGTCCAGGAGGTCAGCCGGGGATGGTGGGAGGGCTGCGCGAGCGCGTGCAGGGACATGCGGAGCTCCGCGAGCGGAGAGGGCGCGAAGACGATCCGCTCCGCGGGGAGGCCGGCGATGTCGATGGTGACGCTCATCAGCCCATTCTGCCGGTGCCCCCGCCACCGGCGGCGCGGGGGCGGGGCCGGACGGCCTACCGGACGGCCGGCGTCCCCGCCCCCGGGCGGTCGGCGTGCGTGACCCCCGGACGGTCCGCGTGCGGGCCCCCGGGCCCGTCGATTGACGGCGGCCGTCAGTCGACGCGCGAGGGGTCCGCGGCGGGGTCAGGGTGGATGCATGAGCGCCATCGAGCAGTACCTCATCGACACCTACCGGGCGTCCCAGCACGGCGCCCCGATGCCCCCGCCGCCCGGACGGGACGACGTCGCCACCCTCCGCGCGGTCCGGACCCACGCCCAGGCCGAAGCCGTCCTGGAGGGACGCCCGGCCGGCCACCCGTGGCTCGCCGCCCTGCTGCGGCTGCTGCGGCACCCCGGAGGGCCCGGCGGGGCCTGCGCCACCCTCCGGGGGTGACGCGGGCGACGCCCGGCTACTCGAAGTTGGGCGCGTTGCGCTCGTACACCAGCCGCAGGCCGATCAGGGTCAGCCACGGCTCGTGGTCGTCGATCACCGCGGACTCGCCGAGGACGATCGGCGCCAGGCCGCCCGTCGCGATCACCCGGACGTCGTCCGGGTCGCCGTTCGGGCCCGCCAGCTCCTTCGCCATCCGGGCGACGATTCCGTCGACCTGGCCCGCGAAGCCGTAGACCACGCCCGACTGCATCGCCTCGACCGTGGACTTGCCGATCACGTTCCGCGGCCGGGCCAGCTCGATCTTCCGCAGCTGGGCGCCCCGTACGCCGAGGGCCTCCATCGAGATCTCGATGCCCGGGGAGATCACCCCGCCCACGTACTCGCCCTTCGTGGACACCGCGTCGAACGTGGTCGCCGTGCCGAAGTCCACCACGATCGCCGGGCCCCCGTAGAGCTCGACCGCCGCGACCGCGTTGATGATGCGGTCCGCGCCGACCTCCTTCGGGTTGTCCATCAGGATCGGCACGCCCGTCTTGATCCCGGGCTCCACCAGCACCGCCGGCACGTCCCCGTAGTAGCGGCGGGTGACCTCGCGCAGCTCGTGCAGGACCGACGGCACCGTCGAGCAGATCGCGATGCCGTGGATGCCGTCGCCCAGCTCGGTGCCGAGCATCGGGTGCATGCCCATCAGGCCCTGCATCAGCACGGCCATCTCGTCGGCCGTGCGCCGCGGGTCGGTCGAGATCCGCCAGTGCTCGACGATCTCGTCACCGTCGAACAGGCCCAGGACCGTGTGGGTGTTGCCTACGTCGATGGTGAGGAGCACGGGTTACACCGCCTCGCGCAGATCGAGACCGATGTCCAGGATCGGGGAGGAGTGGGTCAGCGCGCCCACCGCCAGGTAGTCCACGCCGGTCAGGGCGTAGTCGCGGGCGGACTCCAGCGTCAGGCGGCCGGAGGACTCCAGCGTCGCGCGCCCGGCCACCAGGGCGACGGCCTCGGCGGTCCGCGTGACCGTGAAGTTGTCCAGCAGGATCAGGTCCGCCCCGGCCTCCAGGACCTCGCCGACCTGCTCCAGGGTGTCGACCTCGACCTCCACGGGCACGTCCGGGAAGGCCTCCCGCACGGCCGCGAAGGCCTGCGCGACGCCGCCCGCCGCGATCACGTGGTTGTCCTTGACCAGCGCCGCGTCCGAGAGGGACATGCGGTGGTTGACGCCGCCGCCGCAGCGCACCGCGTACTTCTCCAGCGCGCGCAGGCCCGGGGTGGTCTTGCGGGTGTCGCGGACCTTCGCCGTGGTGCCGTCCAGCACGTCCGCCCAGCGGCGGGTGGCCGTCGCGATGCCCGACAGGCGGCACAGGATGTTCAGCGCGCTGCGCTCCGCGGTCAGCAGGTCGCGGGTGCGGGCGCGGACCGACAGCAGCAGCTGCCCCGCCTTGACGGCGTCGCCGTCCTCCGCGTGCCGCTCCACCTCGAAGGCCTCGGTGCAGACGACGGAGAACACGGCCTCGGCGATGCGCAGGCCGGCCACGACGCCGTCCTCGCGCGCCACGAAGTCGGCGACGGCCTCGGCCTCCTCGGGCACGGTCGCCACGGTGGTGACGTCCACCCCGCCGTCCAGGTCCTCGGAGAGCGCCATGTGCGCGATGTCCTCGACCTCGATCGGGTCCAGGCCGGCGTCCGCCAGCAGCTGCGCCAGCGCCGGGTCGAGGCCGGTCTCCTCGCCGTCGCCGCAGCCGCAGTCGTCGCCGCAGCCGCCTTCGTTGCCGTCGATCAGGGGGAGTTCGTCGGGGGTGCTCACGGTCACTGCTCCAGGCTCTGGGTGGTGAGGGGGTGTCGTACGGACGGGAAGTCCGCGGAGTCGGTGGGGATGACGACCAGGGCCCGCTTCCGCGTCGCGGAGAGCCGGACGACGAGGTGGCGGCGCCAGTCGGCGTCGTCCCGGTCGGGGTGGTCCTCGCGCCAGTGGCAGCCGCGGGTCTCCACCCGCTGCCGGGCGGCGGCGACCAGCACGCGGGCCACGCACAGCAGGTTCGTGGCCTCCCAGGTGTCGACGCCCGGCTCGGCGGTCTTGCCGTGCGCCTCCAGCTCGTTCAGGGCGGTCGCGTACAGCCCTTCGAGGGCCTCGGCCGCGGTCCGCAGCGAGTCGGCCGAGCGGAGCACGCCCGCGCCGTCCGTCATGATCCGCTGGATCTCGTACCGCGCCCCGGAGGGCTGGAGCGGTCCGGTCGCGGGGACCGGGACGCCGGGGCCGCTGCCGGCCGGCGGGGCGGCGACGATGTCGTCGGCGATCCGCTCGGCGAAGACCAGGCCCTCCAGCAGGGAGTTGGAGGCCAGCCGGTTCGCCCCGTGCACGCCGGTGCAGGCGACCTCGCCGCACGCGTACAGGCCGGGGACCGTGGTGCGCCCCTGGAGGTCCGTGCGGACGCCGCCGGACGCGTAGTGCGCGGCGGGCGCGACCGGGATCGGCTCGGTCACCGGGTCGATGCCGTGCGCGCGGCAGGCGGCCAGGATCGTCGGGAAGCGCTGCTCCCACATCTCGGCGCCGAAGTGCCGGGCGTCCAGGTACATGTGCTGGACGCCCTGCTCCTGCATGCGGCGCATGATGCCCTTGGCGACGATGTCGCGCGGCGCCAGCTCGGCCAGCTCGTGCTGCCCGGTCATGAAGCGCACGCCGTCCGCGTCGACCAGGTAGGCGCCCTCGCCCCGCACCGCCTCCGACACCAGCGGCTGCTGCCCCTCGGCATCCGGGCCCAGGAAGAGCACCGTCGGGTGGAACTGGACGAACTCCAGGTCCGAGACCTCGGCGCCGGCCCGCAGCGCGAGCGCCACCCCGTCGCCGGTGGACACCGACGGGTTGGTGGTGGCGGAGAAGACCTGCCCCATGCCGCCGGTCGCCAGGATCACGGCGGGCGCGTGGACGGCGCCCACCCCGTCGTGCTGGCCCTCGCCCATGACGTGCAGGGTGACGCCGGCCGTACGGCCCCGCGCGTCCTGCAGCAGGTCCAGTACGAGCGCGTTCTCGACCGTCTCGATGCCCGCGGCCTGCACCGCCCCGACCAGCGCCCGGGAGATCTCGGCGCCGGTGGCGTCGCCGCCCGCGTGCGCGATCCGGCGCCGGTGGTGGCCGCCCTCCCGGGTCAGCTCGATCTCGCCGGTCTCGGCGGAGGTGTCGAAGACGGCGCCCTCGGCCATCAGCCGCCGCACCGCGCCCGGGCCCTCGGTGACGAGCAGCCGTACGGCCTCCTCGTCGCACAGGCCCGCGCCCGCGACCAGGGTGTCGTCCAGGTGCTGTTCGGGGGTGTCGCCGTCGCCAAGGGCGGCGGCGATGCCGCCCTGGGCCCAGCGGGTGGAGCCGTCGTCGAGCCGGGCCTTGGTGACCACGACGGTACGGCGGCCCCCGGCCGCGCAGCGCAGCGCGGCCGTCAGGCCCGCGACGCCGGAGCCGACGACCACGACGTCCGCGTCGAGGGACCAGCCGGGCGCCGGGGCGTGCAGCCGTATGCCGGTACCGGCGCCGGTGCCGGTGCCTTCGGTGCCTCTGCCTGGGGTGCTCACGAGTGTGCTCCGAACTCCAATGGGATGTTGTCGATCAGCCGGGTCGTGCCCACCTTCGCGGCGACGGCCAGGACGGCCGGCCCGGTGAACCCGGGGGCGGCCTCGGTGAAGTCCCGCGGGTCCACCAGCGCCAGGTAGTCCAGGACGAGCGGCGGCTCGTGGCGGCCCGCCTCCTCCAGCACGTGGCGCGCGGCGGCCCGTACGGCGTCCGGCAGCCCGGCGCCCGCCGCCGACACGGCGTGCGCGTCCGCGGAGGCGCGGATCTCGCCCAGCCTCGCCAGCGCCGAGGCCCGCTCGTCGCTGGCCGGGGAGGCCTCGGCGCGGGCCCGCAGCGCCGCCTGCGCGGCGAGCCGGTCCCGCCCGGCGAACAGGGCGCGGGACAGGGCCAGCGCGGTGCGCCGCTCGGCGGGGGAGAGGTAGCGGTTGCGGGAGGACAGCGCGAGCCCGTCCTCCTCGCGGACGGTCGGTACGCCGACCACCTCGACGGGGAAGTTCAGGTCGGTCGCCATCCGCCGGATCAGCGCCAGCTGCTGCGCGTCCTTCTGGCCGAAGAGGGCGAGGTCGGGGCGGGTGAGGTGGAGCAGCTTGGCGACGACGGTCAGCATCCCGTCGAAGTGCCCGGGGCGGGTGGCCCCTTCGAGGCGCCCGCCCATGGGCCCGGCGCTGACCCGCACCTGCGGGTCGCCGCCCGGGTACACCTCGTCGACGGCCGGGGCGAACACCGCGTCGGCGCCCGCCTCCCCGGCGAGCGCGAGATCGGCGTCGAGGGTGCGCGGGTAGCGGTCGAGGTCCTCGCCCGCCCCGAACTGAAGCGGGTTGACGAAGACGGTGACGACGACCTGGCCGCCCGGCCCGGCCTGCTCCCGCGCGGTGCGGATCAGAGTGGCGTGGCCCTCGTGCAGGGCGCCCATGGTCATCACCACGGCCCGGCGGCCGGTGCGCGGCAGCGCGTGGAGCTCGGCGGCGGTGTGCAGCAGCGGGCTCATCCGGTGCCGTCCTCGTCCGCGAGCACCCCGAGGAGGTCCTCGGCGAGTTCGGGCTTGAGCAGACCGTGCGCGAGCGCCCGGTCGGCGGTGGTACGGGCCATCGCCAGGTACCCGGCGACCGCGCCGGGCGCGTGCCGGCGCAGCTCCGAGACGTGCGCGGCGACCGTACCGGCGTCACCGCGGGCCACCGGGCCGGTCAGGGCGGCGTCGCCGGAGCGCAGGGCGTTGTCGAGGGCCGCGCCGAGCAGCGGGCCGAGCATCCGGTCGGGGCGCTCGACCCCGGCCTTGCCCAGCAGCTCCAGCGACTGGGCCACCAGGGTGACCAGGTGGTTCGCGCCGAGGGCGAGGGCCGCGTGGTAGAGCGGGCGGTTCTCCTCCGCGATCCACTCGGGCTCCCCGCCCATCTCGATGACCAGGGCCTCGGCGGCGAGGCGCAGTTCGTCGGGGGCGGTGATCCCGAAGGAGCAGCCGGCCAGCCGCTGCACGTCCACCTCGGTGCCGGTGAAGGTCATCGCGGGGTGCAGGGCCAGCGGCAGCGCGCCCGCGCGCCGCGCCGGGTCGAGCACGGCGGTCCCGTACCGCCCGGACGTGTGGACGAGGAGCTGGCCGGGCCTGACCGCGCCGGTTTCGGCGAGGCCCTCGACGAGCGAGGGCAGCGCGTCGTCGGGGACGGTGAGGAGCACCAGGTCGGCCCGCTCCAGCACCTGCGCGGGCGGGACAAGCGGTACGTCGGGCAGGAGCCGTGCGGCGCGGCGCACGGACGCGTCGGAGACTCCGGACACGGCCACGGGCACGTGCCCGGCCTGCTGGAGCGCACGGGCCAGCGCGGGGCCGACCCGCCCGGCTCCGACGACGCCGACGGCCAGCCGGGCAGGGCGGGGCTGCTGTGATGGGTTCACGCGGGGAGGGCCTTCCGTTCCAGTCCGCGGGGGGTACCGGACGTTACGCCGCCATGCTAGCCCCTGGCCCTTCTGGCCGGTCGGCGATGATCGGGAGCTATGAACGAGGACAACGGCGAGCACGACGAGGACACCGCACGCGCGAAGCGGCTGGTGGCAGCCTGGCGGGGGGCGGACCGCACCCTGTCCCGGAGCCTCCTGGAGCCGACGGTGGGGGAGCTGCTGGACCTGCTCCGGGACGCCCCGTACGCCATGGACGAGCCGGCCGACGTGTACGGCGACGGGGTGGTCGCCGAGCTGGAGCGCCGGGTCGCGGAGCTGCTGGGCACCGAGGACGCCGCGTTCTTCCCGACCGGGACGATGGCGCAGCAGGTCGCCCTGCGGTGCTGGGCGGCCCGGACCGGCAACCCGGTGGTGGCCCTGCACCCCATGTCCCACCCTGAGCGGTGGGAGGGCGGCGCGCTGTCGGCGGTCTCCGGCCTGCGGGTGGCGCACCCGACGGTCGAGCCGCGCCAGCCGACGCCCGCCGAGGTCCGGGACCTCGCGGAGCCCTTCGGCACGCTGATGCTGGAGCTGCCGCTGCGGGACGCGGGCTTCCTGCTGCCCTCGTGGGAGGAGCTGGAGGCGCTGGTGGCCGCGGCCCGGGAGCGGGACGCGGTCGTCCATTTCGACGGGGCCCGGCTGTGGGAGTCGACGGTGCACTTCGGCCGCCCCCTCGCGGAGATCGCGGCGCTGGCGGACTCGGTGTACGTGTCCTTCTACAAGTCGCTCGGCGGCCTCAGCGGCGCCTGCCTGGCGGGCCCGCGGTCCTTCGTGGAGGAGACCAGGGTCTGGCGCCATCGCTACGGCGGCCAGGTCTTCCGGCAGTTCCCCCAGGCGCTGTCGGCCCTGGCCGGGCTGGAGCGGGAGCTGCCACTCCTGCCGGAGTACGTCGCCCAGGCGCGGATGGTGGCGCGGGAACTGCGGGACGGCTTCGAGGCGGCCGGGATCCCGTGGTTCCGCGTCCACCCGGAGGTGCCGCACACCCACCAGTTCCAGGTGTGGCTCCCGTACGGGCCGGACCGGCTGACCGAGGCGGGCGCGGCGCTGGCGGAGGACACCGGCCGGGTCCTGTTCCGCCGCTGGTCCACCGACGGCCCGCCGGGCCTGTCGATGACGGAGCTGGAGGTGACGGAGCCGGGGCTGTCGTGGACGCCGCAGGAGGTCGAAGAGGCGGTCGCCGCCTTCACGGCCCGCCTGTAGCCGGCGGCCAGCGGCCGGCACCCGGGCACGGGCCGGCACCGGGCACCGGGCGGCACTGGGCACCAGCCGGCACCGGGCACCAGCCGGCACCGGGCACCGGGCGGCCCGGCGCGGCGCGCGGTACCGGCGCGCGGAGCGGGGCTGACCAGCGCGCGGCCCCGCCCGGCTCCGCGCGCCGGTCAGCCCCGGTCCGGCCGCCCGCACCTCCGGGCGTGCGACCGCCGCGCCGGGGCCGACGCACCGAATTCCGCCAATGTGACCGGCCCGAAGCCGCCGCGGCGTTACCTTCCCTTCACAGGAATGACCGGCGACCGCGCCCGGAGGAGACCCCATGACCGCTCAGCCCGTGTGGCAGAAGTCCTCGTTCTGCGACGAGGGGGACGCCTGCGTCTACGTCTCCGCGACCCCCGGTTCGCTCGTGCGCGTCGCCGACCACGCCGATCCGGCGCACCTGGTGCTCGCCACGACCCAGGCCGCCTGGGCCGACTTCCTGCGCGCCGTCAAAGAGTCCGGCTGACCGGAGGCGTCGGCGCCCCGCCGCGCCGACGCCGCTCACCGTCAGAGGATTTTGTCCGATTAGCGCGTATCTTCGGCCCATGCCCACGCCCTACGGATCCCGCGGCGGCATGGCGTTCAGCCCTGCCGAGCTGCACGTGCTCAGGCGCTCGCTCGCCCACGCCCTCCAGTCCTCCTCGGCCCCCCTGTCGGCCGCGGAGGTCCAGGACTGCCTGCGCCTCGCGCGGTCGGTGGACGACGCGGCCTCGGAGGCCGCCCGGCTCAGAGCCTTCCTCCTCGAGGACCTCGCGCGCTACCGGGGCGCTCTCCCCGGCAGCCTCTCCGGCTACCTGGTGCTGCTCCAGGACGCCCTGGCCGCCGGCTACGAGCCGGTGCCGGACGACCTCGCCGCCCTGCGTGCCCTGCGGGCCAACCCGCTCGCCGCGGCGGTGCTGGACCGGGCCCAGGCCGTCGCCGAGCGCTCCGTACGCCGACGGCTCCGGACCGCCCCCGCGCCCCGCACCCGGCTGCTGGCCCTGGCCGGCGGGCAGGGCGGCGGCCAGGGCAGCGGCCAGGGCAGCGGTCAAGGCGGGCGGCCGCCCGTCCCGGCGCCGCAGCCCAAGGACCGGCCGAAGCCGGAACGCCCCGTCCCCACCCCCGGCGAGGCGTT
Organism: Streptomyces antarcticus; assembly: GCF_026627255.1. Lineage (GTDB taxonomy): Bacteria > Actinomycetota > Actinomycetes > Streptomycetales > Streptomycetaceae > Streptomyces > Streptomyces antarcticus. The sequence continues at coordinate 34,044 of NZ_JAPNLM010000018.1, read as the reverse complement.
CCCGCCGCGCCGCAAGCCCGGCCCGCCCCCGGCGGAGGGCCGGGCCGCCGGGTAGCTAGGCTGAGGGGCATGGACTACGTTTCCGCGCTCGTGCCCCCCATCGTGATGGCCGCGTTCTTCATCGCTCTCGTCGTGACGATCGTGAAGACCCAGGGCGGCGCCAACAAGGCCAAGGAGGACGCGGCGGTCGACGCCGTGCTCGCCCGGGCCGAGGCCGCCCAGCAGCCCCGGAAGTAGCACCGCAGAGCCTTCGGGCACCACGGGCGTACGGCCACCGCGGCCGTGCGCCCGATTTGTTGCGCGTTGCCGCCGGAATGGTCGGGCAATTCACCGCAATCCGCACTATCGTGCTGGTGTGCCTCGCCCCTTGGGAGATCTCGAAGACGCCGTCATGACGCGGGTGTGGCAGTGGAACCGCCCGGTCACCGTTCGGGAAGTCCTGGAAGACCTCCAGCAGGAACGGTCCATCGCCTACACCACGGTCATGACCGTTATGGACAATCTTCACCAGAAGGGCTGGGTCCGCCGTGAGGCGGAAGGACGCGCCTATCGATATACGGCGGTCTCCACCCGCCCCGCGTACTCGGCCGCACTGATGAACGAAGCCTGGGCGACGAGCGACAACCCCGCGGCCGCCCTCGTCGCCTTCTTCGGCATGATGTCGGCGGAACAGCGAGAAGCCCTCCGGGACGCCGTCCGGATCGTCCAGCACGACGACGAGGCCGCGGGTACGGTCACTGCGGCGGCCGACGCCGTCGCCGCGGCTGCGGAATCCTCGGAAGTTCCGGCCTCCGCCCCCGCCGCGGGCGAAGGGGAAGACGGCTCCGGCGAGCGCCCCGCCGGTCCGGGGCGATAGCGTCCGGACCCATGGGAGAGTTTTCCGCTGCACCCGCAGAAACAGTGACGATCCGCCGTGCCCGCACCCGTGATGTTCCCGCGCTGCGCCGCCTGCTCGACCAGTACGTGCAGCAGCGGATCCTGCTCGACAAAGCCCCGGTGGTCCTTTATGAGGACATCCAGGAGTTCTGGGTCGCGGAACGCGACTCGGACCACGAGGTGGTCGGCTGCGGCGCTCTCCACGTGATGTGGGAAGACCTCGCCGAAGTGCGCACTCTCGCCGTGGACCGCGAGTTGAAGGGCGGCGGCGTCGGCCATCGGGTGCTGTCGCAGTTGTTGGAGACCGCGCGGGCGCTCGGGGTGAGCCGGGTTTTCTGCCTGACCTTCGAAGTGGACTTCTTCGCGAAGCACGGGTTCACCGAGATCGGCGAGACGCCGGTCGAGACCGATGTGTACATCGAGCTCCTGCGTTCCTATGACGAGGGTGTCGCGGAGTTCCTCGGTCTCGAACGAGTGAAGCCGAACACCTTGGGCAACAGTCGCATGCTTCTGCACCTCTGATCGATCACCACGGCTTTTCCCGTGTCCCACACACCCGCGGCCTATGTCCGAATCGCGTACGTTTCCCGCCCTGTTGCGGTCTCGAACCTCTCCCCGGGGGTTTGTGTTTTTCCCGCAAAAGCGGTTTCCTTTCCGCGTACTGCTTTTCGATGAAAGGAAATCCCGGTGGCACAGAAGGTTCAGGTCCTTCTTGTCGACGACCTCGACGGCGGCGAGGCGGACGAGACGGTGACGTTCGCTCTGGACGGCAAGACCTACGAGATCGACCTCACCACCGCCAACGCTGAAAAGCTCCGCGGTCTGCTCGACCCGTACGCCAAGGGCGGCCGCCGCACCGGTGGCCGCGCCAACGCCGCCCGCACCAAGGGCCGCGCCTCGGCGACGACCGGTAACCCGGATACCGCGGCGATCCGCGCGTGGGCCAAGGAGAACGGTTACAACGTGAACGACCGCGGCCGCGTCCCGGCCGAGATCCGCGAGGCCTACGAGAAGACCCAGGGCTGACGGGTCCGGTGCGTACGCCGCAATCGCGCCCGGTGGCATTCCGTCGCCGCCGCCGCGACCAGGCGTACGAGATCGGGCCCGCCCGCGGGCCCGGCGCCCTTCCCGGGAGCGGGCAGGGACGGCAGGAGCGCCTCGCACCCCTTCTCGGGGGGCCGCAGCCAGACGGCGGCCTCCCGGGGGCCCTCCCCGGAGGGAGCCCCGGGCGGCTTCGGAGCGGTGATCCGGCCACCCTCACCCAGGGCGGCGAGATCCAGGGCGACCCCGCCCCACTCCAGCCAGTCGAGCAGCCCGTCCAGTTCGTCGGCGCTCCCGGCGGCCACCAGGAACCGCATCCGGCGCCCCATCAGGGCCACCGGCCCGGTGGCGACCGGCCCGCGCAGCAGGGCGGCCCCCGCGTCGGACGGCAGTTCCAGGACGTCGAACCGGACTCCGGTGACGAGCTGGGCAGGCGGTCCGCCGGCGACGGTCCAGCCGAGCACCCGCTCGTACCAGGAGGCGTACGCGTCCTTGCCGGGCGGTACGCGGGGCGACGGGACGGTGACGCTGCTGACGGCCATGCCCGGAGCAACTCCCGAATGCCCGGGGGGTTACGGGCGGTGTGACGCACCGCACGCGGATCAATGCGGAACGTAAAGATCCGCGGTGGTGGAGTCTCACATTCGGGACGCAACCGTGTTCGCCCTTAGCGGAGTGGACCGGTGCCACCGGCATGGAGTGTCCGTCACGGCGGGTAAGACATTCCTAGTGGATCGGGGCGACACGCTGATTTGTGCGGCTCCCGTTCGCCATCGGCGTACACGCGTGACGGGTATCTGCCTGGCCTGCGGGAACATCGTCTCCCACTATCGGGTTGGAGCAGTTGTCGGCTGTTCAGGCCGGTTTTCCTCACCGACGTGGGGGTGAGCCGCGGACGGATGTCGGCAGTTGGAATGAGCTGTCCCGCCCCGCGGGACTAGCATGCGGAAGGACAGGGCGGGGACCGACCCCGAACTGCCCGACCGCTCTGAGGAGCGATAAACGATGTTCGAGAGGTTCACCGACCGCGCGCGGCGGGTTGTCGTCCTGGCTCAGGAAGAAGCCCGGATGCTCAACCACAACTACATCGGCACCGAGCACATCCTCCTGGGCTTGATCCACGAGGGTGAGGGTGTCGCCGCTAAGGCCCTGGAGAGCCTCGGGATTTCGCTCGAGGCTGTTCGCCAGCAGGTTGAGGAGATCATCGGACAGGGGCAGCAGGCCCCTTCCGGCCACATCCCCTTCACCCCGCGGGCGAAGAAGGTCCTGGAGCTGTCGCTCCGAGAGGCCCTCCAGCTCGGCCACAACTACATCGGCACCGAGCACATCCTGCTCGGCCTGATCCGCGAGGGCGAGGGCGTCGCCGCCCAGGTCCTCGTGAAGCTGGGCGCCGACCTCAACCGGGTCAGGCAGCAGGTCATCCAGCTGCTCTCCGGCTACACCGGGGGCGGCAAGGAGTCGGCCACGGCCGGCGGCCCGGCCGAGGGCACGCCCTCGACCTCGCTCGTCCTGGACCAGTTCGGCCGCAACCTCACGCAGGCCGCCCGCGAATCCAAGCTCGACCCGGTCATCGGGCGCGAGAAGGAGATCGAGCGGGTCATGCAGGTCCTGTCCCGCCGGACCAAGAACAACCCGGTCCTCATCGGCGAGCCCGGCGTCGGCAAGACCGCCGTCGTCGAGGGCCTGGCGCAGGCGATCGTCAAGGGCGAGGTCCCCGAGACCCTCAAGGACAAGCACCTCTACACGCTTGACCTCGGTGCCCTGGTCGCCGGTTCCCGCTACCGCGGTGACTTCGAGGAGCGCCTGAAGAAGGTGCTCAAGGAGATCCGCACCCGCGGCGACATCATCCTGTTCATCGACGAGCTCCACACCCTCGTGGGTGCGGGCGCCGCCGAGGGCGCGATCGACGCGGCGAGCATCCTCAAGCCCATGCTGGCCCGTGGTGAGCTCCAGACCATCGGTGCCACGACGCTGGACGAGTACCGCAAGCACCTCGAGAAGGACGCGGCCCTCGAGCGCCGCTTCCAGCCGATCCAGGTGGCGGAGCCTTCCCTCCCCCACACGATCGAGATCCTCAAGGGCCTGCGGGACCGCTACGAGGCCCACCACCGCGTCTCCATCACGGACGAGGCCCTCGTCCAGGCGGCGACGCTGGCGGACCGGTACATCTCGGACCGCTTCCTCCCGGACAAGGCGATCGATCTGATCGACGAGGCCGGATCCCGGATGCGCATCCGCCGGATGACCGCGCCGCCGGACCTCCGCGAGTTCGACGAGAAGATCGCGAACGTGCGTCGCGACAAGGAGTCGGCCATCGACTCCCAGGACTTCGAGAAGGCGGCTTCCCTCCGTGATTCGGAGAAGCAGCTGCTGGCGGGGAAGGCCAAGCGCGAGAAGGAATGGAAGGCCGGCGACATGGACGTCGTCGCCGAGGTCGACGGCGAGCTCATCGCCGAAGTCCTCGCGACCGCGACCGGCATTCCCGTCTTCAAGCTCACCGAGGAGGAGTCCTCGCGACTGCTCCGCATGGAAGACGAGCTGCACCGTCGGGTCATCGGCCAGAAGGACGCCATCAAGGCGCTCTCCCAGGCGATCCGCCGTACCCGTGCGGGTCTGAAGGACCCGAAGCGCCCGGGTGGCTCGTTCATCTTCGCCGGTCCGTCCGGTGTCGGTAAGACCGAGCTCTCGAAGACGCTCGCCGAATTCCTCTTCGGCGACGAGGACGCGCTGATCTCCCTCGACATGTCGGAGTTCAGCGAGAAGCACACGGTTTCCCGTCTCTTCGGTTCGCCCCCCGGCTACGTGGGCTACGAAGAGGGCGGCCAGCTCACCGAGAAGGTGCGCCGCAAGCCGTTCTCCGTCGTGCTCTTCGACGAGGTCGAGAAGGCCCACCCGGATATCTTCAATTCCCTTCTCCAGATCCTGGAGGACGGTCGTCTGACCGACTCCCAGGGCCGGGTCGTGGACTTCAAGAACACGGTCATCATCATGACGACCAACCTGGGTACGCGGGACATCTCGAAGGGGTTCAACCTGGGCTTCGCGGCACAGGGCGACACCAAGACCGGATACGACCGGATGAAGGCGAAGGTCAACGAAGAGCTCAAGCAGCACTTCCGGCCCGAGTTCCTCAACCGTGTCGACGACACGGTCGTCTTCCACCAGCTCACCGAGGAAGACATCATCCAGATCGTCGACCTCATGATCGCCAAGGTCGACGAGCGCCTGAAGGACCGCGACATGGGCATCGAGCTGAGCGGTGACGCGAAGCTCCTGCTCGCCAAGCGCGGCTACGACCCGATCATGGGCGCCCGCCCGCTGCGCCGGACCATCCAGCGCGAGATCGAGGACCTGCTCTCGGAGAAGATCCTCTTCGGCGAGCTGCGTTCCGGTCAGATCGTGGTCGTCGGCAAGGAGGGTGAGGGCGACGACGCCAAGTTCACCTTCCGCGGCGAGGAGAAGACGGCTCTGCCGGACCTCCCCCCGATCGAGGCCACGGGCTCCGGCCCGGACCTGTCGAAGGGCGCGTGACCGCCGCCTGGCGGCAGCGGTACGCATGAAGGGGCGGCCCCGGAACCGAACGGTTCCGGGGCCGCCCCTTTCGCGTGCGCGGGGTGGACCGGGTGCCGCGTCGCGCGTGCCGCGTCGCACACATGCCGAGCGGCACGTGCGGCCCGGGAGGCGCCGTCAGGGCCGTGCGTACGGCGTCTGGGCCGCCCTGCGGCCGCCGGTGGGGCCCCCGGGAGGTGCGGCCGCGCCCAGGGGCGGGCGTACGGCGGCCTGCGGCGGGCCGGGGGACTGAGTAAAGGCGGCCAAGGGGCGGCGACCGCGGTGGGCAAGACAAGGGCGGCCAACGGCGGTCAAGGGAAGGTCGGCCACCGCGGGCGAGGGTGGGCGAGGGGGCGCGGAAGGCGGCGCGAAGGGTCGGCCGATGGTCCCGGACCGGGCTGCCGGAGGCCCTCCGCCGGTGACAAGCCACACAGAACAAAACGGACGTACTAGCCCGATTCGTAGATCCAAAAGTGCCCAAACCGGACCTCCGCCCCAGCAGGGGGGCGGTCAACAGGGCGGAGCGCCCCGGCTCGGCTACGAGCCCGGGTAGTAACGGAGACGTTTGGGGAACGCCGGGGGCGCGGGTTACCAAGGATGAGCCAGCCCGGCACGTGCTTGATCGTGCCGGGTCACTTCATGCCCCAAGAGGGCGTGACCCGTCCTGTCCCCGGCCCCGGAGGTCTATTTCATGTTCGCGAAGCGCGTCTCTACCCGTCGTACCCGCATTGCCGTCGGCGTAACCACTCTCGGTGCGGTGCTGGCCCTCGGGGCCGGGACGGCCGCCGCGTTCGCCGACACGACGCAGACCGCCCTCACCGGCACCGCCCAGCTGGTCGCCGAGCAGGCCTCCGCCCAGGCCGCGGCCGCCAAGGGTGCGGCCGCCAAGGGCGCGAAGACCGGCCTGTGGGACAAGCCCGTCGAGAAGTACACGCTGACCGCGACCTTCGGCAAGGGCGGCAACATGTGGTCGCACAAGCACTCCGGCCAGGACTTCGCCGTCCCCGTCGGCACCCCGGTCAAGGCCGCGGGCGCCGGCACCGTCGTGAAGGCCGGCCCCAACGGCGGCGGCGACGGCCCGGCCTACGGCAACGCCATCGTGATCAAGCACGCGAACAAGACGTACTCCCAGTACGCCCACCTCTCGCGCATCCAGGTCAAGATCGGCCAGAAGGTCTCCACGGACCAGCGGATCGCCCTCTCCGGCAACACCGGAAACTCCAGCGGCCCGCACCTGCACTTCGAGATCCGCACCACCCCGAACTACGGCTCGGCCGTCAACCCGGTCGCCTTCCTGCGCAACGCCGGCGTCACCCTCTGACCAGGAGGACGACGGGCGCGTCGGCCGGCCCGCTCAGAGCAGGACCCACGCGCCGCTCGGCTTGACCGACGGGGACAGCTTGTTCTGGCGGACGGCGGCGACCTGCTCCGGCGACAGGGCCACTCCGAAGGCGCGCATGCTGTCCATGGCGCCGTTCCAGGAGCCGGTCCAGTTGCCCTCGTGGCGGGAGCGGGCCAGCTGGAGCGGGCCCGGGGCGTTGTAGACGCCCGTGACCTGCCCCTCCGAGGCCTTCTTGCCGTTCACGTACAGGGTGATCGTCTTCTTCTCGGCGTCGTAGGTACCCGTCAGCGTCGTCATCGTCTTCGCCATCTTCAGGCCCTCCGCGGCGATGGTCTGCGTCGTGGAGTCGGCCCCCTGGTCGCTCGTCTGGACCCGGAAGATCCACGCCGGCTTGCCGTTCACCTCGTCCGAGCCCAGCTCGAAGCCGAAGGTCTTGTCGTTGCCCTGGCTGACGGCTATCTGGCGCCCCTTCGGGGCGCGGTTCCAGACGCGGGCCGAGACGGTGAAGCTCTTGGACGCGTCGACGACGCGCTTCTCGGCCTCGGCGTACGACTTCTCGTTGCCCTTGGTCCGCAGCTCGTAGTGCTTGTCGATCGCGAAGACGCCCGCCTCGGTGCTCATCTTCAGGTGGTCCTTGCCGCTGTGGTCGCGGATCAGGGTCGGGTCGCTGGCGACGGTGGGGGACTTGTCGACCGGGGCCTTGCTCTTGGAGCCCTCCGGCTTGGGGGAGGCCGACCCGGTGGCCGCGGGGGCATCGTCCGCGACGTCCTCGGCCTTGTCGTCCCCGCCCAGCAGCAGGAACGTTCCGCCGCCGGCGAGCAGGGCCAGTACGGCCGCCACGCCGCCGATCGTCCACAGCCGCTTCTTGCGCCGCTCGGCAGCCGAGCGGTCGGCGAGCGCGTCCCAGTCCGGCTGACCGGACTGCTGCCGCGCGAACGGCGCGGGCTGCTGCGCACCCGCCGGCGGCCACGCCCCGCCCGGATCGGCCGGCCCGCCCGGATCGGCCGGCCCGCCCGGGTCGCCCGGTCCGCCCGGGGATGCCGGGGCGCCGCCCGGGAACTGCTGGTAGGAACCCGGCCGGTACGGTCCGGGCAGGTCCTGCTGGTACGGGTTCGGGTGGCTCTGCCCCTGCCCCTGGTCCTGCCCCTGGTCCGCCGGGTAGCCGTAGCCGCCGCCGGACTCGGGCGGCGGCGGTGCCGGGTAGCCGTAGCCCGCGCCCGGCGAGGGCCGCGGGCCCTGGTCGGCCGGGTAGCCGTAACCGCCGGACGCGGGCGGCCCCGGCGGGAACCCGTAGCCGCCGCTCCCCGGGGCGGGCTGCTCGGGCTGCGGGCTGCTGGGGGGATTCGTACCGTCGGTCATGCCACGGATGCTAAGTCACGCGCCCTGCGGGGCCTACGGCCCGGTACCGGTCCGGCCGCGCACCGGCCCCGCACCGGCCGGGCCCCGCACCGGCCGCGGCCGCTCAGGCCTGCGGCAGTTTGACGACCGGGAAGCTGCCCGTCGCCGTCGGCGCGTGTTCCGGCAGCCACAGCACCGCCACCGCGCCCGCCGCCGTGCCCTCGCGCTCGAAGCCGCCCGGGGCCGCCACGTTGCGGAACGTCAGCCGGGCGCCCAGTACCCGCGCCTGCCCCTCCGCGATCGTCAGCCCCAGCCCGTGGCCCACGCCCGCACGGTCCGTGGACCCGGTCCGGAACCGGCTCGGCCCCTCGCGCAGCAGTGCCTCGGGGAAGCCGGGCCCGTGGTCACGGACCCGTACGACCCGCCCCTCGACGTCCACCTGGATCGGCGGCTGCCCGTACCGCGTCGCGTTGGCCAGCAGGTTCCCCAGGATCCGCTCCAGGCGCCGCGGATCGGTGCTGACGATCTCGTCCGCCACGACCCGTACGGAGGCCTCCGGCATCAGCGCCCGCACCCGCCGGCTCACGAACTCGCCCAGCGCCACGTCCTGGAGCTCCGCCCGCTCGGACGCGCTGTCCAGCCGGGCCACCTCCAGTACGTCCTCCACCAGGGCGCGCATCGCCTGCGCCCGGTCGCGGACCAGCTCGGTCGGCCGCCCGGGCGGCAGCAGTTCCGCCGCCGTCAGCAGTCCCGTCACCGGCGTCCGCAGCTCGTGCGCGATGTCCGCGGTCACCCGCCGCTCGGCCTCCAGCCGCTGCTGGAGCGCGTCGGCCATGGCGTCCACGGCCCGCGCGAGGTCGTCCGTCTCGTCGCGTACGAGGCCCCCGACGGCGTCCCGGACCCGTACCTCGGGATCCCCGTGGGCCACCCGCTGCGCGGCCGCGGCGGCCTTGCGCAGCCGGCGCGAGATCTGGCCCCCGATGAGCACGCCGAGCGCCGAGCCACCGATCACGACGGCGAGCGAGCCGACGACCAGTGCCCGGTCGAGGTCCCGGACCATGTTGGCGCTCTCCCGGAACTGCGTGTGCAGCGACAGCACCTGCCCGTTGCCGAGGGGCACCGCGGCCCACACCTCGGGCGTGCCCTTGCGGGTCTCCTGCACGTACGTACCGCGCCTGCCGGAACGTGCCTTCTCGCGCAGCTCGGCGGGCAGCTCCGGGTCGTTGAGCTTCGCCACCATGGGCGGCTTGCGGCCGGCCTCGGCGACGCCGGCCATGAACTGGACCCGGTCGAGCTGCGTCTCGCGGGCGCTCTCCAGCATCGACACCCGGGCAGCGCTGTGCACCACCAGGCTCAGCGCCACCGCGGTGAGCGCGCCGACCGCGGCGATGGCGAGGGTGATCTTCCAGCGGATCCCCGTACGGAGGGTGAAGCGCCTCATGCCGTCCGGGCCTCAGGCCTTCAGCTTGTATCCGAAGCCGCGGACCGTTTCGATCCGGTCCTGGCCGATCTTGGTCCGCAGTCGCTGGACGTGGACGTCGACGACACGGGTGTCGCCGCCCCAGTCGTAGTCCCAGACCCGCTCCAGCAGGCGGTCGCGCGAGAGTACGGTGCCGGGCGCGGAGGAGAACTCCAGCAGCAGCCGCATCTCGGTCGGCGTCAGCGCCACGGCGGCGCCCGCCTTGCGGACCTCCATGCCCTCGGTGTCGACCTCCAGGTCGCCGAAGGCCAGCACCCCGCGCTCGCCGGAGTCGTCCTCGTCGCCGGACCCGCCGTTCTGCGGGCCGCCGGCGTGGCCGAAGCGGCGCAGCACGGCGCGGATGCGGGCGACCAGCACGGAGCCGTCGAAGGGCTTGGTGACGTAGTCGTCGGCGCCCGCCTCCAGGCCCAGCACCACGTCGATGGAGTCGGCGCGTGCCGACAGCATGATCACGGGGACGGTGGACTCGTCGCGGATGCGGCGGCACAGGCTCACACCGTCCATGCCGGGCACCATCACGTCGAGCAGCGCGATGTCGGGGCGGTCGGCCCGGAAGGATTCCAGACCGGACAGCCCGTCGGGCATGGCGGTGACCACGAACCCGTCGCGTTCCAGCGCCAGGGTGGTGGCCTCGCGGATGACGTCGTCGTCCTCCACGAACAGGACATGGGTCTCGGCCATGCGGGAGCCTCGCCTCGGTTCTTCTCTTCGCTCGCTACTGCGGTGGTCAGGTGGGTGGGCGGTCGGGCAGTCGGGCGGTCGGGCGGTCAGTTCTTCGGCGTGACCACCGGTGCGGGCTGGCCCCCGCCGTCGACCACGTTGCTGTACTCCGAGTGCACCCGGTCGTGCTCGACGAACTTCTCCCCGTTCCAGCGGTACGTGATCACGTCCTCGCCGGACGGATAGGCGAGCGCGTCGCTCTTTCCGTAGACCTGCTTGGTGACCACCAGGTCACCCCGGTCGATCTCCGCGTAGACGGGCGGCTGCTCGTCCGAGAACACATTCTCGTACTTTCCGCCGTCCTCCCGGTACACGAACGAGCCGCGGCCCAGGGCGTCGGCGCAGGACAGCACGTTGACGACGACGTCCACGACGGGGCTGCCGGTGACCCGGCCGTAACTGACGTCGACCGGGTACTCCTTGCCCGTGCAGGGCTTGAGGTCGCGCTTGATCGCGTTGCTGACCTTGGGGTCCGCCATGAGGAGCCGGACCGGGTCCACCTTCGCCGCCGGCTTCCCCGACGCCGTCGAGGAGGGGTCGGCCGAGGAAGGGGACGGGGCCGTCTTGGCCACGGTGTCGGTGCGCGCCGGGCCGCCGTCGCGCAGGCCGGTGCCGCCGGTGGCGCAACCGACCGCGAACACGGCTGTGCCGACGAGGACGACCGTCCCCGCCGACATCAGCACCAGCGACCCACCGCTGCTCAAACCCTGGCCTTTCAGGCCGCGCACCGCTCACGCCCCTCGTACCGCATGGTGTGGTCACCGCGTTCCAGCGCGCGCATGTCGAGGTCCCGGCTCTCCAGCTCCTGCCGGAGGCGGGCCAGTGCGCGGTGCAGGGTGCTCTTCACGGTTCCCGCCGACATCCCGAGCGCCGCGGCCGTCTCCTCGGTGCTCATCTGCTCCCAGTGTCGCAGCACCACCACGCTGCGCTGCTTGGGCGCGAGCACCTTGAGGATGTCCATCAGCAGGGCGCGGTCGGCGCGCTGGTCGGAGCCGTCCTCGACGGAGGCGTCGGGGAGCTGCTCGGTGGGGACCTCGTCGAGCTTGCGGGCGCGCCACCACTCGGTACGGGTGTTGATCATGACCCGGCGGAGGTAGGCGTCGGCCAGGGACTTGTCGGCGATGCCGTCCCAGCGGCCGTAGGTGCGGACGAGGGCGGTCTGCAGGAGGTCCTGCGCGTCGGTGGGGTCCGGGACCAGGCGCCGGGCACTGCGCAGCAGCGCGTCCTGCCGAGTGCGTACGTACTCTTCGAATTCGAGTACCTCGCCGTGCGCCATCTCAGACCGCCTCCGTTCCGTCCAACCACTCAACCGCTGCCTTACGGACCTGAAGGTACGGAGGGGTTGTCACGGGCCTGTGCGGGTCAGCCTTCGGTGGGCGCACGGACACCCATAGGTTGTGTAACAGTGCCCGTGAGCTGCGGTTTCCCGGTCCGGAAGCGGAATTGGGCAGTCAGCTCCGGACCGGTTCCCGTCAGGTCTGCGGGAGCCGGTACAGGCCGCCCTCGAGAGGCTCCACGAGCCCGTCGGAGACCAGCCCGTCCAGCGCCCGGGCGCGCTGCACCGGTTCGTCCCAGACGGTGTCGAGCACCGCCTGCGGAACCGCGCCCACCGCATCCCGGAGCACCGCCAGGAGCTTGCCGCGCACCTGCCGGTCCGTGCCGGCGTACGTCTGCCCGCGCCGCGGCGGCCCGTCGTGCGCCGGCTTCCCGGCCAGCCGCCAGGCGCACAGCCCGGCCACCGGGCAGCGGTCGCAGTCCGGGCTCTTGGCGGTGCACACGAGCGCGCCGAGCTCCATCGAGGCCGCCGCCCAGCGGGCCGCCGTGTCCTCGTCCGGCGGGAGCAGGGCCCGGGCGAGGCGCCGTTCGGCCGCGGTGGTGGCGTTCGGCGGGTACTCGACCCCGGTGGAGGCCCGCGCGAAGACCCGCCGGACGTTGGTGTCCAGCACGGCGTGCCGCTGCCCGTACGCGAACGAGGCGACGGCCGCCGCGGTGTACTCCCCGATGCCGGGCAGCGCGAGCAGCTGCGCGTGGTCCCGCGGTACGTCGCCCCCGTGCCGTTCCGTTATGGCCAGGGCCGCGCCGTGCAGCCGCAGGGCCCGCCGGGGGTAGCCGAGCCGCCCCCAGGCCCGTACGGCCTCTCCGGGGGCGTCGGCGGCGAGGTCGGCGGGCCGGGGCCACCGGGCGAGCCACTGCTCGTACACCGGCAGGACCCGGCTGACGGGGGTCTGCTGGAGCATGAACTCGCTGACCATGACCCCCCAGGGGCCGGCCTCGGGGCGGCGCCAGGGCAGGTCGCGGGCGTGCTCGTCGAACCACGCGATGACGGGGGAGTGCAGGGCGGAGGTCGCGGCGGCGTGTGACGCGGACGTCCGTGCCGCGGAGGTCTGTGATGGGGATGCAGTCATGGCAGACGGCATCCTGACACGTTTCGCCCCTACCGCGCCGGGCCCGGACCGGTGAACCAGACAGCGGCGCGGACCCCGCTCGCCCGCATGGCCGCCGTGATCGTACTGATCGGACCGGTGAGGGCCAGGACGGCGAGGGCGGCCACCGCGCCGCCCAGCAGCAGGCCGACCGCCACGTCGTGCGGGTAGTGCACGCCGACGAAGACGCGGGAGAAGGCCATCAGCAGGGCCACCGGCACGGTCAGCAGCGCCAGGCGGCGCACGGCGAGGGCGAGGGCGACGGCGGCGGCCCCGGCGATCGACGAATGGTTGCTGGGGAAGGACCAGTCCCCGACCGGGGGGCACGCGAGCAGCGAGGCGGCCGCCCCGGTGACGGCGCGGCAGGGCCGGTCCTCGTCCATCGTGGACTTCAGGGCCTCGGAGGTGACGTACGCGAGGGCGGTGGCCAACGGCGCGAGGACGGCGAGGGCGACCGTCCGGGGGCTGCGCCGGCTGCGCGAGCGCCACCAGACGGATATGAAGAGCACACCGAAGAGGAGGAGGCCGTACTCCGTCCATATCTCGAAGGCCGACTGCACCCAGCCGGGCGTCGAGCGGGCGAAGTCGGTGATGTCGCGATAGAGGTCGGAGCTGTCCATGGTCACCGACGGTACTCAAGGAAAAAGGGCACCCGCGTCAGACTCCTGGCTGATTCCGGCCGCTTGTGACCGGGTTCGCGGGGTTCGGCAGGCTGATGATCGGCAAATCAAGCCCGTCGCACGGCATGTGGGGCACGGAACGGAGCGCGGACTCTCGTAAAGTTCCGTCCGTGGGATCTCTGCGCAATCCGGTCGGGCCGCTCCCCTCCTCCATCTACTGGCGACGGAGGGCTGTGCTGGCGTCCGTTGCCGCGCTCCTCGCGATTCTCGCCGTGTGGGCCGTCAGCTCCGGCGGGAACGGGTCGAGTACGAACGGCAAGGGCCAGGGCCGCCCCGGCACCATCACGATCACCCCCGGCCCCTCGGGCACCGGGCCGGCGATCAGTCAGGCCCCGGGCGGCCGGGCCGATTCGGGCGGGGCCGGCACGACCGGCGCCGGCACGACCGGGGCCGAGGGCGGTGGCTCCGCGGGCACCGGCAAGAACGGCGAACCGGGCTCGTCCCCCGGCGCGGGCGCCGGCGGCGCCGCGGCGGCGGGTGCCGGGGGCGCAGGCGGTGGCGCGGCGCAGGTTCCGGCCGACTCCGCGCTTCCCACGTGCGCGGCGAGCGCCCTCCAGTGGGAGGTGAAGAGCGCGAAGAACGAGTACGAGGCGAACGAGAAGCCTCGGCTGGAACTGATCGCCCGCAACGTCTCCGGAACCACCTGCAAGGTCGACCTCGGCCCGAAGCAGGCGATCCTGACGATCCTTCAGGGACGCGACAGCAAGGCGGTGTGGTCCTCGGCGGACTGCCCGCCCGGCGCCGGCAACGTCTTCTTCCGCGTCTCCGCGCAGGGCGAGACGAAGCACGTCCTCGAATGGGACCGCACGTTCAGCGCTCCCAACCAGTGCCAGACGCCTCCGGCGGGCAGCGCGACCGCGGACACGTACGTGGTGGAACTCAAGTCCCCCGGCATGCCGGTGGCCAACACCTCGTTCGTCCTGAAGCAGGACTGACGGTCCGTACCCCTCCGTCCCCCTCCGGCCCCGGCCGGAGGGGGACGTTCGGCGGGACGGCCGTGCGGCCGTCCCGCGTGGAGCACGTCCTAGACGTAGCGCTCCAGGATGGACGATTCCGCAAGGCGGGACAGGCCCTCGCGGACGCTCCGCGCCCGTGCCTCGCCCACGCCGTCGACCGTCTGGAGGTCGTCCACGCTGGCCGCGAGCAGCTTCTGCAGGCCGCCGAAGTGCTCCACCAGGCGCTCGATGATGGCCCCCGGCAGCCGCGGCACCTTCGCCAGCAGCCGGTAACCGCGCGGCGACACCGCCGAGTCCAGGGTCTCCGGCGACCCGGTGTAGCCCAGGGCCTTCGCGACGATCGCCAGTTCCAGCAGCTCCGGATGCGTCAGCGCGTCCAGTTCGGCCAGGGCCTCGTCCACCGTGCGGGAACGCTTCGCCGTCGGCTCCGGCACGTAGTCCCGGATGACCAGCTCCCGCTCCTGCTCGATCCCGACCGTCAGCTCGTCCAGCTGGAGCGACAGCAGACGCCCGTCCGTGCCCAGTTCGATCACGTACTCGGCGATCTCCGTCGCGATCCGGCGCACCATTTCCAGCCGCTGGGCGACCGCCGTCACGTCACGGACCGTGACCAGGTCCTCGATCTCCAGCGCCGACAGCGTGCCCGCGACCTCGTCGAGGCGCAGTTTGTACCGCTCCAGCGTGGCGAGGGCCTGGTTCGCGCGCGACAGGATCGCCCCCGACTCCTCCAGGACCCGCCGCTCACCGTCCACGTACAGCGCGATCAGCCGCATCGACTGCGACACCGACACGACCGGGAAGCCGCACTGCTTCGAGACGCGGTCCGCCGTGCGGTGCCGCGTGCCCGTCTCCTCCGTGTGGATCGACGCGTCCGGCACCAGCTGCACGCCGGCCCGCAGGATCTTGGTGATGTCCTTGTCGAGGATGAGCGCGCCGTCGAGCTTGCACAGCTCGCGCAGCCGGGTCGCGGTGAACTCCACGTCCAGCACGAAGCCGCCCGTGCACATCGCCTCGACGCTCTTGTCCATACCGAGCACGATGAGCCCGCCGGTGTTGCCGCGGACGATCCGTTCCAGCCCGTCACGCAGCGGCTGACCAGGTGCGACCGCGCTCAGCGAAGCAC
This sequence comes from Streptomyces antarcticus, assembly GCF_026627255.1. GTDB lineage: Bacteria > Actinomycetota > Actinomycetes > Streptomycetales > Streptomycetaceae > Streptomyces > Streptomyces antarcticus. The sequence continues at coordinate 18,516 of NZ_JAPNLM010000018.1, read as the reverse complement.
GCATCATGGCTTCCTGCTTGGAGCTCGCGCCCGACTTTCCGGATGCTGCTGCCCCGTCCTTGGCTGCCACTGCACTCCTCGGGTCGCGGGTTGCGCCGCCTGCGTAGGGCCGGGCGGACCATCCGGAAGTCTACCGGCGCGCGCCACGGCCCCGCCGTTGCTTGCGCGGGTCCGCCCGGCGGGGAGCTCGTATAGACCCCCTGACCAGGGGCTCCGCCCGCTACTCGGCCGCTACTCGGCCGCCCGGTCCTTGGCCGGCGTACGGGAGCGCCCGCGCGGCAGCACGCGCAGGGCGTCACCCATGTCGGCGACCTCCACGACCTTCATCCCGGCCGGGACCTTGCCCGGATCGCACGGTACGAGGGCGTGGGTGAAGCCGAGCCGGTGCGCCTCGGCGAGCCGGCGCTGTACGCCCGTCACCCGCCGCACCTCGCCGGCCAGGCCGACCTCGCCGATGGCGACGAGGTTCTTCGGGAGCGGCACGTCGCTGGCGGCCGAGGCCAGGGCCAGCGCGATCGCCAGGTCGGCGGCCGGCTCGGTCAGCTTCACCCCGCCCACGGTCGCGGAGTAGATGTCCCGCTTGCCGAGCGCGGTGATCCGGCCGCGCTGCTCCAGCACCGCCAGCATCATCGACACCCGCGAGGTCTCCAGCCCGGAGGTCGTACGCCGGGGCGAGGGGATCTGCGAGTCCACCGTCAGCGCCTGTACCTCCGCGACCAGCGGGCGCTTGCCCTCCAGGGTCACCGTCAGGCAGGTGCCCGGAACGGCCTCCGCGCGCCGGGTCAGGAACAGCCCGCTCGGATCGGCGAGCCCGGTGATCCCCTCGTCGTGCAGCTCGAAGCAGCCGACCTCGTCGGTGGTGCCGTACCGGTTCTTGATGCCGCGCACCAGCCGAAGCCGCGCGTGCCGGTCGCCCTCGAAGCTCAGCACCACGTCGACCAGGTGCTCCAGGAGCCGGGGGCCGGCGATGGCCCCGTCCTTCGTCACGTGTCCCACGAGGAGGGTGGACATGCCCCGCTCCTTCGAGGCCCGGATCAGCGCCCCGGCCACCTCGCGCACCTGGGCCATGCCGCCGGGCGCGCCGTCGATCTCGGGGGAGGCGACGGTCTGTACGGAGTCCAGGATCAGGAGGGAGGGCTTCACGGCGTCGAGGTGCCCGAGCACCGCCGAGAGGTCGGTCTCGGCGGCGAGGTAGAGGTGGTCGCTCAACGCGTGGATCCGGTCGGCGCGCAGCCGCACCTGGCTCGCGCTCTCCTCGCCCGTGACGTACAGCGTGCGGTGCTCGTCGCTGGCCGCCTTCGCCGCCACGTCCAGCAGCAGCGTCGACTTGCCGACGCCCGGCTCCCCGGCGAGCAGCACGACGGCGCCGGGCACCAGGCCGCCGCCGAGGACGCGGTCCAGCTCGTCCACGCCGGTGCTGCGCGCGGTCGCCGTCCGGCCGTCGACCTGGGCGATCGGCACCGCGGGGGTGGAGACCCGGCCGGCGGCGGTGGTGCGCACGGCGGGCGTGCCCATCTCCTCGACGGTCCCCCACGCCTGGCACTCGGGACACCGCCCGAGCCACTTCGCGGTGGTCCACCCGCACTCGGTACAACGGTAGGACGGCCGGTCCTTGGCGGATGAACGAGCGGTGCGGGCAGCCATGCGCCCCACCGTAGCCGCCCCCACCGACAACGCCGGCGGGGCGGGTGGGACAGACCTGCTCGTCGCTCGCTGCCTGCCTTGCTGCCTTCCTTGCTGCTCCTCCCCGGCCGGCCCGGTGCTCGTTCCGGGTGCTCGTTCCCGCTCCTTCCGGAGGTGTGCCGGAACGACCGCGTCAAGGCTCGCGTCAGCGCGTCGCCGATCTGTTCACCCGTAAGGGCTAAAACTGCTGGAGGCTTCCGGGCCGTCACCGGCGCGCCGCCTACGGTCGCGAGGTGAACAGCAGCAACCAGGCACACCCTTCATCGCGCACCGGCGCACACCCGGCGCACGGGCGTACGCCCTCAGAGGGTTCGGAGGAGGGTCCCGCGGGTTCCCGGGGTTCCGGGGTTCCTGGGGGTTCCGGGGGTCTCGCGGGGGAGCGGCAGCCGCCCGAGCCGCCGCCGTTCCGGCACGAGCCCTACCTGGACGGCCTGTTCACCTACTGCCTGTCGGTGCTGTGCGACCACGACACCGCCACCGAGGTGCTCGGCGACGCCCTCGCCGCGGCCGAGCGGCACCCCGGCCGCTGCCCCGACGAGGGGGACCGGCGGGCCTGGCTGTACGCCCTCGCCCGCTGGGGCTGCCTGCGCCGGCTCGCCGAGAAGCGGCGCGACCGGCAGGGAGCGCATTCCGCCCGGCGCACGCCGGAGCACATCGACGGCACTCATGCGCCGGGGGGCGCGACCCCCGGCCCGGACGGCGGCGAGCGCGTCCCCGCCGCCCGGCGCACCCTCGACGTGAGCGCGTACCGCCGTACCGAGCTGGCCCGGCTCGCCTGGCCCGAGGCCGCCGGAACCACCCCCGAGCAGCGCGAGGCCCTCGAACTCGCCGTACGCCACCGCCTCGGCGTCACCGAACTCGCCGCCGTCCTCGGCACGCCGCCCGCCGCCGCCCGGGAACTCCTGTCCGGGGCCGCCTGCGAGGTCGAGCGCACCCGCGCCGCCCTCGCCGTCGTGGAGACCGGCGGCTGCCCCAGCGTGTCCCGGCTCACCGGCGACGGCCAGGTGCTGCTCTCCACCAGCCTGCGCGCCGAGCTCGTCCGGCACGTCGACGACTGCCCGCGCTGCCGCCGCGCCGCCGAACGCGTCGGGGCCGGCTCCCCCTGGCCAGGCTCCGGCATCGACACGGCCGCGCTCCCCCTGGTGCCCGCCCCCCGTACCGCCGTCCACGCCGCGATGCTCCGCTCCGGCCGGCGCCGCGGCGCCGGACCCGGCCCGCGCTTCGACCGCACCGGGTTCCCGATGGACCCCAAGGACCACGCCGCCCGGCGCGACCGGCTGCGCGCCCGGGCGGTGACCACCACCGTCGTCGCCACCGTCGTCGCGGCCCCGGTCCTGGCGCTGTGGGCGGCGTACCGGGGCGCCCCCAGCACCGGCGAGCCCGTCGGCGCCGACGGCACCCGCATCTCCGCCGGCGAGTCCGAGATCTCGCCGGACGCCGGGGGCCGCCCGCTCGCCGCCTACGAGAACGCCGGCAACGCCGCCAGGACCACCGGCGGCCCCGGCTTCGCCCCGGGCAGCGCCGAACCCGACGTGTTCGTCGAGGTGATCAGCACCGGCCCGCCGGCCGCCGCCGACCCGGAGCGCCCCGGCGCCCCCGGCCGCATCACCGCCGCCGCGTCCTCCCGTGGCGCCACCACGCTGCTCACCCTCACCGCCTCCGGCGGCGGGCCGGTGGACTGGCAGCTGTGGTCCGACGCCCCGTGGCTGCGGGCGAGCCGGACCGCGGGCACGCTGGCCCCCGGAGAATCGGTCACCCTGCGGATCACCGTGGACACCGGTGCCCAGCCCGTCGGCGCCTGGACGGCCCGCGTAGGGGTCGACCCGGGCGGCGCCGTCGTCGCCATCCAGGGCCGCGGCCGCCCTGCGCCGCCGCCCGCCGCGACTCCGCACCCGCCCGCGAGCCCGCGGCCCCCGTCGGCGGAGCCGACCCAGCCGCCGGCCACCCCGGCCCCGACCCCCACGCCGACCGAGCCGACGATCCCGCCGTCACCCACCCCCGCGCCGTCGGCGGAGCCTACGGACGGGACAGGAGGAACGGTTTCCCCGCCCCCGTCCCCGCCCCCGCCGGCCTCCGACCCGCCGGGCCCGGGGTCCTGAGCCTCACCTCGCGCTCCTGAGCCCGCCGGGCCCGCGTGCTCGTCCCGTCGGCCTCGGGGTCCCGCAGCCTCGGGGCGCGGCGGGCCTCGGGGCGCGGCGGGCCTCAGGGCGCGACCGGGTCCGCCGGGTGCGGGGCCATCGGCAGCAGCGAGGCGAGCCGCGCCTCGCAGAGCCGTACGAGCTCCTCGTACCCCTCCTTGCCCATCAGCTCCGTCAGCTCGGCCCGGTACGTCACGTACACCGGGTCCCCGGCGCCGTGCGCGGAGGTCGCCGACGTGCACCACCAGTGCAGTTCGTGGCCGCCCGGCCCCCAGCCACGGCGGTCGTACTCGCCGATCGACACCTGGAGGACGCGGGTGTCGTCGGGCCGGTCGATCCAGTCGTACGTCCGGCGGACGGGCAGCTGCCAGCAGACGTCGGGCTTGGTCTCCAGCGGCTCGCGCCCCTCGCGCAGCGCCAGGATGTGCAGCGAGCAGCCCGCTCCGGCGGCGAAGCCGGGCCGGTTCTGGAAGATGCACGAGCCTTCCCAGCGGCGGGTCTGCTTCTCCCCGTCGTCGTCGAGCTGGGTCCAGCCGGTTTCGCTGCCGACGTCGTGGAACTGCCACAGCTCGGGCGTCAGCCGGGCCACGTTCTCCGCGACGCGCTTCTCGTCGTCCTCGTCGGAGAAGTGCGCGCCGAGCGTGCAGCAGCCGTCGTCCGCCCGGCCCGCCTGGATGCCCTGGCAGCCGCTGCCGAAGATGCAGGTCCAGCGGGAGGTCAGCCACGTCAGGTCGCAGCGGAAGACCTGTTCCCCGTCCGCGGGATCGGGGAACTCCACCCAGGCCCGGGGGAAGTCGAGCCCCTTCTCGTCGGGTACCGCGGGCTTGCGCTTGCCCTTGGCCTTGCCCGCGTCCTTCTTCGACCGGGTCGTGTTGGCCTTCTTCGTATTTGGCACAAACCAAAGCCTAAGCGCCCCTCACGCGACCACCCGTCCTTCGCCGCAGTAGCGTTTCCCCCTATGAGACTCGGTGTCCTTGACGTGGGTTCGAACACGATCCATCTGCTGGTGGTCGACGCGCACCCCGGTGCGCGCCCCCAGCCCGCGCACTCGCACAAGGTGGACCTGCGCCTGGCGGAGCTCCTCGACGAGCACGGCGCGGTCACGCCGGCGGGCGTCGAGCTGCTGGTGTCGGTGATCGGCGAAGCGGTGCAGGCCGCCGAGGACAAGGGCTGCGAGGACCTCGTCCCCTTCGCGACCAGCGCCGTCCGCGAGGCCACGAACGCGGACGAGGTCCTGGCGCGCGTCAAGCTGGAGACGGGCATCGACCTGCCCATCCTCAGCGGTGACGACGAGGCCCGGCTGACGTTCCTCGCGGCGCGCCGCTGGTTCGGTTGGTCGGCCGGGAAGCTGCTGGTCCTCGACATCGGCGGCGGCTCGCTGGAGATCGCGTACGGGATGGACGAGGAGCCGGACCGTGCCGTCTCCCTCCCGCTCGGCGCGGGCCGGCTCACGGCGGGCTGGCTGCCGGGGGACCCGGTGGACTTGGCCGACGTCCGCGCGCTGCGGCGCCACGTACGGGCCCAGATCGCGCGCTCGGTCGGGGAGTTCAGCCGCTTCGGCGCCCCGGACCACGTGGTGGCCACGTCGAAGACCTTCAAGCAGCTGGCCCGCATCGCGGGCGCGGCCCGCTCGGCGGACGGCCTGTACGTCCAGCGGGACCTGACCCGCAAGTCCCTGGAGGAGTGGGTCCCGCGCCTGGCAGCGATGACGACGGCCCAGCGGGCGGCCCTCCCGGGGGTTTCGGAGGGGCGGGCGAACCAGATCCTGGCGGGCGCGCTGGTCGCGGAGGGCGCGATGGACCTCTTCGGCGTGGAGGAACTGGAGATCTGCCCCTGGGCCCTGCGCGAGGGCGTCATCCTGCGCAGGCTCGACCACCTGCCGCCGTTGGGGGAGCCGGACACCCCCTAACCCCCTGGGGTGCGCGCATGCCGATCGCGGCGAGGACCGTGCCGGGCACCCCCTGGCGGGCGGGCTCCGCCGCGGCCGCGGCCCGGGCGCGGGGCCCGTACCGGGTGCGGGGCCCGTACCGGGCGCGTACGAGTGGGATGCCCAGGAAGGCGGCGGCTGCGATCAGCAGTTGGACGGCAGCGGTGAAGCCGTCCACGGTGGTCCCCGTGGTCCCCTTCTCTCCGCTCTCTCCGCGCGGCCGGAGCGGCCGCGGTCCGGCCGGTCCGGCAAAGTCGGCCTGCCCGGTCCGGCGGGTGACCCTCGTGACATCCCGCACCGGGCCGCGCCCCCCTGACAGAGCGCGTCGAGCCGGCTGGCAGCCCCCGTATCCCCAGCTCGGACCGGCCGGTGCGCGGCCCGGGCCGTGAGGGCGCGCGCCGGAGCGGGGGGCCCGGCCCGGGCGCCCCTTCCCCCTGCCCGGGCCGGGCGCCGCGTCGGCCCCGTACCCTGTGTCCGTGGCAGAACCAGTCCGCGTCCCGACCGCGAAAGTCGCGCTCTCCACGGCCTCCGTGTATCCGGAGTCCACGGCGACCGCCTTCGAGATCGCCGCGCGCCTCGGTTACGACGGCGTCGAGGTGATGGTCTGGACGGACCCCGTCAGCCAGGACGTCGACGCCCTGCGCCGCCTCTCCGACCACCACCAGGTGCCGATCCTCGCCGTCCACGCGCCCTGCCTGCTCATCACCCAGCGCGTCTGGTCCACCGATCCGTGGACCAAGCTCCAGCGCGCCCAGGCCGCGGCCGAACGGCTCGGCGCCTCCACCGTCGTCGTGCACCCGCCGTTCCGCTGGCAGCGCCAGTACTCCCGGGACTTCGTCTCCGGCATCTGGCGGATGGCCGACGAGACCGACGTCCGCTTCGCCGTCGAGAACATGTACCCCTGGCGTTACCGCGACCGCGAGATGCTCGCGTACGCGCCGGAGTGGGACGTCACCAAGGACGACTACCGGCACTTCACCGTCGACCTCTCGCACACCGCGACCGCCCGTACCGACGCCACCGCGATGATCGACCGGATGGGCGACCGGCTCGCGCACATCCACCTCGCCGACGGCAACGGCTCGGCGAAGGACGAGCACCTCGTCCCCGGCCGCGGTACGCAGCCCTGCGCCGAGCTGCTGGAGAGCCTGGCCCGTACGTCCTTCGACGGCCACGTCGTCATCGAGGTCAACACCCGGCGCGCGATGTCCGCCGCCGAGCGCGAGGCCGACCTCGCCGAGGCGCTGGCCTTCACCCGGCTGCACCTCGCGACCGCGCCCGGCGCCCCCGGCGTACCCGATGCCCCCGGCGCCCCCGGCGCCCCCGCCGCCCGGCCCCGGGCCCGGCGCACGTGACGGAGCCGAAGGAGTCACCGGAGCCGGGGCCGGAGCCGTCCGGGCCCGGGGACCGGCCGGTGCCCGAGCCGACCCCGACGACCCCGCCCCCGCCCGCCCCGGCGCCCGCGCCGCGCCGCCGTCGCGGCCCCGGACGGCCGCGCCACGACGAGGCCGACGAGGGCCCCGGCACGCAGGAGCGCATCCGGCTCGCCGCCCGCTCCGAGTTCGCCGCGCGCGGCTACGACAAGACCTCCGTACGCGGCATCGCCAAGGCCGCCGGGGTGGACCCGGCCCTGGTCCACCACTACTTCGGCAGCAAGGACGACCTGTTCGCCGCCGCCATCGAGGTCAGCATGGAGCCGGCGCTGGTGATCCCGGCGATCCTCGGCGAGGGGCCCGACGGCATCGGCGAGCGCCTCGCCCGCTTCTTCCTCGGCGTCTGGGAGAACCCGGCCACCCGCGCGCCCCTCCTCGCGGTGATCCGCTCGGCCCTCACCCACGAGGCGGCGGCCGCCGTGCTGCGCCGGCTCGTCCTGCGCCGCCTGCTGGAGCGGATCGCCGCCGACCTCGACGTCCCGGACCCGACGTTCCGCGCCGAGCTCGCCGCCTCCCACATGGTCGGCATCGCGATCCTGCGCTACGTGGTCCAGGTCGAGCCCCTCGCGTCGGCGGACCCCGAGGACATCATCAGACTGGTCGCGCCCACGCTCCAGCGGTACCTGACCGAAGAATGAGCCCCGCGTCCCGGCATCCGGACAGGGTGTCCGCATCGCGGGCGAGGGGCGTAGCCTCGTAACTGCTTCATATCTACAGTCGCGGCCGAGTCCGTACGGCCGGCCACCCCATGGGGAGTGAACCCGATGCCCGAGCTGAGGTCCCGCACCGTCACCCACGGCCGCAACATGGCGGGCGCACGTGCCCTTATGCGCGCTTCGGGCGTAGCGAGCGCGGACATCGGGAAGCCGATCATCGCGGTCGCCAACTCGTTCACCGAGTTCGTCCCCGGCCACACCCACCTGGCCCCGGTCGGCCGGATCGTCTCCGACGCCATCCGCGAGGCCGGCGCGATCCCCCGCGAGTTCAACACCATCGCGGTCGACGACGGCATCGCCATGGGCCACGGAGGCATGCTGTACTCGCTGCCCTCGCGGGACCTGATCGCGGACAGCGTGGAGTACATGGTCGAGGCGCACTGCGCGGACGCCCTGATCTGCATCTCCAACTGCGACAAGATCACCCCCGGCATGCTGATGGCCGCCATGCGCCTCAACATCCCGGTCGTCTTCGTCTCCGGCGGCCCGATGGAGGCCGGCCAGGCCACCCTCGTCGACGGCACCGTCCGCAAGCTCGACCTGATCGACGCCATGGTCGACGCCGCCAACGAGAACGTCTCCGACGAGGACGTGCTGCGGATCGAGGAGAACGCCTGTCCCACGTGCGGCTCGTGTTCGGGCATGTTCACCGCCAACTCGATGAACTGCCTCGCCGAGGCCATCGGCCTCGCCCTCCCCGGCAACGGCTCGGTCCTCGCCACGCACACCGCCCGCCGCGCCCTGTACGAGGACGCCGGCCGCACGGTCGTGGAGATCACCAAGCGCCACTACGAGCAGGACGACCACTCGGTCCTGCCGCGCAACATCGCCACCCGCGAGGCCTTCGAGAACGCCATGGCCCTCGACATCGCCATGGGCGGCTCGACCAACACGATCCTGCACCTGCTGGCCGCCGCGCAGGAGGCGGGCCTGGAGTACGACCTCACCGACATCGACGAGGTCTCGCGCCGCGTCCCGTGCCTCTCCAAGGTCGCGCCCAACGTGGCGCCCGGCGGCACGTACTACATGGAGGACATCCACCGCGCCGGCGGCATCCCCGCCATCCTCGGCGAGCTGCACCGCGGCGGACTCCTGAACAAGAACGTCACCAGCGTCCACTCCGACGGCCTGGAGGACTGGCTCGCCGAGTGGGACGCCCGCTCGGGCACCGCCTCCGACACGGCGATGGAGCTGTGGCACGCGGCCCCCGGCTGCAAGCGCTCCGCCAGCGCCTTCTCCCAGTCCGAGCGCTGGGAGACCCTCGACCTCGACGCCGAGGGCGGCTGCATCCGCTCGGTGCAGCACGCGTACTCCAAGGACGGCGGCCTCGCCGTCCTGCGCGGCAACATCGCGGTCGACGGCTGCGTCGTGAAGACGGCCGGCGTCGACGAGTCGATCTGGACGTTCGAGGGCCCGGCGGTCGTCTGCGAGTCGCAGGACGAGGCCGTCGACAAGATCCTCCGCAAGGAGATCACGGCGGGCGACGTCGTCGTCATCCGCTACGAGGGCCCGCGCGGCGGCCCCGGCATGCAGGAGATGCTCTACCCGACGTCCTTCCTCAAGGGCCGCGGCCTCGGCAAGGTCTGCGCGCTGGTGACGGACGGCCGCTTCTCCGGCGGCACCTCGGGCCTGTCCATCGGCCACGCCTCCCCGGAGGCCGCCTCGGGCGGCACGATCGCGGTGGTCGAGGACGGCGACCGCATCCGGATCGACATCCCGAACCGCTCCATCGAGCTGCTCGTCGACGAGGCGACGCTCGCGGCCCGGCACGAGGTCCTCGGCGGCGTGTACGCCCCGAAGAACCGCGAGCGCAAGGTCTCGGCGGCCCTGCGCGCGTACGCCGCCATGGCCACCAGCGCCGACAAGGGCGCGGTCCGCGACGTGTCGTTGCTGGGCTGAGCCCCACCACCGCTGTGACGGGACCCCGCCGGGCGCGCCGCCCGGCGGGGTCCCGTCTTGTACGCGTGCCATCCGGCGGGCGCGGGACCCGGAACCGCCCGGTCGGCCGGAACCCGCCAGCCGGTACCGTCCGTCGGCCGGAACCGTCCGGCCAGCCGGTGGCGGCCCGGTCGGCCCGGTCAGCCCGTGTCGCCGGGGTCCCGTACCGACACCGCGAACACCGACCCGTCGGGCGCGGCCGCGTACACCCGCCCGTCGGCGACCACCGGTGCGGGCAGGGTCGCGCTGAACACGGCCTGACCCACCCCCACCCGGGGCTCGGTCTGTCCCGCGAACCGCCCGGCCGCCGCGTCGACCGTCAACAGCCGCCCGTCCTGCGCCGTCAGGTACACGCGCCCGTCGGCGGCCACCGGCCGGGAGGCGGCACCCGCGCCGGTCTCCAGCCGCCACCGCTCCTTGTCCGGTCCGACCGCCACGAGCCCGCCCCGGGCCTCGACCGCGTACACCGTGCCGTCCGCGCCCACCGACGCCTCCACCTCGTACAGCGGGGCAGCCAGCCGCACCCGGTGGACGGCGCGGGTCGCCGCGTCCACCCGTACGACGCCACCCGTCCGGGCGCCCGCGTCGTTGTCCAGCAGGTACACCGCGCCGCCCGCCACCCCGACCGGCCGCAGCCGCCCGGCGGTCCGCGTCTGCCAGCGCACGGCCCCGGTCGCCGGATCCACCTCCGCCAGCAGGGTCGACCCGGCGCCCGCGTCGGGCGTCGCCGCGTAGAGCACGGGCCCGCCCGCACCGGCGGTACCGCCGCCCCACCACACGGAACCCGCACCGCCGATCCGCTTCGTCCAGCGCTCGGCGCCGCCCGCAGCGTCCAGGGCGGTGACCGTGCCGTCGGCGGCCACCGTGAGTACGTACGGTCCTGCCGTCACCACCCGCACCCCGCCCGGCAGTTGGCGCCGCCAGCGCTCCGCGCCCGACGCCGGGTCCAGCGCCTGCAGCAGTTCGCTGCCGGGCGCCACCGCGAGGACCACCCCGCCCGCGTGCAGCGGCGTACTGTCGGTGACCGCCCCGGGGGCGGGCGCGCCCGTACGGACCGACCACAGCACCGAGCCGTCCGCGGGGTCGAGCCGTGCGGCGGCCAGCCCCCGCCCCGAGCAGTACAGGCCGCCGCCGGAAGCCTCCGCCGAACAGGACGCGGCGTGGCCGCCCAGGGACACCGCCCACGGCGAGAACGGCTTGCCCGCGGCGCCCGCGGTCCCCGGGGCCGGCGTCCCGGACGCGGGCCGCCCGGGAGCTTCGGCGCCCGTACCGGACCAGGCGTACCCGGTCACCGCCCCCGCCGCGAGCAGCAGCCCGAGCGCGGCGCCGAGCAGCACCGGCCCGCGCCGCCACCGGCGCCCGCCCGCCGCGGCGGGCGCCGCGGCGGGCGGCGCGGGCCGCTCCCGCCGGTGCGTGACCTCGTCGCCGGACGCGGGCCGCTCGGCCACCGGCAGGCGCGCCCGGGGAATGAAGGCCTGGGTGTCCTCGGCGGTCGGATAGGCGACGGCGCGCATCTCCGAGATCAGCGCGTCGGCCGTCGGCCGCCGCGCGGGGTCCTTCGCCAGGCAGCGCGCGACGATCGGGGCGAGCCGCTCCGGCAGCCCCGTCAGGTCGGGCTCGCTGTGGACGACCTGGTACGCCACCAGGTAGTGGCTGTCGGAATCGAAGGGCCCCCGCCCGGTCGCGGCGTGCACCAACAACGCCCCCAGCGCGAACACGTCCGCCGCGGTCCCCACCTCCCGGGGCCGCTGGAACTGCTCCGGCGCCATGAACGGGGGCGTCCCGATCAGCTTGCCCGTCTCGGTCCGCAGGTCGCTGTCGGCCGGGCGCGAGATGCCGAAGTCGATGACCCGCACCCCGTCGGGGGCCATCAGTACGTTGCTGGGCTTCAGGTCCCGGTGCACGACGCCCGCCCGGTGGATGTCCCGCAGGGCCTCCGCCAGGCCCGCGGCGAGCCGGGTCAGCTCGACGGGGTCCAGCACCCGCTCCCGTACCCGCTCGGACAGCGTCGGCGCGTCGATGAAGAGGGTGGCCATCCACGGCCGCTCGGCATCCGGATCGGCGTCCACGACGGGCGCGGTGAACGCCCCGCTCACCCTCCGCGCGGCCGCGACCTCCTGCCGGAACCGCGCCCGGAACTCCGGATCCACCGCGTGCTGGGCGTGCACGACCTTGACGGCGAGTTTCAGCCCCGAACTGGAATCGGCGAGGTGGACCACACCCATGCCGCCGGAGCCGAGCACGGATTGGAGCCGGTACCGCCCGGCGTACTCCGGAAACCCCGCGTAGTCCGCGCGCAGCGAATGCACGGCTCACCACCCCCGCCGGAGCCTAGTCCATCGGCCATACGCACACCCAAGGGCTTGGTACCCTGCGCGCGTTGCGCAGAGCAACACCCAAGGGGGGAGTTTCCACATGTCCATTGAGAACGATTCCAGCCAAGTCCAGGCCGCCGCCGCCGTTGTAGCCACTGCCACCACCGCCGAGGCGGGCCTGCCGACGTTCCCGCTGGCGCCCGGCAGCCGGGTCAACGTCCGCAGCGGCCCGGGCACCAACTACTCGATCATCGACGTCCTGCCGGTCGGCGGGTACGTCACGATCCGCTGCCAGTGCCCCGGGACGAACATCAGCGGCCCGTACGGCACCACCAACATCTGGGACTGCATCGGCAACGGTCGATTCGTCTCGGACGCCTACGTGAAGACGGGCACCGACGGCTACGTGGCCGGCCGCTGCGCGTAAGGCGCCCCTCTCGGATCCGGCCGGGTCCGCGCCGTCCGCCTCCGGACGGCGCGGGCCCGGCCCCATCCCCGCCCGGCGTCCGCCCCCCGAGCCCGCACGGCGCGCACGGCGCGCACGGGCCCGCGACGGCCCACACCAGTCACAGGAACCCCGGGGCCACCGTCCCGCCCCGCGAGACGCACCCGGCCCGTCCGGCCCGGCGGGGGATAATCGCCGGTGTGAGCGACGAGCAGCGAGACCAGACCCCCGCCGAGCCGGCCGCGGCCCCGGCAGCGCAGGAGCCCACCGGCCCCGAGCCCGAGCCGATCCCGTTCTTCGGCACCACCTGGGTGAAGCACGACGGCGGCTACGCCCTGCGCCGCGCCGCCATGTCCGTGGGCTCCCTGCTCACCGCCGTCGCGGCGGCCGTCCTGCTGCGCCTGTCGTACGAGGGCCTGGAGATCGGCAACGTCGGCCCCTTCCTCAGCATCTCCGTCGTCGTCCTCTTCGCCATCGCCAGCTCCATCGCCTTCGCCAAGACCTGGGACTCCTTCAGCCGCCGCGCCGCCCCGTCGTCCGACGAGACCGCGCTCAAGGGCCTCAAGACCATCGGCTTCATCGGCTCCCTCATCGCGTACTTCATCCGCTGCTTCTTCGAGGCCCCGGGGGAGAAGCTGCGCCGCGCCGAGTACGAGCGCGCCACCACCGAGTACGCCCGCCGCCGCAGCTCCCGCACGGGCAACCCGGCGGCCCGCCGCCCCAAGCGCAAGAAATGACCCCCCCCGCCCGAGGCAACGCCACCTCCGACGCCTGAGCCCCCCCCGCGCCTGAGCCCCCCCGCGCCTGAGCCCCCCCGCGCCCGCGCTGCCCGCGCCCGCGCTGCCCGCGCCCGCGCTGCCCGCGCCCGCGCTGCCCGCGCCCGCGCTGCCCGCGCCCGCACCGCCCGCGGCCACGCGGGCCCGTCCGGGACCCCGTGTGCGCCGTGCCGCTGCCCACGCGGTGCGTTCCGGGACCCGCCGCCCGCACCTGAGCCGCCCGCGCTAGTCGCTGCCTGCGGCGACGCCGCCTGCGCTGATGGGGCCCGCACCGCCCGCACCGCCCGCACCGCCCGCGGTCACGCGGCCCCGTTGCCTGCTGCCCGCGGGGAACCGCCCCCCGGCATGCGCGTTCCACCGCGGCCACCACGCCGCCCGGCACTCCGCCGGAGGTCGCCGCCGGGCCGTCGGCCCACTGCGCCCGTCCCGGGCCACCGCCCCACCGCGCCCGTCCCGGGCCACCGCCCCACCGGGCCCGTCTTGGGCCACCGGGCCACCGCCCCACCGCGCCCGTCCCGCCCCGCAGGGCCATCGGCCCACCGCGCCCGTCCGGGCCCACCGCCTCGCCCCCGCCCTCGCCCCCGCCCCGGCGGGCATCCGTACTCGCCTCCCGGGGCCCGCCGGGGCCGAATTCCGTCCCGCCGATTGACGACCGGCATCGGCGGGAGCATTATTCATCACATGATGAATAACTCGGCCGAGGGAGCCCCGGCCCGCACCCCGGCCCGCACCCCGGCCCGTACCCCGGCCGCCATCCACGCCCACGGCCTCACCGTGCGCCGCGGCACCGGCCGCACCCCCCGTACCGTCCTCGACTCCATCGCCTTCGACGTCCCCCGCGGCCGCATCACCGGCCTCCTCGGCCCCTCCGGCTGCGGGAAGTCCACCCTCATGCGCGCCGTCGTGGGCACCCAGGCCCACGTCACCGGCACCCTCGACGTCCTCGGCCGCCCCGCCGGTCACCCGGAGCTCCGCTCCCGCGTCGGCTACGTCACCCAGGCGCCCTCCGTCTACGACGACCTCACCGTCCGGCAGAACCTCGACTACTTCGCCGCCGTCCTCGACCCCGGCCGGGCCGCCGCCGACCGCCGCTCCGCAGCCGTCGCCCGCGCCATCACCGACGTGGACCTCTCCTCCCGCGCCGGAGCTCTCGCCGGAGCCCTCTCCGGCGGCCAGCGCAGCCGCGTCTCCCTCGCCGTCGCCCTGCTCGGTACGCCGGAACTCCTCGTCCTCGACGAACCCACCGTCGGGCTCGACCCCGTCCTGCGCCGCGACCTGTGGAACCTCTTCCACGACATCGCCGCCACCCGCGGCGCCACGATCCTCGTGTCCTCCCAGGTCATGGACGAGGCCGAGCGCTGCCACGACCTCCTCCTCATGCGCGAGGGCCGGATTCTCGCCCAGGACACCCCCGACGCCCTGCGCACCCGCACCGGCTCCGCCACCGTCGAGGAGGGCTTCCTCCGCCTCGTGGACGAAGCCAACGCCGCCGCGAAGACGAGCACGGCGACCACCCCTGCCGCAGGGACCCCCACCACCGCAGCACCCCCCGCCCCCACCACCGCCGGGGAGCAGAGCCGATGAACGCCGCCCTGAGTCCCGCCCGCACCGCCGCCACCGCCGCCCGCGTCCTGCGCCAGCTCCGCCACGACCCCCGCTCCATCGCCCTGATGCTGCTGGTCCCCGTACTGATGCTGACGCTGCTCCGCTTCGTCTTCGACGGGAACGCGCAGACCTTCGACGGCATCGGAGCGTCGCTCCTCGGGATCTTCCCGCTCATCACGATGTTCCTGGTGACCTCCATCGCCACCCTGCGCGAGCGCACCTCCGGCACGCTGGAACGCCTCCTCGCCATGCCGCTCGGCAAGGGCGACCTCATCGCCGGCTACGCCCTCGCCTTCGGCGCCGTGGCCGTCGTCCAGTCCCTCCTCGCCACCGGTCTCGCGCTCTGGGTGCTCGGCCTCGACGTCGTCGGCTCCCCCTGGCTGCTCCTGCTCGTGGCCCTCCTCGACGCGCTCCTCGGCACCGCGCTGGGCCTCTTCGTCTCCGCCTTCGCGGCCTCCGAGTTCCAGGCCGTCCAGTTCATGCCGGCGGTGATCTTCCCCCAGTTGCTCCTGTGCGGCCTCTTCGCCCCCCGCGACACCATGCAGCCCGTCCTCTCCGGCATCTCCGACGTCCTGCCCATGTCCTACGCCGTCGACGGCATGACCCAGGTCCTCACCCACCCCGACATGACCGCCGCCTTCGTCCGCGACGCCGTCATCGTCGCCGCCTGCGCCGTACTCGTCCTCGGCCTCGGCGCCGCCACCCTCCGCCGCCGCACTCCCTGACGCACCCCGCGACCCGGCCGGAAACCACGGACCACGGACCACGGACCGGACACCCGCCCGCCACTCCGCCCCCGGGTGCGAGGATGAGGACGTATCCCCAGCACGCGTGCAAGAGAAGTTCGGCGAGGTGAATCGGGCATGACCCAGACAGTCGCAGTCCTCGGTACCGGCAAGATCGGAGAGGCCCTCGTCAGCGGGATGATCCGCGGCGGCCGGCCCGCCTCGAAGCTCCTCGTCACGGCCCGCCGCCCGGAACGCGCCGAGGAGCTGCGGTCCCGCTACGGAGTCGAGGCCGTCTCCAACGCCGAGGCCGCCAAGCGCGCCGACACCCTCATCCTCACCGTCAAGCCGCAGGACATGGGCAGGCTCCTCGACGAGCTCGCCCCGCACGTCCCCGCCGACCGCCTGATCATCAGCGGCGCCGCCGGCATCCCGACCTCCTTCTTCGAGGAACGGCTCAGCCCCGGTACCCCCGTCGTCCGCGTCATGACGAACACCCCCGCCCTCGTCGACGAGGCCATGTCCGTCATCTCGGCAGGCAGCCACGCCACCGCCGCGCACCTCCTGCACACCGAGGAGATCTTCGGCGGCGTCGGCAAGACCCTGCGCGTCCCCGAGTCCCAGCAGGACGCGGCCACCGCCCTCTCCGGTTCGGGGCCCGCGTACTTCTACTTCCTCGTCGAGGCCATGACCGACGCCGGCATCCTCCTCGGCCTGCCCCGCGCCCAAGCCCACGACCTGATCGTGCAGGCCGCAGTCGGCGCCGCCGTGATGCTCCGCGACAGCGGCGAGCACCCAGTCAAGCTCCGCGAGGCCGTCACCTCCCCGGCCGGCACCACCATCAACGCCATCGTGGAGCTGGAGAAGCACGGCGTACGCGCCGCCCTGATCGCCGCCCTCGAAGCGGCGCGCGACCGCAGCCGCGAGCTGGCCTCCGGCAACAGCTGACCCCCGGTCCGAGCGGTACGGGCCCCCGCCCCCGGGGGCCCGTACGCCGTTTACGGGCCGTCGCCGTTCACCTGCCGAGCAGCCCGATGGCCGCGTACGCCCGGTCCACCACCGGCCGCGCCAGCTCCCGCGCCCGCCCGGCCCCGGCCCGCAGCACCCGCTCGACCTCCGCCGGATCCGCGGCCAGCTCCGCGTGCCGCTCCCGCACCGGCCGCAGCAGCTCGACCACCGCGTCGGCGACGTCCCGCTTCAGTGACCCGTACCCCTGGTACCCGCCGGCCAGCTCCCCCGGCTCACCGCCGGTGCAGGCGGCGAGGACGTCCAGCAGGTTCGCGACCCCGGGCCGCGCCTCCCGGTCGTAGACCACGCCCCCGTCCCCGCTGTCGGTGACGGCCCGCATCACCTTCTTGCGGACCACTTCCGGCTCGTCGAGCAGGTAGACGATGCCCGCCCCGCTCTCGTGGGACTTCCCCATCTTCGACGTCGGATCCTGAAGGTCCATGACCCGCGCGGCCACCGCCGGATGCGTCGCCCTGGGGACGGTGAACGTGTGCCCGTACCGCTGGTTGAACCGCACGGCCAGATCCCGGGTCAGTTCGACGTGCTGCCGCTGGTCCTCGCCCACCGGCACCTCCTGCGTCCCGTACGCCAGGATGTCGGCGGCCATGAGCACGGGATAGGTGAGCAGCGACAGCCGCACACCGTCCCCCGCGGCTTGCGCATTCGCAGCCTTCTCCTTGTACTGGATCATCCGCCGCAGCTCGCCGTCCGTGGCGGTGCACTCCAGCAGGTACGCGAGCCGGGTGTGCTCGTCGACGTGGCTCTGCACGAAGAGCGTGCACCGCTCCGGATCGAGCCCCGAGGCGAGCAACAGCGTCGCCGCCTGCCGGCTGAGTCTGCGCAACCGCGCCGGCTCGTGCTCGACGGTCAGCGCGTGCAGGTCGACGACGCAGAACAGCGCCTCGTCCGGCTCCTGGTCGGCGGCGACCCACTGCCGCACGGCCCCCAGGTAGTTTCCCAGCGTCAGATGCCCGGTCGGCTTGACCCCGCTGAAGATCCTCGTCATGTCCGCTCTCCCTCGTTGAGTGGTGTGTACGAGGCCACCGCGTCGGCGACCGAGCCACTCCCGGGGAGGGGAGAAACGAAAACGGCCGCCGAGGCGGCGGCCGTGAGCGCGTGCGTGCTCGCGTGAAGGTCCGGCCGCCGTCAGGCGGCCCACCAGCGAAGGCTGAGCGTGAGCACGTGCGTAGTCATGGCTCCAGCGTAGACCGCGGGGGGTGAGGACGAGGTGAGATCCGGGACCTCCGTGTGGCCGGACAGCCGGGGGTTGACACACCTGTGCCCGGTCCGTAAGGTTCTTCGAGTTGTCCGAAGTGAGCGCCGACCCCGGTCGGTCCCCGGACAGCCATCCCGCACTACCCATTCGAACGCGCGACTCGCTTTGTCGTCCCGTTTTCATGTGTATTTGCGAATGAGGAATCCGCGTCCGAGGACGCAGCCGCCGATTAGGTTCGGGGGCAGGGAATCCGCTACTGTCTCACTCGCCGGAAGGGCCGAACAGCCCGGAAGGCAAAGCCCGCTGACTGGGAGTCAGGCCCGAAAGGTTCTGATAGAGTCGGAATCGCCGGAAAGGAAAACGCGAAAGCGAATACCTGGAAAGCACCGAGGAAGTCAGGCCCGAAAGAGTCTGATAGAGTCGGAAACGCAAGAACAGAACGAAAGCCCGGAGGAAAGCCCGAAAGGGTGAGTACAAAGGAAGCGTCCGTTCCTTGAGAACTCAACAGCGTGCCAAAAATCAACGCCAAAAGTTGATACCCCGTCCATTTCGGTGGATGAGGTTCCTTTGAAAAAGTCCTGTGGGGCTCCG
>NZ_JAPNLM010000017.1 GCF_026627255.1 Streptomyces antarcticus | reverse complement strand
GGGGTATCAACTTCTGGCGTTGATTTTTGGCACGCTGTTGAGTTCTCAAGGAACGGACGCTTCCTTTGTACTCACCCTCTCGGGCTTTCCTCCGGGCTTTCGTTCTGTTCTTGCGTTTCCGACTCTAGCAGACTCTTTCGGGCCCGATTCCCGGTCGAAGCGGGATTCGCTTTCCAGGTATTCGCTTTCGCGTTTCCCTTTCCGGCGGTTCCGACTCTAGCAGCGATTCTCCGTCCCTCTTGCCACTCTCCGTTTTGCCAAAAGGCACGCGGAAATAGGGTCGAGTTCAAGATCGATGCCGAAGAGGAGGGTTCCTGTCCATGGGACGTTCGTGAAAAATTCACACGATGCGTCGCGGCAGGAGTCTCGACAGTACAGGTCTGCCGGTGCCCAGGCAAATCGTTTCAGGCGTATGGTCTAGTCCACCGGTCTAGTCCACTAGTCTCCGTGCCAAAGGGCCAGCCCGGATCGGGACCAACATCGGGCGAACCCGAATATCTCGTGACTTATCCTTCTCAAGAGTACGCCGTCCGCGACAGGTAGTGACGGCGACACTAAGAAGCCCCACCCCTGGGAGGCCCTCCATGACCAGCGTGACGTCCCCACTTGCCGGGCGCGCCATCGGACTCGCGGCAGTGCCCGATCCGGTGTTCTCCGGCGCGATGGTGGGACCGGGCACCGCTATCGACCCCACGCGTGAGCCCTCGGAGGCGGTGTCCCCCGTAGATGGTGTGGTCGTCTCCCTGCACCCGCACGCGTACGTCGTCGTAGACGGTGAGGGCCACGGCGTCCTCACCCACCTCGGGATCGACACTGTCCAGCTCAACGGCGAGGGCTTCGAGCTGCTCGTCAACAAGGGCGACACCGTGACCCGCGGTCAGGCCGTCATCCGCTGGAACCCCGCCGCGGTCGAGGCCGCCGGCAAGTCCCCCGTGTGCCCCGTCGTCGCACTCGAGGCGACCGCGGACGCCCTTTCCGACGTCGTCGAGTCCGGCGACATCAAGGCGCACGACGTTCTCTTCAGCTGGCAGTGACGCGTCCGCCCGCGAGGGCGAGTCGGACATCCACCGCGGCGGCCGATGCCGCCGCACAATCGGAGACGGGTGAAATGGAGACAACGCTGCGAGGCGTCGGCGTGAGCCACGGTGTGGCGATCGGCGAGGTTCGGCACATGGGTACGGCGGTTCTGGAACCGCCGGCCAAGCAGATCACCGCGGACGAGGCGGAGCGCGAACAGGGGCGCGCCCGCCAGGCCGTGGAGGCTGTATCGGCCGACCTGATCGCGCGCGGCCAGCTGGCCGGTGGCGAGGCCCAGCACGTGCTCGAGGCCCAGGCGATGATCGCCACGGACCCCGAGCTGATGGCGGACGTCGACCGGCGGATCGCCGTCGGCAGCACCGCCGAGCGCGGGATCTACGACGCGTTCGCCTCCTACCGCGACCTGCTCGCGGGGGCCGGCGAGTACATGGCCGGGCGGGTGGCCGACCTGGACGACGTACGGAACCGGATCGTGGCGCGGCTCCTGGGGGTGCCGATGCCCGGTGTCCCGGACAGCGACGAGCCGTACGTGCTGATCGCGCGGGACCTGGCCCCCGCCGACACGGCCCTGCTCGACCCGGCGCTCGTGCTGGGGTTCGTGACCGAGGAGGGCGGGCCGACCAGCCACAGCGCCATCCTCGCGCGGGCGCTGGGCGTGCCGGCGATCGTGGCGCTCCCGGGTGCCGGCGAGATCGCCGAGGGGACCCTCATCGCCGTCGACGGCAGCACGGGCGACCTGTTCGTGGACCCGACTCCGGAGAAGCGGGCCGAGCTGGAGGCGGCGGCCGCCGAGCGCAGGGCCGCCCTCTCCGCGTCATCCGGTCCGGGCGCGACCTCCGACGGTCACAAGGTGCCGCTGCTGGCGAACGTCGGCGGGCCGGCGGACGTGCCGGCCGCCCTCGAGGCCGGGGCCGAGGGTGTGGGCCTGTTCCGCACCGAGTTCCTGTTCCTGGACGACAGCAAGAAGGCGCCGTCCGAGGAGAAGCAGATCGAGTCGTACCGCAAGGTGCTCGAGGCTTTCCCCGAGGGCCGTGTGGTGGTGCGGGTGCTGGACGCCGGCGCCGACAAGCCGCTGGACTTCCTGACCCCGGCCGACGAGCCGAACCCGGCGCTGGGCGTGCGCGGCCTGCGCTCGCTCCTGGACCACCCGGACGTGCTGCGCACGCAGCTGACCGCGCTGGCCAAGGCGTCCGAGGGCCTGCCCGTCCACCTCGAGGTCATGGCCCCGATGGTGGCGGACCGGACCGACGCCAAGGCGTTCGCGGACGCGTGCCGCGAGGCCGGGCTGCAGGCGAAGTTCGGCGCGATGGTGGAGATCCCCTCCGCCGCGCTCCGGGCGCGCTCGATCCTGCGGGAGGTCGAGTTCCTTTCGCTGGGGACCAACGACCTCGCGCAGTACGCCTTCGCCGCCGACCGCCAGGTCGGCGCCGTGTCCCGGCTCCAGGACCCGTGGCAGCCGGCGCTGCTCGACCTGATCGCCATGTCGGCCGACGCCGCCAAGGCCGAGGGCAAGAGCTGCGGTGTCTGCGGTGAGGCGGCTTCCGACCCGCTGCTGGCCTGTGTGCTGACGGGTCTGGGTGTCACCTCCCTGTCGATGGGTGCCGCCTCGATTCCGTACGTGCGGGCGACGCTCGCCAAGCACACGCTGGCGCAGTGCGAGCGGGCCGCGGCCGCGGCGCGTGCGTGCGACACCGCCGAGGAGGCCCGCGTGGCCGCCCAGGCGGTGCTCTCCGGCGAGTAGCCGCCGGGAGGAGTGCGGATGCGGGATGCGAGGGGCCTTCGCCGGTGGCGGGGGCCCCTCGGTCCGTCCCGGCCGCTCCTTCCGGGGCCGGGCGTCGGGTTCAGTGGTGCGGGGCGGGGAGGTCCACCTCGTAGCCGGGGCAGTACTCGACCCCTGGTTCGGGGGCGACGGGATCGCCGGTGTCGGCGTCGGTGCAGTAGGCGTTGAAGACGGCCGCCGCGGACAGGGCGGTCAGCCGGCCCCGGTCCAGGCGCCAGCCGTGGACCCGGTCGCCGCGGTCCTCGCGCGAGCTGCGCAGGACCAGTCCCCCGGGGCCGCCGAGGGCGAGCCCGGCCGCCAAGACCGTCACGAAGTCGAGGCCGGCCCGGTTCTCGATGCGGGGCGGGACGTCCTCTTCGGCGGGGACGTCGGCGTGCAGCACGACGACGAGCTGTTCCGTCGGCGTGGGGACGCTGCAGACGAAGTGGTGGTGGCCGGGTCCGGCGCCGGCCAAGAGGCGTTTGAGCGCGTCGGCCGCGCGTGCGAAGGAGGCGTTGCCGATGTCCTCACCGCAGTCCGCGCAGCTTCCCACTCCCGCGAGGAGGGTGGTGGCGTACTCCCACGTGGCCTGCCGGACGGCCTCGTCCACGAGGAGCGGGACGAGTTCGTCGATGGGCTGGCCGCGGTACGGGAGGCCGGCGCTGCTTCCCGCGAGTTCCGCGGTGAAGCGGGTGCGGGCCTCGGGCGTGTCCGGGTCGAGGCCGTGTTCCGCGCAGTGCTCGGCGTACTCCTCGGGGTCGAAGAGGGCGACGGTGGTGTGGATGCCCTGGGCCGCGAGGGACCGGAGCAGGTCGTCGACGTGACGCAGGTAGTCCTGGTGGTCGTCGAAGGTGAAGCTGCGGTAGGCGCGCATGGCCGCGAAGTCCCCGGGGTCGGCGATGAGGCCGACGGTGCTGGGGGCTTCGCGGCGCAGCGTGCGGCGCCTGCTGGTGCCGCGGGTGGTGCGGGCGGTTCGGGTGGTGGCGGTCCGCGTGGTGCGGTGGGTCCCGGTGTCGTCCTTCGGTGGCATGGCTCCCCCTGAGTGGCGCGATCGATTGCTCACTCAGCGTAATCATCGCCACTGACAGTGACCTCAGCCGTGGGTGCGGGTGCGGGCCAGCTCCTCGTAGAAGGAGAGGAGGTCGAGGTTGTCGACCGAGCCCGGGTTGACCGCCTTGGCCATGGGGGCACCCTGGAGGAGGCGTTTGACCGGGACCTCGATGCGCTTGCCGGTCAGGGTGTGGGGGATGCCCGGCACCTCGATGATCTCGTCGGGGACGTGGCGCGGGGAGAGTTCCTCGCGGATCGTCGCCTTGATCCGGGCGCGGAGGCCGTCGTCGAGACGGGCGCCTGGGGCCAGGTGGACGAAGAGCGGCATCCAGTAGCCGCCGTTCGGTTCCTCCAGGCCGATGACGAGGGACTCCTTGATCTCGGGGAGCCGTTCGACGGCCTCGTAGATGTCGGCGGAGCCCATCCGCACGCCCTGGCGGTTGAGGGTGGAGTCGGAGCGCCCGTGGATCACGACCGAGCCGTGGTCGGTGATCGTGATCCAGTCCCCGTGGCGCCAGGCGCCCGGGAACATGTCGAAGTAGCTGTCGCGGTAGCGGCTGCCGTCGGGGTCGTTCCAGAAGCGGATCGGCATGGACGGCATGGGGTTGGTGACGATCAGTTCGCCGACCTCGCCGATGACGGGCTTGCCCGCGGGGTCCCAGGCCTGGAGGTCCGTGCCGAGGCAGGCGGCCTGGAGCTCGCCGATGTGGACGGGGAGGGTGGGGACGGCCCCGGCGAAGCAGCTGCACACGTCGGTGCCGCCGCTGACCGAGGCGATCCAGAGGTCTTCGGCGACCTCGTCGTGGAGCCAGCGGAACCCGTCGGGCGGGAGCGGGGAGCCGGTGGTGGCGACGCACTTCACGGCGGACAGGTCGAAGTCGCGGGAGGGGTGGACCTCCGCCTTGCGGCAGGCCATGACGTACGCGGCGGAGGTGCCGTACAGCGTCGCCCCGGTCCGCTCGGCGATGCGCCACTGGGCGCCGGTGTCGGGGTAGCCGGGGCTGCCGTCGTACAGGACGACGGTCGTACCGGTGAGCAGGCCGGAGACGAGGAAGTTCCACATCATCCAGCCGGTGGAGGTGTACCAGAAGAACCGGTCCTCCGGGCCGAGGTCGCAGTGCAGGCCGAGCTGCTTGAGGTGTTCGAGGAGGATGCCGCCCTGGGACTGGACGATCGCCTTGGGGAGACCGGTCGTACCGGAGGAGTACAGGACCCAGAGGGGGTGGTCGAAGGGGACCGGCTCGAAGACGGGCGCGGTGTCGGCCGCGGTCAGGTCGGACCAGGCGAGGGCCCCTTCGGGGGCTTCGGTGCCCAGGACCGGGATGTGGACCACGGCGCGCAGGGAGGGGAGCTCGGCACGGAGCTCGGCGACGGTCTCGCGGCGGTCGTGCTGCTTGCCGCCGTAGCGGTAGCCGTCCACGGCGAAGAGGACGACGGGCTCGACCTGCTGGAAGCGGTCCAGGACGCTGCGGGCGCCGAAGTCGGGGGCGCAGGAGGTCCAGACGCCGCCGACGGCGGCGGTCGCGAGGAGGGCGACCACGGACTCGGCGATGTTGGGGAGGTAGCCGCTGACCCGGTCGCCGGGGCGTACTCCGAGGGCGCGCAGTTCTGCGGCGAGCGACCCCACCTGGCGTCGGAGCTCGGCCCAGGTGACGGGGGCGGGCTCGTGGGTCTCGTCCACGCACAGCAGTGCGGCGTCCCCGGCGCGGGCCGGGTCCTCGGCGGCGCGCAGGGCGTGCTCGGCGTAGTTCAGGGTGGCGCCGGCGAACCAGCGGGCGCCGGGCATGGAGCGGTCGGCGAGGACGGACTCGTACGGGGTGGTGAAGCGGACCTCGAACCACTCGGCGACGGCCTGCCAGAAGGTGTCCAGCTCGTCGACGGACCAGCTGTGCAGGGCGGGGTAGCCGCCGTCGGCGGGTGCTCCGAACCGGTCGGCGGCCCAGGCCTGGAACGCGGTGATCCGGGCCGCGGCGATCCGGTCGGGGCCCGGGGCCCAGAGGGGTTCCGGCTGCGTGGCTGAGGTCATGGGTCGGCTCCCGGTCAAGTCTGCGGCTCGCGCTTCGTGTGCGTACGGTGCCATCGCGCGGGGGGTGTGCGCGCGGCGGCTCACTGGGACCATGCCATGTGATCGACATCCGCACCAGAGGTGTCCCGTACGGTCGGCCGCGGCCGGCCGCGCGTGCCGCTGCCGGGTGAACGGCAGCTGAACGCGGCCTCCTCGGCCGGGGCCCGGTGGCAGGGTGATCCGCATGAACGGTCGCGATCTGGTGCGTGCGGTGAAGGACCTCGGTACGGAGCGCGGACGGCGCGCCTGGCGCTCGGCCTGGCGCCACCGGCGCGCGGACGCGGTGGGGCTCCCGCGCCGGGGCGCGGAGCGGGCGCGCGTCCCGGGACTGCTGACGGGTACGGAGCCGCGGCCGGGCGGCGGCGTGCTGCGGTTCGCGCGCTCGGAACTGCTGGTGCGGGTGACGTCGGGCGGCGCCGTGTTCTGGGGCTGGGACGGGGCCGCGCCGACGCCCTCGTACGCGGTGGCCGGCGACGGGCCGGATCCCGATCCGCGGGCCGTGCTGGAGCCGGACACCGAGGGCGGCTGGCGGGTGGTGTCGGAGCGGGTGACGGTGGCGGTCTCCCGGCACGGAGCGCTCGAGGTGCGCACGCCCGGCGGGACGGTGCTGCGCAGGGAGCTGCCGCCGCGCTGGTGGGAGCCCGTGGACCCGGCGCGGGGAGGGGCCCGCTGGTCGCAGCGCAGCGAGGTGGCGGCGGACGCGCGGTTCTTCGGGCTGGGCGGGCGGGCGGCGGGGCCCCGGCTGCGGGACGGGGCGTACCGGCTGTGGAACACGGATCCGAAGGGCGGCTTCGGGCCGGACACCGATCCGCTGTACCTGACGATGCCGGTCCAGCTGGTGGTCGCCGACGCGGGGACGCACCTGGTGTTCCACGACAACTCCTGGGACGGGCGGGTGGTGCTGCGCGAGGGCGAGGAGGGCGCGGGCTCGGGAGCGGACCGTCCGGGGTCGAGCGAGCTGCGCGCGGAGGGCGGGCCGCTGCGGTGCTGGGTGCTCGTGGGGACGCCGGCGCGGGTGCTGCAGGGCTGGTCGGGACTGACGGGGCCCGCGGCGGTGCCGCCGGAGTGGGCCCTCGGTTACCAGCACGCGCGCTGGGGCTTCGGGAGCGCGGAGGAGGTCCGCCGAGTGGCGGACGGGTACGCGGCGCGCGGGATGGCGCTGTCGGCCGTGCACCTGGACATCGACCACTACGACGGGCACCGCGTCTTCACGGTGGACGAGGGGCGCTTCCCCGATCTGCCCGGGCTGGCACGGGAGTTGGGCGCGCGGGGCGTACGCCTGGTCTCGATCATCGACCCCGCGGTGAAGACGGGCGGCGCGGTGCACGCGTCGGGTCTCTCGGTGGGCACGGGCGGCGCCTTCGTGCGGGACGCCCGGGGCGTGGAGGTGCGCGGGGAGGTCTGGCCGGGCGAGTGCGCGTACCCGGACTTCACGGATCCGGCGGTGCGGGAGTGGTGGGGCGGGCTGTACGAGGAGCGGCTGGGCCAGGGCTTCGCGGGGTTCTGGCACGACATGAACGAGCCGGTGTCCTTCGCCCCGTTCGGTGACAACACGCTCCCCCGCTCCGCGCGGCACGCGATGGACGGCGCGGGCGGCGACCACCGGTCCGGGCACAACGTGTACGGCCTCGCGATGGCGCGGGCCGGCTGGGAGGGCCTGGTCCGGCTGCGGCCGGACGAGCGGCCGTTCCTCTTCTCCCGGTCCGGCTGGGCGGGAATGCAGAGGTACGGGGGCTCGTGGTCCGGCGACGTGGAGAGCAGCTGGGAGGGGCTGCGGGCCTCCTTGGCGCTGGTTCTGGGGCTCGGACTGTGCGGGGTGCCGTACTCGGGCCCGGACGTCGGCGGGTTCGGCGGCTCCCCCTCCGCCGAGTTGTACGTGCGGTGGCTGCAACTGGGCGCGTACCTGCCGCTGTTCCGCACGCACTCGGCGATATGGGCGGGGCGGCGGGAGCCGTGGGAGTTCGGTGCGGAGGCGGAGGAGCAGGCCCGTGCGGTGATGGCGGAACGGGAGCGGCTGCGGCCGTACTTCGTGACGCTGGCCCACCTGGCCCGCCGGACCGGGGCCCCGTACGTGCGGCCGCTGTGGTGGGGGGCTCCGGAGGAGCGGTCGCTGCGGGACTGCGAGGACACCTTCCTGCTGGGCGACGCCCTGCTGGTCGCGCCGGTGCTGGAGTGCGGCGCGGACCGGCGGGCGGTGCGGCTGCCGCGGGGCCGGTGGTACGACACCGCGACCGGGGCGGCGTACGAGGGCCCGGGCCAGGTGCTGCTGGACGCCCCGCGGGGCCGGATCCCGGTCTTGGCCCGCGCGGGCGCGCTGCTCCCGGTCCGCGACCCGTCCGGTGGCGGCGGGGTGGTGCTGGAGGCGTGGGCTCCGGCGCGGGGGCGGACGGGCGGCGGGCTGGTGGTCCGGGACACGGGGCCGGGGTTCGCGGCGGGCGGGATCGAGCGGTACACCGTGCGGTGGGCGGGGGACGAGGTGGTGGTGGAGGACGAGGCGGGCGCACGGGTCCCGGGGGTGACGGTGCGGGGGGTGTAGGGGCGGGGTGTAGGGGGCGGGGGGTGTCGGGGGCGGCCCCGGTGGGGCTCAGGCGTACCGACCCGGCGGGGATCAGGCGTACCGGCCCGGCAGGGATCAGGTGTACCGGGGCCCGGCAGGGGTCAGGCCGACCCGGGCCCGGCGGGGATCAGGTGTACCGGGGCCCGGCAGGGAGGCCGACCCGGGCCTGGCGGGGGCAGGCGTACCGGCCCGGCGGGGGTCAGGCCGACCCGGGCCCGGCGGGAATCAGGCCGCACCGGGCCCCGTGGGGGTCAGGTGTACTGGCCTGCGAACCACGAGGCGGCCGCCCGGGTGTGGAGGGGGAAGGCGAGTTCGGCCGGTGCCCGCAGGACGTGCCAGCCCGTGGTCTCGTTCGTGGCGACCGATGCGGGAAGGGAGGACGCCGGCCGGGGCGGGAGCAGGCCGAAGAGGAGCAGGTGGCCGGCCGGGGAGCTGAGGGCGTCGGCCAGGGCGACCTCTTGGGCGGGGGCCTCGATGCCGGTCTCCTCGCGCAGTTCGCGGACGACCGCCTCGCGCCAGTCCTCGCCGAAGTCGATGAAGCCGCCGGGCAGGGCGATGCCACCGCGGGCAGGCTCGATGGTGCGGGTGATGACCGCCAGGCCGGTGCCGTCCTCGTCCTCGACGGGGAGGAGCACCACGGCCACCGGGAGCGGATTGCGGTACGCGGTGACGCCGCACGACGGGCAGGTACGGGGCCACACGGCCGTGTCGAACGGTGTTCCGCAGGTGGAGCAGTGCGAGTCCCTCAGCTGTGCCGGCATCCCGCGATGGTAAGCCAAGCGGTATGAGAACGGCGGCTGTTGCGATCGGTGTGGGAGTGCTGGCCGGGCTGGGTGCGCTGGGTGCGCCCTATGCGCCGGGTGCGCCGGCCGGCGGATCGGCGCCGCCGGGGTTCGCGGCGCTGGCGCACGTCGATCCGACGGTCCGGCAGGACATGCGGTACGCGACCGCCCGCAACTTCACCGGCCGCCCGGTCGACGGGTACGAGGATCCGGTGTGCCTGCTCGCGCGCCCCGCGGCCGACGCGTTGCGGCGCGCGCAGCGCGGGCTGCTGCTCCGCGGCCTCTCCCTGAAGGTCTACGACTGCTACCGGCCGCAGCGCGCCGTGGACCGGTTCGTCCGGTGGGCCGGGGACCCCGCCGACCAGGGGACCAAGGCCGACTACTACCCGGACGTCGACAAGGACAGGCTGATTCCCGACGGCTACATCGCCGAGCGGTCGGGCCACTCCCGAGGAAGCACCGTCGACGTCACGCTGGTGGACGCCGCATCGGGTCGGGAGCTGGACATGGGGACCCCGTTCGACCTCTTCGGGCCGCGCTCCCACACGGACAGTCCGGCCGTGCCGCCCGCGGCCCGCGCGAACCGGCTGCTCCTGCTGCGGGCGCTGCGCGCGCAGGGCTTCGTCAACCTGCCCGAGGAGTGGTGGCACTTCACGCACCGGCCCGAGGCGTTCCCCGACACCCATTTCGACTTCCCCGTCTCTGTCGCCGCCGTCCGGCCGTGACTACCGTGCCCCCATGACCTTCCGTTCGTACGAGGAGTTCTGGCCCTACTACGTCGCCATGCACGCGCGGGCCGCCACCCGCTGGCTGCATCTCACCGGCACGCTCACCGGACTTACCCTGACCCTCTACGGGGCGGCCCGGGGGCGGAACCGGTACCTCGCCGCCCTGCCGCTGATCGGGTACGGGACCGCCTGGCCCGCGCACTTCCTGATCGAGAAGAACAACCCGGCGACCTTCGGGCATCCGGGGTGGTCGCTCCGCGGGGACGCGCAGATGATCCGGATGATGCTCGCCGGGCGGGACGCGGAGCTGGCGGAGATCGCGCGGAAGTGGCTCGCCGAGAACCGGTGACCCGGCGGGCCTCCCGTGCCAGACTTCTGACGATGCGTCAGAAACACTGACACGGGAGGAATCTTGGCACGCACGCGCACCCCCGTCGTGAGCGGTTGGTTCACCGAGGACACAGCGGGGCCCGAACCCGCGCCCGGAGCAGCGCCGCCGGGCCCCTTCCGGCTGCTCGGGACCCGGTGTTCCGCCTGCACCGCGGTGTTCTTCCCCCGCGAGGACGCCTTCTGCCGCAACCCCCGCTGTCCCGGCGATGGCGTCCTCGCCGAGGTGCCGCTGTCGCCCCGCGGCCGGGTCTGGTCGTACACCGACGGGCGCTACCGGCCGCCGGCGCCGTACGTGTCCGACCCCGGCGTGCCCTGGGAGCCGTACACCCTGATCGCGGTGGAGCTGGAGGCCGAGGGGATGGTCGTGCTCGGGCAGGCGGCGCCCGGGGTCGGCGTCGGTGATCTGTCGGTCGGCATGGAGGTCGAGGTGGTCGGCGGGGTGCTCGGCGAGGATGCCGACACCACCTGGCTGACCTGGCAGTTCAAGCCCGTGGGGGGCGCGGCGTGAGCGCCGCCGACATCGCCGTGCTGGGAGCCGGCATGCATCCCTGGGGCAAGTGGGGACGCAGCTTCGTCGAGTACGGGCGGGCCGCCGCCCGGGTCGCGCTCGCCGACGCCGGCCTGGACTGGACGGACGTGCAGTCCATCGTCGGCGCCGACACCGTCCGCTCCGGGTACCCGGGGTACGTGGCCGGCGCCACCTTCGCCCGCGCGCTGGGCTGGCAGGGCGCCCGGGTGACCAGCGTCTACGCCGCCTGCGCCTCGGGGGCGCAGGCCATCGGGGCGGCCCGGGCGCAGATCCTGGCCGGGCTGGCGGACGTGGTGCTGGTGGTGGGCGCCGACGCGGCTCCCAAGGGGTTCTTCGCACCGGCCGGGGGCGAACGGCCCGACGACCCGGACTGGCTGCGGTTCCGCGTGCTCGGCGCCACCAATCCGGCGTACTTCGGGCTGTACGCCCGCCGCCGGATGGCCGTCCACGGGGACACCCCGGAGGACTTCGCCCAGGTCAAGGTGAAGAACGCGGCGGCCGGGGTGCTGAATCCGAACGCCCGCTACCGCAAGGCCGTGACCGCCGAGGAGGTCGCGGCCTCGGCCGTGGTCGCCGATCCGCTGCGGCTGCTCGACATCTGTGCCACCTCCGACGGCGGAGCGGCGCTCGTGCTGTCCAGTACGGACTTCGCGCGCTCGCGCGGCGTCACCGACCCGGTGCGCATCCGGGCCGTGTCCACGGTGACGCCGACCTACCCCCGTACGGTGCTGGACCTGCCCGACATCGCCACCGACTCGACGGTGGGGTTGGGGGCGGGCGGTGAACCGGCGGCCGGTTCCTTCCGCGCCTCCATCGCGCGGGCGGCGTACGAGGAGGCGGGGCTCGGTCCGGAGGACCTCTCGCTCGCCGAGGTGTACGACCTCTCCACCGCCCTGGAGCTGGAGTGGTACGAGGACATCGGGCTCTGCGGGCCGGGCGAGGGGGCCAAGCTCCTGCGCGAGGGGGTGACGGCCCTGGGCGGGCGCGTCCCGGTCAACACGAGCGGCGGGCTGTCGTCGTTCGGGGAGGCGGTGCCGGCCCAGGCCATCGCGCAGGTCTGCGAGCTGACGTGGCAGTTGCGCGGGACGGCCGGGGCGCGGCAGGTTCCGGGGGCGCGGGCTGGGATCACCGCGAACCAGGGGCTGTTCGGGCACGGCTCGGCGGTCGTGGCGGTGCGCTGAGCGGGCTGGGGGGGCGGGGGCCGGGGCGCGGGGGGCGACAGCGCGCGGGGTCGGGGGGGCGACCGGGTCCGGCTCGTCGGGCGGCGGGCGGGCCCCGAGCGGCCGGCCGGGCCCCGGGCCGCGGCCGGGCCGGGATCGGGTCGAGAGGGGGCCTGAGCAGCGGTTTACCGCGGGTGTTGTCCGCGTACTTGACGGCCCCCGGCGGCGGGTTCACACTCGCTCCACGGTCCCGCGCCACGAACCTGGGCGCCGAATCCCCCACGAGAGCTGCGGCCCGTACCCCAGTCGGCGGGGGTACGGGCCGCGTCCGTGTCAGGCGCCCGCCGAGAGGCTCCGGCGGCGGGCGCGGGCCAGCGACATGGCGTGCTCCACGACCCCCACCAGTACGTCCTTCACGGACTCCCGGTCCCGGGCGTCGCACAGCAGCACCGGCACGCCCGGGTCGAGATCGAGCGCCTCCCGCACGGTCACCACGGGGTGGTGGTCCGCGTCCTCGAAGCAGTTGACCGCGACGACGAAGGGGATCTCGCGGCGTTCGAAGTAGTCGACGGCGGCGAAGCAGTCGGCGAGGCGGCGGGTGTCCGCGAGGACCACCGCGCCCAGCGAACCCTGGGCCAGCTCGTCCCACAGGAACCAGAACCGGTCCTGGCCGGGGGTGCCGAACAGGTACAGGACCAGGTCTTCGCGCAGCGTGATGCGCCCGAAGTCCATGGCCACGGTGGTCGTGCTCTTGCCCTCCACCCCCTGGGTGTCGTCGATACCGATGCCCGGTTCCGAGAGCTGTTCCTCGGTCCGCAGCGGTCTGATCTCGCTTACCGCACTGACCAGGGTGGTTTTACCCACCCCGAAGCCGCCCGCGACCAGGATCTTCAGGGTCAGCGGCTCGACCGGTGACACGGCGTGCATGGCACCGGTGCGGCTAGAGCGCCCGAAGGCCATCGATCACCTCACGCAGAATGGATTCATCGGGTAGTTCGGCCGGCGGTACCGGCCTGGTCACGTGGACCAGTTCATCGTCGACCAGGTCGCCGATCAGGACCCGCACGACCCCGATCGCGAGGTCGAGGTCGGCCGCCAGTTCGGCGACCGACTGCGGGCGGCCCCGGCACAGCCCCAGGATGTGGGCGTGTTCCGGGGCCAGGGTCATGTCCCAGACCGGGTCGTCGGCCGCGGATTCGGCGACGACGAGCGCGATCAGGTCGAGGCGGTGCTGGCCCGCGTGGCTGGTACGGCCGCGGGTCATCGCGTACGGGCGTACGACGGGACCGGCGTCGTCGTCGAACCAGTGCGGGTGGTCAGGGGCGGCGGGTCCCTCCCCGGACGGGGTGCGGGCAGGGTGTTGGTCCTGGCCTGGATCGCTCATGCCGTACGTCTCACCCTCCGGCTGGCAGCCCGGTGCGCGGGGCGGTCGCCAGGTGGTCGCCCACTCGCTTGACCATGAGCGTCATCTCGTACGCGACCTGCCCGACGTCGGACTCGGCGTCCGCGAGCACGGCCAGGCAGCTGCCGTCGCCGGCCGCCATCACGAAGAGGAAGGCCTCGTCCAGCTCGACGACGGTCTGGCGGACCCTGCCGGACTCGAAGTGCCGGCCGACGCCCTTGGCCAGGCTGTGGAATCCGGAGGCCACCGCCGCCAGGTGCTCGCTGTCCTCGCGGGTCAGGTCCCGGGAGGTGCCGGTGGGCAGGCCGTCGCCGGAGAGGACGACCGCCTTGCGGATGGAGCCGACCTTGTCGACGAGCTCGTCGAGGAGCCAGTTGAGCGGGCCGGAGCCGCGGCTCCTGCTGTCGTTTCCGGTCTGCGGTGCGGTCATCGACCGTCCCCTTCGTTCTCGTTCGCGGGACCGGTGGCGGCGGAGGTGCCTGCCCCGGTCTCGGACTGCGTCCGTGCCTGCTGGTCGCGGCCCGCGGTCCAGCCGCGCTGGAGCGCGGACATGCGCGTACGTACGTCCTCCGCGTCCCGGTCGTCCGCGACGGCGTCGGCGGCGTCCTGGGCGGGGGCGGCCGCGCGGGAGTTCTTCAGCTGCGGGGCCAGGCTGGCCTGGCGGACCCGGCGGGGCAGCAGCCCGCCGCCGCCCGGGGCGGGTGCGGGGGCGCCGGTCCCGTCGGCGGCGGCGGACTGCGGGACCGGGGAGACCGGGGAGACCGGGGAGACCGGACGGGGCTCGACGCGGCGGCCGTGGTCCGCGACCAGCGTCGGGGCGGGGCGGCGGCGCGGCAGCGGCACCGACCCCTGGCCGCCGCGCGGGCCGTCCGGGCGGGAGACGTCCGGGCGGGCGCCGTCGAGGCGGACCGGACCCGTGGGGGCGAGCGGCTCGCGCTCGCCCTTGCGGGGGCCGCCGACCCGGTCGGGCCGCCGGTCGGGGTGGCGCTCGCGGTGCCGGGACTCGGTGGGCCGGTCCGCGGTGGGCCGGTCCGCGGATCGGTCCGGGTGCCGGTCGGTGGGCCGGTCCGCGGGCCGGCCCGTGGGCGGGCGTTCGGCCGGACGCAGGCCGAGCAGGGCGCTGCGCGGGAGGCCGTTCGGCGGGGTCTCGTCGTCCAGCGTGGCCATGGCCGGGCGGCCGCCCACGCCGGCGAGGCCGGTGATCCCGGTGGTGGTGCCGTCCACGACGGCGGGGTCGTCGAGGCCGATCGGCGCCTCCAGCTCGACGGGGCCGCGCAGTTCGGCGGGCGGCAGGGCGCGGCCGGAGGGCGCCCGTCCCACGGCGGGCGCGTTGCGCTCGGACGGGATCGCGCCGGGCCTGCCCGGTTTGCCCGGCTTCCCGGCCATGCCGGCGCCGACCCCGGCGTTCAGCCGGATGCCCGTGCCGTTGGTGTCGGGGGCCTCGGTCAGCAGGGCCACGGGGAGGAACACCACCGCGGTGGTGCCCCCGTACGGGCTGGGCTGGAGGACGACCTTGACGGCGTGGCGCTGCGCCAGGCGGCTGACGACGAACAGGCCGAGGCGGTCGGTGTCGGACAGCTCGAACTCGGGGGTCTCGGCGAGCCGGAGGTTCGCGTCGAGGAGCGCGTCCGGGTTCATGCCGAGGCCGCGGTCGTGGATCTCCAGGGTGAAGCCGTTGGCCACGCGTTCGCCGTGGACCTGGACCGCGGTGTGCGGCGGGGAGAACACGGTGGCGTTCTCCAGGAGTTCGGCGACGAGGTGGGTCACGTCCGCGACGGCGGGCCCGGCGATGCCCAGGCGCGGGAGCCGGCGCACCTCGATGCGCTCGTAGTCCTCGACCTCGGCGACTGCGGCCCGTACCACGTCCATCAGCTGGACGGGCTTGCGCCACTGGCGGGAGGGCGCGGCGCCGGAGAGGATCACCAGGCCCTCCGCGTGGCGGCGCATGCGGGTGGTCATGTGGTCGAGGCGGAAGAGGTCGGCGAGCTCCTCGGTGTCCTCGGTGCGGCGCTCCATGGTGTCGAGGAGGGTCAGCTGGCGGTGCAGGAGCACCTGATTGCGGCGGGCCAGGTTGACGAACACCTCGGAGACGCCGCGGCGCAGCTCGGCCTGCTTGACCGCGGCCTCGACTGCGGCGCGCTGGAGGGTGTTGAGGGCCTGGCCGACCTGGCCGACCTCGTCCTTCTCGTACTCCAGCCGGGGTGCCTCGGTCTCCACGTCCACGTGTTCGCCGGCGGCGAGGCGGCGCATGACGCCGGGCAGGCGGACGCCGGAGGCCTCGTGGGCGTCCTTGCGGAGCCGGGACAGGTCGCGGATCAGCTCGCGGCCGATGCGCACGGACAGGACCAGGGACACGATCAGCGCGATGAAGCCGAGGATGCCGGCGACGGCGGCCTGGACCAGGACGTCCATGGCGACGGGCTCGACGCGCTTCTGGTAGCGGTCCCCGGCCTCGGTGCCCATGATGGCGAGGTCGTCGAGGACCTTGGTGGCGGCGGCGTCCCACTGGGCGGCGGTGCTGCTGCGGGGGTTCTTGACCGCGCCGGCGTTGAGGAACCGTTCCTCCGCGTCGCGCAGCACCTTGGAGTCGGTGCCGGCCCAGTACCTCTCGAAGCGCTCCCGGTCGGCGGGCGGGAGGATCGCGAGGTTGAAGTCGTAGAGCAGGGTGCGGTGGGCGGCGAGGTCGGAGACGCGGCGCACGTCGGCGGCGTTGACGCTGCGGGCGGCGAAGGCGGAGGCGACGAGGGCGTCCTCGCGGGAGAGCGCCTCGCGGGCCCGGGTGATGCCGACGAGGGCGCGGCCCTGCCTGTCCATCTCGACGTTCTCCAGCGCGTGGAGGTTCATCAGGAACTCGTAGCAGGGGTCGACGAGACGGCTGTAGAACTCCAGGGCCTGGCCGGTGTCGAGGGTGTTCTGGTCGATGGAGCGGCGGATCCCCTCGATGCCGTGGAACGCGGCGAGGATCGAGCGCAGGCGCTGGGCGTTCTGGGCGCTCAGCTCGTCGGTGACCTCGGGGTCGCGGGCGCTCGCCCTGATCTCGTCGATCACCTCGTCGGTCGCGGCCCGGCGCTTGGCGAGCTCGGCCGTGGCCGTGGAGGCGCGGGGGTCGCCGATCACGACGAGGGTCTGGCGGCGCTCCTTCTGGACGGCGCGGACGACGTCCTCGATGGGGTAGCCCACCTTGTCGATGACGTACGCGACGTCGAGCAGCTGGACGGCCTGACGGCCGGTGATGACCGTCGCGAAGCCCCAGAGGGCTGTCAGGGAGACGAGCGGCACAAGGAGCAACGCCACGATCTTCCGGCGGATGGATTTCCCGCGAAAGCGCATGGCCTCCCCAGCCTCCCCCAGCTCAACCCCGTTACGGGGAGTCGGTGTTCCGTCATTTAAACGGCGTGAGCCTACTACTGCCGAGCAACAGCATCGAAGGCGTGTCCGGACGTTTTCGGCCTGACCTCTGGATGAAGATCACGAGTTGTCCGATACCTCCGGTCAAGAGTGGTGCGATATGCGGCAGATGACACCTGGTGGGGCGTCAGTCCCCGCAATCGGATGGATGGCTGGAATTGTTCGTTCCGCAATCGAGGGGGCCGTGGGGTGTCCGCGATGCGGGAATCTCTCGATCGCGCCGGACGTCTTCCTGTTCGAGCGGACACGTTGGGGTAGACGTGGTGAAGCAGGCATGGCGGACCGCGTGGTGGGGAGTGAGCGGACCATGAGCAGGTACGAGGAGAGAGCCGTCGGAGGCGGCGCGGAGGTCCGGGCGCGCGGACTGTGGGTGGAGGAGCCGGCCCGCAAGCCCCGGATGCCGGATCCGGTGCGGACGTCGGCGGTGCGGGCGGTGTTGATCGTGGCCGTGACGCTGACCCTGGCGACGGTCGCCTTCTTCCTCACGCTGACCGCCTCCTGGCTGGCCTTCCCGATGGCGCTGTGCGCGATAGCGGGGACCATCGTGGCCACGTGGGGCGTACTGGACGTGTGGATCACCCGGCAGATGTGGAACCAGCGGTACGGGGTCGTGTCGGAGCCCAGCAGCACGGCACGGCGGCGCCGCCGGGAGGCCCGCAGGGCCGAGCGGGCGGTGGCGCGCGAGCCGGGCCCGGGCCGCGTGTCCCGGGAGGACGGCCCCCTGACGGCGTTCGGCCGCCGCTAGAAGGCCGGTCCTCCGGCCGGCGGGCCCGGTACACCCCGGGGCGCAGGCCTCCGGCCCGGCGGGCACCCGAGGCCGGGAGCCGGGGCCCTGCGAGCCCGGCGGGCACCGGCCCGCCCCCGAGCCCCCGTCTCCGCCGGACGGAGTCCGGCGCAGCGGGACGAAGCCCGTGAGGCGCCCCGGCGCCGAACGGTGCGAGCACCGCGTCGAAAAGAAGCCCGGCGCAGCGGGGCGAAGCCCGTGAGGCGCCCCCGGCGCCGAACGGTGCGAGCACCGCGTAGGGGAGCGGGGCACCGCCTCGAAAGGGGGCCGGCCGGGGCTCAGCCGCGCCGGAACATGCGCGTGGCCGTGATCTCCCCGTGGACGGCCTCCCCGTCCGGCGACTGCTGCGGCAGGCCCGGGCGGAGGTGTTCCTCAACGCTGATGTACTTCAGGCCCGCCCGCAGGTCCGCATCGTTGCGCAGGCGGATGACCAGCGGGAATTCGGCGAGCGCCGTGGTGTCGAACAGTCCGGTGGTGTACAGCAGCTGGACGCCGAGCGCATCCGAGACGGCCCGCTGGAGCTCCAGCAGGTACGTGGCGTTCGCGCGCCCGATCGGGTTGTCGAGGAACAGGGTGCCCGCGTGGCGGTGCTTGTCCCGGCCGCGGTCGTTGCTGCGCAGCGCGGCCATGGTGCAGTACAGCGCGATGGCCGCGGTCAGCAGCTGGCCGCCGGAGAAGACGTCGCCCATCTGGCCGACCGGCACCCGCTCGGCGCGCAGCACCGCGTCCGGCTTGAGGATCTCGACGGAGATCCCCTTGGGCTCCAGCGCCGCCTGTACGCCCCGCAGCAGCAGCGACATGCCGTCGCGACGGCCCTCGCCGAAGGATGCGGTGCTGTTCTTCCTCACGGCCGCGCGGGTGGCCTCGTCGATGACCTCGCCGAGTCGTTCGCTGAGGGTGGCCTGGTCTGGCTCCTCGAAGCGGATGCGCAGGAACTCCTGGCCCGACCACTCCCCCAGGCCCTCGGGGAGCTGGGAGAGCCGCTGGGCGGAGCGGAGGGTGGCCAGGGCCGATTCGACCAGGCCGCGCAGCCGGTCGACGATGCTGTCCCGGTTGCGCTCCAGCTGGGCGAGCTCGTCGGTGAGCACGCGCAGCCGGGGCGCGAAGGCCGTGGCCCAGGCCGCCGCATGCTCGGGCAGGGCGGAGGCGGGCAGTTCGCGGATCTGCTGGCGCGCGGGGGTGCGTACCTGCTCGTAGCGGGTGGCGTTGGCGTGGCGGACGAGGATGTCGCTCGCCTCCCGTACGGCGGACTCGGCGGCCGAGAGGTCGGCCGCGCATCCGCGCAGCGAACGGCGGGCCTCCGTCGCCGACTGGCGGGCCTCCTCCAGGGTGCCGCGGTGGGGTACGGGCTCTTGGTCGTCGTCCGGGTGGGTGTGGTCGCGCAGGAGGTCCCGCAGCAGGGCCGCGGTCTCCTCGAAGCCCCCGGCACCGTCCTCGGCGGTGCGGTGGGAGCGCAGCAGGTCGGCGTGGGCGGAGCGGGCGCCCTCCACGGCGGCGGTGTGGGCGGCGAGCTGGGCGGTGGCCGTGCGCAGCAGGGCCTGCGCCTGCTCGACGTCCGAGGGGATCAGTTCCTCGGCCAGTTCCGTGTGGGCCTCGCCCTCGGCGGGGGCGTGCCGCTCGGCCTCGCCGCGCAGCCGGCCGAGCTGCTCACTCGCGGCGGACGCGCGGGTCTCCAGCATCTGTACGAGGGATTCGGCGCGCGCGGCGGCGGCCTGTCGGGAGGGGCCGTCGGCGCCGTCGGTTCCTTCGAGGAGCTGGGCGGCGCGGGTGCGGACCTTGTTGGTGAGCCGGTCGAGTTCGGCGAGGGCGGCGCTCTCGTCGCTCTCGGCGCGGGCCTGCTCGGCGCGCAGGTCGGCGCCGACGCCGACCTTCTCGTAGAGCTGGGAGGCGGCCCGGTAGGCCTCGCGGAGGTCGGGCAGGGGCGCCTTGGGCGTGCCGTCGTCCTGCGGGAGGGGGTCGGGGGCGCCGGCGATCTCGGCCCGTTCGGCCCGTAGCGCGCGGGCGGTGCGGCGGGCGTCGTCGGCGGCGCGCTGGGTGGCTCGGCGGTCCTCGTCGGCGGCGCGGGCGCGGTCGAGGCAGGCTTCGGCGCGCGCCTCGGACTCGGCTGCCTCGTCGGCGAGTTCGCGGACCCTGGCCTGCCAGCCGGCCCGCTCGCGCAGCCGGTAGGCGAGGCCGGCCAGGGCGTCGGCGACGCGGCGGGCGCGCTGGGCGGCGTCCTGGCGCTCGTCCCGTACGCGGGTGGCGTCGGCGGCGGCCTCGTCGGCCTCGGCGCGTACGGTACGGGCCTCCGCCAGCTCGGCGTCGGTCTCCTCGGCGAACGCCCGGGCGGCCTCGGCCTGCCGGGCGAGTTCGGCGAGGCGCCCGGGCGGGCAGCCGGTGCGCCAGGAGTTCAGGCGGGCGGCGAGCTCGCGGTCCCCGGAGAGGCGGGCGGCGAGGTCGCGGATCTCGGTGTCGCGGGCGGTGGCGCGGGTGCGCAGCGCCTGGCGCTCCTCGTCGGCGGCGTGTTCGTCGTGCATGGCCGGATTCGGCGGTACGAGGAAGACGGCCGTGTCGGAGTCGCCGGCCGGGGGCACTGGGGCCAGCAGGGCGGCGGCCGTGCCGACGGCGACGGCGGAGCGGGGCAGCAGGGCCGCCTGGGAGAGGACCTCGCGGGCGCGGCTGTGCGTGTCGGGGTCGGTGATGACGACGCCGTCGACGAGCTCGGGGCGGGCGGCGAGGACGGCGGCGTGGTCGACGGGGTCGACGGACTGGGCGAGGTAGCGCCAGCCGGGGAGGGCGGGGATGCCGTGTTCGCCGAGGTGTTCGACGGTGGCGAGGACGTCGGGGCCGGGCGGCAGCAGCCCGCCGTCGCCGAGGGCGCCGAGGATGCGGGAGTCGTCGGCGGCGGCCGTGCGCAGGTCGAACAGCTGGCGTTCGGCGGAGGCGACAGCGCCGGTCAGCAGTTCGCGCAGGTCGTCGGCGTTGCGGTCGAGGTCCTCGGCGGTGAGGCCGGCCTCGGCGTTGGCCGCTGCCGTACGGGAAGCGGCCGCGGCTGCGGCGGTGCCCGCCGGGCCACGGTGGTCCGTACCGGGTGCGGCGGTGCCGCGCTGCCCGGGGGCGGCGGACGGGCCGGCGTCGGCCCCGGCGCGCGGGCCGGGCACCGCGGTGCCGGCGGCGGCGTCGGCGGCCGGGCCGGCGGACGAGGGGAGGCCCAGGAGGTCGGCCAGGCGGGGGGCTTCGGCGAGGGCGGCGGCCGTGCGGTGCTCCGCCGCGTGGGCGCTCTCGGCGGCGTCGGCGGCGTCGGCGGCGCGGGCGGCGGTCAGCTCGGCGCGGGATTCGACGGCGGCGGCGTCGCGGGCGGCTTCGGACGCGGTACGGGCGGCCTCGCGGGCTTCGTCCCAGGCGGCCACCGCGGACTTCTCGGCGTCGGTAGCGGCCAGGGCGGCGCGGGCCGGGTCGGCGTCGGGGGCGGTGTCGTCGAGCCAGCCGGCGCGCACCGCCTCGGCGGTCTCCTCCTGGACCTCGCCCAGGCGGGCCCGCAGGTGTTCGGCCTCGCTGCGGGCGCGCTGGGCGGCGGTGGCGGAGGCGGTGGCGTCGCGGTGGGCGGCCTCGCCGGTGGCCTGGAGCTCGGCGGAGCGCTCCTCCTCCTCGTTGGCGAGGCTTTCGCCGTGCTCGGCGGCCGTGTGCAGGGCCCGTACGAGTTCGCCGGCGGCGGTGGCCCGGGCGGCGAGCGCGGGGGCGGCGTCGCGCTCGGCCTCGAGGATCGCGGACGCGACGCGGGCGGAGCGGTCGGCGGCCGCGCGGTGGCGCAGGACGTTCTCGGCGGCCTGCCAGGCGGCGTGCAGGGTCCGGGCCTCCATGAGTTCGCGGCGCTGGGCGGCGGCGGCCTTGTCGGCGACGGCCAGCGCCAGCGAGGCGTGCCGGTAGGCGAGTTCGGCGGAGACGGCGGCGCTTCGGGCGCGGGCCGATTCGGCGGCGGTGACCTCGTGGGCGGCGCCGGTGACCCGCTGGGCGAGGTCGGCGGCGCGGCCGCGCTCCTCGCCGGCGCGGGCGGACAGCCGCCGGGCGAGGGTGCGCGTACGGCGTTCGGCGCCCGCGTGGACGTCGCGCTGCCGGGAGCGGGTCCCGGCGGCCTCGACGATGCGGGTGAGCAGGTCCACGGAGCCTGCGGTGAAGTCGCGTTCGGCCATGAGTTCGGCGCGGCGGCCCAGCTTGTTGCCGAAGCCGTGGACGAGGTCGGCGAGGCCGTCCGTGTCGCGGGTATCGGTGACGGCGCGCAGCAGCAGGTCGGTGAAGTCGGAGTCTTTCTTGACCGCGAAGAGGCCTGCGGCCTCGCCCTCGTCGGCGTTCATCTCGCGCTGGTAGCGGAAGAGTTCGGGGTCGAGGCCGAGGTCGGTGAGGTGCTCGTTCCAGCGGTCGTGGATCTCCTCGAAGCAGACCTCGAGGTGCGGGTAGGCCTTGCCGGCCTCGGTGAGGGCGTCGCGGAAGCCCTTCATGGTGCGGCGGCGGCCCTGGGCTCCGGAGACGCCCTCGACGGGCGGGCGTACGGAGGTGGCCTCGGCGACCGGGAGGTTGTCGAGGCTGAGGCCCGGTCCGGGGCGGAAGGAGTACCAGGCCTCGGCGAACTTGCGGGGGTCGTTGGAGACCTGGCGTCCACGCCACTCGCTGACCTTGCCGACGACGACGCACTCGCCGGTCTGGGTGTGCTGCCACTCCAGGGCCACGTGCCCGCAGTCGTCGGCGAGGAGGAACTTGCGCAGTACGCCGGAGCTGGCGCCGCCGAGGGTGTTGCGGTGGCCGGGGAGCATCACCGAGAAGATCAGCTTGAGGAGGACGGACTTGCCG
The DNA here is from genome assembly GCF_026627255.1 of Streptomyces antarcticus. Taxonomy (GTDB): domain Bacteria; phylum Actinomycetota; class Actinomycetes; order Streptomycetales; family Streptomycetaceae; genus Streptomyces; species Streptomyces antarcticus. The sequence continues at coordinate 165,911 of NZ_JAPNLM010000017.1, read as the reverse complement.
CCGCCGTTCTCCAGGAAGAGCACGCCGGCGGGCGCGGGGCGGCGCGGCGGGCCGGTGGGCTCCTCTTCGAAGAACTCCGCCTGGGCGGGAGCCGGGTGGGGCACCGGCTGGCCGACTCCGCGCAGGTCGAGCACGGTGTCGGCGTAGCGCGCGCCGGCGGGCCCGATGGAGTAGAGGCGGATCCGGGACAGCTCGTACATGGCGGCGGACTCTCGTGGTCTCTCGTGGGTCGTGCGGAGGGCGGGGGGTGCTCGGGGGCGGCGCGGCTCAGGCGTGGAAGGGGAGTCCCGCGTCGGCGGCGAGTTCCAGGTCGTCGCCCTCGGGCGGCGGCAGGAGGGTGGCGGAACCGTCGCTGACGGGTACCACGCCCAGTTCCAGGAGCTCGGCCATGGCCGCGCTGCCCGCCATGTCGCGGACCTGGAGCTGGTAGCGGGGGGTGGTGCGGTAGGTGCCTCCGGCCTCGTCGCCGGTGCGCTGGAGGAATCCGGACTCGGTGAGGAAGGCGGCGGCCTTGCCGACGATGCCGGTGGTGGAGCCGGCGAGGCGGCGGGCGTCCTTGGTGGCGCCGGTGGAGCTGCGGCGGGCGTAGACGCGCCAGGCGGCCTCCAGGCCGGGGGCGTCTGTCGCCGGGTCGGTGTTCTCGCCGAGTTCCTCGGCGCGCTGCTCCAGGCGGCGGCAGGTCTGCCGGACGAAGGCGTCGACGCCGTTGACGGTGATGCGGCCGATGTAGCCGTCGTCGGCGAGGTCCTCGGGGCGGGGGAAGGCGAGGGCGGCGACGGCGAGGTGGGCCAGTCCGTGCAGGAACCGGTCGGCGGAGTCGGCCGCGGTGCGGCGGGCGTAGTCGCCCATGCGGACGGCGAAGACGGAGTCCTCGTCGGCGGCGATGGCCATGCCGGCCCGCGCGGACACCTCCAGGACGACGAGCCCGAGACCGGTGGCGACGGCGTCGGCGAGGCGCCCGAAGCCGGGGTCCTCGCGGTAGCGGCGGAGCAGTTCGGCGTACTCGGCGTCCCGGGCCGGGAGCAGCTTGGGCTGGAGCCCGAACGAGACGAGCCGGGCGGCGTCGGCGGCGTCCGCGGGGGTGACCGCGTGGGCGTGGGCGGGTCCGGCGGGAGCCGACGGCGCGTCGGGCTCGCTCCACGCGGGGTGCTCGGCGTGGTGGTCGCTCACGGGCTGGTCTCCTCGGCGGTGGGGTGGTCGTGCTGGTGGTGGGGGCGGGGGCTCGTGGTGGGGCGGGGGCTGGTGGTGGGGCGGGGGCGTGCGGAGTCGGCACCGTGCCGGGCCGCGGCCGGCGGTACGCGGGCACCGTCCGGCGGGGGCGCCACGGGCCGGGCACCGTCCGGCGGGGGCGCCACGGGCCGGGCGCCGTGCGGGGGTGTCACGCCGCCTCCGCGCGGTCGGCGGCCATGCCGGCGGCGTCGAGGAGGGCGGTGCCGACGATCAGGTCGGCGCCGCCGAACTCGGCGTCCTCCAGCTGCGTGCCGTCGTCCACCGCGAAGAGCAGCCGCTCCTCGCCCTGGCGGTAGGCGGTGCCGACGGCCGGGCTCGCCGCGTGGACGGCCAGCAGGGCCACCAGGTACGGCAGGTCGGGGTCGCTGCGGCGGGCCTCGGCGAGCAGTCCGGACAGGCGGCGGGGCGCGTCGTGCGGGAGGTCGAGGAGCCGCGTCGCGGCGGCGAGCTGCTCCTCGCTGAAGCGGCTGTCGTCCGGGGTGGCGATGAGGTCCGGCTCGCGCATCTCGGCGCCGAGGTGCTCCCGCTCCACGGGCGGGGTGAGCAGGATGTCGACCAGGTCCCCCACCCGTACGGAGACCGGGGTGCGCAGGCCGGCGCCGGACGCGAAGAAGGCGTCGGTGACCCGCCGGGCCCGCTCCAGCGGAAGGGGCAGCAGCGGGGCCACGAGCTGGCCGTACAGGTCGATGCCGGAGCGCGGCGCGGGGGCGGCGAAGGCCTGGCGGTCCTGCTCGGCGCGGAACAGCGGGCCGGCGTCCAGCAGCCGCGACTGGAGCTGGGTGTGGCGGCGGATGCAGTCCTTGACGATGTCGACGAGCTCCGCGGCGCGGCGCTTGTTCTCCGGCTCCTCGGCCTCGTCGCGCGCCTTGCGGATGTTCGTGAGGATCGCGTTCTCGTGCCGGTAGCGGTCGGCGACGTGGTCGAGGGCCTCCGCGATCATGTCGGGGACGGCCTGGAGCCAGTCCACGGCCCGGACGTTGCGCCGGGTGGCGTCGAGGGTCCGGCGCAGGGTCTCGGCGTACTGGACGGTCCGGTAGCGGGCCTGCTCGGCGGCGAGCTGGGCGTCCGCGAGACGGCCGCGGCTGATCAGGACCTCCAGTTTGACCTCGGCGGCGATCTGGGCGCTGGTGACGTCCGTGTCGAGGGCGCCGACCAGGACGTTGACGGCCTCGTCGGTGGTGCGCAGGTAGACGGCGCCGCCGTGGCCGAGGACCTCTTCGATCAGCTTGAAGTCGTAGTCGCGGCGGACGTAGGCGCCGTCGGGGCCGAAGGTTCCGTAGATCGCGCGGAAGCCGCGGTCCACGCTTCCCACGTTGATCAGGTTCTCCAGCACCCAGCGGACGACCCGTTCGTGCTCGGCCGCCGGGCGGGCGGGGGCCTGGGCGGCGACGCGCGGGAGCAGCCTGGTCACTATCTGCTCGTGGTCGGCTCCGGTGTCGAAGTCCATGTTGAGCGTGACCATGTCGATCGCGGCGAGCGCGACCTCCGCCATCGCGTAGACCCCGTACTCGCCGGCCAGATTGGCCTTGCGTACGTCGAGGTCGTGCAGCGGGGCGGTGCAGGCGAGGGCGCGCAGCCGACGGGCCAGGCCCTCGTCGGCGGCCGGGCCCGGCGCCGGGGACGGAAGGGTCTTCGCCGGGGCGGGGAGAGTCACGCGCAAAGACTAGGCGCTGACCCTGACAACAACCCAAACGGCATGGTTCGGCCGTATCGTCCCCGGCGGGCGGGGACCGGGGCAGGGGCCGGGCAGGGAGCCGGGCGGGGCCCGGGCGGGAACGCTGCCGGGCGCCGGGCGGGAAGGTGCCCGGGGCGGTGTCGTGCCCGCCCGCCGCATTCACACGTCCGCCGTTCTACGCTCAGCGCATGGCTTCCATGATCACACCTCCGGCGGCGGCGATCGACCTCAACGCCGATCTCGGCGAGGGCTTCGGGCGCTGGACGCTGACCGACGACGAGGCGTTGCTGTCGGTCGTCACCAGCGCCAACGTCGCCTGCGGTTTCCACGCCGGGGACCCGTCCATCATGCGGCGGGTCTGCGAGCTGGCCGCCGAGCGGGGCGTACGGATCGGCGCCCAGGTCTCCTACCGCGATCTGGCGGGCTTCGGCCGACGCTCCATGGACGTGCCGGCCGGTGAACTCGCGGCCGAGGTGGCCTATCAGATCGGGGCGCTGGAGGTGTTCGCGCGGGCGGCCGGCTCCACGGTGTCGTACGTGAAACCGCACGGCGCGCTCTACAACCGCACCGTGCACGACGCCGGCCAGGCCGCCGCGGTCGTCGCGGGCGTCCGCCTGGCGGCCGCCCCCGGCGCCGGGGGCCTGCCGGTGCTGGGGCTGCCCGGGTCGCTGCTGCTGGCGGCCGCCGCCGACGCCGGGCTGACCGCGGTGCCGGAGGCCTTCGCCGACCGCGCGTACACGGCGGCCGGGACGCTGGTGCCGCGTACCGAGCCGGGAGCGGTGCTGCACGACCCGGACGCCGTGGTGGCGCGGGCGGTACGGATGGCCGCCGAGGGCGTGGTGACGGCCGCTGACGGCTCCGCCGTGGCGGTCGCCGCGCGCTCGCTGTGCCTGCACGGGGACACGCCGGGGGCCGCGGACCTCGCCCGCCGGGTCCGCGCCGCGCTGGGCGCGGCCGGGGTCGCGGTGGGGGCCTTCGCGTGAGGACCCTGGTGGTCGGCGCCGAGGCGCTGCTGGTCGAGGTGGGTTCGGACGCCGAGGTGGCCGCGCTCCACGCGGAGCTGCTGCGGCGCCGGGACGCGGGCGAACTGGGCACCGTACGGGACCTCGTGCCCGCGGCGCGGACGGTACTGCTGGACGGCGTACGGGACCCGGCCGCGCTCGGCGCGCGCATCGCGCGCTGGGAGGTGCCCCCGCTCGCGGCGGCCGGGGGGCCGCTGGTGACCGTTCCGGTGCGCTACGACGGCCCGGACCTGGCGGAGGTGGCCCGGATGTGGGGCGTGGCGCCCGGGGAGGTGCCGGGCATCGTCGGCGGCATCGGGTTCCGGGTGGCGTTCTGCGGGTTCGCGCCCGGGTTCGGCTACCTGACCGGGCTGCCGGAGCGGCTGCGCCTGCCCCGCCGGGCCACGCCCCGTACGGCCGTTCCGGCGGGCTCGCTGGCGCTGGCCGGGGAGTACGCGGGGGTCTACCCGCGCTCCTCCCCCGGCGGCTGGCAGCTGATCGGCTCCACGGACGCGGTGCTGTGGGACCCGGACCGGGAACCGGCGGCACTGTTCGCGCCGGGGGTACGGGTGCGCTTCGAGGAGGCCGGCCGTGGCTGAGCTGACGGTGGTGCGGCCGGGGGCGCTGACCACGGTGCAGGACGGCGGCCGCCCGGGCCACGCCCACCTGGGGGTCCCCCGCTCGGGGGCCCTGGACACGGCGGCCTACGCCCTGGCCAACCGGCTGGTCGGCAATCCTCCGGGCGCGGCCGTACTGGAGACGACCCTCGACGGGGTCGGACTGCGGGCCCTGGCGGCGGTGACGGTGGCCGTGACGGGCGCGCCCTGTTCCGTACGGGTCTCCGGGCGCCCGGCGGCCTGGGGGGCGCCGGTCCGGGTGCCCGCCGGAGCGGAACTGGAGGTGGGCCGCGCGGAGTCGGGACTGCGCGGCTACGTGGCGGTGCGGGGCGGCCTCGCCGTGCCGCCGGTCCTGGGCAGCCGCTCGGCGGACCTGCTGTCGGGCCTGGGCCCGCCGGTGCTGTCGGCCGGGGCGCTGCTCCCGGTGGGGCCCGCGGGTCCGGATCCGGTGGCCGGGGCGGACGTCTGCCCGCTGCCCGGGGCGCCCGCGCAGCTGCTGCTCCCGCTGCGCCCGGGCCCGCGGGCGGACTGGTTCACGGAGGCTTCGCTCGCGGGGCTGTGGCGTTCGGTCTTCCGGGTGTCGCCGAGGTCCAACCGGATCGGCCTGCGCACGGAGGCCGGGGCGCCGCTGGTCCGCGCCAGGCCGGGGGAACTCCCGAGCGAGGGCATGGTGCTGGGCGCGGTCCAGGTCCCGCCGGACGGCCGGCCGGTGGTGTTCCTGGCCGACCATCCGGTGACGGGCGGCTACCCGGTGGTCGGCGTGGTCCCGCCGGGCCCGGCCCTGGACGCGGCGGCGCAGGCCCGTCCGGGGGCGCCGGTGCGGTTCGTGCGGGCGGCGGGCCCGTCGGCCACCGCGGCGGCGGGCGCGAGCGGGAGGGCCCGGTGAAACGTTCCGGGCGGCTCCGGCCACGTACGGAGTGAGGGGCCGACCGGGTCCCCGCCCAGGGGAGGAACCGGGTGCGCGGCCCACGACACGAGACCGGACCGCCGGATCTCACCACGCCCGGAGGGTTCGGGGCGTTCTGCGAGGAGCACATCGACGCGGTGCTGGGATTCGTCACCCGCCGCGTCGCCGACCCGCACCTCGCGGCGGACCTGACGGCCGACGTCTTCCTCGCCGCGATGGGCTCGGCCTCCGGGTACCGGCCCGACCGGGGGCGCCGTTTGCCTGGCTGTTCGGGATAGCCCGCAACGTCCTGTCGGGCCACGCCCGCGGGCTGGCCCGCGAGAGCGGCGCGCCGGCGCGGCTGAGCGGGCGCCGGCTGCTCGGCGACGAGGACGTCGCCGCGCTGGAGGAACCCATCGACGCCCAGCGGGCGTTCCGCGCCCTGGCCGAGCAGCACGCCGCCCTGTCCGAGCCGCTGCGCGCGGCCCTCGACCTGGTGGTGCTCGACCAGCTCACCCCGGCCGAGGCCGCGCGGGCCCTCGGCGTCACCCAGGCGACGGTCCGCGTCCGCCTGCACCGCGCCCGGCGCGCTCTGCGCGGATCGGCGCCCGCCCAGCGCCCCGTCCGCGAAACCCACTTGGAGGTAGCCCGATGAACAGCAGGCCCCGCGCGTTCGAGGAGCGGCTCAAGTCCGAACTCCTGGCCATCGCCGCGGACCGGTCCCCCGCGCCCGTCCCGGCCCGCTCCCGTGCGAGGCGGCTGCGCGTACCGCTCGCCCTCGGCGCGGTGGCGGCGGCGGTCGCGGGGCTGGTCGTCCTGCCCGTCCTGGGCGACCGGGGCGGCTCCTCCCCCGCGTACGCGGAAGTCGGCCGTACCGGCCTGCTTCCCGGATTTCCCGCGGCTCGCGGACCCCGCCGGCGCCGGCGGCACCGGCTTCGCCGGGTGACGGTCGCGGACCCGGGGTCAGCGCGGCCGGCCGGCGTGCGCGACGAGGCGGGCCACGATCAGGTGGTGGAAGGGGGCGATGGCCCGGAAGTACAGGCGTCCGGCGGGGCGGTTGAAGCGGACGGCGGTGGTGAGCACGCCCTCGGTGCCCGTCGGGCCGGTTGTGGGCCGTACGGCGAAGGACGCGCGGAAGTCCAGGTGCTTGTCGTCGTCCCCGCAGAGGACCTCGTCGCCGGCCACCGCCAGGACGCGCATCGGCCCGGCCTTCAGGCCGGGTTCGATGCGGACGTCCCGGTGCGGGCGGGCGCGTTCCCGGACGTGGAGTCCGAAGGGCGCGGCCAGCCGGTCGCGCAGGGCGGTCAGCCGGCCGATCCAGCGCGGACCCCCGGTGAGGACGAGCCGGGCGAACTCCGCCGCGCCGGTGCCGGGCGGCAGGTCCACCGCCACCGCGTCCACGTGGTCGACGGACCCCAGAGAGGCGCGGGCCGCGTCCAGTACGGGTGGCGCGTGTCTGCGTACCTGACGGCCCATCTCGTGACCTCTCGCCGGGGTGCGTCCGGGGCCCGCCCCCGCGGCGCCCCTGCCGGGGATCCCCCGGGTTCCTACACGGCGGACTCCGGGGTGATCCGGCTCCGTACGGCGGACTGTACGTCCTCTTCCTCGGCGGGGTCGGCCGCCAGGCGGCGCAGCCGGGGCGCGACGCGCGCGTCGGCCGTTTCGGCGTGGTGGGCGGCCACCTCGCGGGTGGTCTCCTCGCAGTCCCACAGGCATTCGACGGCGAAGCCCGCCGCGAAGCAGGGGTCGGTGCTGGCGAGGGCGCGCGCGGTGCGGCCCCTCAGGTGGGACGAGGAGGTCTCGCGGTAGATGTGGCGCAGCACCGGGGCGGCGCAGCCGATCGCGAGCCGGCCCGCTCCGTCGACCAGGGCGAACAGCCGCCGGTTGTCCGGGCCCGCGCCGCGGACGGTGGAGCGCAGGGCGCCCAGGACCAGGGTGGCGTCCTCGGCCCCGCCGCGGGTGGCGAGGGTGGCTCCGGCGGCCGCGCCGAGGTCGTCGGGCCGGTGGATCCAGCGCCGGGCCCGCTCGACGGCGGCGGGGCCGCACATGCGCTCGTAGGCGGCGACGGCGGGTTCGTCGGCGGCGGCTTCGATGAGGTCCAGTACGGCCGGGTTCTCCGGCTCGGCCAGGACCAGGTGGTGCAGGGCGGTGGCCCGGGCGGCCTCGCCGCAGGCTCCGGCGGCGGCCGCGAGGATCGCGGGGCGGTCCTCGGCCTGGGCCACGGCGGCGAGGCAGCGGGCGGCGGGGACGTGCAGCGGGGTACCGCGGCGCAGCCCGTCGGCGGCCCAGTCGAAGACGGCCTGGACGCCCCAACCGGGCCGGGGCCCGTTCGGGGTCAGCTGGCGCTGCCACCGGTCGAAGGAGCCCTGCTGCCGGGCGGCGCGCAAGCGCTCCCCGTACAGCGGTGACTCTTCCCACAGGCTCCAGGGCCTGGGCTCGTACGCGTCGCGGATGGCGGCGGCCAGCCGCGCCCCGCCCTCCGCCGTGGCGGGGAAGCGGGCGAGCACCGGTGCGCCCAGGAACCGCAGGCCTTCGTCGTCGTCGCGCAGGGCGAGCTCGTCGAGGGCCCAGGCCCAGTTCGCGCCGGAGGCGGCGTAGCGGCGCAGCAGCATGAGCGCGTCGTCGCGTCCGTACGAGGCCAGGTGGCCCAGCACGGACAGGGCGAGGCCCGTCCGGTGGTCCTCCTCGTCGACGAGGTCGTCGGCGCTGAAGAGGTGTGCCTCGACGGCGCCGAGCGGGCCGTCGAGGTCCAGGTACAGGCGGGCGTAGTACAGGGAGCGGTTCTCGACCTGCCAGTCCTGGCGCGGATCTCGGAGCACGCACTCGTTGAGGGCGTCCAGGGCTTCCGCCCTGGGCGCCGCGAGGGCGTGCAGGGTGCCGTCGCCGCGGCCCCGCTGGAGGAGCCCGAGCAGGGTGCCGCTCGGCGCTATGACTGGTTCGAACATGGGAATGGCCTCAAATCAAGCTGGGGACGCAACCGGGAATCAAAATTCACAGGGCCGCGTAACAGCATGTGAGGACGTCCGCCGTCATGTTCCGCTCGATGTAGACCATTGCCTTCTCACTCTCGTCGGTGCTCCGGGACCAGGGCGTCCGGGCCGGGCCCGGACACTCTGTGTGTCCTGCCCGCTTCTGCCCGTCCGCCGTGTTCGCGAATCGAATCCGTCGCCATGATGACCCAGTCGGTTTGTGCGCCGCGACCACATTTACGGCGGCCGTGACCAACCTGTGAGGTCCGCGACCGGTCGGGCCGGACCGGGGCGCGACAAAAAACGGACTACTTGGCTCCGAAGAGTTCCAGCAGGTCGGCCTTGGCGAACATGCGCGCCGTGTCCACGGCGGAGGGAGTTCCGGCGTTCGGGTCGGCACCGCCGGCGAGCAGCGCGCGGATGACGGCCTCCTCGCCCTTGAAGACGGCGCCGGCGAGCGGGGTCTGCCCCCGGTCGTTGGCGCGGTCGGCTTCGCCGCCGCGGGCGAGCAGGGCCGTGACGGCCTCGGCGTGGCCGTGGTAGGCGGCGAGCATGAGGAGGGTGTCGCCGCGGTCGTTGGTGAGGTTCGCCGGGACTCCGGCGTCGAGGTACGCGGCGAGCGTCCCGGTCTCCCCCTGGCGGGCGAGGTCGAAGATCTTGGTGGCCAGCTCGATGACGTCCTCGTCGGGGACGTCCTGGGAGCCGGAGCCGCCTTCGGTGTGCTCGCTCATCGCTCGTACCGCCTTTCGCTCGCTGTTCGCGCGCCCGTCCGGTGTACCGGGCCCGGGGCGGGCGGGCAGGGGGTGCACGGCACTGCGTCCGTACGGGTGAATCGACAGGGTAGCGCCCGGACCTGCACATGGAGGGGCTGGGCCGAGGCAAAGATCACTCTTGCCCCCCTTCATGCCGGACGCGCCAGCCGGGGTGGGCCGGTCAAGTGAAAAAGCGGCGCATTCACCCATTTGCACCTTTTGTCGCATTGATACTTGCTGTGAGCCTGGAAGAACTGATGGTGACTGTCCCCACCCACCAGGAGAAACCTCATGGTCCTGTCGATCTCAGGTGTCGTCCTACTCGGCATCATCGCCTTCCTGTTCTTCAAGAAGGACGGGATGAAGCTGACGCACGCCTTCGTCTGTTCGCTCTTCGGCTTCTTCCTCGCCGGCTCCGCCATCGCGCCGAGCATCACGGCGAGCACGGCGAGCCTCGCCAGCCTTCTCGGCGGGATCAAGCTCTAGGTCGTGTCGTCGAAGTCCCGTCTGGCCGACGGGGTCCGGCACGCACGCCGCGTTCTCGTCGTCGGTCGCCGATGCCCCGCATCGGCGCCCTCCGGCGCCGCGCGACCGCACGCGCCCGACCCCGCCGGCCCCACTCTCCGGGCGGCGGACGCCACTGCGACGGCACTTTCCCGGCCGGCCACCGACGGCACAGGAACACCAGCCACACCCGAATCGCCCGTCAGCACCACATCTCCAGGAGACGCCCGTGGCCCGGCGCCCACTTCCCCGCATCCTCAGCAGCGGCACGACGTCGCTGGCCCGGGGCCGCGACCTCGCCCGCACGGCCGCCGACAGTGCCACGGACGTCCTCCACCCGCTCCTCACCATCGGACGCGGCCTGCGGGTCCTGGCCTCCGCCGGACGGCGCAAATGGTCGGAGACGCCCAAGGACAAGCGTGGTCCCGCGCTGTTCCTGGCGGCCGCCTGCGTCCTCGTGGTCGCCCTCGTCCCCTACGGCCCGCTCCTCGGCCTGATCACCCTGATGGCGGCGGCGGCCTGGCAGGGACGCGACCGCACCCCGGTGAAGACCGGGCCCGGCGAAGCCGAGACCGAACGGCTCGGCTCCCTCTACGAAGCCCTCGTCCCGTACTTCTCCATCCCGGAGGACCCCAGCCCCCTCTTCACCCACGGCGGGGAGTGGGACAAGGCCTTCAGCGGCTACGAGTTCGACGAGGCGGGCCGCGTCACCCGGCTCCGCATCCGCTACCCGGCCTACTTCACCGACGGCGAGGCAGCCGCACGGGCCCGCATCGAGGCACTGCTGCACGCCAAGTCCGGGCGCGGACGGGAGTACCTCTTCGACTGGGACGAGGAGGGCAACCACCTCGACCTGAGCGTGCTGGCGGCGCTGCCGACGGGCATCGCCGCCCAGCCGTTCGTGACCTCCCCCGGTGAGACCGTGCTCGGCTTCACCGACGCGGGCAGCGTGCAGCGGACCCTCCCCGTACGGGACGGCGGCGACGAGCCCCGCGACGTGCCGCCGGTGGTCTGGCGCACCGGCCCCCGCTCCACCGAGCCCCACCTGCTGGCCGTCGGCCAGCCCGGCGCGGGCACCTCCAGCCTGCTGCGCTCGATCGCCCTCCAGGCCCTGCGGCACGGGGGCGACGTACTGATCGTGGAGGGCGGCGGCAGCGGCGAGTACTCCTGCCTGTCCGGGCGGGCCGGAGTCCTCGCCGTGGAATGCGGGCCGACCGGGGCGCTGGCCACCCTGGAATGGGCCGCCCAGGAGACCGAGCGCCGGCTCATCGCCACCCACCGGGCCCGCGAGACGGGCCGACCGGCCCCCGAGGACACCCGGCGCCCGCTCTGGATCCTGCTGGACCGGCCCAGCGTGCTGGCGCACCTCGCGGCCGCGGACGGCCGTCCCGACCCGCTCGCCCAGCTCCAGGTGCCGCTGCGGCACGGCCGCGCCGCGCACATCACGGTGGTGGTCGCCGAACAGTTCGACCACCTGGAGCTCCTGAACGACGCCGTCTGGCAGCACACCCGGGCCCGGGTCGTCCTGGGACCGGCCGCCATTCAGCAGATCACCGACGTACTGGGACTCCCCCCGCACACCACCCCGACGGCCCAGGTGCCCCCGGGCCGCGGGTACGCCCGGCTCGGCACGGGCCCGGTCCACCGGCTCCAGGTACCGGCCACCCCGGACCCGTACGACGACACGACGCACCCGGCCCAGCGGCAGGCGGTGCTGGAGCTGCTCCCCGACCGCGGACCGGCGGCCCCGGGCGACACCCCGGACGGTGACACCGCGGGCGGCGCCCACGGCACGCTGACGCACCCGCTCCCGGGACAGCCCGAACCCCCGGAGCCGGGGTCGGGGTCCTCCTTCGACGCCTCGGAGATCCCGGAGGTGCCCGCTGAGGCCCCGTGACGGCGCGGGGCCGGTCCCACCGCCCCCGCGCTCCGGCTACGCCACGAACGTGCGCGGCGGTTCCGCGCCGCTGCCCCCCGCGCCCGTGCCGACCAGCCGGGCCGCCGCCGCCAGCCGGGCGGCGGCCTCCTCGGCCACCGGGCCGCCCACGGTGAACGGCAGCCGGACGTACCCCTCGAAGGCACCGTCCACCCCGAAGCGGGGGCCCGACGGCACCCGTACGCCGACCCGCTCCCCCACCTCCGCGAGCCGGGAGCCGGAGAGCCCGCCCGCCCGCGCCCACAGGGTGAGCCCGCCCCGCGGAACCGTGAACTCCCAGTCCGGCAGCTCCCGGCGCACGGCGGCGACCAGGGCGTCGCGGTTGTCCCGGGCCTGGTCGCGGCGGATCCCGACGGCCTCCCGCCAGCCCCCGGTCCGCATCAGCCAGTTCACCGCGAGCTGCTCCAGCACCGGGGTGCCGAGGTCGGCGTAGGCGCGCGCGGCGACCAGGCTCCGGATCACGTCGGGTGCCGCGCGGACCCAGCCGATCCGCATGCCCGCCCAGAAGGCCTTGCTGGCGGACCCGACGGTCACGACCGTGCTGCCGCCCGGGTCGAACGAACAGACCGGGCGGGGCATCACCAGGTCCGGGTCGAGCTGGAGCTCGATCATGGTCTCGTCGGCGATCAGGACCGTGCCGGCCGACCGGGCGGCCTCCACCATGGCGCGCCGCTGGTCCTCCGAGGCCAGGGCCCCCGTCGGGTTGTGGAAGTCGGCGACGACGTAGGCCAGCCGCGGCGCCGAGTCGCGCAGCACCTGGCGCCAGACGTCCATGTCCCAGCCGGAGAGCCCGCCCGCCATCGCCACGGGCACGAGGCGGACCCCGGCGGCGCGCATGAGCTGGAGGATGTTGGCGTAGGACGGGGATTCGACGGCGATCCGCTCCCCGCGCCCCGCGAAGAGGCTGCAGATGGCGTCGATGGCGCCCATCGCCCCGGTGGTGACCATGATCTGCTCGGGCATGGTGGGGATGCCCTGCTCGGTGTACCGGTCGGCGAGCATCCGGCGCAGCGCGGGCAGGCCCGCCGGGTAGTCCCCGTGGGTGTGGGCGTACGGGGGGAGTTCCTCGAGCGCGCCCTGTACGGCCTTGGTGAGCCACGGCTCGGGGGCCGGCAGCGCGGCGCAGCCGAGGTCGATCATCGAGCCGAGGGACTCGGGCGGCAGCGGCTCCAGCCCGCGGGCGGGCAGCGGGTTCCCGGCGGGCGCGGACGTCCAGCTGCCTGCGCCCCGGCGGGACTCGAGGAACCCCTCCCCGCGCAGGGCCTCGTACGCGGCGGCGACGGTGGTGCGGCTCAGGGAGAGGGCGACGGCCAGCTCCCGCTCGGCGGGGAGCCGGGCGGCGACCGGGACCCGGCCCTCGAGGACGAGCAGCCGGATGCCGTCGGCCAGGGTGCGGTAGGCGGGCGGTTTGCGGGTGCCGGGGACGGCGGTCCGCTCCTGCTGGGAGCTGATGAGGCGGGCCAGCTGGGCGGCGCCGACCGCCGAGGTCCATTCGGCCATTGCGTCCGGTCCACCTTCGTCGGATTGGCCTGGGCCGGGGGCCGGGGGCCGGGATTGGATTGCTGACTGCCGCTCCAGGGTGTCACGCGCCGGTCCACTCGTGCCAGAGGGGTGCCGCGCGGCGCCGCCCCCGGGGCCGCGCGGCCGGGGCGGCCCGCCCGCCGGTCCGGCTGCTGCGCCGCCCGCCGGTCCGGCCAGCTCCCGCCCCGCCGGTATGCCCGCTCCGTCCCGCGGGGCGGGAGCGGGCATACTGCCGCCGTGACGCACGTACGCCTTCGCCACCCGTATCTGGACCACCCCTCCCCGATCCCCTTCGCGCACCGGGGAGGGGCCGCGGACGGGCTGGAGAACACCGTCGCCGCCTTCCGCCGGGCCGCCGCCGCGGGCTACCGGTACTTCGAGACCGATGTGCACGCCACGGCCGACGGGAGGCTCGTCGCCTTCCACGACCCCACGCTGGACCGGGTGACCGACCGCCGGGGGCGCATCGCAGAGCTGCCGTGGGCGCGGGTCCGCGAGGCGCGGGTGGCCGGCACAGAGCGGCTGCCGCTGTTCGAGGAGCTGCTGGAGGAGTTCCCGGACGCCCGGTGGAACATCGACGTCAAGGCCGAGTCGGCGCTGATCCCGCTGGTCGACCTGATCGCGCGGGCCGGGCTCTGGGACCGGGTCTGCGTGGGGTCCTTCTCCGAGGGCCGGGTGGCCCGGGCGCAGCGGATCGCCGGCCCCCGGCTGGCCACCTCGTACGGCGTCCGCGGGATCGTCGGCCTGCGCCTGCGCTCGTACGCGATCCCGGCGGCGCTGCGCGTAGGGGCGGTGGCTGCGCAGGTTCCGGAGACCCAGGCGGGCGTCCGCGTGGTCGACCGGCGCTTCGTGCGCACCGCGCACGAGCGGGGGCTCCAGGTGCACGTGTGGACCGTGAACGAACCGCAACGCATGGAAGCGCTCCTGGACCTGGGCGTCGATGGCATCATGACCGACCGGATCGACATCTTGCGCACGGTGCTGGACCGGCGCGGGGCCTGGGCCTGACCGCCTCACCGGCCGCGCGCGGGCCCCGGCGGGCCGCAGCGGTACGGCATCAGCGAGGGGGCACCGGATGAGTGCGCGGACGACGGACACGACGGAGCCGGGGCCGGACGACGGCAGGGCGCGGGCGGAGACCGCCGCCGCCGCCCGCAAGCGCGAACAGCACGGCTGGTACTTCTACGACTTCGCCTGCTCGGTCTACTCGACGAGCGTGCTCACGGTGTTCCTCGGCCCGTACCTGACGGCCGTCACCAAGGCCGCCTCGGATGCCGAGGGCTACGTCCACCCGCTCGGGATACCGGTCCGGGCCGGATCCTTCTTCGCCTACTCCGTGTCCCTCTCGGTGATCGTGGCCGTACTGGTCATGCCCCTGGTGGGGGCGCTCGCGGACCGCAGCGGCCGCAAGAAGCCGCTGCTGGCGGTCGCCGCGTACACCGGGGCCGCCGCGACCGCCGGCATGTTCTTCCTCGACGGCGACCGCTACCTGCTGGGCGGCCTGCTGCTGATCGTCGCGAACGCCTCGCTGGCCGTGTCGATGGTGCTGTACAACGCGTTCCTGCCGCAGATCGCCACGCCCGACGAACGGGACACCGTGTCCTCCCGCGGCTGGGCTTTCGGGTACACCTCGGGCGCGCTCGTGCTCGTACTGAACCTGGTGCTCTACCAGGGCCACGACTCCTTCGGCCTCTCCGAGGGCACGGCGGTACGGATCTGCCTGGCCTCGGCGGGCGTGTGGTGGGGGGCCTTCGCGCTCATCCCGCTGCGCCGGCTGCGGGACCGGGCGGTGGTCCGGGATGCGGGGGCGGGCCCGGCGGTCAGCGGCTGGAAGCAGCTCGTCGCCACCCTGAAGGACATGCGGCGCTATCCGCTGACCCTGTCGTTCCTGCTGGCGTACCTGATCTACAACGACGGGGTGCAGACGGTCATCTCCCAGGCCTCCGTCTACGGTTCGGAGGAGCTGGAGCTGGACCAGTCGACGCTGATCGTGGCGGTCCTGCTGGTGCAGGTCCTGGCGGTGGCCGGCGCACTGGGCATGGGCCGGCTGGCCCGCGTCTACGGCGCCAAGCGGACGATCATGGGCTCACTGGTCGCCTGGGCGGTGACCCTGGCGGCCGGATACTTCCTTCCGGCCCGCACGCCGGTGTGGTTCTTCGCGCTCGCCGCGATGATCGGACTGGTCCTGGGCGGCAGCCAGGCGCTCTCGCGCTCCCTGTTCTCGCACCTGGTGCCGGCGGGCAAGGAGGCCGAGTACTTCTCGGCGTACGAGGTGAGCGACCGCGGGGTGAGCTGGGTGGGACCGCTGGTGTTCGGCCTGACATACCAGGTCACGGGCAGCTACCGGGACGCGATCATCTCGTTGGTGGTCTTCTTCGCACTGGGTTTCGTGCTCCTGGCGCGAGTGCCGGTGCGGCGCGCGGTGGAGGCGGCAGGCAATCCTGTACCCGCACGCATCTGAGAGCGCTCCGCGCACCCTGCCGAACCGGATCCACGAACGAATTCCGAACGAATTTAGACGTTGAAGCAAAGGGCCGGTAGTGTACGCCTTTGGCCTGCCAGGCGGACCGTTACTGCGCGCTCGAAAAGAGCAGACGTTGGGTGACATCTGCTGCCAGATGTGACAAAACGGGCATTGGTGGGTACAACAAAGGGCGGTACGACGGGCGACGCATCACCCGGAGCGGGAATCTATACCGCCGGCCGGACGTTGACCGGATGACGACGACAGCGACACCTGTCCTGTGGGCGACAAGCCCGGGAGGCACGATTCATGAGTGAGCGAGCTCTCCGCGGTACGCGCCTCGTGGTTACCAGCTACGAGACGGACCGCGGCATCGATCTGGCCCCGCGCCAGGCGGTGGAGTACGCATGCCAGAACGGACATCGATTTGAGATGCCGTTCTCGGTTGAGGCAGACATTCCGCCGGAGTGGGAGTGCAAGGCGTGCGGCGCCATGGCACTCCTGGTGGACGGGGACGGGCCCGAAGAGAAGAAGGGCAAGCCTGCGCGAACGCACTGGGACATGCTCATGGAGCGACGCACCCGCGAGGAGCTGGAGGAAGTGCTCGCCGAAAGGCTTGCGGTCCTCCGTTCCGGCGCCATGAACATCGCCGTGCATCCGCGGGACAGCCGCAAGTCCGCCTGACAGCCGGACGAAGCACGACAAAAGCCGAGGGGCCCCGCCACACAGTGTGGCGGGGCCCCTCGGCTTTCCTTCGCGTGCGGTGTCCGGGGCGGGACGGGCGGGTGTCGGCCGCTGTCTCCGGGGACTCGTGAAAGACCCGGGTGGCCCGTCGCGCTGCGCGCGCGGGCCACCCGGGTCGTGTCGTGCTCGGGCCCTACGGGGCGAGCGGCGGGCGGTACGAGGCGCCGGGACCCTGGCGGTCCGGGCCGGGCCCGTCGTCGCGGATGACCTCGCCCTGGACGATCTTGCCGTCCGGCTGGTGGATGCGGGCCTGCTGGAAGGCGTCGCCGAAGCTGCCCGCGGGCGCGGAGGCCATCTTGCGCTCCAGCGAACGGGCCGCGCGGCGGCCGATCCATGCCCGGACGGGCGGGAGCAGCAGAACCAGGCCCGCCGCGTCGGAGATCAGGCCCGGCATCATCAGGAACAGGCCCGCCAGCATGGTGAGGCCGTTGCCCCGGCCGGGCTGCTGCGCGGTGGGCCGCACGCCCTGCTGAGCCTGCTGGAAGGTCTCCGTCAGGTTCTTGAAGGCGCGCCGCCCGGCCCGCTTGATGACCACCGCGCCCAGGACCATCCCGCCCGCGAGCAGCGCGGCGACGGTCAGGCCGCCGGCCGCGCCCGCGACCAGGGTGAGCAGCCAGATCTCCAGGATCAGCCAGGCGGTGATGGCAAGGGGAACGAAGGTACGGGCGGGCGAGCGCCGCCGGGGGGCCGTCGAAGTGGGAACGCCGGTCGTCATACCACCAGTGTGCCTGGGCCGGAGTAAAAGCGGCCTCAGTCGGAGGTACCGGACATCCCCTAGGGGCCCGTTCCCGAGGCGGGATCCCGCCGGCGCGACCGCCCGGGGCTGGCGCCCCGGCGGCTCAGGCCTGCCCGGAGGGTGTGCCGGAGGCCCCGTCGGCGTCCGGGCCGGAACCCGTGCCCGCCGCCGGGTCCGTACCGGCCGCCTCGTCGGAGGCCGCCTTGCCCGTACCCGCCGTCTTGCCCGTACCCGCCGCCTCGGCGGGAGCTGCCTTGCCCGTACCCGCCGCGCCCGGCGCGTTCCCGGCCGCGTCAGCAGGGGTCTGCGGCTTGCCCGGAAGCAGCTTGGCCGCCTGGGCCTTGAGACCCCACTGGGTGACCCGCCACAGGGCCTCGACCAGGATGTCCTTGCTCATCTTGCTGTCGCCGAACTCGCGCTCCACGAACGTGATGGGGACCTCCACCACCCGGAAGCCCTTCTGCACGGCCCTGCGCGCCAGGTCGACCTGGAAGCAGTAGCCGGCGGACGCCACCTGGTCCAGGCCCAGCCCCTCCAGGGTCTCCCGGCGGAAGGCCCGGTAACCGCCGGTCACGTCGCGCATCGGCAGGTTCAGCATCAGCCGCGAGTACGTCGACCCGCCGCGCGAGAGGAACTCACGGCTCTTGGGCCAGTTCACGACCCGCCCGCCCGGCACCCAGCGGGAGCCCAGGACCAGGTCCGCGCCGGCCAGCGCCGTCAGCAGGCGCGGCAGCTCCTCCGGCTGGTGGGAGCCGTCGGCGTCCATCTCGACGATCACCCCGTAGCCCTGCTCGAGGGCCCAGACGAAGCCCGCGAGGTAGGCGGCGCCCAGCCCCTCCTTGCCCTTGCGGTGCAGCACGTGGACGTGGTCGTCGCCCGCCACCAGCTCGTCGGCGAGCTTGCCGGTGCCGTCCGGGCTGTTGTCGTCCGCGACGAGGATGTGCGCCCCGGGCACGGCCGCGCGCACGCGCCCGACGATCAGCCCGATGTTCTCCGCCTCGTTGTAGGTCGGAATGATCACCAAGGCCGTACCGAGCGGTCCGTGGGTCCGCTGTCCGCCGTCGCTCACTGAGTCCCCTTTTGTGCTGTTGCACGTCCTGTACGTCGTGTCGCAGAGGATGACTTTAGAACAGTGGTCGGGGCCCGCGGTCCTTCGGGCCGGTCAGACTCCCGCTGGCTGCGGGCCGCCGTGACCGTTGTCTACTGGACCGCCGGACCCCGACCCGGGGCCACCCGCCGCCCGGCGAAACCTTCCCTCGCCCCCGAGGCGCGGGCGCGCTGCGCAGACGGATCCGTCCGGCACGGACATCCTGTGGTGGACCTGGCCGAACCTATCCGGGTCGGGCCGCCCGTACCGAACCGAGGCCGACCGGATCACCCCTGTGGGCGTACGAATGCCTCCCGCCCGCCGACGACCGTGGCCAGGCACACCGGCAACTCGGCGCCGGGGCTCAGGTCGGGCAGCCCGGGGGTGCCGGAACGCGGGTCCGTGGACCAGCGGGCGACCCGGTCGTCGGGGGCCTGGACGACCAGTTCCGCGGTCTCCCAGACCGCGTAGTCGGCCGGTGCCCCCGGGACGAGGACGCCGGCGCCGTCGCGGCCCAGCGCCCGCCAGCCGCCCCGGGTGTGCGCGGTGAAGGCCGCCCGTACGGAGATCCGGTGCTCGGGCGTCCGGTGGAAGGCCGCCGCGCGGACCGTGCCCCAGGGGTCGAGCGGGGTCACCGGCGCGTCCGAACCGAAGGCCAGCGGGACGCCTGCCTTGAGCATGGCCGCGTACGGGTTGAGGGTGCGGGCGCGCTCGGCCCCCAGCCGGTCGGCGTACATGCCGTCCGCGCCGCCCCAGGCCGCGTCGAAGGCGGGCTGCACGGAGGCCGTGAGGCCGAACTCCGCGAAGGCGGCGATGGTGGCGGGCGTCATCATCTCGGCGTGCTCGACGCGGTGCCTGGCGGCCCGCACGCGGGCCGGTCCGACCTTCTCGGCGGCCGCCCGCACGCCCTCGACGACGGCGGTGAGCGCGGCGTCGCCGATGGCGTGGAAACCGGCCTGGAGACCCGCCTCGGTGCACGCGGCCACGTGCTCGGCGACGGCGCGCGCGTCCAGGTAGCCGGTACCGGTGTGGGAGGCGTCGGCGTACGGGGCGTGCAGGCACGCGGTGTGCGACCCGAGGGCGCCGTCCACGAAGAGGTCCCCGGCGGCTCCGACGGCCCCGAGCTCCTTCGCCCGGCCGAGGTCCCGGTCGGCCCAGTAGCCGAAGACCCGGGGCCCCGGACGCCCGGCGGCCAGGGCCAGCAGTTCGGTGAAGTCCTCGGCGGAGGAGATGTCGGGGCCGCCGCACTCGTGCACGGAGCCGATCCCGAGCGAGGCCGCGCGGTCCAGGGCGGCCCGCTGCGCCTCCGCGCGCTGGGCGGGGGTGACGGCGCCCAGGGCCGCCGCGCGGACGGCGTGGTGGGCGTCCCGGGTCAGCGGCTCGTCCCCGCGGGCGGCGACGCCGGGCACGAGGTCGAGCAGGGCCGTGGTGACCACGGCGGAGTGCACGTCGACGCGGCTCAGGTACAGCGGGCGGCCGCCGACGGCCTCGTCGAGCTCGGCGCGCCGGGGCGGCCGCCGCTCGGGCCAGCGGGCCGCGTCCCAGCCGTGCCCGAGGAGCACCCGGTCGGCGGGGCGGCTCGCGGCGTACGCCCGTACGAGCTCCAGCGCGGCGGGCAGCGAGCGCGCCGCGGTCAGGTCCAGCCCGGTCAGGGCCAGGCCGACGGAGGTGGTGTGGACGTGGGCGTCGGTGAAGGCGGGCGTGACGAGCGCCCCGCCGAGGTCGACGACCTCGTCCACGCCCTGCGCGAAGGCGTCGGCCGCGCCCTCGGAGCCGACCCAGGCGATGTGGCCGCGCTCGACCACCATCGCGGTGGCGAACGGGTCGGCGGGGCTGTGTACCTCGCCCCCGCGCAGGAGGACGGTCCTTGTCGGTGCTCCGGCGGCGGCATCGGCGGCGTCGGCGGAGTGGGCGGTGCGGTCAGTCATGGGGACCAGTCTCCCGCGCCCCCGGCGCCGGCCGGACCGCCGGGTCCCCAGGCGGCCCCGGGGGTACCGGGAGGCGCGCGGGGCGGAGCGCCGGGCGGGCGGGACGCGGGCGGGCTAGACGCGGGGCGGGCGGGCCTCGTACGGGGTGGAGAGGACCACCGTCGTGCGGGTCGAGACGTGCGCGAGGGCGCGCAGACGGCCCAGCAGGTCCTCCAGCTCCAGGGGGGTCGCCACCCGGACCTTGAGGATGTAGTTCTCGTCGCCCGCCACGCTGTGGCAGGCCTCGATCTCGGGGACCCCGGCCAGCCGGTCGGCGATGTCGTCCGGGGCACTGGGGTCGAACGGTTTGACCGAGATGAAGGCCGTCAGGGGCAGGCCGACGGCCTCGGGGTCGACGACGGCGGCGTAGCCGCGGATCACCCCGCGCTGCTCCAGTCGACGTACTCGCTGGTGGACGGCCGACGTGGACAGTCCGGTGGCCTTGCCCAGATCCGTATAGCTCATCCGCCCGTCCCGCACGAGCAGATCAACGATCTGGCGGTCCAGCTCCTCCATTGCGCTCATAGCCGCTCAACTTAAGGCCCAAGGGTGCTCCGGGCACAGTGCCGTCCGCCCACTGGAGGCATCTGCGGCGGGCATGTGACCAAGGCCACAAGCCGAAGGGAGCGTAGCGCCGACAGATGTGGTTACTCGTGCTCCGCGACGGGAAGTGCTTGCTGTGGCCGTGGCCGTAGAACCTGCCCGCCCGGCCCACCCAAGGGGGAGTACATCCATGCAGAACACCAAGCGCGCCGGTCGCACCGCACCGGAGCCACTGGAGCTTCTCGATTCCGGGGACGACCCGTACCCGCAATACGCCGAGGACGGCGAGGGCTTCGACATCCACCACGCGACCTGCCCCGACTGCGGACAGTCGATCGCCCTCTTCGCCGACGAGGAGCACCTGCCGCAGCACGCCCTCTGTCTGACCCCGTGGAACCCGTTCGGGCTCACGGTGTGCGCGGGCACCGGGCGGCCGGCTTCCGACGCGCTGCCGACCGTGGGTGTACCGCGTCCGGACGACGCGCCGGAGCTGGAGCCGATCGTGCACCTCACCCTCCCGCAGGGGCTGGACTGGCGGACCCAGCCGTTCTCCCACGCCGGCGGCCCGGGCTCGCGTCCGGTCCGGGTGGTGAGCCCCGTACCGCCCCAGACCCGCCAGCAGCACGCGCAGGCCGCCTGACTCCGGAGCCGGACGCGGGGCGGCGGCTGCGGGCCCCCCGGACCTACCAGTACGCACCCCGGACCATGGCGTCCAGGCTGGCGTGGTGGAGGATCAGGCCGTCGGGGTCGGCCGGGATCTCGACCTCGCCGAAGTGCGCCTGCCGGTAGGCGATGCGCAGCATCACGATGCCGTGCCGCAAGGCCGCGTAGAGGGTGTGGAACTCCATGTCCCGGGGAGTGTGCCCGGTGAGCTCGGCGTACCGCCGCTCGATGTCCTCGCGGCGCAGGAAGTCGGGCAGGCCGGGCTGCCCGAAGCCGACCGTGAGGTCCTGGAAGAAGCGGTGGAGGTACACCGTCCAGCCGAGGTCGACCTCGCGCGGGGCGTACGCCGCCATCTCCCAGTCCAGGACGGCCACCGGGGTGAAGCCGTCGTAGACGACGTTCCCGATGCGCGCGTCACCCCAGTTGAGGACGGCCGGACCCTCGTCCGCGGGCCACAGCTCCTCCAGGCGCGCGAACGCCCGCTCGATGAGCGGGGACGGGGCCAGTCCGCCCACCACCCAGGCGTAGTAGGCGCGTTGGGCCTCCACGTGCCGCCGCAACGGGGTTCCCTCCCCCTCGGGGAGGAGGAACGCGGCCTCTCCGGCCGGGAACTGGTCGTGCAGGCGCGCCAGCAGCGCGACGCTCGCCTCCTGGAGTGCGGCGCGCTCGGCGTCGGTGGCGGCGTGCAGCCAGTTCCCCTCGTACGTGTAGGGCATGACGTCGGGTGGGACGCGGCCCTCGGCGCGGGCCATGACGAAGAACGGCGCCCCGAGCGGCCCGGGATCCTCCTCCAGCCACTGCACGCGGGGGACGGGCAGGTCGGTGTGCTCGGCGACCAGGCTCATCACGCGGTGCTGGCGCGGCATGTCGTACGCGGGGAAGACGGTGTAGGCGGCCGGGTCGGCGGCGAGCCGCAGCGCGCAGGCGCGGAGCGGGGTGTCCGGGTGCTCTATGTCGAAGAGCAGGGTCTCGCTGGACATGCCGTTCGACCCGGGCACGGACGGGTTGGTGACCCGCGCCCCCGGGAGCCTGGTGTCCAGCCAGGCGGCGAGGCGCCGCCCGAGCTCCTCGGGCTCCCGGGTGGAGGTACGCGGACGTGGTGCGGTGGCCATGGATACCCCTTCCTTCCTGTTCGGCTACGGGGCTACGGACGAGTAGTCGGCGAAGCCGCTCGGGTCGTGGCGGCCGAAGCTGCCGTGCTCGAAGATGCCGTGTCCCACCTGGCCGTCGAGGGTGAAGCGGGCCGAATGGTCGGTGACCCCGAACGCGGCCGTGGGATGGGCGGCGGGGTCGGAGAGGTCGTAGCGGCGGCGGTCGGTCCAGCCCCGGCCCTGCCAGGTGCCGTGCTGCCAGTCGGCGGCGGGCGGGTAGCCTGCGCCGACGGCGAGCGGGGAGGAGTTCAGGATCTCCACGCCGAGTTCGAGGGGCTTGCGGGCGGGGTCGGCGAGGTGGACGACCGCGCTCAGGGGGTGCCGGGTGCCGGGGCGGTAGCGGATCTCCGTGTGCGGCCAGCCGAGTTGGACGTCGTGACGGTCGCTGCCTCCGGGGAAGACCTGTACGGCCTCGTTGAGGGTGCGGTGGCCGTCGGCGTCCTCCTGCGCGACGACCATGAGGAACTGGTCCTCGAAGCGGACCGGTATCCAGAGCCAGTGGAAGCCTTCGGGGCGGTGCTCCTCGGCCGCCCGGCCGCCGTCCTCGCCGGGGATCGGCCGTACGCCCCAACTGCGGTCACGGGTACCGGTCCACTCCCCCGGCGTGAGGACGAACTCTTCCCCGTCGGCGCGAATGGTGCCGGTGACGCCGCCGGCCTGGACGAAGCGGCGGCCTTCGAGCATGAGGCGGTCGCCGCGCCGCTGGACGTGGTGGGGCTCCCACACCGCAGGGAACTCGGCGGTCCAGGTGACGTCGTACGAGAGTCCCCGGGGGTCGTCCGGATCTGCGGCGCAGCGGAGGGTGAGCTGCTTGAGCGGTACGTCGACGGTGATGGACAGCGGGCCGACGGAGAGGTTCATCCGGTCGTCGGTGAGCGCGTCGGAGGCCCGGACGGCGAGGAGTTCGTCGCCGATGCGCAGGGTGGCGTAGGCGTCGATGACACCGGCGTTGGGGTAGACGCCGAGACCGAGGATGAGGACGGCGCGGCCGGCGTGGTCGAAGACGTGGAAGATGCACCGGTCGTAGGCGTTCCGGTCGCCGCTGACGAGGTGCTTCATCGACAGGGGGGCCTGGTGGATGGGGTACTCGTCGAGGGCGATGGGCCGGTCGGCGGGCATGGCGGACCTCCTGGACACGGTGGCGGCGACGTCGTCTCGGGCGGACATGACGGTACGTCAGAAACCGTGCGGGGGGCCAGACTTCTGGCACGGAGTGGCGGTTCGGCACGGTGTGGCGGGGGGCGGTGGCGATTACCCGGGGCTCGCGTGCCGCGTTGCCCGGGCATGACCACGGTTGAGACAGCCACGCCAAGGACGGGACGTCGTCGGCGGATGACACCGCCCGGTTACGAAGAATCGGTTCAGCAGGGGTTCCGGCAGCGGCATCCCGATCCGCCCATCTACAGCGCCATGATCGCCCGCTGGGCCGCCGAGGGCCGGACCATGCCCGGTCGGCGGGACGCCGAGTGGGCACGGATCGCCTCGTCGCCGATCTGGCCCAGCGGACCCCTCTTCGGGGGCTGACGGGCCGAGGCCGCACCCCGGCGGAGTGATCCCGTACCGCTGAGCCCGTACCGCTGAGCCCGCCGCCCCGGCCCCCGGCTCCTAGCGGGTCTCCGGGCCCGCCAGGTGGCGGGCGATGACCATGCGCTGGATCTGGTTGGTGCCCTCCACGATCTGGAGCACCTTCGCCTCGCGCATCAGCCGCTCCACCGGGAAGTCCGCCGTGTAGCCGTAGCCGCCGAGCACCTGCACGGCGTCCGTGGTGACGGACATGGCCGCGTCGGTGCAGAACAGCTTGGCCATCGCCGCCTGGCGGGAGAACGGCTTGCCCGCGTCGCGCAGCCGCGCCGCCGCGAGGTACAGCGCACGGCCCGCCTCGATCTTGGTGGCCATGTCGGCCAGCATGAAGCGCAGCCCCTGGAAGTCCGCGATGGGGTGCCCGAACTGCTTGCGGTCCAGGGCGTAGGCCAGGGCCTCGTCCAGCGACGCCTGGGCGACGCCGATGGCGCAGGCCGCGATGCCCAGGCGGCCCGCGTCCAGCGCGGCCAGGGCGATGGTGAAGCCCTGCCCCTCGTCGCCGATGCGGCGCGCGTCCGGCACCCGTACGCCGTCGAAGTGCAGCTGGGCGGTGGGCGAGCCCTTCATGCCCATCTTCTTCTCGGGCACGGCCGCGGTGAGGCCCTGTGCGTCCCCGGGGACCAGGAAGGCCGTGATGCCCTTGGGGCCCGGGGCGCCGGTGCGGGCGAGGACGGTGTAGAAGTCGGCGACGCCGCCGTGGGTGATCCAGGCCTTGGTGCCGGTGATGATCCAGTCGTCACCGTCGCGCACGGCCTTGGTGGACAGCGAGGCGGCGTCCGAGCCGGCGGCCGGCTCGGAGAGGCAGTAGGCGCCGAGCAGACCGCCGCCGAGCATGGAGGGGAGGTGGGCGGCCTGCTGCTCCTTGGTGCCGTAGCCGGCGAGGCCGTGGCAGGCCAGGGAGTGCACGCTGACGCCGAGGCCGACGGTCAGGCGGGCCGCGGCCAGCTCCTCCAGGACCTGGAGGTAGACCTCGTACGGCTGCTCGCCGCCGCCGAACTCTCCGGCGTACGGGAGGCCGAGCAGGCCCGCCTCGGAGAGGAGGGTGAAGACCTCGCGCGGGAACCGCCCGGAGTCCTCCTCCTCGGCGGCCCGGGGGCGGATCTCACGCTGGGCGATCTCGCGTACGAGCGCGAGGAGGTCCCGGGACTCCTCGGTGGGCAGCTGACGGTCCACCGGCTGCGGGGCGCGGTCGGTCATGGCGGCGCTCTCCTCCCTCGTCGGGCACGGCGGCGACGCGTGAGGTGTGTGACGCGACGCCGGGTCTCGGTTCTCTACAGCCGATGCTGCCCCTCCCGGATCGCGGAAGGGGCTGTTCAGAGGCTGCGGCGGGTTGAGTATGCCCGATCAGGGGCTTCCCGTCACCGGTGCAAGATCGACTCGGTGGGCGGCCGGGTCGTCGGGAACGGGCGGAGCGGGGCACTCCGGGACGAACTCCTCGATCACCGTGAGGGTGGCGCGCAGCTGGCGGACGAGGAGGGCGCCCAGTTCGGCGCGGCCCGGCTGGTCCGGCGCCGCCGGCTCGGCGTCGGGGCCCGACGCTCCGGGGCCGCCCGACGCACCCGGGCCGGCGAGGCCGCCGAGGCCGCCGATCCATTCCAGGGTGATCCCCTCGACCCCCGAGAGCCAGCCCACGAGGGCGAGCCGGGCGATCGGGGGGAGCGTCCGGCGCCCGTAAGCGCCCTCGGCGATGGTCGCGACCAGCTCCTCGCGGACCGCGTCGCGGATCGCGAGGACCTCGGCGTCGGAGCCGACCCCGCCGGTGACGATCGTGCGGTAGGCGGCGTGGTGGTGCTCGGCGTAGTGCAGGTAGCCGTCGATGGTCCGGCGGACCCGTTCCGCGTTGGGGAGGTCGGTCTCGCCGCCGGCGCGGGCGACGAGCTCGGCGACCGAGTCCTCGACGATGGCGAGGTAGTAGCCGCGCTTGCTCTTGAAGTAGTAGTAGATCAACCCCTTGGCGACTCCCGCGTGCTTGGCGATGTCGTCCATGGAGAGCGCGTCGTACGAGGTGTCCGCGAACAACTTGCGTCCGGTTGCTATGAGTTCGGCCCTGCGAACCTGCGAACGTTCGGTCGTTCCGCGCTGTTGACTATTATTCAAATTCAGCCCTAGCCTCGAACCGCCACAGGATGCCCGAAGTATGGCAGACCTGTGTGCCGAGCTCGCTCCGCACTTCCCTGCGCACCTGACGACGTACGGGAGGAACATCATGGGTACCGGCAAGAGCACGCAACGGCCCTCCGAGGGCCGGGTCAACTGGAAGAAGACGGCCGCCGTCGCGATGCCCGCGGTCGTCGCGGTCGGGGCGCTGGCGATGGTCATGGCGCAAGGGGCGCTCGCCGCCTCCTTCGCCGTATCGGGGACCAGTTTCCAGGTCTCCTCCTCCAAACTGAGCAGCAAGGGCCTCGCCTCTTACGTGCACACGGACCGTTCCGTCGACGGCAAGGGGCATCCGGTCGCGCTGCTGGGCATCGGCGAGGCCACGCTCAGCGACATCTGCCAGTCCGCCCGGGTGGGCACCCCGCTCGGGACGGTGGTCTTCAAGCTGACGGCCGGCGGTCCTGCCGGGGAGGTCACGGCCAGCAACCTGGTGATCGACGGCGAGGACCTCGACGGCGACGCCACCTTCGGCACGGCCCAGATCGGCCGGGACGCCTCGACCCTTGACCAGGTCGACGGGATCCGGGGCGAGCCGGGCAAGTTCGGCCTCCAGGCCGGGAACATAGAGGTGCTGGGCGTGAGGTCGCACGCCTGGTCCGCGACCGGCGGCAACTTCAAGCTCAAGGGCATGAAGCTGGGCGTCAGCCTGGACGGCAAACAGTGCTTCTAGGCGTACGCGCGGTGCCTCAAGGCGTACGCGCGGTGCTTCTCGGCGTACGCGCCGCGCGCGGCCCCCGCGGCGGGCGGCCGGCCCGGCGGCTGCCGTTCCCGGAACAGCGGCTACGGCTGCGCGCCTGGCGCCGGACCCGGCCGTTCTGGGGCGGCCTGCTGGTACTGCTGGGCGGGATCGAGCTGCTGCTGGTACCGCTCTCCCCGCTGACGGTGCTGGTCAGTCTGGGCCCGGGCGGGATCGCGGCGATCGGGATCGGCGTGGCGCTGGTCCTGGCCGGGCTGTTCCTGTGGTTCCTGCCGCAGGCCCGGGTCTACGTCTCCCTGCACGCCCTGCTGCTGTCGGTGCTGTCGTTCGTCGCGACCAACCTGGGCGGCTTCCTGGTCGGGATGCTCCTCGGGATCGCGGGCAGCGCCCTGGCCTTCGGCTGGACCCCGCTGCCCGGCCCGGAGGACGCCGGAGAGGCGGGCGGGGAAGCGGGCGGGGAAGCGGGTGCGGGCACAAGGCCGTACGTGCCGAGCCCGGAGGGCAGCGGTCCGCGGACGCTGGCCGCCGCGCTGCCGGTGGTGCTGCTCACCGCCCTGGTGGCGGGCACCCCGCAGGCGAGGGCCGCGCCGGCCGCCGGGCCCCCGATGGCCGCGCGGACCCCGCCGACGGTCACCGCCTCGCTCTTCGCCCCCGAGGGCTTCGCGCTGGCGGGCGTCACCCAGGTGCCGACGGCGGACGGGCCGCTGAAGGTGCTGGTGCTGAGGATGCGTGCGGCCTCGCTGCGCGACTACCGGCTGCGCACGCGGGACGGGCGGGAGGAGTACGGGCTTTCGGCCGCCTCCCTGGAGCTGCGGGGCGACGTCACCCTCTACCTCAGCCGGTTCAGCGGCTGCATCGAGGGCCTGCTGTGCGTCACCTTCAGCCCCGAGGGGCTGCCCGCTCCCCCGGTCATCCCCCCGTTCGTCTTCATGACCCGGGTCAGTGCCGAGCAGGCACTGGTCACCTCCGACGTGATCGTCACCGACGGGCTGCGGCTGGAGGCCTCGTGATCCCGGTGCGGGCGGCGCCCCTGCGGGCGTACGGCACCGGCGCGACCCGACCTTCGCGGTGGCGGCCGGGCGGCCGCGGACCTGAAGGTGCCCCGGGCCGTGGCCGTGGTGGTCGCGGGGGTGGGGGGTGTACGGGCCGCCGTTCGCCGGGGCGGTGGGCGCGAGTGCGCTCGTACGGCTGTTGGGGTGGCGGCTCGGCCTCGCGGTGTTCGCCGCGGCGGCCGGAGCGGTGCCGCTGCCCGCGCGGTCGCCCGTACGGAGGCTGTACGGGCTGGTGGGCGTCCCGGACCGGCACTGGCGGGCCGGCCCCCTGACGGCCGCCCCGCCCACCCCTTCCGAGGGCGGAGGCGCACCCGTGATCGCCCCGGTCGCGGCGCGCGACTGGCGGGGGACGCCGGGGGGAGCGGCAGGGCGGCTGCCCGGCTCCGTCAGCGGGCGGTGACGCGGATCTTGGACTGGCCGTGCCCGAGCCGCTCCCAGTCGTCCATGAAGCGGGCGGTCAGTCCGTGCCGGGCGGCGAGGTCCACCAGCGTCCGGGTGCGGTAGTAGAAGTCCTCGCGCAGTACCTGGTGTTCGGTGCCCTCGGTGCGGTCGAAGGTGAAGTCGAACCAGCCTCCCGGAGCCAGGACACGCCCCACGTGCGCCAGGCACTCGTCGATGATCTCGACCGGCGAGTGGGAGAAGACGCTGTGCGCGTGGACCACGTCGAAGTGGTGGTCGGGGAGGAAGTCCAGGGTGAGGTCCTGGGTGATGGTCAGGTGCGGCAGCTTGTCCTGCAGGCCCCGCGTGGTGAGGGTCTGCTTCGCCGCGATGAGGATGTCGGGCGAGATGTCGATGCCGTAGTAGTGGCCGGGGTCCAGGTGTTCGATGAAGCGCCAGCCGGCCCGCAGGTTGCCGCAGCCTATGTCGAGCATGCGGTGGCCGGGCGTGAGGCCGTGCTCCATCAGGTAGTCGAACTGCATCTTGCCCAGCGCCAGCCACCGGTCGTGGGTCTGGCTGCCGACGGCGGCCTCGGGGTTGCGTCCGGTGTCGGAGGCCATCACCGCGCGGTAGTAGCCGACGTGGTCGGGGTGCTTGTGGCGCAGCCAGGTGTCGCGGGCGGCGCGCTTCACGTACGGGGCGATGCGGGTCGGGTTGCTCAGCGCGTAGCGGACCTTGTGGGCGACGCTGGTGCGGTCGGCCTGGAGGTTCTTCTTCGTTGCCATGAGGGGTTCCCCCGGGTGGGTGGTGTGCGGTGGTCGGTCAGACTCCGGCGGTCGCGGCGGTGGCGGCCGTGGTGCCGCTGTCGGTGGGGCGGGCCGCAGCGGTGTTCCCCGCGGGGCGGCGCAGGACGAACAGGATCAGTGCGATCAGGGCGGCGACCGCGCCGAGGTAGAGAACCGTCTCGATCCACTGGAAGACCCAGAAGTCGCTGCTGGGATAGACCTTGTGGTAGCGGGCGACGAAGCCGTGTTCGGCCATGCACTTCTTGAGCGGGGCGCCGGAGGTTTGGCAGAAGTCGGCGATGGAGTGCTCGCGGCCGTCGGGCGTGAGGTATCCGTACCCCTTGGACCAGGCGCTGCCGATCAGTTCCTTGGGGGTCGTGCCGGGGGTGACGCGGGTCTCGGGTGCGACCCAGCCGCGCCGGAAGTACGTGGTGAAGACGAACACGGTGCCGAGCGCGACGGCGGTCACCGCCATGGCGGGCAGGACCCGCCGTACGAGCAGGCCCGCCGCGGTGCCGGTGGTCAGGCCGAGCAGCGCGCAGGCCACGGAGGCGGGGCCGGTCGCGTTGTAGATGGCGACGTCGTGCCAGTAGAGGCCGTAGAGGGTGTTGGAGACGGGCGCCCACCACCAGGCGACGAGGGCCGCGATGACGGTGGACGCGGCCACGGTGCACAGGGCGGCGAGGCCGAAGCGGGCGGCGAACCAGCTGCGGGCGCCGATGCCCTGGGTGAGGGCGAGCTTGGCGGTCCCGCTCTCGATCTCGCGGCCGAGGAGGGGCGCGCCCCAGAACACGCCGATGAGGGCGGGGAGCGCGAAGCCGAGGAGGCCCAGGGCCCTGATGGAGCCGGTGCTGCCGTCGAGGATGAGGTAGGTGCCGAGGTTGCCGCAGTCGCCGTTCCAGCCCTTGCAGGGGACGAAGCCGTAGGCGTCGATCAGCGTCATCATCTCGGAGCGCATGTGCACGACCCAGGCGGTGACGGCAAGGAGCAGCACCGCGCCGATGACGATCTGGAGTCGCTGCTGGCGCCAGGCCAGCCAGAGGGCGCCGGTCATGCGGCTGCCTCCGTACGGTCGGGGCGCGGGGCGCGCAGGTGGGCGAGGAGGAGTGCTTCCAGGGAGGGGGTTTCGCCGATCCAGCGCGGGTCGGCGGGGGCGCCGGTCGCGGCGCCTCCCGGGGAGCCGGTCGCGGCGCCGGAGCCGGGCGGGGTGCGGACGAGTGCGGTGACCTGGCGTCCGGTGGTGGTGGCGTGGACGACGGTCGAGCGGTCGAAGGCGTGGGGCAGGCCGTCGGTCTCGATCGGGTCGGCGCGGCCGGTGAGGAGGGTGTGCGCGTCGAGGAGTTCCCCGGTGTCGCCGGAGAGGCGGACGGCTCCGTCCTTGAGGAGCAGGACGTGGTCGCAGATGTCCTCCAGCTCGGCCAGGACGTGGGTGGACATCACGATGCCGACGCCGTGTTCGGCGGCCTGGTACATGAGCAGGCCGGTGATCTCGTGGCGGGCGACCGGGTCGAGGTCGGCCAGGGGCTCGTCCAGCAGGAGAAGTTCGGCGCGCTTCCCGAGGGCGAGGGCGAGGGCGACGCGGGTGCGGTTCCCGCCCGAGAGGCTTCCGACGCGCGCGGTGAGCGGGATGTTCCCGGCCCGGACGAGGCTCTCGGCGAGGGCCTGGTCCCAGCGTCGGTTCAGTTTGCGGCCCAGGCGCAGGGTGTCGGCGACCGTGAACCGGAGGTGCAGCGGCTTCTCCTGGGCGAGGAAGGCGGTGGCTTCCCGGGCCTCGCGGGTGCCGGGGGCGTGGCCGTGGACGCGTATCCGCCCGGTGGTGGGGCGCAGCAGGCCGGCGGCGAGCTGGAGCAGGGTGCTCTTGCCGGCGCCGTTGGGGCCGACGAGCGCGGTGACGCGGCCGGCGGGCAGGTCGACGTCGCAGCCGCGCAGCGCCCAGCGCCCCCGGAACTCCCTTCCCAGGCGGGCCGCTTGGAGTGCCGCGGCGACGGTCGGGTCCTTCACGTGGGTTTCCTCTCCGCAGGGGGGCCCGGGTGCGGTCCGGGTCCGGTGAAGCCGGCGTCCACGACGGCGGCGATGAGCGCGCTGACGTCCTCGCGCTCCAGTCCCGCCGCGCGGGCCCGGGCCACCCAGGCCGCGAGGTCGAGGCCCAGGGGCGAGTCGGCGGCGGCCTCGGGCCGGGACAGGGAGCGGCGTACGAAGGTGCCGGCCCCGGGACGGGGTTCGACGAGGCCTTCGCGCTCCAGCTCCCGGTAGGCCTTGAGCACGGTGTTGGGGTTGATCGCGGTGGCCGCGACGACTTCCCGGGCCGTGGGCAGCTGATCGCCGGGTTCCAGGACACCGAGTCGCAGCGCCTGTTTGACCTGGTTGACGAGCTGTAGATAGGTGGCGACGCCGCTGCGCCGGTCGACGCGGAACTCCATGCCCTCCACCTCATTCCACTAACTGGTTAGTGGAATAGTGCAGACTTGATCTCCAGGCGTCAAATGGGAGCCCCGGCCCCGGGCATGCCGACGGGCCCGACGCGCGGTCGCGGTCGGCTGGGGCGGTGCGGAGGTACCGAGGTACCGAGATAGGGAGGTACCGAGGTAGGGAGGCACGGAGGCACGCACGCGGGGAAGCACGGCTACGAAGGCACGGGGGTACGGAGTTCAGGCGCGGCGCGGCGGTCGGCGGGTTCCGGAGGCCGACACGGAACGGCACGCCGGGTCGGCGGCGCGGCTCGGGCTCGGGCTCCGCGGGCTACGCGCGGACGGGCCCGGGCCGGTCAGGGGGCGAAGGGGCCGGAGCGGGGGCGGAAGGGCCGGGCGGGGCGGGGCGGCTACAGCCAGCCGATCTGGGTCACGAACATGGCGACGACCACCACGAGGGTCCAGCCGAGCACGTGCTCCAGCCAGGCGGAGTCCTCTTTGGGTCCTCCGGTGCCGACGAGTTCCCGGGCGCGGGCGGCAGGGGCAGCGCTGTTCGCATTCATGCCGTCCAATGTGCCAGCGTTCGCGACGTCCGCGGGAGAGACGATCGTCACGGGTGGCGCGCGTCACCCCGCCATCGCGAGACCGAGGCACAGGGCGACGATCGTCCAGGCACCGAGCACGACCGCCGTCCAGGCCATCGCGTGGGTGCGCTCGTACGCGGAACCCGTGCCGCCCATGCACAGACAGAAGGCCAGGCCGGCGATCAGGTTGTTGACGGCCAGCGGGGTCAGTCCGCTGAACCCGGCGATCCACGGGGAGGCCGCCAGGTACAGGCCGGTGATCAGGGCCAGCGCCTCCACCGCCTGGGCGGCGGGCGTGCTGGTCACCCGCTCGAACCGAGTGCGCATCTCGGCGAGGTCGGGGTGGTGCTCGATGTTGGGGTGGGTGGTCACGAGAAGCCTGTGGCCTTTATCTGCCGTTTACCCCATAATATTCCGCCCTTTCGGGCCGTCAGGTCAACGGGAACTTCCGGAGCACCGGGTCCTCCTCCGGCCGGGATCCGCTCAGGGTCAGGAAGCTGCTCCGTACGCACGGCGGTGAGCGGAAGGTCTCGCCGGGGGAGGTGCGTCCAGCCCTCGACCGCGGCCATGGCGTGCTCCTCATCAGTGGCCGGCGGATGGGTCATTCCGCACGCGGCGGCCCGTGCGACGACCGCCGATATCAGGGCGTCCAGGTCGTGGTCGCTGCGCACGCACCGGTCGCGCACGCGCGCGTCGATCTCGAGGCCCAAACCGTCTGCGAGGCCGGCGAGGATCTTGGCCCTCGCGGAGAGTGCGGCCGGTTTGGAGCCCTTGTAGCTGTCCCTGCTCGCAAGCCCCCACTGGATCAGCGCGAACGCCGGGTAGACCTCTACGACCGAGCCGGAGCCGTCCCGGGGAAGGGCGGGGCCCTCGTCGGCCAGACGTTCCAGGAGATCCACCGCGCGCATGGCGACGACGCCCAGCTTGTCGGCGGCGACCGAGAGCGGGCGCCGCTTCCCCGCTCCGGTGCGCTTCCACGCCAGGTCGTCGGTCAGACGATGGGTGAACCTGTGCAGCCCGTCGCGGCCGTCGGAGTGCGGCACGTAGCGGGACCGTTCGGGCAGCTTCGTGCCGGCCTGGTGGGCGGCGAGCAGGGCCGTGAAGGCCACCGGCCAGCCGATGGGCGAATCCAGGCCGGTCTTGTCGGCGCTCCGCACGGCTGCCAGCAGGTCTTCGTCGTTCCTGGCGTCGAGGATCTCGATGACCGGCTCCTCCGCCCAGGTGACGCGGCAGACCCCGGTCGTTCCGGAGTATCCGGCCAGGTCGATGCCGGCCGTCACCATGGGCGGGCCCTGTACGGCAGTCTTCGCCCGCTCACCCGCGGTCACGTCTCCTGCACCCGCCTCCTGGGCACCGTCTTCACCGTCTCCTCGAAGTCCGGGCCCCACGACCGGATCGGCGGGGGAGCTCCTCGTCCAGCCTGGGGGCATGGCGCCAAGCTCCCGTGCGGTGACCAACGATGGATCCGGAATGACCGCGGCGGTTGGCGCCGGCCTCCTCGAAGACGGCCTGGCCCTCGTGGACGACTTCGGCCTGACGACATCGGCGGCCACGCTCACCCACCGTACGTACTGGCGGGGACGGGCGCGTGGCCGTACCCGCTCATACCAGGCCGAGCGCCTGCAGTGCGCGGAGCTGGTTCGGCGACGGCCTGGCGGGACAGTAGACGTAGCAGACACCACCCGTACCGCTTCTGACCTTGCCGTTCGCGTCGTATCGCTTGGTGCGGAGCCAGATGTTCTCCCACTCCCGGCGCTCGTAGACCCGGCGGACGGACGGGTTGTCCGGTGAGTTCGGGTCGTTGGCGACCACGTCGCCCGCCGCGGTGAAGCCGACGACGGTCATCAGGTGGCCGGCCGTGCCGTAGCCCGCGCCGGTGAGCTCCCCGGGCAGGAAGGACTGGGAGGTGATGGCCGGGATGCCCGCCCGGACCAGGGTCTCCAGTTCCGTGAGGGAGCCGAGCCGGGTGACGACTCCCGCCAGGCCTCGGTAGGTGGCGGCGTAGGCGGCATTGAAGGGCCAGTTGCCGCAGCCCTTGTAGGCGGCGTCGTACGTGGAACGGGCGGCGTGGCAGACCTGCGGGTCGGAGAACTTCGGGTCGACCCAGTTCAGCGCCGAGGCACTGGCCCGGCCGCCCCAGAACTCGATGATCATCTGCGAGGAGGTGGGACTGCACCAGGCCTCGCCGCCGTTGTCGTACTGGGGGTACCGGCCGGTGTGGGTCTCCTGCGAGTAGCGCGGGACCTTCAGCTCGTGGGCCCGGCCGGAGGGGGCGGCCGCGGGTACGGTGAAGCGGTCCGGGACGTCGGAGACCATCGCGCCGGCCAGCCAGACCGTGGGCCCCCGGTCGGCGCCGGGCGTGCGGTACAGGGTCAGGCGCAGCCGCCAGTCGGCGATGCGCAGTCCGCTCGCGGGGGCGTCGACGGCGAGGGTGTCGGTCCAGACGGTCGACCTGCCGTCGGTCTGGCCGTCGACCGAGGTGCGGCGGATGTCGCGTTCGCCGGAGGCCCAGCGGCCCATGACGTACCAGGGGGTGGCGGCGCCGTCGGTGTAGGTGCCGCGCAGTTCGACCTGGATCCAGGTGCCGGCGGGGGTGCGGGCGTTCCAGGAGGCGATGGCCTCGGTGGCGGGCACCGTCGAGCGGTGTACCGGGGAGGTCCAGGTCGCGTACTCCCAGGTGCTCTTCCTCCCGGTGTGCGGGTCGGCGTACTCGGTACGGCCGACCGCCGCACCGATCTCCAGGCCCGGACGGGCGCCGTCGACGGCGGTGGTGCCCTGGTGGATGCCGGCCCGCCAGTGCTCGTACGAGTGCCAGAAGCGGTTGTCGACGGTACGGGCCGGCCCGCGGGGGGCCGACGGGGCGGCCGCCGAGGCGCTGCCGCCGGAGACGGTGGCGGCGGTGGCCGCGGTGGCGACCGCGAGTGCGGCGACGAGTACGGCCCTGCGCGGTGTGGGTGCGGTCATCGCGAGGTTCCCCCAGGGGTGGTCGGGCTTCGGTGGCTCCACCCTTCCAGTTCCCGGTGGCCGCACGCCGAAGCCGCGTCCCCGTGTCGGGAGGGACGACCGGTCCGGCCGTAGGCTGGACTCCGTGGAGCCCTACCCGTCAGGTCCGTCACTCGAACCGCGCGAGCCCTTCGCGCCGCTCGAACCGCTCGCGCGGGAGCTCGCCGCGCTGCCGCCGTCCCTGGGCCCGGTGCGGCTCGTCGGGATCGACGGGCACGCCGGTTCCGGGAAGAGCACCTTCGCCGGGCGGCTGGCCGCCGCGCTGGGCGGTGCGCCCGTGCTGCACCTGGACGATGTCGCCACCCACGAGGAGCTGTTCGGCTGGGAGGACCGGCTGCGCGCGCAGGTGCTGGAGCCGCTCGCCGCCGGGCGGCCCGCGCACTGGGCTCCGTACGACTGGGTCGAACGCGCCTTCGGTCCGCTCCGGGTGCTGGAGCCGGCGCCGGTGGTCCTGGTCGAGGGGGTCGGGGCCGGGCGGCGGGCGCTTCGCCCGCGTCTGGCGCGGCTGCTCTGGATGGAAACGCCCCGGGCGCAGTCCTGGGGGCGCGGGCGAAACCGGGACGGTGGTGAACTTTCCGACTTCTGGGACGGATGGGAGCGCGCGGAGCGCGCGCACTTCTCGGACGACCCTTCGCGCCCCTACGCCGACACCCTGGTACGCCAGTGCGGTACGGGATACGAGTGGTCTTGTGGGGCCACTGCGATAGCACGAACGCCCCCTTCCCTCACCGAGGGTGAGGGGCTCCCCCGGGCCTGAGCCGCCCTGGAATCCGTCCCGCGGCTGCGGTCACGGACCGTCTTGACCCGGATACCGCACCGGCCTTACGTTCTCAATGCGGGGCCCTTGGTGGCCTCCGCGGACACGGAGCCCCCGATTGTTCCCCCGTGATCGGGGGCTTCGCCGCGCCCGCGCACGGGTCGCGCACCGGCGCCACGCGGGGCGACTGCCCACCAGTCCCTCACCCTCAGTCACCGCACAGGCCCGGAGCGCCCGCCCGAACCGGGACCGCCGCGCCCTACGTATGGTGCGGAACCGCAGGTACGATGCAGCCCTGATTTCATCGGCGCAACAGGCAACTCGCGTGCGAGACACGAGGGTTGCCGCGCACCACGGGGGCAGGCTTGTGGGGGACCTGATGGATTTCGGCACGCCGGGCACGCACGCCCCGGCCGAACTCGCCTGGCTGCGGGGGGTCGACGCCTGCACCATGGGCGCGTACCCGCAGGCCGAGGAGGAGTTCCGGGCGGCCGTACGCCTCGATCCCGCGATGGCCGACGCCTGGCTCGGCCTGCACGCGCTGCGGGTGGACACCACCAACGCGTTATTGCGCATGTACGCGCACCGCGACCGCTTCGGCGAGCAGCGCGCCCGGCACCGGCGGACGCTGAACTCCTGGTACTGGCTGGGCTGGTGGGTGCAGCCGGTACTGGAGAGCCGGCGGGACCTGCTGCTGGCCCACGCCTCCCACTGGCTGGACGGCCGCCACGTGCCGGAGCTGGACCAGGCGCTGGCCGCCCTGCCGCCGGTGGACACCGACGCGCAGGTGCGCTTCCTGCACGCCTGCCGGGCCTACCTGGTCAAGGACTGGGAGCAGCTGGTGCGGCACACGGAACCGCTGGTGGACGATCCGCTGCTGGGCATCGAGGCGGGTCTGTTCGGCGGGATGGCCCGGGTCCGCCTCGAGATGTACGGGCAGGCGGAGCCGATGCTGTCGGCGGCGCTGATGCGGTGCCGCAGCGAGCAGCCGCAGCGCAAGGAGCTGCGGTACTGGCTGGCGCGGGCGCACGAGGGAACCGGGCGCAGCGCGGCGGCTCTGCCGCTGTACCGGGCGGTGCACCGGGTCGATCCGTCGTTCATGGACACGGCGGCCCGGCTGACCGCGATCGAGGACGGCGACGACTCCGACGGCATGGCAGGTCTCGCGGGGCTCGCGGGCCACTCCGGTTACGGGGGCTACGCCGGGCACGGCCCGTCCCCGGTCGGCGGGGACTTCGCGGCGGTGGCGCTCGGCGGCGGCGGGCCCGTCCAGGACATCGCGCCGGACGATCAGGCGGAACCCGGACCGCCGGCGCCCGGGCCGCTGCCGCCCGGACCGCTGGCGCAGCCCGGGCCTCCGGCGGGCCGGGCGGAGGGCGCGCGGCGCAAGGTGCCGGTGCCGCCGCAGGGCGCGCCCGAGGGGCTGCCGGCCGGGCCGGCCGATCCGGAGGCGCTGGCCGAGGCGCTGGCGGAGCTGGAGCGGATGGTGGGCCTGGATCCCGTCAAACGGCAGGTGAAGGCGCTCTCCGCGCAGCTGCACATGGCGCGGCTGCGGGCCGGTCAGGGGCTGCCGGTGCAGCCGCCGAAGCGGCACTTCGTCTTCTCGGGCCCCTCCGGCACGGGCAAGACGACGGTGGCGCGGATCCTGGGCCGGGTCTTCTACGCGCTCGGGCTGCTCGGCGGGGACCACCTGGTGGAGGCCCAGCGGGCCGACCTGGTGGGCGAGTTCCTGGGGCAGACCGCGGTGAAGGCGAACGAGCTGATCGATTCCGCGATCGGCGGGGTGCTGTTCGTCGACGAGGCGTACAGCCTCTCCAATTCGGGCTACAGCAAGGGCGACGCGTACGGGGACGAGGCCCTCCAGGTGCTGCTGAAGCGGGCCGAGGACAACCGCGACCACCTGGTGGTGATCCTCGCGGGCTATCCGGCCGGGATGGACCGGCTGCTGTCGGCCAATCCGGGGCTGTCCTCGCGGTTCACCACCCGGGTCGACTTCCCGAGCTACCGGCCGCCGGAACTGACCGCGATCGGCGGGGTGCTGGCGGACGCGAACGGGGACCGCTGGGACGACGAGGCACTGGAGGAACTGCGCAGCATCAGCGGGCACGTGGTCGAGCAGGGGTGGATCGACGAGCTCGGCAACGGCCGGTTCCTGCGCACCCTGTACGAGAAGAGCTGCGCCTACCGGGACCTGCGGCTGGCGGGCTTCGCGGGCGACCCGTCGCGGGACGACCTGTCGACGCTGCGGCTGCCGGACCTGATGCAGGCGTACGGGGAGGTCCTCTCCGGCCGCGGCCCCCAGGACCGCCCGGATCCGCTGTAGACCTCGGAGGGCGCGCGCACGGCCCGGGTCCGGGCCCCGCGGGCGTCACGCGCACGGCCCGGGTCCGGGCCCCGGGCGGGGGCCGGACCCGGGCCGGTGTCAGCTCGCCAGGGCCTCCTCGCGGCGGGAGCCGCGGCGGGCCGGCGGGGCCGTGCGGTGCGCGGGGTCCCGTACCTCTCCGACCAGCATCTCCAGTACGTCCTCCATGGCGACCAGGCCCAGCACCCGGCCGCCGGGGTCGGCGACCTGGGCCAGGTGGGTGGCGTCCCGGCGCATGACGCTGAGGACGTCGTCGAGCGGGAGGGTGGAGCACACGGTGGTCATCCGGCGCCACACCCGCTGCGGGACGGCCCGCTCCCGGTCCTCCAGGTCCAGTACGTCCTTGACGTGCAGGTAGCCCATGAAGGCGCCGCTGTCGGAGCGGACGGGGAAGCGGGAGTAGCCGGTGCGCACCGTCAGCTGCTCGATCTGCCGCGGGGTCACCGACGGGGCGACGGTCACGATCCGCTCCCGCGCGAGGAGGACGTCGGCGACGGGGCGGCTGCCCAGTTCCAGCGCGTCCTCCAGGCGCTCCTGCTCGCCGGGGTCCAGGAGCCCGGCCTGCCGGGAGTCCTCGACGAGCCGGCCGAGCTGGGCCCGGTTGTAGACCGCCTCCACCTCGTCCTTGGGCTCGACCTTGAAGAGCCGCAGGACCAGCGTGGAGCAGGCGCCGAGCGCGGCGGTGACCGGCCCGCACAGGCGGGCGAAGGCCACCAGGCCGGGGCTGAACCACAGGGCGGTCCGCTCCGGCGCGGCCATGGCGAGGTTCTTGGGAACCATCTCGCCGATGACCAGGTGCAGGAAGACCACGGCGGCGAGCGCGAGCACGTAGCCGAGGGGGTGGATCAGGCCCTCGGGCACGTGGACGGCGTGGAAGACCGGCTCGAGCAGTCTGGCCACGGTCGGCTCGGCGACCGCGCCGAGGGTGAGCGAGCACATGGTGATGCCGAACTGCGCGGCGGCCATCATGCGCGGCAGGTTCTCCAGGCCGTACAGCACCTGGCGGGCCCTCGTGGAGGCGGCCGCGAGCGGCTCGATCTGGCTGCGCCGTACGGAGACGAGTGCGAACTCGGCGCCGACGAAGAAGCCGTTCGCGAGCACCAGCAGCAGCGCGAAGAGCAGTTGGAGGGCGTTCACCGGACGGCACCTTCCAGCTCGGCGGCCGGCTGCGGAGTCGGCTGCGGGTTCGGTTGCGGGTTCGGTGCGTCGCAGCGGCCGGAACCGACCCCGGACGCGGCGCCCGCCGGACGGGCGGCGCTACGGCGGGTCCCGGACGGGGCCCCGGACTCGGACCCGGACGGGGCACCTGACGGGGACCCCGGCGGACCGGCCGCGGGGACCGCCGTGAGGCGGACCAGCCGCACCCGTTCGGCGCGGTTGCGGCGCACCCGGCGGACGGACAGCCGCCAGCCCGGGAGCTCCGCGCGGTCCCCGGGGGCGGGGATGCGGCCGAGCAGGTCGGCGACGAGGCCGGCGACGGTCTCGTACGGGCCCTCGGGCACGTCGAGGCCTATCCGGCGCAGGGCCTGCACCCGGCAGCTGCCGTCGGCCTCCCAGGCGGGGCGGCCGTCCTCGGCGGCCACGGCGGTCAGCTCGGGGTTGTCGTCCTCCGCGAGGTCGTGCTCGTCGCGGACCTCGCCGACGAGTTCCTCCACGATGTCCTCCAGGGTGACCACGCCGGCCGTGCCGCCGTACTCGTCGACGACCACGGCCATGGGCTGCTCGCTGCGCAGCCGCTCCAGCAGCGGCTGCACCGGCAGGGAGCCGGGCACCAGCAGCGGGGCGACGCAGATCCGGCTCACGGAGGTGCGGCCGCGCTCGGACTCGGGCACGGCGAGGGCGTCCTTGAGGTGGACCACGCCGGTGATCTCGTCGATGCGGTCCCGGTAGACCGGGAAGCGGGACAGGCCGGTGGCGCGGGTCAGGTTGAGGACGTCGGCGGCGGTCGCCGTGTGCTGGAGGGCGCTGACCTTCACCCGGGGGGTCATGACGTGCTGGGCCGTGAGCCCGCCCAGCGAGAGGGTCCGTACGAAGAGGTCGGCGGTGTCCTGTTCCAGGGCGCCGGCCTGGGCCGAATGGCGGACCAGGGAGACCAGTTCGCCGGGGGTGCGGGCCGAGGCCATCTCGTCGGTCGGTTCCACGCCGAGCGCGCGCACCAGGCGGTTGGCGACGGCGTTGAGGCCCGCGATGACGGGCCGGAAGACGCGGGAGAAGGCGTGCTGCGGGCCGGCGACGAAGCGGGCCACCTGGAGCGGCCGGGAGACCGCCCAGTTCTTCGGTACGAGCTCGCCGACGACCATCTGGACGGCGGAGGCGAGCAGCATGCCGACGACGACGGCGACGCCGGAGACGGCTCCCGCGGGGAGGCCGGTCGCGGCGAGCGGCCCGGCCAGCAGTGCGGCGAGGGCGGGCTGGGCGAGCATGCCGACCACGAGGGAGGTGATGGTGATGCCGAGCTGGGTCCCGGAGAGCTGGAAGGACAGCTCCCGCAGGGCCTTGACGACCGTGCGGGCACGGCGGTCACCTTCGGCTGCGGCGCGTTCGGCCTCGGGCTTCTCGACGGTGACGAGGCCGAACTCGGCTGCCACGAAGAAACCGTTCGCGAGGATCAGAACGAAAGCCGCCACGAGCAGGAGTAGCGGGATGGTCATGCCGCCGCCTCCGGGGGGAGGGCGGCGCGTGTACTACCGGACGATCCGTCCATTGCTGGAGGGAGTCACTCCTCAAGTCGCAGGTGCCCGCGGGCCACGGGGTCCGGGGCCGGTGGGAGGGCGCACGACCGCGCCCCGCCAACCAGGGTAGTCATTGAGATCGCGGCCGCAACGGTACGCGGCCACGAGCTTGGGCGGGCTCAGCGCTCGGCCGCGCCGGTTCCGCGGGTCTCGACGAGGGCGCGCAGGGCGCGTGCGTCGCCGATCGCCTGCGCCTTGGCGACCCCGGGCTGGATGCCGAGGACCGGGAGGCTGGTGCCGTCGCTGAGGTCCAGGAACACCCACGGGTCGCCGGGGCGGAGGTTGACGCGCAGGATCTGCGCCCAGTCCAGGCGGCGGGAGGTGGTGAGGTTCACCACGGTGACCCCGGCCTCGTCCGCCACGACCTTGGGCCGGCTGAGCAGGACCAGGACGGAGGTCAGCAGGACCGCGGTGAAGACGAAGCTGACCCGCTCCCCCGGGTTGAGGTTCTCCAGGAGCAGCGCGATCGCCGTGATGGTGGCGAACATGGCGATCCCGACACCCAGCAGGACGGCCCGGGTGCGGGTCGGCCGGAAGGTCACCGGCAGGGCGGGCGTGACGGGCTGGGCGGCGGACTCGGCCATGGTTCTGCTCGGTTCTGGGAGGAGGGTCGCGGCGGGGACGGCGGGCGTCAGAGCCGGCAGGCGTGGATCGAGGTGGTGAGGATCGCGCGCGCGCCGAGTTCGTACAGGTCGTCCATGATCCGCTGGGCTTCCTTGGCGGGGACCATCGCGCGGACGGCGACCCAGCCCTCGTTGTGCAGCGGGGAGATCGTGGGCGACTCCAGGCCCGGGGTGAGGGCGACCGCGCGCTCCAGGTGCTCGGCGCGGCAGTCGTAGTCCATCATCACGTAGCTGCGGGCCACCAGGACGCCCTGCAGGCGGCGCAGGAACTGCGAGACCTTGGGGTCGTCGGTGGCGGCGCCGGTGCGCCGGATGACGGTGGCCTCGGACTTGAGGATCGGCTCGCCGATGACCTCCAGGCCCGCGTTGCGCAGGCTGGTGCCGGTTTCGACCACGTCCGCGATGATCTGGGCGACGCCGAGTTCGATGGCGGTCTCGACCGCGCCGTCCAGGTGGACGATGGCGGCCTCGACGCCGAGTTCGGCGAGGTGCTTGCCGACGATTCCCTCGTACGAGGTCGCGATCGTCATGCCGCCGAAGTCCTCGGGGCCCTTCGCGGTGCCGGGCTTGGTGGCGTAGCGGAAAGTGGACCGGCCGAAGTTCAGCGGCAGGATCTCCTCGGCGTTGGCACCGGAGTCGAGCAGCAGGTCACGGCCGGTGATGCCGATGTCGAGCTTGCCGGACGCGACGTAGATCGCGATGTCCTTGGGGCGGAGGTAGAAGAACTCGACCTCGTTGTCGGGGTCGACCGTGACGAGTTCCTTGGACTCCTTGCGCTGGCGGTAGCCGGCCTCATGGAGCATCGCCGACGCCGGTCCGGAGAGGGAACCCTTGTTGGGGACGGCGATGCGCAGCATGGGTCTTCCTTTGGTGCGTAGGTGCGTGAGGGTGTGCGGCGGCGCGGCGCGTGGGCCCGCGCCGCGGGCTCCGGCCTAGAGGTGCGCGTAGACGTCGTCGAGGGAGATCCCGCGCGCCACCATCATCACCTGGACGTGGTAGAGCAGCTGGGAGATCTCCTCGGCGGCGGCTTCCTTGCTCTCGTACTCGGCGGCCATCCAGACCTCGGCGGCCTCTTCGACGACCTTCTTGCCGATGGCATGGACGCCCTTGCCGACGAGCTCGGCGGTGCGGGACGTGCCGGGGTCGCCGGTGGCGGCCTTGAGCTGGAGCTCGGTGAAGAGCTCTTCGAAGCTCTTGGGGGATTTGTTCGCCATGATGGTCCTCAGAATAAGGGGTCCCGCGCTGTCTACTGGCGCCAGGGTTCGCTGACGGTGCGCAGGGTCATGGCGGTGGAGACGGCGGCGGTGACCGCTTCGTGCCCCTTGTCCTCGTTCGACCCCTCGAGTCCGGCACGGTCGAGTGCCTGCTCGTCGTTGTCGCAGGTCAGTACGCCGAAGCCGACGGGGACTCCGGTGTCGATCGACACCTGTACCAGGCCCTGGGTGACGCCCTGGCAGACGTAGTCGAAGTGCGGGGTGCCGCCGCGGATGACCACGCCGAGCGCGACGATGGCATCGTATCCGCGACCGGCCAGCACCTTCGCCACGACCGGGAGCTCGAAGCTGCCGGGGACGCGCAGGAGCGTGGGCTCGTCGATGCCCAGCTCGTGCAGGGCGCGCAGGGCGCCGTCGACCAGTCCGTCCATGACCTTCTCGTGCCACTGGGCCGCGATCACGGCGACTCGGAGGTCTCCGCAGTTCTTCACGCTCAGTTCGGGTGCGCCCTTGCCGCTCACAGCTCTGCTCCTCGGTGGTTCGTGGGGTGGGGATGTACCGGCCGTACGGGTGTACGGGGTGTGGGATGTGCGGTGCGTGGTTACTGGCTGCCGCAGGCGGACGTGGCCGCGGCCTGGTCCAGCCAGGGCAGGTCGTGGCCCATCCGGTCGCGCTTGGTGCGCAGGTACCGCAGATTGTGCTCGCCCGCCTCGGTCGGCATCGGCTCGCGGGCCGAGACCTCGATGCCGTGGCGCACGAGGGCGGCGGACTTCTCCGGGTTGTTGGTCAGCAGGCGGACGCTGTGCACCCCGAGGTCGGCGAGGATCTGCGCGCCGGCCGCGTAGTCGCGGGCGTCGGCGGGCAGGCCCAGTTCCAGGTTGGCGTCGAGGGTGTCGCGGCCGCGTTCCTGGAGCTCGTACGCGCGCATCTTGGACAGCAGTCCGATGCCGCGGCCCTCGTGGCCGCGGAGGTAGACGACCACGCCGCGGCCCTCGTCCTTGATGCGCTCCATGGAGGCGTGCAGCTGGGGGCCGCAGTCGCAGCGCTGGGACTGGAAGATGTCGCCGGTGAGGCACTCGGAGTGCATCCGGACCACAACGTCGCGGCCGTCGCCCATCTCGCCGTGGACGAGGGCGATGTGCTCGACGCCGTCGACGGTGGAGCGGTAGCCGTACGCCGTGAACTCGCCGAAGGCGGTCGGCAGGCTGACCTCGGCCTCGCGGCGCACGGTCGGCTCTGCGGAGCGGCGGTAGGCGATCAGGTCCTCGATGGAGAT
This sequence comes from Streptomyces antarcticus, assembly GCF_026627255.1. Taxonomy (GTDB): domain Bacteria; phylum Actinomycetota; class Actinomycetes; order Streptomycetales; family Streptomycetaceae; genus Streptomyces; species Streptomyces antarcticus. The sequence goes on along the minus strand of NZ_JAPNLM010000017.1, from coordinate 121,856 downwards.
GATCGTCAGGCCGTGCTTACGGGCGAACGGGATCAGCTCGGGCAGGCGCAGCATGACGCCGTCCTCGCCGGCGATCTCCACGATGGCGCCGGCGGGGCGCAGGCCCGCGAGGCGGGCGAGGTCGACGGCGGCCTCGGTGTGACCGTTGCGGACCAGGACCCCGCCGGGCTTGGCGCGCAGCGGGAAGACGTGGCCGGGGCGGACGAAGTCGGCGGGGCCGCTGACGCCGTCGGCGAGGAGGCGCAGGGTGGTGGCGCGATCGGCGGCGGAGATGCCGGTGGTGACGCCGTGGGCTCCGCTCGCGTCGACGGAGACGGTGAAGGCGGTCTGCATCGACTCGGTGTTGTGCTGGACCATCTGGGGCAGTTCGAGCCGGTCCAGCTCGGGGCCCTCCATCGGGGCGCAGATCAGGCCGCGGCACTCGCTCATCATGAACGCGATGATCTCGGGGGTCGCCTTCTCGGCGGCGATGACGAGGTCGCCCTCGTTCTCCCGGTCCTCGTCGTCGACGACGACGATCGGCCGGCCGGCCGCGATGTCGCGGATGGCCTGCTCGACGGGGTCGAGGCGGAAGGACTCTTCCGGTACGTCGGGCACGGGCTTGAGCGGGGTCTTGAGGGCGTTCATGCCGTTGCTCCTTCCAGGGCCGGGGCGGGGGTGGTGCGCGAGCGCTGGTACCAGTCGTAGGCGCCCCACAGCACGAGGGCGAAGTAGACGACGTAGACGAGGCCGGAGAAGGCCAGGCCGTTGTTGAAGGCGAGGGGGACGCCGACGAGGTCGACGAGGAGCCAGGCGAACCAGAACTCGACCAGGCCGCGGGCCTGGGCGACCATCGCGACGATGGTGCCGACGAAGATGTAGGCGTCGGCCCACGGGCTCCAGGACAGGTGCGGGAAGAGCGTGAACAGGCCGCCGACGGCGAGGGTGCCGAGGACCGCGCCGGTGAGGAGCAGTCCGCGCTCCTTCCAGGTGGCGGTGCGTACGGCGATGGAGCCGTCCTGGGCCTGCTGTCTGCCGCGCTGCCAGGCGCGCCAGCCCCAGACGGCCACGCCGATGACGAGGAGCTGCTTGCCGACGCCGCCGGCGAGGTGCGCGGAGGCGTAGGCGGCGATGAGGATCAGGCCGGAGAGGAGCTGGGCGGGCCAGGTCCATATGGAGCGCCGCCAGCCGAGGGCGAGGGCGGCCAGGCCGATCAGGTTGCCGATCATGTCGGACCAGATGACCTTCTGGCCGAAGACCTCGAAGGCCTCGGCGTTGAGCCAGGTCAGGGCGCTCACCGGTCTGCTCCCCCGGGGGTCAGCGGGTCGACGCCGGCGGCGAGCAGGCGCTCGACGTACTTGGCGAGGACGTCGACCTCGAGGTTGACCGGGTCGCCGGGCTTCTTGATGCCGAGGGTCGTCAGCGCGAGGGTGGTGGGGATGAGGCTGATGGTGAACCAGTCGGCGGCGGCCTCGACGACGGTGAGGCTGACGCCGTCGACCGTGATGGAGCCCTTCTCGACGACGTAACGGGAGAGGTTCGGGGGAAGGGCGACCTTGACGATCTCCCAGTGCTCGGAGGGAGTGCGGGAGAGGATCTCGCCGGTGCCGTCCACGTGCCCCTGGACCAGGTGGCCGCCGAGCCGTCCGCCGAGGGCCATCGGGCGCTCCAGGTTGACCCGGGAGCCCTGGGCGAGGGCGCCGAGGCTGGAGCGGTTCAGGGTCTCCTGCATGACGTCGGCGGTGAACTCCCCGTCCGCGGTCTCCACGACCGTCAGGCAGACCCCGTTGACGGCGATGGAGTCACCGTGCTTGGCGTCCCCGGTGACGAGGGGGCCGCGCAGGCGGAAGCGGGAGGCCTCCGTGAGCTGCTCGACGGCGGTGACCTCGCCCAGTTCTTCGACGATTCCGGTGAACACTCAGTGCTCCTTGGGGGCTGTGGGGACGGACGCGGCCGTGGGGACGGCGGTGAGGCGGATGCCGGTGGCGATGCCGGTGCCGGTGCCAGTGGCGATGCCGGTGCTGGTGCGCGCGGTCTCGGTGATCCGTGGGCGTGGCGCTTCGGCCAGGGCGGCGGTGCCGGCGTCGGGGCCCGCGCCGGCGGGGCCCGCGTCGGCCCCGGCGGGCAGTCGGCCGGCCTCCGTGGTGACCCCGGCGTCGGGGCCGACGAGGCTCGCGGCGTCGGTGATGACGCGGCCGACGAGGAGGCGGGGGATGGTGGAGCCGGATCCGCGGGCGGCGGGCTCGACGGCTCGGCGCATGGCGCGGCTGTCCGCGTCGGGTGCTGCGTGCGCGGCGTGTGTCGCCACCGGGTCCTCCTGCCACATCGGGCACGGACTCCGGGGCCTGTCGGGATACGACAGATGAAGCGGTACAGCACACGCGGGGACGCCGAGGCCGAAAGATCGGTCCGCAAGGACGCATCCGCAAGGATGCGTAGACGAACCGCCGACGGCGGCGTACCGGTGACTGGCCCGCCGCGCACTGCCTCCCATCCGGACTTTAACCGTCGGTCCAGGAATCTCACCTGGTCAACCGGCCGCTGGCTGCGGACGGGTCGCGGACTGTAACCGCCGGTTCGGAATTACACCGACCCCGGAGTGCGCTGCTACTGATACTGAAGCCCAGTCTGCCACGGGCGATCGGCGGCCATGCGGGTGACGGGGTGTGGCCTGGATCACACGAGGAGTCGCGGAGATGGGTGCACTCTCCACGGATGCGCAGTTGGTCCAGACCTATTGACGGGGTGGTCTAGTCCTCTTAACGTTCCCTTCATCTTCCCCGGGAACAGCCCGTCAGATGTGCGCACGTCACGGGCCAACACGCTTCAGCCCTGTCCCAGTTGATTCATGCCGTGTCCTGCCATCCTCCCCTCCCCAGGAGGCACCATGCTGTCCCCCACACGTACGAGAGCGATGCTCCTGGCATCCGGCGCCGCAATCGCCGGGCTGTTGGTGGCCGGGCTCTCGACGGGCGTGTCGCACGCCGCCGACAACGAGAGCTGTCGTCCCGACGGGCTGTACAAGACGGCCGGCGTGGACGTCCCGTACTGCTCGGTCTACGACGCCGAGGGCCGCGAGAAGATGGGCGCCGACCACCAGCGCCGCGTCATCGGATACTTCACCGGCTGGCGCACCGGCAAGGACGGCACCCCCGCCTACCTCGCCAACAACATCCCCTGGTCGAAGATCACCCACATCAACTACGCCTTCGCGCACGTCGGCGGCGACAACAAGATCTCGGTCGGCGCGGACAACGCGAACAACGCGGCCACCGGAATGACCTGGCCGGGAGTCGCGGGCGCCGAGATGGACCCGGCCCTCCCGTACAAGGGCCACTTCAACCAGCTGACGAAGTTCAAGAAGCAGCACCCGAACGTCAAGACGCTGATCTCGGTCGGCGGCTGGGCGGAGACCGGCGGCTACTTCGGCGACGACGGCAACCGGGTCGCCTCCGGCGGCTTCTACTCGATGGCCACCAACGCCGACGGCTCGGTCAACCAGGCCGGCATCAACACCTTCGCGGACTCCTCGGTCGAGTTCATCCGCAAGTACGGGTTCAACGGCGTCGACATCGACTACGAGTACCCGACCACGATGAAGGACGCGGGCAACCCGCTCGACTGGCAGCTGGCCAACGCCCGCCGCGCCGGCCTCGTCAAGGGCTACGACATCCTGATGAAGAGCCTGCGCGAGAAGCTGGACCGGGCCGGCGCCGCCGACGGCAAGCACTACCTGCTCACCGTCGCCGCGCCCTCCTCCGGGTACCTGCTGCGCGGCATGGAGACGTTCCAGATGCAGAAGTACCTGGACTACGTCAACATCATGTCCTACGACCTGCACGGCGCCTGGAACGAGTACGTCGGCCCCAACGCCTCGCTCTTCGACGACGGCAAGGACGCCGAGCTGGCCGCCGCGAACGTCTACGGCAGTTCCCAGTACGGCGGCGTCGGCTACCTCAACACCGACTGGGCCTACCACTACTTCCGCGGCTCCATGCCGGCCGGCCGCATCAACATCGGCCTGCCGTACTACACCCGCGGCCACAAGAACGTGCAGGGCGGCACCGACGGCCTGTGGGGCAAGGCGGCCGCGACCACCTGCCCGGCCGGCGCCGGCCTGACCAAGTGCGGTGACGGCGCCGTCGGCATCGACAACCTGTGGCACGACAAGGACACCGCCGGCGCCGAGTCGCCGGCCGGTTCCAACCCGATGTGGCACGCGAAGAACCTCGAGAAGGGGATCGTCGGCGACTACGTCACCAAGTACGGCTTCCCGGCGAACACCGCGCTGACCGGCACCTACGCCCGCAAGTACGACTCGACGCTGGTCGCGCCGTGGCTGTGGAACGCGCAGAAGAAGGTCTTCCTCTCCACCGAGGACGAGCAGTCGGTGGCGGCCAAGGCCGACTACGTGGTCAACCGCGGCATCGGCGGCACCATGGTCTGGGAGATGGCAGGCGACTACGGCTGGAACGCCGCCAAGGGCCAGTACGAGGCGGGCGACACGCTCACCTCGCTGATGTACGACAAGTTCAAGGCCGCCGCCCCGTACGGCGCGAAGAAGTCCAACAAGGCGCTGCCGACGCAGGCCGTGGACATCAAGACGGAGTTCACCGAGTTCAAGCTGGGCGACTCCAACTACCCGCTCACCCCCAAGGTCAAGATCACCAACAACACCCAGGCGACGCTGCCGGGCGGCACCGAGTTCCAGTTCGACTACTCGACCGCGGCCCCGGGCAACGCCTCGGACCAGTCCGGCTTCGGCACCAAGGTGATCAGCAGCGACCACACGGGGAGCAACGTCGGCGGCCTCAAGGGCGACTTCCACCGGGTCTCCCTGAAGCTGCCGGCCTGGCAGACGCTGGCCCCCGGCGCCTCGGTCGACCTGGCGTTCAACTACTACCTGCCGGTCTCCACGCCCTCCAACTGGACGGTGAACATCTCCGGCACGACCTACGCGCTCGCCGGCGACCTGGCGCGCGGCACCACGGTGGTGCAGCCGGGCGGCACCACGCCTCCCACGACACCGCCGACCACGCCGCCCACCACCCCGCCGACGACTCCCCCGACCACGCCGCCGACGACGCCTCCGGGGGGTACGTGCACCAGCCCGGCGTACGTGGCGGGCCAGGTCTACAACAGCGGCAACCTCGTCTCGCACCAGGGCCGCACCTGGAAAGCCCAGTGGTGGACGCAGAACGAGGCCCCCGGCACCACCGGTGAGTGGGGCGTCTGGAAGGACCAGGGCGCCTGCTGACCACCCCCGGGTGACGGCTCGAACCTGATGTGAGGACCCGGTGGCCCGGCGGCCACCGGGTCCTCGCGCGTTCCGCCGGCCGCGGCCCCTCGTAGGCTGCCGGACGTGAACGACCACGTCGCCGCGTCCGCCGCGGACTTCCAGGAGCACCGGCCCCGGATGTTCGGCATCGCCTACCGCATGCTCGGCTCCGCCGCGGAGGCCGAGGACATGGTCCAGGACGCCTACCTGCGCTGGACCGCCGCCGACCGCGCGGACGTCGCGTACCCGGGGGCCTGGCTCGCCAAGACCGTCACCCGGCTGTGCCTGAACCACCTCGACTCGGCGCGGGTGCGGCGCGAGGCGTACGTCGGCCCCTGGCTGCCGGAGCCGGTCCTCACCTCGGGCGGCGCGCTGGGGCCGCTGGAGTCGGCGGAGCAGCGGGACGGCGTGTCCGTCGCCCTGCTGGTGCTGCTGGAGCGGCTGACCCCGGTGGAACGGGCCGTGTACGTGCTGCGCGAGGCCTTCGCGTACGGCCACCGGGAGATCGCCGGCCTGCTGGACCTCTCCGAGGCCAACTGCCGCCAGGTCTACCGGCGGGCGACGGCACGGGTGGGAGCCCCGGCGGAGCGCCGCTTCCAGCCGGATCCGCAGCAGTGGCGGCGGCTCGTCGAGACCTTCATGACGGCGGCGCGCGGCGGGGACCTGGCCCGGCTGGAGGGCCTGCTGACGGCCGACGCGCGGTACGTCTCGGACGGCGGCGGCGTGGTCAACGCGGCGCGGCGGCCGGTCCTGGGCCGGACCAACGTGGCCCGGTTCCTGCGGGGCGCGCTGGAGAAGTACGTGGCGGGCGCGCCGGTCCGGGTGGTGGAGGTGAACGGATCGCCGGCGCTGCTGTTCGGCGAGGCGGCGGTGCTCGTGGTGGAGTTCGAGAACGGGCTGGTCAGCGACATGCGCACGGTGGTGAATCCGGAGAAGTTGGAGTATCTGCTGCGCCAGCTGTCACGTTCCTGAGCCGCGTCCGGTCTCCGCTGGTGACCGCACCACACCGGATCGGAAAGGCGGACGCCATGAGCACCATCCTCGTCACCGGGGGCACGGGAAACCTGGGCTCCCTCGTCGTGGCGCGGCTGCGGGACCGGGGGCACGAGGTCCGGGTCCTGAGCCGCCGCTCGCCGGAGCACCCCGTCGACCTGCGGGACGGCGGCGGGCTGGACGCGGCCGTGGCGGGAGCGGAGGTGGTCGTGCACTGCGCCAGCGCCCCGCGCGGGGGAGACGAGCGCGGCGCCGGACACCTGATCGCCGCCGCCCGGCGGGCGGGGACGGTCCGGAACCTCGTCTACGTCTCCATCGTCGGGGTGGACGCGGTCCCGTTCGGCTACTACCGGACGAAGCTGAGGGTGGAACGGCTCGTGGAGGAGTCCGGGCTGGGCTTCACGATCCTGCGCGCCACGCAGTTCCACGATCTGGTCGCACGGCTGGTCGGCGCGGCGGCCAGGCTGCCGGTGGTGCCCCTGCCGAAGGGCGTACGGGTGCAGCCGATCGCGGTCGGCGAGGTCGCGGACCGGCTGGCGGAACTGGCCGCGACGACCCCCTCGGGCCGCGTCCCGGACATGGGCGGCCCGGAGGTCCGCACCCTGCCGGAGCTGGGCCGCGCCTACCTGGCCGCGACGGGCAGCCGCCGCCCGGTCGTCCCGCTCCCGCTGGCGGGCAAGGCGTACGCGGGCTTCCGCCGGGGCGGCAACCTGGCGCCGGGGCACGCGGTGGGGCGGATGACGTTCGCGGAGTACCTGCGGGAACGGGAGGCGTAGGGCGCGGCCGGCGGAGCGCGGGCGGCGCCCGGCCCGGACGGGGCGGGCCGGGACGGGGCGGGGCGGGACTGGCCGGACGGGCCGTCCGCCCCGGGGCGGCACTCGCGGCGCTGCCGCCCCTCGCGCCCCTCGCGGGTCCCGCGGGTCCCGCGGGACCCGCGGCCCTACAGCGCGTCGGCGGCGGCCCGGTCGTACCCGTACCGCGGCCGGGAGGACCCGGCACCTGCGACCACCTGGAAGCAGGAACACGGCGCGGCCGCCTCCTACCCTCCGAACAGCACGTCCTGGGCCGCCTCCCGCGCCGCCAGCCTGGCCCCCGCCAGGACCGCCGGGCCGCCCAGGGACGTGGCGCGGACCTCCGTCGGGAGAGGGGTCAGCGTCGCGAGGCGGCGGGCCACCCTGGCCGCCAGGGGCGGGCCGCCCGCGAGACCCAGTTCGCCGCCCAGCACCACGCAGCCCGGGTCCAGGACCGCGACGACCGCGGCCGCGCCCAGGGCCAGCCGTTCGGCCAGGGCGTCGAGGAACGGCTCCCCGGCGACCCCGGCGACCGCCTCCTCCGCCGGGCCGCGGAAGCCGTGCGCGCGGGCGAGCCCGGTGACCGCGTCCCGGCCCGCCAGGGCGTGGAAGCCGCCGCCGCAGTCGGTGGCGGAGGGCAGGCCGCCGGTGCCGGGTACGGGGAGGAAGCCGATCTCCCCCGCCCCGCCGGAGGCGCCCCGGCGCAGCCGGCCGTCCAGGACCACGGCCGCTCCGACGCCCGCGCCGAGCCACAGCAGGACGAAGGAGTCCAGGTCGCGGGCGGCGCCGAGGCGCTGCTCGGCGAGGGCGGCCAGGTTCGTCTCGTTCTCCACGACCACCACGGCGGGCAGGCTCCGCTGAAGGGCCGCCACCAGGTCCCGGTGCCAGGCGGGCAGGCCGCTGGAGTCGCGGAGTTCTCCGGTGGCCGGGGCGACGAGGCCGGGGGCGCCGATGACGACGGTGTGCAGGTCCGCGGCCCCGGCGTCGCGGGCGGTGCGCAGCAGGGCCTCGACGGCGTCCCCGGGTGCGCCGACGGGCAGGGCGGCCTCGGCCAGGGGGTGGCCGAGCAGGTCGGTGATCACGGCGGTGACGCTGTCCGTGCGCACGTCGAGGGCGGCGAGGTGGGCGCGGTGGGCGACGATCCCGTACAGCTTGGCGTTGGGGCCGCGGCGCTGTTCGCCGGACTCCCCGGCGACCTCGATGAGGCCGGCTCCGGTGAGGCGCTCGACGAGGTCGGCGACCGAGGGGCGGGAGAGTCCGGTCCGGGTCTTGAGCTGGTTGGCCGTCAGGGGCCCGGCATCCTGGAGGAGTCGCAGGGCCAGGCGGTCGTTGATGGCGCGCGCCGTGCTCGGTGATGCGGGGGTCGGGACCGGAGCGGAGGTCGCGGCCGGGGTCTCAGCCGGAGCGGAGGTCGGTACCGGGGCGGAGGCAGGAGTCACGGCGCCCATCCTAGGGAGGAGAGGCCCTTATCTATCAGGCAGGGTCCCTGATAGTTTATCGGCCATGACCGGGGAAACCGACCTCAGCCCGGCGCGCCTGCGCCACGCCCGCTTCGCCATCGCCGCCGTGTTCTGCGCCCACGGGGCCGTGACCGGCTCGTTCGCCACCCGCATCCCCTGGATCCAGGACCACGCCCAGCTCAGCGCGGGCACCCTGGGTCTGGCGCTCGCCTTCCCCGCCCTCGGCGCTGCACTGGCGATGCCCCTGGCCGGACGGATCAACCACCGCTTCGGGGCCCGCGCCGCACTGCGGGCGCTGCTGGCGATGTGGACCCTGTCCCTGATCCTCCCGAGCCTCGCCCCGAACCTGCCGACCCTCTGCTTCGCGCTCTTCGTCTACGGGGCCACCTCGGGCATGTCGGACGTGGCGATGAACGCGCTGGGCGTGGAGACCGAGAACCGGCTCGGCCGCTCGATCATGTCCTCGCTGCACGGCATGTGGAGCCTGGGCGCCCTCTTCGGGTCCGCCGCCGGTACGGTCGCCGCGCACACCGGCGCGGACGCACGGCTGCACCACCTGATCGCCGCGGTCGCGCTGACCGCGGCCGGGCTGGTGGCCGTACAGGGCGTGCTGGACCTGAGGAGCGATCAGGAGGCCGCGGCGCCGCCGCACTTCGCGCTGCCGCCGAAGTCCGCGCTGCTGATCGGCGCCGTCGGATTCTGCGCGGTCTTCGCGGAGGGCGCGAGCCTGGACTGGTCGGCGGTGTACCTGCGGGACGTGCTGCACACGGACGCGGGGCTGGCCGCGGCCTCCACCACCGCCTTCGCGCTCACCATGACCGTCGCCCGGCTCGTCGGGGACCGCGTGGTGGACCGGTTCGGGCCGGTGCGCACCGTCCGGGTGGGCGGGGCGCTGGCCACCGCGGGCGGACTGCTCGTGGTCCTCGTCCGGCATCCTGCGGCGGCCCTGGCCGGCTTCGGGCTGATCGGGCTCGGCATCGCGGTGGTGGTGCCGCTGGCCTTCGCGGCGGCGGCGCGCAGCGGGCCCGCCCCGGCGCAGGCCATCGCCGGTGTCGCGACGATCACGTACACCTCGGGGCTGATCGCGCCGTCCGCCATCGGCGCCGTGGCGGACGCCACCTCGCTGGTGGTCTCCTTCGGGCTGGTCACCCTGCTGGCGTTCGCGCTGATCGCGGGGGCCGCCGTACTGCGGCCTAAGCCGGCGGCGGACGGAGCCGTGCGGGGCGACCGGGACGAGCGGGGCGAACCTGTGGATATCCGGCCGTAACATATCGCTGGCCGCCGAGGCCCTCTTGTCGACGCGGCGCCGGTGGGGCGCCGTTCCGGCGGCGGGGCCCCACGGCATGGACGCTCGACCGGCCGGCGGAAACGGAAGTGGTGGATCATGGGCCTCGGCGTGGGCTGGACCCTGCACGGAGACGGGCGGACCCCCGCCCCGGGCGCGGTGGTCCGGCCGGACGAGCGGCTGTCGTGGCCGCGTACCGCCGGACTGGGCGCCCAGCACGTGGTGGCGATGTTCGGCGCGAGCTTCGTCGCCCCGGTCCTGATGGGCCTGGACCCCAACCTCGCCATCATGATGTCCGGCGTCGCGACGGCCGTCTTCCTGCTCGCCACGCGCGGGCGGGTCCCCTCGTACCTGGGCTGCTCCCTGGCCTTCGTCGGGGTCGCCGCGGCGATCAGGGCGGGCGGCGGGGACAGTGCGGTGGTCACCGGCGCGGTCTTCGTCGTCGGGGTCGCCCTCTTCCTCGCCGGGCTCGCGGTACGGCACTTCGGCGCGCGCGTCATCCACGCGACGATGCCGCCGGTGGTGACCGGTGCGGTCGTGATGCTGATCGGATTCAACCTCGCGCCGGTCACGGCCTCGACGTACTGGCCGCAGGACCAGTGGACGGCGCTGCTGGTCATGGCGTTCACCGGGCTGGCCGTGGTCTGCCTGCCGGGGTTCTGGTCGCGCATCGCGATCTTCCTCGGGCTGGTCTTCGGCTACGCGATCTCCTGGGTCTTCGACCTCGCCTTCGGGAAGATCCACTCGCCGGTCGGCGGCGGCGAGGCCGTGGACCACTGGCGTCTGGACCTGTCCGGGGTCGGCAAGGCCGACTGGATCGGGCTGCCCGGCTTCCACGCCCCGGCCTTCGAGTGGTCGGCCATCCTGATCGCGCTGCCCGTGGTGATCGCGCTGATCGCCGAGAACGCCGGGCACATCAAGGCCGTCGGCGAGATGACGGGCGACCCGCTCGACGACCAGCTCGGCACCGCCATCGCCGCGGACGGCGCCGCGTCCATGCTCTCGACGGCGGTCGGCGGCCCGCCGAACACCACGTACTCCGAGAACATCGGCGTCATGGCGGCCACCCGCGTCTACTCCACTGCGGCGTACTGGGCGGCGGCCGGCTTCGCCCTGCTCTTCGGCTTGTGCCCGAAGTTCGGCGCGGTCGTCGCCGCGATCCCGGGCGGGGTGCTCGGCGGCATCACCGTCATCCTGTACGGCATGATCGGCCTGCTCGGCGCCCAGATCTGGCTGAACGGCCGGGTGGACCTGCGCAATCCGCTGAACCTGGTGCCGGCCGCGGCGGGCATCATCATCGGCATCGGCGGGGTCCAGCTCCGGATCACCGACGCCTTCGAGCTCGGCGGCATCGCGCTCGGCACGATCGTGGTGGTCGGGGGTTACCACACGCTCCGGTACTTCGCCCCCGCGCACCTCAAGGGGCAGGAGCCGCTGCTCGACGCCGGCACCTCCGCTTACGACGACGGGGACGGACGGAACGGGCGGGACGAGCGGGACGGACGGAACGGCGACCGCGACGGCGGCGGCGCGGGCCGCGGGGGCGGCCCGGACAAGCCGCGTTGACGCGTTTTCGCCCGAACCGGCGAAGCGCACGGCCAAGTTCCCCGCATCCGGCCCGGCGCCTGCGAACCTGCCTCCCATGGAAGCGGTGCTGGCGCGGATGCGCGCCCTGGACGAGCGGCTCCCGCCGCAGGACGGTGTCGCCGTCTTCAATCGGGTCTACCTGACGGTGACGGAGACCCTGCACCGGCGCATCGCGCGCGGGGAGTTCCCCGCGCCCCGGCGGGCGCAGACCCTCAGCGTGCGGTTCGCCGAGCGGTACCTGGCGGCCGTGGAGGCGGACCGGGCGCCGGCCTGCTGGCGCCCGCTGCTCCAGCAGCGGCGCCACCCCGGCGTCCGCCCGCTCCAGCACGCCCTCGCCGGGATCAACGCGCACATCGGCTACGACCTGGCGGTGGCCGTGGTGTCGACCTGCCGCGCGCTGGACTGCGAACCGGCCGCCCTGGAGGCGGACTTCGACCAGGTCGGCGACACCCTGGTGGCGCTGGAGGAGCACATCCGCGAGGAGCTGATGCCGGGCCCGGACCTCCTGGAGATCGCCGACCCGCTGACCCACCTGGTCGGCTCCTGGAGCCTGGACCGGGCCCGCGCGGGCGCCTGGGCGGCGGCCCGCCTCCTGTGGACCCTGCGCCGCACCCCCGACATGGCGGAGGAGTTCCGCGAGTCCCTGGACGCGGGCGTCGGCCTGGTCGGACGCTGCCTGCTGACCCCCGTACCGGCGACGTGCCTCGGCGCCGGGCATCCGGGCCGTACGGCCCTGCTCGGCAGCCGCTGACCGTGGCGGGCCGGGCCGGAAGCCGGGGGGGCTGGGCCGGGGGCCGGGAGCCGGGCCGCACGAGGCATGGGAACGGGCCGCCACCGCGTTCGTGCGCGGTGACGGCCCGTGGCCTGCGGGGAGCGCCCGCGGGGTGCGGGAGCGGATCTGGGCGGGAGCCGATCCGGGCGGAAGCGGATCGACGGAAGCCGATCCCGGCGGGGTCAGTCCTCGGGGAGCTCTACCGGCGCGATGTCGTCGTAGCGGTCGCCCGGGCCCGGGTTGGAGGCGTCCGTGGAGCCGCCGAGGTGGTGCATGACGCCCCAGACCGCGTTCAGTGCCGTCTGGACCGCGCCCTCGGCCCAGCCGGCCGTCCAGGAGATGTCGTCGCCCGCGAGGAAGATGCCGCGCTTGTCCTCGGGGAGGCGGTCCTGCATGAAGTGGGTGAACAGGCGCCGCTGGTAGCGGTAGTGACCCGGCAGGTTGGCCTTGAACGCGCCCATGAAGTAGGGCTCGTTCTCCCAGGACACGGTGACCGGATTGCCGATGACGTGGCGGCGGATGTCGACGTTCGGGTAGATCTCGCCCAGGGACTTCAGCATGACCTCCATCCGCTCGTTCGCGGACAGCGGCAGCCACTTCAGGCTGTCGTCGCACCACGTGTACGAGAGGCAGATGACGGCGGGCTTGTCCGGGCCGTTGTCCAGCAGGTAGGTGCCGCGCGTCATCCGGTCGGTGAGGGTCATCGACATGACGTCGCGGCCCGTAACCTCGTCCTTGTCCAGCCAGAACGGCCGGTCCACCGGCACGAACAGCTTCGACGACTCCATGTAGTGGGTGCGCTCGATCGCCGTCCAGTGGTCGATCGGGAACAGCGTGTCGTCGCACTCGATCTTCGACAGGAGCATCCACGACTGGGCCGTGAAGATCGCGGCGCGGTAGGTGCGGATGTCGCCGGAGGAGTCGGTGACCGTGATGCGGTTGCCGGCCGTGCGGTGCAGGCGGGTGACCGCCGGGCGCGGGGTACCGCCGTGCAGGGAGGACAGCGAGGTGCCCTGGGCCCAGTGGACGATCTTCTCGGGCTCGCGCTCCCACAGGCGCAGCGGGAGCTGCTGCGAGCCGCCCACGATGCCGCGGTGGTGGTCGTCGGCCTCGGTGTAGACGACGCGCAGGATCTCCAGGATGGAGTTCGGGAAGTCGGTGTCCCAGCCGCCGGTGCCGAAGCCGACCTGGCCGAAGATCTCGCGCTTGCGGAACGACTGGAAGGCCTCGGACTTGCAGAGGAACCCGTAGAAGGTCTCGTCGTCGAGCTTCTCGACGAGCTTGGCCCAGATCTCGCGGATGCGCGGGACGTCCCGCTCGCGCATCGCGGTGTTCATGTCGGAGAAGTCGGCGCCCTCGTCGAGGCAGTCGTTCCACGCGGCGGCGACGTCGCGGTAGACCTGCGGGAGGTCGGCGATGGTCTCGGCGTAGTGGGACTCGCCCTTGAGGTCCACGACCGTCGACGGGGTGGCCTCGGACAGCGGGTTCGGGAAGGGCTCGGTGACCAGGCCGACGAGGTCGATGTAGTGCTGCAGGGCCGTGGAGGACGGCGGGAAGCGCATGGCGCCCATCTCCGCGGTCAGCCCCTCGGTGCCGGCGCCCTCGAAGCCGACGGTCCGCAGCCGGCCGCCGATCTGGTCGGCCTCGTAGACGACGGGCTTGAGGCCCATCTTCATCAGCTCGTAGGCCGAGATGATGCCGGAGAGCCCGCCGCCGATCACGGCGACCTCGGTGCCGAGCTCCGTGGCCGGGAGCTGGCCCAGGCCCGCCGGGTGGGCGAGGAAGTCGTCGTACGCGTACGGGAAGTCCGGGCCGAACATGGTGATCGGCGGCTGTCCGTCGCTGTGCGGGACGGCGGTGGTGGGCACCGTGGACGTCATGGGGTACGGCTCCTTGCGGGCGGCAGGCTGGGGGAAGTGGTCTCAGACGAGGGAGGCGTAGAGCCCCGGGCGGCGGTCGCGCAGGTACGGGTTGGTCCTGCGCGAGGCGCTCAGCAGCTCGGGGTCGGCCTCGCCGAACACCAGCTCCTCGCCGCGTCCGGCCCGGGTACGGGTGACCCCGTCGGGGCTCGCCAGGCAGCTGAGTCCGACGAACTCGAACTCGCCCTCCGGGCCGGTGCGGTTGACGTACGCGATGTACATCTGGTTCTCGAAGGCCCGTACGGGGACGAGCTGTTCGGCGACGAACTGGAAGGGGTGCATCTGCGCGGTCGGCACCAGCAGGAGGTCGGTGCCGGCGAGCGCGTGGGCCCGGACGTTCTCGGGGAACTCCACGTCGTAGCAGATCATGATGCCGACGCGCAGGCCCCCGAGGTCGGCCTGGACGACGGGGGTGTCGCCGGGGGTGAAGGCGTCCTGCTCGAAGCGGCCGAAGAGGTGGGTCTTGCGGTAGTTCGCGAGCGGGGCGCCGTCGGGGCCGATGAGCTGCGCCGCGTTGAAGACGGCGTCGCCCGCGCGCTCGGGGTAGGCGTACAGGACGGCCACCCCGTGGCGCCGGGCGATCTCGCCGATGGCGACGGCGGACGGGCCGTCGGCCGGTTCGGCGAGGGCGGCGACGTCCTCGAGCTCCAGGGCGTACCCGGTGAGGAACATCTCCGAGGTCACGAGGAGCCCGGCCCCGCTCCGCGCGGCGCGCGCGGCGGCCCCGTCGAGCTCCTTGAGGTTCTCGGCGGTGTCGCCGAGCCGTCCGGAGCTCTGGAGGAGGGCGGTACGCAGCGGGGGCATGACTACCTCTGTGGCAGGAGGGGTGTGGGGGTCATACGACGGTACGTGCGCACGTTCGACGGGGACAAGCCGTGACCGTTGCGCTCTGCGCATCGATTCGTTGCGTATTGCGCGGCCTGCCCGGCGATTCGTTGCGCGGTGCCCCTCTCAGACCCCCACGGACCCCCGCGGGGCCGTTTTACCGTGCCGCGCGGAAGGCCGGATGGGCGGCCAGGAAGCGCAGGTCGTCGAGGATGTCGGGGGCGTGGTTGGAGACGACGCGGCCGCTCCAGGTGTCGCACAGCGCGGGTACGGCTGGCGTGCCGTCGTAGTGGTGGCCGGCGGCCTCGTAGGCCAGGCGCAGGGCGGTGTGACCGGGCGCGTCGGGGTCCGTGCCGAGGACGGTGGCGGCGACGGAGTCCGCCAGGCCCAGCCGGGCGAGGGCCTCGGCCACCCGTGCGGAGCGGGGACAGCCGGCGGAGAGGTACACGTGGTAGCGGTGCGGGACCGGCGAGAAGCCGGCGCCGATGCGGCCGCGCAGGGCGGGGGCCGGACCGGTGCGGGGCAGGGCGATGGGCGACATGGCACTCCTGGGACTGGCGCGGGGGTCGCCGGGGCGCGGCGGAGCGGCCGGGGCGCGGTGGGGCGCGCGGCAGGGCCGTCCGTCGATGCGGCGTACCGGGTACGGGGTGGCGCGTACGGGCCTGCCCGGTGGGGTCGGGGCGGTCGGGTACGGGCCGTTCGGGTACGGGGTCCGGAGCTCAGCCGCGCGGGCCGAAGGCGCTGCAGACGCGCAGGAGGTCGATGTGCAGGCGCCGGGTCAGCCACCAGCGCCGGGTGGTCCGCGTCCGGGTCTGCTCCGCGGGGGCCGTGGGGGCCGTGGGGTCCGTGAGGTACGTCCGCACCGGTGGCACCCCCGTTCCCGTCTTCGCTGTCCCGCCCCGCGGTGGTCGTGCTCCCGGCGGCGGGCACCGGCCGTCGCGGCCGTCGTCCCCCGCAGTCTCCTGGGGGCGCCGGGAGCCGTCAAGAAGGCGGTCGGAACCGATCGCGCCGCCGCCGCTCCTCCCGGGGCCGCGCGCCCCGCCCGGGGGCGGCTTGGTCAAGCTCCCTCGCGCCCTCGGGGTTTCGCCGGCCGCTCGGTGGTCACACGCGGGGACAACCCACGGAGAGGAACTGACATGTCCGACGTCTCACGCCTGCCCGGTTCCGCGCACCGCTCGTGGCAGTGGCAGTCGCGCGCCGCCTGCCGGGACCTGGGGTCCGGGAGGTTCTTCCATCCCGCCGGTGAGCGGGGTGGCGACCGCGAGGAGCGGGACGCGGCTGCCAAGCGGATCTGCGCGGGCTGCCCGGTGCGTACGGCCTGTCTGGCGCACGCCCTGCACACCCGGGAGCCGTTCGGCGTCTGGGGCGGCCTGACGGAGGAGGAGCGCCGCGCCCTGCTGGAGCGGCGCGAACCCGCCCTGTCGGGCCCGTCGGGCCCCGGCCGGGCCTGACCGGATCAGGCCGGCGCCCCCGACGTGAACCGCCGCAGCAGTGGCGAGAGCACGAGGACGGACTTCGTGCGCTCCACGAACGGCTCCCCGGCGATCCGCTCCAGCACGCGTTCGAAGTGCCGCATGTCGGAGGCGAAGACCTGCACCAGGGCATCCGCGTCGCCGGTGACGGTCGACGCGGACACCACCTCGGGGTACCGCTCCAGGCCCCGCCGGATGTCGTCCGGCGAGGTGTTGTGGCGGCAGTAGATCTCGATGAAGCCCTCGGTCTCCCAGCCCATGGCGGCCGGGTCCACCCGGACGGTGAAGCCCGTGATGGCGCCTTCCGCGCGGAGCCGGTCCACGCGCCGTTTGACGGCGGGGGCGGAGAGCCCGACCTCGGAGCCGATGTCCGCGTAGGAGCGGCGGGCGTCCTCGGCGAGGGCGTGCACGATGCGTTCGTCGAGATCGTTCAGTCGCACAGAGGGTGGATCACTTCTCTTCGGCGGCCTCCGCGGCCGGGGTGGCCTTGGAGGCGACAGTGGCCAGGCTGGAGCGGCGCATGCCGTAGAAGAAGTAGAGCACGAGCCCGACCGCCATCCAGCCACCGAACACGGCCCAGGTGACCGCCGGCAGCTCGGTCATCAGGTAGGCGCAGAAGAGGAAGCCCAGGATGGGGGTGACGGGGAAGAGCATCACCTTGAAGGTGCGGTTCATGTCGGGGCGGGTGTAGCGCAGGATGACGACCGCGATGTTGACCAGGCCGAAGGCGAAGAGCGTGCCGATGCTGGTGGCGTTCGCCAGCTCGCCGAGCGGGATGGTGGCGGCCAGGATCCCGCAGAAGAGGCAGACGATGATCGTGTTGACGCGCGGGGTGCCGGTCTTCGGGTCGACCTTGGCGAAGGCCTTCGGGATCAGGCCGTCGCGGGACATCGCGAAGAGGATGCGGGTCTGGCCGTAGAGGACGGCGAAGACGACGCTGGCGATGGCGACGACCGCGCCCGCCGCGAGGACGATGCTCCAGAAGGCGTGTCCGGTGACGTTCTCCATGATCTTGGCCAGGGCGGCCTCGCTGCCCTCGAACTCCTGCCACGGCATGGCGCCGACCGCGACCAGGGCGACGAGGCAGTACAGGGCGGTGACGATGCCCAGCGAGAGCATGATCGCGCGCGGCAGGTCCCGCTTCGGGTTCTTGGCCTCTTCACCGGCGGTGGAGGCGGCGTCGAAGCCGATGTACGAGAAGAAGAGCATCGCGGCGGCGGTGCTGATCGCGGTGACGCCGAGCGGGGCCAGCGGGGTGTAGTTGCCGGCCTTGATGCCCATGAAGCCGATGACGCAGAAGAGCACCAGCGTGACGATCTTGATCCCGACCATGATCGAGTTGATCCGGGCGCTCTCCTTGGCGCCGCGGAGCAGGAAGACCATGCACAGCAGGACCACGACCAGGGCCGGCAGGTTGATGTAGCCGTTCTCGCCGAGCGGGGCGGAGAAGGCCTCGGGGATGGTCAGGCCGAGCGTCCCGTCGAGGAGCTCGTTGAGGTACTGGCCCCAGCCGACGGCGACGGCCGCGACCGAGACGCCGTACTCCAGGATCAGGCACCAGCCGCAGATCCAGGCGACCAGCTCGCCCATGGTGGCGTAGGCGTACGAGTACGAGGAGCCCGAGACCGGTATGGAGCCCGCCAGCTCGGCGTAGGAGAGGGCGGAGAACAGTGCGGTCAGGCCCGCGACGATGAAGGCGATGAAGACGGCCGGGCCGGCGATCGGAGTGGCCTCGCCAAGCACGACGAAGATGCCGGTGCCCAGGGTGGCGCCGATGCTGATCATGGTCAGCTGCCACATGGTGAGCGAGCGCCTCAGCGCTCCGCCCTCACCCTGGCCGCCCTCGGCGACCAGCTGCTCTACGGGCTTGCGGCGCAGCAGCGGGTGGGCGGGCCTGCGGGGCTCGGACGAGAGCGGTGGCGCCTGGCCGTGATCGAGCACGAGGGGACTCCTTGGTTGCTGCGGGTGGGGGTTGCGAGGCATCGACCGCAGCGGTCCGGAGCAGGAGCAGGCAGAGCCTGGGCATGGGGGACCGCCGAGCAGGCGGTCCACGCCACTCCACGTACAGCGAGTGAGCCTACGAGCTGAGTGATACCGCCCGTAATGCACCATCCTTGCACATTGGCGGACGATCGTTGCGCGGATCCGTCCTCCGCGGTCCTTTGTTGCGCACGGATGATCGATCGCTGCGCAAGGGGCCTCGACCCCTATTCTTGACACCTCGTCAGACCTGTCGCAGCGTGCCGCCAGGACCGGGAGGTCCGTACGGATCGACGGGTCCCGCGGCGGTGGAACCGGGCCCCGCGGGGTACGGGTGAACGCGGCGGCTCCGGGGAGGGTGGGACGGCCCGGCCGGTGCGGCCGGGCCCGCGGCCGGGCGGGGCCGGTGCGGCTGGCCGCTGCCGGTGGGAGTTCCCGTATCCGGCGATCGGAGGAGAGAGAGGGGTGGGCCCGATGGGCACAGACGAGGGGTGGCAGGATCCCGGACCGTTCCTGCGCGGCGTCGCCTGGCTGGACGGAGGCCGCCCGGTGCGCGCCGACCCGGCGGACACCATGCGGCTGCCCTGGGACGCCGGCGAGCGCGCCACCCTGCCCATCGGGGTCCGGCTGGAGTTCACCACCGAAACGGCGCGCGCCGTCGAGGTCCGCTACCGGGCGACCCTGCCCGGCCCCACCGACGCGCTGCGTGACCTCGCGCACGGCTTCGCCCTGTGGGACCGCCACGGGGTGGTCTCGGAGGTGTTCACCGAGCCGGCCGCGGAGTCCGTGGTGCGCATCGAACTGGGCGGCGGCACCGGCCCGTTCACGATCCACCTGCCCGAGACGCAGTCCCCGCTGGTCCTCGGGCTGCGCGCGATCGGCGGCGGACTCGCCCCGGCGCCGTCCGCCCCGCGCTGGGTGGTGCACGGCGACTCCATCACGGAGGGCTGGTGGTCCACCCGCCCGGCCCACGGCTGGCCCGCGGTCGCCGGCCGCGCGCTGGGCTGGGACACCGTGAACCTCGGCTACGCGGGAGCCGCGCGCGGCGAACTGGCCACCGCCGAACAGCTCGCCGCACTGCCCGCCGACGTCCTCACGCTCGCCTTCGGCACCAACTGCTGGTCCCAGGTGCCCTTCTCGGCGCCGCTGCTGTACGAAACCACGCGCGCGTTCCTCGAACTGGTCCGCCAGGGGCACCCCCGGACCCCGCTGCTGCTGGTCTCCCCCGTCCTGCGGCCCGACGCCGAGCGCACCCCGAACCGGCTCGGCGCCACCCTGGGCGCCCTGCGCCACGCGATGGAGCGCGCCGCCCGGGACCGGATCGCGGCCGGGGACGGCCGCCTCGCCGTGCTCCCGGGCCGTGACCTGCTCGGACCCGAGCACCTTGCGGACGGGCTGCACCCCAACGACTCGGGGCACCAGGTCCTCGGCCTCGCTGTGGTCACGGCCCTGCGGCGCGCCGGGTTCGACGCGGGGTGAGTGAAAGAGCCCACACCGGCCGCCTTGAACGGATCGCGCCCACCACCCCGTGTCCTGAGCACAGTTGCCGCCGCTCCGGCGGAGGACGACAACGGACACACACGTGGGAGAGATCAACATGGGCATGAAGCGCGGAAGCACCCTCACCCTCGCAGCGGCAGCCATCGCCGTCGCCCTGTCGGTGACGGCCTGCGGACCGACGGACGACAAGGCCGCCGACACCACTCAGCCCGCCGGTGCCGCTTCCGCCCAGGACCCCTACGGCGCTCCGGTGGCGGACACGGCTCCCGGCGCCGGGGCCCAGCCCGCCGGCCAGCTCGCGGCGGCCGCCAACGAGCAGCTGGGGCAGATCCTCACCGACAGCGGCGGCCTCACCCTCTACCGCTTCGACAAGGACACCGCCAAGCCGCCGAAGTCCAACTGCGAGGGCGACTGCGAAAAGACCTGGCCCGTGGTCTCCGCGGGCGACGTCACCGCCGCCGCCGGCATGGACCCGGCCCTGCTGGGCGAGGTCGAGCGCACCGACGGCAGCAAGCAGCTGACGGTGGCCGGCTGGCCCGCGTACCGGTTCAACAAGGACACCAAGGCGGGCGACGTCAACGGACAGGGCGTGGGAGGCGTGTGGTTCGCCTTCGGCCCGGACGGCAAGAAGGCCGCCAAGGTCGCCGCCCCGGCACCGGCTCCCGCGCCGGAAGCGGGCGGTGCGGGCGCCGGCGCGGTCGAGGCGGACGCGGCGCTCTCCGTCGCCAACGACCCCAAGCTGGGCGATCACATCGTCGACGGGAAGGGCATGACCGTCTACCGGTTCAAGCCCGACACGCAGTGGCCGATGGTCTCCAAGTGCGAGGGCGCCTGCCTGGAGAAGTGGCCGGCCGTGCCCCCGGTGGACAAGGCGAACGCCAAGGGGATCATCGAGAAGAACTACCGGGTCCTGGACCGTCCGGACGGCAAGAAGCAGCAGAGCATCGACTGCTGGCCCGTCTACACCTTCTCGGGCGACAAGAAGGCCGGTGACACCAACGGCCAGGGCGTCGGCGGCACCTGGTACGCCGTGTCCCCCGACGGCAAGCTGATCACCGTCAAGTAGCGGCGGGCCCCCTCCCCCGCCTACTCCCCCCGCTCCCCTCCCGTTTCCACCGCCCCTCCTCCCCCCACCGACCCGAACCGCGCGGCCCCCGCCCCTCTCCCCTCCCCCCGGGCGGGGGCCGCGCACCGTTCCGCCCCGGCGCGGCCGAGCCTGGTGCTGTGGCCGGAAGGGTTCGCGGCCACCGCCCGGGGGGTGTCGTCGAACTCGCTCCTGCCGTGCGGGCGTACGGAACGACTTCGACGACACCCCCTAGACTCGGCCGCATGCTGCGCGCCCTGGCCGTCGACGACGAGAAGCCGCTCCTGGAAGAACTCCTCTTCCTGCTGCGCTCCGACCCCCGGGTGGCGCGCGCTGAAGGCGCCTCGGACGCCACCGGGGCCCTGCGCCGGATCACCCGGGCCCTGGAGGGCGGGCCGGACGGCGCCGATGCCATCGACGTGGTCTTCCTCGACATCCACATGGCCGGGCTGACCGGCCTGGACATCGCCCGGCTGCTGGCCGGGTTCGCCCGGCCGCCGCTGATCGTGTTCGTCACCGCTCACGAGGGCTTCGCCGTACAGGCCTTCGACCTCAAGGCCGTGGACTACGTACTGAAGCCCGTGCGCCCCGAGCGGCTGGCCGAGGCCGTCCGCCGGGCGTGCGCGCAGCTGGACCGGGCCGGGGACGTCCCGCCGGGAACCGCGGCCGCGCCCGACGGGGCCGGCGGTCCGGTCCCGTCGGCCCCGCTCGCCGTACCGGGTCCGCGCCGGCCCGGCGCCGAGACGGCCGCCGCCGACCGGGCCCCGGACCAGATCGCCGTGGAACTGGGCGGGGTCACCCGCTTCGTGGCCATCGCCGACATCGCGTACGTGGAGGCCCAGGGCGACTACGCCCGGCTGCACACCGACGAGGGCAGCCACCTGGTCCGCATCCCCCTGTCGACGCTGGAGGAGCGCTGGGCGGCCCGCGGATTCGTCCGGATCCACCGCCGCCACCTGGTGGCACTGGCCCGGATCGACGAGCTCCGGCTGGACGCGGGCACCACCAGCGTCCGGGTCGGTGCGGCGGAGCTCCAGGTGAGCCGCCGGCACGCGCGGGAGCTGCGGGATCTACTGATGCGGCACGCGACGGGCTGACGGTCGGCCGGACCGGGAGCGGCCGAACCGGGTCGGCGGCCGGGCCGCGAGCGGGCAGACCGGGTCAGCGGCCGGACCAGGTCGGCCGCCGGACCGGGAACGGGCGCACCGGGTCGGAGGGCCTGGCGGCCGACGGGGCGGTACCGGCAACGGGCCGACCTCCCGGACCGACCGACCGGGCCAACCGGGCCAACCGGGCTGGCCGGGCCGACCGACCTCCCGTACCCGACCGCCCCGGCGCGCGCCGACCGCCCGCCCGCCGCGCCCCCGGGCGCCGTTCGTCGCACGGAGACGGGCGTACGGCGACACGGCGCCGCCGTCGGCCGCACGGCGGGGGTGACGCGCCCGGCGCCGTTGACGCCCCCGCGTATCGTGGATCTTCCGGCGCGGGAGGAGCGAGATGTCCGAGATCCACGCGCTGCTCGACGCCCTGTCCGGCCTGCCCCGCACCCGCCCGGCCGGACCCGCCGAGGCGGAGGTGCTGCTGGCCCGCCTGCGCAGCGCGGCCGCCCGCTGGGCCGATCTCCTCTACGAGGCCGGCGAGGGCGTCCGTGACCAGGTCCCGCCGCGCGCGGAGGCCGCGCTGACGCTGGCCTTCCGGCGCGCGGAGGAGTCGTACGTGGAGCTGGA
The DNA here is from genome assembly GCF_026627255.1 of Streptomyces antarcticus. Lineage (GTDB taxonomy): Bacteria > Actinomycetota > Actinomycetes > Streptomycetales > Streptomycetaceae > Streptomyces > Streptomyces antarcticus. The sequence goes on along the minus strand of NZ_JAPNLM010000017.1, from coordinate 99,204 downwards.
GATAGCCCTGCGCGACTGCGCCGAGCACCGCGACCCGGCCCGCTGACCGCACCGCGACCCGACCCGTCGCCCCCGGCCGGGCCGGCCCCGTGCGCGGGCCGGATCACGCCTGTCGCCCGCTCCGGGGCCGTGCGTAGACTCCGGTCACCCTCCTCCAGCCGAAGGACCGACCGGTGAACCAGACGTACGCGCTGACCGCGGTCGCCGTCGTCGTTCTCGTCACCGTCCTGGTCGGCGCGCTGGGCCTGCGGATATCGCGGACCACCTCCGACTTCTACGTCGCCTCGCGCACCGTGGGCCCCCGCCTCAACGCGGCCGCCATCAGCGGGGAGTACCTCTCCGCCGCCTCCTTCCTCGGGGTGGCCGGGCTGGTCCTGCTCCAGGGCCCCGAGATGCTCTGGTACCCGGTGGGCTACACGGCCGGGTACCTGGTGCTCCTCGTACTCGTCGCGGCCCCGCTGCGCCGCTCGGGCGCGTACACCCTGCCGGACTTCGCGGAGGCCCGGCTGGAGTCGCAGGCCGTGCGCCGGATCGCGGTGCTGTTCGTGGTCGGGGTCGGCTGGCTGTACCTGCTGCCGCAGCTCCAGGGCGCCGGGCTGACCCTGGAGATCCTGACCGGCGCGCCGCACTGGGTCGGCGGGGTGGTCGTCGCCGTCGTGGTCGGCGCCGCCGTCGCCGCGGGCGGGATGCGCAGCATCACCTTCGTGCAGGCCTTCCAGTACTGGCTCAAGCTCACCGCGCTGCTGGTCCCGGCGTTCTTCCTGGTGGCCGCCTGGGCCGGGGACGGCGCTCCGCGCGCCTCCTTCGACGCCCCGGCCGTCTTCGGCCGGCACACCGCTGTCACGGTCGCCGAGGACGTACGGCTGTCGCTGGACGCGCCGCTCGCGCTGACGGTGACGGGCCAGGTGGACGGGCGCGCCCACGAGGCGGCGCCGCTGGTCCTCGCCGCCGGGGAGCACTCCGTACGGGCGCACGCGCGGCTGGAGTTCACCCCCGGCACCCCCGTCCCGGGCACCCGGACGGAGGCCGGGCTCGGCGTGTCCAGCTGGTCGCAGCCGCTGTCGGGGGACGAGCGGGGGTACCGGCTGTACGCGACGTACGGGCTGATCCTCGCCACCTTCCTCGGCACGATGGGGCTGCCGCACGTGGCGGTGCGCTTCTACACCAGCCCCAACGGGCGGGCCGCGCGCCGCACCACGCTGGTCGTGCTCGGGCTGGTCGGCGTCTTCTACCTGCTGCCGCCGGTGTACGGGGCGCTGGGCCGGATCTACGCCCCCGAACTGGCCCTGACCGGCGACGCCGACGCGGCCGTGCTGGTCCTGCCGGAACGGATGCTGGGCGGGCTGCTCGGGGACCTGCTGGGGGCGCTGCTGGCCGGGGGCGCCTTCGCCGCGTTCCTGTCGACGGCCTCGGGGCTGACCATGGCGGTGGCCGGGGTGCTGCACCAGGACGTGCTGCCGAAGCGCGGGGTGCGCAGCTTCCGCTGGGCGGTGCTCGTGGCGGTCCTGGTGCCGCTGGCCGGGAGCATGGCGGCCCGGGACGTTCCGGTGGCGGACGCGGTGGGGCTGGCGTTCGCCGTGTCGGCCTCGTCGTTCTGCCCGCTGCTGGTGCTGGGGATCTGGTGGCGCGGGCTGACCCCGCCGGGTGCGGTGGCCGGGCTGGTCACCGGGGGCGGGGCGGCCCTGAGCGCGGTGCTGACGACCCGTGCGGGTCTGGCCCCGCCGGGCTGGGCGCACACGCTGCTGGCCTGGCCGGCGGCCTGGTCGGTGCCGCTGGGGTTCCTGACGATGGTGCTGGTGTCGCTGGGCACCCCGGCGCGCGTCCCGGGCGGTACGGCGGCCATCCTGGCCCGGCTGCACCTGCCGGAGGGCGTGGCCGGCGACCGGGTGGGGGGTACCCGGTGACGGAAGCCGTGCCCGCCCTCCTCGCGGGGGTGGCGGCCGCCCTGCTGCTGGGCGCGGGCTGGGCGGCGGGACGGTTGCACGCCCGGCACGACGGCCGGGGCGCGGCCGTGGACCTGGGGACCCCGGTGGAGCGGGCGACGTTCCACACCCTGCACACGGCCTCCCTGGCGGCTCCCCCGCTGCGCGCCGGGCTGACCGAGGACGCGGCCCGCAAGGCGGCCCGCCGGCTGCGGTCGCTGCTGGGCACGGAGGCCCTGTGCCTGACCGACCGGGAGTCGGTGCTGGCCTGGGACGGGCCGGGCGGCGACCACCACGAGCTGCGGGTGATGGCCCGGGTCGCGGAGATGCTGGAGTCGGGGCGCGGCCTGAGCGTGCGGACGGAGTGCGAGCGGCCGGACTGCCCGCTGAAGTGGGCGGTGGTGGCCCCCCTCACCGGCGAGGACGGGATGCTGGGCGCGCTGGTGGCGTACGGGTCGCGGGAGTCGGCGGTGCTGGTGCGGGCGGCGACCGAGGTCGCGCGGTGGGTCTCCGTACAGCTGGAGCTCTCGGAGCTGGACCGGTCGCGGACGCGGCTGATGGAGGCGGAGATCAAGGCGCTGCGGGCGCAGATCTCCCCGCACTTCATCTTCAACTCCCTTGCGGCCATCGCCTCGTTCGTGCGGACCGATCCGGAGCGGGCCCGGGACCTGCTCCTGGAGTTCGCCGACTTCACCCGCTACTCCTTCCGCCGGCACGGGGAGTTCACCGCGCTGGCCGACGAGCTGCGCTCCATCGAGCAGTATCTGGCCCTGGCGGGGGCCCGGTTCGGGGACCGGCTGAAGGTGACCCTGCAGGTGGCGCCCGAGGTGCTGCCGGTGGCGCTGCCGTTCCTCTGCCTCCAGCCGCTGGTGGAGAACGCCGTCAAGCACGGGCTGGAGGACTCCACCGCCGAGTGCCGGATCACCATCGCGGCGCGGGACGCGGGCTCGGAGGCGGTGATCACGGTGGAGGACAACGGGGTGGGCATGGAACCGGACCTGCTGCGCCGGATCCTGGCCGGGGAGCGGGCCGGCTCGTCCTCGGGGATCGGACTGCCCAACGTCGACGAGCGGCTCCGGCAGGTGTACGGGGACCCGTACGGGCTGGTCGTCGAGACGGGGGTCGGCGCCGGCATGAAGGTGACGGTACGGATCCCGAAGTACCGTGCGGGCGTGCACAGTTCACCGCCGGGCGGCGGTCCGCCCGGACCCTGAGACGCCCGGCTGAGACGCCCGGCCCTGACGCGCCCGGCGGGCACGGCGGCCAGGCGCGCCCGCCGTGCCCGCCGTGCCCGCGCGCACCCGGCCCGGGCCGGGAGCGCCCGTGGCCCCGGCCGTCCGCGCAGGACGGCCGGGGCCACGGGGAAGCGTGCCTCCGGAGGCTGCCGGAGACTAGCTCCAGCTGGCGTGCAGCGGCTTGCCCTCGGCGTAGCCAGCGGCGGACTGGATGCCGATCACGGCCTTCTCCTCGAACTCCGCGAGGGAGCCGGCACCGGCGTAGGTGCAGGAGGAGCGGACGCCCGCGATGATCGAGTCGATCAGGTCCTCGACGCCCGGGCGGGCCGGGTCGAGGAACATGCGCGAGGTGGAGATGCCCTCCTCGAACAGCGCCTTGCGGGCACGGTCGTACGCGGACTCCTCGGAGGTGCGGTTGCGGACCGCGCGGGCCGAGGCCATGCCGAAGGACTCCTTGTAGAAGCGCCCGTCGGCGGACTGCTGGAGGTCGCCCGGGGACTCGTACGTCCCGGCGAACCAGGAGCCGATCATGACGTTCGATGCACCGGCGGCCAGCGCCATCGCCACGTCGCGCGGGTGGCGGACGCCGCCGTCGGCCCACACATGCTTGCCGTACTTCTTGGCCTCGGCGGCGCACTCCAGCACCGCGGAGAACTGCGGGCGGCCCACGCCGGTCATCATGCGGGTGGTGCACATGGCGCCGGGGCCCACACCGACCTTGATGATGTCGGCGCCGGCCTCGATGAGGTCCTTGACGCCCTCGGCGGCGACGATGTTGCCGGCCACGATCGGGACCTGCGGGTCCAGGGCGCGGACGGCCTTGATCGCGGTGATCATCGACTCCTGGTGCCCGTGGGCCGTGTCGATGACGATCGTGTCGACACCCGCGTCGAGGAGCTGCTTGGCCTTGGCCGCGAAGTCCCCGTTGATGCCGACGGCGGCCGCGATGCGCAGCTTGCCGTTGGCGTCGGTGGCGGGGGTGTAGAGGGTCGCGCGCAGGGCGCCCTTGCGGGTGAGGATGCCGACGAGCCTGCCGTCCTTGTCGACGGCCGGAGCCAGCTTGCGGTGGCCGGCGTCGAGCTTGTTGAAGGCCTCGCGGGGGTCGATGTCGGCGTCGATGAGCAGCAGCTCCTTCGACATGACCTCGGAGAGCTGCGTGAAGCGGTCGACGCCCGTCAGGTCGTGGTCGGTGACGACGCCGACCGGGCGGCCCTCGTCGTCGACGACGACTCCGGCGCCGTGGGCGCGCTTGGGCAGCAGGGACAGGGCGTCCGCGACGGTCTGGGTCGGCGCCAGCGTGATCGGGGTGTCGAGCACGAGGTGGCGGGTCTTCACCCAGGAGATGACGTCGGTGACGATCTCGATCGGGATGTCCTGCGGGATGACGACGATGCCGCCGCGGCGTGCGACGGTCTCGGCCATGCGGCGGCCCGCGATGGCGGTCATGTTGGCCACGACCAGCGGAATGGTGGTGCCGGTGCCGTCGGGCGCGGAGAGGTCGACGCCCTGGCGGGAACCGACCGCGGAGCGGCTCGGCACCATGAACACATCGTCGTACGTCAGGTCGTACGGCGGCTTCAGGTCATTGAGGAAACGCACGTGCTGAACATCCCAGTCGATCGGAGGTACCTCGACAGGGCAGCCGAGGAAACGCACGTACTTCATCCTCCCATGTCCTGGGGTTCGCGCCGCCCGGGCCGATCATCCAGGACATTCCGGGCTGCCTGGTCCTTTCCTACGGGTCCTCGGTCCCGGCGGCGGCTCCCGGCGGCTCCGGGCAGCCCCCGGCGGCTCCGGCCGCGTCCCGGCAGGGGGCCGGGCGTCAGCGGACGTGCGCGTGGCGCGGGCCCTGCCCGGGGATGAGCGGACGGGGGGCCGCCGTCCCGGACCGGACGGGGTCGGGGCGGCCGTCGGGCGCCCCCGCGCGCCCGCCCAGCAGCGTCGCCGCGTGGGCCACGCTCGCCAGGGTGACGTGGTGGTGCCAGCCGCGGAAGGAGCGCCCCTCGAAGTCCCGTATGCCCGCGGGTTCGCAGGTCTGCGCGAAGTCGAGGGAGACCCGCTCGGCGAGCCGGGCGAGCAGGAACAGCCGGGCGAGGGGCCGGTCGCCGATGTTGGTGACCCAGAACTCGGACGGGACCGGGTCCGCTTCGGTCCGGGCGCCGAAGAGCAGCAGCGGGGCGGCCGGCACGGGGGCGGTCCGGTCCTCGCCGGGGGACGCGAGGACCGGGGCCGCGGCCGCGGCCAGCAAGGCCACGGCGCCCTCGACGCGGCCGTGCGGGGTCCACTCGACGACGCTGCGCCGGGAGCGCGGGGAGTCGACGAGTTCCCGCGCGGGCACCGTGTGCGGCGCGGGCTTGTGCCGCCCGGCGCCGCCGGAGGAGACGGGGAGGGAGCCGTCGACCTTGAAGACGAAGGGGATGCCCTGGGGGGCGAACGCCTGGACACTCCGCGGCAGGTCCCCGTTGGCCACCTCCATCACCACGGGGCGCCGCTGGAGCTGCCAGGTCGCGGCCATCCGCTGTACGGCGTGCACGGCGTCCTGGGCGGGCGTGAGGGAGCGTGCGGTGTCGGGGATGCCGGCCTGCCGGCGGCGCGCGAGTTCGCTGGTCCAGGGCCCGGGGAGGGTGAGGGTCCACTCGACCGGGAAGCTGGCCTCGCCGGAGGCCAGCCAGATGCCGGCGGCCTGCTGGCAGTTGACGGTGCGGCCGAGCTGGGGGACGAACTGCCGGCCGACGCCCACGGAGCGGTCACCGGCCTTCTCGACGACCATGGGCCGCACCACCCAGGCCGGCGGAGGTCCGGCGGTCTGTTCGAGGTGCCGGGCGAGGGAGCGCCGGACGGGCGTCCAGTCCCAGGGGGACTTGCTGATGAACTGCTGGAGGCTCTGCTCCACGGAACCGATGCCGATCCTGCCACCGCCACCGGCCCCGGCCCCGGCCCCGGCCCCGGCGATGTTGCGGACCGTTTTCTTACCCGCTGTCCGCACGAGGCCGTTCAGATAGGCGCGGGCCCAGTTCCGCTGGTCCCGCCGCGGTAAGGACTCGAAGAGCAGGGGGATCAGGACGTCGATCAATTCGGAGATCTCCTTGGTGGATTCCTCCGGCAGGACTGCGCGAACCATCCGGGCCTCCCCCGCGACCAGCTTGATCCCTTGGCCATGTGACCGAAAAGAACGTCAGCGGACTCGAATGCGGTCCGCCCTTACGGGCGCCGCACCACCGAAGACGGAGACCTCCCTGCGCGCCTTCGACACCCGGCCCGCGATCCCCTTTCCCCTTCGCCTTCCCCTTCGCCATTCGGCGTACATCGCGCCGTACGAAAGCGACGGGCGCGCGCGGGGGGAAAGCGGATCTTCACCCCGCGGACCGTCCCCGCACACGCTACCCAGATTTCGGCGTCCCACCGCCGGTTCCGGCGGCCCGGCCCGGAATTCGGCCACGCGGACGGCAGGCGCCCCGGAATGCCCTTGCGATCAACAGAACCTCGGATGCAATGTGGATTACATGATTACAGCCGAACAGAGCGAGCAGCTCCGCGCATGGTTCGCCGAGCGCCTGCCCGTGGACGTCTACAAGACCCTCGTCTCCGTCACGGCCGACCGTGAGGAGATCACGGTCGTCGGCACCGTCCCGGCGGCCGAGTCCGTCAAGGAGTTCCGCGAGCGCACCCGCGAGCAGCGGATCGAGGTGGCCCGGGAAGCCGAGGAGCTGTACCGCCGCAAGGTCGCCTGGGGCGTCCGTTCGGGTGAGGAGACCACGCTGTTCACCCACCTCGCCGTTCCGGTGATGACCCGTCTGCGGCAGTCCGAGCGTCAGGTCCTGGACACGCTCGTCGCCGGCGGCGTGGCCCGCAGCCGCGCGGATGCCCTGGCCTGGTGCGTACGCCTGGTCGGGAGCAACACCGACGCCTGGCTGGCGGACCTGCGCGGCTCCCTGGACGAGGTCCACCGGGTCCGCGCCCAGGGCCCGGACGTGTCCGGCGCGGCCGACCCCGCGTAGCCGGACGCGGCGGACCCCGCGAAGCCGGCCCCCGCATGACGCGAAGGCCTCCACCGCCGCGCTCGATCCCTCTCGGGCACGGGTAAGGCCGCCGGACGACCGTGCATACGCGCCCTCAGCCGCTCCGGCGCCGCCCCCGGACCCGCGGGGCGGCCGGCTCGGCCAGCAGCACCGTCAGCGGCGGCGCGTCCCGCGCCTCGGGCCGCTCCCGCCAGAAGTCGACCGCCTCCTCCAGGACCTCCCGCAGCGTCTCCCAGTCGGCCGGCCGCGCCGCGGCGAACGACCGCCAGGAGGTCACCGCCAGCAGCCGCCCCTTGGCGTCCGGCAGCCACGACAGGTCCCGCAGGGCGTCAGCGAGCGCGTCCCAGTTCCCCCCGAACCACTCCGGCACGTCCAGCGCGTCCCCGGCCCGCCGCATCAGCCCCGCCTTGGTCCGTACGCCGTCCAGGTCGAGGCGTACGGTCGTCCAGCCCGCCTCCTCCGCGGCGGCGAGTGCGGGGCCCAGCGGCTGCGGGTCCAGGGTCATCGGAGAACCGCCTTGAAGGTCTCGTAGTGGTCGTCCGTGTAGAAGAACTCCCCGCCCTCGCCCGTCACGATCCGCCGCGCCCCACGGTCCCGCTCGCCCGGCGTCCGCACGGTGAACTCGTGGTAGTAGCCGCGCTTCTGCCGGGGCAGGACCTTCTCGAAGTTCCCGAAGACGGTCCCGTCCTGGCGGTGGGGGTACGGCCCGCCCTCGTCGATGAGCGCGAGCACGTCCCGGGCCTCCCGGGGCAGCGCACCGGCGCGTACGGTCGCCATCCCCTTCGCCCATCCGGGGGCGGCGGCGCTGGACGCGCCACCGGGCACGTCACCGGAGGCGGTACTCGCACCGGTGCTCGTGCCGGAACCGGCGCTGGTGCTGGCGGCGGCAGGCGCGGGTTTCGACCCGCCGCAGCCCGCCGCACCGACCAGCACGGCGCAGAGGAACAGGGCCCCGAGGAAACGCAGCAACGATCGGGGCACGTTCCTGAAGATCATGCGCCGATCGTGCCAAATATCCGATTCGCTCGCGAATCGTCCGGTGGCCTCAGAGCGCGGCCATCTTGGTGTACGGACTCAGGATTCGTTTCTGGACCGACCCGAAGTCGACCAGAACGGCGATCCCCTCCTCGATTCCGACGACACGGCCGAGGCCGTGCTCATCGTGAGTGACCCGGTCGCCGACGCTGAACTGCCGGAGCGGCGGTTCCACGGGGGCCTTGAACGGGCTGGACGGCAAATGGCGGCGAGGTACTGCAGACTTTGTCATTGGAACCAGTATGCGCCCAGCAGGCCGCCGCGCGGTCCGCCGTTCGGATCTCAATTCCGGCACCATCCGCCTCGGGGGAGGCCGCGACACGGCCGCGGAACCGGCCGGACGGGCCGCTCCCGCAGGTCGTCCGGGTCGGCTTCCGCCGGTCGTCCGGGCAGGTCCCGCTAGTCGTCCGGGTCGGCGCGTTCCAGCGCCGGACGCAGGCCCGGCTGGGACTCGGTCAGCAGGTAGTCCGCGACCGCCGTGTCCGTGACCAGGCTGGTCACCAGGCCCGACCGCAGCACCGCCCCGATCGCGGAGGCCTTCCGCAGCCCGCCCGCGATCGCCACGACCTCGGGGATCCGCCGCAGCCGGTCCGCCTCGACGGTGATGCACCGCTCGCCGAGGTCGCGTCCGACGCGCCGGCCCTCGGCGTCGAAGAGGTGGGCGGACATCTCCGCCGCGACGCCCAGCGAGGCGTAGTGGGCCCGCTCCTCGTCGCTGAGCATGTCGTGGACGGTCGAGATCCCCGGCTCCCACGAGCCGATGGAGACGGCCGCGACGGTCACCTTGTCGAAGTATTCGAAGGCGCGCGCGATCCCGGTCTGGCCGCGCAGTGCCGCCGCGGTCGCCGGATCGGGCAGCAGCATGGGCGCGTAGATGGGGTGGGCGTCCCCGCCCGAGACCTGGGCGGCCCGGCGCACGGCCTCCACCGAGCCGCGTTCCGCGGTGCCTGCGTCGTACACGCCCGTCAGCTGCACCACGGTGCAGGGGGGCAGCCGGTGCAGGGACGCCGCCATGTGGATGGTCGACCGGCCCCACGCCAGGCCCAGTACGTCGCCCTCGTTGACCAGCTCGCCCAGCAGGTCGGCGGCGACCGCCCCCAGGTTCTCCGGGTCGGGCGCGTCCTCGGTCGCGTCGGCCGGCGACTCCACGACCACCGCGTGCCGTAGCCCGTACCGGGCGCGCAGCGCGTCGGATCGCTCCGCGTCCAGCTCGGCCGGCACCCGGATCTCGATGCGCACGAGGTCCCGTTCGAGGGCGGTCTCCAGGACCCGGGCCACCTTGAAGCGGCTCACGCCGAACTCCTCGGCGATCTGGATCTTGGACTTGCCCTCCAGGTAGAAGCGGCGCGCCATGGCCGCCGCCTGCACCAGCTCCGCGGGTCCCATCCGCAGGGCTGACCGTCCCGCCGACATTGCAGACACCGCGTTCTCCTCACTGCTGTTCACACTCTCGTGTTCACACTCTCGACTCGCCGTTCATCCTGTCAGATCCGGCGGCCGTTGATCAGCCTGGACGGCTGTCGTTCACCGAGCTGTCCACCAACGCTCGCCTCAGTGGTCGCAAGCCCACGGCGCCGCGGCGATCGCCGCGCCCGCCTGCTCGCGCAGCGTACGCACCGCGGCGGCCGGATCGGCCGCCCCGTAGACCGCGCTGCCCGCCACGAACACGTCGGCTCCGGCCTCGGCGCAGCGTTCGATGGTCGAGGCCGAGACCCCGCCGTCGACCTGGAGCCACAGCTCCAGGCCGTGCTTGGCGATCAGCTCCCGGGTCCGGCGGATCTTGGGCAGCATGATGTCGAGGAAGGACTGGCCGCCGAAGCCGGGCTCGACCGTCATGATCAGCAGCATGTCGAGCTCGGGGAGGAGGTCCTCGTACGGCTCGATCGGCGTCGCGGGCTTGAGCGCCATCGAGGCCCGCGCCCCCTTGGCCCGGATCTCCCGCGCCAGCCGTACGGGCGCGGCCGCGGCCTCGGCGTGGAAGGTGACCGATCCGGCCCCCGCCTCGACGTATTGCGGGGCCCAGCGGTCGGGGTCCTCGATCATCAGGTGGAGGTCCAGCGGGATGTCCGTGGCGCGGCTGAGCGACTCGACGATCGGCACGCCGAGTGTCAGGTTCGGGACGAAGTGGTTGTCCATGACGTCGACATGCAGCCAGTCGGCGCCCTCGACGGCCCTGGCCTCCTCGGCGAGGCGGGCGAAGTCGGCGGACAGGATGCTGGGATTGATCTGAGGGGCCATGCCCCAAGCGTGCCATGCCCCCGGCTCGTTCCGGCCATGACCCCGGAAGTCGGGACGGCCGCGACTCCGATCAAACGATCATGCGGATCATCCGACCGGATTTCGCGCCCGCCCGAGCCCCTCGCCGAGCCGTCCCGCCCGCTACGCCGTGCGCCTCAGCAGCGCCAGGTACATCGCGTCCGTCCCGTGCAGGTGCGGCCACAGCTGGACGTCCGGTCCGTCCCCGAGGGCCGGTACGCCCGCCATGTACGGACGGGCGTCGATCAGTTCGGCCGCCACCGGCTCGTTGCCCGCGCCCCGGCCCTTCAGTACGTCGTCCACGACCACCCGGGTCTCCGCCAGGTGCGGGGAGCACGTCGCGTAGCCCACGATCCCGCCCACCCGGACCGCCGACAGGGCCTCCCTCAGCAGCCCGCGCTGGAGCGGCGCGAAGCCCTCCAGGTCCTCCGGGCGGCGGCGCCAGCGCGCCTCCGGGCGGCGGCGCAGCGCGCCCAGGCCCGTGCAGGGGACGTCCATCAGGACCCGGTCGAAGGAGCCCGGCCGCCACGGCGGGCGGGTCCCGTCCGCCGTGATGACCTGGTACGGGCCGGGGTTGCCGGCCAGCGCCTTCTCCACCAGGCGCGCCCGGTGCGGCTGCTTCTCGGAGGCCAGCAGGAACGCTCCCCGCCGCGCGGCCAGCGCCGCGAGCAGGGCCGCCTTGCCGCCGGGGCCCGCGCAGCCGTCGAGCCAGCGCTCGTCGCGGCCCTCGACCGGCGCCGCCGCGAGGGCCATGGCCACGAGCTGGCTGCCCTCGTCCTGGACTCCGGCGCGGCCGTCGCGCACCGCTTCCAGCGCGCCCGGCTCACCACCCTCGGCCATCCGGACGGCGTACGGCGACCAGCGGCCCGGCAGCGCCGAGTCCTCGCCGACCGCCTCCAGCAGCTCTTCCGGGGTGGACCGCCCGGGCCGGGCGACGAGCGTCACCTCGGGCCGTTCGTTGTCGGCCTCCAGCAGGTCCTCGATGCCGGCGCGGCCGCCGCCGAGGGAGTCCCACAGGGCGCTGACGACCCAGCGCGGGTGCGAGTGGTAGACCGCGAGGTGCTCCTCGGCGTCGTCCTCGTACGGCGGGGCGACCCGCTCCAGCCAGCCGTCCATGTCGTGGGCGGAGATCTTGCGCAGCACGGCGTTCACGAACTTGGCGCGCCCGTCGCCGAGCACCACCCGGGCCAGCTCCACGCTCGCCGAGACCGCGGCGTGCGTCGGGATGCGGGTGCCCAGCAGCTGGTGCGCGCCGAGCGACAGCACGTCGAGGACCGGCGGGTCCACCTCCCGCAGCGGCCGGTCGATGCACGCCTTGATGACGGCGTCGTACGTGCCCTGCCGGCGCAGCGTGCCGTAGACCAGCTCGGTGGCCAGTGCCGCGTCCCGGGCCTGGAAGCTCTCGTCCTGGCGGGCCTTGCGCAGCAGCGGGGGCAGTACGAGGTTGGCGTACGCGTCGCGCTCGTCCACCGCCCTGAGCACCTGGAAGGCCAGCATCCGGACGGGGTCCTTCTTGGGCCTGCGGTGCGGCTTGGCCGACTTGGCCGGCTTGTCTCCCGCGCCTGCGGCGGCGGGACGACTGCGGGGCTGTTCGCTCACGTGAAAGGTGCTCCGGATGTACGAGTGCTACGGGTACGGCGAGGGGTGCGGGCGCGTACGGGCGAGTGGTGGGCCCGCGCGCGGAGACGAGCGGGGCGCGGGACGGGCCCGCGCGGCCGCGCGTCCTCGGATCAGCCTACGTCGCCGCCGCCCGGTGCTGTGGCCTCCGGTCACGGCACGAGACGCTCCCCGGGGGCGATGCGCGCCCCGCGCGCCCAGTCGGCGCCGCGCATGGGCTTCTTGCCCTGCGGCTGCACCCACAGCAGCTCGACGGCGTGCGATCCGGTGCCCACGTGGACGTTGTTCTTGGCCGGGGCCAGGACGCCGGGCTCCAGGTCGGTCCGGTCGGGCACGAGTCCGACCGAGATCAGCTTGAGCCGCTCCCCGCGGAAGACGGTCCACGCGCCCGGGGCCGGCGTGCAGCCGCGCACCACGCGGTCGGCGCGCATCGCCGGGGCCTTCCAGTCGATCCGGGCGTCCTCCACCGTGATCTTGGGGGCGAGCGAGAGCCCGTCCAGGGGCTGCGCGACGGCGCGCAGGGTGCCGTCCTCGATGCCGTCCATGGTGGCGGACAGCAGCCCGGATCCGGCGAACGCCAGCCGGGTCAGCAGGTCACCGCTGGTGTCGGTGGGGCGGATCTCCTCGGTCAGGATCCCGTAGACGGGGCCGGAGTCCAGGCCTTCCTCGATCTGGAAGGTGGAGGCGCCGGTGACCTGGTCGCCGGCCATGATCGAGTGCTGGACGGGGGCGGCTCCGCGCCAGGCCGGCAGCAGCGAGAAGTGCAGGTTGACCCACCCGAGCCGGGGGATGTCGAGGGCGCTCTTGGGGATCAGCGCCCCGTAGGCGACGACGGGGCAGCAGTCGGGGGCGATCTCGCGCAGCCGGGCCTGGAAGTCGGGGTCGCGCGGCCGGACGGGCTTGAGGACCTCGATGCCCGCCTCCTCGGCGCGTTCGGCGACCGGGCTGGCGACGAGGCGCCGGCCGCGGCCGGCCGGTGCGTCGGGCCGGGTGACGACGGCGGCGACCTCGTGCCGCCCGGAGGCGATGAGGGCGTCCAGGGCGGGCACGGCGACCTCGGGGGTGCCTGCGAAGACGAGCTTCACTGGGGTCCTACCTCGCTATCTCGGCTGTCAGCAGCGCACCAGTCTATGGTCCCGGTCCCCCGCGGCCCACCGGTGGTCGCGAGGGGGCGTACGCACACGCGCGCGCCTCTCGCATATGCCGACACGCCCCCACAGCGTGACCTGGGCGCCGGGTGACGCGTTGGTCAAAGGAGATTGACCAAAACGGGCCGCGTCGTGAATGGTGTCTGCGGCCCGATCCGCCCTTCAGCACCGGTTCGAGAGGCTTCTTCATGGCCGACCACGCCACCCACGACGCCCAAGCCCGGGCCAGCCTGCACCTGCTGGTGCGGGACATCGAGCGGGTTCGCCGGCAGGTGGATGCCCTGCGCACGCTCACCGCCCAGCTCGGCAATGTGTACCGCCCGCGCCGCTCTGGTCCCTCCACGGGCTTCGTCGTCTACGGACGGGCGCCCGCGCCCACCGTCCGTCTCGCGCAGGAGCTCCGGGACAGCGTAGAGACGCTGGTCACCGCCGCGGTGGACTTCGACCGCTCGCTCGGCTTCTCGTGGGACGCGGTCGGTTCGGCGCTCGGCGTCACCAAGCAGGCCGTGCACCGCCGGTACGGCGCCCGGCGGGCGCAGAGCGCCGAGTCCGCGGAGCCGCTGGCCGAGGCGACGACCACCACCCGGACCCTGGGCCCGCTGCCGACCGTCCCGGCGGCCCGCTCGCTGCCCCCGCAGCCCTTGCGCGAGGAGTCCCCGGCCGTGGCGGGCGCACCCCGTCCGCCGGCCTTCCCCGGCCCGCGCAACGGTTGACCGGGAGCGTCCGCCGCCGGGTCGCCGACCCCCGACGGCCCGGCCGCTCCCGCCCCGCGCACGCGCCCCCGCCCCCGGCGGACGACCCCGTACGGTCGCCCCACCGGGGGCGTCCGGCTGCCCGCGACGCACACGACCGGTCAGCCGATGTCCGGCGGGTCGATCCGGACCCGGACCGCCTCCGCCGCCGGAACCCCCCGCGCCATCCGCGCGGCCTGCGCCGCCTTCAGCGCGGCGGCCAGGGCGGCGCCGCTGCCCGGCGGGACCCGCACCAGCGCCCGTTCCCCAGCGGAGGGCGCCCCGCGCCGGCCGGGGAGCGGTACCGGGCCCAGGATCTCGGCGTCGGCCGGGAGTCCGGCTCCGGCCAGGAAGGCTTCCACCGCCTCGCCGCGCCCCGCCACCGCCGCCATCCGGGACACCGGGGGGAAGCCCAGCTGGGCCCGCTCGGCCAGTTCCCGTACGGCGTGGCCCACCGGGTCCCACCGCACCAGCGCCTGGACCGGCCGCAGCGTCGGCTCGGCGACCACCACGACCTGCCCCTCCGCCCGTACCAGCGACGCGGCCGCGATCCACCGCCGCAGCGCGTCCTCCCCCGCCCGCAGGTCGGGCCGGCCCAGCATCGCCCAGCCGTCCAGCAGCAGCGCCGCCGCGTACCCGGCGCCCGCCGCGACCGGCTCGGCCCCAGGGGTGCACACCACCAGCGCGGGCCCGTCCGGCACCTCATCCAGGACGTGGTCGCGCCCGGACGTCCGTACGGGCACGGCCGGGAAGGCCCGCCCCAGTTCCTCGGCGGTCCGCCGGGCCCCCACCACCTGGGCCCGCAGGCGGAACGACCCGCACTCCTCGCAGTGCCACGAGGGCTCGCCGCGCCCGCACCAGCCGCACTGGAGGTCCCGCGCGTCGGGCGCCTCCAGCGGCCCCGCGCAGACCGTGCAGCGGGCCGGGGTGCGGCACCGCTCGCACGCCAGCCGGGGCACGTAGCCCCGGCGCGGCACCTGGACCAGGACGGGCCCGGTCTTGAGCCCCTCCCGTACGGTCTCCCACGCCAGGCTCGGCAGCCGCGCGGCGCGGGCCGCCCCGTCGCGGGCCAGTAGTTCGTCGCCCACGGTGCGGATCCGGGGGGCGTACGCGCGCACCGTCTCGCGGGTCGCGACGAGCGGCCGCGCCCAGCCCGACTCGACGAGCTGGGCGGCCTCCACGGTGCAGCTGGTGCTGCCGGCCAGGAAGGCGCAGCCGTCGGTGACCGAGCGCAGCTCCAGCACCTCCCGGACGTGCGGGAAGGGGGCGTTGTCGTCGCTGTGGCTGGAGTCCCCGTCGTCCCAGACGGCGACGAGTCCGAGGTCCCGTACGGGTGCGAACATCGCCGCCCGGGTGCCGACGACGGCCCGCACGGAGCCGCGGGAGACCGCGAGCCACTGGCGGTAGCGCTTCTCGGGCCCGGACTCGGCGGTGAGCAGGGCGTGCCGTCCCTCGCCGAGGAGCGCGGTCAGCGCGGCGTCGACCCGGGCGGCGGTCCGCCCGTCGGGTACGACGGCGAGGGCCCCGCGGCCGGAGGCGAGGGTGGCGGCCACGGCCCGGGCGAGTTCGTCGGCCCAGCCGGGGCCCGGCAGGGCGGTCCACACGGCGCGCGGGGTGCCGCCGGTGGCCAGGGCCCGCAGGAAGGCGGGACCGGAGCCGTACCGCTCCCAGCCCCCGGGGTCGGGCACGGCGGGCGGGGGCAGCGGCTCGGGCGAGGGCTTGGCCTCGGCACGGGCGTTGCGCGGGGGCAGGGCGAGCTGGAGGACGTCGGCGAGGCTGCCGGCGTACCGGTCGGCGACGGCGCGGGCCAGTGCCAGCATCGGGGGGCCGAGCACGACCTCGGGAGAGACCACGTGGGCCAGGGCGGCCAGCGCCCCGTCGTAGTCGGACTCGGCGCGGCGCTCGACGACGAACCCGTCGATGAGGCCGCCGCCCTCGCGGCGCCCGCCCCGCACCTGGTGCGACCCGGCCCCGAAGCGGACCCGGACGCGGACACCGGGCTGCGCGGCCTCGGAGAGCTCGGCCGGGACGGCGTAGTCCCAGAGCTGGTCGAGGTGGAGCACGCCCTTGTTGACGAGGACGCGCGCGACGGGCAGCTCCTCGGCGAGGGCGGCCCCGCGCCAGGTCCGGGGCTTCGCCTTGGGCGCCTTGGCCTTCGCCTCGGCAACCATCTCCCGGATCAGCGCGAGCTGCTCCGGCGGGGAATCGTTCGCGCTGCTCACACCCGCATTCTTACCAAACCCCTGTGACAGCGGACGGATCGGCCGGACGCGCGAACGGCCCCGGACCAGGTGCCTGGTGGTCCGGGGCCGTTCGGCGGGCGGTCCTACAGACCGGCGGCCGCGCGCAGCGCGTCCACGCGGTCGGTGCGCTCCCAGGTGAAGTCCGGCAGCTCGCGGCCGAAGTGGCCGTAGGCGGCGGTCTGGGCGTAGATCGGCCGCAGCAGGTCCAGGTCGCGGATGATCGCGGCCGGGCGGAGGTCGAAGACCTCGCCGATCGCGTCCTCGATCTTCTGGACGTCCACCTTGGCGGTGCCGAAGGTCTCGACGAAGAGGCCCACGGGCTCGGCCTTGCCGATCGCGTACGCGACCTGGACCTCGCAGCGCGAGGCCAGACCGGCGGCGACGACGTTCTTCGCGACCCAGCGCATCGCGTAGGCGGCGGAGCGGTCGACCTTGGACGGGTCCTTGCCGGAGAAGGCGCCACCGCCGTGGCGGGCCATGCCGCCGTAGGTGTCGATGATGATCTTGCGGCCGGTGAGGCCGGCGTCGCCCATCGGGCCGCCGATCTCGAAGCGGCCGGTCGGGTTCACCAGCAGGCGGTAGCCCTCGGTGTCGAGCTTGATGCCGTCCTCGACCAGCTGGTTCAGGACGTGCTCGACGACGAACTCGCGGATGTCGGGCGCGAGCAGGGAGTCCAGGTCGATGTCCGACGCGTGCTGCGAGGACACGACGACGGTGTCCAGGCGCACGGCCTTGTCCCCGTCGTACTCGATGGTGACCTGAGTCTTGCCGTCGGGACGCAGGTACGGGATGGTCCCGTTCTTGCGCACCTCGGAC
The DNA here is from genome assembly GCF_026627255.1 of Streptomyces antarcticus. GTDB lineage: Bacteria > Actinomycetota > Actinomycetes > Streptomycetales > Streptomycetaceae > Streptomyces > Streptomyces antarcticus. The sequence goes on along the minus strand of NZ_JAPNLM010000017.1, from coordinate 82,182 downwards.
AGCCGACGGGCGAGCCGGTGCGCGAGGTGGATCGGGAGCGGCATGAGCTCGGGGGTCTCGTCGCAGGCGTAGCCGAACATCAGGCCCTGGTCGCCGGCGCCCTGCTTGTCGAGCTCGTCCTCGTCGCCCTCGACACGCGTCTCGTAGGCGGTGTCGACCCCCTGCGCGATGTCCGGGGACTGCGCGCCGATGGACACCGACACGCCACAGGAGGCGCCGTCGAAGCCCTTCTTCGAGGAGTCGTAGCCGATCTCGAGGATCTTCTCGCGGACGAGCTGCGCGATCGGCGCGTAGGCCTTCGTCGTCACCTCTCCCGCGATGTGCACGAGACCGGTGGTGATGAGGGTCTCCACGGCCACACGCGAGGTCGGGTCCTCGCTGAGGAGCGCGTCGAGGATCGTGTCGCTGATCTGGTCAGCGATCTTGTCGGGGTGGCCCTCGGTCACGGACTCCGAGGTAAACAGGCGGCGGGACACATCGCTCCCTGGGGGTTGCAGCGGCTGCTGGCTGATCATTTGGCGGAACCACATCGGGGGCTGCGCCCGATCACGTTCCGCGTGCAGTTTATCGGTCGCCACCGTACGCCGGACCACCCGTCTCGCCTTGTGGGAGCGGTGTGACCTGCGGCACTCCATTCTGACGCACGGAGGTGGCGAGGAGAAGACATCGGCTCATGCGCGTCGGGGGGCCAGCCGGGGGGCCACCTGGTCCCAGATCACCTCGGAGAGCGCCTCCTTGGGACCGTGGGGCACGTGGACCTCTGAGCCGTCGGAGGCGAGGATGACGGCCTCGTTCTCCTCCGATCCGAAGGTCTTGGACTCTCCGACCTCGTTGACGACGAGAAGGTCACACCCCTTGCGGAGCAGCTTCGCCCGGCCGTTGGCCAGGACGTCGTCCGTCTCCGCGGCGAATCCGACGACGACCTGGCCCTCGCGGGCCCGGTCGGCCGAGATCTCGGCCAGCACGTCGGGGTTGCGCACGAGCGCGACGGGAGCGGGCTCCTGCCCGTCCCGCTTCTTGATCTTTCCGCTCGCGTACGCGGCGGGCCGGAAGTCGGCCACGGCGGCGGCCATCACCACCGCGTCCGCGTCCGCGGCCGCCTTGAGCACGGCCTCCCGCAGCTGCAGCGCCGTGCCCACCCGTACGACGTCCACGCCGGCCGGGTCGGCCAGCGCGGCGTTGGCGGACACCAGGGTGACCCGGGCACCGCGCGCGACGGCGGTGCGGGCCAGCGCGTAGCCCTGCTTGCCGGAGGAGCGGTTGCCGAGGAAGCGGACCGGGTCCAGCGGCTCCCGGGTGCCGCCGGCGCTGATCACCACGTGCCGCCCGGCGAGGTCGGGCCCGGCGGTCCCGCGGGCCAGGACGCCCCGGCAGACCTCGAAGATCTCCTCGGGGTCGGGCAGCCGCCCCTTGCCGGTGTCCTTGCCGGTGAGCCGGCCCACGGCGGGCTCGATGACGACGGCTCCGCGCCGCCGCAGGGTGGCCACGTTCTCCCGGGTGGCGGGGTGCTCCCACATCTCGGTGTGCATCGCGGGTGCGAAGACCACCGGGCAGCGGGCGGTGAGCAGCGTGTTCGTGAGCAGGTCGTCGGCCAGGCCGTGGGCGGCCTTCGCGAGCATGTCGGCGGTGGCCGGGGCGACGACGACGAGGTCGGCGGACTGCCCGATGCGCACGTGCGGGACCTCGTGGACGGTCTCCCAGACCTCCGTGGAGGCCGGGTTCCCGGACAGGGCGGCCCAGGTGGCCTCGCCGACGAAGTTCAGGGAGGCCGCCGTGGGCACCACCCGCACCTCGTGCCCGGACTCGGTCAGCCTGCGCAGCAGCTCGCACGCCTTGTAGGCGGCGATGCCGCCGCTGACTCCCAGCACGACCTTCGGCTTACCCACCACGTACTCCCCTTCGACTCGTCCGACGCCTGCGGCCCGTCCGGGGCCCGCGGCGCTGATCGCCGTACCCACCCATGACACACCACAGGCCCGGCAGATGGTCTGCCGGGCCTGTGGTGAAAGGAATTCTCGGTGCCTTACTGAGCCGGGGCCTCGATGGCCTCGGAGGTCAGCAGACCCGCGTTGATCTCGCGCAGCGCGATCGAAAGCGGCTTCTCGTGGACGTGGGTGTCCACCAGCGGGCCGACGTACTCGAGCAGGCCCTCACCGAGCTGCGAGTAGTACGCGTTGATCTGACGCGCGCGCTTGGCCGCGTAGATCACGAGGCTGTACTTCGAGTCCGTAGCCTCGAGCAGCTCGTCGATCGGCGGGTTGATGATGCCCTCGGGCGCAGTGATGGAAGAGGACACGCTCTACCTTCCGAAGATGGGTGAAAGATCAAACATCGATCGATTCGAAAAAATCGATCAACGATCAAACAACTTCCATCAAGGCTAGCAGCTCGCGAGCCACGTCCTCGACGGAGGTGTTGACCAGGGTGGTGTCGAACTCGGACTCGGCAGCCAGTTCGATCTTGGCACTGTCGAGCCTGCGCTCGATGACCTCGGCGGATTCGGTGCCCCGGCCGGTGAGCCGGCGGACCAGCTCGTCCCAGCTGGGCGGGGCCAGGAAGACCAGCCGGGCGTCGGGCTTGGACTCGCGGACGAGCCGTGCGCCCTGGAGGTCGATCTCCAGCAGTACCGGCTCGCCGTTGTCCAGGCGTTCCAGCACCGCGCCGCGCGGTGTGCCGTAGCGGTTGCCCGCGAATTCGGCCCACTCCAGCAGCTCGCCGTTGGCGATCAGCTTGTCGAACTCGTCGTCGTTGACGAAGAAGTAGTGGACTCCGTGTCGCTCACCGGGCCGCGGCTTGCGGGTGGTGGCCGACACCGAGAGCCAGACCTCTGGGTGGACCTTGCGCATATGCGCGACGACCGTACTCTTGCCGACCCCCGAAGGGCCGGAGAGCACGGTCAGCCGCGGACGAACCTCTGCTGCCATAGAGCGATTATCCAGCTTCTCAGGACTGCCTGAGAACGCCGGGGCGACTCCGGGCGACGCGTCAGCCGGCAGGAGTGCCGAACTCACGCTCCAGAGAGGCGATCTGGTTGGAACCGAGACCTCGGACACGCCGGGATTCGGAGATGCCGAGACGCTCCATGATCTGCTTGGCGCGCACCTTGCCCACGCCAGGGAGCGACTCCAGCAGGGCGGAGACCTTCATCTTGCCGATGACGTCGTTCTCCTGGCCCGTCTTGATGACCTCTTGGAGCGAGGCGCCGGAGTGCTTGAGCCGATTCTTCACCTCGGCCCGCTCCCGGCGAGCCGCGGCGGCCTTTTCGAGCGCGGCTGCGCGCTGTTCAGGGGTAAGGGGCGGAAGAGCCACGCCTACGTCACCTCGGATGTCGAACTGTCGGATACGGACCGGTGGTGGGCAGCCCGAAGGCACCACACCAGGCAAGTTCCCGAACAGCGGTGGAACTCGTTCGCTGCTCGTTCACTCTGCTCGGAGACTAGCGGCCGCGACCGCTCTCGTCAGCGAGAACGGACGAAAAGTCCTGGTCAGCCTCCACCGAACCGTACATTACGGACAAACTACCCCGGTTTTGTCCGGTGGAAGACGCTCGAATTTCGTCAGGCCGTTCGACGCGGACGTCCCGCGGCGGCCTCGAACGCTCCGTTTCGGTGCGCGGCACGTGCGGCGCACGGTTCTCCCCGCAGGCGCGGTGGCCCTTGCGGATCCCTGACCAGCACGGCCCTCCCGCGGCGCCCGCCGCACTCCCCCGGGGCCGAAATCCGGCGCGCCGCGGCCGGGGGCGGCGCGCGCCCCGCCGGGGGGCCGGGGGCCGGTGGCCCCCGGTGGCGGTGATACGCGTCACACCGGGGCGCCGTCCGGGCGGGTCAGGCGGCCGGGAGGGCCGTCGGCCCGTCCGGCGTGCGCGTCGCGGGGCGTCCGGGGCGGACCGGCCGCCCCCGCGACGCGGCTACGCGGCGACGGCCGCGCGGATCTCCTCGGCGAAGCCCCGCGCGGACGTGCGGAGGGCCGCCACGTCGGGGCCGTGCTTCAGGACGCCCCGCGACACGTTCGGGACGACGTTGCGCACGGCCGCCCCGAAGACCGCCGGCAGGTCGGCCGCGGTCGCGCCCTGCGCGCCGATGCCGGGGGCCAGCAGCGGCCCGTTGATGTCCAGGTCGAAGGAGGACAGGTCCCCCAGGGTGGCGCCGACGACCGCTCCGAAGGAGCCCATCGGCTCGGCGCCCGCGTTCTCCGCCGCCAGGTGCGCCAGCATCGTCGCCCCGATCGTCCGGCCGTCCTCACGTACGGCCCGCTGGACCTCCGCGCCCTCCGGGTTGGAGGTGAGCGCCAGGACGAACAGGCCCGCGCCCGACTCCCGGGCCAGGTCCACGGCCGGCTTCAGCGAGCCGTAGCCCAGGTACGGGGAGACCGTGAGCGCGTCCGAGAACAGCGGCGAGGCCGGATCGAGGAAGGCCGAGGCGTACGCCGCCATCGTCGAGCCGATGTCACCCCGCTTGGCGTCCATCACGACCAGCGAGCCCGCCGCCCGGGCGTCCGCCACGGTCCGCTCCAGCACCGCGACGCCGCGCGAGCCGAACCGCTCGAAGAAGGCGGCCTGCGGCTTGAAGACCGCCACCGAGTCGGCCAGCGCCTCCACGACCGTACGGGAGAACGTCTCCAGCCCCGCGATGTCGTCGGCCAGGCCCCAGGAGTCCAGCAGGGCGGCGTGCGGGTCGATGCCGACGCACAGCGGGCCGCGGGCGTCCATCGCGGCGCGCAGGCGGGTGCCGAAGGGGGTCACGGGGGTCGTGGGGCTCACAGCGCGGCCTTTCGGGTCTCGGCGCCCACCGCGTCGGCGAGCGTCGCGTACGGGCTGTCGGCCAGGCGCGCGGCCAGGCCGCGGTGGATGGCGCGGGCGTAGCCGGGGCCCTCGTAGATGAAGGCGCTGTAGCCCTGGATCAGGGTGGCTCCCGCCAGGATCCGCTGCCAGGCGTCCTCGGCGTTCTCGATGCCGCCGACGCCGACCAGGACGAGGCGGTCCCCCACGCGGGCGTACAGGCGGCGCAGGACCTCCAGCGAGCGCTCCTTGACGGGGGCGCCGGACAGGCCGCCGGTCTCCTCGACCAGGGACGGCGCGGACTTCAGGCCGAGGCCGCCCCGCGCGATGGTGGTGTTGGTGGCGATGATGCCGTCGAGGCCGAGCTCCAGCGCCAGGTCGGCGACCGCGTCGACGTCCTCGTCCGCGAGGTCGGGGGCGATCTTGACCAGGAGCGGCACCCGGCGGCCGGTGACGGCCCGGTCGGCGGCTTCCCGTACGGCCGTCAGCAGGGGGCGCAGCGACGCGGTGGCCTGGAGGTTGCGCAGGCCGGGGGTGTTCGGCGAGGAGACGTTGACGACGAGGTAGTCGGCGTGGCGGGCGAGGCGCTCGGTGGAGGCCACGTAGTCCGCGACGGCCTCCTCCTCGGGCACGGTCTTCGTCTTGCCGATGTTGACGCCGACGACCGTCCTGAAGACCGCCTCGCGGGCGGCCAGGCGCTCGGCGACGGCCGCCGAGCCCTCGTTGTTGAAGCCCATCCGGTTGATCAGCGCGCGGTCCGGCACGAGCCGGAAGAGCCGCTTCCTGGGATTGCCGGGCTGGGCCTCGGCCGTGACCGTGCCGATCTCGACGTGGTCGAAGCCGAGCATGGCCATGCCGTCGACGGCCACGGCGTTCTTGTCGAAGCCGGCCGCGAGTCCGAAGGGGCCGTGCATCCGCAGGCCCAGGGCCTCGGTGCGCAGCGCCTCGTGGCGGGGGGCGAGCCAGGCCGCGACGAAGGTCCGCAGGACCGGGGTGCGGGCGGCGAGGCGGATCCAGCGGAAGGCCGCGTGGTGGGCCTGCTCGGGGTCCATCCGCTTGAAGACCAGGTTGAAGAAGAGTTTGTACATCGCTTCGAAGATCCCTCTGCGCTCATGAAGAGGGGGACACCCGTCGCATACGCGAATCCGGTGTCCCCCTCCCCTGTTCGGGCTGCTAGTCGCGGGCCGCGGTCAGCTGCTCCGCGTGCTCCTGGAGCGAACGGACGCCCACGTCGCCGCGGTTGAGCGCGTCGATGCCCTGGACGGCCGCGGCGAGTGCCTGGACCGTGGTCAGGCACGGGACGCCGCGCGCCACGGCGGCCGTACGGATCTCGTAGCCGTCGAGGCGGCCGCCGGTGCCGTACGGGGTGTTGACGATCAGGTCGACCTGGCCGTCGTGGATCAGCTGGACGATGGTCTTCTCGCCGTCGGGGCCCTCGCCCTCGCTGAGCTTGCGCACGACGGTGGCGTTGATGCCGTTGCGGCGCAGCACCTCGGCGGTGCCCGAGGTGGCCATCAGCTCGAAGCCGTGGGCGACGAGCTCGCGGGCCGGGAAGATCATCGTGCGCTTGTCGCGGTTGGCGACGGAGATGAACGCGCGTCCCTTGGTCGGCAGCGGGCCGTAGGCGCCGGCCTGCGACTTGGCGTACGCCGTGCCGAAGACGGAGTCGATGCCCATGACCTCGCCGGTGGAGCGCATCTCCGGGCCGAGGACGGTGTCGACGCCGCGGCCGTGGATGTCGCGGAAGCGCGACCACGGCATGACGGCCTCCTTGACGGAGATCGGCGCGTCGAGCGGCAGGGTGCCGCCGTCGCCGTTCTTCGGCAGCATGCCCTCGGCGCGCAGCTCGGCGATGGTGGTGCCGAGCGAGATGCGGGCGGCGGCCTTCGCGAGCGGGACGGCGGTCGCCTTCGAGGTGAAGGGGACGGTCCGGGACGCGCGCGGGTTGGCCTCCAGGACGTAGAGGATGTCGCCGGCCATCGCGAACTGGATGTTGATCAGGCCGCGGACGCCGACGCCCTTGGCGATGGCCTCGGTGGAGGCGCGCAGGCGCTTGATGTCGTAGCCGCCCAGCGTGATCGGGGGCAGGGCGCAGGCCGAGTCGCCGGAGTGGATGCCGGCTTCCTCGATGTGCTCCATGACGCCGCCGAGGTAGAGCTCGTGGCCGTCGTAGAGGGCGTCGACGTCGATCTCGATCGCGTCGTCGAGGAAGCGGTCGACGAGCACGGGGCGGGTCGGGGAGATCTCGGTCGACTCCGCGATGTAGGACTCCAGCCGGGCCTCGTCGTAGACGATCTCCATGCCGCGGCCGCCGAGCACGTACGAGGGGCGGACCAGGACCGGGTAGCCGATCTCGTCTGCGATGGCCTTCGCACCGGTGAAGGTGGTGGCGGTGCCGTGCTTGGGGGCGGGCAGTCCGGCCTCGTCGAGGACCCGGCCGAAGGCGCCGCGGTCCTCGGCGGCGTGGATGGCCTCCGGGGAGGTGCCGACGACGGGGACGCCGTTGTCCTTGAGTGCCTGGGCGAGGCCGAGGGGGGTCTGGCCGCCGAGCTGGACGATGACGCCGGCGATGGGGCCGGCCAGGGACTCGGCGTGGACGATCTCCAGCACGTCTTCCAGCGTCAGCGGCTCGAAGTACAGGCGGTCGGAGGTGTCGTAGTCCGTGGAGACGGTCTCCGGGTTGCAGTTGACCATGACGGTCTCGTACCCGGCGTCGTGCAGCGCGAAGGAGGCGTGGACGCACGAGTAGTCGAACTCGATGCCCTGGCCGATGCGGTTCGGGCCGGAGCCCAGGATGATCACCGCGGGCTTGGTGCGCGGGGCGACCTCGGACTCCTCGTCGTACGAGGAGTAGAAGTACGGGGTCTTCGCGGCGAACTCGGCGGCGCAGGTGTCGACCGTCTTGTAGACCGGGCGGACGCCCAGGGCGTGGCGGACCTCGCGGACGACGTCCTCGCGCAGGCCGCGGATCTCGGCGATCTGGGCGTCGGAGAAGCCGTGGCGCTTGGCCTCGGCGAGCAGCTCGGGGTGGAGCTTCTCGGCCGCCGCGAGGTCGTCCGCGATCTCCTTGATGAGGAAGAGCTGGTCGACGAACCAGGGGTCGATCCTCGTGAACTCGAAGACCTCCTCCTGGGTGGCGCCGGCGCGGATGGCCTGCATGACGGTGTTGATGCGGCCGTCGGTCGGGCGGACCGCGGTGGCGAGCAGCTCGTCCTTGTCGCCGACCGGGCCGACGAAGGTGAACTGCGAGCCCTTCTTCTCCAGGGAGCGCAGGGCCTTCTGGAGGGCCTCGGTGAAGTTGCGGCCGATGGCCATGGCCTCGCCCACCGACTTCATGGTGGTGGTGAGGGTGGCGTCGGCGAGCGGGAACTTCTCGAAGGCGAAGCGCGGGGCCTTGACGACGACGTAGTCGAGGGACGGCTCGAAGGAGGCCGGCGTCTTCTCGGTGATGTCGTTGGGGACCTCGTCCAGCGTGTAGCCGATGGCGAGCTTGGCGGCGATCTTGGCGATCGGGAAGCCGGTGGCCTTCGACGCGAGTGCCGAGGAGCGGGAGACGCGCGGGTTCATCTCGATGACGATGACGCGGCCGTCGGCCGGGTCGATCGCGAACTGGATGTTGCAGCCGCCGGTGTCGACGCCGACCTCGCGGATGATCGCGATGCCGATGTCGCGCAGCCGCTGGTACTCGCGGTCGGTCAGCGTCATCGCGGGGGCGACGGTGATCGAGTCGCCGGTGTGGACGCCCATCGGGTCGAAGTTCTCGATGGAGCAGACGACGACGACGTTGTCCTTGGTGTCGCGCATCAGCTCCAGCTCGTACTCCTTCCAGCCGAGGATGGACTCCTCCAGGAGCACCTCGGTGGTCGGGGAGAGCGTGAGGCCCTGTCCGGCGATGCGGCGCAGTTCCTCCTCGTCGTGGGCGAAGCCGGAGCCGGCGCCGCCCATGGTGAAGGAGGGGCGCACGACGACGGGGTAGCCGCCGAGGATGCCGACGCCCGCGATGACGTCGTCCATGGTGTGGCAGATGACGGAGCGGGCGGACTCGCCGTAGCCGATCTTGGCCTTGACGGCCTCGACGACGCCCTTGAAGAGCTCGCGGTCCTCGCCCTTGTTGATGGCCTCGACGTTGGCGCCGATGAGCTCGACGCCGTACTTCTCCAGCACCCCCTGCTCGTGCATGGAGATGGCGGTGTTCAGCGCGGTCTGGCCGCCGAGGGTCGGGAGCAGCGCGTCGGGGCGCTCCTTCGCGATGATCTTCTCGACGAACTCCGGGGTGATCGGCTCGACGTACGTGGCGTCGGCGATCTCCGGGTCGGTCATGATCGTCGCGGGGTTGGAGTTCACCAGGATGACCCGCAGGCCCTCGGCCTTGAGGATGCGGCAGGCCTGGGTGCCGGAGTAGTCGAACTCGGCGGCCTGGCCGATGACGATCGGGCCGGAGCCGATGACCAGGACGGACTGGATATCGGTGCGCTTAGGCACGATCGGCCTCCATCTGGGCGGTTTCCATCAGAGACGTGAAGCGGTCGAAGAGGTACGCGGCGTCGTGCGGGCCGGCGGCCGCCTCGGGGTGGTACTGGACGCTGAAGGCCGGCTGGTCGAGCAGCTGGAGGCCTTCGACGACCTGGTCGTTCAGGCAGACGTGGGAGACCTCGGCGCGGCCGTAGGGGGTCTCGGAGATCTTGTCGAGGGGCGCGTCGACGGCGAAGCCGTGGTTGTGCGCGGTGATCTCGACCTTGCCGGTGGTGCGGTCCTGCACCGGCTGGTTGATGCCGCGGTGGCCGTACTTCAGCTTGTAGGTGCCGAAGCCGAGCGCGCGGCCCAGGATCTGGTTGCCGAAGCAGATGCCGAAGAGCGGCGTCTTGCGCTCCAGGACGCCCCGCATGACGGCGACGGGGCCGTCGGCGGTGGCCGGGTCGCCCGGGCCGTTGGAGAAGAACACGCCGTCCGGGTCGACCGCGTAGACGTCCTCGACGGTCGCGGTGGCGGGGAGCACGTGCACCTCGATGCCGCGCTGGGCCATCCGGTGCGGGGTCATGCCCTTGATGCCGAGGTCGACGGCGGCGACGGTGAACTTCGCGGTGCCGATCGGGACGGCTTCGCCGTCGGGGCCGATCGCGGGGACGACGTACGTCTCCTTGGTGGCGACCTCTGCGGAGAGGTTCGCGCCCTTCATCTGCGGGGCTTCCTTGACGCGGGCGAGCAGGGCCTCGTCGCGGACCCCGTCCCAGTTCGCGCCGGAGAAGATGCCGACGCGCATGGCGCCGCGCTCGCGCAGGTGGCGGGTCAGCGCGCGGGTGTCGATGCCGGAGATCCCGACGACGCCCTGCTGGACCAGCTCCTCGTCCAGCGAGCGCCGGGAGCGCCAGTTGGAGGGGACGCGGGCGGGGTCGCGCACGACGTACCCGGCGACCCAGATGCGGGACGACTCGGGGTCCTCGTCGTTGACGCCGGTGTTGCCCACGTGCGGGGCGGTCATGACGACGACCTGCCGGTGGTACGACGGGTCGGTGAGGGTCTCCTGGTAGCCGGTCATGCCGGTGGAGAACACGGCCTCGCCGAAGGTCTCCCCCACAGCGCCGTAGGCACGGCCGCGGAAGATCCGGCCGTCCTCCAGGACGAGTACGGCGGGAGCTTTGGCTGCTCCCCTGGTGGAGGTCGTCATCGTTCGGCGCCTTCCGTCGTGATGGATGAGTTCTGTGTTGTCAGCGTGCTGATCGCTTCGACCCAGGCGGCGTGTTCGGCCGCGCGGTCGGAGCGGAATCCGGAGTCGATCAGCTTGTCGCCATGCGCCCATGTGACGACGAGCAGACCGCCCTCGGTGAGTACCTTGCCCGCGATTCCCTTGTCGAGGCGGGCGCCGCGCAGCCGCGCGGCCGGTACGAAGAAGTCGGTGGCACCCGGTCGGACCACGTCCAGGCCCGCGTCGGTGAGCGTGAGCTCGACCCTGCTGCGGACGCCCAGGCCGTGGGCGACGATCCGGTCCAGCCATTGCCCGGCGGTGGTCGACCCGTGGTACCGGCCGGTCAGCGCCAGCCGGTGCTCGGGGAGGCCGTCGGGTGCGGCGGGCAGCTCCGGCAGATCGTTCTGCAGGGCGCCGCGCCATTTCCAGCCCTGCCGCATCAGCCAGTACACGAACGCGATGAAGATGAGCAGGCCGACGACCCACGCGATGCGCGCGCCCCAGTCCGTCACCTCCGCCGATCGCCGTTCGGCCTCGGCGGCCAGTTGGATTACTGCAGGTGTCACGCCAGCGTCCCGTCCACGACCGTTGCCCGGCCCCGCAGGAAGGTGTGTGTCACGCGACCCGGCAGCTCGCGGCCCTCGTAGGGCGTGTTGCGGCTGCGGGAGGCGAATTGTGCGGGGTCCACGACACCACGGTACGAGGTCTCCACCAAGGTCAGGTTCGCGGGTTCACCTGCCGAGACGGGACGGCCGTGGTTCTCCAGGCCGCCGATGCGCGCCGGGGCGAAGGACATGCGGTCCGCGACGCCCGCCCAGTCGAGCAGTCCGGTCTCCACCATCGTCTGCTGGACGACGGAGAGCGCGGTCTCCAGGCCGACCATGCCCATGGCGGCGGCGGCCCACTCGCAGTCCTTGTCCTCGTGCGGGTGCGGGGCGTGGTCGGTGGCGACGATGTCGATCGTGCCGTCGGCGAGCGCCTCGCGCAGGGCCAGCACGTCGGCCTCGGTGCGCAGCGGCGGGTTGACCTTGTAGACCGCGTTGTACGAGCGCACGAGCTCCTCGGTGAGGAGCAGGTGGTGGGGGGTGACCTCGGCGGTGACGTCGATGCCGCGGGACTTGGCCCAGCGGACGATCTCGACGGAGCCGGCGGTGGAGAGGTGGCAGATGTGGACGCGGGAGCCGACGTGCTCGGCGAGGAGGACGTCGCGGGCGATGATCGACTCCTCGGCCACGGCCGGCCAGCCGCCGAGGCCCAGCTCGCCGGAGACGACGCCCTCGTTCATCTGGGCGCCCTCGGTGAGGCGGGGCTCCTGGGCGTGCTGGGCCACGACGCCGCCGAAGGCCTTCACGTACTCCAGGGCGCGACGCATGATCACGGCGTCGTCCACGCACTTGCCGTCGTCGGAGAAGACGGTGACCCGGGCGGCGGAGTCGTGCATGGCGCCCAGCTCGGAGAGCTGCTTGCCCTCCAGGCCGACGGTGACGGCGCCGATCGGCTGCACGTCGCAGTAGCCGGACTCCTTGCCGAGGCGCCAGACCTGCTCGACGACGCCGGCGGTGTCGGCGACCGGGAAGGTGTTCGCCATGGCGAACACGGCGGTGAAGCCGCCGGAGGCCGCGGCGCGGGTTCCGGTCAGGACGGTCTCGCTGTCCTCGCGGCCCGGCTCGCGCAGGTGGGTGTGCAGGTCGACCAGGCCGGGGAGGAGGACCTTGCCCTCGGCCTCGATGACGGTCGCGCCTTCGGCGGACAGGCCCGTACCGACCTCGGCGATGGTCTCGCCGTCGATCAGGACGTCCTGCGCCTCGCCGCCGAGTACCTTCGCGCCACGGATCAGGATCTTGCTCATCTTTACTTGCTCTCCTCGGCATCAAAGGGACGGCGCTCAGCGCCTCGTTCAGGGGTGGTGGCGGGCGACGGGCGGGAGGCGGCGGGGGCGGGGGCATTGCCGGTGGCAACGGCGGGCTCGGATCCTCCGAGCAGCAGGTAGAGGACGGCCATCCGGGTGGAGACGCCGTTGGCGACCTGCTCGACGGCCGTGCACCGGTCGGAGTCGGCGACCTGGGCGGTGATCTCCATGCCGCGGTTCATCGGGCCGGGGTGCATCACGATGGCGTGCCCGGGCATCTTCGCCATGCGGTCGCCGTCGAGCCCGTACCGGCGGGAGTACTCGCGCTCGGTCGGGAAGAAGGCGGCGTTCATGCGTTCTCGCTGCACACGCAGCATCATCACCGCATCGGACTTCGGCAGCACCTCGTCGAGGTTGTACGAGACCTCGCAGGGCCAGCTGCCGACGCCGATCGGGACCAGCGTCGGCGGGGCCACGACGGTGACCTCGGCGCCCAGGGTGTGGAGCAGCTGGACGTTGGAGCGGGCCACCCGGCTGTGCAGGACGTCGCCGACGATGGTGACCCGGCGGCCGTCGAGGTCCTTGCCGAGGCCCGCGTCGCGGCCGACGAGGCGGCGGCGGATGGTGAAGGCGTCCAGCAGGGCCTGGGTGGGGTGCTCGTGGGTGCCGTCGCCCGCGTTGACGACGGCGGAGTCGATCCAGCCGGAGGTCGCCAGCCGGTAGGGGGCGCCGGAGGCGTGGTGGCGGATGACGACGGCGTCGGCGCCCATGGCCTCCAGGGTCAGGGCGGTGTCCTTCAGGGATTCGCCCTTGGAAACCGAGGAACCCTTCGCGGAGAAGTTGATGACGTCCGCGGAGAGCCGCTTGGCGGCCGCCTCGAAGGAGATCCGGGTGCGGGTCGAGTCCTCGAAGAACAGGTTGACGACGGTGAGGCCGCGCAGGGTGGGCAGCTTCTTGATCGGCCGGTCCGCGACGCGGGCCATCTCCTCGGCGGTGTCGAGGATCAGGACGGCGTCGTCGCGGGTGAGATCGGCGGCCGAGATGAGGTGGCGCTTCATCTGGATGGCTCCGTAGGTCGGGAGGGCAGGCAGGCTGACGGGCGTGGCCGACGTGCGGCAGGGCAGACTTCGGCGCGGGCCCGCGAGGGGGCCCGGGCCGGTGCGGGCTACTGCTGCCCGGTCGCCTGGGGGGTGCGCTGGCCGAGCAGCACGGCGTCTCTGCCGTCCTCCTCCTGGAGCTGGACCTTGACGGTCTCGCGCAGCGACGTCGGGAGGTTCTTGCCGACGTAGTCGGCGCGGATGGGCAGCTCGCGGTGGCCCCGGTCGACGAGGACCGCGAGCTGAACGGCGCGGGGGCGGCCGAGGTCGCCCAAGGCGTCGAGGGCGGCGCGGATGGTGCGGCCGGAGAAGAGCACGTCGTCGACGAGGACGACGAGGCGGCCGTCGAGGTCGTCACCGGGGATCTCGGTGCGGCCGATGGCGCGGGCCGGCTTCATCCGGAGGTCGTCGCGGTACATGGTGATGTCGAGGGAGCCGACAGGGATCTTCGTACCGGTGATCTCTTCGAGCTTGGCGGCCAGCCGGCGGGCGAGGTGGACACCGCGGGTGGGAATGCCGAGGAGCACCACGTCGTCGGCGCCCTTGGCGCGTTCGACGATCTCGTGGGCGATGCGGGTCAGGACCCGGGCGATGTCCTGTGCGTCGAGCACGGGGCGCATGTCCCGGTCGTGCGCGGCGGTCTGGGCGGTGGTCGTCTGGGCGGCGTTCTGAGCGTCCATGGAAGGACCTCCTTCTCCGCCTCACGGGACGGACCTTAAAGGACGTCTGATGTACGCCTCACACGGTACCAGGGGCAGGTCGGCGCCCCGGCACCGGTCTGGGGCGGGAGGGCTCCCGCGGGGCTCCCGGGGCGCCTCGTAAGGGGCTGGCGGGGAGCATTCGGCTTGACGCATCCAAGTAACGCTGCGTAACCTCACAGTGAGTTACCAGCCACGCGGCGGAGCCGCACGTTGTCCATGTCGTCACAGCGTCACAGCGTCCGGGAGCGTTATGTCCAGCGAATACGCCAAACAGCTCGGGGCCAAGCTCCGCGCCATCCGCACCCAGCAGGGCCTTTCCCTCCATGGTGTCGAGGAGAAGTCCCAGGGCCGTTGGAAGGCCGTGGTGGTCGGTTCCTACGAGCGCGGGGACCGCGCCGTGACCGTCCAGCGCCTTGCCGAGCTGGCGGACTTCTACGGGGTTCCGGTGCAGGAGCTGCTGCCGGGCACGACTCCCGGCGGAGCGGCCGAGCCGCCGCCGAAGCTCCGGCTCGACCTGGAGCGCCTGGCGGGCGTACCCGCCGAGAAGGCCGGCCCCCTCCAGCGGTACGCGGCCACCATCCAGAGCCAGCGGGGCGACTACAACGGCAAGGTGCTGTCGATCCGCCAGGACGACCTGCGCACCCTCGCCGTCATCTACGACCAGTCCCCCTCGGTCCTGACCGAGCAGCTGATCAGCTGGGGCGTCCTGGACGCTGACGCGCGTCGCGCGGTGGCGCACGAGGACGCCTAGTCCCCCGGGCCCAGGCCCAGCAGAAACGTTTACCGGTGGGTTCCGGGACCTCGCGAGAGGCTCCTGGGACCCACCGGTTTTCTGTGTGGCCCGCGAGGGCGGCCCTCATCGGGGGCAGACGGAAGGGCCCGCAGCGCGGTTGGTGCGCTGCGGGCCCTTCCGTACGGCGCGGGGCGCCGGTGTCCTGCCGGTGCGGTGCTGTGCCGTGCTGTGCCGTGCGTGCGGTCAGCTCTCGCCGCGGCGCAGGTTCGGCTTCAGGTCCTTGAAGCGGGCGAGCAGCCCGTTCACGAACGAGGGGGACTCGTCCGTGGAGAACTCCTTCGCCAGCTGGACCGCCTCGTCGATGGCCACGGCGTCGGGGGTGCCGTCCACCCAGATCAGCTCGTACGCACCGAGCCGCAGGATGTTCCGGTCGACGACCGGCATGCGGTCGAGCTCCCAGTCCACGGAGTAGGTGACGATCAGGTCGTCGATGCGGTCCACCTTGTCGGCGTACCCCTCGACGAGGTCCATCGTGAAGTCGCCGACCGGCGGCTGCCGGTCGTCCGACCTCGCGTGGCGGATCCAGTCCGCGAGGACCTCGCGCACGGGAACCCCGCGCTGGTCGGCCTCGAACAGGATCTGGAAGGCGCGCTTGCGCGCATTGCTCCGAGCAGCCACGGGTTAGTTGCTCTTCCGGCCGAGGTAGTCGCTGGTGCGGGTGTCGACCTTGACGGTCTCGCCGGTGGTGACGAACAGCGGGACCTGGATCTCGTAGCCGGTCTCCAGCGTGGCCGGCTTGGTGCCGCCGGTGGAGCGGTCGCCCTGGACGCCCGGGTCGGTGTGCTCGATCTTGAGCTCGACCGCGGCCGGGAGCTCGACGTAGAGCACCGAGCCCTCGTGCTGGGCGACCGAGGCGGTGAAGCCCTCGATCAGGAAGTTCGCGGCGTCGCCGACGGCCTTCTTGTCGACCATCAGCTGGTCGAAGGTGGTCATGTCCATGAAGACGAAGTACTCGCCGTCCATGTACGAGAACTGCATGTCACGGCGGTCGATGGTGGCCGTCTCGACCTTGGTACCGGCGTTGAACGTCTTGTCGACGACCTTGCCGGACATCACGCTCTTCAGCTTGGTGCGCACGAAGGCCGGGCCCTTGCCGGGCTTGACGTGCTGGAACTCGACGACGGACCAGAGCTGGCCCCCGTCGAGCTTCAGCACCATGCCGTTCTTGAGGTCGTTCGTGGAAGCCACGGTTGCGGATTCTCCTGCACTGGAAGACCACGGGTGCGCGCACAGTCCGGCGGAGCGGACTAGAGCGCGAGCAGCTCCTTGGTCGTAATGGTGAGTAGCTCGGGACCGCCGTCCGCCTCGGGGCGCACGACGAGCGTGTCATCGATCCGGACACCTCCCCGGCCCGGGAGGTGAACCCCCGGTTCGACGGTGACCGGCACGCAAGCGTCCAGTTTACCCATTGCCGTAGGTGCAAGCTGCGGGTCCTCGTCGATTTCGAGACCGACGCCGTGCCCGGTCCACGGGGCCAGGGCCTCGCCGTGGCCCGCGGAGTCCAGTACGGAGCGCGCCGCGTGGTCCACGTCGCGGTACGCGGCCCCGGGCAGCAGGGCCTCTCGAGCGGCCCGCTGGGCGGCGAAGACGAGGTCGTACAGCTCGATCTGCCAGTCCGCGGGGGTGGTGCCGATCACGAAGGTACGGCCGATCTCGCACCGGTACCCGCGGTAGTTCGCGCCGAGGCTGACGGTGAGGAAGTCGCCCTCCTCCACCCGCCGGTCGGAGGGCCGGTGCCGGGAGCGGCCGGAGTGCGGGCCGGTGCCCACGGAGGTCGGAAAGGCGGGCCCGTCCGCCCCGTGGTCGACCAGGCGGCGCTCCAGTTCGAGGGCGAGGTGCCGTTCGGTGCGCCCGACGAGGATCGATTCCAGGAGCTCGCCGAGGGCCTGGTCGGCGATCTCCGCGGCGATCCGCAGGCAGGCGATCTCCTCCTCGTCCTTGACGAGGCGCTGCTGCTCCACCGCCGTCCCGAGGTCGGCCAGCCGCAGCCGGGGCGCCACGGAGCGCAGGGCGCGGTGCCGGCCCACCGTGAGGTGGTGCTCCTCCACCGCCAGGGAGTCGGCGCGTACGGCGGTGGCCATGTCGGCGGCCGCGACGGCGGGGTCCCCGCCGGGGCCGGACAGTACGGAGACCGCGAGCCGGTCGTCGAGACGGCCCTCGTCGGCTTCGCCGGTCGGGACCCCGGGGCAGAACAGCACGTCGTCGGCGGGCCCGACCAGGAGTACGGCCCCCTCCGGGGAGGCCCCGGACAGGTAGCGGACGTTCGCCGGCCGGGTGACCAGCGCGGCTGCGTTCCCCGCGACGGCGCAGCGGTCGCGGAGCAGGTTCCGGCGGGCGGCGTACACGTCTGACATGTCTTCGAGCGTACGAGCGCCCCGCGCATCCGGCCCGGCGAGCGCGTCCGGCCGGGGCCGGGCGGCGCCGCCGGACAGCGCCGCGGCAGAGCGCCGGGCACGCCGCCCGGAACCCCGCTCCTACCAGGCGGGGGGAGCCGCGATGGCCCGGGCCAGGGTCTCGTCGAGGGCCCGGGCCGTTCCCTCCACGTCGAGGTGGGAGTTGTCGATGATCGGCAGCCCGGATCCGTACCAGCCGGCCATCCGGCCGTGGATCCGCGCGACCTCCTCGTCGGAGAGCCGGCGGTTGCCGGAGCGGGCCGCGTTGCGCTCCAGGACGATCTCCAGGCCGGGCAGCAGCACCACGGGCAGCAGGGCGGGGCCCACGTGCCGCTTCCAGCCGCCCAGGCCGACGACGGGCCGGTCGGGGAAGACGGCGTCGTCGAGGATGCAGGAGATGCCGTTGGCGAGGTAGTTGCGGGCGGCGAATCCGCACGTCCGGCGGGCGAGGCGGTACTGGGCCTCGGAGTGCTCGTTCCAGCCGGCCTGCGGGTCGGCGAAGCCCGAGCAGACCCACTCCCGGACGTCGTCCAGGCTGATGTGGGCGGTCGGCACCGGACGGGTGCCGGCCCAGTGCCGGGCCACGGTGGTCTTGCCCGCGCCGGCCGGGCCGATCAACAGGACGGCGAGGGTGGCCCCTCCGGTGCCCGGGACGGCGGGCGGCAGCGGGATGTGCCCGGTGGGCTCCGGTACGGGAGGCACCGCGCCCGTGGCCGATCCCGGGTACGCGGGCACCGCGGGCGGCTGCGGGGCGTTGCCCGGCCAGCCCTGGGCCGGCGGTATCGGCGGCTGCCGGGGCGCCGCGGGATGCGGCCCCGGCTGTACCCAGCCCGCGCCCCCGCCCCCCACTCCTTGCTGCATCCGCTGCCACTCCGTCTCGTTCCGGCGACTGATGCGAGAACGTTATATGACCCCGGGGGCCCGGCGGTCCACCAGGACCGCCGGGCCGGGCCGCAGCGGCGGTGTCAGGCCGCGATCTCGTCCGCCAGCGCGCGCAGCGCCAGGCGGTAGGACCCGATGCCGAAGCCCGCCACGGTCCCGGTCGCCACCGAGGCGATGACCGAGGTGTGCCGGAATTCCTCGCGGGCGTACGGGTTCGAGATGTGCACCTCGATGAGCGGCGCGGTGCGCTGCGCGGCCGCGTCCCTCATGGCGTACGAGTAGTGCGTGAAGGCACCCGGGTTGATCACGACGGGGATCTTGCCGTCGGCCGCCTCGTGCAGCCAGCGCACGAGCTGCCCCTCGTCGTTGGTCTCGCGGACCTCGACGTCGAAGCCCAGCTCCTCCCCCAGCGTGCGGCAGCTCTCGACGAGCCCGGCGTACGAGGTGGCACCGTACACGTCGGGCTCGCGCGAGCCGAGCCGGCCCAGGTTCGGGCCGTTGAGCACCAGGACGCGGCGGCTCACGCGGCGACCTCGCCGTACGCGGCCACGAGCACGGCCGGGTCGGGGCCTTCCAGGACGGTCGGCTTGGCCAGTCCGTCGAGGACGATGAAGCGCAACAGGTCGCCGCGGGACTTCTTGTCGAGCTTCATGGTCTCCAGCAGCTTGGGCCACTGGTCGCCGCGGTAGGTCAGCGGCAGCCCCACGGCCGCGAGGACCGACTTGTGCCGGTCGGCGGTCGCGTCGTCGAGGCGGCCCGCCAGGCGGCCCAGCTCGGCGGCGAAGACCATGCCGACGGAGACGGCGGCGCCGTGCCGCCACTTGTAGCGCTCGTTCTTCTCGATGGCGTGCGCGAGGGTGTGGCCGTAGTTGAGGATCTCGCGGAGTCCGGACTCCTTGAGGTCGCTGGAGACCACGTCGGCCTTGACCTGGATGGAGCGGACGATCAGCTCGGCCGTGTGCGGGCCGGCCGGCGTACGGGCCGCCTCCGGGTCGCC
Source organism: Streptomyces antarcticus (assembly GCF_026627255.1). Classification (GTDB taxonomy): domain Bacteria; phylum Actinomycetota; class Actinomycetes; order Streptomycetales; family Streptomycetaceae; genus Streptomyces; species Streptomyces antarcticus. The sequence continues at coordinate 63,010 of NZ_JAPNLM010000017.1, read as the reverse complement.
CTCGATCAGGTCGAGGATCACCGGGTCGGAGATGAACCCGGCCTTGATGATCTCGGCGAGGCCGCTGACGTAGTCGTTGACCGGCAGCGAGTCCAGGGCCGCCAGGTCGCAGAGCACGCCGGCCGGCGGGTGGAAGGCGCCGACGAGGTTCTTGCCCTCGGCGCTGTTGATGCCGGTCTTGCCGCCGACGGCCGCGTCGACCATCGCCAGGACGGTGGTCGGCACGGCGACCCAGCGCACCCCGCGCAGCCAGGTGGCCGCGACGAAGCCCGCGAGGTCGGTGGTGGCGCCGCCGCCGACGCCGACGATCACGTCGGTGCGGGTGAAGCCGGACTGCCCGAGCGCCTTCCAGCAGTACGCCGCCACCTCGATGGTCTTGGCCTCCTCGGCGTTCGGCACCTGGATGGCGACCGCCTCGAAGCCCTGGTCGGCCAGGTCGTCGCGCAGGGCCTCACCGGTCGAGGCCAGCGCCTCGGGGTGGATCACCGCGACCCGGCGGGCTTTCGTACCGATCAGGGAGCCCAGCTCGCCGAGCAGCTGCCGCCCGACGAGCACGTCGTACGCGGCGTGTCCGGCGCTGGCGCCGACCTGGATGCGCGTCACCTGGTCTGTCATACGTCCTTCAACTCCAGAGCGTCGAGGACCGCCTGGGCGACCTCTTCGGGGGTGCGGTCGTCGGTGGCCACCACGACGCGCGCGACTTCGGTGTACAGGGGGCGCCGGGCGTCCATCAGCTCGCGCCACTGGCGGCGCGGGTTGACCGCGAGCAGCGGGCGCGCGGCGCCGAGCCCCACGCGCCGTACGGCCTCCTCGACGTCCATCGACAGGTAGGCGACGGGCAGGCCGGCCAGCAGCTCGCGGGTGCCCGCGTCGAGGACGGCGCCGCCGCCGAGGGCGAGGACCCCGGTGTGCCCGGCGACGGCGGCCGCGACGGCCTGCCGCTCCAGGGCGCGGAAGTACGGCTCGCCCTCGTCGACGAAGAGGTCGGAGATCTCCCGGCCCTGGGCCGCGACGATGTCGGCGTCGGTGTCCCGGTAGGGGACGCCGAGCCGGCCGGCGAGCAGCGCGCCCACCGTGGACTTGCCGGACCCCATGGGGCCGACGAGGACGACCAGTGGTCCGCCGGTCACCGGATCTGCAGGTTGTCGAGGTAGGAGCGCACGTTGCGCCGGGTCTCGGTGACCGAGTCGCCGCCGAACTTCTCGACGACGGCGTCGGCGAGGACGAGCGCGACCATGGCCTCGGCGACGATGCCCGCAGCCGGGACGGCGCAGACGTCGGAGCGCTGGTGGTGGGCCACCGTCGCCTCGCCGGTCGCCACGTCCACGGTCGCCAGCGCCCGCGGCACGGTCGCGATGGGCTTCATCGCGGCCCGTACGCGCAGCAGTTCGCCCGTGGTCAGACCGCCCTCGGTGCCGCCGGAGCGGCCGGTGGTGCGCTTGAGGCCGTCGGCGGTGGAGACGATCTCGTCGTGGGCCTGCGAGCCGGGCACGCGGGCCAGGTCGAAGCCGTCGCCGACCTCGACGCCCTTGATGGCCTGGATGCCCATCAGGGCGGCGGCGAGGCGGGCGTCGAGGCGCCGGTCCCAGTGCACGTGCGAGCCGAGGCCGACGGGGACCCCGTAGGCGAGGACCTCGACGACGCCGCCGAGGGTGTCGCCGTCCTTGTGGGCCTGGTCGATCTCGGCCACCATCGCCTTGCCGGCGTCGGCGTCGAGGCAGCGCACCGGGTCGGCGTCGAGCTTGTCGACGTCGGCGGGGGTCGGGTAGACGCCGTACGGGGCCTTGGCCGCGGCCAGTTCCACGACGTGCGAGACGATCTCGATGCCGGCCACTTCCTTGATGAAGGACCGGGCGACGGCGCCGAGGGCCACGCGGGCGGCCGTCTCACGGGCGCTGGCGCGCTCCAGGATCGGGCGGGCCTCGGAGAAGCCGTACTTCTGCATGCCCGCCAGGTCGGCGTGACCGGGGCGGGGGCGGGTCAGCGGCGCGTTGCGGCCGGTCTCCTTGAGCAGCGCGGGGTCGACCGGGTCGGCCGACATGACGGTCTCCCACTTGGGCCACTCGGTGTTGCCGATCATGACCGCGATCGGCGAACCCTGCGACAGCCCGTGGCGGACACCGCCGAGGAAGGTGATCTCGTCCTGCTCGAACTTCATCCGGGCGCCGCGGCCGTAGCCGAGCCGGCGCCGGGCCAGGTGGTCGGCCACCAGCTCCGTGGTGACGGGGACGCCGGCGGGAAGGCCCTCCAGCGTCGCTACCAGCGCCGGTCCGTGCGACTCCCCGGCGGTCAGCCAACGCAACCTGCTCAACGATGCTCCTCATGCTCGCGCCTGGTACAGCGACGGCGCGAACGGGTGCGCGGCCCGGACCCGCCGTACCCGATCCTCCCATGTCCCGGCGGGTCCCCGGCCCTCGGTCCAGCTGTCGGACGGCCGTACACCGGCCGGCGGACGAAGATCCGCCCGCGCCGGGGGCCACGGCGCGGCGCGGGACGGCGTCAGTGGCGGGCCACGAGCGCGGCCTCGCCGGCGGCCCGCATGGCCGCCAGCGGCGCCGGCGCGTGCCCCGTCATCTGCTCGACCTGGAGGACCGCCTGGTGGACCAGGAGGTCCAGGCCGCCCAGCAGGGTGCCGCCGCGCCCGGTCCAGGCGGCGGCCAGCACGGTGGGCCAGGGGTCGTAGAGCACGTCGAAAAGGGTGCCCGGGGCGGCCGGCACGGCGGCGGCCAGCGCGTCGGTGGCCCCGGCCGGGGTGGTGGCGATCACCAGGGGCGCGGCCAGCGCCTCGGCGGCGTCAGCCCAGTCGGCCGTGCGGACGGGGACGCCGAGCCGCTCGCCCCACTGCCGCATCTCGTCGGCGCGGGCCCGCGAGCGGACGTACGCCGTGACCTCTCCGGTGCAGATCCGCCCGAGGGCGGCGAGCGCGGAGGAGGCGGTGGCGCCCGCGCCGAGAACGGCGGCGGACGGCACCTCGTCGATGCCGCGCTCGTGGAGCGCGGCGACGATGCCGGGGATGTCGGTGTTGTCGCCGAGGCGCCGGCCGTCCTCGGTGAGGACGACCGTGTTGACCGCCTCGACCGATGCGGCGGTGTCGCTGATGCCGTCGAGGAGCGGGATGACCGCCCGCTTCAGCGGCATCGTCAGCGACAGCCCCGCCCACTCCGGGCCGAGGCCGGCCACGAACCCGGGGAGCGCGGCCTCGTCGACCTCGAAGCGGTCGTAGGTACGGTCGGCGAGGCCGAGTTCCCGGTAGGCGGCACGGTGCAGCACCGGTGAGAGGGAGTGCTCGATGGGGGAACCGAGCACCGCTGCCCGTATCCGTGACATGTCCTGCTACCCGCCGTTCTTCTGCTTCTGCCGCTCGAGGAACTCCGCGGCCAGCCTCTGGTGCTCCTCGTAGGTCTTGGTGAAGGTCGTCTTGTCGCCGTCGACCGATACGAAGAACATCCAGCCGCCCTCGTCGGGGTTGAGCGTGGCGTTCAACGCGTCCGCGCCGGGGTTGCCGATCGGGCCGAGCGGCAGTCCCTTGACGAAGTGCGTGTTGTAGGGGTGGTCGAAGGCCCTGGCCTCCTTGAGCGAGAAGTTGATCTCGCTCGTGCCCTTGATGTAGTTGTACGTCGAGTCGAACTCGAGCTTCTGGTTGGTGACGTCGTTCGTCTTCTCGAGGCGGTTGTAGACCACCTCGGCCATCTTCCGGAAGTCGTCGTGGTTCTTGCCCTCGGCGTTGACGAGGCTCGCGACCGTGACCACCTGGAGCGGGTTCTCCAGGCCGAGTTCCTTGGCCTTGCCCTCGATGCCCAGCTCGATGTACTTGTCGGTGGCGTTCTTGACCATCTGCTTGAGCAGGGACTCGGGCGTGCTGTCCTGGCTGAGGTCGTAGCGCGCCGGGTACAGGAAGCCTTCGAGCGGGTCCATGATCTTCGGGTTGTTGTTCGCCCACGCCGGCAGGCCGAGGTTCTTGACCTCGCGCTGGGCGATGTCGCGGGTGGTGCCCTCGGGCTTCTTCAGCTTCTTGTCGATCGCGTCGTAGACCTTGGCGTTGCGCCAGCCCTCGGCGACCGTGAGGACGTTCAGCTTGGACGGGTCCGTCATGAACTCGACGGCCGACGCCGCCGACATCCCCTTCTTCAGGGGGTAGACGCCGGGCTGGATCTTGCCGCCGTCGGGGTTGGCCTTGGCCGCGTCCACGAAGGCCTGGGCACTGGCGACCACGCCGGCGCCCTTGAGGATCCGGCCCATCTGGCCGAGGCCCGCACCCTGGGGGATCGTCACCTCGACCGTCTCGCCGGAGCCTTCGCCCGCGAAGTCCTCGGCCGCGCCGAAGCGCTCCTTGATGTAGGTGTAGCCGTAGTAGCCGCCGCCCCCGACCACGCCGATGATCACCACGGCGGCGATCAGGCAGGCCGCGCCACTGCGCCGCTTGGGCTTGCCGCCCTTCGAACGGCCGCCCCGGCGTCCGTCGCCGGGCTCGTCGCCGTCGTCGCCGCCCCCGGCGAAGAAGCCGTCGGGCTCCTCGGCCGCCCCGTCGGCGTCCTGGCCCTCGACCGGCTCCGGCTCCAGGTGCCGGCGGCCCGGGGGCTGCGGCGGCGGGAAGGCCTCGGGCGTCGTGTACAGGTCCGGGGTCTCGCCGGGGTAGCCGGCGACGGGCTGCTGGGCGTACGGGTCCGTCCCGGCGTACGCGTCGGTCTGCGCGGCGGCGGCGACGTACTGGCCCTGGCCGGTGTCCCAGCCCTGCGAGTCGTACACCGACGGCTGCTGGGGCTGGGCCTGGGCCTGGGCCTGGGGGTGCGACTGCTGCGGGGCGTACCCCTGCTGGTGCTGCTGGGCCTGCTGGTGCTGCTGGGCCTGCGCGTACTGCTGGGCCTCCCCGAACGGGGGTTCGGCCGCGTACTGCTGCTGCCCGTGGTCCTGCTGGTACTGCGGGTCCTGGTACCGCTGCTCCGGGTACTGCTGCTCCTGGTACTGCGGGTACTGCCGCTGGTACTGCGGGTCGCGGTAGTCCGGGTCCGGGTACTGCTGCTGCTCCTGGTACTGCGGCTCCTGTGGGTACGTCTGCTGCGGGGCGCCGCCGTAGGGCGCCTGGCCCTGCTGGCCCTGCTGGGTCTGGTGCGCGGTCCACCCCTGGTCCCCGTACAGGGGGTCCTCGGGGTGCCACGGTTCGGAGCCGCGGCCCCGTCCATACTCAGTCATCGGTCCCCTAGAGCCGCGAGACGAAGGCCGCGGATTCGGTACTCCGCGACACCCGGTTCCGCCTCTTTGGTGGTAGGCGACGGCTTGTTCGAATGCCGTCTCATCGCGCGGAACGTTACCGTATCGCGATCAGACAACCACTTCGACGCACTCGCCAGGCGGATTACCTGATACCCGTTCGGTCTCCAGAGCGTTCTGTAGGATCACCACCGCGGCCGCCTGATCGATGACCGCACGCCCCTTCTTCGCGTTCCTCCCCGAGGCCCGCAGGCCCTGGGCGGCGGTGACCGTGGTCATCCGCTCGTCCACCAGACGCACCGTCACCGGCTTGATGCCCCTGGCCAGTTCGTTCGCGAAGACGCGCACCTTGGCCGCGGCCGGCCCCTCCCGCCCGCTGAGCGAGCGGGGCAGGCCGACCACGACTTCGAGGGGGTCGTACTCCGCGACGAGCTGCCGCAGCCGCCGGTGGGCGAAGGGGATGTCCCGGCCCGGCACGGTTTCCACCGGTGTGGCGAGCACCCCGTCGGGGTCGCACGAGGCGACCCCGATCCGGGCGTCCCCGACGTCGACGGCGAGCCGGCGGCCGCGGCGCAGCGTCATCAGGCGGTCTCGCCCACGAGGCGCTCGATGGCGGCGATGGCGTCGCCGATGGCCGCCGGGTCCTGGCCGCCGCCCTGGGCGACGTCCGGCTTGCCGCCGCCTCCGCCGCCGAGGGTCTTGGCGGCGGCGCGGACCAGGTCGCCTGCCTTCAGGCCGCGCCCGCGGGCGGACTCGTTGGTGGCGATGACGGTCAGCGGGCGGTCGTTCGCCACGGTGAACAGGGCCACGACGACCGGGCGGTCGCCCTGCCCCGACATTTGACCGATCCGGCCGCGGACGTCGAGGACCAGCTTGCGCAGGTCGTCGGCGCCGGTGCCGTCCGGCACCCGGCCGGTGACCAGGGCCACGCCGCGTACGTCCTGGGCGCCGGCGGCGAGGCCGGCGGCGGCCTGGAGGACCTTCTCCGCGCGGAACTTCTCGATCTCCTTCTCGGCGTCCTTCAGCTTGCCGAGCATGGAGGCGATCTTCTCCGGCAGCTCCTCCGGACGGCCCTTGACCAGCTCCTGGAGCTGGGCGACGACCGTGTGCTCCTTGGCGAGGAAGTTGTACGCGTCCACGCCGACGAGGGCCTCGACGCGGCGCACGCCGGAGCCGATGGAGGACTCGCCGAGCAGCTTCACCAGTCCGAGCTGGGCGGTGTTGCCGACGTGGGTGCCGCCGCACAGCTCCTTGGAGAAGTCGCCGATGGTCACGACGCGCACGCGCTCGCCGTACTTCTCGCCGAACTCGGCGATGGCGCCCTGCTTCTTCGCCTCGTCGATGCTCATGATCTCGGCGGTCACGTCGAGCTCGCGGGAGAGCACGTCGTTGATCTTCTGCTCGACGTCGGTCAGCACCGAGCCGGGCACGGCGTTCGGGGAGCCGAAGTCGAAGCGGAAGCGGCCCGGCGAGTTCTCGGAGCCGGCCTGGGCGGCCGTCGGGCCGAGCGCGTCGCGCAGCGCCTGGTGCGTCAGGTGGGTGGCCGAGTGGGCGCGGGCGATGGCCCGGCGGCGGTTGATGTCGATGGCGGCGTACGCGGAGGCGCCCACCGTCACCTCGCCGACCTGGACGGAGCCCTTGTGGACGGAGACGCCCGGGACCGGCTGCTGGACGTCGCGGACGACGATGACGGCGCCGGAGTCGAGCTTGATGCGGCCCTGGTCGGCGAGCTGGCCGCCGCCCTCGGCGTAGAAGGGGGTGCGGTCGAGGACGACCTCGACGTCGTCGCCCTCGGAGGCGGCGGGCGAGGAGACGCCGTTGACCAGGAGGCCGACGATGGTGGACTCGCCCTGGGTGGTGGCGTAGCCGGTGAACTCGGTGGCGCCGGAGCCGTCGGCGATCTGCCGGTAGGCGGACATGTCCGCGTGCCCGGTCTTCTTGGCCTTGGCATCGGCCTTGGCCCGGTCGCGCTGCTCCTGCATGAGGCGGCGGAAGCCGGGCTCGTCCACGGAGAGGCCCTGCTCGGCGGCCATCTCCAGGGTCAGGTCGATCGGGAAGCCCCAGGTGTCGTGGAGCAGGAACGCCTTGTCGCCCGAGAGGACCGAGCCGCCGGCGGCCTTGGTCTCGCTCACGGCCGTGTCGAGGATGTTCGTGCCGCCCTTGACGGCCTTGAGGAAGGCGGCCTCCTCGGCGAGCGCGACGGTCTCGATGCGCTTGCGGTCGGTGACGAGCTCCGGGTACTGCAGGCCCATCGTGTCGACGACGACGCCGATGAGGTCCTGGACGACCGGGCCGGTGGCACCCATGAGGCGCATGTTGCGGATGGCGCGGCGCATGATGCGGCGCAGCACGTAGCCGCGGCCCTCGTTGCCGGGGGTGACCCCGTCCCCGATGAGCATGGCGGAGGTGCGGATGTGGTCGGCGACCACGCGCAGCGAGACGTCCGTGCCCTGCGCGGCGCCGTACCGCACGCCGGTCAGCTCGGTGGCCTTGTCCATGACCACGCGCAGGGTGTCGGTCTCGTACATGTTCTGTACGCCCTGCAGGATCATCGCGAGGCGCTCGAGGCCGAGGCCGGTGTCGATGTTCTGCGACGGCAGGTCGCCGAGGATCGGGAAGTCGTCCTTCCCGTCGCCGGCGCCGCGCTCGTACTGCATGAAGACCAGGTTCCAGATCTCCACGTAGCGCTCGTCGTTGACGGCCGGGCCGCCCTCGACGCCGAACTCGGGGCCGCGGTCGTAGTTGATCTCCGAGCACGGGCCGCAGGGGCCGGGGACGCCCATGGACCAGAAGTTGTCCTTCTTGCCCAGGCGCTGGATGCGCTCGGCGGGGACGCCGATCTTCTCGCGCCAGATCTGCTCGGCCTCGTCGTCGTCGAGGTAGACGGTGATCCAGAGCTTCTCGGGCTCCAGGCCGTAGCCTCCGTCCGCCACGGAGCTGGTGAGCAGCTCCCAGGCGTACTGGATGGCGCCTTCCTTGAAGTAGTCCCCGAAGGAGAAGTTGCCGCACATCTGGAAGAACGTGCCGTGGCGGGTGGTCTTGCCGACCTCTTCGATGTCCGGCGTGCGCACGCACTTCTGCACGCTGGTGAGCCGGGGCGCGGGCGGCTTGACCTCACCCAGGAAGTACGGCTTGAAGGGGACCATGCCCGCGGGCACCAGCAGCAGAGTCGGGTCGTCCGCGATGAGCGACGCCGAAGGGACAACGGCGTGACCGCGCTCCTCGAAGAAGCTCAGCCAGCGGCGGCGGATTTCAGCCGACTCCATCAGTGGTCCTCATTCCGGTTGTACGAAAACTTCGGTCGTTCGGTGGTCTTGTCGTGCTGGTCGGGCTGGATGGCCCGCAGCCGCCGCGGCCCGGGGAGGGCGGTGACGTTGTCGGGCCGGTCCGGGTCCTGGTGAAGCCCCAGTGCGTCGTTCAGCTCGTCCTCGCGCTGCGTCATGCCCGCCTTGACGTCGAGGGCGAAGTCCTTGAGGCGGTGTCCCGCCTCCACGGCCTTGTCGGCGGCCTGGACGGCGAGGCTCTCCGGCGTCAGCTTCTTGAGCCGGCGGTTGACCTTGGTGGTGGCCCACACGCCGGCGGCTGCGCCGGTGGTGAACCAGAAGGCTCGGCGGAACATCGGAGTCTCAGCCCTTCTGCTTCCGGCGCCGGGCCGACGGCACCGTACGGCCGACGATCACGGTACGCCGGGATGTCTTCGGCGGCGCTCCGGCCGGTGCCGGGTCCGTCTTGCCCAGGGCCTTGCGCACTCCGTAGCCGAAGGCCGCGACCTTGACCAGCGGCCCGCCGAAGGCGGAGGCCACGGTGGAGGACAGGGCGGAGGCGTTGGAGGTGACCTCCTGGACGTCGCTCGCGATCGCGTCGACCCGGTCGAGCTGGGTGCGCGCGGAGCGGACCGTCGTGGAGGCGTCGGCCAGGAGCGGCACCGCCTGCTCGGTCACCTCGGCCACGAGCTTGCCGGTCGCCTTGAGCACCTGGGCCAGCCTCACCAGTACCACGGCGAGGAAGGAGACCAGGATGGCCCAGAAGACGGCCACGAGGATCCCGGCCACCTCTCCACCGGACACGTCACACCGCTCTCTGTCTGTACTCGGACTGCTGGCTGTACTGCTTCTGTCAATGGCCCTACGACCCTATCGCGCCGGAGATCCCCGCCCCTACCGGAATACCGGCACCGGCGCGAGCGCCTTGTACGCAGAGCTGCGGGAGCAGTACCCTCCGTGTCCCATGCGACACAGACCCCTCCGCAACACCGCCCGGGGCAATCTTCCCTCGGAGCTGGGCCGGTTCGTCGGGCGGGGGGCCGAACTCGCCGGGCTGGGGCGGCTCCTGGAGTCCTCCCGGCTCGTCACCGTGACCGGCGTCGGCGGGGTGGGCAAGTCCCGGCTGGTGCTCGCGGCGGCCCGGGCGGCCGCGAGCGGGGGGCGGGAGGCCCACCGCGACGGCGTGTGGCTGGCCGAGCTGGCCTCCGTACGCGACCCGGCGCTGCTGGAGCTCACCGTGGCCGGGGCCCTCGGGCTGACCGACCACACCACCCGCTTGCCGCGGGAGGTGCTGACCGGGCATCTGGCCGGGCGCCGGCTGCTGCTGGTCCTGGACGGCTTCGAGCAGCTGGTGGAGGAGACCGCCGACCTCGTACGGGAGCTGCTGCGGGCCTGTCCCGGCCTGCGGGTGCTCGCGGCGGGCCGGCGCCCGCTGGACCTGGACGGGGAGCGGGCCTTCCCGCTGGCCCCGCCGGCGCCGGAGGAGGCCCTCGCGCTGCTGGCCGAGCGGCTCCGCGCGGCCGATCCGGCGTTCGCGGTGACCGGGTCGAACCGGCCGGCCCTGGTCGAGCTGTGCGCGCGGCTCGACGGGATCCCGCTGGCCCTGGAGCTGGCGGCGGGCCGGCTGCGGACGCTGTCCCCGGAGCAGGTGCTGGCCCGGCTGGAGGACCGCTTCGCGCTGCTGACGGGCGGGGCCCGCGGGGGACTCCCCCGCCACCGGGCGCTGCGCACGGCCATCGGCTGGAGCCACGAGCTGTGCACGGCCGCGGAGCGGCTGATGTGGGCGCGGCTCTCGGTGTTCGCCGGGCGGTTCGACCTCGACGCCGCCGAGTACGTGTGCGCGGGGCCGGACCTGCACGCGGACGAGGTGCTGGACCTGGTCGGGGAGCTGCTGGCCCAGTCCCTGCTGGTGCGGGAGGAGACCCCGGCCGGGGTGCGCTACCGGATGCTGGAGACCGTACGGGCGTACGGCGCGGGCTGGCTGGAGTCGCTCGGCGACGCCGGGCGGCTGCGGCGGCGGCACCGGGACTGGTACATGGGACTGGCCACCTGGTGTGAGCTGGACTGGTTCAGCCCCCGCCAGGAGGCGGTGGCCGCGCTGGTGGAGGCGGAGCTGGCGAACCTGCGGCTCGCACTGGAGTGCTGCCTGGACGAGCCGGACGAGGCGCACCTGGGCCAGTACCTGGCCGGCACGCTGTGGTTCTTCTGGGCGGGCTGCGGCCGGCTCACCGAGGGCCGGCACTGGCTGGACCGGTCCCTGGAGGCGGCCGAGCAGCCGGTGGAGTACGAGGCCTCGCGGCTGAAGGCGCTGTGGGTGCTCGGCTACGTGGCGGCCCTGCAGGGGGACGCGGTGGCCTCGATGAGCGCCCTGTACGAGTGCCGGGACGCGGCGGCGCGGACGGGCAACGCGGTGGCGGCCGCGTACGCGGTGCACCGGCTGGGCTGCCTGGCGCTGGTCTCGGACGACATGGCGCGGGCCGGGGAGCTGCTGGGCGCGGCGCTGGAGCGGTACCGGGCGGCCGGGGAGCTGAACAGCAGCGTACTGATGTGCCAGGTGGAGCTGGCGATGGCGCTGGCCTTCCAGGGGGACCTGGCGGGCGCGGCGACGCTGTGCGGCGAGGTGCGGGAGATCTGCGAGGAGCGCGGCGAGCGCTGGACGAAGGCGTACGCCCTGTACGTCCTCGCGTACGCGGCCCTGGACGCGGGGGGCACGGCCGAGGCGCGGCGGCTGCTGAGGGAGTGCGTGGCGATCAACCACGCGTTCCACGATCTGGTGGGGCTGGTGCTCGCGCTGGAGCTGCTGGCCCTGGTGACGGCCGCGGAGGGCGATGCGGCGGAGGCGGCCGTGCTCCAGGGCGCGGCGGAGCCGATGTGGGGCGGGGTGGGGCTCCAGCTGTTCGGCTCGGGGTACTTCAACGCGCCGCGGCTGATGTGCCGGGAGCGGGCCGGGGAGCTGCTGGGCACCGAGCGCTACGCGGCGTGCGCGGCCGAGGGGCGGGTGCTGGGCCGGGAGGCGCTGGTGGTGCGGGCGCTGCGCGGCCCCGGGGAGCGGGGCGGGACGGTCCCCGCGCCGCGGCCGGCCTGGCGGGGCGGGCCGCGGGGCTCCCGGGTGTCGCGCCGGGCGGCGGCCGACCAGCCGTAGCGGTCCACGGCTGGGAGGGGCGGGCCCGGGTACGGGTACGGAAAGAGGGGAGGAGCGGGCCCGGGTACGGGAAAACCCGCCGCCCCCCGGAGGGGACGACGGGCTTCGACCAGCCTGTGAGGGCTACGCCTGCGTCAGCGGGCGTAGTACTCGACGACCAGCTGCTCGTCGCAGATGACCGGGATTTCCTTGCGGTTCGGGTCGCGGTCCAGGCGGAAGGCCAGGGCCTTCAGGTTGACCTGCAGGTAGCGCGGGGTCTCGCCCTCGCCTGCGTAGCCACCCTCACGGGCAACCTGGAACGGAACCTTCTCGCGGCTGCGCTCGCGCACCGTGATGACGTCGTCCGGACGGACGCGGAACGACGGCTTGTCGACCTTGTCGCCGTTGACCTCGATGTGGCCGTGAACGACCATCTGGCGGGCCTGGTAGATGGTGCGGGCGATGCCCGAACGCAGGACCAGGGCGTCGAGGCGACGCTCGAGCTCGACGACCAGCGCCTCGCCCGTCTTGCCTTCGGCCTTCTTGGCGCGGTCGTACGCGCGGGCCATCTGACGCTCAGAGATGTCGTACTGAGCGCGCAGACGCTGCTTCTCCAGCAGACGAACCTTGTAGTCCGAGTTCTGCTTGCGGCCACGGCCGTGCTCGCCCGGCGGGTAGGGGCGGGCCTCGAAGTACTTGACGGCCTTCGGGGTCAGCGCAATGCCGAGGGCACGCGACTTCTTGACCTTGGGTCGCTTCTGGTTCACGTGGAACCTACCTCCATGTAAGTTAGGTGAGGCTTACCTTAGCGAGGAGGACGTAATGTCTCGACCACATGGGATCCCCCTGCCCAGTGCGCGTCGAAGTTCAGATTCCAACGAAACGGAATCTGCTTTCGACGACGATAAGCAAGGTCAGCCGCGTCCCAGGGAAGGCGTTCGGCAGCTCACCGGAGCCGAACGCGTACGAACCCTCGTAGAGTCCAACGCCTCAGTATCCCTCACTCTGCCGGGTGCTCACGACACTCATGAGCTGGCGGAGTTCGGGACGGGGATGCCGGCCGCACGGACCGTCACCCCGGACGGGGACGTGATTCTCCTTGTTTCCGGGGAATCCGCGGCTGCCAGGGCAGCCGCTCACGCCCAGGACGACGACCTCACCGCCGTGATCGAGATCACGGACGTGGCGCCGGTGTCCGTGCCCCATCGTATCCGAGGCCGTGCGTGGCTGGCCGGGTGGCTGACGGCGGTCCGCGGGGACGAGCGCGCGGCCTGCGCGGCGCTGCTCGCCGAGCGCCACCCGGTGGGCGAGCTGCTGGGGATGTCGGAGTCCCTGGACGCCCCGTACACCGGGCGCCCGGCGTGGATGCTGCTGCGCCTGGAGGTCGGGGAGATCTCGGTGGACGACCTGTGGGGCGCCGAGCACGTGGAGCCGGAGGACCTGGGCGAGGCCGAGCCCGACCCGATGGTGGCGCACGAGAGCGAGCTGCTCCAGCATCTGCACTCGGCCCACGGCGACCGGCTCGGCGAGCTGTGCGGACTGCTGGGCGCGCGCGGGGCGGACGGCACGACCGCCGTACCGCTGGCCCTGGACCGCCTCGGCCTGCGCGTGCGCTTCACGGGCGGCGCGGGCGGCTCGTTCGACGCCCGCTTCGACTTCCCGGAGCCGGTGGCGGACATCTGCGGCCTGCGCCGGGCCATGCACACCCTCTTCTCGGCGGCCTCGCACTAGGGGCAGGTGGTCGGCATCTGCTGGAGCGCGAGCTTCTCGGGGGCGGTGACGGACGGCCGGTACTTGGCCTTGATGCCGGTGTAGCGGCGCGCGTACGCGCACCAGTACGTCGTGAGCGGCGGCTTCCACTTGTCTGCGGTCCTGCTGCCCTGTCGTAGTTGGTCTGCTTGTCCACGGCGAGCAGGACGTCGAGGTCGTTGGCGTACTCCAGCTGGCGCTGCGGGGTCCAGGCGTACGCGCCGCCCCGCCAGGCGGCGCCGAGCGCGGTCTCGTCGGACCAGTACCGGCGGAGCCTAGGCGGGACCGGCCCCGGCCGCCCGCCGGGGCGCGCGGCCGGGGCCGTCTGCGTCAGGAGCCGCCGCCAAGTCGCTCGCGGACCTTCTCCACCACGTCGGCGTAGCGCGCCTCGGCCCCGTACCGGGTCGGTTCGTAGTACCGCTTGCCGTGGATCTCGTCCGGCGCGTACTGCTGGGCGGCGATGGCGCCGGGTACGTCGTGCGGGTAGACGTACCCCTGCGCGTGCCCCAGCTTGGCCGCGCCCTTGTAGTGCCCGTCCCGCAGGTGCGTCGGGACGGAGCCCGCGAGGCCCGCCCGTACGTCGGCCAGGGCCGCGCCGATCGCGGTGGTGGCGGTGTTCGACTTGGGGGCGAGCGCCAGTGCGATGGTCGCGTGGGAGAGGGTCAGCGCGGCCTCCGGGAAGCCGATCATCGCCACCGCCTGGGCCGCGGCCACCGCGATCGGCAGGGCCGTCGGGTCCGCCAGACCGATGTCCTCGCTCGCGGAGATCATCAGGCGCCGGGCGATGAACCGTGGGTCCTCCCCCGCGTCGATCATGCGCGCCAGGTAGTGCAGCGCCGCGTCCACGTCGGAGCCGCGGATCGACTTGATCAGGGCGCTCGCCACGTCGTAGTGCTGGTCGCCGTCGCGGTCGTAGCGCACGGCCGCCCGGTCGACGGCCTCCTCGACGGTTTCGAGGGTGATCTCCTCCTCGCCCTTGGCGATGGCCGACCCGGCCCCCGCCTCCAGCGCCGTCAGCGCCCGCCGGGCGTCGCCGCCGGCGATCCGCAGCAGGTGGGCCTCGGCGTCGGCGGGCAGGGTCACCGCTCCCCCGAGGCCGCGCTCCTCGGTCAGTGCCCGCCGCATCAGGGCGGTCAGGTCCTCGTCCGTCAGCGGTTCCAGCGTCAGCAGGAGCGAGCGCGACAGCAGCGGGGAGATGATCGAGAAGTACGGGTTCTCCGTGGTGGCCGCGACCAGCGTCACCCAGCGGTTCTCCACGGCGGGGAGCAGCGAGTCCTGCTGGGCCTTGCTGAAGCGGTGGATCTCGTCGAGGAAGAGGACGGTCTCCTTGCCGTAGCCCCCGGCCGCGCGCCGGGCGCCCTCGATGACCGCGCGGACCTCCTTGACGCCGGCGGTGATGGCCGACAGCTCGACGAACCGCTTCTGCGTCGCCTGGCTCACCACGTACGCCAGGGTGGTCTTTCCGATGCCGGGCGGGCCCCAGAGGATCACCGACGAGGCGCCGGCCGGGCCGCCCGCGCCGTCGCCGACCAGGCGCCGCAGCGGGGAGCCGGGCTTGAGCAGGTGCTGCTGGCCGACGACCTCGTCCAGGGTGCGCGGGCGCATCCGTACGGCGAGCGGAGAGCTGGACGGGTCCTTCTCCTGGCGTTCCTCGGCTGCGGCGGTGAAGAGATCTGGTTCCACACCGGAAGCCTATGCGAGCCCGCTGACAGGTCGCCCGGCTCAGGAGGTCCAGAACTCCCACCAGCGCGTCAGGATCAGCATGCCGATGATCCCGATGTGCAGGACGGGAAGCACCCAGGTGAACTCGGTGAAGAAGCCCCGCAGCCAGCCCGGCGCGGGCAGCAGCCCCTCGCGGACGTTGTGCGAGGTGACGTACCAGAACATGACGATCGTGGCGACCCAGGCCAGGGAGCACCACAGGCAGAGCGAGTTGATGTTGTACAGGGACTGGTAGGTCAGCCAGGCGCAGAAGACGACGCCGAAGAGGGTGCCCGCGTTGAGCGTGAGCCAGTACCAGCGGCTGAACCGGGCTCCGGCCAGCAGGCTCATGCCGACGCAGACCACGATCCCGTAGGCGACCAGTCCGAGCATGGGGTTCGGGAAGCCGAAGACGGCCGCCTGGTCGCTCTTCATGATGTTGCCGCAGGAGACGACCGGGTTCAGGCTGCAGCCCGGGGTGAAGTTCGGGTCCTCCAGCAGCTTGAACTTGTCCATCGTGATCACCCAGGCGGCCAGCAGCCCCGCGGCCCCGGTGATCACCAGCAGCAGGGCCAGGGCCCGGCTGCCCCCGACCGTCGTCCTCGGGGCGGTGTCCGCGTCCGTACCTCGTGTCGTCATACCGCCCGCTCCACATCTGCAAGGTCACCAAGCACCGGCCATTGTGCCGTACGGGGCTGTGTGTCCACCGTTCGACGGACATAAGGAGACGCACCCGCTGCGGGTGTTCGGCGAGCTGGAGGTCACGGACCGCGCGGCGGCGGTGACGACGGCGGGGCGCCGCGGGCTGCGCTGAGCGCGTCCCTCTCGGATCGTCCCGGGCCCGGAGACGACGAGGGCGGGGCGGGGAGCACGCCGCGGCGGCTCCCCGTCCCCGCCCGTCGGCGGCAGCGGCGGTCGTCAGGCCAGGCGGGCCCGGACGGTGTCGACCAGGTCGGCGAGCGGCACGGTGCCCTGCTCGCCGGACTCCATGTCCTTGAGCTGGACGAGGCCCTCGGCCAGGTCCCGCTCGCCGGCGACGACGGCGAACCGCGCACCCGACCGGTTCGCGTCCTTCATCGCACCCTTGAGGCCCTTGCCCCCGAAGGAGAAGTCCGCGGCGATGCCCGCCCGGCGCAGCTCGGTGACCTTCCCGAACAGGACCCGGCGGGCCTCCTCGCCCAGGGCCACCGCGAAGACCGAGGTCGCCGCGGGGATGTCCAGCGACACGCCCTCCGCCTCCAGCGCCAGGACCGTGCGGTCCACGCCCAGCGCCCAGCCCACGGACGGCAGGGCCGGTCCGCCGATCATCTCGGACAGCCCGTCGTAGCGGCCGCCGCCGCCCACCGCGGACTGGGAGCCCAGGCCGTCGTGGACGAACTCGAAGGTGGTGCGGGTGTAGTAGTCCAGCCCGCGCACCAGCTTCTCGTCGTCCTCGAAGACGACGCCGGCCGCCGTCACGAGCGCCCGCACCTCCTCGTGGTACGCCTTGCAGGCGTCGCACAGGTAGTCGCGCAGCATGGGCGCGCCGACCAGCTGCGCCTGTACGGACTCCCGCTTGTCGTCGAGGACGCGCAGCGGGTTGATCTCGGCCCGGCGGACGGTGTCCTCGTCCAGGTCCAGCCCGCCGAGGAACGCCTGGAGGGCCTCCCGGTAGACGGGACGGCACTCCTTGTCGCCCAGCGAGTTGAGCAGGATCCGGAAGTCGCGCAGGCCCAGCGTGCGGTAGGCCTGGTCGGCCAGGATGATCAGCTCGGCGTCGAGCGCCGGGTCCTCGGCGCCGATCGCCTCGGCGCCGACCTGCGAGAAGTGGCGGTAGCGGCCCTTCTGGGCCCGCTCGTAGCGGTAGTACGAGCCGGAGTACCAGAGCTTGACGGGCAGCAGGCCGGCCTTGTGCAGGTTGCCCTGGAGCGCGGCGCGCAGTACGGAGGCGGTGCCCTCGGGGCGCAGGGCGAGCTCGTCGCCGCCCTTCGTGGTGAGGGTGTACATCTCCTTGCTCACGATGTCGGTGGACTCGCCGACGCCGCGGGAGAACAGCTCGACGTTCTCGAAGCCGGGGGTCTCGACGTACCCGTAGCCCGAGTTCCTCAGCGGCGCGGCGATCGCCTCGCGGACCGCGAGGAAGGTCGCGGACCGGGGCGGCAGCAGGTCGTACGTGCCCTTGGGGGCCTGAAAAGTGCTCACGGAACTCTCGTCACATTCCTCGTCGTGGAGCGGCCTTCGGGTCCGCTGCCAGGCCGGCGGCGACTTCCCGCAGGTACGGGTTGGTCGCTCGCTCGCGGCCGATGGTGGTCTGGGGGCCGTGGCCGGACAGCACCACGGTCGAGTCCTCGAGCGGCAGGCACACGCGGCCCAGCGATTCGAGTATCTCGGCGTGGGAGCCGCCGGGCAGGTCGGTGCGGCCGATGGAGCCGGCGAAGAGCAGGTCGCCCGAGAAGAAGACCGGCGGGACGGCGGCCAGCTCGGGCATCCGGAACGTCACCGACCCCTTGGTATGGCCCGGCGCGTGGGCGACCGAGAAGTCCATTCCGGCCAGTTTCAGGCCGGCGCCGTCGGTCAGCTCACGGACGTCGTCCGGCTCGCCGACGGTCAGCTCGCCCATGAGCGGCATGCCGATCGAGCGGCCGAGGGCCTTCTCCGGGTCGCTCATCATGTAGCGGTCCTCGGGGTGGATCCAGGCCGGTACGTCGTGTGCTCCGCACACCGGGACGACCGAGGCCACATGATCGATGTGGCCGTGGGTCAGTACGACCGCCACGGGCTTGAGCCGGTGCTTCCTCAGCATCTCCTCGACGCCCTGGGTGGCCTGGTGGCCCGGGTCGATGATGACGCACTCCTCCCCGGCGGCGGGGGCGACCACGTAACAGTTGGTCCCCCAGGCCCCGGCCGGGAACCCGGCAATCAGCACGTTCGTCCTCAATCGTCGTCCGGCGGGAGGCTGCAGATCGGATTGCTGCTGCTCAGAGCCTACCGGCGCCGCTCATTACACAGCGAACCCATATACGGTACGGCCTATCCCAGCCCGGACAGCGGTACCAGAGACGCACAAGGAGACGACCCGGTGGTCACGAGCGATCAGCGGCGGCGACAGCTCGCCAAGGAGAAGTACGAGCGCCAGCAGCAGCGCAGGGCGGAGGCCCGGCAGAAGTCCCGCCGACGCGCGGCCGTGATCGGCGCGGCGGTGGCCGTGGTGGTCGCCACGCTCGTCGGCCTCGTCGTGGGCGGGGTCTTCGACTCGGACAAGAAGGACGAGGCGGCCGACCCGGCCGCGACCCCGTCCGCCTCGCCGACGCCCCAGCAGTCCCCGTCGCCGGCGATGGCGATCGACCCCAAGGCGAAGTACACCTTCGCCCTGAAGACGAGCGCGGGCGACGTCACGTTCGCGATGGACGCCGCGAAGACCCCGCAGACGGTGAACTCGTTCAAGTCGCTCGCCGACGCCGGGTACTTCGACAACACGAAGTGCCACCGGCTGACGACGGGCGGGATCTTCGTGCTCCAGTGCGGCGACCCGCAGGGCACCGGCACGGGCGGCCCCGGCTACACCATCCCGGACGAGAACCTGGACTCCCTCGGCAAGGCGAACGAGCAGGGGCAGGTCGTCTACCCGGCGGGCACGGTGGCGATGGCCAACACCGGCCAGCCCGGCTCGGGCGGCAGCCAGTTCTTCCTCGTCTACAAGGACAGCCCGCTGGCTCCGTCGTACACGCCCTTCGGCAAGATCGACGCGGCCGGCCTGAAGGTACTGGAGGAGGTCGCCAAGGCCGGTACGGCCGACGGCGGCCAGGACGGGGCGCCGAAGACCGAGGTGAAGATCGAGAAGGGCACCGTCACCCAGAGCTGACGGGGCCCGGCGACCCCCGGACCGGCCGTTCCCTCCCCCGCACGCCGAGATTCCGTCGTGCGGGATGCGGACAGCCGGCCCGGCGGTCGCCTATGTTGGCGTTGTGCAGGGCGGGCGCTGCCCGCCCCAGGAAACTGTGGACGATGCCCAGGGGGCGAACCCCCCGCAGGCATCAGGTGGAGGAGGCGCTGTGAGCAGCGACCCGTGGGGCCGAGTCGACGAGACGGGCACCGTGTACGTGCGTACTGCCGATGGCGAGAAGGTCGTCGGCTCGTGGCAGGCGGGCACCCCTGAGGAGGCCCTGGCCTATTTCGAGCGCAAGTACGAGGGCCTGGTGGTCGAGATCGGCCTCCTCGAAAAGCGGGTGCGGACCACTGATCTGTCCGCCAAGGACGCGCAGACGGCCATCGACCACCTGCGCACGCAGGTGGACGAGCACCACGCCGTGGGCGACCTCGACGCCCTGCGCGTCCGGCTGGACAAGCTGGTCGCGACCGTGGAGTCGCGGCGCGAGGAGCGCAAGGTCCAGAAGGCCAAGCAGACGGACGAGGCCCGCTCGGCCAAGGACGCGCTGGTCGTCGAGGCGGAGGAGCTGGCGCAGAGCGACCAGTGGCGCAGCGCCGGCGAGCGGCTGCGCGCCCTGGTGGACATCTGGAAGGCGCTGCCCCGCCTGGACCGCAAGTCCGACGACGAGCTGTGGCACCGCTTCTCGCACGCCCGCTCCGCCTTCTCCAAGCGCCGTAAGGCGCACTTCGCCTCGCTCGACGCGCAGCGCGAGGACGCCCGCAAGGTGAAGGAGAAGCTGGTCGCGGAGGCCGAGTCGCTGTCGAAGTCGGCCGACTGGGGTCCGACGGCGGCCCGTTACCGCGAGCTGATGGCGGACTGGAAGGCCGCGGGCCGGGCGCAGCGGGAGTCCGAGGACGACCTGTGGAACCGTTTCCGCGGTGCGCAGGACGTCTTCTTCGCGGCGCGCAGCGAGGTCTTCGCCGAGCGCGACGCGGAGCAGGTCGAGAACCTGAAGGTGAAGGAGGAGCTGGCCGACGAGGCCGAGAAGCTCCTCCCGGTCACCGACCTGAAGGCGGCCCGTGCCGCGTTCCGCTCGCTGAACGAGCGGTGGGAGGCCATCGGCCACGTGCCGCGCGACGCCCGGCCGAAGGTCGAGGGCCGGATGCACACGGTCGAGCGGGCGATCCAGGAGGCCGAGGAGGGCGAGTGGCGCCGTACGAACCCGGAGGCGCGGGCGCGTGCGGCCGGGCTGACGGGGCAGCTCCAGGGGGCCGTCGACAAGCTGCGCGGCCAGGTCGACGCGGCGCGCGCCGCGGGCAACAACGCGAAGGCCGACAAGCTGGGCCGTGAGCTGGAGGGCCGTCAGGCCCTGCTGGACCAGGCGCTGAAGGGCCTGGAGGAGTTCGGCGGCTGACGGGCCCCGGACACCGCGTACATGACGGTGGGCGCCACCCCCTCGGGGTGGCGCCCACTGCCGTGTCGCGGCCCGGCCGCTACGGCCTGCGGGCCGAGGTCACGCGGTAGACGTCGTAGACGCCCTCCACGCCCCGGACGGCCTTCAGGACGTGTCCCAGGTGCTTTGGGTCGCCCATCTCGAAGGTGAACCGCGAGGTGGCCACCCGGTCGCGGGAGGTCTGGACGGCCGCCGAGAGGATGTTGACGTGCTGGTCGGACAGGACCCGGGTGACGTCCGACAGCAGGCGGGACCGGTCCAGCGCCTCGACCTGGATGGCGACCAGGAAGACCGAGGACTGGGTGGGCGCCCACTCGACCTCGAGCATCCGCTCGGGCTCCTGGGAGAGGGAGTCCACGTTGACGCAGTCCGCGCGGTGGACCGATACGCCGCTGCCGCGCGTGACGAAGCCGACGATCGGGTCTCCCGGCACCGGGGTGCAGCAGCGGGCCAGCTTGACCCACACGTCGTCGACGCCCTTGACGACGACGCCCGGGTCGGCGTTCTTGCGCCGGTTGCTGCGGCCGCGGGCGGGCGGGATGCTCTCCTCGATGTCCTCGTTGGCCGCCTCCTCGCCGCCGAGGGCCTGTACGAGCTTCTGTACGACGCCCTGCGCGGCCACGTGGCCCTCGCCGATCGCCGCGTACAGGGAGGAGATGTCGGGGTAGCGCATCTCGTGCGCGAGGGTGACCAGCGAGTCGCCCGTCAGGATCCGCTGGATCGGCAGGTTCTGCTTGCGCATGGCCCGCGCGATGGCGTCCTTGCCCTGCTCGATGGCCTCGTCGCGGCGCTCCTTGGAGAACCAGCCGCGGATCTTGTTGCGGGCCCGCGGGGACTTGACGAAGCCCAGCCAGTCCCTTGACGGTCCGGCCCCCTCGGCCTTGGAGGTGAAGACCTCCACCAGGTCGCCGTTGTCGAGCGTGGACTCCAGCGGGACCAGGCGGCCGTTGACCCTGGCCCCTATGGTCCGGTGGCCGACCTCGGTGTGGACGGCGTACGCGAAGTCCACGGGGGTGGCGCCGGCCGGGAGCGCTATGACGTCGCCCTTGGGCGTGAAGACGAAGACCTCGTTGCGGGAGAGGTCGAAGCGCAGCGAGTCGAGGAACTCGCCGGGGTCCTCCGTCTCCTTCTGCCAGTCCAGCAGCTGGCGCAGCCAGGCCATGTCGTTGACGGTGTCCTGGCCGGCGCTGCCCTTGGCGGCCTGGGGGACGTCGGTGCGCACCTTGGAGGTGCCGGCGACGGTCTGCTGCTTGTACTTCCAGTGCGCGGCGATGCCGTACTCGGCCCGGCGGTGCATGTCGAAGGTGCGGATCTGGAGCTCGACCGGCTTGCCGCTGGGCCCGATGACCGTCGTGTGCAGCGACTGGTACATGTTGAACTTGGGCATCGCGATGTAGTCCTTGAACCGGCCGGGGACCGGGTTCCATCGCGCGTGCACGGTGCCGAGGGCGGCGTAGCAGTCCCGGACGGTGTCCACGAGGACGCGGATGCCGACCAGGTCGTAGATCTCCGCGAAGTCGCGGCCTCGGACGATCATCTTCTGGTAGACGCTGTAGTAGTGCTTGGGTCTGCCGGTGACGGTGGCCTTGATCCGGGCCGCCCGCAGGTCCGTCTGCACCTCGTCCGTGACGACGGCGAGGTACTCGTCCCGCTTGGGCGCGCGCTCGGCGACCAGCCGGACGATCTCGTCGTACATCTTGGGGTAGAGGATCGCGAAGGCGAGGTCCTCCAGCTCCCACTTGATGGTGTTCATGCCCAGCCGGTGCGCCAGCGGGGCGTAGATCTCGAGGGTCTCGCGGGCCTTCTTCTCCTGCTTCTCCCGCTTGAGGTAGCGCATGGTGCGCATGTTGTGCAGGCGGTCGGCGAGCTTGATGACCAGGACGCGCGGGTCCTTGGCCATCGCGACGACCATCTTGCGGACGGTCTCGGCCTGCGCGGCCTCGCCGAACTTGACCCGGTCCAGCTTGGTGACGCCGTCGACGAGCAGGGCCACGGCGTCGCCGAAGTCGCGGCGCAGGTCCTCCAGGCCGTACTCGGTGTCCTCGACGGTGTCGTGGAGCAGTCCGGCCATCAGGGTGGCGGGGTCCATGCCGAGCTCGGCGAGGATGGTGGTCACCGCGAGGGGATGGGTGATGTACGGGTCGCCGCTCTTGCGCTTCTGGCCGCGGTGCCAGCGCTCGGCGACCTGGTAGGCCTGCTCGAGCTGGCGCAGCGTCGACGTCTCGATCTTCGGGTCGTTGCTGCGGACGATGCGCAGGAGGGGTTCCAGTACCGGGTTGTACGGGTTGGAGCGCTGCACGCCGAGGCGGGCGAGCCGGGCCCGCACCCGGTTGGAGGACCCGGCCGACTTGCCCGGCGCGGGCTTGGCCGCCGCGGCCGGAGCGGGCTTCACGGCCGGAGCGGGCTTGACCGCCGGGGCCGCCGGGGCCACCGGGGCCGCGGTGGCCGGGGGGGCCGGCGGGGGCGTGGCGGCGGGCGCCGCGGCCGGCTCGGCCTGCGGGTCGGGCTGCGCGGCGGAGATTGGCTGGACCTCGTCTGGCAAGAGCGCTCCTCACGGGGGTCCCCCCGGACGGAGTCTGGGGGAGGATCCGGTGCCCCGGTCAGGTCCGGACATCCCATGGTAGCGAGGGTTCCCGTACCCCGTTCGCCGAGGCCGCGCCCCGGGCCGCCGGGGCCGGATCCGCCCATCCGGGCACCGGTGGTGTACGCGAAAGCGGCGGGCGCCCGGGGTGAACCGGGTGCCCGCCGCTCGTGAGCCGGGTGCTCAGACCACGATCAGGGCGTCCAGCGGGGCCCCGTCCAGGGCGCCGGCCAGTCTGGCCCGCCCCGGCAGGAACGACAGCTCCATCAGGACCGCCACCCCCGCGACGTCCGCCCCGGCCCGCCGGATGAGCTCCAGCGAGGCCCCGGCGGTGCCGCCGGTGGCCAGGACGTCGTCGATGACCATGACCCGGTCACCGGCCGACAGGTCCTCCGCGTGGATCTCGATCTCGGCGGTCCCGTACTCCAGCTCGTACGACTGCGCGAGCGTCGCGCCCGGCAGCTTTCCGGCCTTGCGCACCGGTACGAAGCCGATCCCGGCCTGCACGGCGACCGGGGCCGCCAGGATGAACCCGCGCGCCTCCAGCCCGACGATCTTCGTCGCGCCGTACCGCCCGGCCAGCTCCACGAGCGCGTCCGTCAGCGCGGCGAACGCCTTCGGGTCCGCCAGCAGCGGGGTGATGTCCTTGAACATCACGCCGGGCTTCGGGTAGTCCGGTACGTCCTTGATCCGGCTGAGCAGCAGCCCCCGCGTGTCCTCGGTCAGCGCGGTCACCGGCGACGCCCCGGCCGGCCCGGTGCCACGGCCTCGGGTGCGTCACCGGCGCCGGCGTCGTAGCCGTCGTCCGTGGACTCGCCCTTGGCCGCCGCGCCCGCCCGCTTCGCGAGCACGCGCTTCTTCAGCGCCTTCATGGCCGGCTCGCGCTCCTTCAGGTCGACGACCAGCGGGGTCGCGATGAAGATCGAGGAGTACGCGCCGGCGGCGAGGCCGACGAACAGCGACAGCGAGATGTCGTTCAGCATGCCGGCGCCCAGGAAGCCGCCGCCGATGAACAGCAGGGCCCCGACCGGGAGCAGCGCCACGACCGTGGTGTTGATCGAGCGGACCAGGGTGCCGTTGATGCTTCGGTTGGCGATCTCGCTGTACGTGAAGCGGGTCTGCTTGGTGATGTCCTTCGACCCCTCCTTGAGACCGTCGAAGACGACGACGGTGTCGTAGAGGGAGTAACCGAGGATCGTCAGCAGGCCGATGACCGTGCCCGGGGTGACCTCGAAGCCGACCAGCGCGTAGACGCCGACCGTGATCGTGAGGTCGTGGATCAGGGCGATCAGTGCCGCGACCGCCATGCGCCACTCGAAGGCGATGGCGAGGTAGATCACCACGAGGACCATGAAGATGCCGAGGCCGGTCCACGCCTTGTTCGCGATCTGGGAGCCCCAGCTGGGGCCGACCAGGTCGGCGTTGATGTCGGCCTCGTTGACCTTGAGGTCGGAGGCCAGCTGCTTCTTCACGTCGCTCGCGGCGGCGGTGTCCACACCCGAGATCTGGATCCGCAGGCCGCCGGTGCCGAGCTCCTGGACGATCGCGTCGTGCCCGGAGGCCGCTTCCGAGTCCTCCGTGGCCTTCGCGACCGAGACGGAGGTCTTCGGGGTGGTGAAGACGGCACCGCCCTTGAACTCGATCCCCATGTTGAGGCCCTGAACGGCCACGGCCACGATGGCCGTGATGGTGATCAGGATGGAAACGCCGTACCAGAGAAAGCGCTTGCCGACGAAGTCGTAGCCGACCTCACCGCGGTACAGCCTGGCGCCGAGATCTCCCAGCTTCGACATCTCTCACGCCTCCTTTGCGTCGACGGGGGCGGGGGCGGGACCGGTGCGGCGGGACCGGCGCAGCGGGGGCTTGGCGCCGAGCCGCTTCGGGTCCAGCCCGGACCACGGGTGGCCGCTGGAGAAGAACTTCGTCCGCGCCAGCAGCGTCATGACGGGCTTGGTGAAGAGGAACACCACGACGACGTCGAGCAGGGTCGTCAGACCCAGTGTGAAGGCGAAGCCCTGGACCTTGCCCACGGTGACGATGAAGAGCACCGCGGCGGCGAGGAACGACACGAAGTCGGAGACCAGGATCGTGCGCCGGGCGCGCGGCCAGGCGCGCTCGACGGCCGGACGCAGGGTGCGGCCCTCGCGGATCTCGTCGCGGATTCGTTCGAAGTACACGATGAACGAGTCCGCTGTGATGCCGATGGCCACGATCGCCCCGCAGACGGCGGGCAGGTTCAGCGCGAAGCCGATGCCCTTCCCGAGGAGCGACATGATCGTGTAGGTGAGGACCGCGGACACCAGGAGGCTGATGATCGCGATGAACGCCAGGCCGCGGTAGTACACCAGCAGGTAGATCACGACGAGGAGCATGCCGATCGCACCGGCGATGAGGCCGGCGCGCAGCTGCTCGCCGCCGAGGGCGGCGGTGACGGTGGTGACGCTGTCCTCGCTGAAGGAGAGCGGCAGGGCGCCGTACGAGAGCATGTTGCCCAGGTCCTGCGCGGACTGCTGGGTGAAGCCGCCGGAGATCTGCGCGTTGCCGCCCATGATCGCGGAGGAGACGGACGGGTCGGAGACGACGTCCCCGTCGAGGACGATCGCGAACTGGTTCTGCGGCGGCTGCTTGGCGGAGAGCTCGCCGGTGACCTTCGCGAAGGCGTCGCTGCCCTTGTCGTTGAAGTCCATCGTGACGATCCACTGACCCGACTGCGGATCGATGACGCCCTTGGCGCTCTTGATGTCCTTGCCCTCTACGGCGGCCGGACCGAGCACCCACTTGCCCCAGGCCTCGCCGCGCTGGCCGCAGGCGAGCGCCGGCTCGGTGGGCTTGACGCCCTGGCCGACGGCGGCGCGCTGCGCCTCGTCGGTGCAGTCGAGGGTGGCGAACCGGGCCTGGAGGTCGGCCGCGGCCGCCTCGTCACCGGTCGGCGGGGCCGACGCGGAGGGGGACGGGGCCTTGGTGTCGTCTGCCTTCTTCGACTCGCTCGCCGAGGGCGAGGGAGTGGGGGCGTTCGGGGCCTTGAGGGCCTCACTGAGCGCGCGGCCCTGGGAAGTGGCGCTGGACGACGGGGTGGCCGACGGAGAGGACTTGTTGCCGTCGGCCTTGGGAGCGCCGGAGCCGCTGGCGGAGGGACTCGGGCTCGGGCTGCCCTCGGGAGCGGCGGGGGCGCCGTCCGCGAAGGCGATCACCGGGCGGAAGTAGAGCTGGGCGGTGGTACCGACCTGCTCGCGCGCCTGCTTCTCGTTCATCCCCTTGGGGATGTTGACGATGATGTGGTCGCGGCCCTGGGTCTGGACCTCGGCCTCGGAGACGCCGAGACCGTTGACGCGGCGCTCGATGATGCCGACCGCCGTGTTCATGTTGGTCTCGTTGATCGCGTCCGGCTTGCCGGGCTCGCTCTTGGCCTTGAGCGTGATGCTCGTGCCGCCGGCGAGGTCGATGCCGAGCCGGGGAGTCGTCTGGTCCGAGACGAACATCCCCGCGGTGAGCGCCACCATCGCGATCAGGATGATCGCCAGGGCACGCCCCGGCCTCCCCTGAGCCCCCGTGGGCCGCCGGCCCTTCTTCGGTGCTGCCACCTTGTCGTTTCTCCCTGTCCAACCGCCCCGCGCCGGGTCAGCGCGCGGACGGCCACGAAATGTGTGGTGGGGACCCCTGCCCCCCGCAGAAGTGGGTCACTGACCGGGACCGCGACGGCCGCCGGTCAGGCGCCCCGCGGTCCCGGACCGCGCGCTACTTCGCGCCGGCCTCGCCGTCGGTCTTGCCGTCGGTCTTGCCGTCCTTGGGCTCGTCGCCGGGCTCGTCGGCCGAGCCCTCCTTCTTGCCGAGGTCGGGCTTGGGAGCCTCGTCCTCGTGCTTCGTGAGGTCCGCCTTCGGCGTCCCGGTGAGTGAGGACGCGTCGTCGGGGACGACCGGCGTGTCGTTCTCGGCGTCGGCGACGACGCCGTGGACGATGCGGTTGTACTCCTCGTCCTCCAGTACGGCGCCGATGGAGTTCTTCGCGTAGATGGCGTGGACGCCGGGGGCCACCTCGAGGGTGACGGTGTCGTCGCCGATCTCCTTCACCGTGGCGTACATTCCGCCGATGGTGCGGACACCGGTGCCGGGCGTCATTTCGTTGCGCATCTGCGCGGCCGCCTGCTGCTTCTTCTTGGCGGAGCGGGTCATCAGGAACATCGCCCCGATGAGCACGATGAACGGGAGGAGTGTCACGAGATTCACGGGACGGAGATCCTTCGCACGACCGCACGCGGACGGCGGCCTTTTTACGGGGGGTGGGCATGCCGACCCGAAGGGTCGGCATCGGCGGAGTCTAGGCGAGTCCGCACCGATGGAACAACGCCCAGCATGGCATCGCAGTTCCTGAGGGGGCGAACGTCCGCGCCGTCAGGCCCCGAACAAGCCCTGTTGTCCGCTTGATCCGCTCCCGCCGTGCTGCGGCGGTACGAGTCCCAGGTGGGCCCATGCGGCGGGCGTCGCCACCCGTCCCCTGGGCGTGCGCGCCAGCAGGCCCTCGCGGACCAGGAACGGCTCCGCGACCTCCTCGACGGTCTCCCGCTCCTCGCCCACGGCCACGGCCAGGGTCGACAGGCCGACGGGACCGCCGCCGAAGAGCTTGAGCAGGGCCTCCAGCACGCCACGGTCGAGCCGGTCCAGCCCGCGCTCGTCCACCTCGTAGACCTTGAGGGCGGTGCCGGCGACCTCGCGGTTGATCACGCCGTCCGCGCGGACCTGGGCGTAGTCGCGCACCCGGCGCAGCAGGCGGTTGGCGATGCGCGGGGTGCCGCGGGAACGCCCGGCGATCTCCGCTGCGCCCGCGGTGTCGATCTCCACGTCGAGGAGGCCGGCGGAGCGGTGGATGACGCGCTCCAGTTCCTCGGGGGCGTAGAACTCCATGTGCCCCGTGAAGCCGAAGCGGTCGCGCAGCGGCGGGGGCAGCAGGCCGGCCCGGGTGGTGGCCCCGACGAGGGTGAAGGGCGGCAGTTCCAGGGGGATGGCGGTGGCCCCGGGGCCCTTGCCGACGATCACGTCGACGCGGAAGTCCTCCATGGCCATGTAGAGCATCTCCTCGGCGGGCCGCGACATGCGGTGGATCTCGTCGAGGAAGAGCACCTCGCCCTCCTGGAGGGAGGAGAGGATCGCGGCGAGGTCGCCGGCGTGCTGGATCGCGGGGCCCGAGGTGATGCGGATGGGGGCGCCCATCTCGGCGGCGATGATCATCGACAGGGTCGTCTTGCCGAGGCCGGGCGCGCCGGACAGCAGGACGTGGTCGGCGGTGGCCCCGCGCTGCCGGGCTGCCTTGAGGACCAGGTCCAGCTGCTGGCGGACCTTCTCCTGGCCGACGAACTCACCGAGGTCCTTGGGCCGCAGGGCCGCCTCCACGGCGGTGTCCTCGCCGTCCGCGGCGGCCTCGACGATCCGTGCCTCGTCCTCGGCGGTGGTGTCGTCGTCCCAGTTCACGGTGTCAGTCTGCCTTCTCGGTTGCTGCGGTTGCTGCGATGGCCGCGGGTACGGCCGGTCGGGCGGCCCGCGGGCCGCCCGTCGGGGCCCGCGGCGTTCTCACGCCGCCCGCGGGACCGGTACGTGGCCTGACGCGGGGCTTGCGGCGGGCGGGCGGCGGGGCCCCCCTAGCGGGCCCGGTTCAGGGACTGCAGGGCCGCCCGCAGGAGCTGCGGTACGGGGGCCACTCCGCCGGCCGCGATGGCCTCCTCGGCCTGCGGGGTCACCGCGGAGACGGCTTCCTCCGCGTCGCGCGCGGCGTAGCCCAGCCCGATCAGGGCCGCGGCGAGCTGCTCGGTCCAGGGCGCGGGACCGGCCGTCACCCCCCGCTGGGCCCCGACGAGGCCGCTGGCCCCCAGTGGGGCCCCCAGCTTGTCCTTCAGGTCCAGCAGCAGCTTCTGGGCGCCCTTCTTGCCGATGCCCGGCACCGCCGTCAGCGCCTTCTCGTCTCCCGTCGAGACGGCGGTCCGCAGCGCGTCGGGGCGGTGCACCCCGAGCATCGCCTGCGCCAGCCTCGGCCCGACCCCGCTCGCGGTCTGCAGCACCTCGAAGACCTGCCGCTCGTCGTCGTCGGCGAATCCGTACAGGGTGAGCGAGTCCTCCCGTACGACCAGGGAGGTGGCCAGCCGGGCCGGCTCGCCCGTGCGCAGGCCGGCGATCGTGTGCGGCGTGCAGTGCACGGCCATGCCCACTCCCCCGACCTCGATCACGGCAAGGGTGGGGGCGAGCGCGGCGACCGGGCCGCTGACGAAGGCGATCATCGGGTACGGCCTTTCGAGGCGTGCAGGGCGACCGCCCGCTGGAGGCGGTTCTGGGCGGGGGCCCGCCAGATGTGACAGATGGCGAGGGCGAGGGCGTCGGCGGCGTCGGCGGGCTTCGGCGGCTCGGCGAGCCGCAGCAGCCGGGTGACCATGGCGCCGACCTGGGCCTTGTCGGCGCGGCCGCTGCCGGTGACGGCGGCCTTGACCTCGCTCGGGGTGTGCAGGGCGACCGGGATGCCGCGGCGGGCCGCGCACAGCATGGCGACGGCGCTCGCCTGGGCGGTGCCCATCACGGTGCTCACGTTGTGCTGGCTGAACACCCGCTCCACGGCGACGACTTCGGGGCGGTGCGCGTCGAGCCACTCCTCGATGCCCCGCTCGATGGCGACGAGCCTCAGGCCGAGCTCGGCGTCGGCGGGCGTTCGTACGACCCCCACCGCGAGCATGGTCAGGGGACGGCCGGCGACACCCTCGACGACGCCGACGCCGCAGCGCGTCAGCCCCGGGTCCACACCGAGTACCCGCACCCTGCCCCCTGTCCGTTCGATCGCCCGTCCGTGTGCGTGCAGGCTATCCGGCGCCACTGACATCGCGCACAACGCGACGGCGGGCCGCCGGGGTGTGTCCCCGTCGGCCCGCCGTTCGAAAGGTTCCGGTGGACGCGTTACGCGTCGACCTTCTCCATGACCTCGTCCGAGACGTCGAAGTTGGCGAAGACGTTCTGCACGTCGTCGCTGTCCTCCAGCGCGTCGATGAGCTTGAAGATCTTGCGCGCTCCCTCTTCGTCCAGCTCGACCTGCATGGTCGGCAGGAAGTTGGAGTCGGCGGAGTCGTAGTCGATGCCCGCCTGCTGGAGCGCGGTGCGGACCGCGACCATGTCGGTGGCCTCGCTGATGACCTCGAAGCTCTCGCCGAGGTCGTTGACCTCTTCGGCGCCCGCCTCCAGTACCGTCTCCAGGACGTCGTCCTCGGACAGCTCGCCCTTGGGCAGCAGGACGACACCCTTGCGGTTGAACAGGTACGAGACCGAACCCGGGTCGGCCATCGAGCCGCCGTTGCGGGTCATGGCGACCCGTACGTCGGACGCGGCTCGGTTGCGGTTGTCGGTGAGGCATTCGATGAGCACCGCGACGCCGTTCGGGCCGTATCCCTCGTACATGATCGTCTCGTAGTCGGCGCCGCCGGCCTCGAGGCCGCCGCCGCGCTTGACCGCGGAGTCGATGTTCTTGTTCGGGACCGAGCTCTTCTTGGCCTTCTGGATGGCGTCGAAGAGCGTCGGGTTGCCGTCGATGTCGGCGCCGCCCATACGGGCCGCGACCTCGATGTTCTTGATCAGCTTCGCGAAGAGCTTGCCGCGCTTGGCGTCGACCACGGCCTTCTTGTGCTTCGTCGTAGCCCATTTAGAGTGGCCGGACATCTGCCTGTCTCCTTCGCGTCACCAACAGTGTTCGCCACAGATCCTACCGGGACGCCGTTACAGCCCCGCGCGCACCATGTCGACGAAGTACGCGTGAACACGGTCGTCGCCGGTCAGCTCGGGGTGGAACGAGGTCGCCAGGACGTTTCCCTGCCGCACGGCGACGGTGTGGCCGTCGTACGTGGCGAGGACCTCGGCCGCCGCGCCGACGGACTCGACCCACGGGGCGCGGATGAAGACGCCCTCGACGGGGCCGCCCTCGATGCCCGCGAAGTCGACCTTCGCCTCGAAGGACTCGTTCTGCCGGCCGAAGGCGTTGCGGCGGACGATCATGTCGATCCCGCCGAGCGTCTCCTGGTCCTCGCGGCCGTCCAGGAGCTTGTCCGCCAGCATGATCATGCCGGCGCAGGTGCCGTAGACGGGCAGGCCGGCGCGCACGCGCTCGCGCAGCGGCTCCAGCATGCCGAACAGCACAGCGAGCTTCGACATGGTCGTGGACTCGCCGCCGGGGATCACCAGGGCGTCGACCTCGGCGAGCTCCTCGGGACGCCGGACCGGCCTGGCCACGGCGTCCGCCGCGGCCAGGGCGATCAGGTGCTCCCGTACGTCGCCCTGGAGGGCGAGCACCCCGATCACGGGGTTGCCGGGGGTGTGGGTCATCTCCGGTTACCAGCCGCGGTTGGCGTAGCGCTCGGACTCGGGGAGGGTGTCGCAGTTGATGCCGACCATGGCCTCGC
The DNA here is from genome assembly GCF_026627255.1 of Streptomyces antarcticus. Taxonomy (GTDB): domain Bacteria; phylum Actinomycetota; class Actinomycetes; order Streptomycetales; family Streptomycetaceae; genus Streptomyces; species Streptomyces antarcticus. Next base: position 31,670 of record NZ_JAPNLM010000017.1, on the reverse strand, counting down.
CCAGGTTGCGGGAGGCGTCCGCGATGATCTTCGGGTCGTCGAAGAAGGTGGTGGCCTTCACGATGGCGGCGGCGCGCTTGGCCGGGTCGCCCGACTTGAAGATGCCGGAGCCGACGAAGACGCCCTCGGCGCCGAGCTGGCGCATCAGGGCGGCGTCGGCCGGGGTGGCGACGCCACCGGCGGAGAACAGCACGACCGGGAGCTTGCCGAGCTCGGCGACCTCCTTGACGAGCTCGTACGGGGCGCGCAGCTCCTTGGCCGCGGCGAAGAGCTCGTTGTTGTCGTAGCCGCGCAGGCGGGCGATCTCGTTCTTGATCTGGCGCAGGTGGCGGACGGCCTCGACCACGTTGCCGGTGCCGGCCTCGCCCTTGGAGCGGATCATGGCCGCGCCCTCGGCGATGCGGCGCAGGGCCTCGCCCAGGTTGGTGGCGCCACAGACGAAGGGGGTGGTGTACGCCCACTTGTCGGAGTGGTTGACCTCGTCGGCCGGGGTCAGGACCTCGGACTCGTCGATGTAGTCGACGCCGAGGGACTGGAGCACCTGGGCCTCGACGAAGTGGCCGATGCGGGACTTGGCCATGACCGGGATCGAGACAGCCTCGATGATCTCTTCGATCATGTTGGGGTCGGACATGCGGGCGACTCCGCCGTCCTTGCGGATGTCGGCCGGGACCCGCTCGAGGGCCATGACGGCCACGGCGCCGGCGTCCTCGGCGATCTTCGCCTGCTCGGCGTTGACCACGTCCATGATCACGCCGCCCTTGAGCTGCTCGGCCATGCCGCGCTTCACGCGGGAGGTGCCGATCGCCGACTCGGCGGACTGGGGGGAGGTGGGAAGCGTGCTCACGGGTTGACCTCACTCGAAAGGGAAGACTCGACTACTACTGTGCCGAGAAAACCCCACTGACCAGTCCACAACAAGGGCCAATGTGTAGCCGGTGGCTCCCCGACTTGTCCGCAGCGGCCCTGGACCGCTCCCCCGGCGGCCGGATCCGGCCGCGCGCGACACCCCCTGGGCGTCTCTCAGACGGGCCGCTCCGCGAGGTACGCCGGGGGCTCGTCGTCCATCTCGAAGGCGAGCGGGAAGGGGGCGTGCCCGGCCAGCCGGAACCAGCGGACCTTGCGGTGCCTGCGCAGGGCGCGGGCGGCCCGTACGGCGTCGTTGTGGAACCGCCGGGCCATCGGCACCCGGCGCACGGCCGCCGCCAGGTCCTCGGTGGCCTCGGCCCCGCCCGGAGCCGCCTTGAGCACGTCCACCTGGTCGGCGTCGGCGAAGACGGCCCGCAGCGCCTGGCTGAGCTCGCTCTCGGCGACCTCCCGGTGGTCCTCCTCGGCCTGCCGGGCGGCGTGCGCGGACTCGTACAGCACGAGGGAGGAGGCGGGGTCGAGGACGCCGGAGGTGGCCACCTCCAGCACCACGGAGGCGCGCCGTACGAGCTGGGCGTCGAGGGCGGCCCGCGCGGCATCCATGCGCGAGTGCAGCCGGTCCAGCCGGCCGGCGGTCCAGCTGAGGTAGACCCCGATGACACCGAGCGCCAGGGCAATCCAGACAAGGGTTTCGATCACGGGCGGCGACTCTACCGGCCCCCGCCCCGGCCCCGGTCAGCGCCGGTGGGCCGGGCGGCGCTCAGGCGGGCCCGGCCGCTCCGGCGGGCCCGGTGTCGCCGCCGGGCCCGCCGGCGCCGCCGTCAGGCGTCCCGGGAGAGGCCGAGCCGGGTGCGGAGGGGGACGCGTTCGTCCTCGGCCACCGCCGCCGCGCCGTCCGTCACCGTCTCGTACACGGCCAGGATGTCCGCGGCGACCGTCGACCAGTCGAAGCGGCGCACGTGCGCCGAGCCGCGGGCGCTCAGCTCGGCGCGCCGGGCCGGGTCCCGCAGGAGGGTGATCGCGCCGGCCGCGAGCGCGTCGGCGTTCTCGTTGGCGAAGAGGTCGCCCGCCCCGCCCTGGTCCAGGACCTGCGCGAAGGCGTCGAGGTCCGAGGCCAGTACCGCCGCGCCCGCCGACAGGGCCTCGACGAGGATGATGCCGAAGCTCTCGCCGCCGGTGTTGGGGGCGACGTACACGTCCACGCTGCGCAGCAGCCGTGCCTTGTCCTCGTCCGAGACCATGCCGAGGAACTCCACCCGCGCCCGGAGTTCCGCGGGCAGGGAGGCGACGGCATCCTCCTCGTCGCCGCGGCCGGCGACCAGCAGGCGTACGTCCGGGCAGGCCTCCGCGATCTTCGGGAAGGCCGCCATCAGCACCGGCAGGCCCTTGCGGGGTTCGTCGATGCGGCCGATGAAGCCGAGCGTCTGCCCGCCCCACTCGGCCTTGGGCTCGGCCTTGGCGAAGAAGTCCACGTCGACCCCGTTCGGGATCACCACCGCGTCCCCGCCCAGGTGCTCCACGAGCGTGCGCCGCGCGTACTCGCTCACCGCGATCCGGGCGCTGATCTTCTCCAGCGCCGGCTGCAGGATCGGGTACGCGGCGATCATCGCCCGCGAGCGGGGGTTGGAGGTGTGGAAGGTGGCCACGATGGGGCCCTGCGCCGCCCAGCAGGCCAGCAGCCCCAGGGAGGGCGAGGCGGGCTCGTGGATGTGGAGGACGTCGAAGACGCCGTCGTGCAGCCAGCGGCGCACCCGGGCCGCCGAGAGGAAGCCGAAGTTCAGCCGGGCCACCGACCCGTTGTACGGCACCGGCACCGCCCGTCCCGCCGGGACCACGTACGGCGGCAGCGGGGTCTCGTCGTCGGCCGGGGCCAGCACCGACACCTCGTGGCCGAGGCGGATCAGGTGCTCCGCCAGGTCGCGGATGTGGAACTGGACGCCGCCCGGCACGTCCCACGAGTACGGACACACGATGCCGATCTTCACTACGGGCGCTCCTCCAGGTCGTCGAGCCACAGGCGCTGGAGCATGTGCCAGTCCTGCGGGTGTTCCGCGATGCCCTGCGCGAAGACGTCCGCGAGCGCCTGCGTCATGACGGCGGTCTTCTCGGTCCGGGTACCCGCCTTCGGCACCTCCACCTCGGGGTGGATGCGGCCGTACAGCTGTGGCGCGTCCCCGTAGTACAGGGTGGCGGGGAGCAGCGCCGCGCCCGTGTGCTGGGCGAGCAGCGCCGGGCCGGCCGGCATGCGCGCCGTGGCGCCGAAGAAGTCCACCTCGATCCCGGACGCGGACAGGTCCCGGTCGGCGACGAGGCAGACCAGGCCGCCGGAGCGGAGGCGGCGGGCGAGGGTGCCGAAGGCGGCGCCGCCGCTGTGGGGCAGGACCTCCATGCCCAGGCTCTCCCGGTAGGCCACGAAGCGGTCGTAGAGGGTCTCGGGCTTGAGCCGCTCGGCGACCGTGGTGAGCGGCACGCCGATGTGGCCTGTGGCCCAGGCCCCGGCGAGATCCCAGTTGGCCAGGTGCGGCAGGGCGACGACGACCCCGCGGCCGGAGGCGAGGGCCTCGCGCAGGATGTGGTCGTCCTTCATCTGCACATCGGTGCCGAACCGCTTCGGATCCATGGTGGGCAGCCGGAACGATTCCATCCAGTACCGCATGTAGGAGCGCATGCCGGCCTTGGACAGCTCGCGCAGCCGCTCCGGACCGGCGTCCGGCACCACCCGGGCCAGGTTGGACTCCAGCCGCAGCACGCTCTTGCCGCGGCGCTTCCACGCGAAGTCCGCGATCCGGCGGCCGAGGGCGACCGCGGCCGGCTCGGGCAGCTTCTTGACTCCGGCCCAGCCGAGCCCGTACAGCCCGTCGACCAGCTTGTCCTGTGCGGTGCCCATCAGGCGGTGCCCCCTTCGGCGGCCGCGGCCGCGGCGGCGTCGGCCTCGGCGGCCTCGCGGCGTACGGTGACCACCCGCTGGATCAGCGTGACGAGGGAGCCCGCGGCGACGATCCACAGCGCGATCGGCAGCAGGACGCCGATCCACGACGGCACCCCGAAGGTCGTCAGGCCGGAGAGCCCGGCCGCGACCAGCGAGATGACCAGCCGCTCGGCCCGCTCGATGAGGCCGTTGACGGCGACCGGAAGCCCGATCGACTCGCCCCGGGCCTTGGTGTACGAGACCACCTGGCCGCTGGCCAGGCAGAAGATCGCGACGGCGCAGAGCGCGTTGTCGTTCCCGGAGCCCGCGTACCAGAGCGCGAGCCCGCCGAAGATCGCCGCGTCCGCGACCCGGTCGAGGGTGGAGTCGAGGAAGGCCCCCCACCGGCTGGAGACACCGGCCTGGCGGGCCATGTTCCCGTCCACCAGGTCGGAGAAGACGAAGAGGGTGATCGTGATCGTGCCCCAGAAGAACTCGCCCCGGGGGAAGAAGACCAGCGCTCCCGCCGCCACTCCGGCCGTGCCGATCAGGGTGACCGCGTCCGGACTCACCCCCCGCCGGAGCAGAAATGCGGCGAATGGCGTGAGAACACGCGTGAAGAATGCACGCGCGTACTTGTTCAGCATGGCCTTCCCGGAGGGTCGCTGGGCCGCACGGCCACCACGGCCACCGGCTGGCCCATCGTAGCCAGCACGCCGCCTCCCGGGCGCCGCGCACCCACCGGTTCGGGCCGCGGGGGCCGTACTTCATCCCTCCGACGCCTCCCGGCACGCCTCCGGTGCGCCACGGGTACGCCCCCGGTACGACGTATGGACGCGGTGTGACACCGGTGCAAAGCTCGAAGGACCCCGTTTCCCTCCTCACCGTCACCATCGGGAGGCACGAGCACCATGGGAGCCACATCACACCCATCCGGAGCCGCCGGCAGGGCACTGACGGCCGACCGCCCCTCCTGCGTACGGAACGTCGTGCTGGTCGGCCACAGCGGTTCGGGCAAAACCACCCTCGTCGAGGCCCTGGCCCTGACCGCCGGAGCCGTGAACCGGGCCGGCCGGGTCGAGGACGGCGCCACGGTCTCCGACTACGACGAGATCGAGCACCGGCGCCGGCGCTCGGTCCAGCTGTCGCTCGTCCCGGTCGCCTGGGACGGAATCAAAATCAACATCCTGGACACTCCGGGATACGCCGACTTCGTCGGAGAGCTCAGGGCCGGTCTGCGCGCCGCGGACGCGGCCCTCTTCGTCGTCTCGGCCGCGGACGGCGCCGAGGGCCTGTCCGGGGCCACCCGCGCGGTCTGGGACGAGTGCGCGGCCGTGGGGATGCCCCGCGCGATCGTCGTCACCCACCTGGAGGCCGCCCGCGCCGACTACGACCGGATGGCATCCGTCTGCGGTGACGCCTTCGGCGCCGACGACCCCGACGCCGTCATCCCGCTCTACCTGCCCCTGTACGGCCCCGCGGGCCCCGACGGGCACGCCCCCGTCACCGGGCTCCTCGGCCTGCTCTCGCGGCGCGCGTACGACTACTCCTCCGGCGAGCGCGCCGAGCGCGACCCGGACCCGGCCGAACGGGCCCTCATCGACGCGGCCCGCTCCCGCCTGATCGAGGGGATCATCGCCGAGAGCGAGGACGAGGGCCTCATGGACCGCTACCTCGGCGGCGAGGACATCGACCTCGCGACCCTCGTCGACGACCTGGAGCGCGCCGTCGCCCGCGGCACCTTCCACCCCGTCCTGATGGCCGCCCCCGCCGCCGACGGCGCCCGCCAGGGCCTGGGCACCGTGGAACTCCTCGAACTCGTGACCGGCGGCTTCCCCACGCCGCTGGAGCGCGCCGCCCTGACCGTGACCGCGCCCGACGGCGCCGCCCGCCCGGACGTCACCTGCGATCCCGACGGGCCGCTCGTCGCCGAGGTCGTCAAGACCTCCTCCGACCCGTACGTCGGCCGGGTCTCCCTCGTCCGCGTCTTCTCCGGCACCCTGCGCCCCGAGGCGACCGTCCACGTCTCCGGCCACGGCCTCGCCGACCGCGGCCACGAGGACCACGACCTCCAGGAGCGCATCGGCACCCTCACCTCCCCCTTCGGCAAGCAGCAGCGGAGCCTGGACCGGTGCATCGCCGGCGACCTCGCCTGCGTGGCCAAGCTGACCCGCGCCGAGACAGGCGACACCCTCTCCGCCAAGGAGCGCCCGCTCCTCATGGAGCCCTGGCCCATGCCGGACCCGCTGCTCCCCCTGGCCGTCGAGGCCCACAGCAAGGCCGACGAGGACAAGCTCTCCCAGGGCCTGGCGCGCCTGGTCGCCGAGGACCCGACCCTGCGGCTGGAACAGAACCCGCACACCCGCCAGCTCGTCCTGTGGTGCCTCGGCGAGGCCCACCAGGAGGTCACCCTGGAGCGGCTGCGCACCCGGTACGGCGTCCAGGTCGACCCGGTCCCGTACAAGGTCAGCCTGCGCGAGACCTTCGGCGCCAAGGCCGCCGGGCGCGGCCGCCACGTGAAGCAGTCCGGCGGCCACGGCCAGTTCGCGATCTGCGAGATCGAGGTGGAGCCGCTCCCGCCCGGCAGCGGCGTCGAGTTCGTCGACCGGGTCGTCGGCGGCTCCGTGCCCCGGCAGTTCATCCCGTCCGTGGAGAAGGGCGTACGCGCGCAGGCCGCCCGCGGGGTGGCGGCCGGCCATCCGCTGGTCGACGTGCGCGTCACCCTCCTCGACGGCAAGGCACACTCGGTGGACTCCTCCGACGCCGCCTTCCAGACCGCCGGCGCGCTCGCCCTGCGCGAGGCGGCCGCCGGGGCCCGCATCGACCTCCTCGAACCGGTCGCGGAGCTCTCCGTCGTCGTCCCCGACGAGTACGTCGGCCCGGTGATGAGCGACCTCGCGGGCCGCCGCGGCCGCGTCGTCGGCACCGAGCAGGCCGGCCCGGGGCGCACCCGCGTACGCGCCGAGGTCCCCGAGATCGAGATCGGCCGCTACGCCGTCGAGCTGCGCTCCGTCTCCCACGGCACCGGCGGCTTCGCCCGGTCCTACGTACGCCACGAACCCGTGCCGTCCCACATCGCGGACAAGGTGCGCGAACACGCCGGGAAGGGAAGTCAGTTGGTGTAGCACCGGATCGGTCGCCCATCCAACCCGCTTGCGGTGGGCGGCATTTCCCTGTCCCATGACCATGGGGCGGGATCCGCCGATAAGCTCGTCGGCGCACCAGGGGCACGACGCACAGCGATGGGGGCAGCGGTGGCGGACGACGGATTCGACTTCAGGCCCGGAGCGCAGATCCCCCTCCAGGGGGGCGGCGGGCAGACCGCGGCGACCAACGCGCTGGCCTCCGCGGCGTACCGGGACGGCGCGAAGGACACCAGACTCGACCTCATACTCGGCGCCAACAGCGAGCACCACGCGTCCACGGTCAAGCCCCCGAAGATCTCCCTCTTCGAGCCCAGCCTCGGCGAGGCCTTCTGCCGCGCCGTCGAGGCGCGCACCCTCAGCCCCGGCCGCAAGCCGCTGATCCAGTCCTTCGGCGCCGATCCGCAGACCGTCGTGGAGCACTGCCTGGCCGCGTCCCGGATCCGCAAGGAGCGTGACCGCAAGCTCCGCCTGATCATGCTCGTCTGCGGCGTGCTGTTCCTGCCCGGTCTGCTGCTGTGGCTGGGGCTCTTCCAGCTCCGCAAGTCGCTGACCTCCGGCGACAACAAGCGCGGCTCCTGGATCGGCACCGCCCTCCTGATCGGTGTCGCCATCCTGGTGGCGATACTGATGTTCAGGCTGCCGTTCACCGGTTTCCTCGGCCTCTACCTGCGCGGCATGATCATCGCCCCGGCCCTGGGCTGGTTCCTCGCCCGCCGGATCTGCGAGGCGACCGCCACCGACCTGCGCGCGCGCTGGGACGGACTGCTGGGCGGCGGCGGGGTCGCCGCGAAGATCCCCGAGGCGGTGCCCGGCAACCCGGACGAGAAGGCGCGCGAGGACCTGCGCCACCAGCTGGCGAAACTGACCGCCGAGGACCGCAGCAACTCGGTCTTCTACGCGGGCGCCAAGGGCATCCTGGGCATGGGCACCCGCTGGGGCAACTGGCAGATGGCCGAAGAGCTCGCCCCCAAGGAGGACGTCGCCGAGATCCACCCCTTCCGCAGCTGGGACGTCATACGCTCGATCGACGCCCAGCTCCGCAAGCTGGAGCGCGGCCCCCTGCACACCGGCGGGTTCCCGCCCGCCGCCATCCAGCACTGGATCGTGACCCCGGTCGGCGAGGGCGCCGCCGAGGTGGCCCGCCCCAGCGGCGAGAACGTCGACACCTTCCTGATCAAGCCGCACGAGATCACCCGGATCTGCAACGAGCAGCAGTTCAGCGCCGGCAACCGGCACTACCTCGGCATCCAGTACCCGCTCTGGGACGGCCAGCTCGTCATCACCATGCTGGTGACCGTCACCGTGCTCTACAAGACCCTGCGCGTGGACGTGACGGCGCACGCCCTGGGCCCCGTGAACGGCCTGTTCACCACGAAGGCCAAGGCCCCGACGGTGGAGGTGCCCAAGAGCATCCGCTTCTGGGAGACCGCGGAGCGCTCGCTCCCGCTGGTCGACGCCACCGAGGTGGTGCGGCTCGCGGTACGCGCCCCGCTCACGTGGTACCCGCCGGTCCTGGACTACCTCGGCGGCAAGCTGGTCCTGCCGGAACCCTTCGGCGTCCGCCACGTCTGGGCCGGCTCGATGTGGCGCCACCGGTTCATGGCCGACGACGCCCTGCGCACCGTGGCCCCGGTCCTGCGGTCCGTGCACGCGGCGACCTTCAAGGTCCTGGAGGAGAACGGCGTCGACACCGAGCGCTTCACCACCCGCTCCTCGATCATGAGCGGCATGGTCCAGGAACCGTCGCCGCGCAAGGCGGACGCGTACGACGGCTAGGGCGCCTCTTTCGGATCGTGCCGCCCCTCCCCCGGCCGCGGCCGACCCGCCCGGCCGGGGCGACGGGCTCCCGGTTACGCTGAAGGCGCAGCCCAGGGCATCCGTACGCACCGGAGGAGCGACCCGTGACCGAGCGCAAACCGCCTGGCGTCGACTTCGAGACATTCGTGGACCGGCAGATCCGGGAGGCCGCCGCCCGCGGGGACTTCGAGGACCTTCCCGGGTACGGGAAGCCGCTCGCCTCGCTCGACGCCCCGTACGACGAGCTGTGGTGGGTCAAGGGGAAGCTGCACCGCGAGGGGTTCGCCGTCCTGCCGCCGGCCCTCGCGCTCCGCAAGGAGGCCGAGGACGCGCTGGTGAAGGCCCTGGCGGCCCGCTCCGAGCGCCAGGTGCGGGCCATCCTCACCGAGGTCAACGAGAAGATCCGCGCGGCCCTGCGCAGGCCGCCGCCGGGACCTCCGCTGAACCTGACGGAGTTCGACGTGGAGGCCGTGCTGCGCACCTGGCGCGAGCGCGGGGACCGGGCCCCCGGCCGAGCCGGGACCGGCGCCGGACCGGCCTAGCCGGCGGCCTGGCCCGCGGGCCTAGTCGACGGGCCAGGCGTCGGCGAGCATCCGGCGGGTGTCCGCGAGGAGTTGGGGCAGCACCTTGGTGTGTCCGACCACCGGCATGAAGTTCGTGTCGCCGCCCCAGCGGGGGACGATGTGCTGGTGCAGGTGCGCGGCGATGCCCGCCCCCGCGGCCGCGCCCTGGTTCATGCCGATGTTGAAGCCGTGCGCCCCGGACGCCTTGCGCAGCGCGACCATCGCCCGCTTGGTGAGGTCGGCCAGCTCCGCCGTCTCCGGCCCGTCGAGCTCGGTGTAGTCGGCGACGTGCCGGTAGGGGACCACCATCAGGTGGCCGCCGTTGTACGGGTAGAGGTTCAGCACCGCGTACACGTGCCGGCCGCGCGCCACGACCAGCCCGTCCTGGTCCGACATCTCCGGAATCCCGCAGAAGGGGCAGCCGTCCCCGGCCTCCGGGCCGGTCGGCTTGTTCTCCCCCTGGATGTAGGCCATCCGGTGGGGCGTCCACAGACGCTGGAACGCGTCCTGCGTGCCCACCCCGATCTGCTGCTCCGGCTCAATCGTCATGGGATGCAGCATATGACCTTGCCCGAGCGGACGAGGAAGGCCCCCGGGAAAGTGATCGCCTCCCGGGGGCCCGCCGTGCGCGCTCTGCTCGGATCAGACCTGGACGCGGTCCGCGACTGCCTTCGCCAGCTTGGCCAGGGCCTCGTCCTTCGCGATGCCGTTCTCCTGCGAACCGTCGCGGTAGCGGAAGGAGACGGTGCCCGCGGCCATGTCCTCGTCACCGACGATGACCATGAACGGCACCTTGAGCTTCTGATGGTTCCTGATCTTCTTCTGCATCCGGTCGGAGGAGGCGTCCACCTCGACCCGCAGGCCCTGCTTCTTCGCCTCGGCGGCGAACTCCTGCAGGTACTCCACGTGCCCGTCGCCGATCGGGATGCCGACCGCCTGGACCGGGGCCAGCCACGGCGGCATGGCGCCCGCGTAGTGCTCCAGCAGCACGGCGAAGAACCGCTCGATCGAGCCGAACAGCGCACGGTGGATCATGACCGGCCGCTGGCGCGAGCCGTCCGGCGCGGTGTACTCCAGGTTGAAGCGTTCCGGCAGGTTGAAGTCGAGCTGGACGGTCGACATCTGCCAGGTGCGGCCGATGGCATCACGGCACTGGACGGAGATCTTCGGGCCGTAGAACGCGGCGCCGCCCGGGTCCGGGACCAGGGGCAGGCCCTGCTTCTCGGCGACCGACTGAAGGACCGCGGTGGCCTCCTCCCAGGCCTCGTCCGAGCCGACGAACTTCTCCGGGTCCTTGGTGGAGAGCTCCAGGTAGAAGTCGGTCAGGCCGTAGTCGCGGAGCAGGTTCAGCACGAAGGTGAGCGTGCGGTCGAGCTCCTCCGCCATCTGCTCGCGGGTGCAGTAGATGTGCGCGTCGTCCTGGGTGAAGCCCCGGGCGCGGGTCAGGCCGTGCACGACGCCCGACTTCTCGTACCGGTACACGGTGCCGAACTCGAAGAGGCGCAGCGGCAGTTCGCGGTAGGAGCGGCCGCGCGCGTCGAAGATCAGGTTGTGCATCGGGCAGTTCATGGGCTTGAGGTAGTAGTCGGTACCACCGTCGAGCTGCATGGGGGGGTACATGCCCTCCGCGTACCAGTCCAGGTGGCCGCTCTTCTCGAAGAGGGCGCCCTTGGTGGCGTGCGGGGTGTAGACGAACTCGTAGCCCTCCTCCTCGTGCCGGCGGCGCGAGTAGTCCTCCATGGTCCGGCGGATGATCCCGCCGCGCGGGTGGAAGACGGCCAGGCCGGAGCCGATCTCGTCCGGGACGGAGAAGAGGTCGAGCTCGCTGCCGAGCTTGCGGTGGTCGCGCTTCTCGGCCTCGGCGAGGAAGTCGAGGTGGGCCTTCAGCTCCTCCTTCGACGGCCACGCGGTGCCGTAGATGCGCTGGAGCATCGGGTTCTTCTCGCTGCCGCGCCAGTAGGCGGCGGCGTTGCGCATGAGCTTGAAGGCCGGGATGTTGCGGGTGGTGGGCAGGTGGGGACCCCGGCAGAGGTCCTTCCAGCACAGGTCGCCGGTCTTCGGGTCGAGGTTGTCGTAGATGGTCAGCTCGCCGGCGCCCACCTCGACGTTCGCGCCGTCGTCGGTCGACGCGGAGCCCTTGATGCCGATGAGCTCCAGCTTGTACGGCTCGTCCGCGAGCTCCTCGCGGGCCGCCTCGTCGGTGACCACGCGGCGGGAGAAGCGCTGCCCGCGCTTCTGGATCTCCTGCATCTTCTTCTCGATGACCTTGAGGTCCTCGGGGGTGAAGGGCTTCGCGACGTCGAAGTCGTAGTAGAAGCCGTCCCGGACCGGCGGGCCGATGCCCAGCTTGGCCTCGGGGAACAGCTCCTGCACGGCCTGCGCCATGACGTGGGCGGCCGAGTGGCGCAGGATGTTCAGGCCGTCCTCGGAGGAGATCTCCACCGGCTCGACGGTCTCGCCGTCCTTCACCTCGTACGCGAGGTCCTTCAGCTCACCGGCGATGCGGGCGGCGACGATGGTGCGCTCGCCGGCGAAGAGCTCCGCCGCCGTAGTGCCCGTGGCCACCACGCGCTCGTCCCGCTCGGAATCGCGTTGGATGAACACACGGACGTCTGACACCGGTCTCTCCTGACTCAGGGGGCGCGCGAGCGAACACTGCGCACCTGAATCGTACCGAGCGGAGGGGCGGCGCCCCTAAACGGTTATCGGCGGGGTCCGCCCCGGGGTCCCCGGGCGGCCCGGTCCGGACCGGCGCCCGATCGGGCGGCTCAGCCGCGGGCCGGCGCCGGCGGCCGGCCGAACGACGCCATGCGCAGCCCCGGGGCCGGTGAGAAGTCCGGGCCGCGGAGGAAGCCGAGGCGCTCGTACAGGGTCACCGCGGGGGCGTTCTCGGCGCCCGTGGTGACTTCGACGCGGCGGTCCGGGAAGAGCTCCGCCAGTACGTGGCGCAGCAGCAGGGAGGCGACGCCCCGGCGGAACCAGGCCGGGTCCACGCAGAGCCGGTCGACGCCGACGGCGCCGTCCGGTTCCTCCTCCCAGGCGAGGAAGCCGGCGAGCACGCCCTCGCCGGACACCGCGCCGAGCCACCGCAGCGGCCGCGCCCGCATCTCGTCGAGGCTCTCGTGCAGGGCGGGGATGCCCTCGAATCCGATCAGCCCGGCCTCCACCGCGTACGCCGCCCGGCCGATCCGGTGCACGGTCCCCGCGGTGGCCTCGTCGGCCAGGTCCAGCGGGCGGATGAGCAGGCTCGGCATGCGGGTTCCTCGGGGTCGCGGGCGGGGGTGCCCAGGCTACGCGCGGCCGCGGCCGCGGCCGCTCCCGCCCGGGTCGGCGCCCCGGCCGGACGCCTACGCGTCCCCCGGCAGCGCGTCCGGCTCGTCGAACGCCCCGTCCAGCGACTTCAGCAGCCGGTCCCGCTCGACCTCGTCCAGCGGCACCGGCACGACCTCCGCCGCGTCCGTCAGCCGCCGGAAGCCGCCCCGCCGCTGGAGCCGCCCGCCGACCCTGACGGGCAGCCCCGCCAGGTGGGCGTGGACCGCCACCCCGTACGCCTCCTCCTCCAGCGCCACCCGTACGTACGGGACGTCCGCCCCGGCGAGGATCCGCAGCCGTACGGTCCCCCCGCCCCCGGGGGCCGAGCGCCGCATCCGCACCACCGCGCCGGTGACGCTGACCTGGACGGCCGGTTCGTCCCGGGTGTAGCGGGCGGCGGCCTCGCGCAGCACCGGGAGGTCGCCGGGCGAGAACTCCACCGGTTCCGGCCGCGCCGCGCACCCGGCCGGAACCCCGGCCGCCGGCGCCCAGGCCAGCGCGATCCGGGCCCCCTCGGTGCCCCGGACCAGCGCGATCAGCGCGTCGGCGAGCTCCCGGCTGGCCCCGGCCGCCACGGCCGCGTCGAAGGCCTCCATGCCGCCGGCGGCCCGCCGGTAGTCCACGGCCTCGCGGGTCGCGTGCAGGGCGTGGTGGAGCCGGGTCACCAGGCCCCGCCCGCCGTCCACGGGGACGTACGCGGTGAGCCGCCGGGCCCCGGGAGCCGGGCCCACCAGGACGCCGTCCAGGGCCCGTTCGGCCTTCGCGCGGTGCCGGGCGCCGTAGTAGCCGGCCCGCGCCCGGTCCGCCAAGGCCCCGGCCAGCAGGAGCCGGCGGGCGGCCGAGCGGAGCTGTTCCTGCGCCGTCCACGCCGCCTCGGACCGCAGCCCGTACGGGCCGGGCGGGCTCTCCCGGTCCCAGCGGACCTCGTCGCTCGGCACGCTCAGCCCGTAGAGCACCTCCCGCGCGGAGGGCGCCGCGCTGCGCGAGAGCGCGGTGAGCGCCTCCTCCAGCAGGTCGCCGCAGTCGGGGAAGGCCCGGCTCTCCGGGACGAGGAGGCTGGCGCCGGACCCGCCCGCGGGCGGGGTCCAGCGCCCGTAGCGGCCGGCGGCCCCGCCCCGGCGCAGCCAGCCGTGCCGGCGCAGCAGGGCGCCGAGCACCACCGGGTCGACCTGCGCGGGATCGGGTGCGGCGGGGTGCGCGAGGTCCGCGTAGCGCGTGGACGGCAGCGGTTCGAGGTTCGGCGAGTGCCGGTGCATCAAGGTGTCCCTCCCGACCCGACCCGGGTCATGATCTCGCACAGCGCCCGGTCGTCGAAGATCCGCGTGGTCGGGATCCGGACGGTGGTCCGGCGCCGGCCGGTCACGGGGTGCCCGGCGAGATTGGTCCAGTAGCAGCAGTGCCTCAGGTCGAGCCGGTCGTGCCCGGCGGCGAGCCACTGGTCGCGCTCCCGCGGGACGAGCATCACGACGAGGATCTTGTGGACGGCGACCGGGGTGCGGGCCAGCTTCACCAGGTGCTCGTTGTCGAGGGTGAAGGAGAAGGTGGGCCCGGCCGGTCTGGGCGGTATCTGGTACGTCGCCTTGAGCTGCACCTTGACGGTGACCTCGTCGTCGACGACGTGCTCGGGGGCGCCGTGGCTGACGTGCCAGTCGATGCCGTTGTCCGGGAAGGGCTGGGACAGCGAGCATCCGGCCGCCGCGGCGACGGCGTGCAGGTAGCCCACCTGGAGGGTCTCCATGCAGGCGGTGGTGGCGAGTGTGCCGCGCAGCGGTCCGGTCCGCGGCTCGCCCGGCGTACCGGTCCGCGCATCGATCTGCCCCGCCAGCACCCCGCCCTGGTCGGGCTGTGCGAGCGCCATGGCCGGCTCCCCGTGCCTTCCGGCTCCGCGGTGGGTGGTGGGTGGTGGGTGGTGGGTGAGGTGACGGCCGGTCATGTGCACGGCCCCCCAGGGTTGTTGTCTCCGCAGTCGGGTCCCCGCAAACGGCGTACGGGGCAAACAGCCCGGGTATCACCGAAGCGGGCAAGGGTGGCACGTCCGGAGGCGGAGGCGCCCGGGTGCGTGCGCCCCATCTGCCGACCGGGGACGAGGAGTTCGCCATGACACGCTGGTACGAGGGCCCGCTGGCCTCATTCGACACCGAGACGACCGGGGTGGACGTCGAGCAGGACCGGATCGTGTCCGCCGCGCTCGTCGTGCAGGAGTGCGCGGGCGGCCGGGTACGCTCCACCCGGTGGCTCGTCAATCCCGGCATCCCGGTGCCCGCGGGCGCCACGGAGGTGCACGGGCTCACCGACGAGCACCTCCAGCGGCACGGACGCTGGCCCGCGCCGGTGGTGGAGGAGATAGCCCGCGCGCTCGGGGAGCAGCAGGTGGCGGGCCGGCCGGTGGTGGTGATGAACGCGCCGTTCGATCTGACGCTGCTGGACCGGGAGTTGCGCCGACACCGGGCGTCCTCGCTGTCGCGGTACCTGGACAACCGGCCGCTGACGGTGCTGGATCCGCGGGTGCTGGACAAGCACCTGGACCGGTACCGCAAGGGCCGCCGGACGCTGACCGACCTGTGCGCGCACTACGGGATAGAGCTGGAGGCCGCGCACGACGCGGCCGCGGACGCGATGGCCTCGCTGGAGCTCGTACGGGCGGTGGGCCGCCGGTTCGCGGGGCGGCTGGAGCGGCTGAGCCCGGCTGAGCTGCACACGCTCCAGCAGGTGTGGCACGCGGCGCAGGCGCGCGGCCTCCAGGCGTGGTTCGCGCGGCAGGGCACGCCGGAGTCGGTCGATCCGCACTGGCCGCTGCGGCCGGACCTGTCGACGGCGGCGTAGGAGGCGGCCCGGAACGCCGAAAGGTCCCTCCCCCGATGGGGAAGGGACCTGCGACGTACTCCGTCAAGATCCTGCTCGGGGGCCTGTGTTCGGCCCCGCTGTTCGAGCCGGGTCATGCGTGGTGGGCGATACTGGGATCGAACCAGTGACCCCTTCGGTGTGAACGAAGTGCTCTCCCGCTGAGCTAATCGCCCGGGAACGGACTGAACAATACAGAAGGCCCGGGGCTGGTTCAAACCGCTTCGGGGAGCGCCGCCAGCCGGGCCGCCAGACCGCGCTGTCCCGCCCGCATCATCAGCGCGTGGTTCAGCTGGAACACGGGCCGCCCGGGGAGCGCGAGCCGCCGCATCAGCGGCCGCCGCACCTCGACCTCCTGCTCGTACAGCGCGCGGCTGCGTCCGCCGCCCGCCGCGCCCCGCGCCCGTACGGTCCAGCGCGCCCAGCCCTCGATGTCGCCGCGCAGCGCCACCTCCAGGACGCCCCGGCCGGGATCGCGCAACAGCTCGGTGGCCGTGACGTGCAGGGCGTACGGGAGGACCGAGCGGACCAGCGCGGTGCCGGTGCGGTCGTCGACGGGCCGGACCCGGCGTATCTGCGGCCACCACGCCGGGTACTCGCCGGGCTGCTCCAGCACGGCGTAGACGCGGGCGGGCGGCGCGTCGAGGTCCCACACGCTGCGGAAGCGGTAGCGGCTCCAACGGTCCCAGCTGTTCAGGTCCATGGAGGCAGTCTGGCCCGCGCGGCGCCCCCTCATCCCCGTTTCGCCGGTATCGGGGCGGTACTCAGACGCGTCTGAGTACGCACGCCCATGTGCCGGCGGCGTGACCGGCACCACACTGCGAACCATGAACACGTCTCCGCCGCCGGCCGAAGAGCTGGCGCTCATCGACCACGAGCTGGTCCGACTCGACGCCCGGCGCCTCTACTTGCTGGGCCGCCGGGACTGGCTGCTTCGGCTGCTGTACTCCCCCGCTCCGGCCGGCGCGCCCGGCTGGGGCCCGGCTCCCGGCCGCGCTCCGGCGGCGGGCACGCCGGGTATCGCGGGCACCTCGTCCACGAAGGACGCGTCGGCGCCGAGCGCGCAGAACGTGCTGCTGACCCTGGGCGCGGTCCTGCTGGCGGTGGCCGCGCTGGCCTTCACGCTGGTCAGCTGGGGGTCCCTGGGGATCGCCGGGCGTTCGGCGGTGCTGGCCGTGGTGACGGCGGCGGCGCTGGCCGCGCCGGTCATCCTGCTGCGCCGGGGGCTGCGCTCGACGGCCGAGTCGGTGGCCGCGCTGGGGCTGCTGCTGACGGTGCTGGACGCGTACGCCCTGTCCGCGGTGGCCGCGGCGGGCCTCGACGGCACCGCGTACGCGGCGGGGGCCGCCGCCTCGCTGGCGGCGCTCTGGGCCGGGTACGGCTCCGCCCTGGCGCGCCGGGGGCTGCCGGGGCTGCGCCTGCCGCTGCCGGCGGCGGTCCTGGCGGCGCAACTGCCGCTCCCGCTGGCCGTGCTGGCCGCGGACGGCGGCCCGGTCGCGGTCGGCTGGGCGCTGCTGGCGACGGCGGCGCTGGACGCGGCCCTGACCCTGCGCGCCCGGTCGGCCGCGGTGGGGACGCGGGTTCTGCCGGCGGTGCTGGCCGCGCTCCTGGGTTCGGGGGCGCTGCTGCTCGGTACGGCCGCCTCCTGGTCGGCGGCCTCGCCCGGCGGCGCGGTGGCTCCGGCGGCGCTGCTGCTGGCGGGTGCGGCCCTCGGGGTGGCGGCGGCCTGGCGGGAGCCGCGGGCCGCGGCGGCCGCGGCGGCGGGCGGTGTCGCCTGGACGGTGGCGGTCGGCGGGCCGGCGCTTGCGGCCCTGGACACGGGCTGGGCGGTGGCGGCGCACCTGCTGGTGGCGCTGCCGCTGGTGGCATCCGTACGCGTCCGCGCGCTGCCGGCGGCGGTCCGGCGCGGGTCGGCCTGGGCCGGGGCCGGGGTGGCCGCCCTGGGGGCGTTGTGGGCCTGGGGGGCGGTGGCTTCGGCGCTGGCGGCGCCGGTCGCGGTGCTGGACGAGGTGTGGTCGGGGACGACGCCCGGCTGGAGCCCGTACGCCCCGGGGGCGTCGGCCCCGGTGGTCCTGCTGCTGGCGGCGGGGGCGGCCTGGTGGCTGTCCCGGACGCTCTCGCGGCCGGAACCTGCGGTGGCGGCGGTGGTCGCGGCCTGGTCGGGGCTGTTCGCGGCGCCGGTACTGCTCGGCTTCGCGCCGGCGGCGGTGTTCGCGGCGCAGCTGGCGGTGACGGGGGCGGCCGGGTTCCTGGCGCTGCGCTCCCCGGGGCGGTCCGTCCCGATCGCGGCGGGCGTGTGCGCGCTGGGCGGCGCCGTGAACGTGTCCCTGGGCGCGCTGGACGGCCGCGCGGCCACCTTCGCGGTCTGGGGCCTGCTGGGCGCGGGCTGCGCCGCGGGAGCGGCGTACGGGCGCGCTCCGCGGTGGGCCCGGTCGACGGCGGCCGGGTGCGCGGTCGGGTACGCCGCGGGGCTGGTGGTGGCGGCGGCCGCGGCCTCCGGCCTGGCGGTGGCCTGGTGGGGTCTGCCGGTGCTCGCGGTCCCGGCGGCGGTGGCCGCGCTCGGACCGCGCCTGGGACCCGTACGGGTGCCCGCGGAGGCCGCGGCGGGGGCGGCCGGGGTCCTGGCGGTGGCCCTGGCGGCCCCGCGGCCCGGGACGCTGGCGCTGGTCCTGGCGCTGGCCGGGGTGGTCTGCGCGGGCGCGGCGGTGCGCCCGGAGCGGCGCGCCCTGGGCTGGGCGGCGGGCGCGCTGTTCGCGGCGGCGACCTGGGTGCGGCTGGCCTCGGACGGGGTCACCGCGCCGGAGGCGTACACGCTGCCGGTGACGCTGCCCGCGCTCGCGGTGGGGTTCCTGCGGCGCCGCAAGGACCCGGAGGCCTCGTCCTGGACGGCGTACGGCCCGGGGCTGGCGGCGACGCTGCTGCCGAGCTTGCTGGCGGCCTGGGCGGACACGGGCTGGCAGCGCCCCCTGCTGCTGGGCCTGGCTTCCCTGGCCCTGACCCTGGCGGGCGCCCGCCGCGGCCTGCAGGCCCCGCTGCTCCTGGGCGGCGCCGTACTGGCGGCGGTGGCGCTGCACGAGCTGGCCCCGTACGTGGCGCAGGTCGCGGGGGCCCTGCCCCGCTGGCTCCCGCCGGCACTGGCGGGCCTGCTGCTGCTGGTGGTGGGGGCCACGTACGAGAGGCGGCTGGCGGACGCCCGGCGCCTGCGCGAGACGATCGGGCGCCTGCGCTGACAGCGGGCGGGCGCCGGGGGCCGCAGGCGCGGAGAACCGGGGGAACGCCAGAGGCCCGGAGACTGTGAAAGTCTCCGGGCCTCTGGTCCGGGTGGGCGATACTGGGTTCGAACCAGTGACCCCTTCGGTGTGAACGAAGTGCTCTCCCACTGAGCTAATCGCCCGGACGCACCGCAAACATTACCGCATGTCAGCGGTGCTCCCCGACCATCACTGGTCCTTGATGTCCCAGGGCAGGACGAGCCCGTACTTCCACAGGTAGAAGCCGATGAGCGCGCCGGCGATGACGAGGCCCGCGCTGGTCAGGATGATGTTGCGGCGGCGCACCTTGGGGTCGAGCGCCTTCTGGGCCGCCTCGGTGACCTTGCGCTTGGTCCAGCGCAGGACGAGGTGGGCCCAGGCGAACTCGGTGGCCCAGATCGCCAGCCCCGCGAAGATCGCCACCCAGCCCGGGCCGGGCAGGACGAGCATGGCGACGCCCGCGCCGATGACGGCGAGGCCGACGACGAAGACGCCGACCTGCCAGCTCAGGTGCAGGCTCCGCCGGGCCTTGATGAAGGCGGGCGCCTTGGAGACGTGCGGCGCCTTTTCTGCGGCGGCGGCCTCCGCCGCTCCGGCGGTCGGCGCGTCCGGTGCGGATCCTGCTGCGGCCCCTGCTGCGGACTCGTTGGTCTCGCGGTCACTCCCCGTATTCATGGCATCGAATCTACCCGAGCCGGATGCACACGTGAATGCGGGTTTGGATCCGCCGTACGAGGGACCCAGAGGTCCGCAAAACGGTCAGAGGGGTTTACAACGGCACCGTAGGTGGCATGTCGATTTCGCCGACGTGCGAATCCCCGAGCGCACACTGAGCGAAAGGCCCTGGCGCTTATGAACACCACGGTCAGCTGCGAGCTGCACCTGCGCCTCGTTGTGTCGAGCGAGTCCTCACTGCCTGTTCCCGCGGGCCTGCGGTATGACACGGCCGACCCCTACGCCGTGCACGCCACCTTCCACACCGGCGCCGAGGAGACGGTCGAATGGGTATTCGCCCGCGACCTCCTCGCGGAGGGCCTCCACCGGCCCACCGGTACCGGCGACGTCCGCGTCTGGCCGTCCCGCAGCCACGGTCAGGGCGTCGTCTGCATCGCCCTGAGCTCACCGGAGGGAGAAGCACTGCTCGAAGCACCCGCCCGAGCACTCGAGTCGTTCCTCAAGCGGACGGACGCCGCGGTTCCGCCAGGAACCGAACACCGGCACTTCGACCTCGACAAGGAGCTCTCCCACATCCTGGCCGAAAGCTGAGCCAGGCCTACGACCGCCCGGCACCGTCCGACTCGGGGCGACGGTGTGGGCCGGACAACCACATACGCGAGTGCCGGCGCTGTTCCCGCGGAAGCCAACCACGGGGACGGCGCCGGTGCGCGTGGGGACGGCCGCGCCGGTGCGCTTGGGGACGGTCCCGGGAGGGGACCCGCTAGAGTCGGCCACCAGCGGCGGCGGCCCGTCGTCGCAGGCTCCGTCCCCAAGGGAGACCCGTGCAGATCCCCCACGACACCCGTCGCGCGCTCGATGTCGTCGTCGCCCTGGTGAACACCACGGCCGAGGCCGACCAGCCCGACGGGCTCGCGGAGATCGGCGCGCTGCGCGGTTTCGTCCGGGACTACTCGATCAGCGACGTGGGCGAGCTGAGCGCCCGCGACCTGGCGGGCGTCCGGGCCGTGCGCGGCAAGTTCGCCCAGGTCTTCGCGGCACCGACCTCCCGCGCGGCCTCCGTGCTGATCAACGAGCTCGTGGCGACCGCCGGCACCACGCCGCAGCTGACCGACCACGACGGCTACGACTGGCACGTCCACTACTTCGCGCCGGGCGCGTCGCTGGGCGACCACCTCGCGGCCGACGGCGGGATGGCCCTGGCCTTCATCGTGGTCTCGGGCGAGCAGGAACGGCTGCGCCGCTGCGAGGCACCCGACTGCCGGCGCGCCTTCGTGGATCTCTCCAGGAACCGCTCGCGGCGCTACTGCGACAGCCGCACCTGCGGGAACCGGCTGCACGTGGCGGCGTACCGGGCCCGGCGCAAGGAAGCGGACGCCGAGGTCTCAGAGCACGAACAGGTCGTGCACGGCGGCAAGCAGCAGCAGGGTTCCGATCACCCCTAGGAAGATCATCAGGGGTGGCTGGGAGAGCGCGAAGAGGCAGCCCCGCGGCTCCTCCGCGACGGGGGCGGGGACCGGTGCGGGAACCGACGGCTCACTGTGCGGTGTATCGAGCATGTCGGGGCGATGATGGCGCAGCCGACGGCCGCCCACCCCTCAACACGCCAACATCCGCTCGGTAGTTCGCCCGATCTCGTGGAACCGTTCAGATGCCGTGCTTCTTCAGGATGGCCTCGATGTCGGAGAAGTCGTCCCCCGCGGCGGCCTGCGGACGCTGCCGCCCGGCGGACTGGGGGCGGGCCGCGGTCCCGGCGCCGAGCGACGGTTCGGAGGCGGCGGGTGCGACCGCTTCCCGGGTCGGGGCGCCCTTGACCGGCTTGGCCGGCTTGGCGGCCTTCCCGAGGCCCCGGCGCTCCACCACGCGGGTGGTGGCAAAAAGCAGCCAGGCGAGCCCGAGCACCCCGAAACCGGCCCACACGGCCGGCTTGAACACCACCTCGGTCGCCCACTGCACGACGCCCGTCATCACCAGCCCGACCGGGACCAGCGCGTACGCGGCGATCCGGGTGGCCGTAAGGAAGCGCCGGCGGTAGGCCGTAAGCGCGGCAATGCCCAGTCCCGCCACCGACGCCGCGGAACAGATGGTCTCGGCAAGCATGCGGCCCTCCGGCTCTCGGTGACGGGCGATCCGTACCCGTCCATCGTGCACCGGCCGGCCCCGTACGGGCCAGGTCGGCGGCTGCGCACGGCGCGATCTCCGGGACATCTCCGGGTCGGGCCTCCTCCCCAGGTGCCGGTCGGAGGGGGTCCGCGGGGGCTGGGAGACTGTCCCCATGACCGATTCCGTGATCCTCGACGTCTGGTGCGAACTGCAGTGCCCGGACTGCCACGCCGCCCTGGACGACGTACGCGCCCTGCGGGCCCGCTACGGCGACCGGCTGGACATCCGGCTGCGCCACTTCCCCCTGGAGAAGCACAAGCACTCCTTCGCCGCGGCCCAGGCCGCCGAGGAGGCCGTGGAGCAGGGGCAGGGCTGGCCGTACGCCGAGGCGGTCCTGGCGCGGACCGCCGAGCTGGCCCGGGACGGCGAGTCGGTGCTGCTGGACGTGGCGCGTGAACTCGGCCTCGACGTCGAGGAGTTCGACACCGCGCTGATCGACGGGCGGCACATCCTGATCGTCGACGCCGACCAGGCCGAGGGCAAGGCGATCGGCGTGAGTGGCACACCGACGTACGAGATCGGCGGCGAGCGCCTCGACGGCGGCAAGAGCCAGGACGGACTGCGGGCCCGCATCGAGGAGATCGCCGACCGCCTTCTGGCCGCGACGGCCTGAGCCGTCACGGCCGCGGCGGCTCTACACCAGCGCCTTGATGGCGTTCACGGCCGTGTCCCGGTAGCCGAGCGACTCGTAGAGGCGGCGGGCAGGGATGTTGCCCTCGACGACGTGCAGGCCCAGGTTCCGGGCGCCCGCCGCGAGGGCGGTGCGCTCGGCCAGCAGCATCAGGGCCCGCCCGTGGCCCTTGCGCCGGTGCTCGGCCGCGACGTCCACGTCCCACACGTACGGGATCGCGCCGAACCCGGCGACCTCCAGGTCCCCGAGCCACAGGGTGCCCAGGACGCCGCCCTCCGGCGCCTCCAGCAGGAGGAAGTCCGCACCGGGCGTCTCCCGGCCGGCCGGCAGCATCCGGGCGTGCTCCGCGCGGGACGCGGCCAGGCCCTGCTCGGGGGTCGTGCCCGGGGTCGTGAGGTGGTGGGCGTACTCCCCGACGGCCCGTTCCAGCCAGTCGTCGAACTCGGCACCGTCCATCGGGCGCCCCCGGCCCCCCGCCGGCAGCTCGGGCGGCTCGGCCGGCAGGTCCTTGACCATGACCCGGCCGGTCACCTGGTAGCCGAGCGCGTCCGCCAGCCGCCGCGCGCGCTCCGCGCCGACCGGGACCGACACGGCGATGCTGTCGCAAGCCCAGGCGCGCAGCACCTCCTCGGCGGCGAGCGCGGCGACGGTGCCGCGCCCGCGCCGCCGGTCCGGTTCCTCGATCCACAGGTTCCGGATCACCCCGACCCCGGGCTGCGCGGCGGACCGGGTGGCCAGTTCGAGGCTGCCGACGCGGCGGCTGTTCACCCGGACCTCGTAGGTCCGCGAGCGGGTGCCGTCGCTGTTCTGCTGGAGCGGCGCGGTCGGCCGCAGGGTGGTGGTCATCCCCCGAGTTCTACCCGCCCGGCGGCCGCGAAGACAGGGCCGGGTCCCCGCGCTCCGGTCAGACCGGGTCGGGGTCGGCGGCGGCGCGGGCCGCGAAGGTCCGCATGGCCTCGGCGGTGACCGGGCCCGGAGCGGCGGCGGTCTCCCGGCCGTCGACGCGCACCACGCCCTGGACGTCGCGCAGCGAGGAGGTCAGGAAGACCTCCTCGGCCCGTTCCAGCACGTCGAACGGCAGGTCGGTCTCCTTGGCCCCGGCCCACTCGACGACGAGCGCGCGGGTGATGCCGGCCAGGCAGCCGGAGGCCACGGGCGGGGTGTGCAGCTCCCCGTCGAGCACGACGAACACGTTGGAGCCGGTGCCCTCGCAGAGCCGGCCGACGGTGTTGGCGAGGAGGGCCTCGGAGGCGCCGGCCCGGTGGGCGGCGGCGAGGGCGACGACGTTCTCCGCGTAGGAGGTGGTCTTCAGGCCGGTGACGCCGGAGCGTTCGTTGCGGACCCAGGGCACGGTGACGACGGCGGTGGTGGCCGCGTGCGGGTCGCTGGCGGCGACGGCCGCGATCAGGGTGGGCGCGGCGTCGCCGCGGTCGGAGCCGAGCGGGGAGACGCCGCCGGTGTAGGTGACGCGCAGCCGGCCGAGGGGCATCGGGTTGGCCTCGACGACGGCGGCGCAGGCCCGGCGCACCTCGTCGAGGTCGGGGTCGGGCAGGCCGAGACCGCGGGCCGAGCGGGTCAGCCGCTCCAGGTGGCGGGTGAGCGCGAAGGGCTCGCCGCGGCGCACCTTGAGCGTCTCGAAGACGCCGTCCCCCACCGTCAGCCCGTGGTCGAACACGGACACCCGCGCGCCGTCCGCGTCCCGCAGCGCTCCGTCGAGCCAGATCTTCACCGTACGGTTCCTCCGCTCATGCCTTCGTCCCATGGGTACCGGTCGCCTCATGGGTACCCGACGCTACCCGCAGCAGCCGGGCGGCCTTCAGCTCGGTCTCGGCCCACTCCCGGTCCGGGTCGGAGCCCCAGGTGATGCCGGCGCCGGTACCGAAGCGCAGGCGGGGGCCGCCGGGCACCTCGCGGTCGATCCAGAAGGTGCGAATGCCTACGGCGAGCTCGGCGGTGCCCTGGTCGGCGTCTACCCAGCCGATGCCGCCGCAGTACGGGCCGCGCGGGGCGGTCTCCAGGGCCTCGATGATCCGCAGGGCGGAGGATTTGGGGGCGCCGGTGACGGAGCCGGGCGGGAAGGTGGCCGCGAGCAGCTCCGGCCAGCCGGCGCCGTCCGCGAGCTCTCCGCTGACGGTGGAGACGAGGTGCACCAGGCCCGGGTGCTCCTCGACGGCGCACAGCTCAGGAACGGTGACCGACCCCGTGGCGCAGACGCGGCCGAGGTCGTTGCGGACGAGGTCCACGATCATCACGTTCTCGGCGTGGTCCTTGGGAAGCAGGTCGGCGGCGGTGCGGCCGGTCCCCTTGATGGGGCCGGAGTCGACGCGGCGGCCGGTGCGGCGCAGGTAGAGCTCCGGGGAGGCGGTGGCGATCTCGACGCCGTGCGCGCGGAGGCGAATCGTTCCTGCAAAGGGCGCGGGGTTCCCGCGGGCGAGCAGTGCGGTGAGGGCGTCGACATCGGCCCCGGCCGGGTCGGGCAGCGGCGCGGACATCACCCGGCACAGGTTGGCCTGGTAGACCTCTCCGGCGGCGATGTGCTCCCGGATGC
Source organism: Streptomyces antarcticus (assembly GCF_026627255.1). Lineage (GTDB taxonomy): Bacteria > Actinomycetota > Actinomycetes > Streptomycetales > Streptomycetaceae > Streptomyces > Streptomyces antarcticus. The sequence continues at coordinate 6,968 of NZ_JAPNLM010000017.1, read as the reverse complement.
GGCGCACCCCGGAGACGTACGCGGCCCGGTCGAGCGAGGAGGACCACGCGTCGGCGTCGGGGCCGCGCCATGCGCCGGGGACGGGCGCGGGCACCGGATCGGGACGCACGTCACCGAAGCGCGCGCAGACGAGCCGCCCTTCGAAATCGGCCGCGACCGCCCAGAACCCGGTCGAGTCCAGGGCCGCGGGATCACTGGTGACGTCGCGGAGGTCGGTCGCGAGGAGGCCGCCGAAGCGGGCGAGGGGAGGCAGGTCGTGCACGGCTGCGAGTCTATGACCGGTTACGCGGCGGCGCCGGTGAGGTGAGCGCGAGGTGACCGGTGGTGACCGAGCGGCAGCACGCTGCGGAAACGCGTTTTTGAGCTGGCCCGGGAATCCGCTAGAGTTCAACTCGTCGCCAGGGAGCGAAGGGGTAACACCCCGGAGCGAACACGGTGACCTGCGGACGTAGCTCAGTTGGTAGAGCACCACCTTGCCAAGGTGGATGTCGCGAGTTCGAGTCTCGTCGTCCGCTCGAAGTGGGGGATCTTCCCGAGAACCCCTGCGGCTCCATGGTGGAGTGGCCGAGAGGCGAGGCAACGGCCTGCAAAGCCGTCTACACGGGTTCAAATCCCGTCTCCACCTCCAAGGACGATTAGCTCAGCGGGAGAGCGCTTCCCTGACACGGAAGAGGTCACTGGTTCAATCCCAGTATCGTCCACTGGTCCGTGAGGACCCCCGCGCGATTAGCTCAGCGGGAGAGCGCTTCCCTGACACGGAAGAGGTCACTGGTTCAATCCCAGTATCGCGCACGCAGTACCACGCATCATCTGCACGACCTGTCTGACCTGCGGCTTTCAAGCCGTGGACCCCCGCGCGATTAGCTCAGCGGGAGAGCGCTTCCCTGACACGGAAGAGGTCACTGGTTCAATCCCAGTATCGCGCACCGCCCGGAAGCCCCGGCCGTTTCGACGGCCGGGGCTTTCGCGTGCTCGGCCCTCGATCAGGAGGAGAAGAGCATCCGGCCGAAGCCGCCCTTGTGGTGGCCGTGGCGGCCGTGGCCTCCGTGCTGCGGGGCGCCCCAGGCGGGCGCCGGGGCCGCGTGCTGACCCGGGTAGGGGGCGGGCGGCGGGGGCGGCGGGGCCTGGCCGTACGGGGCCTGGGCCGTGTACTGGGACTCCAGCCGGGTCAGCGCCTCCAGCTCGCCGTAGTCGAGGAAGATGCCGCGGCAGCCACTGCACTGCTCTATCTGGAGACCGTTGCGGTTGTAGGTGTGCATCAACGCGTGACACTTCGGACACTGCATGACCGGATCAGCTCCTCGTCGTCGGACGGCCGCCACCGTACGCATGCCCGGTGCCGGGAGGCTCACCCTACGACGGGGCCGCGGACTCCAAGTCGGCCGGGAGGGAAGCCATTCGGTCGCAGGCGTCCACCATCAGCCGCTCGACCTCGTCGAGTCCGCGGCGGCCCTCGGCCGCCTTGACCAGGGCGCGGGCCGCCGTCTGTACGGTCAGCGCGCGGGCGGCGGCGTCGAGTTGTGGCCACGGGTCGGAGCCGGGCGGGCCGGCGGCCGGGCCTCCCGCGCCCCGGTACGCGTCGAGGAAGCGCGGCCAGGCCTCGGCGTCGAGGATGCCTGCGGCGTACCAGGCCGCCGGGCGGGCGAGGTCCCAGGCCGGGGCGCCGAGGCCCAGGTCGTCCACGTCGATCAGCAGCCAGGGGCCCTCCGGGGCCGGGTACCGGACGAGTTGGCCGAGGTGCAGGTCCCCGTGGCACAGCACCCCGCCGGGCGGGGGCGCGGCCTCGACCCGGGTCCAGGCGGGCAGGGTGCGGGCTGCGGCCCGTACGGCGGCGGCCTCCGGCGCGGACCCGGCCGGCGTGTGCGCGGGGTGCGTCCGGGACAGGCCGCGCAGCGCGCGGGCGAGTTTGGCCGGGCCGCGCATCGGGGGGACCGGGCCGGGAAGGGCGCCGAGGGGGGTCGAGTGCAGGGCGGCCAGGAGCCGGCCGGCCGCCTCCCAGGGGGCGTCCTCGGGCCGCCGCGGGTCCACGGGGAGGCCGTACGGCCACAGGGAGGCGGGCCGCCCGTTCACGGAGCCGGTGCGCAGCGGGGGCAGCAGCACTCCGGCCAGCGCCCCGGCTCCGGCGATCCGTACGCGGTGCGCCAGGGCGTCCCGGTCGCTGTCTCCGGCGTGCGCCTTGGCCACGGTGTCCCCGCAGCGCACGACGGTCCCGTCGGGCCGGTCGGCGAGGAGGGCGTACGGCAGCGGGTGGCCGTCGCGGGCCCAGGCCGCGAGGTCGGCGGGCAGCGTCGCGGCGCTCACGCCCCGAACCGCCCGTCGCGGGTGACCGTGCCCGCCGGGACGTCCCGGCGGGCGGGCGGCCGGGGGCCGTCGTCGCGGAGCATCCGGGTCCCCCTTCTTCCGACTGGAGGACGAGGATACGGCCGCTTCCGCGGGGGATGAGCCGGGGGATGAGAAAGGGTGCTGCCCGTCCGGCTCCCCAGCCGTACGGGCAGCACCCTTCACCTGCCGTCCGTCGTCGCGCCCCCGTCCCCACGGGGTTCGACCGGATGATGTCCCGGTCCGGGCCGCTCTCCCGGACCCGGGGCGCCGCTCAGCGCCCCAGCATCACACCCACGGACGACGCCTGTGCCGCCACCTGCTCGAAGCCTCCGAAGAGGAACAGCAGGAGGGCGGCCAGGGGAAGGACCATGGCCGCGGCCACCAGCGGGTGGCGCGTACCGGACTCATGGCCGTTGAACGCGAAAGCCTTGCGTCCCTGCCGTGCGATGTCCGCCATGGTCCTCTCCCTGTCGTTTGGCAGCGGCGGGCTCGTGACCTCGTGGGACGAGTTCTCCGCCGGCCGCTTGTCTCAACACTAGGCGGGCGGAAGGGTCCTGACCTCATGCCCTCGTACCCATTGGCGGGCCTCCAGGAGGATGACGGGGACTACCCCGTGTACTCCTCTGGGTGGAGACGCGTCACCCCGAGTCGGGGTCTTCCCGGAGGGGATGACCGGAGGGTAGTGACTTCTCTCACTTCCGTCACTCCCTGTTCACGCGTGTCCGTCCACCGGCTCCCGGGAAGATCCACTCGGGTGCGGGCGGCCCGCAGCCTCACCGAACCGGGTCGAACCACCCGCCGGAACCCCAATCCCCTTGATCCAAGGGCGGTTTGGAACCGCGGCGCAGTCGGCCTCCGCGGTTCCGCGCCGGCACTGAAAGACCCTCAAGTGTGCTGTGGCGCACTGACGATCGAATCCCGCGGCGAGGGCGCGGCCTCTGAGCGCGCATGCCGGATGGTCCGTAAGCTGTGCCACGTCAACAGGACGACCGGTCAGCGGGGTGGACATGGCGATGATGCGGCTCCGGCGCGAGGACCCGCGTGTCGTCGGCTCGTTCAGACTGCACCGGCGGCTCGGTGCCGGCGGCATGGGCGTGGTCTACCTGGGATCGGACCGGCGCGGTCAGCGCGTCGCCCTCAAGGTCATCCGGCCGGACCTGGCCGAGGACCAGGAGTTCCGCTCGCGGTTCGCCCGCGAGGTGTCCGCGGCCCGGCGCATCCGGGGCGGCTGTACCGCGCGCCTGGTCGCCGCGGACCTGGAGGCCGAGCGGCCCTGGTTCGCCACGCAGTACGTCCCCGGTCCCTCCCTCCACGACAAGGTCGCCGAGGAGGGCCCGCTCACGGCCGTGCAGATCGCCGCCATCGGCGCCGCGCTCTCCGAGGGGCTGGTCGCCGTGCACGAGGCCGGGGTCGTCCACCGGGACCTCAAGCCCTCGAACATCCTCCTCTCCCCCAAGGGCCCGCGGATCATCGACTTCGGGATCGCCTGGGCCACCGGGGCCAGCACCCTCACCCATGTGGGTACGGCTGTCGGCTCCCCCGGGTTCCTCGCGCCGGAGCAGGTGCGGGGCGCCGCCGTCACCCCCGCGACGGACGTGTTCGCGCTCGGCGCCACCCTCGCCTACGCCGCGACCGCCGACTCGCCCTTCGGGCACGGCAGTTCCGAGGTCATGCTGTACCGCGTGGTGCACGAGGAGCCGCACCTGGTGGGAGTCCCGGACGCGCTCGCACCTCTCGTACAGGCCTGCCTCGCCAAGGACCCCGAGGAACGGCCGAGCACGCTGCAGCTGTCGATGCGGCTCAAGGAGATCGCCGCCCGCGAGGCGCAGGGGCTGCCCGACGGCCGGCCCCCGGCGCAGCGCGGCCGCGCGGAGCGGCCGACCGGCCGGCTCGCCGAGACCCCGTACGCGGAACAGCGCACGGAGCGCCGTACCGGCGGTTCCACCGCGCCCCGGGCCCAGGGCGGGCCGCAGAGCGGTCCGCAGTCGCGGCCCTCGTCCTCCCGCAACCCGGGCGGCCCGTCCTCCCGGCCCACCGCGGGGCGCACGGGCGGCCGTCCGGCCCCGCGGACGACCGGGGCGGGACGGCGGCCGTCGCGGCCGGACCCGAAGCTGATGCGGCAGCGGCTGATCGTCTTCGTCGTGGTGACGCTGATCGTGGCGCTGGGCATCGCGCTGGCGCAGAAGCTGTAGGACCGGCGCGGGCCGCGGCCTTCGGGGAGTGCCGCCGGGCGCCCGAAGGCCGCGGGGCGCGACGCCGGGTGCCCCGGGCCGGGCGGGACTCCCGGAACAGGTGCTACGCGTCCTTGCGGCCCTGGGCCACCGCGTAGAAGGCGACGGCGGCGGCCGCGCCGACGTTCAGCGAGTCCACGCCGTGCGCCATCGGGATGCGTACCCATTCGTCGGCCGCGACGAGGGCCTGCGTGGACAGGCCGTCGCCCTCGGCGCCCAGCATCAGCGCGACCCGGTCCAGGGACTGCGGGGCGGCCACGTCGATGGGCGAGGCCTTCTGGTGCGGGGTGAGCGCGAGGAGCTTGAAGCCCGCCTCGCGGACGGAGTCCAGGCTCTTGGGCCAGGCCTCCAGGCGGGCGTACGGGACGGAGAACACCGCGCCCATGGAGACCTTCACCGAGCGCCGGTACAGCGGGTCGGCGCAGTCGGGCGACAGCAGGACCGCGTCCATGCCGAGGGCGGCGGCGCTGCGGAAGATGGCCCCGATGTTGGTGTGGTCGTTGACCGCTTCCATGACGACCACGCGGCGGGCGGTGGTGAGCAGTTCCGCGGCCGTGGGCAGCGGCTTGCGCTGCATGGAGGCGAGGGCACCGCGGTGCACGTGGTAGCCGGTGACGCGTTCGGCGAGCTCGGGGCTGACGGCGTAGACCGGCGCCGGGAGCTCGTCGATGACGTCGCGCATGACGTCGACCCACTTGGCGGAGAGGAGCATGGAGCGCATCTCGTAGCCGGCGTCCTTGGCGCGTCTGATGACCTTCTCGCCCTCGGCGATGAACAGCCCTTCGGCGGGCTCGCGCCTGCGCCGGAGTTCGACGTCGGTCAGGCCCGTGTAGTCGCGCAGGCGCGGGTCGTCGGGGTCCTCGACGGTGATGAGATCAGCCACAGGGTGATACTGCCTTGTCCTGGGTGCGGTGCCAACGGCCTGTCAGGGGCCGGTGGTGGAGCCGGTGGTGGGAGGCGTTGGCGCCGGGTGTGGGGGCGGGCGTGGTTCCGGCCGTTCCGGTGGCTCAGGCGGTTCCGGCGGGTCCGGTGGCTCCGGTGGCTCCGGTGGCTCCGGTGGCTCCGGTGGCTCCGACGCGGACCACCTCGCCGATGACGATGACCGCGGGCGGGCGGATCCCCTCGGCGCGTACGGTCTCGCCGACGGTGCGCAGGGTGGCGTCGACGCGGCGCTGGGTGGCGGTCGTGCCCTCCTGGACGACAGCGACCGGCGTCTCGGCGGAGCGGCCGTGCCGGACGAGGGCCTCGGCGATCAGGCCGATCTTGTCGACCCCCATGAGGATCACCAGGGTGCCGGTGAGCTTGGCGAGGGAGGCCCAGTCCACCAGCGAGCGCGGGTCGTCGGGTCCGACGTGACCGCTCACCACGGTGAACTCGTGGGCGACGCCCCGGTGGGTGACCGGGATGCCGGCGGCGCCGGGCACCGAGATGGAGCTGGAGATGCCGGGGACGACGGTGCAGGCGATGCCGGCCTCGGCGAGGGCCTGCAGCTCCTCCATGCCGCGTCCGAAGACGTACGGGTCCCCGCCCTTGAGCCGGACCACGGCCTTGCCGGCCCTGGCGTGCTCGATCAGGGCGTTGTTGATGGCCTCCTGGGCCATGAACCGGCCGTACGGGATCTTCGCGGCGTCGATGACCTCGACGTGCGGGGCGAGCTCGTCGAGCAGGTCGCGGGGGCCCAGCCGGTCGGCGATGACGACGTCGGCCTCGGCGAGGAGGCGGCGGCCGCGCACGGTGATCAGGTCGGGGTCGCCGGGGCCGCCGCCGACGAGGGAGACGCCGGGGGCCGACTTGTGCCGGTGCCCGCGGGCGGCGAGCGTTCCCTCGCGCAGGCCCTCGACGATCGCGTCGCGGACGGCGGCGGAGCGGCGGGGGTCGTTGCCGGTCAGCACGGCGACGGTGACGCCGTCGGTGCGGCCGGTGGCGGGGGTCCAGGCGGTGGCGGCGGAGGCGTCGTCGGCGCGCACGCACCAGACCCGCTCGCGCTCGGCCTCGGCGGAGGCGCGCTCGTTGTCCTCGCGGTTCTGCGTCGCGATCAGGGCGTACCAGGCTCCGGCGAGGTCACCGTCCTGGTAGCGGCGGCGCTCCCAGCGGATCTCGCCGGTCCCGGCCATGGCGTCCACGGAGGGGGTCGCGGACGGGGAGATCAGCAGGACGTCCGCGCCCGCCGCGATGAGCGCGGGGAGGCGGCGCTGGGCGACCTGGCCGCCGCCGATGACGACGACACGGCGGCCGGCCAGGCGGAGACCTACGGGGTAGGCGGGGGTGTCGGCCATGGCGGTTGCGGCTCCTGGTGCGGCGGTGGATCGACTGGGCCGCTGCTGCGCTGGAGCGGCTGGGTTGACGTGCGGTTTCGGGTGTCCGGGTCCACGATACGACCCGCCGGGCCGGGGGGGCGGGCGGGTCGTATCGTGG
>NZ_JAPNLM010000016.1:95748-193830 GCF_026627255.1 Streptomyces antarcticus | reverse complement strand
GACCTGCTCTCCGGGCTCCCCGCGGGCGGGCGGGCGGCGGAGGTGACCACGGCCCAGCTGCCCGCGGGGAGCCCGGAGAGCAGGTCCTCGGTACCGGGGAGCAGGACGACGCCGCCGGCCACGTCCTCGACCTCCAGGGCCTCGATCCGGGCGAGGGCCCCGGCCCGGACTCCGGCGGGCAGCAGCTCGGCGATGATCTCCGCGGCGGGGCGGCCGTGCAGCTCGACGCGGGCGAACTCCTCCCCGGTGATCCCGTACTCCCGGGCCCAACGCGTCCAGCAGCGGTGCACCGATTCCAGGGAGGAGACGAGCGTGCCGTCGTTGTCGAACAGCAGGGCATCGGCATGCAGGTTCATGCCTTCCGGCAAAGCGCGGGCCCAGGGGTGCGCGCATCGGGCCTTTCGGCCCGTAATACCCTCGCTGCATGCTCGACGCCCTGACGGTCGCCATCGGCGTGGCCGCACTCGCCCTCGCCGCCTGGTGCGGCCACGCCGCCTGGCGGGACCAGCCGACCAAGGACTGGCACTTCATCGGCATGGCCGTGGTGACCGCGCTGGTCCTGGCCCAGCTGGTGGTCGGGCTGGTGAAGCTGGCCGGCGGCGGGGAGCCCGACGAGGGCACCGTGATCTTCGTGGCCTACCTGCTGGGCGCCTTCGCCACGGTGCCGGCCGCAGGGATGCTCTCGCTGACCGAGCGCACGAAGTGGGGCTCGGTGACGGTGGCCGCGGGCGCGCTCGTCCTTGCCGTCCTCGAAGTACGGCTCTACGACATCTGGGGAACCACCGGTGCCTGACACCACGACCGACACGCCGGCCGGCCGTGAGCGGCTGGTCTCCGGGCCCGGGTTGCTGCTGGTCTGGCTGTACGGGGTGATGGTGGTCGGCGCCGTCTCCCGGTCCGCCTACCAGATCTCCACCGAGTTCGACCGGGCGCCGCTGGCGTACGCGCTGTCCGCGGTGGCCGCGCTGGCGTACGCGTTCATCACGTACTCGCTCGTGCGCGGCGGGGAGCGTGCCCGCCGGGCGGCGCTGGTCTGCTGCGCGGCCGAGCTGGCCGGCGTACTGACCGTGGGGACCTGGACCCTGGTCCGCCCCGAGGCCTTCCCCGACACGACCGTGTGGTCGCAGTTCGGGATGGGCTACCTGTTCATCCCGGTGATCCTGCCGATCACCGGGATGCTCTGGCTGCGCAGGCGCTGACGGCGCCGACGGCCGGGGCGGTTGCCGTCACCGGCCCTGCCCCGGGACGGGGACTACGCGCTGACCGCGAGGTCGGTGGCGTCCTTGGCTTCCTTCTCCAGGATCACGAGCCGGACCCCGTCGGACGCCGTGCGGCCGCCGACCTGGGTGTAGCCCGCCTTGCGGTAGAGCCGCAGGTTGGACTCGCTCCGGTGCCCGGTGTGGAGGCGGAAGCGGACGGTGGCCCCGTGGCCCGGCGAGGTCACCCTCGACGGCGCGCAGCAGGCGGGCGCCGAGACCGTGGCCCTGCAGCCGCGGGTGGACGCACAGTTTGGATATCCGGCCGGTGCCGTCCTCGTCGACGCTGCCGCGCACGGAGCCGACGACCTCGTCGCCGAGGCGCGCCACCAGGACCGTGTCCGCGGCCAGCTCCCCCTTGAGGGAGTCCAGGGACTGGGTGAGCGGCTGGATGCGGTAGTTGCCGTACAGCTCGGCCTCGCGCTGGAAGGCCAGGTACTGCAGTTTGAAGATCTGCTCAGCGTCCTCGGCAGCCGCCGCCGAAATGGTCACGCTCATGCCCATGTGCGCATGCCTCCCGCTCACCTGGTAGCCCGTCGGTCTACCGCTCCTTTCCCCGCAGGCCAGGAGCCGCAACCTCTGCAGCCAGCATTCTGCGCAGACATCCCAGGCAACGGGAACGGACGGGTCCCAAACTTCCTTGTGAGATACCCAACTCTCCTGCGATTTCACGGTAAGTGAGGTCTCGGGGCGAGAGAAGTGCCTGCATCAGTTCCGGACAGCGCCCGGGCAGCCGGGCCACCGCCGACCGCAGGGCCCGGTTCGTCTCGCCGTGCAGGAGCGCGTCCTCCGGCTCCGCTCCCCTGCCGGTGGCGGCTCCGGGCCCGGCCCCGGCCGGCGGGCCGACGTCGCCGGAGCGGCGGCGCCTGCCCTCGGCGCCGGGGCGGCGGCGGTCGTTGGGGTCGTACGGGACCTCCCGGCGGACGCGGCGGCGGGCCAGGCGGGCCTCGGCGCGCACCGCCCGGCGCAGCCAGCGCGCGGGTTCGGCCGGGTCGGCGGGGTCGGGGGCCCGGCGGCCGCTCTCCAGCAGCCTGACCCAGACGGCTTGTTCCAGGTCGGCCGCGTCGACTCCGGTGCCCGGGGCCTCCGCGGCCGCCTCGGCGGAGAGCAGCGGGCCGAGGTTCTCGAAGAGGTCAGCCTTCAACAGGTCCATGCCGGGCGGGACGAGCGGGCCGTGCCCGGCGGTTTCCGCGCCGGGCACGGGCCACCCGTTCGAGAAGCTCCGGTCAGCGGTTGACGGGCCGGCGGCCCGGGCGGAAGTCCTCGGCCGCGAGCAGGCCGGTGTCCGGGTTGTCGGTGAAGATGCCGTCGATGCCCTGCTCGAAGTACGTGCGGAACGCGCCGAAGGCGTCCCCGTACGCGGCCGGATCGGTGCCCTTGCGGTATTCGGCCGGCAGGAAGCTGTTCTCGTTGCGCACGGTGTAGGGGTGCAGGAGCAGACCGCGGGCGTGGGCGTCCGCGACGAGGGTGGTGGGCGCACCGAGCCTGCCGGACGCGTCGCGCGGGAGGATCAGGTCCATGGTGGGGCCGATGCCCTGGGCGAAGCCGGCGATCCACTTCAGCCCTTCGGGCTTGACCAGGTCCGCGACCGTACGCGGGTCCTTGGCCAGCTCGAAGTCCCACGGGCGGGTGTTCGCGGCGGAGAGCAGCACCACGCGCGGGGCGGAGACCAGCCGGGAGAGCCGCTGGACGCTGGACGGCTCGAAGGACTGGAGGAAGATCGCGGCGTTCCGGCCGTCGCGTCCGTAGCGGCGCAGCAGCTTCGCGAGGGGCTCCTCCAGGCCGAGGCCCAGGGAGCGGAAGTAGCTGGGGTGTTTGGTCTCCGCGTGCAGCCAGACCCGCCGGCCGCGGCGCTTGCCCTCGCGGTCGGCCCAGCGCAGCACCTCTTCGAAGGTGGGCACGGCCCAGCGGCCGTCGTAGAGGGTATTGCGCTGGCGGACGGCGGGGATGCGCTCCTTCGCGCGCAGGGTCTTCAGTTCGGCGAGGGTGAAGTCCTCGGTGAACCAGCCGGTGACGGAGACCCCGTCGATGGACTTGGTGGTGCGCCGGGCGGCGAATCCGGGGTGGTCGGCGACGTCGGTGGTGCCGCCGATCTCGTTCTCGTGGCGGCACACGAGGTGGCCGTCGCGGGTCGGGACGAGGTCCTGCTCGACGACGTCGGCGCCGAGGTCGAGGGCGAGCTGGTAGGAGCCGATGGTGTGCTCGGGGCGGTAGCCGCTGGCGCCCCGGTGGCCGATCACCGTCGGTACGGGGAGGTCCCGGTGACCGTGGTCGCCGCGGTCGCCGCGGTCCGCCTCCGATGCCGCCGCGGTTCCCGGCGCGAGTCCCGCGACGGCTCCGCCCGCCGCCAGGACGGCCGCTCCCAGGACCGTGCGCCGTGCTGCCCCACCTTGCGTCATGAGTGCCACTCCTCGTTCGGAAAGGGCCGCGGGTCCCGGGATCTGTAGGTGTCACGCGGCCCCCGATCGGCGTGCCGATGGTAGGCAGGGGGTGGTGGCCGGCGGACGTGTGCCGGGGGAACATGGCGGAAACGCGCGTCAACACCGCGTATCCGACTCGTGAACCCGATGTGCGATCAGCGCCGGCCCGCGAGTATCGTCCTCACCTGCACTACCGCCATGTGGTGGCGTGTGCGAACCGCTTTTCGATGCCGGAGGGCCCACGTTGTTCCGTACCGCGCTCATCAAAGCCACTGTCGGACCGGTCATGCGCATGATGTTCCGCACCCGCGTGGAGGGCATCGAGAACATTCCCGGGACCGGGCCGGTGATTCTGGCGGGCAACCACCTCACCTTCATCGACTCGATGATCCTGCCGCTGGTGTGCGACCGCACGGTCCACTTCATCGGCAAGGACGAGTACGTGACGGGCAAGGGGGTCAAGGGCCGCCTGATGGCGTGGTTCTTCACGGGCTCCGGGATGATCCCCGTCGACCGCGACGGCGCCAACGGCGGGGTCGCGGCCCTGATGACCGGCCGCCGGATCCTCGAGGAGGGCAAGGTCTTCGGCATCTACCCCGAGGGCACCCGCTCCCCCGACGGCCGGCTCTACCGCGGCCGCACCGGCATCGCGCGCCTCACCCTCATGACCGGCGCCCCCGTGGTCCCGTTCGCCATGATCGGCACCGACAAGCTCCAGCCCGGCGGCGCCGGGATGCCCCGCCCGGGACGGGTCACAGTCCGCTTCGGCGAGCCGATGGAGTTCTCCCGCTACGAGGGCATGGACCGCGACCGGTACGTGCTGCGCGCCGTCACCGACTCGGTGATGGCCGAGGTCATGCGCCTCTCGGGCCAGGAGTACGTGGACATGTACGCCACCAAGGCCAAGGCCGCGTAGGGCCTCGCCTACTGCCGCTGGAGGGACCGGCTGACACCCGCCGCCGTCGTGGTGGCGAGGATCCAGCCGGTCACGATCAGCAGGTACGACAGCCACTGGTGCCAGCCGCTCGGCGCGTACGCGGACTCCTGTCCGAAGCCGACGATCGGCAGCATCAGGTCAAGCGTGTAGAACACCGGGTTGAAGTCCGGGGCCTCCCCCGCCTTGAGGGGGCGCGGCGGACCGGTCCAGTAGGCGATGACCCCGGTGACCAGCACCGCCAGCAGCCAGCCCGCCGCGCGCAGCGGTCGGAAGCCGTAGCCGACGGTGACGTCCTGGAGCAGGCCCCAGGCGCGGGCGTGCCGGGGCAGGGTCTGGCGGTGCCTGCGGAGCTTGGCGAGCTGGACGGTCCGGGCGGCCGCCTCGTCGCCGGCCGTGCGGTAGGCGGCGGCGAGCTGCTCGTACGCGTACGGGAGGTAGCCGGTCTCCTCCCGCTCCAGTGCGGGCAGCCGTTCCTCGGCCGGGAGGTGCGGGGCGAGGGTCCGGTAGGTGAGTCCGTCGATGCGGATCTCGTCGGGCCAGGTCTCGGGCGGCATGTGCAGCCGGTCGAACTGTGAGCGCCGCAGGTTGACGCTGCCCTGGATGGTCTCGCAGGAGCGCAGCCACACCTCGCCGACCAGGCAGCTGGAGGCGCGCAGGGCGACGCCTCCAGGGTTGACGAACCGGGCGTAGGCGAAATTGAGCTGGCCGGGTATCCGCGAGCCGGTGAGGTTGACCCGGCCGCGGGCCTCCATCCGCATGGCGCGCAGGTCCGTGCCGACGGTCAGGGTCTCGGCGTGCAGGGCGGTGGCGCCGGGGGCGAGGAGGCGGGCGCCGTCGAGGTTGATCTGACCGCCGACGGTGGCGCCGTTGATGCGCGTCTCGCCGTGGACGACGAGGTCCATGGCGATGACGTCGGTGCCGATGTCCGCGTGGTTGAACTGGAGGATCGGCTCCCCGCACTCCGCATCGGCGCCCGGGACGCCGATGACCGCGCGCTGGAGGAAGAGGCCGCCGGCTATCCGGGCGCCGGACAGCCGGACGGGACCGGTGATCGTGCAGCAGGGCATCCGCAGGACGACGTCGATGCTGACGGAGGTGGCGGTCAGCCCGGGCAGCGCCGAGTCGCTGAGCACCAGGGCCCGCAGCTGGGCCCCGTACACGAGGGGTTTGCGCTCGAACCAGCAGCCGCGCAGCCGGATCGCGTGCTCCACCAGGGCGTACTTCAGGTCCAGCTTGCCCGTGATCCGGGCGCCGCGGACGTTGAGTCCGGCGACCAGGCCGGGGGTGCTGGGGCCGTTGATCAGCAGGGCCGTGATCACCTCGGCGCGCACGGTGCGCTCCGGGCCCCAGCCGTCGCCGTCGGCGGCGTCCTCGTCCGGGCCGGCCCGGAAGTCGACGCGCTCGCCCCGCGGGAAGGCTTCCCACAGGCGGCGTTCGGCCGGGGTCAGATCGTTGATCTCCATCGCTGGGGATGGTGTCCCGCGGTCCACGAACTGTCAACTGTGTTCAGGACGGCGCCTTTTGGCCGGATCACACCTGGTCAGTGCTCGATTCCGTCCTGGAGCTTCTGGCCCTTCAGCAGGAACCAGGTGGCCGCGGCGGTGGCCAGCAGGACGGCCGCGCCGACCCCCGAGGCGAGCCGCAGGCCGTCCACGAAGGCCTCCTGGGCCGCGCCCACCATCTGCCCGGCGGTCTGCGGGTCCAGCTGCTTGGCGGCCTCGACGGCTCCGCCGAGGGATTCGTGGGCGGCGTCCGCGACGGGTGCGGGGACCGAGGCGGGGGCCGTGAAGCTCTGGTAGACACCGGTGACGACGGAGCCGAGCAGGGCGATGCCGAGCGCGGCGCCGAGCTCGTACGCGGTCTCGGAGACGGCGGAGGCGGAGCCGGCCTGCTCCTTGGGGACGCTGGAGAGGATGACGTCGGCGGTGACGGTGAACGAGAGGCCGGCGCCGAGGCCGACGGCCAGCAGGGCCGCGCCGAGCAGCGGATAGCCGGTGTCCTTGTGGATCACGGTGAGGACGCCCAGGGCCAGACCGATGGCGGCGAGGCCGCCGACGACTGTCGAGCGTACGGAGTACCTGCGGGCGTAGCGGCCGGCGAGCAGGCCGGTGACCACCGCGCCGACGGCGGCGGGCAGCTCTGCCAGGCCCGCCTCCAGCGGGTCGCGTCCCTGGACGAGCTGGAGGAACTGGGAGAGGAAGAAGACGAGTCCGGAAAGGCCGAAAACGGTCAGCAGGTCGGCGAGGACGGCGCCGGAGAAGCCGCGGTGCTTGAAGAGCCGCATGTCGAGCAGCGGGGACGGCAGGCTGAACTGGCGGCGCACGAAGGCGTACAGGCATGCGCCGCCGATGACGGCGGCCGCCCAGACGCCCCAGGTCGGGCCGTGGGTGGCGACTTCCTTGACGGCGTAGACCACGCCGATGACTCCGACGAGGGAGAGGGCGACGCTGACCAGGTCCCAGGGGCCCGCGACGGGGTTCCTTGACTCGGGCAGCAGCTTGACGCCGACGAGGACCAGGACGATCATCACGGGCAGGTTGATGAGGAAGACCGAGCCCCACCAGAAGTGCTGGAGCAGGGCCCCGCCGACGACCGGTCCGACGGCCGCCCCCGCGGAGGCGGCGGCGCCCCAGATGCCGATCGCGAGGCTGCGCTCCCGCGGGTCCTGGAAGATGTTGCGGATCAGCGCCAGGGTGGACGGCATCAGGGTGGCGCCGGCGACGCCGAGCAGGGCCCGGGCGACGATCATCATCTCGGGGCTGGTGGCGTACGCGTTCAGGACGGAGACGGCGCCGAAGGCCGTGGCGCCGACGAGGAGCAGCTTCTTGCGGCCGATGCGGTCGCCGAGGGAGCCCATGGAGACGAGCAGGCCGGCGATGACGAACGAGTAGATGTCGCCGATCCACAGCAGCTGGGTGCCGGACGGCTGGAGGTCCTCGCTGAGGGCCGGGGTCGCGAGGCCCAGTACGGTGGCGTCCACCGCGACCAGGAGTACGGCCAGGACGAGCACGGAGAGCGCGAGCCAGCGCCCGGGGCTCTTGCCCTCCGCCCCCTTGTGCCTGCTCAGCTCTTCGGTTTTGCTCATTGCTCCACGCTCCGTCGTGCTCCACCGAGCAGCAACTCGATGATCATGTACTGGAAGTCCTTGGCGGCGACCCGGCCGTCCATCACGGCCCAGGCGCAGGAGCCGATGAGGGCGTAGAGGGCCTCGGTGAGCCAGGCGGGGCTCAGGTCGATCCGGATGTCGCCCTCCTGCTGGCCGCGCCGGAAGAGCGCGCCGACGCGGGCGTCCAGCCGGGCCCATCCCTCGTGGATCCCGTCGCCCTCGAACAGCTGGTTCTCGGTGACGAGGAAGGCCAGCAGTTCCGCGTTTGGCTCGGCCTCGGCGACGAGGCGCCTGAGCGCGTCCAGCGCCGTGCCCTCGTCGAGGCGGGCGTTGCCGAACGCCACCTCGAACTCCCGGATGCCGAGCTCTTCGAGCGCGCGCACGAGGGCGTCGCGCCCGGCGAAGTGCCGGTGGAGGGTGGCGCGCCCGATTCCGGCGGCGCGCGCGACCTCGTCCATCGTCGCGGTCGATTTGCGGGAGAGCAGGGCCGCCGCGTCGCGGAGCACCTGGTCACGATCCATAGCCATGAGACAACCATAACCCGAATGAGACGTTGATGTCTCATTCGGCGGGAGAATGGGCTGCCCCTGGGGCGCCCGAGAGGAATGCTGCCGAAATGAATCCGCTGACCCCGCCCAAGCCGCTGCTGCTGATCGACGTGGACGGGCCACTGAACCCGTACGCCGCCAAGCTTCAGCGCCGCCCCGCGGGCTACACCACCCACCGGATGCGCCCGGCGGGCTGGCGCGAGTCCGAGAGCGCCAAGCCGCTGCGGGTCTGGCTGGACCACCGCCACGGCGCGGAGCTGCTCGCGCTGGCGGGGGCGTACGACCTCGTGTGGGCCACGACGTGGAAGGACGAGGCCAACGACTGGATAGGCCCGCACCTGGGGCTGCCCCGGCTGCCCTTCATCGACTGGCCGGTGATGCACGGGCGCGCACCGCGCGGGACCTTCTGGAAGACCCAGTACATCCTGGAGTACGCGGGAGAGCGCCCCTTCGCCTGGATCGACGACGACATCACGGCCGCGGACCGCGAGTACGTCGACATGCGCCACCCGGCCCGGGCGCTGCTCCTGCGGATCGACGAGCGCGTAGGGCTCGCCCGGGCCGACTTCGACGCCCTGGCGGACTGGGCACGGTGAGGGGCGCCGGGGCCGGGCACGGGCACGACCCCGGGCACCGAAGGCCCGAACGACCGAGGGGCGGGCGGCGGGGGGGGGGGGGGGTGGCGCGCCCCCCCCCGCCCCTCCAGGCCCGCGGCTACTGCTTGTGGATCGCCCAGGCGTGCTGGATGACCAGGTCGGCCTTCAGCTCGGTCAGCTGGACCGCGACCGCCGACGGGGCGGTGCCGCCGCGGCCGGAACGCGAAGCCAGGGCGCCCTTGACGTTGAGCACGGTCCGGACCTCCGGGGTCAGGTGCTCCGAGATCTTCGCGAACTGGTCGTCGGTGAGCTGGTCGAGTTCGATGCCCTCACCCTCGCAGACCTTGACGCACTCGCCGGCCACCTCGTGCGCCACCCGGAACGGCACGCCCTGCTTGACCAGCCACTCCGCGATGTCGGTGGCGAGCGAGAAACCGGCCGGGGCCAGCTCCTCCATCCGCTCCCGGTGGACCGTGAGGGTGGCCATCATGCCGGTGAAGGCCGGCAGCAGCACCTCGAGGGTGTCGCAGGAGTCGAAGACCGGCTCCTTGTCCTCCTGGAGGTCCCGGTTGTAGGCCAGCGGCAGCGCCTTCAGCGTGGCGAGCAGGCCCGTCAGGTTGCCGATGAGGCGGCCCGACTTGCCGCGCGCCAGCTCCGCGATGTCCGGGTTCTTCTTCTGCGGCATGATCGACGACCCGGTCGAGAAGGCGTCGTGCAGGGTCACGAAGGAGAACTCCTTCGTGTTCCAGATGATGATCTCCTCCGCGATCCGGGACAGGTTGATCCCGATCATCGCGGTGATGAAGGCGAACTCGGCGACGAAGTCGCGGGAGGCCGTGCCGTCGATCGAGTTGCCGACCGAGCCGCGCTCGAAGCCCAGGTCGGCGGCTACCGCCTCCGGGTCCAGCCCCAGCGAGGAGCCCGCGAGGGCGCCCGAGCCGTACGGGGAGACCGCCGTCCGGGTGTCCCACTGGCGCAGCCGCTCGGCGTCCCGGGACAGGGCCTGCACGTGGGCGAGCACGTGGTGGGCGAAGAGCACCGGCTGGGCGTGCTGGAGGTGGGTCCGGCCGGGCATCGCCACGTCCGCGTGGTCCTCGGCGAGGCCGACCAGCGCGTCCTGGAGGTCCGCGATCAGACCGCCGACGATCCGCGCGTGGTCGCGCAGGTACATCCGGAAGAGGGTGGCCACCTGGTCGTTGCGGGACCGGCCCGCGCGCAGCTTGCCGCCGAGATCGGCGCCGAGCCGTTCCAGCAGCCCCCGCTCCAGGGCCGTGTGCACGTCCTCGTCCGCGATGGTGCCGGTGAAGGAGCCGCTCACCACGTCGGCTTCGAGCCGGTCCAGGCCGTCGGTCATGCGGTCGAGCTCTTCGGCCGTGAGCAGGCCCGCCTTGTGCAGCACGCGCGCGTGGGCACGGGAGCCGGCGATGTCGTACGGGGCGAGGCGCCAGTCGAAGTGGACCGACGCGGACAGCTTCGCGAGGGCCTCGGCGGGGCCGTCGGCGAAGCGGCCGCCCCAGAGCCGGACGTCACCGTTGTTGCTGCTCACAGCTACTGCTCCTCAGGGGGGTGGATGTGCGACCGCCTCCCCGCCGCGGAGGATGCGGGAAGGCCGTCTGCGTACTGCTGGTACCGCTGGTACCGCCGGCTTATGCGTAACGACTCAGGCGGGGTCGGGACGCGGGGCGGTCGCCGGGGACGGGCCGGGGCCCCTCCGCACGGTTGCGCCTCAGCGACAGGCATAACTATGCATTGTTCCGTATGTTTCGTCAATCGAGCTCCATCGCACCCCTGTGACCAGCCCGAATATCGCAGGCTCCACTCCCGTCCGCCGCCTAGGATCGGTACGTGACACACCCGGGGGAGGGCACATGGGCGCCGTGCGGCGACAGGAGACGGAGCGTGGACGGGCGGCGGCGGAGGCGGTCCTGAGCGGCGCGGCGGCCGGGGCCGGCCCGGTGCTGCCCGGCGCGGGGCCCGATGCGTGGACCGCCTTCGACCAGGAGTTGCGCTCGTACCCCCGCTACCGGTGCGACGCCGCCGACCGCCCCGAGGCCGCGCTCTGCCACCCCGACGGCCGGATCCGCCAGCAGGCCCTGAGCGCCCCGCGGCCCACACCGGAACTCGTCGCGATCCGCTGCGCCGACTGGGCCCCGGCGGTACGGCGGCGGGCCCGGCGGGTCCTGGCCGACCTGCTGGCCGCCGACCCGCTGTCGGCGCTGCTCCGGCTGACCCCGCTCGTGCTGCGGCTCGGCCGCCGCGAGCAGGGCGCCTGGGCGCTGGAACTGTTCGAGGGGGCGCTGCGCGCCGCGGCCGGGGGCCCGGCCCTCGCCGCACTGCACGACAGCCCCGACCTGCCGGCGCGGCGGCTCGCCGCCCGGATCGCCGTCGAGGCCGTCGCGGCCGCGGACGCCGCCGGGGCCGGAGCGGCGGAGCTGCGCGAGCTCGCCCGGCG
Organism: Streptomyces antarcticus; assembly: GCF_026627255.1. Classification (GTDB taxonomy): domain Bacteria; phylum Actinomycetota; class Actinomycetes; order Streptomycetales; family Streptomycetaceae; genus Streptomyces; species Streptomyces antarcticus. The sequence continues at coordinate 182,515 of NZ_JAPNLM010000016.1, read as the reverse complement.
GGCGGCCGCCGAGCACGACCCGGCGACGGGCCGGACGTGGACGGACGCGGCTCTGGCCCTGGCCGCGGCCTCGGCCGGCGGGCCGGACGCCGAGGCCGTCGACACCCTGCTCGGCGGGCACGTTCCGATGGTCCGCTCCGCCGGGGTCACCCTGCTGCGGCGGGCCGGGCGGGCCGCCGAGGCCGGGCGGTACCTCGGCGACCGCTCCGGACTGGTCCGGGCGTGCGCCCGCTGGGCGGTGCGCCAGGACGGCGGCGACCCGTATGCCCTGACCCGCGCGCACGTCACCGGCGCGGGGCTCGCCACCGCCGCCGCGGTGCTCGGCTTCGCCGAGTGCGCCGGACGCGAGGACGCACCGCTGCTGCGCGCGCTGACCGACCACCCCGTCGGCGCCGTACGGGCGGGCGCCGTCACGGGGCTGCGGCTGCTCGACACGTACGACGCGGCCCTGCTGGAGCCGCTGCTGGACGACCCCTGCCCCGCCGTGGCCCGCGCGGTCGCGCTGAGCCTGAGCGGCTCCGCGGACCGGCCGTCCACCGACCGGCTGCTGGAGCGCGTCGGGCCCGCGAGGCCGCCGCACACCCGCCGCGCCGCCTACCGGCTGCTGCGCGCGCGGGGCGGGATGCCCGCGCTGCGGGCGTCCGTGGAGCTGCTGGCGGACGGGGACCCGGGCCTGCGCGCGCTGGCGGCGCACACGGTCCGGGCGTGGAACTGGCAGTACGCGCTGCACACCGGGGAGACGGACGCGGCCGAGCTGGGCGGGCTGCTGAGGCGTTCCGCCGAGGCCTTCGACGCCTACCAACTGGGCCTGCGCCTGCGCCGGATCGGTCTCAGGGAGTGAAACCGGCCGACCCACCCGGGTCTCTCGGTCCGATAATCGGTCCATGGGAAAACTCCACGCACGCATAGACGACCGGCTCCGCAGGTTCATCGAGGAACAGCCGGTCTTCTTCACGGCCACCGCCCCGCTCGCGGGTGACGGCCACGTCAACCTCTCGCCCAAGGGCCGCGCCGGGACCCTCGTCGTCATCGACGACCGGACCCTGGCCTACCTGGACTTCGGCGGCAGCGGCGCCGAAACCATCGCCCACGTCCGCGAGAACGGCCGGATCACGCTGATGTGGTGCGCGTTCAGCGGGCCGCCGAACATCGTGCGCATCCACGGCGAGGGCGAGGCCGTCTTCCGCGACGATCCCCGCTGGGGCGGCCTGGTCGCCCTGTTCGGCGAGGCCGACGGGCCGGCCGCCCGGGCCGTCATCGTCGTGCGGGCCCGCCGGATCACCGACGTGTGCGGGTACGCGGTCCCCTTCATGGAGTACCAGGGCGAGCGCACCCTGCACGCGGAATACTTCGGCCGCAAGACGGACGACGAGTTCGCCGCGTACTGCGAGAAGAAGGATTTCATCGGGACCAGCGTCGACGGCCTGCCTGCGCTGCCGCTGCCCCTCCCGCCCCGTACCGTCTGACGTGTGCTGCGTACCGCTCTCGTCACCGGCTCACTGATCGTCAGCGCCCTGCTCCCCCAAGGCCCTTCACCGCTGCCCGCGCGGCTCGCCGACACCGGAGGGGGCAGCCAGCTGATCACCGCGGTGGCGCCCGCGCCCGGGTCGACGGCCGGGCGGGTCACCTGGTGGGACCGGCGGGCGGGCCGCTGGTTCGAGGCCGGGAGCGCGGAGGCCCGCTTCGGGGCGAACGGGCTGACCGACGGCGCGCGCCGCGTCCAGGGCACGAACACGACCCCGGCGGGCCTGTACGCGCTTCCGTACGCCTTCGGGAACCGGCGCGCGCCCGCCGGTACGCAGTACCGCTACCGCCGGGTGACGGACGCCTCGTGGTGGTGCCAGGACAACGCCTCCGGCAGCTACAACCGCTGGACGGAGCCGCTGCCCGCCGACTGCGCGCCCGGCGAGGCGGAGCACCTGGCGGACTACGGGACCCAGTACGCGCACGCGCTGGTCATCGCCTTCAACTACGACCGGCCCGTGCGCGGCCGGGGCGCCGGGATCTTCCTGCACGTCAACGGCAGGGGCGCGACGGCCGGTTGCGTGTCCGTTCCCGACCGGGCGATGCGGGCGCTGCTGCGCTGGGCGGACCCGCGCCGGAGCCCGCACATCGCGATCGGCACCGCGTCGGGGGCCCTGGCGGTGACCCGCTACTGACGGGCCCCACGGTCGTCCCCCGGCCGGGCCCCTCCCCCGTACGGTCAGCCTTCCTTCTGGGCCAGGCGCAGCAGGTGGTCGGCGAGGGCCTGGCCGCCGAGCGGGTCCCGGCTGATCAGCATCAGCGTGTCGTCCCCGGCGATCGTGCCGAGGATCTCCCGGAGTTCGGCCTGGTCGATCGCCGACGCGAGGAACTGTGCGGCCCCGGGCGGGGTGCGCAGGACCACGAGGTTGGCGGAGGCCTCCGCCGAGATCAGCAGTTCCCCGGAGAGGCGCCGCATCCGCTCCTCCTTCGCCGACTCCCCGAGGGGGGCCTGCGGGGTGCGGAAGCCGCCCTCGCTGGGCACCGCGTAGATCAGCTCGCCGTTGGTGTTGCGGATCTTCACGGCCCCGAGCTCGTCGAGGTCGCGCGAGAGCGTCGCCTGGGTGACGCTCAGCCCGTCGTCCGCGAGCAGCTTGGCCAGCTGGCTCTGGGAGCGGACGGGCTGCCGGTTGAGGATGTCCACGATCCGGCGGTGGCGGGCGGTGCGGGTCTGCGGAACGGCCTGTCCTACGTGCTCGTTCTCCTGCGCCTGGGTCATTGTCGTCTCATTCTCCGGATCCGTCCCCGTTGGCTGTGTCGAGAATGCCGGGCAGGGCCTGGAGGAACGCGTCCAGCTCGGCCTCGGTGAGTACGTACGGGGGCATCAGCCGTACGACGTCGGGGGCGGGCGCGTTGACCAGGAAGCCGGCGTCCTGAGCCGCCTGTTGCACCTGGGGCGCGAGCGGCTCGGTGAGCACGATACCCAGCAGCAGCCCGGCACCGCGGACGTGGGAGACGAGGGGGTGGCCGGTTCCCTCGATGCCGGAGCGCAGCCGCTCGCCCCGCTCCTTGACCCGGTCGAGGAGCCCCTCGGCGGCGATCGTGTCGATGACGGCGAGGCCGGCCGCGCAGGAGACCGGGTTCCCGCCGAAGGTGGTGCCGTGCTGGCCCGGCCGGAGCAGGTCGGCGGCGGGTCCGAAGGCGGCCACGGCGCCGATCGGCAGACCGCCGCCGAGGCCCTTGGCGAGGGTGACGAGGTCGGGTTCCACACCCTCGTGTGCCTGGTGCTCGAACCACTGGCCGCACCGGCCGATGCCCGTCTGCACCTCGTCCAGGACGAGGAGGGTGCCGGTGGCGCGGGTGATCTCGCGGGCGGCCGTCAGGTATCCGGCCGGGGGGACGACGACGCCGTTCTCGCCCTGGATGGGCTCGATGACGAGGATCGCGGTCTCCTCGGTGACGGCGGCCCGCAGGGCCTCCACGTCGCCGTACGGGACGTGCGTGACCTCGCCCGGCAGCGGCCGGAACGGGTCCTGCTTCTTCGGCTGGCCGGTGAGCGCGAGGGCGCCCATGGTCCGGCCGTGGAACCCCCCGTCGGTGGCGACCATGCGGGTCCGCCCGGTCAGCCGGCCGATCTTGAAGGCGGCCTCGACGGCCTCGGCGCCGGAGTTGCAGAAGAAGACCTTGCCGGGGCGGCCGAACAGCTGGAGGAGCCGCTCGCCGAGCGCCACGACGGGCTCGGAGATGTAGAGGTTGGAGACGTGGCCGAGCGTGGAGATCTGCCCGGTGACGGCGGCGACGATCGCGGGGTGGGCGTGGCCCAGCGCGTTGACCGCGATGCCGCCGACGAGGTCGGTGTACTGCTTGCCGTCCGCGTCCCAGACCTGGGCGCCTTCGCCCCGTACGAGGGCCAGGGCGGGGGTCCCGTAGTTGTCGGCCAGGGCGCCCCGCCAGCGGGCGCCGTACTCCTGATTGCCGGTGTGCGCGGTCACTTCGCTCCCCCTTGCGGCTCGTCCGGCACGACCATCGTGCCGATTCCCTCGTCCGTGAAGATCTCCAGCAGGATCGAGTGCTGGACCCGCCCGTCGATCACGCGGGCGGTGGTGACGCCGTTGCGGACGGCGTGCAGGCAGCCCCGCATCTTCGGCACCATGCCGCTGGACAGCTCGGGCAGCAGCTTCTCCAGCTCGCTGACGGTGAGCCGGCTGATGACCTCGTCGCTGTCGGGCCAGTCCGCGTAGAGGCCCTCGACGTCGGTGAGGACCATCAGCGTCTCGGCGCCGAGGGCGGCGGCGAGGGCCGCGGCGGCCGTGTCGGCGTTGACGTTGTAGACGTGGTGGTCGTCGGCGCTGCGGGCGATGGAGGAGACGACCGGGATGCGGCCGTCCGACAGCAGTGCCTCGATGGCGCCGGTGTTGATGGAGATGATCTCGCCGACCCGCCCGATGTCGACGAGCTCGCCGTCGATCTCCGGGCTGTGCTTGGTGGCGGTGATGGTGTGGGCGTCCTCGCCGGTCAGGCCGACGGCGAGCGGCCCGTGCTGGTTGAGGAGCCCGACCAGCTCGCGCTGGACGTGGCCCGCCAGGACCATCCGTACGACGTCCATGGCTTCGGGGGTGGTGACGCGCAGGCCCGCCTTGAACTCGCTGATCAGGCCCTGCTTGTCGAGCTGGGCGTTGATCTGGGGGCCGCCGCCGTGCACCACGACCGGCTTGAGGCCGGCCTGCCGCAGGAAGACCACGTCCTGGGCGAAGGCCGCCTTGAGGTCCTCGTCGATCATGGCGTTGCCGCCGAACTTGATGACGACGACCTTGCCGTTGTGCCGGGTGAGCCAGGGCAGGGCCTCGATGAGGATCTCCGCCTTGGGCAGCGCGGTGTGCTTGCGCGCCGTGCCCGCGGCGGCGGAACCGGTGCCGGGCTGTCCGGCCTTCTCGTCGCTCATGAGCTGTACGCGCTGTTCTCGTGGACGTACTCGGCGGTGAGGTCGTTGGCCCAGATCACGGCGGACTCGGCGCCGGTGGCCAGGTCGGCGGTGATGCGCACCTCGCGGTCCTTCATGCTCACCAGGTCGCGGTCCTCGCCCACCGAGCCGTTCTTGCAGACCCAGACGCCGTTGATGGCGACGTTCAGCCGGTCGGGGTCGAAGGCGGCCCGGGTGGTGCCGATCGCGGAGAGCACCCGGCCCCAGTTGGGGTCCTCGCCGTGGATGGCGCACTTGAGGAGGTTGTTGCGGGCGATGGAGCGGCCGACCTCGACGGCGTCGTCCTCGCTGAGGGCGCCGACGACCTCGATGCGGATGTCCTTGCTGGCGCCCTCGGCGTCGCCGATCAGCTGGCGGGCGAGGTCGTCGCAGACGGTCCGTACGGCCTCGGCGAACGCCTCCTGCTCCGGCACCCGGCCGGACGCGCCGGAGGCCAGCAGCAGCACGGTGTCGTTGGTGGACATGCAGCCGTCGGAGTCGACCCGGTCGAAGGTGGTGCGGGTGGCGGAGCGCAGCGCCGTGTCGAGGGCGGCGCTGTCCACGTCGGCGTCGGTGGTGAGGACGACGAGCATGGTGGCGAGGCCCGGGGCGAGCATGCCCGCGCCCTTGGCCATGCCGCCGACCGTCCAGCCGTCCCGGGAGACGGTGGCGGTCTTGTGCACGGTGTCGGTGGTCTTGATGGCGATGGCGGCGGCCTCTCCGCCGTCCGGGGTGAGGGCGGCGGCCGCGGTCTCGATGCCGGGCAGCAGCTTGTCCATGGGGAGCAGGACGCCGATCAGGCCGGTGGACGCGACGGCGATCTCGCCCGCGTTGAACTCCGCGCCCGTTCCCAGCCCGTTGAGGACGCCGGCGACCTTCTCGGCGGTGGCGTGGGTGTCCTGGAAGCCCTTGGGGCCGGTGCAGGCGTTGGCGCCGCCGGAGTTCAGGACGACCGCGCTGACGGCGGCGCCGCGCAGGACCTGCTCGGTCCAGTGCACGGGCGCGGCCTTGACGCGGTTGGAGGTGAACACGCCCGCGGCGGCCAGACGCGGCCCGTTGTTGACCACGAGGGCCAGGTCCGGGTTGCCGTTCGCCTTGATCCCGGCGGCGATGCCCGCCGCCGTGAATCCCTGTGCTGCCGTGACGCTCACGGTGCTACTCCGATCGTGGAAAGGCCGAGCTGTTCGGGGAGCCCGAGGGCGATGTTCATGCTCTGCAGCGCGCCGCCCGCGGTGCCCTTGGTCAGGTTGTCGATCGCACTGACGGCGATGATCCGGCGGGCGGACGCGTCGTAGGCGACCTGGACCTGGACGGCGTTGGAGCCGGTGACGGACTGGGTGGCCGGCCACTGGCCCTCGGGGAGCAGCCGGACGAAGGGCTCGTCGGCGTACGCCTTCTCGTAGGCGGCGCGGAGCGACTCGGCGGTGGCGGCGGGGAGCGCCTTGGCGGAGCAGGTGGCGAGGATGCCGCGCGCCATGGGGACGAGGGTCGGCGTGAAGGAGACGGAGACGCGCTGTCCGGCCACCGGGGAGAGGTTCTGGACCATCTCGGGGGTGTGTCGGTGTCCGCCGCCGACGCCGTACGGGCTCACGGAGCCCATGACCTCGGAACCGAGCAGGTGGGGCTTGAGGGCCTTGCCCGCGCCGGAGGTGCCGGTGGCCGCGACGATCACGGCCTCGGGCTCGGCGAGCTGCCCGGCGTACGCGGGGAAGAGCGCGAGCGAGACGGCGGTGGGGAAGCAGCCGGGGACGGCGACCCGCTTGGCCCCCGCCAGCGCGGCGCGGGCGCCCGGCAGCTCGGGGAGGCCGTAGGGCCAGGTGCCGGCGTGCGGGGCTCCGTAGAACGCGTCCCAGTCGGCGGCGTCCTTCAGCCGGTGGTCGGCGCCCATGTCGACGACGAGCACGTCGTCGCCGAGCTGGGCGGCGACGGCGGCGGACTGGCCGTGCGGAAGCGCGAGAAACACGACATCATGTCCCGCGAGGACCTCGGCCGTGGTCGCCTCCAGGGTCCGTTCGGCGAGCGGCCCCAGGTGCGGCTGGAGGGAGCCGAGCAGCTGTCCGGCGTTGGAGTGCCCGGTCAGCGCTCCGATCTCCACCTCGGGGTGCGAGAGCAGCAGGCGCAGGAGTTCCCCGCCCGCGTATCCACTCGCTCCGGCCACCGCTACACGTACTGCCATCGGACCCTCCTCGTCGATGGCATGACTATACGTATCACCGCAGTTTTATGCAAAGCCACCGCCGGGCGGGCCCCGCTCCGGGGTCGCCAAAGCGCCGTGCCCGCATTGCCCGGATATCGTGGGACATGTGATCGAGTCTGGACGGCCGCGGCTCCGCAGGCGCCCCGGCCCGGGAAGACTTGTGCGGCTGTCGCCGGTGATCCTGACCGTCGTCATCGCGAGCCTGGCATACGCGACCCCGCCGGAAATGGCCTTCAGCCGCCTCCTGCCCGCGGCGCCGGCCCTCGCCGCCGCCATGTGGCCGGTGCTCCCCACCGTCCTGCTCGGGACGGTCTGCCTCCTCCTGATGATCGGCCTCGGCCTCGTCTTCCCCGACCTGGGGACGTGGTGGACCGCCGCGGGGATCATCGCGGTGACCGTGGCCGCCGCCTACGGAAGCCACGTCCGGCTCCAGCGCGAGCGCACGCTCTTCCAGGTGCGGCTCGTCGCCGACGCGGCGCAGCAGGTGGTGCTGAGCCCCATGCCGCGCCGCTTCGGCGGCATCGCGATCGAGTCGCTGTACCTCGCGGCCGCCGCGGAGGCCCGCATCGGCGGGGACTTCTACGAGGTGGTCGACACCCCGTTCGGGGTCAGGCTGCTCATCGGCGACGTGCGGGGCAAGGGCCTTCCGGCGGTGGGGGCGGCCGCGGCGATCGTCAACGCCTTCCGGGAGGCGGCCTACGGCGAGAGCGACCTGGTCGACGTCGCACGCAGGCTCGACGCCAGCAGCACCCGGTACAACGCCGCCTTCCCGCCCGAGGGGCCGATGGAGCGCTTCGCCACCGCCCTCCTCGTCGAGATCCCGCACGGGGGCGGACGGATCGACGTCCTCAACTGCGGACACCCCCCGCCGCTGCTCGTGCACCGCGGGAAGCTCCGCGTCCTCGAATCGGTCACCCCCTCGCCGCTGCTGAGCCTCGCGGAGCTGATCGGCACGCGGTACACCGTCGACACCTTCGCCTTCGCCCCCACCGACCTGCTGCTCGTCTACACCGACGGGATCGCCGAGGCCCGCGCCCGCGACGGCGAGTTCTTCCCGCTGGCGGCCTGGATGCGCCGGCAGCCCCCGACACCGCCCCGCGAACTGCTCGCGGCGCTCCACCGCGACCTCCTGCGCCACAGCAGGGGACGCCTCGACGACGACGTCGCCGCCCTCGCCGTACGCCTGGACGAGCCCTGAGGCGCGCGGCGGCCGCCCCCCGGGTCAGGCGTCCGCAGCGGCCGGGTCCGCGAGGGCGGCCCGCAGCCGTACGGCCGCCTCCACCAGTTCGGCCGGGCCCGCGACGGCGGCGAAGCTCATCCGTACGTGGGGGGCGGGCGGTTCCGCGCAGAAGTACGGGCGCCCGGGCGTGACCGCGACCCCGGCGCGCAGCGCGGCCGCGGTCACGGAGGTGTCGTCGCCGCCGACGGCGGGCCGTACCCACAGCTGGAAGCCCCCGGACGGCGGATGGGGCACCTCCAGGGCGGGCAGCTCGCGCCGCAGGGCACCCGTGAGCACGTCCCGGCGGTGCCGCAGCTCGGCGGCGACCGTCCGCAGGTGGCGCGGCCAGGCGGGGGCTCCGACCAGCTCCAGGGCCGCCTCCTGGAGCGGGCGGGGCACGAAGAAGCTGTCCACGACCTGGATGGCGCGCAGCCGGTCCAGGACCGGGCCGCGCGCCGCCAGGGCGCCCACCCGCAGGCTGGGCGAGGTGGCCTTGGTCAGCGACCGCACGTGGACCACCACCCCGTCCTCGTCCTCGGCGGCGAGGGTGGCGGGCAGGGGGCCGGCGTCCTCGTGCGCCAGCGCCCGGGCGTAGTCGTCCTCGACCAGGAAGGCCCCGGCGGCCCGCGCGATCCGCAGCACCTCGGCCCGCCGCCCCGGGGCCAGCACCGCGCCGGTCGGGTTCTGGAACAGCGGCTGGCACACGAACACCCGTGCCCCGGTGGCCTCGAAGGCCGCGGCGAGCAGGTCGGGCCGGACCCCCTCGGCGTCCACCGGTACGGGTACGGGCCGGCACCCCGAGGCGCGGGCGATGGCCAGCAGCCCCGGGTAGGTCGGCGACTCCACCAGGATCGGCGCCCCCGGAGGGGCGAGCGCCCGCAGCGCGGTCGCCAGCGCGTTCTGCCCGCCCGCGGTGACCAGGACGTCCTCGGCGCCGACCGCCCCGCCGATCTCCCGGGCGAACCAGTCCCGCAGCTCCGGCAGGCCCTCGACGGGCGGCCGCCCCCAGGCCCCGGGCCGCCGGCCGGCGCGGGCCAGCGCCGCCGCCATGGCCCGCTCGGGCTGGAGCGAGGAGTGGAGGTAGCCGCCGCTGAGCTCGATGACCCCGGGCGGCGGCGTGGCGAGCGAGGCCAGCACCCCGGCGGCGTCCACGGACCGCGGGACGACCTCCCCGACCCCCTCCGCACTGAGGGCGACCTCCTGCCAGGAGGTGTCCCCGGGCGCGGCGGCCCGCGTACGCGGACGGGCGCGGAAGACCCCGGCGCCGGGGCGGGTGACGACGAGGCCCTCGGCGGCGAGCTGGGCGAGGGCCCGCGAGACGGTCACGGGACTCACCCGGTAGCGCTCGACTAGGGACCGGCTCGACGGGAGCTTTCCACCGATCGAGTAGCGGTCCAGCTCGGACCGCAGGGACTCGGCCAGTTCCACCACACTGCTACGCTCGTACATGACAGCACAGAATAGCGCTATCCTCCCGACGCCGATAGCGGTCAACGACTCCGTGAGCCGCCGGGGCACCCTCCTGGCATCGCTGGGCGTCGTCGCCTTCTCGCTGACCTTCCCCGCCACCGCATGGGGGCTGGAGAGCTTCGGGCCCTGGTCCCTCGTCTCGCTGCGCAGCGTCCTCGCGGCCGTCCTCGCCGGCGGCTTCCTGCTGGCCCTGCGGGTCGCCCCGCCCGCCCGGGCGCACTGGGGCGGACTGGCGGTCGTCGCCGCCGGAGTGGTCGTGGGCTTCCCGCTCCTCACCACCCTCGCGCTGCGGACGTCGACCACCTCGCACGCCGCCGTGGTCGTCGGCCTGCTCCCGCTGACCACGGCCGCGCTGTCGGCGCTGCGCACCGGGGCCCGGCCCTCGCGCCGCTTCTGGGTGGCCGCCGTCGCCGGGGCCGCCGTGGTCCTCGCCTTCACCGTGGCGCAGAGCGGCGGCTCCCTCTCGGCCGGCGACGGGTACCTGTTCGGCGCGCTGCTGGTGTGCGCCGCCGGGTACACCGAGGGCGGCCGTCTGGCCCGGGTGCTGCCCGGCTGGCAGGTGGTCGGCTGGGCGCTGGTGCTGTGCCTGCCGCTCAGCCTGGCCGGTTCCGCGCTGGGGCTCGCGTACGAGCCGGTGCACCTCACCGGTCACGGCGTGGCCGGCCTGGTCTGGGCGGCGGCCGGCTCGACCTTCCTCGGGCTGTACGTCTGGTACCGGGGCATGGCCGAGATCGGCGCGCCGCGGGCCAGCCAGCTCCAGCTGGCCCAGCCGCTGCTGACCCTGGTGTGGTCGGTGGCACTGCTCGGCGAGCACCTGTCGCCCGCCGCGCCCGCGGCCGCCTGCGCGGTGCTCGTCTGCATCGCCGTCACCCAACGGTCCAAGTGACGAACGGGTCAAACCGCACCAGGACGACCTAAACTGCTAACACCGGATCGGACCGCCACCGAGGAGGTCGGACATGCACGCGACCGAGGGCGACCAGTTGGTGCAGCACGGCAGGATCGTCGGTCAGAACGACAAGGTCGGCGAGATCACCCAGGTCCTGGGGGACAACGGGACTCCCCCCTACCGGGTGCGCTTCCAGGACGGACACGAGGCGCTCATGGCCCCCGGGCCGGACTGCGTGGTCCGCCACCCCCACCCCGAGGCGGACGGACTCTGAAGCGTCGGGCCCCGCCACGCCCGGCGCACCGGTTCGCCCGGCACCGGTGCGCCGGGCTCCGGCTCAGCGCGGTTGGGCGGGCGGTCCGTAGTGGTCGGCGACCACCCGGGCCATCGCCCCGTTGGGGTCCGCGGCCACCTGTTTCGCCGAGAACCAGAGGTGGCCGCGGACCTGCGGGTACTGCCGTGCGAAACGCACGTGCCGGGACGGCTCCGCCGGATCGCGCCAGGCGGCGGTGGGGCTGTTCGCGTCGCTCCGGTACAGCGCCTCCCCCACGTACAGGTCCACGCCCGTGCCCTCGACCGTCCGCGCCCACCAGGGGACGACGTCGGCGTAGTCGGCGGTCGGGTGGCCGATGTGCCAGTAGACCTGCGGGGCCACGTAGTCGATCCAGCCCTCGGTGACCCACTTGCGGGTGTCCGCGTACAGGTCGTCGTACGTGCCGAGGCCCGCCTGTGTCGGCGAGCCGAGCGGGTCCCTGTCGGCGTTGCGCCAGATCGCGAACGGGCTGATGCCGAAGCGCGCCGCGGGCCGCAGCGTCCGCAGCCGTTCGGACATCTCGCGGACCAAGGTGTCGGTGTTGTGGCGGCGCCAGTCCGCGCGGGAGTCGAAGGAGGAGCCGTACCGCTCGTAGGCCTCGTCGTCGTCGAAGGACTGGCCGTCCACCGGGTACGGGTAGAAGTAGTCGTCCCAGTGCACCCCGTCGACGGGGTAGCGTGCGACGGCGTCGAGCATCGCGTCCTGGACGAAGCGGCGCACCTCGGGCAGCCCGGGGTTGTAGTAGAGCTTCCCGCCGTACGGCACGGTCCAGCCGGGGTTGCGCCGGGCCGGGTGGGAGGCCACGAGCCGGTCCGGGTCGGTGTGGTTGGCCACCCGGTACGGGTTGAACCAGGCGTGCAGTTCCAGCCCGCGGGCGTGCGCCTCGGCGACGGCGGTGCCGAGCGGGTCCCAGCCGGGGTCGGCCCCCTGTTCCCCGGTCAGCCACTGTGACCAGGGCTCCAGCCGGGACGGCCACAGGGCGTCGGCCGCCGGCCGGACCTGGAGGACCACAGCGTTGAGGCGGCGTTCGACGGCCGTGTCGAGGAGGGACAGCAGTTCCGCGCGCTGGCTCCCGGCGGACAGTCCGGACCTGGACGGCCAGTCCACGTTCTGCACGGTGGCGATCCACATCCCGCGGAACTCGGGGGCGTCCGCCGCCCTCCCCGCGGGCCGGTGCCGGCCCGCCCGCTCCGCGGCGCCCGGCGAACGCGCCACGCCCGCCGCGTGCTTCGCCCCGGCGCCCGCCGCCGCTGCCGCCGGACCCCCCGCCGCCGCGGCCGCGGCCAGCGCACCCGCGGCCCCCGCCAGCAGCCCCCGCCGTCCGATGTACGTCATGTGACGACTCCGTTCCGTTGCGTGACATCCCTCTGCGTGCGCCCAGCATGCCCGCCCCGGCCCGCCACCGGGGTCAAGGTCGGGGGTAACGTCGGGGGGCGTGGCGGGCGCCGGAACGCAGTTACCACTGTCGAGTACGGGGGACCCGCGATGGATGAGCAGCGAAAGGCACGATGTGACGGACCTCTCTACCCTCCCGACCGACATCGCTCGCGTCGGCGTAGTGGGCTGCGGCCAGATGGGCGCGGGCATCGCTGAGGTGTGCGCCCGCAGCGGTCTTGAGGTGAAGGTCGCCGAGACCACCGGCGAGGCCCTGGAGATCGGGCGCACCCGGCTGCACAACTCCCTGATCAAGGCCGCCGAACGCGGCAAGATCAGCGAGGAGGAGCGGGACGCCACCCTGGCCCGCCTCACCTTCACCACCGACCTCGGCGAGTTCGCCGACCGCGACCTCGTCATCGAGGCCGTCGTCGAGAACGAGCAGGTCAAGACCGAGATCTTCCAGGTCCTCGACCAGGTGGTCACCCGCCCGGACGCGATCCTGGCCTCGAACACCTCCTCGATCCCGCTGGTCAAGCTGGCCGTCGCGACCTCGCGGCCCGACCAGGTCATCGGCATCCACTTCTTCAACCCGGCCCCGGTGCAGCAGCTCGTCGAGCTGATCCCCGCGCTGACCACGGCTGACGAGACGGTCAAGCGGGCCGAGGCCCTGGTGCGCGACGTGCTGGGCAAGCACGCGATCCGCGCCCAGGACCGTTCCGGCTTCGTGGTCAACGCGCTCCTGATCCCGTACCTGCTGTCCGCGATCCGGATGTTCGAGTCGGGCATCGCGAGCCGCGAGGACATCGACAACGGCATGGAGCTGGGCTGCGCCCACCCGATGGGCCCGCTGAAGCTGGCGGACCTGATCGGCCTGGACACCGTGGCCTCGGTGGCGGACTCGATGTACTCCGAGTTCAAGGAGCCGCTGTACGCCGCTCCCCCGCTGCTCCAGCGGATGGTCGACGCGGGCCGCCTCGGCCGCAAGACGGGCTCGGGCTTCTACCCGTACGCGTAGGGCCTCCGGGCCGCCGCCACCCCGGACCGGGCCCGCACCGGTCCGGGGCGCCGTCCGTACGGGACGGGCCCGGGAGAGGACCTAGCCCAGCCGCAGGTGGTGCAGCAGGAGCAGCCCGGCCGCCATGTTCGCGGCCGGGACCTCGCCGCGCGCGATCATCTCCGGTACGAGCTTCAGCGGGACCCACTCCCTGCGCGAGGACTCGAAGTCGTCCTCGGGATGGCCGGTGTACGTGGCTCCGTCCGCCCAGTAGAGGTGGTGGCGGGCGTCCGTCAGCCCGTTGGACGGCTCCACGGTCATCAGGTGGCGCAGCGGGCCGGGCCGCCAGCCCGACTCCTCCTCCATCTCCCGCGCGGCCGCGGCCTCGACGGACTCGCCGTCCTCCACGACTCCGGCGGGGAGCTCCCATCCCCAGCTGTCGGTGATGAAGCGGTGCCGCCACAGCAGCAGCACCTCGTCGGCCCCGTTGACGGCCGTGGCGACGGCCACCGGGCGCAGCCGGATCACGAAGTGGTCCAGGTGCCGGCCGTCGGGGAGCTCGACGTCCGCGAGGTTCACGTCGAACCAGCGGTTCCTGTACACGGTCTGCTCGTTCAGGTTCATCCACTGCACGGTCATGCCACCTTCCGATCGGGTTGGTGGCAACATGGCAGCAGAACCGGCCCTCACAAGGGGACGCGCAGCGTCCCGTCGATGAGCAGCGCCGTCTCCTGCGCACCCGAACACCCGCTGGTCAGCAGCTGTGCGCGGACCGTCCGCAAACGGTCGCGCAGCCGCAGCGACTCCATGCCCCTGGCCCGTTCGGCCATCTCGGCCGCCGCCGCCACGGCCCGGTCCGCCTCCCCCTGCCGCAGCTGGATCTCGCACAGCATCGCCAGCCGGTGCACCCGGCCGCGGTCGTGCGCGGGGGTGCCCACGGCGGCCGTCGCCTGCTCGTGCGCGGCGGCGAGATCGCCCAGGCTCAGCAGCGCCTCGGCGACCTGCACGTTGACCAGCCCGGGCTGTACGTAGCCGGTCTCGTCCGGCTCGGTGCCCGGACGGATCCGGTCGGCGGCCGCCTCCGCCTGCCGGATGCACTCCAACGCCGCCCGGTCGTCTCCGAGTTGGGCGTACGCCTTGGCCTGCATGGCGTACAGGTCGGCGGCCAGCGCCGGGGTGGTGTGCCGGCCCGCGGAGCGCAGCGCGGCCTCCGCGAAGGCGACGGCCTGACGGAACTCCCGCAGGTGCAGGGACTGGTTGACGATCAGCGCGACCACGTACGCCCCGAGCCCGCGGTCCCCGCTGGCCTTGGCCAGGCGCAGGGCCTGGTGGAAGTAGCGCTGGGCCAGGCCGTGCGCGTCCGAGTCGTACGCGCAGATGCCCGCCACCGCCACGAGGGAGCCGGTGGCGCGGTGCAGCCTGCGGCCGACCCCGTCGGAGTAGCTCCCGCGCAGCATGGGCGCGGTCTCGCTGCCGAGGAAGCGGACGACGCGGTCCCGGGTCGCCACTCCGCCCGCCCGGCGGTACATGAGCTCGTAGTGCGCGCGGGCCGCCTTCAGGATCTCGATGTGCTCGGGCCCGATCCGGTGCGGGCCCTCCCGGGACACGTCGGCGTCCTCGGGCGGGTTCTCCCACTCCCAGACCGGGATCACGGCCGGCGTCCCGGTGACGGCCCCGGCGGCGAGGGCCTGGGGGCGGGCCTGCCCGTCGGAGCGCCACAGGGCCGCGGCCCGGTCGACGAACCCGCTGAGCGGGGAGGCATGGGCGGACGCGGGCCGGTCCGGCAGGCCGAGGCCGATGTCGTCCAGTCCGAGGGGGCGCCGCAACCGGCCCCCGAGCACCTCGCAGATCAGGTCGGGGACCTGGCCGCGCGGGCGCTGGCCCTTCAGCCACCGGGCGACGGCGGTGTGTTCGTAGCGCAGGGCGAGTCCGCGGGTGCTGCCCGCCTGGTTCACGTACGCGGCGAGTCCGGCGTGGGACATGCCCGCCTCGGCGAGGAGGGCGTCGAGCAGGACATTGGGCTGCATGGGCCGCTCCAAGGGCTCTTCGGAGACAGGCTAGTGGGTGCGCGCTTCACACGGGGTGTACTGCTTCTGATTCACACAGGGTGTACTGCTTCTGATTCACACAGGGTGTGAACCAAGTACGCGCATAAATGCGAAACGTACCCTGCCGCGTGAGCCCCCGCGCGCGCTTCACTTAAGGGCCTCGCCAAGAGGCAGCCCGGGTCGTCGGCTCCCCCTCGTACAGTGCGACGACCCGTCACCGCGCCGCCCGTCCTGCTGTCTGCCCGACACTCCATGGCAGGCGGGCGGCGCGTTCCGGCTCCGCCGGCGCCTGGTTGGTCGCCGGGCCCCGCGGGGTCGGCGACACGCGTGCCGGGTCCATCCACCTGGCCCGGCGCGCGGTTCGGCTCCGGCACTGACCACTGCGTCCGGCCGTCGCGGGGCCACCGGCAGGGCGGTTCGTCGGCGGGCCGCCCTGCCGGTGCGCCGCGGCGCACGTACGGACCCGGCCCGTCAAGGCGGCGCCGACCACGCGCGAAGGGCGCGCCCAGTGGTCCGGACGCGCCCCTCGACATGCCGTGCGGGTGGGCGGTTACGCGCCCCGGAGCACCGCCCCGGTCCGCTCGCCGGCCAGCGCCACCGCCGCGTCGCGCGCGGCCGTGGACTCCTCGGCGGTCAGCGTGCGGTCGGCCGCGCGGAAGCGCAGCGCGTACGCCAGGGACTTCTTGCCCCCGCCGACCTGCTCACCGGTGAACACGTCGAACAGCCTCAGCGACTCGAGGAGTTCGCCCGCGCCCTCGTGCAGGGCGTCCTCCACGGCGGACGCCGGGACCGACGCGTCGACGATCAGCGCGACGTCCTGGGTCGCCACCGGGAAGGTGGAGATCCGGGGCGCCTGGAGGGACTCGTCGCCGGCCGCCGCGAGGCGGTCCAGGTCGAGCTCCATGGCGCTGGTGCGGGCCGGCAGGCCCAACGCCTTGACCACGCGCGGGTGCAGCTCGCCCGCGTGGCCGATCACCTGCTCGTCACCGTCGACGGTGACGACCAGCTCGGCGCAGCGGCCCGGGTGCCAGGGACCGTACTGGCCCTGGCGGACGACGAGTTCCGCGCCGGCCAGGGCGGCCAGCGCGCGGGCGGCCTGGACCGCGTCCGCCCAGTCGGCGGGGCGGCCCTTGCCCCACCAGCCGGCCTGCTCGCGCGCACCGGCCAGCACGACCGCGGCGTACCGCGGCTGGGCGGGCAGGGCCGCGTCCAGGGTGGCGATCTCCTCGTCCGTGGGACGCCGGTCGACGGGCAGCCGTACGGCGACACCCGGCCGCCCGGCGGCGAGGAAGACCGAACCGGTCTCGAAGAGCGCGAGGTCGTGACTGCCCCGGCTGTCGTTGCGGCGCAGCGCGCCGAGCAGACCCGGCAGCAGCGTGGTGCGCAGCGCCGGCTCCTCGTCGGAGATCGGGTTGACGAGCTTGACGACCCGGCGGGCGGCGTCGTCCGCGGGCAGCTGGAGCTGGTCGAAGACCTGCTCCCCCACGAACGGGTAGCTCAGCGCCTCGACGTAGCCGGCGCCGGCCAGCGCGCGTCCCACCCGGCGGTGCAGCTGCTGGCGGGCCGTGAGACCGCGGCCGGAGGGCACCTGCGGGAGGGTGGACGGGAGGTTCCCGTAGCCCTCCAGCCGGATGACCTCTTCGGCGAGGTCGTTGGGCTCGGCGAGGTCGGGCCGCCACGACGGGACGGTGACGACGAGCTCGTCCTGGCCGTACACGTCGCAGCCGACCTCCTGGAGGCGGCGCACGACGGTCTCGCGGCCGTAGTCCATGCCGGCGACCCGGTCCGGGTGGTCCGCGCTCATCGCGATGGAACGCGGGGCGCCCGGGGCGAGGTACTCGGTGACGCCCGCCTCGGCGGTGCCGCCCGCGAGCAGCACGAGCAGGTCGACGGTCCGCTGCGCGGCAGCGGCGGCGGCCTGCGGGTCGACTCCCCGCTCGAAGCGCTTGGAGGCCTCCGAGGAGAGCTTCAGGCGGCGGGCGGTGCGCGAGATCGACACGGGGTCGAAGTGCGCGGCCTCGACGACGACCTCGGTGGTGCCGGTGACCTGTCCGGTCTCCGGGTTCGTGACGGAGTCGGCGATCTCGGTGCCGGCACCGCCCATGACGCCGGCGATGCCGATCGGCCCGCTGTTGTCGGTGATCACCAGGTCCTCGGCGTCGAGCGTGCGCGCGACCCCGTCGAGGGTGGTGAACTTCTCGCCCTGCTCCGCGCGGCGGACGCCGATCGTGCCGTCGATCCGCGAGCGGTCGTAGGCGTGAAGCGGCTGGCCGAGCTCCAGCATCACGTAGTTGGTGATGTCGACGGCGAGCGAGATCGGGCGCATGCCCGCCTTCTGGAGGCGGCGGGTCAGCCAGATCGGAGAGCGCGCCTCGGGGTCGAGGCCGGTCACCGTACGCGCGGTGAAGCGGTCGCAGCCGGCCGGGTCGTCGACCTTGACCGGGTAGCCGTACGAGTTCGGCGCGGGGACGTCGATCAGCGCCGGGTCGCGCAGCGGCAGGCCGTACGCGGTCGCCGCCTCGCGGGCGATGCCGCGCAGGGACATGCAGTAGCCGCGGTCCGGGGTGATGTCGATGTCGAGGACCTCGTCGACGAGCTGGAGCAGCTCGATCGCGTCGGTGCCGACCTCGTGCTCGTGCGGCAGCACGATGATGCCGTGCGTGCCGTCGTCGCCCATGCCCAGCTCGTCGCCGGAGCAGATCATGCCGTGCGAGGTGCGGCCGTACGTCTTGCGCGAGGCGATGGCGAAGTCGCCGGGCAGCACCGCGCCGGGCAGGACCACGACGACCTTGTCGCCGACGGCGAAGTTCCGGGCGCCGCAGACGACCTCCTGCGGCTCGCTGGTGCCGTTGGCGGTGCCGACGTTGACCGTGCAGAAGCGGATCGGCTTGCGGAAGCCCTCGAGCTCCTCGATGGTCAGCACCTGGCCGACGACGAGCGGGCCCTTGAGCCCGCCGCCGAGCTGCTCGACGGTCTCGACCTCGAGGCCGGCGTCGACCAGCTTGGCGGCCACGTCGCGGCCGGTCTCACCCGCGGGGAGGTCGACGTACTCCCGCAGCCAGGAAAGCGGGACGCGCATCAGATCTCACTCCCGAACGGCCGGGTGAAGCGAACGTCACCCTCGACCATGTCTCGCATGTCTTCTACGTTGTGACGGAACATCAGCATCCGCTCGATGCCGAACCCGAAGGCGAACCCGCTGTACTTCTCCGGGTCCACGCCGCAGGCGGTGAGCACCTTGGGGTTGACCATCCCGCAGCCGCCGAGCTCGATCCAGCCCTCGCTGGAGCAGGTGCGGCAGGGGCGGTCGGGGTTGCCCACCGACGCGCCGCGGCACACGTAGCACTGCATGTCCATCTCGGCGGACGGCTCGGTGAAGGGGAAGAAGTGCGGGCGCAGGCGCGTGGTCGTGCCCTCGCCGAACAGCTCCTGGACCATGTGGTCCATGGTGCCCTTGAGGTCGGCCATGGTCAGGCCCTCGTCCACGGCGAGCAGCTCGACCTGGTGGAAGACCGGGGTGTGCGTCGCGTCGAGCTCGTCGGTGCGGTACACCCGCCCCGGACACACGATGTAGACGGGGGGCTTGCGCTCCAGCAGCGAGCGCGCCTGCACCGGGGAGGTGTGGGTGCGCAGCACGACGCCGGACTCGTCGCCCTCTGTGCCCTCGGGCCCCTGGACGAAGAAGGTGTCCTGCATCTGGCGCGCCGGGTGGTCGGGCGTGAAGTTCAGGGCGTCGAAGTTGAACCACTCCGCCTCGACCTCGGGCCCTTCCGCGACCTCGTACCCCATGGCCGTGAAGATGTCCGCGATGCGGTCCATCAGCGTGGTCAGGGGGTGCCGGGCGCCGGCCGGCAGGCGGTCGTAGGACAGCGTGACGTCCACCGCCTCCTCGACGAGCACCCGCTCGTCGCGCTCCGCCTCCAGCTCGACCGTGCGGGACCCGAAGGCCTTGTTCACGGCGCCGCGTGCCTGGCCCACTCGCTTGCCCGCCTCGGCCTTGGCCTGGGGGGGCAGGGCGCCGATCTCGCGGTTGGCGAGCGCCAGGGGCGAGCGGTCGCCCATGTGCGCGGTCTTCGCCTCCCGCAGTGCGTCGAGGTCGCCGGCGGAAGCGAAGGCGGCGAGCGCCTCGTCCCGCATGCGCTCGATCTCTTCCGGTTTCAGTGCCTCGACCTCGACAGGGTCGTACGACTTGTTCGGTGCCGACATCTCTTCCCGTACTTCCGATGGCTGGCTGGTGGTCCCCGACGACTTGATCGACCTGATCGACACAAGGACACAAAGGTGCCAAAGGTCGAGTCTAAAGGTCGCCGGGGGTGAAGGAGCCCGTGGGCCGCCTGGCGAGACGCTCCGCAGTGCTACTGCGTGAGGTAGGCCGGGGCGCTCACGGGCAGAATAAACCGGAACTCGGCTCCGCCGCCGGGGCCCCGGCCGACCGCGATGGTGCCGCCGTGGGCCTCCACGATGCCCTTGACGATGTACAGGCCCAGGCCGGTGCCGCCGCGCTTGCTCCCCCGCCAGAAGCGGGTGAAGACGCGGCCCATCGACTCCTCCGGGATCCCGGAGCCCTCGTCGGTCACGGTGACGGCTGTTCCCTTCTCGTGCGGCGTCACCTCGATGGTGACCGTTCCCTCACCGTGGCGCACCGCGTTTTCGAGGAGGTTGCCGAGAATTTGGTCGATCTTGTCCGGGTCCGCCCATAGATCGGGCAGCGGACGGCAGACGCTGACGAGGAACCGCTCGGGGGTCTGTCCGTTCGCGGTCAGCGCCTGGACGTGACGGGCCACCGCGGTGCCGATGTCGACCGGCTGGCGGCGCACCTCCAGGCGGCCGGAGTCGATGCGGGAGATGTCGAGGAGCTCGGCGATGAGCCGGGTGACGCGGTTGGCGTCGGCGTCGACGGTCTCCAGCATCAGCCGCTTCTGGTCGTCGGTGAACCGCTCCCACTTGGCGAGGAGGGTCGCCGTGAAGCCCTTGACGGAGGTGAGCGGGGAGCGCAGCTCGTGGGCGACGGTGGCGATCAGCTCGGCGTGGCTGCGCTCGGTGCGGCGGCGGGCCTCGGTGCCGCGCAGGGTGACGACGAGGCGGCGCAGCGGGCCGGTGGGGTGGGTGCGCACATAACGGGCGGAGACGAGCACCTCGCGGCCGCCGGGCAGCAGCAGGTTCCGCTCGGGCTGGCCCCGCCGGGTGGCCAGGCCTCCGTAGGGGTCGGTCAGCGCCCACCAGCGGCGGCCCTCGAGGTCCTCCAGCGGCAGGGCGCTGTCGATACGGGTGCCCAGCGCCCGCGCGGGGTCGGTGGCGGTCATCCGGGCCGCGGCCAGGTTGAAGCAGATGACGCGTCCGGAGTCGTCGGCGACGACGAGCCCGTCGGGCAGGTCGTCGGGGTCGATGCCGCCGCCCAGCCGTTCGCCGGCGGCGTCGCCCGGCCCCGGTCCGACGGGGACGCCCGGTCCGGGGGCCCCGGACTCGGCCGCGGCCCCGGCGTCGTACTCCGGCTTCGGGCCGGGCGGGGCGTACGGGACGGGCGTACGGGACGCCGCGCGCCCCTGCCGTGCTCCGGTGCGCGGCCCGTCGGCTCCGCCCTCGGGGGCGGGGCGGGCGGGGCCCGCCTGGGGCGGGACTCCGGCCAGGGCGGCGCGTACGTCCTGGACACGCTCGGCGGCGGGGCCGGTGGCCGTGCCGGCCTGCGGCGAGCTGTTCGTACCGACGGTCATGTCCCCGTACCCCACATCTCCGAGTAGCGCAGTGGGCCCCCCGGGCCGCCACATTACTAGCTGGGGGTCACGGAGCGGCACCCTCCGGGCGCCCGCTGTGCACGCGCGGAGGCGTAGAGGCACACGGCGGCGGCCGTCGCGAGGTTCAGGCTCTCCGCCCTGCCGTGGATCGGGACCCGCACCACGGCGTCCGCCAGCGCCCGGGTCTCCTCCGGCAGGCCCCAGGCCTCGTTGCCGAAGACCCAGGCCGAGGGGGTGCCCATGGTGCCCGCGTCGAGCTCGGCGTCGAGGTCGTCCTCGCCGGCCCCGTCGGCCGCGAGGATCCGTACTCCGGCCGCCCGGAGCCCCTCGACGGCCTGCTCCACCGGGACGCCGACGGCCACCGGCAGGTGGAAGAGGGAACCGACTGAGGCGCGTACGGACTTGGGGTTGTACAGGTCGACCGAGGCGTCGGTCAGCACCACGGCGTCCGCGCCGGCGGCGTCCGCGCAGCGCAGGACGGTACCGGCGTTGCCGGGGTCGCGGACGTGCGCGAGGACGGCGACGAGCTTGGGCCGGGCCGCCAGGATCTCCTCGAAGGGGGAGTCCAGGAAGTGGCAGACGCCCACGAGCCCCTGCGGCGTGACGGTCTGGGAGACCTCGGCGAGCACCTCGTCACCGGCGTAGTGCACCCGGGCACCGGCGGCCAGGGCGGCGTCGATGATGTCCGCGTAGCGCTCGGCGGCCTCGACGGTCGCGAACAGCTCGATCAGCGTCGTCCCGCCCTCGGCCCCGCGGTGCTCGACGGCCTCGCGGACGGCCTGCGGGCCCTCGGCGATGAACCGGCGCTCCTTGGTGCGGAAGTTGCGCCGCGCCAGTCGCCTGGCGGCGGCCACCCGGGGGGATCGGGGGGAGATCAGCTCGGCGGGGGTGCCCATGGTGTCTGCGGTTCTCTCTCGGGTCCTGGTGCGGAGGGGAAAGCACACGGACCCGCAGGCGAATGCCTGCGGGTCCGTGGGGGCCGGCCCTGTGACTGCCGGGCCGGCTGGCCCTTAGGCGGCGGCCTTGGGGGCGTTGACGTCGGACGGAAGCGCCTTCTGCGCGACCTCGACGAGCGCGGCGAACGCGTTGGCGTCGTTGACGGCCAGCTCCGCGAGGATCTTGCGGTCCACCTCGATGTTGGCGGCCTTCAGACCCTGGATGAGGCGGTTGTACGTCATGCCGTTCTGGCGGGCAGCGGCGTTGATGCGCTGGATCCACAGCTGACGGAAGTCGCCCTTGCGCTTCTTGCGGTCGTTGAAGTTGTAGACCAGCGAGTGGGTGACCTGCTCCTTGGCCTTGCGGTACAGGCGCGAACGCTGACCGCGGTAGCCGGAGGCCGCCTCGAGGATCGCCCGGCGCTTCTTGTGGGCGTTTACTGCCCGCTTGACGCGTGCCACTTTTTAACTCCTTGTAGCGGGGCCGTGGTTGTCTTCACACGACCCGAATTCGATGGGGTCCCGGTCTTGACGTCCCGCTCCCGGAAGGGGAGCGGAGGGCGTCACTTGCCGAGAAGCTTCTTGATCTTCGCGGCGTCGCCGGGGGCCATCTCCGCGGTGCCGGTCAGGCGGCGGGTGACACGGGACGACTTGTGCTCGAGCAGGTGGCGCTTGCCGGCACGCTCACGGAGCACCTTGCCGGAGCCGGTGATCTTGAAGCGCTTCTTGGAACCGCTGTGCGTCTTGTTCTTCGGCATAGCGCCGTTGTCTCCTCGTCGGTGGCGCTCCCACCGGTCCGCTGCGGACCGGCTCCGGGAGCGTCATGTCGTGTTGGTGATCCGAGACGGGCCGCCCCGGAATCAGGCCTGGGTGTTCGCCTCGTCGGCGGGCGCCTCGCCGGCGCCTGCCTCGTCGGTGGCAGCCTCGGTGACCTCGGCGGCCTCGGTCTCCTCCGCCTCGAGCGCGGCGTCCTCGGAAGGAGCCCCGTCGTCGGTGTAGGAAACGCCGTCTTCGGTGTAGGCGACGCCTTGGCGCTCGGCCTTGCGGGCGGCCTGCGCCTCGCGGGCCTCGGCCATGGCCTCGGTCTTCTTCTTGTGCGGACCGAGAACCATGATCATGTTTCGGCCGTCCTGCTTCGGGTTCGACTCGATGAACCCGAGGTCCTCGACGTCCGAGGCCAGACGCTGCAGCAGTCGGAAGCCGAGTTCCGGCCTGGACTGCTCGCGACCACGGAACATGATCGTGATCTTGACCTTGTCGCCCTGCTTGAGGAACCGAACGACGTGACCCTTCTTGGTGTCATAGTCGTGCGGGTCGATCTTCGGCCGGAGCTTCATTTCCTTGATGACCGTGTGCGCCTGGTTCTTGCGCGCCTCACGGGCCTTCATGGCCGACTCGTACTTGAACTTGCCGTAGTCCATGAGCTTGCAGACCGGCGGGCGTGCGGACGCCGCGACCTCGACCAGGTCGAGGTCGTACTCCTGCGCGAGCTCGAGCGCCTTCGCAAGCGGCACGATGCCGACCTGCTCGCCGCTGGGACCGACAAGCCGTACCTCGGGAACGCGAATCCGGTCGTTGATGCGGGGCTCGGTGCTGATGGATCCTCCTCGGTAGCACCACACGGCTGCCTGGCAGACAGCCGCTGACGTGTATTTCCGTCAGACCTACCGCGGCGGGGAGAATGAAAAAAGCCCCGCCGGGCACAGGCAGGGGCTCCAAAACAACCGGAGCACCGCCGCGTGCGAACCGCGGGGCGCATCATCGGGCAGCTTTCCATCGTCCGTACGGAACGATGGATACCGCCTGACCGGATGACCCGACACCCCGGAGGGCGGTCAGGTGGGAGAACGGAGCCTCCACTTGTGGGCCGGGCACAGCAGTGTCCGGCCGGTCGAAGTACATACTAGCACCCGCGTGGCAAGCCCGCCGCACGGCATATCGTGGGCCACATGACTGACGCGACCCCCTCCACCGACCCCGCTGCCGACGGCTCCCCCGACTACGACGCCATGACCCGCGACATCGCGGACGTCCCCGCGGTCGAGGTGATCACCACGGTGGCCGTGCACCTGCTGAGCGCCGCGGCGGTCAATCTGGGTCTGGACAAGCCGGACTCCGAGCACAAGGACCTCGACGAGGCCCGCAAGCTGATCACGGCCCTGGCCGGACTGGTCACGGCGAGCGCCACCGAGATCAGCTCCTTCCACGCCGCCCCGCTGCGGGACGGCCTGAAGTCCCTCCAGCTCGCCTTCCGCGAGGCCTCGATCGTCCCGGACGAGCCGGGCCAGGGGCCGGGCGAGAAGTTCACCGGCCCGGTCTTCGGCTGAGCCCCGCACCCCCTCCGTACGGCGTACGCGGGTGCCGGGGTCAGCGGGTGAAGAGCGGTTCGCCGGACGGGGCCGGGGCGTCCGCGGGCAGCAGGGCCAGGTCCAGCCCGCGCACCAGCCGGGCCCGCAGCGTCTCGTCCGCGGCGAGGGCCTCGGCGAGCCGGCGGGCCGCCGCGGGGGGCCCCGCGGCCTCGCCGGCCAGGACGACGGCGAGGGTGCCGTCGGCTCCCGCCCCGGCCGGGCCCAGATGGGCCCGCAGTACGCCGGGTTCCGCCGCCACGGCGGCCCGTACGGCCTCCCGTACGGCGGGGTCGGCCAGCGGGTCGGTGTCCGTGCGGCCCTCCGCGAGCGCGAGCAGCGCGGGACCGGTCAGCTGGTAGGCGACCGGCCCGGCCAGGTCCAGGACCACCGTGTCGGCCTTCTCGTGCGCGGCGGCGGCGAGCGCCTGGTGCAGCGGGACGGCCACCGGACGGGCGGCCGGGTCCCAAAGCGCGAGGGAGGCGGTCGAGGTGAAGGCGGGCAGTGCCCGGCGGTCGCCGGCCCGCAGGGTCGGCACGGCCATGTCGCTGGTCTTCTCGCGCGCGAGCCCGGTGACGGGGTCGGTCTCGACCTCACCGAGGACGGCGACGACGGGCACCAGGAGACGGGCGTCCCTGAGGGCGGCCAGCACCTGCGGTTCCTGCGTCCGGTCCTGCGACCAGGCGGCCAGGGCCGCGGTCAGCCGGGGATCGGCGGAGCCGTCGTCGTCGGAGTAGCCGGGGTCGGGAATGTTCTTGTTCGCCATGTTCGCCACAGTGACCCGACCCTACTGTGCCGCGTACGGATCCCCGCCCCGGCCCCTGGACGCCCGCCGCGGGCGCCGCGCCAGCACGGCGGCCAGCGCGAGCAGCGCCACCCCCGCGAGCCCGGCCTCCGGCGCTCCGAACCGGGCCTCCCGCTCGGGCGGGCGCACCGGTTCCGGGCCGGGGCCGAAGTACGGGCGCTCGGCCGGGGCGGGCGCGGGCACCGGCGCCTCCGGCAGCATCGCCTCGGCGACCTGGAGCGCGGCCACGGGATCGACGGTGCCGTGGCCCCGGGCGTCGTCGCGGCCGCCGGCGGGCGAGTCCGAGGCGGTGTCCTCCAGCAGCTTCTTGATCTGCGGCGGGGAGAGGTCCGGGTGGGCGGCCTTGACCAGGGCCACCGAGCCGGAGACGAAGGCCGCCGCCGCACTGGTCCCCCAGCCCTCGTAGTACGAGCGGTCGGGGTCGGCGATGACCACGTCCACGCCGGGGGCGCTGACGGTGGCGTACCAGTTCCGGGTGGAGAAGGGGGCCTTGCGGCCCCGGCGGTCGACGGCGGTCACCGCGATCACGCCCGGGTAGGCGGCCGGGTAGGAGACGCGGTCGCCGCTCTCGCCGCCGTTGCCCGCGGAGGCCACGACGACCACGCCCTTGGCCAGGGCGTACTGGACGGCCGCGTCCTCCCCCGCCTCGTGGTGCGCGGAGTCGCTGTCGTCGCCGAGCGACAGGTTGATCACGTCGGCCCCGTGGTCGGCGGCCCAGCGGATGCCCTCGGCGAGGGCGCCGCCCTTGCCCTCGCGGGCCTTGGCGCGGCCCGGGTCGCCCTCCTCCAGGATCACCCGGACCGGCAGGATCTTCGCCTGCGGGGCGATGCCGAGGACGCCTTGGCTCCGGCTGGGGCCGTGACCGTGCCCGGCGATGATGCCGGCCATGGCGGTGCCGTGCCGGGCCCAGGAGCGGTCGCCGCGGCCGGCGCCCGTGCCGATGAGGTCGGTGCCGGCCAGCACCTGGCCGGCGAGGTCGGGGTGCGCGTCGTCGACCCCGGTGTCCAGGACGGCGACGGTGACGCCGTCTCCCCGGGTGGTCCCCCACGCCTCCTCGGCGCGCAGGGCCAGCAGGCCCCACTGGCGGTCCCGGACGGTGTCGGCGGCAGCCGGGGGCGCGGTCGCCGCGGAGACGAGGAGCACCGCGGCGGTCAGGGCGGCGGCGCCCGGTCCGAACGCCCGCCCGGGGCGGCGGCGGGTCATCGGGCGGGCTCCGGCGCGGCGGGCGGGGCGGCGAGCGCCCGCAGGGCGGCTTCGATCCGGTCGGCGACCGCCTCGGCGTCGTGGCCGAGGCCCGCTTGGGCGACGGCTCCGGTGGCGTCCTTCTTCATCGCCTCTTCAGCGGGGCGGGGGGCGTCCACGGAGCGGCCGTCGCCGAAGGCGGAGACGGCGTAGACGACGACGGGCGCCTCGGGGAGCACGGCGACGCTCCAGGCCGCGCGCTGGGCGTCGGTGAACCCGTACGCGGGCGGGGCGGTGAGCCGTGTCGCGGCCGCGGCCATCGCGGCCGCGTCGGCGGGGGTGAAGGCCATGCCGACGGCGATCAGGGAGGAGCGGGTGGCGTCGGTGTAGGTGGCGCGCAGCACGCGGGTGCAGCCGGTCGCGGCGAGCCGGTCCCGCCACTCGGCGGAGAGCGCTGCCGTGCAGTCGGCGTCGGGCGCGACGGCGATCCGGGTCCAGGTGCGGTCGGCGCCGCCGGGGCCGGCCGAGGGGCTGGCCAGTACCGGCGGGAAGAGGCTGTCCACGGGGGCGGTGTGCCACAGCGACCCGGCCGCTCGGTAGGCGGCGTCGGGGGGCAGGGGCCGCTGGGCGGCGCGGTGTTCGGCCCAGGCGGCGGCGCCGGCGCCGCCGGCGAGGCCGGTCCCGAGGAGGCCGCACAGTACGGCGGCGACGACGCGTCCGGGGTGGCGGCGCGGGCGGGCTGCGGGGAGCGGGACCGGGAGCGGCTCGGGCTCGCCCGGCAGCTCGGTCCGCGGTGTCGTCGTGGTCATCCGGCGGCTCCGCCCCCCGTTCCGTACGGCTGCCTGCCCGTACTCTACGGCTCCTCCCGGCGGTACGCGGGACTCGGGTACCAGGCGGCCCGCGAGGGGGCCGGGGCCGGGCCGGGGCCGGGACGGGGCCGGGGCCGGGGCAACGGCGGTGCGCGAGCCGGGCGGGCGGCGCGGTACGGATACGGGTGGGCATGCGGTGCGGGTACAGGTGGGCGACGCGGCGGCGCAGGTGCGCGCGGGCGGCGCCGTGGTGAGGGCAACCGGCGGCGCAGGTACGCGCGGCGGTGCAGGTACGGGCGGGCGGCACGCAGGCGTAGGTACGGGCGGGCGGCGGATGCGGGTACGGGAACCGTCGGCCCCTACCCACCGGTAGTGCGGTCTGGCAAGCTGCGGCCCATGAACTCCCCCGCCGCCGACCGGGCCCGGTACGACCGGGCGACCGCGCACCTCGACGCGCCGCTGGCCATCGTGGACCTCGACGCGTTCGACGCCAACGCCGACGACCTCGTGCGCCGGGCCGGCGGGAAGCCGGTCCGGGTGGCCAGCAAGTCCGTCCGGTGCCGGGTGCTCCTCGAACGGGTGCTGGCCCGGCCGGGGTTCGCCGGGATCATGTCGTACACCCTCGCCGAGTCGGTGTGGCTGGCCCGCTCCGGATTCGAGGACGTACTGCTGGCCTACCCGTCCGCGGACCGGGCCGGCTTCGCCGAGCTGGCGGACGATCCCAAGCTCGCCGCGGCGATCACCGTCATGGTCGACGATCCCGCCCAGCTGGAGCTGATCGACCGGTCCCGCGACGGCGGGACCCAGGAGGTCCGGGTCTGCCTGGAGCTGGACACGGCCCTGCACCTCTTCGGCGGCCGGGTACGGGTGGGGGCGCGGCGTTCACCGCTGCGCGAGCCGGAGCAGCTGGCCGAGCTGGCCCGTACGGTCTCGGCCCGGCCCGGCTTCCGGGTGGTGGGCCTGATGGGGTACGAGGGGCACGTCGCCGGGGTCGGTGACGCGCTCGCCGGGCGGCCGCTGCGCTCCCGGGCCATCCGCCTCATGCAGAGCGCGGCCCGCAAGGAGCTCGCCGCCCGGCGTGCGGAGACCGTACGGGCCGTCCGCGAGGTGGTCCCCGACCTGGAGTTCGTCAACGGCGGCGGTACCGGCAGCGTGCGGCAGACCGCCGCGGAGGAGGCGGTGACGGAGATCGCGGCCGGTTCCGGGCTCTACGTGCCGAGGCTGTTCGACAACTACACCTCGTTCCGGGGGCGTCCGGCGGCGCTGTTCGCCCAGCCCGTGGTGCGGCGGCCCGGCGTCGGGGTGGTGACGGTGCTCGGCGGCGGCTACCCGGCCTCCGGCGCGGCCGGCCAGGACCGGCTGCCCGTCCCGTACCTGCCGCAGGGGCTGCGCTACGACCCGCAGGAGGGCGCGGGCGAGGTACAGACCCCGCTGCTCGGCAGCCCGGCCGACGACCTGCTGATCGGCGACCGGGTGTGGTTCCGGCACGCCAAGGCCGGGGAACTGTGCGAGCGGTTCGACGCGCTGCACCTGATCGAGGGCGACCGGGTGACGGCCACCGCCCCGACGTACCGGGGCGAGGGCCGCACCTTCCTTTAGGCGGTCCCTTCCGCGTACACGGAGTCGGTCTGGTCCGGGATGACGCCCCCGTCGCCCCGGCGGACCGGGCCCGGCGTGCCGTCGTGGTCGACGTAGCCGGTGGTGGAGCACGGGTAGGGGGCGGTCTTCTGCTTCTTCGGCTCGATGAACATCGGGTTCACGATCCACTTGCCGTCGCTGTCGTCGTACGCCCGGCACATCAGCTCGTTCTTGTTGCGGTTCACGACGAGCCGCAGGGCGGTGGCGTCGCGCAGGAACGAGATGTCCGTGTCGGAGTCCCCCGCGGCGAACACCTGGCGGCGGGCGGGCGGCTGGACCTTCTCGGCGGCCGCGCCGCGGACGCCGAAGACCTCCTGGTTGATCCAGCAGCGCTTGCCGTCGATGTACGTGATCATCGTGTCGGCGCCGTCCCGGACGGAGCCGCAGCCCTTCAGGTGGGCGGTGTGCTTCCCGTCGCGCGTGGTCGTGTTGCGGATGCCGATGACGTGGCGGGCGTCGATTCCGACGCCCCGCGCCCAGACCTCGACGACCGGCTGCGGTGAGGCCGAGCTGATCCACACGTCGAAGCCGGCCTTCCGCAGGGCCGCGACCAGGTCCTTCTGCTGGTCGTAGTAGCGGACCCAGCCGGTGGCGGTGCCGCTGCCGACCCGTTGGACGGCGCCGACCGGCGCGGCGAGGTTCTCCGTACGGGCCGCCGCGGCGAACCCCCGGACCTCGCGGGCGGTCCAGCCCTGCGTCAGCTGCGCGAGCCAGGCGTAGCCCGGCTCGGTGGTGCGGCGGTCCCAGCCCGCGAAGGCGGCGGATCCGGCCCGGGTCGCGGCGGCGCCGTAGACCGCGGCGACCTCGTCGGCGCAGCGGTCGGCGTCGGGGGTGCCGGCGCCGGTGGGCAGCGGGGCGCCGGGGAGGGCGAGGGGTCCGCAGGCGTCGGCGAGGGCGGCGGCCGCGGCGGGGGTGAGGAAGCGGCTGGTGGTGGACCAGTCCCCGCGGGCGGGCTGGCGTATCTTGCCGTTGCGCAGCAGCCAGAACAGGGTGGCGTCGCCGACGTCGTTCTTGACGACGGTGTTGTCCCAGTCGAAGACGGCGACGGGCTTGGCCCGGCCGGGCCGGTGGGGGTCGCAGCGGCCGTACGCGTCGATGAGCCGCTGGAGCCGGGCCTGGTTGTCGCCGTACCAGCCGGCCTTGAGCTGCGGGGTGGCGCAGGGGGTGCCGGGGCGGTCCGCCGGGGCGGCGGGGGCCGCGGCGACGAGGGTGCCGGCGGCCACCGCGGCGGCGACGACGGCCCGGAGCCGCCGGGTGCTGCTGGGTCGGGTCACTGGGTGGACACTCCTGTTTCCTCTTTCCTGCGAAGACCGTCGCGGTGGGCGGCCGCGTTCGGGGCGCGGTTGGTGGAGCACGGCAGCCGGGCGTCGTGCGACGCCCGGCAGCCGGGAGGGTGCGGTCCAGGTGACCGGTGGGAGGGCCCGCCGGCCGGGCCCGCTACAGCGGGGTGACGTACGCGCCGGAGATGCCCCCGTCGACGACGAAGTCGGCGGCGTTGACGAAGGAGGAGTCGTCGCTGGCGAGGAAGGCCACGGCGGCGGCGATCTCCTCGGCCTCGGCGAAGCGGCCGACGGGGATGTGGACGAGCCGGCGGGCGGCGCGCTCCGGGTCGCTGGCGAACAGCTCGCGCAGGAGCGGGGTGTTGA
The DNA here is from genome assembly GCF_026627255.1 of Streptomyces antarcticus. Taxonomy (GTDB): domain Bacteria; phylum Actinomycetota; class Actinomycetes; order Streptomycetales; family Streptomycetaceae; genus Streptomyces; species Streptomyces antarcticus. The sequence continues at coordinate 151,995 of NZ_JAPNLM010000016.1, read as the reverse complement.
CGGGCCCGGGGCACAGGGCGTTGACGCGGATGCCGTCGCGGGCGAACTGCACGCCGAGCTCGCGGGACATGGCCAGGACGCCGCCCTTGGAGGCGGTATAGGAGATCTGCGAGGTGGCGGCGCCCATGAGGGCCACGAAGGACGCGGTGTTGATGATGGATCCGCGGCGCTGGGCCTGCATGTAGGGGAGGGCGGCCTTGCAGCACAGGTAGACGGACGTGAGGTTGACGTCCTGGACCCGCCTCCAGGCGTCGAGCTCGGTGATGAGGATCGAGTCGTCGTCGGCGGGGGAGATGCCCGCGTTGTTGAAGGCGATGTCGACGGAGCCGTAGGTGTCGAAGGCCGTCTTGAAGAGGGCGTCCACCTGTTCCTTGTCGGTGACGTCCACCTGGACGAAGAGGCCTGCGACCTCCTCGGCGGCGGCCTTGCCCGCGACCGGGTCGACGTCGGCGCAGACGACGTTGGCGCCCTCGGACGCGAGCCTGCGGGCCGCGGCCAGTCCGATGCCGCTGCCGGCCCCGGTGATGACGGCGGTGCGGCCGACGAGGCGGCGGCAGATGATCTCTTCGGTGCGGTCGGTCATGGGGTTCAGGCCTCCGTGCTGATGAAGACGTTCTTGGTCTCGGTGAAAGCGGTGAGGGCGTCGGGTCCGAGCTCGCGGCCGAGTCCGGACTGCTTGTAGCCGCCGAAGGGGGTCGAGTAGCGGACGCTGGAGTGGGAGTTGACGGACAGGTTGCCCGCGGCGACGGCACGCGAGACGCGCAGCGCGCGGCCGATGTCGCGGGTCCACAGGGAGCCGGAGAGGCCGTACTCGGTCGCGTTGGCCAGGCGTACGGCGTCCTCCTCGTCCTCGAAGGGCAGGACGACGGCGACCGGGCCGAAGACCTCCTCGGTGGCCACGGGCGCCGTGGGGCCGGCGTCCGTGACCAGGGTCGGCGGGTACCAGAAGCCCGGGCCTTCGGGGGCGCGGCCGCGGACCGCGGTGAGGTCGTCGGTGACGTAGGACCGGACCCGCTCCAGCTGCGCCCGCGAGATGAGCGGTCCCATCTGGGTCTTCTCGTCGGCCGGGTCGCCGACGACCACGCTCTCGATGCCCGGGGCGAGCAGCTCCAGGAACCGGTCGTAGGCGGAGCGCTGGACGAGGATGCGGGTGCGGGCGCAGCAGTCCTGGCCGGTGTTGTCGAGGAAGGCCATGGGGGCCGCGGCCGCGGCCGCTTCGAGGTCGGCGTCCGCGAAGACGATGTTCGGGCTCTTGCCGCCGAGTTCGAGGGTGACGCGCTTCACCCGGTCGGCGCACTTGGCCATGATCTGCTTGCCGACACGGGTGGAGCCGGTGAAGACGATCTTCGCGACGCCTGGGTGTTCGACGAGCGCGTCGCCCGCGACCGTCCCGCGGCCGGGGAGCACCTGGAAGAGGTACTCGGGGATCCCGGCCTCGAGGGCGAGTTCGGCGAGGCGCAGCGCCGTCAGCGGGGTGGTCTCGGCGGGCTTGAGGATGACGGCGTTGCCGGCGGCGAGGGCCGGGGCGAGGCCCCAGGCGGCGATCGGCATGGGGAAGTTCCAGGGGGCGATCACGCCGATGACGCCGAGGGGTTCGAGGAAGGTGACGTCGATGCCGCCGGCGACGGGGATCTGGCGGCCGGAGAGCCGTTCCACTCCCCCGGCGGCGAAGTCGAGGAGGTCGCGCACGTTGCCGGCTTCCCAGCGGGCGTTGCCGATGGTGTGGCCGGCCTCGCGGACCTCGAGCAGGGCCAGTTCCTCGATGTGGCCGTCGACGACCGCGGCGAAGCGGCGCAGCAGCCGCGCCCGGTCGGCGGGGGCGGCCGGGATGGTGGCGACGGTTTCCTCGGTGGCCGGATTCAGGACTTCCAGCACATCGGACACGTGGTGCCTCACAGACTTTCGGATCGGTGGCGTCGGCGGATCGGTGGCGCTGCGGCCGGGGCCGGGGGCCAGGTGCCGGGGGCCAGGTGGCGGGGGCCGACGGACTACAGGCGTTCGAAGGAGCGGCGCAGTTCCCAGTCGGTCACGGCGGAGTCGAAGGCGTCGAGTTCGACCCGGGCCATGTTCCGGTAGTGGGCGACGACTTCGGGGCCGAACGCGGCCTTGGCGATCTCGCTGTTCTCCCAGAGCTCGGCGGCGTCGCGCAGCGTGGTGGGGACGTGCGCGTAGTCGCCGGTGTAGGCGTTGCCGGCGCACGCCTCAGGAAGTTCCAGCCGGTGCTCGATGCCGTACAGGCCGGCCGCGACCAGGCCCGCGACGGCGAGATACGGGTTGACGTCCCCGCCGGGCAGGCGGTTCTCGAAGCGCATGGAGCGGCCGTGGCCGACCACCCGCAAGGCGCAGGTCCGGTTGTCCACGCCCCAGGCGACGGCGGTCGGTGCGAAGGATCCCGGCCGGAAACGCTTGTACGAATTGATGTTGGGGGCGTAGAGAAGGGAGAAGTCGCGCAGTGCGGCCAGCTGGCCGGCCAGGAAGTGGCGCATCACCGGTGACATTCCGCCGTGATCGTCCGGTCCGTCCCCTGCCATGGCGTTGCGTCCATCGGAGTCGCCCAGCGAGAGGTGGATGTGACAGGAGTTGCCCTCGCGCTCGTCGTACTTGGCCATGAAGGTGAGCGAGACGCCTTCCTGGGCGGCGATCTCCTTCGCACCGGTCTTGTAGACGGCGTGCTGGTCGCAGGTGGTGAGCGCCTCGTCGTAGCGGAAGGCGATCTCGTGCTGCCCGAGGTTGCACTCCCCCTTGGCCGACTCGACGACCAGGCCCGCGGCCTGCATCTCGTTGCGGATGCGCCGCAGCAGCGGCTCGACGCGGCCGGTTCCCAGGACGGAATAGTCGATGTTGTACTGGTTGACGGGGGTCAGGTCCCGGTAGTTGGCGTTCCAGGCCTGTTCGTAGGTGTCCTGGAAGACCATGAACTCCAGCTCGGTGCCGACCATCGCGGTGTAGCCGTGCTCGGCGAGCCGCTCCAGCTGGCGGCGCAGGATCTGCCGGGGGGCGGCGACGACGGGCGTGCCGTCGCTCCAGGCGAGGTCGGCGACGAGGAAGGCGCTGCCGGGGTTCCAGGGGAGGCGGCGCAGGGTGGCGAGGTCGGGGTGCATGGCGAAGTCGCCGTAGCCCCGGTCCCAGGAGGACATCTCGTAGCCGTCGACGGTGTTCATTTCGGTGTCGACGGCGAGCAGGTAGTTGCAGCCCTCGGTGCCGTGCTCGAGGACTTCGTCGAGGAAGAACGGTGCGGCGAAGCGCTTCCCCTGGAGGCGCCCCTGCATGTCGGGGAAGGCCATGACGACGGTGTCGATCTCGCCGCTGGCGACGAGCGAGCGGAGCTCGTCGGGCGTCAGCGACGGCGTGCGGTCTACCACGGGAATCTCTCCTTCGGTGAGCCGAGAAGGCCTAAGGTATTGAATAGAACCATTGCTTGGGAAGGGGAGGGACCGAGATGACCGACACGGCGAGTGAGGGCGGAGCCGTCGCGCGGCTGAATCCCGTGCTGCGGCAGGTGCGGGCGGGCAACGGTTTCGAGGAGGCGCTGGAGCAGATCCTCCAGGTGGTCCGGCTCGGTCTGGTGCCGGGCGGCGAGCGGCTGCCGCCCGAGCGCGAACTGGCCGAGCGGATGGGGATCAGCCGGGTCACGCTGCGCGAGGTGCTGAAGGTGCTCCAGGACCAGGGGCTCGTGGAGGCCCGCCGGGGACGGTACGGCGGAACGTTCGTCCTGCCCCGCCCCGACACCCCGGCGGGCGGCACCGAGGAGGAGCTGCGCCGGCGCGTCGCGGGGGTGGACATCGAGGACGCCCTGCGGTTCCGCGAGGTCCTGGAGGTGGGCGCGGCCGGACTGTGCGCCTCGCACGGCCTGACCGAGGAGGGGACCGAGCGGCTGCTCGCCGCACTGGCCGCGACGCACGACGCCCCGCTCGCCGACTACCGGCGCCAGGACACCCTCTTCCACCTGACCCTGTGCGAACTGGCCGGATCCGCCACCCTGACGGCCCAGTACGCGGCGGTCCGGGCCACCGTGAACGACCTGCTGGACTGCATCCCGCTCCTGGTGCGCAACCTGGAGCACTCGCAGCAGCAGCACACCGCGCTGGTGGAGTCGGTGCTCGAGCGGGACGCCGACCGGGCCCGCGAGACGATGCGCGAGCACTGCTGCGGCACCGCGGCCCTGCTGAGGGGGTTCCTGGCCTGATCCCGCGCCCGGGTGGCGTGTTCTCCGCGCCCGGGGCGGGGAGGTATTCGTTACTTCTGTTTAACGCAGAGGTCTTGCGCACTCCACCCCACTGCGGCAAAGGTACGCCCCACAACCATTGCCCCGAGGTAGGAGCGCACGATGGCCGACGAGACGGGGACACGGCTGACAGCCGTGCCCGGACCCACCGATTCCCCCGAGGGCGACGACTACCTGAAGCGCCGCACCCTGCGCCGCGGCAGCGCCGGCTGGCTGCTGCTCACCGGCCTCGGCGTCGCGTACGTCGTCTCCGGCGACTTCTCCGGCTGGAACCTCGGCCTGGACAAGGGCGGCTTCGGTGGTCTCGCCATCGCCACCGTCCTGATGGGCGCGATGTACGCGTGCCTGGTCTTCTCGCTCGCGGAGCTGTCCTCCATCCTCCCCACGGCGGGCGGCGGCTACGGCTTCGCCCGGCGCGCGCTGGGCCCCTGGGGCGGCTTCCTCACCGGTACCGCCATCCTCATCGAGTACATCCTCGCGCCGGCCGCGATCGTCATCTTCATCGGTGACTACGTCGAATCCCTCGGCCTCTTCGGCCTCACGTCCGGCTGGCCCGTCTACCTCGTCTGTTTCGCGGTCTTCATCGGCGTCCACCTCTGGGGGGTCGGCGAAGCGCTCCGCTTCAGCCTCGTCGTCACCGCCATCGCCGTCGCCGCGCTGCTGATCTTCGCGGTGGGCGCCTTCACCGAGTTCGACTCGGCCGGCCTCAACGACATCCCCGTCGACGCGGAGGCGTTCGGCTCGAACTCCTGGCTCCCGATGGGCCTGCTGGGCATCTGGGCCGCGTTCCCCTTCGGCATGTGGTTCTTCCTCGGGGTGGAAGGCGTGCCGCTGGCGGCCGAGGAGGCCAAGGACCCGGTCCGCTCCATGCCGAAGGCGCTGTCCATCTCCATGGGCATCCTCGCCGCCCTGGCGCTGATCACCTTCTTCGCCGCGACCGGCGCGCAGGGCTCCGAAGCGGTCCGGTCGGCCGGCAACCCGCTCGTCGTGGCCCTGGAGGGGGACGGAGGCCCCACCGCGCTCAGCCGCTTCGTCAACTACGCGGGCCTCGCCGGTCTGGTGGCCTCGTTCTTCTCGCTGATCTACGCGGGCTCGCGCCAGCTCTTCGCCCTGTCCCGGGCCGGGTACCTGCCGCGCTTCCTCTCGCTCACCTCGCGGCGCAAGGCCCCGTACCTGGGCCTCGTCATCCCCGGGGTGATCGGCTTCACCCTGGCCGCGGCCACCGGCGACGGCGCCCGCATGCTCAACATCGCGGTGTTCGGCGCGACCATCTCGTACGCCCTGATGGCCCTCTCCCACATCGTGCTGCGGCGCCGGGAGCCCGGACTGGAGCGCCCGTACCGCACGCCCGGCGGGATCGCGACCTCCTCGGTGGCCTTCGCCCTGGCCCTCTCGGCCCTGGTCGCCACCTTCCTCGTGGACAAGGACGCGGCGTTCATCGCGCTGGGCGTGTACGCCGTCGCCCTCGCCTACTTCGCCTTCTACAGCCGGCACCGCCTGGTGGCCTCGGCACCCGAGGAGGAGTTCGCCGCCCTCGCCGAAGCGGAGGCGGAACTCGCGCGCGACTGAAATCCTGGCCCCTGACCGACGCCACCACTCCCGTCCCGGAGGTAGAGAACGTGCCCAGGCCGCTCATCGGCATCAGCACCTACGTGGAGGAGTCCACCCGCTACGGCGTGTGGGACCTCCCGACGTCCCTGGTCCCCTCCGGGTACTACGAACTCGTCCAGGCGGCGGGCGGCGCGGCCGTGCTGCTCCCGCCGGACGAGCCCGGGAGGGCCGCGGAGGTGCTGGGCCGGGTGGACGGGCTGGTCGTCGCGGGCGGCCCCGACCTGGACCCGGTCCACTACGGCGCCGCCCGCGACCCCCGTACGGGCGCCCCGGCGACGGTCCGCGACTGGTGGGAGCTGGCCCTGCTGGACGCCGCGCTGGCGGCGGGCCTGCCGCTGCTCGGCATCTGCCGGGGCATGCAGGCGCTGAACGTGGCCCTGGGCGGCACGCTCGTCCAGCACATCGACGGGCACGTAGGCGCTCCGGGGGTGATGTCCCGGCACCCGGTGCGCCCGGTGCCGGGCACCCGGTACGCGGCCGCGGTCCCGGAGGAGGCGCAGGTGCCGACGTACCACCACCAGGCCGTCGACCGGCTGGGCCGGGGCCTGGTCGTCTCGGCCGACGCGGTGGACGGCACGGTGGAGGCGATCGAACTCTCCGGCCCGGAGCACTGGGTGATGGGCGTCCAATGGCACCCCGAACGGGACCGGGACACCCGTGTGACGGCCGCCCTGGTCGAGGCCGCGGCGGCCCGCGCCGCCCTCCGTACCCCGGACCGCGTCCCGGTGGCCTGACGGGTCCCCGGCACACGACCCCGCACGCGGCGGCGGCGCACGGCGGCGGCACACGGCCGCGGCGCACGGCCGCCCCAGCCCGGCGCGCCTACGGCGCCGGGCGCCGGGTAAGCGACAGGAGGTCCCGCGCCGGTCCCGCCGGGCGGGAGCCCGTGGGCCACACCGCCCGCAGCGCGCGGTCCAGCGGCGCCCCGGCCACCGGCACCTCCACCAGCCGGCGCGCCGCGAGCTCGTCCCCCACCGCCAGCTCCGACAGTACGCACGGTCCGGCCCCGCTCAGCGCCGCCGCCTTCAGCGCCGTGGTCGAGGCCAGCTCCAGCAGCGGCTCCGCGAATCCCCCGCACCCGGCCAGGGCCGCGTCCAGTACCTGCCGCGTCCCCGACCCCCGCTCGCGCAGGATCAGCGGGGCCGCCGCGAGTTCGGCCGCCGTCACGCCCTTCGTGCGCCGGGCCCACGCGTGGCCCGGCGCCACCACGACCACGAGGCGGTCCTGCGCGATCACCGCCGAGTCCAGCCCCTCGGGCACGGTGAGCCCCTCCACGAAGCCGAGGTCCGCCTCGTGCGCGAGGACCCGCTCGGCGACCACCGCCGAGTTCCCGGCGTGCAGGGACACCGCCGTGTCCGGCCGCTGCCCACGCAGCGCGATCAGCCACCCCGGAAGCAGGTACTCCGCGATGGTCATGCTGGCCGCCACCCGCAGCCGCGAGTCCCGTCGGCCGCGCAGGGCCTGCGCCCCCGCGTCGAAGGCCTCCGCCGCCTCCACGACCCGCCGGGCCCAGTCCGTGACCAGCGCGCCTTCCGCCGTCAGCGTCGAGCCGCGCGGGGAGCGGTCCACGAGGGCGACGCCCAGCCGCGTCTCCATCGCCCGGATGCGGCTGCTGGCCGCGGGCTGCGTGATGCCCAGCCGCCGGGCCGCGCCGCTCAGGCTGCCGACCCGCGCGACCTCGAGCAGCAGTTCCATCGCGCCCAGATCCGGCACCCGGTGCGCCAGCGGAACCCACTCCTCATTACCCATAACATCAGTTTATGGCCTCATAGGAACATGCCCTCTGCCGACCGGTCTCCGCCCGCCGGACCCTGGGGTCATGGCCACCACCCTCGCGCTCACCCGCTCCACCCCCTCCGCGGCGACCGCCCCCCGGGCCCACAAGGCCCTGCGGCACCTCGGACCGAACTGGTACGCCTCCGTCATGGGCACGGCGATCATCGCCAACGCCGGCGCGACGCTCCCGCACCAGCTCCCCGGCCAGCGCGTGGCCTGCCAGCTCGTCTGGGCGCTGTCCGCCGCCGCCCTCGGCGTCCTGCTCGCGGCCCGCGCCGGGCACTGGATCCACCACCGCGACCAGGCCCGCGCCCACCTCCTCGACCCCGCGGTCGCCCCGTTCTACGGCTGTCTGTCCATGGCCCTGCTGGCCGTCGGCGGCGGCACCCTGATCGTCGGCAAGGACCTCATCGGCCTGGACGCGGCCGTCGCCGTGGACGCCGTGCTGTTCACCGCCGGCACCGCGATCGGCCTGCTGATGGCCGTGGTGGTCCCGTACCTGATGGTGGTGCGCCACAAGGTCGAGGCCGCGCAGGCCACGCCCGTCTGGCTGCTCCCCGTGGTCGCCCCGATGGTCTCCGCGGCGCTCGGGCCCCTGCTCGTCCCCCACCTGCCCGCCGGGCCGGCCCGCGAGGCGATGCTGCTGGCCTGCTACGCCCTGTTCGGCGTCAGCCTGCTGGCCACCCTGCTGATGCTGCCCCTGATCTTCGGCCGGCTGATCGTCAGCGGCCCGCTGCCCCTGCTGCTCACGCCGACCCTGTTCCTGGTCCTGGGCCCCCTCGGCCAGTCCACCACCGCCGTGAACCAGCTCGCCGACGTGGCACCCGGCGCGATCGGCGCCCCGTACGCGGACGGCCTCACCGCCTTCGCGGTCGTGTACGGGGTACCCGTGATGGGCTTCGCGCTGCTGTGGCTGGCCCTCGCCGCGGCCATGCTGGTGCGTGCGGCCCGGCGCGGGATGGGCTTCTCCATGACCTGGTGGGCACTGACGTTCCCCGTGGGCACCTGCGTCACCGGCGCCGCCGGGCTGGCCCGCCACACCGGGCTGACCGCCTTCTCCTGGCTGGCCGCGGTCCTCTTCGCCGGCCTGCTGACGGCCTGGCTGCTCGCGGCCGCCCACACCCTGCACGGCCTGTTCACCGGCCGGCTGCCGGCGGGCCCTGCCGGTCCCGCACCCCGCGCGTGAGCCGGTCGCGCTGGATCCGGCGGGCCAGGGCGCGCCGTACGGACGCCGATCCGGAGGGGGGCGGTACGCCCGGGGCCGCCGCGGAGGGGACGTCGAGGCCGCGGCTGATCTCGTCGTAGGCGTCCCGGCAGCCGCCGGGCACCTTCCCGGGACGGCCCCTCAGGTCCTCCTCGACGAGGCGCCGCAGCTCGTCGACGCTCCGGGGCGTGAAGCGCTCGCGGCCCCGCAGGAGCGCGTGGACGAAGCGGGTGCAGCGGGCTTCGCCGTCGAGCGCCTCGGAGATCTCCTCGGCAAGGCCCCAGAGGCGGCCTTCGAGCCAGGGGCCGTCGCACTGGCCGAGCGAGAGCCCCGGCGGGTGCGGCGGCTCGCCCGCCCTGTCCTTCGCGACCTGCTTGGACACGGCGGGCTGACTCATGCCGGTCAGCCGGGCGATCCTGTCCTGGGTCCAGCCGAAGCCGACGAACAGCTGGATCATCTCGCCGCGCAGCTTGCGCATCTCCTCGCCCGCGCGGATGACTTCGTTCATCTCGGCGAGCATCCGCCCGGCCTGTTCCTCGGTCAGCTCCCCGGGGTCCCGGGGCGCGTCCTCTTCGCCTGTCATAGCTCGGTTATACACCCGCGGACCCCCACGGCACCGCCTGTCATAACCAGGTTGTACACCTTGGTTATGACTGGCAGGATCCGCGACGTGCCCCGTCCCCCGCACCTGACGGCACCCTGCTCGCCTGCCGCGTGACCGGCGTCGGCGAGCCCGTCCTCCGCCCCACCGGGGGTCCTGCGGTCTCCCGGCACCCCTGCGGCCTCGGCGCACGCCGCCGCTCGTCTGACGGGCCCGCCCGCGCGTACGCCGCGCGTCCCGTCCCCGAGGGCGCCGGGCCCGGTCAGCGAGCCGCGCGCAGGGCTTCCGCCAGGACCGCCGGCGCCTCCGCCAGCGACGGCCCGTACCAGGTCAGGTGCCGTCCGGAGACCAGCGCGGCGGCAAGTCCCGGGAAGGCCTCCGGCCCGTCCCCGGCCGTGAAGCGGTACGGCTCGTCCGGGAGCACCACCAGGTCGCAGCGGGCGCCCGCCAGTTCCTCCACCGGGATCCGCGGGTAGCGCTCCGCATGCCCGGCGTACGCGTTGCGCACCCCCAGGCGGGCCAGGACGTCCCCCGCGAAGGTGTCGCGGCCGAGCACCATCCACGGCCGCCGCCACACCGGTACGAAGGCCGTCAAGGGCTCCCCCGGCTCCACCCGGGCCCAGGCCGACTCGGCGTCCGCCAGCCACCCCGGCCGCTTCAGCCCCAGCACCCCCACCAGCAACCGGTCCAGCTCCCGCAGCGCCTGCGGCAGGTCCCGTACCTCGGTGACCAGCACCTCCAGGCCCGCCGCGCGCAGCGCCGCCAGGTCGGGGGCCCGGTTCTCCTCCTCGTTGGCGATCACCAGGTCGGGGCGCAGCTCCACGATCCGCCGTACGTCGGGGTTCTTCGTCCCGCCGATCCGCACCGCGTCCCCGAGGTCCCGGGGGTGCGTGCACCAGTCCGTGGCTCCGGCCAGCAGGCCCGGCGCGCTCACCGCGACCGCCTCGGTCAGCGACGGCACCAGCGACACGACCCGCCGCACTCCGCTCAGCGCCCGGGGGACGGCGGCTCGGACGTGGCGTGGATGTGCTCGCCCACCGCGACGACCAGGATCCGGGTGTCCTCGGTGACGGCCCGCCAGCGGTGGCGCACCCCGCCGGACAGGAACAGCGCGTCCCCGCTCTCCAGCCGGTACGCCCGCCCCTCGGCCTCCACCTGGCAGGCGCCCGCGACCACGTACATCAGCTCGTCGTTGCGGTGCTGGTACTCCCGGCCGGCGTCCTGGTCCCCGGTGAACTCCAGGGCGTGCAGCTGGTGGTGGCCGCGCACGAGGGGCCGCACGCCGGGCACGGGGGTGAGGGCGGAGTCGTCACCGGCCCGTACGAGGTCCACCGTGCGGGCCGTGTCGGAGGCGGCCAGCAGTTCGACGGCCGTGGTCTCCAGGGCGTCCGCGACCCGCTCGAGGGAGCGCATGCTGGGGCGGGCCCGCTCGTTCTCTATCTGGCTGAGGAAGGGGATGGACAGACCGCTGCGCGCCGATACGGCGGCCAGCGTCAGCTGGAGCGCGCGGCGCCGCTTGCGCACGGCCACGCCCACCCGGAGCGGCTCCTTGCCGTCCTTGTCCCTGCCCTTGTCGTCTTTGCCATCCGGCGTGCCGTCCGTGCCGTCCCTGTCGTTCATGGCGGGGCTGCCCTCCCCTTGTCCGTCGCACATCGGTGTGCTGTAAGCACCTTACGCAGCAACCGCCTCCGGTTTCGCGCGCACGAGCGCACTGGCCCCCCGCCACCGGTGATCATCCGTCCCCGCCCGGTCACCTTCCGTGGCCGTCCGCGGCCCGCCACGGTACGCGGCCGCCCTCGAGGATGACCGGGCTCCCGCCGGAGCGGGCCGGAAGCCGGGCTCCGGGTGGCGGGCGGCCCGTGCCGGCACCCCGGCGGCCGGGCCCCCGCGTTGCGGCATCATCGTCTGCGTGACGACACGACGCCTGATGCTCCTGGACACCGCCTCCCTCTACTACCGCGCGTACTTCGGTGTGCCGGACTCCGTGAAGGCCCCCGACGGCACCCCGGTCAACGCCGTGCGCGGCCTGCTCGACTTCATCGGCCGCCTCGTCCAGGACCACCGCCCGGACGACCTGGTGGCCTGCATGGACGCCGACTGGCGGCCGCACTGGCGGGTGGAGCTGATCCCGTCGTACAAGGCCCACCGCGTCGCCCGCGAGAGCGAGACCGGGCCGGACGTCGAGGAGACCCCCGACACCCTCGCCCCGCAGGTGCCGATCATCGAGGCGGCGCTGGACGCATTCGGCATCGCCCGCGTGGGCGTCGCCGGGTACGAGGCGGACGACGTGATCGGCACGCTCACCGCCCGCGCGACCGGCCCGGTGGACATCGTCACCGGCGACCGGGACCTCTACCAGCTGGTGGACGACGCCAGGCAGCGGCGCGTGCTGTACCCCCTCAAGGGCGTGGGCACCCTCCAGATCACCGACGAGGCGTGGCTGCGCGGGAAGTACGGGGTGGACGGCCCGGGCTACGCGGACCTGGCGCTGCTGCGCGGGGACCCCAGTGACGGCCTGCCCGGCGTCCCCGGCATCGGCGAGAAGACGGCGGCGAAGCTGCTCGACGCGTACGGCTCGCTGGCCGGGATCATCGCCGCGATCGACGACCCGAAGGCGAAGCTGACCCCCACCCAGCGCAAGCGCCTGGACGAATCGCGGCCGTACCTGGCCGTGGCCCCGAAGGTGGTCCAGGTCGCCGGGGACGTGCCGATTCCGCAGTTCAACCCGGCCCTCCCGTCACATCCGTCACACCCGGACGTGGTCGACGCGCTCGCGCACCGGTGGGGTCTCGGCGGAGCCGTGTCGCGTCTGAGCGGCGCGCTGCGTACCTGAGGTGCTAACTTAGGTAATCCTAAGTTTCAGGGGAGTCAGGGGAGACACCGTGGCAGAAGGACGCGCCCGCGCAGTCGGCACCGCCGTCGTCGTACGCACCGAGCGGCTCACACCGCACATGGTGCGGATCGTGCTGGGCGGTGACGGTCTGGCCGGATTCGGCGCGGGCACGTACACCGACCACTACGTCAAACTCCTGTTCCCGCCGCAGGGGGTCACCTACCCCGCGCCGTGGGACCTGGAGCGGATCCGCGCCGACTTCCCGCGTGCGCAGTGGCCGCGCCAGCGCGCGTACACCGTACGGGCCTGGGACCCGGCCCGCGGGGAGCTGACCCTCGACTTCGTCGTCCACGGCGACGAGGGCCTGGCCGGCCCCTGGGCTGCGCGCGTCCAGCCGGGCGAGCTCGTACGCTTCCTCGGCCCGGGCGGCGCGTACGCCCCGGACCCGGCGGCCGGCTGGCACCTGCTGGTGGGCGACGAGAGCGCCCTGCCGGCCATCGCCGCGGCGATGGAGCGGATGCCGGCGGGTGCGCGGGTGCACGCGTTCGTGGAGATCGAGGGCCCGCACGACGAGCAGAAGGCCGCCACCCCGGACGGGGTCGTCCCGGTCTGGCTGCACCGCGGCGACCGCCCGATCGGCGAGGCGCTGGTGGAGGCGGTCACCTCCATGGAGTTCCCGTCCGAGGACGTGCACGCCTTCGTCCACGGCGAGGCGGGCTTCGTCAAGGAGCTGCGCCGCCACCTCCGCCTGGAGCGGGGCGTGCCGCGCGAACGGCTGTCGATCTCGGGCTACTGGCGCCTGGGCGAGACGGACGAGGGCTGGCGCGCGATCAAGCGCGACTGGAACGCCGCGGTGGAAGCCGAACAAGACCACGCCACAGCCGCCTGACCATCACCGCCCGGAACCCACTCCAGCCCCACCACCACCCAAGGCGCGCGCCCCGGGGCCGGAACCCCACTCCAGCCCCGCCGGCGCTTGAGGCGCGGGCCCCGGGCCGGAGCCCCACTCCAGCCCCACCACCACCCAAGGCGCGCGCCCCGGGGCCGGAACCCCACTCCAGCCCCACCACCACCCAAGGCGCGGGCCCCGGGCCGGAACCCCATTCCAGCCCCGCCGGCGTTTGAGGCGCGGGGCCCGGGGCGGAGCCCCGCAACGTAGCCGCACCGCGGCCCCGGCACCGGCACCGCCCACCGGGGACCGGGGCCGAGCCCCGGCCGCCCAGCCGCCGCCAGGCACCCGGCTCCCCGCGCGCGTTCACCCGTACGGCGGGACAATGGGCCGCATGCGTACGCTCCGCGCACTCGGCTCGGCCGGCGCCGCGATCCTCCTGACCGCGACGGGAGCGTCGGCGGCCCCGGCAGCCACCACAACCCCGCCGGCAACGGCGACGGCAACGGTACCGACCGCCCCCAGCCCACCCCCGGCCCCGAAGCCCCAGATCACCGACGCGCAGGTCGCCAAGGCCGTCGCCCGCCTCGACCGCACCGTCGAGGACATGATGCGCCGCACGGGCGTCCCCGGAGCCTCCGTGGCCGTCGTCCACGACGACAAAGTGATCCACCTCAAGGGCTACGGCGTCCGCCGCGTCGGCGATCCCGCCGCCGTCGACCCGGACACCGTCTTCCAGATCGCCTCGCTCTCCAAGCCGGTCTCCTCCACCGTCGTGGCCGGCGCCCTCACAGCCCCCGACGAGTGGGACCGCCGCACCGACCTCCCCGGGTTCTCCCTCAAGGACCCCTGGGTCACCGGCCACGTCACCACCGCCGACCTGTTCTCCCACCGCAGCGGCCTCCCCGACCACGCCGGCGACCTCCTCGAAGACCTCGGCTACGACCGGTCGTACATCCTCGACCACCTCCGGCTGGAACCCCTCACGCCGTTCCGCGCGAGCTACGCCTACACCAACTTCGGCTTCACCGCCGCCGCCGAGGCCGTCGCCCGCGCCAAGGGCACCACCTGGCAGAAGCTCAGCCAGGACACCCTGTTCAAGCCCGCCGGCATGACCCGCACCAGTACCGAGTTCTCCGCCTTCGCGAACGCCCCCGACCGCGCCGCCACCCACGTCGAGAACCCCGACGGCACGTGGAGCCCCCGCTACGTCCGCGACCCCGACGCCCAGGCTCCCGCCGGCGGCGTCAGCTCCACCGCCCGCGACATGTCCCGCTGGCTCCGCCTCCAGCTGGCCGGCGGCACCCTCGACGGGCAGCGGATCGTCCCGGCCGACACCCTCGCCCGCACCCACGTACCCGCGATCGTGTCGCAGCCGCCCTCCGGCCCCAGCGCCCGCACCGGCTTCTACGGCCTCGGCTGGAACGTCTCGTACGACGACGCCGGCCGGCTGCGCCTGAGCCACTCCGGGGCCTTCGAACTCGGCGCGAACACCAACGTGACGATGCTCCCCCTGGAGCGGCTGGGCATCATCGTCCTGACGAACGGCGCCCCCGTCGGCCTCGCCGACGCCGTCGCCCTCGACTTCTTCGACTTCGCCGAGCACGGCAAGGTCTCCACCGACTGGCTCGAGCTGGCCGGCGCGCTCTACGCGCAGATCAACGACGCGAGCCGCTCCCCCACCGACTACGCCCGACCGCCCGCGGGCGCCGCACCGGCCGGAGACTCCGGCGCGTACACCGGGACGTACGACAATCCGTACTACGGCCCGCTCACCGTCACCGCCGACGACAAGGGCGCCCTCACCCTGGCCCTCGGCCCGAAGCCGCTGCGGTTCCCCCTGACCCACTACGACGGGGACGTCTTCAGCTTCGAGACCGCCGGCGAGAACGCGGTGGGCCGCACCGGGGTGACCTTCGCCGACGGAACCGTCCGCGTCGAGTACCTCGACGCCACCGGCCTGGGCACGTTCACCGAGCGGTAGCGGCGCCGCATAGCCTGTCCCCGATGACCCGCAGAGCCCAGACACCCCCCTCACCCCTACCGCAGCGCTCCGGTATCGACCCGGTCCGGCTGCGCCTGCCGCCCGACCCGGACGGGACGTGGCCCGACCTCGGGGGGTACCTCACCGCCCGGTACGCGGCCGGCGCCGGCGCGGAGGCGGTGCTGCGCCTGCTGACCACCGGCGGCATCGTCGACAGGGACGGCCGGGTGCGCCGCGCCGGGGACCCGTACGAGCCGGGCGCCTACCTGTGGTTCCACCGCGACCTGCCGCACGAGCCGGAGGTGCCGTTTCCCATCCGCGTCCTGTACCGCGACCCGCACCTGCTCGTCGTGGACAAGCCGCACTTCCTGGCCACCACCCCGCGCGGCAGCCACGTCACCCAGAGCGCCCTGGCCCGGCTCCGCGAGGAGCTGGACCTGCCCGAACTCAGCCCGGCCCACCGGCTGGACCGGCTGACCGCGGGACTGGTGATGTTCAGCGTCCGGCCCGCCGACCGCGGCGCGTACCAGCTCCTCTTCCAGAACCGCCGGGTGCACAAGGAGTACGAGGCCCTCGCACCCCACGACCCCGCGCTCGAGCTCCCGCGCACGGTCCGCAGCCGGATCGAGAAGACCCGCGGGGTCATCGCGGCCGCCGAGGTCCCGGGCGGCGTCCCCAACGCCGAGAGCCGCATCGAGCTGACCGGGGCCGCGGGCGGGCTGGGCCGCTACCGGCTGACCCCGTACACGGGCCGGACGCACCAGCTGCGCGTGCACATGAACAGCCTGGGCCTGCCGATCCTCGGGGACCCCGTGTACCCGGAGGTCACCGACCCTGCTCCGGACGACTACCGGAGACCCCTGCAACTCCTGGCCCGCGTACTGGAGTTCACCGACCCGGTCACAGGCGAAGCCCACCGCTTCGAGAGCGCCCGCACCCTCCGGGCCTGGCACGACCGCCCGTCCTGGGAAACCGGAGCCGACGGCTAGGGCCGTGCCCGCTTCCGGTCAGGCATCAGGAAGACGCCGCCCCGGCCTCCCCGCGCCCCGCCCCGACGCCCGCGATCCGCAGCGCCGCGTCGGCGGTGGCCTCGGCGAAGACCGCCACCGGCACCGGCCGCACGGGGGCGGCCCGGTGGATCAGCATGACGCCCTCGATCAGGCCGAAGACCAGGTCGTTGCGGAGCGCCAGCCCGGCACGGTCCCCGGCCAGTTCGGCCCCCGCGCAGGTTCCGCCGAGCAACTCCCGGTAGGCGTCCCGCAGTTCCCCGCGCATCCGGTGGAACCGGGCAAGGCGGGCACCCCCCACCTCGGGCAGCAGGTAGAGCGCGCCCAGGTCGTACGGTCCCCCGCACAGCAGCAGGACCTCGGAGCGGCACAGCTCCCACAGCCGCCGCGCGGCGGGCCGGCCGGTGTCGGCGAGCAGCTGCCGGGCCAGCACCAGCGAGGGCGCGACCGTGGATTCGAGGAGTTCGGCGAGCAGTTCCTCCTTGCCGCCGAAGTAGTGGTACATCGTGGCCTGGCGCATCCCGGCCCGCTCGGCGACCGCCCGCGTCGTGGTGGCCGCGTACCCCTGGACGGTGAACAGTTCGGCCGCCGCGCGCAGGAGTTCCTCGCGCGGCGGGCGGCCGCTCTGCGGCCTCAGCCGGTCGGCGCGTGGCCGGCCGACCCGTCTCGGACCTTCGTCTGCTGCCCCACTCATGGGCCGATCGTCGCACAGCGCACGCCGAATCGATCATGGCAAGAGATCAGATCAGGCCAGCCCCACTTTCAGAGGAAGCCCCAAAAGCGCCTGGTGCCGTGACCGGGAGGGTTCACCGCACCAGGGCGTCTCTTTCGGATCTTGCCGGGCCCGCGCTGCCCGGCACCGCACCGCACCTCGCCGCGTTGTCGGGTCGGCCGAGTACGTCCAGTACTCGGTCGACCCTCCGCCTTGCGATGCACGGCACCGGACAACGCGGACTCGGCCGACACGATCCGAAAGAGACGCCCTAGCCGACCGAGCTGTAGGCCACTACACCCCGAAGCAGTCCCTCCACCGCCTTGCGCGCGTTTCGCGCCACCGTGCTCCCGCTGTCACCGGACGCCGAGGGGGCCGCCGCGGCGACCTGCCCGAGCACGTCGATGACCTGCTTGCACCAGCGCACGAAGTCGCCGGCCGGCATCTCGGCCTCGCGCAGCACCTCGTCCAGGCTCTTGTCGGAGGCCCACTGGTAGGCCGCCCACGCGAAGCCGAGGTCCGGCTCGCGCTGGCCCACGCCCTCCGCCTGGTTGATGCCGTGCTCCTCCTCCAAGGCGTCGAGCCGGCCCCAGATGCGGACCATCTCCCCCAGCGCCGCCTTCGCCGCGCCCCCGGGGACCTTCGGCGCGACCGCGTCGTCGGACTGCCGTGCCTCGAAGACCAGCGCCGAGACGCAGGCGGCCAGTTCGGCCGGGCTCAGCCCCTCCCAGACACCCTCGCGCAGGCACTCCGACGCCAGCAGGTCGAGCTCCCCGTACAGCCGGGCGAGCCGCTTGCCGTGCGCGGTGACCTCGTCCTCGCGCAGGTAGTCCAGATCGGTGAGCAGCGCGTGGATCCGGTCGAAGGTGCGGGCGATGGTGTTCGTCCGGCCCTCGATGCGCCGCTCCAGCTGCTGGGTGTCGCGCTGGAGCCGGTGGTAGCGCTCCGCCCAGCGGGCGTGGTCCTCGCGCTCGTCGCACCCGTGGCACGGGTGCGCGCGCAGCGCGGCGCGCAGCCGCGCGATCTCGCGGTCGTCGGCCGCCGCGGCCCGCCCGCGCGGCGCCCGCCCGGGCCTGAAGTCGCCCGCCTTGGTCCGCAGTTGCGAGGCCAGGTCCCGACGGGACTGCGGGGAGCGGGGGTTGAAGGTCTTCGGGATCCGCATCCGGTCGAGGGGCTCCACCGGCACCGGGAAGTCGATCGCGGCGAGCCGCTTGACCTGCCGCTCGGAGGTGAGCACCAGCGGCCGCGGCCCCTCGGTGTACTCGTGTCCGCGGTGCCCGTTGACCCTCCCGGCCGGAACGCCCGGGTCCAGGACGAGCGCCAGCCCGGCGAACTTGCCGCTCGGCACGTGGATGATGTCGCCCGGCTTGAGCTTCTCCAGTGAACCGGCCGCCTGCGCCCGGCGCTGGGCGGCGCCCTGCTTGGCCAGGTCGGTCTCGCGGTCCTTGAGGTCGCGGCGCAGCCGCGCGTACTCCTCGAAGTCCCCCAGGTGGCAGGTCATGCCCTCCTGATAGCCCTCCAGGCCCTCCTCGTTGCGCTGCACCTGCCGGGAGATCCCGACGACCGAGCGGTCGGCCTGGAACTGCGCGAAGGAGGTCTCCAGCAGCTCGCGCGAACGGTGCCGCCCGAACTGGCTGACCAGGTTCACGGCCATGTTGTACGAGGGCTTGAAGCTGGAGCGCAGCGGATACGTACGGGTGCCGGCGAGCCCGGCGAGTCCCACCGGGTCCATGCCGCGCTGCCAGAGCACGACGGCGTGCCCCTCGACGTCGATCCCGCGCCGCCCGGCCCGGCCGGTCAGCTGCGTGTACTCGCCGGGGGTGATGTCGGCGTGCTGCTCGCCGTTCCACTTGACGAGCTTCTCCAGGATCACCGTGCGCGCGGGCATGTTGATGCCCAGCGCGAGGGTCTCGGTGGCGAAGACGGCCTTGACGAGGCCGCGGACGAACAGCTCCTCCACGACCTCCTTGAAGGTGGGCAGCATGCCCGCGTGGTGCGAGGCGATGCCCCGCTCCAGGCCTTCGAGCCACTCGTAGTACCCCAGGACGTGCAGGTCCTCGGTGGGGATGGAGGAGGTCCGCGCCTCGACGATCTCTCGCACTGATCGGCGCGCGGAGTCGTCGTTGAGCCGCAGGCCCGCGTGCAGGCACTGCTGGACGGCGGCCTGGCAGCCGGCCCGGCTGAAGATGAAGTTGATGGCGGGCAGCAGCCCGTCGTTGTCGAGGCGGGCGATGACCTCCGGCCGCGACGGGGTCCAGATCCGGCCGCGCGAGCGCCGCTCGCGCTCCCGGTCGGCCTCGCGGACCATCTTCCCGCGCCGCCGGTCCTTGGGGCTGTACGAGCGGCTGTTCTCCTCGCGCGCCATCCGCAGCAGGTCGGGGTTGACCTCGCGGCGCGCGGAGCCGCGGCCGCCGTGGTCGGACTCCTCCTCGAACAGGTCGAAGATCCGGCGTCCGGCCATGACGTGCTGCCACAGCGGTACGGGCCGCTCCTCGGAGACGATGACCTCGGTGTCGCCGCGCACGGTGTCCAGCCAGTCGCCGAACTCCTCGGCGTTGGACACCGTGGCCGACAGGGAGACCAGGGTCACCGACTCGGGGAGGTGGATGATCACCTCTTCCCAGACGGCTCCGCGGAACCGGTCGGAGAGGTAGTGCACCTCGTCCATCACGACGTAGCCCAGACCGCGCAGTGCCTGCGAGCCCGCGTACAGCATGTTGCGGAGCACCTCGGTGGTCATCACGACCACCGGGGCGTCGGCGTTGACGCTGTTGTCACCCGTCAGCAGGCCGACCTTGTCGGCGCCGTAGCGCTTGACGAGGTCGGCGAACTTCTGGTTCGACAGGGCTTTGATCGGCGTCGTGTAGAAGCACTTGCGGCCCTGCTGGAGGGCCAGGTGCACGGCGAACTCGCCGACGATCGTCTTTCCCGAGCCGGTCGGGGCGGCCACCAGGACGCCCTTGCCGGCCTCCAGGGCCTTGCAGGCCTCGATCTGGAACGGGTCCAGCTCAAAGGCGTACATCTCGCGGAAGGGGTGCAGCGCGGTGGCCTCTTCGGCGGCGCGGCGCCGGAACGCGGCGTACCGGTCGGCGGGTGAGAGTTCTTCGGTCATCTTGGGATCGAGCCTACCCGTCACCCCTGACAACAGTCGCGATCATTTAAGCGGAGCACGACGGGGTTCCCCCACGGCCGTCCGGACGGCCGTGGGACGGGCCGCAGGACGGCCGCCGGACGGCCTGCGCACAGGCCGGCCGGACCGGCCCGTCAGGTCGCGTCGTCGTACCCGTTGATCCGCCGGCGTCCGCCGTCGGCCTGGCCGGGCAGGGCCGCGGGGGCCGGGGCCGGTTCCATCCGCCCGATCGGCTCGGGGGCCAGGTCGAGCGGGGAGGCCTCGTCGTCGTCCAGTGCCGCGTCGGGGTTGTTGCGCCGGCGCCGGCGGTCGTTGACCGTGCAGATGCCGAGCGCGAGGAAGTAGAGGGCGACGATCGGGACGGCGAGGGACAGCATCGTCAGCGGGTCGCCGGTGGGCGTGGCGAACGCGGCGAAGACCGTGATCCCGAGGACCATGGCGCGCCACCAGCTCGCGAGCCGCTTGGCGGTGAGCACTCCGGTGATGTTCAACAGGATCAACAGCAGCGGCAGCTCGAAGGCCAGGCCGAAGACGACGACCATGCGCGTGACCAGGTCGAGGTAATCGTCGACCGGCAGTAGGTTGCGCGCGTTGTCGGGGGTGAATTCGAGCAGGACCGTCGCGGTCTGCGGGAGGACCTTGTACGCGAGCACCGCGCCGGCGCCGAACAGCGGCGCTCCGACGGCGACGAAGCTCATCGCGTACTTCTTCTCGTGGCTGTGGAGGCCGGGAGCGGTGAACGCCCACAGCTGGTAGAGCCACACCGGGGCGGACAGCACCACACCGGCGGTGAGGGAGACCTTCAGGGCGATCGAGAACGGCGCGATGAGGCCGTTCACCGTCATGTCGGCGCAGGGGCGGCCGTTGCGCTGCGAGACCACCCCGCCGGTGCAGCCGACGGAGTCCAGCATCGGCTTCAGCATGAAGTCGATGAGGTCCTTGTAGAAGAAGGCCGAGACGACGGTGATCAGAAGGATCGCCAGGACCGACTTCAGCAGACGGTTTCTCAGCTCACGCAGGTGCTCGACAAGAGGCATCCGCCCTTCGGCGTCCTTGTCCGCTTTCTCCTGCTTGCGGGCAGACTTGAGCAACCCACGTCCCTTGGCTCGTTGCAGTTGGCTGGCGTGTGCGGCTTGTGTCAGCCCTGGGCGGTGCGGTTCGCCTCGTTGACGGGCCGGGAGCTGGTGACGTCACCGGGCGCGGCCTGGATGGTGCGGGGTACGACCGGCTGCTGAGGGGCGGTGGCGTCCGCGACGGTGGGGGCGGCGGCCGGGTCGTCGGCCTCCCCCTCCTTCTTCATGGCCTTGGCCTCGCTCTTGAGGATGCGGGCCGACTTGCCGAGGGAGCGGGCCATGTCCGGAAGCTTCTTCGCGCCGAACAGAAGGATGATGACCCCGAGAATGACGAAGATTTCCCAACCCCTGAGGTTGCCGAACATAGGTATCTTCCTTTTCTCCGAGGTTCACGGCACACCCGACGGGCGCCCAGGACTGTCTCTACCGACGATCGTAACCCCAGGGGGTTAACGCCCGGCAATCCCCGGGCGACGTCGTGCTTGCCCAGGACGTCCTTTTCAATGCCCCGGTCACACCGTTTCGTCCCGTTTTCACGGCCGTACGGTGCGCCCCGCCCGGGCCAGGTCGGCCGCCGCCCGCTCCAGGTCGCCCGAGGCGTCGGAGATCCGCCGGCTCGCCGTCGCGACCTGCCCGGACAGCCTGCGCACCTCCACGAAGACCCGCAGGGCCAGGATTGCGAGGACGGCGACCCCGAGGAAGCCCAGGGCAATTGCGATCATCGGCCACAGCATGGGACGAGCGTAGGGCACCGGCCGCGTCAGACGCTGCGCAGGGTGCTCACACCACCCCCGGTGAGCAGCTCCACGATGCGCTCACCGGCGGGTTTGCGTACGGCGGCGCCGCACTCGGGACAGGTGAACGAGTAGAACGTGGTCCGCCGGCTGACGCCGATGGCCAGGCGCAGGGCGCCCGCGTCCAGCTCGAACCGGGACCGGCAATCGGGACAGGCCGCCTTGAAGGCGACGGGCCCTGACATGGGCGACATCGGCCGACGCCCCCCTCAGACCTGTTCCCCGTACCCCGCGAGCGCTTCTCGAGCGGCGCTCCGCGCGCTCTCCGCCAGCTCCGCGGGAACGACGATCCTGCCCTCGCGGCCCAGCCGCAGCGCGAGCCGGCGCAGCGACGCCGGGTCCGGGCTGCGCAGCGTGATCCGCAGCCCCCCCTCGGGCAGCTCCTCGGCGCTGTCGTGCGGGTAGTACTCGGCGACCCAGCGCCCGCCGGGCCCGACCTCGACCACGACCTCCGGGTCCTCGGCGGCCGGCTGCACGAGCCCCTCGGACAGGTCGCGGGGCTCGATCGCCGGCGGCTCGGCCCTCTCGTCCAGGATCCGGATCTCCGCGACCCGGTCGAGACGGAAGGTGCGCCGGGCCTCGGAGAGGTGGCACCACCCCTCCATGTACGTGTGCCCCACCGCGAACAGCCGGATCGGGTCGACCTTGCGCTCGGTCAGCTCGTCCCGCGCGGGCGAGTAGTACCGCAGCCACAGCCGCCGGCGCTCCGCGATGGCCCGGTCGACGTCGGCGAAGACCCCGCCCTCGGACTCGAAGGTCACCGAAAGCCGCGAGCTGGCCCCCGCGACCTCGCCCGCGGCGGCCTCCAGCTTGGCGGTGGCCCGCAGCAGGGCGTCCCGGTCGCTCTCGCGCAGTCCGGGCAGCGTGGCCACGGCGCGCGCGGCGACCAGCAGCGCGGTCGCCTCGTCGGCGGCCAGGCGCAGCGGCTCGGCGGTGGACTCCCCCGAGGCGTCGGGGTTGCGCCACCAGATGCGCTCCCCGTCGGTGTCGATGTCGAGCAGGTCGCCGCCGCGGAAGCTGGTCCCGCACATGGGCAGCACGTCGAGGTCCGAGATCAGCTCGTCCTCCGTGATCCCGAAGGCGCGCGCGACGTCGGCGACGTACGCCCCGGGGCGCTCGCGCAGGTAGGTCACCAGGGACAGCATCCGGCGGGTCTGGTCGATGGCGTTGGCAGCCATGCTGGTACGTCTCCCCCTCAGGGCGTGCGTTGCGGTTGGCGCGGTTGCGCGGGATACGGCGCCGGACCCGCGGGTCCGGCCCGGCGGTCCGGCAGGCGGGCCGGTCAGCCCTTGGCGACGGCGCGGAGCCGGTCCACCACGTCGGCCCGGAGATCGGCGGGCTCCACGACCACCACGTCGGGGCCGAACTCCACCAGCCAGGCGTCGAGGCCGTGCCCGTACGGGATCTCCAGCTCGTCCCAGCCCTCGGCGCCCTCGCGCACGGCGGTGGCCTTGGCCCGCAGCGGGTACCCCGCCCCGGCGCGCAGCCGGATCAGCGCGGAACGCTCCGCCCCCTCCCCGGCCCAACTCGCCACGGTCTCCCGCACGGTCACCACGTCGGGTACCTCGGCGGTGTACTTCGCCGCCCGGGAGCGGACCTTCCCGGTGATCCGGGAGAGCCGGAACACCCGCTCCGCCCCGCGGTCGCGGTCGTAGCCGGCCAGGTACCAGTGGCCCCGCCAGCACTCCAGCGCCCAGGGCTCGACCTGCCGGGCCTCGGGGCGCGCCGCGTTGGACTTGCGGTAGTCGAAGGCCACCGGCCGCCGGTCCCGGCAGGCCAGCATCAGCGGCTCGAAGGCAGCCTCGTGGACCGGGATGCGCGGCTCGATGGCACTGTGCTGGCCCGCGTACGGGTCCCCCGCCTCCGGCATCCCGCCGGCGCGCAGCTTCTGCAGGGCGCCGCTGGCGGCCCCCGCGAGGCGCGCCTGCTGCCAGACCTTGGCGGCCAGGCCCAGGGCGGCGGCCTCCTCGGCGTCCAGGCTCACGGGCGGCAGCCGGTTGCTGTCCCGGCGGGCCAGGTAGCCGGTGTCGCCGTCCAGGTTCTCCACGGTCTCGATGACCAGGCCGAGTTCCCGCAGGTCGTCCTTGTCCCGCTCGAACATGCGGTTGAAGGACTCGTCGTTGCCGGCCTCCATGTAGGCCTCGATGGAGCCGCGCAGCTCGCGCTTGCTGAGCGGCCGTCGGGTCCCCAGCAGGCACAGCGCCAGATTCATCAGCCTCTCGGCCTTGGCAATCGCCATCGACGCCGTTCCCCCGCTCTCGACACACACTCGTGACCGTTGACCGTACCGCCCCGGCGCGCCCGGACAAAAGCGAGGGCCCCCGCCGACGGCAGGGGCCCCACGACTTCACTGCGGGCGGTTCAGGCGCCCATCAGGTCACAGACGAAGATCAGCGTCTCGCCCGGCTTGATGGCAGCGCCGGCGCCGCGGTCACCGTACGCGAGGTGCGCCGGGATCGTCAGCTTGCGGCGGCCGCCGACCTTCATGCCCTGGACGCCCTGGTCCCATCCGGAGATGACCTGGCCGATACCGAGCTGGAACTGCAGCGGCGCGCCGCGGCCCCAGGAGGCGTCGAACTCCTCACCGGTGGAGAAGGCCACGCCCACGTAGTGGACGGAGACCGTGGATCCGGCCTTGGCCTCGGCGCCGTCGCCCTCCCAGATGTCCTCGATGACGAGGTCGGTGGGGACGTCGCCCTCGGGGAAGTCGATCTCGGGCTTCTCGATGCTCACGGAACTGCTCCTCATAGCTACCGACAGGGGCCCCTGCCCGGCGGTGGCCGGGGGGACAACCGGAACAGTCTTACATCACCGCGAGGATGTCGAGGCTGAAGACCAGCGTCGAATTGGCCGGGATCGTCCCCTGCTCCTTGTCGGCGAAGCCCTGGGCCGGCGGGATGACGAGCAGGATGCGGCTGCCGACCTTCTTGCCGATCAGGCCTTCCTTCAGACCCGCGACCGACAGCTGCTCCATCGGCCAGGTCACCGTGGTGTCGTTGGCGTACGTGCTTTCGAAGGTCTTGTCGTCCTTCCACGTCTTGCCGTGGAACTTGACGACGACGCTGCCGGCGTCCTTCACCGCCTCGCCGTCACCCTCCAGCACGTAGTTCGACACCAGCTTGGCCGGCGGGGTCACGTCCTTCGGAACGGTCACGGCGACTTCCTTGCCGTCCGTGTTCGTACCGACCTTGGGCAGGTCCTTGTTCTCCTGGGCGACTTCCTTGCCCGTCGCCGAGACCGGGACGGTCGTGCCCTTGACGATGTCCACGACGAAGACCAGCGTGGCGTTCGGCTTGATCTTCTCGCCCGAGCCCTGCTCGCCGTAGCCCAGGGCCGGCGGGATCACGAGCTTGACCCGGCTGCCGACCTTCTGGCCCTCCAGGCCCTGGTCCCAGCCCTTGATGACCATGCCCGCGCCGATGGTGACGTCGAACGGCTTGCCCTTGCCGAAGCTGGCGTCGAACGGCTCCTTGCCGTCCCACACCTGGCCGAGGTAGTTCACCTGGGCGATGTCGCCCTTCTTCAGCGCCGGGCCCGTGCCCTCGCTGATGACCTCCACCTTCAGTTCCTTCGGCGGCTCGCCCGCGCCCTGCGACAGGGTGGGCTCCTCCCCGAACTTGGCGCCCTTCGTGATCGCGGGCACCCCGTTCTTCATCTGGCTGGAGTCAGAGCCGCTGTCATCGCCACACGCCGCTGTCGACAGCAGCAGAAGGGGGACGACCAGCAGGCCGGCAAGTCGGCGCACGTGTTCCTCAGATCTCAGACGACAAGGCGGTCGCCGCCACTCTAAGCCGTGCGCAGGGCCCCGTACGAGACGCGTACGGGGCCCTGGGAAAGATCAGCGCGATGTCACACCGCGGTCCTACATTCCGGCGATCAGCTTCTCCACCCGGTCGTCCACCGACCGGAACGGGTCCTTGCACAGCACCGTCCGCTGCGCCTGGTCATTGAGCTTCAGGTGCACCCAGTCGACCGTGAAGTCCCGCCGCTGCTCCTGCGCCCGGCGGATGAAGTCGCCGCGCAGCCGCGCCCTCGTCGTCTGCGGGGGCACCGACTTGCCCTCGAAGATCTTGAGGTCGTTGCAGATCCGCGCCGCCTGCCCCTTGCGCTCCAGCAGGTAGTACAGCCCACGCCGGCGGTGGATGTCGTGGTAGGCGAGGTCTATCTGAGCCACCCGCGGGTTCGACATGGTCATGTTGTGCTTGGCCCGGTACCGCTCGATCAGCTGGTACTTCATCACCCAGTCGATCTCGGTCCCGATCCGGTCCAGGTCCTCGGCGTCGATCGCGTCGAGGGTACGGCCCCACAGCTCCAGCACCTGGTCCACCACACCGGTGCGGATGCCCCGGCGCTCGGCGAAGTCCACGGCCTTGTCGTAGTACTCGCGCTGGATCTCCAGCGCCGAGGCCTCCCGGCCGCTCGCCAGCCGCACCTTGCGCTGACCCGTGATGTCGTGGCTGACCTCGCGGATCGCCCGGATCGGGTTCTCCAGGGTCAGGTCCCGCATCACCGTGCCCGCCTCGATCATGCGCAGCACCAGGTCGGTGGCGCCGACCTTGAGCAGCATGGTCGTCTCGGACATGTTCGAGTCGCCGACGATCACGTGCAGCCGGCGGTAGCGCTCGGCGTCCGCGTGCGGCTCGTCACGGGTGTTGATGATCGGCCGGGAGCGGGTCGTCGCGGAGCTCACGCCCTCCCAGATGTGCTCGGCCCGCTGACTCACGCAGTAGACCGCGCCCCGCGGGGTCTGGAGCACCTTGCCCGCACCGCAGATCAACTGCCGCGTGACGAGGAACGGAATCAGGATGTCCGCCAGGCGGGAGAATTCTCCGTGCCGGGCCACCAGGTAGTTCTCGTGGCAACCGTACGAATTGCCCGCCGAGTCGGTGTTGTTCTTGAAGAGATAGACGTCGCCCGCGATTCCCTCCTCGTGCAGGCGGCGCTCGGCATCGACGAGCAGTCCTTCGAGAATGCGCTCGCCGGCCTTGTCGTGGGTGACCAGTTCGGTCAGGTTGTCGCATTCCGGGGTTGCATATTCCGGATGCGACCCCACGTCGAGGTACAGGCGGGCGCCGTTCCGCAGGAAGACATTGCTGCTGCGGCCCCATGACACAACACGGCGGAAGAGGTAGCGCGCCACTTCGTCAGGAGACAGTCGGCGCTGTCCCCTGAACGTGCACGTGACGCCGTACTCGTTCTCCAGCCCGAAAATGCGGCGGTCCATGACTGAACATTACGCCTCTGGCCCTGTTCTGAAACCGAGTTCGAGAGCGCCGTTTCGATCATTTTCCGATGAGCCCCCCGCAAGACCCCCCGCCGACCCGCCGGTCAGCCCCCCGAGGACACCCCGGAAGCCGCCCCGGACGGCGCCCCTGACGCCCCGTCCGGCGCACCCGCCACCGCCCCGCCGCGGCCCGGAGCCGCCAGCGCCCGCTGAGTGAACGTCAGCACCAGCAGCGCCGCCGCCCCCGCCACGCTCGCCACACCGAAGCCGGTCGCCGTACCGCCCAGCTCCACGGCCGGCCCCGCGACACCCGTACCGATCGCCGCGCCCACCCCGAAGAAGGTCACCAGCCAGGAGAACGCCTCCGTCACCGTGCCCACCGGAGCGTGCCGGTCCACCACGATGAACGCGCACGCGAGCGCCGGCGCCAGGAACACCCCCGCCAGCGCCGCCAGCGCCGTCATCGCCACCGGACCCGGCACCAGCATCAGCGGCAGGTAGCAGACCGCCAGCAGCGCGATCAGCAGCCGCAGCCGCACCTCCGGCACACCCGGCCACTGCCGCGACCCGTACACCACGCCGCCGACCAGCGCACCGAGGCCCAGCGCCGCCATCATCCACCCGTACACGGCCTGACCGCCGTGGCCGTCCGCGTACGCCACGCCCGCCACCGTGATCGAACCCAGCGCGGCCCCCACGAAGAAGAACGCCCCCAGCAGCGCCAGCAGCCCCCGCGAACGCAGCGCCCCCAGCCAGTGCGCCTCACGCGGCTCGGAACGCCACGTGCGCGACGGCTCGCTGACCACGACCGAGAGCGCGCCCAGCACGCCCACCGCGTTGATCACCAGCAGCGCCGCCGCCGGACTCCACAGCGCGACGCACAGCGTCACCAGCAGCGGTCCGACGGTGAACATGACCTCCTGGGCCACCGCGTCCATCGCGTACGCGGCGTGCACCCGCTCCTCCTTGCCTCCCAGCACACCCGGCCACAGGGCCCGCAGCCCGCCCTCCAGCGGCGGCGTGAACAGCCCGGCCACCACCACAGCGGCGTACGCGGCCACCAGCGACCCGGTGCCCGCCAGAGCGAGCCACACCATGCCGAGCGCCGACACCACCGCCGCGGGCAGCTGCACCCGCGGCTGCCCGAGCAGGTCCACGGCCCGCCCCAGCAACGGCTGGCCCACCGCGTTCGCCACGCCGTACGCCGCGGCCAGCGCGCCCGCGAGGCTGTAGCTGCCCCCCTCGGCACGCGTGAACAGCACGATCGCGATCGGCGCGACGGCGTTCGGCAGCCGGCCAATGAGCGTGCCCACCAGCAGCCTCGCGGCATGCCTGGTCCTGAGCAGCTCCGCGTATCCCGCGGCCA
The DNA here is from genome assembly GCF_026627255.1 of Streptomyces antarcticus. GTDB lineage: Bacteria > Actinomycetota > Actinomycetes > Streptomycetales > Streptomycetaceae > Streptomyces > Streptomyces antarcticus. Next base: position 123,566 of record NZ_JAPNLM010000016.1, on the reverse strand, counting down.
TGTCCGCCCCTCTCCGCCCGGCCACAGCCGGGGTAATACGTATAACTCGACGGGGTCATACGTACCATGGCCGCAGTCCGCCGGTCCACCCCGCGCACCGCACCACCCCACCTCGCGCACCGCACCACCCCACCCCGCCCCCGCCCCACCAGCCCTCCAGGAGACCCGTGTGACGAGACCCACCAGCCGCGACGTGGCCGCCGCCGCCGGCGTCTCCCAGGCCACCGTCTCCCTCGTCCTCGGCGACAAATGGCGCGGCCGCGTCTCCGAACGCACCGCCGGCCTCGTCCGCGAAGCCGCCGCACACCTCGGCTACCGCCCCAACCTCGCCGCCCGCAACCTCCGCCTCGGCACCACCCGCACCGCCCTCCTCGTCGTCCCCGCCCTCACCAACGAATTCTTCGCCCGCGTCTACACCGGCGCCGCCCGCGTCGCCGCCGCACACGACTTCGGCGTCGTCCTCTACCCCTCCCCCGACGGCACCGGCCCCGCCCGCGACCCCTTCGCCTCCGCCCGCGCCGCCCTCGACGGCGTCATCGCCTCCTCCATGGCAACCGACGCCCTCACCGCCCTCGGCGGCGACGGCCTCCCCCTCGTCATGCTCGACAGCGACCCCACCGCCCCCGGAGCCGCCGCCCACGTCAACCTCGCCATGGCCGACGGCACGCGCCAGGTCACCGAACACCTCCTCGCGCTCGGCCACCGACGCTTCCTCCACCTCGCCTCCGCCGTCGACTCCTGGACCTTCGACATCCGCGCCGAAGCCCTCAGCGCCCTGCTGAGCCCCTCCGCCGAGCTGCGCACCGTACGGGCCCCCCTCACCGTCCACGGCGCCCGTACAGCCACGGAAGCCGCCCTCGCCGCCCCCGGAGACCGCCCCACCGCCATCGTCTGCGACGACGACATCCTCGCCGCCGGCGCCTGCAAAGCCGCCCGCCGCCTCGGCCTGCGCGTCCCCGACGACCTCTCCGTTACAGGCTTCGACGACCTCGCCCTCGCCACCGCCGTCGAACCCGAACTCACCACCGTCCGACTCCCCGCCGAACGCGTCGGCGAACACGGCATGGCCGCCCTCCTCGCCGTCCTCGACGGCACCCCCTGGACCGCCCCCGACCTCCCCGTCACCCTCGTCGTCCGCGGTTCCACCGGCCCCGCCCCGACCCGCTGACCCCGTACGCCCCACCCCGGACACCCCGCCCCGGACACGCGAAAACCCCGGCCCACCCCCACAGGGACGGACCGGGGCTCCCCGGACCACTACCGCTCGCCCTACTCGGCTTCGTCCTCCGGCGCCTCGTCGTTCGACACCGCGTCCGCCTGCGCCGCGGCCGGAACATCCGCCTCCAGCAACCGCGCCAGCTGCCGACCCCGGATCCGCTTGAACTTCCGCTGCTGCGCCCGCGTCCGGTCCAGCACCGCGACCTCCAGCCGCTCGGCCGGAATCGCCTTGTCCGCACCGTTCGCCTGGCTGGACAGCGCCTGCACCGCCAGCTTCAACGCCTCGGCCAGCGTCATACCGTCCTGGTGGCGCTGGTCCAGGAACGTACTGATCTGCTCGGCGTTCCCGCCGACCGCGACCGAGCCGTGCTCGTCCACGATCGACCCGTCGTGCGGCAGCCGGTAGATCTGGTCCCCCGCCGCGGTAGCCCCGACCTCGGCCACCACCAGCTCCACCTCGTACGGCTTCTCGCCGGCCGAGGAGAAGATGGTGCCGAGCGTCTGGGCGTAGACGTTCGCCAGCCCACGGGCCGTCACATCGTCGCGGTCGTAGGTGTATCCACGCAGGTCCGCGTAGCGCACACCACCGATCCGCAGGTTCTCGTACTCGTTGTACTTGCCGGCGGCCGCGAAGCCGATCCGGTCGTAGATCTCGCTGAACTTGTGCAGCGCGCGAGACGGGTTCTCGCCGACGAACACGATGCCGTCGGCGTACTGGAGCACGACGAGGCTGCGACCGCGGGCAATGCCCTTGCGGGCGTATTCCGCCCGGTCCGCCATGGCCTGCTGGGGTGACACATAGAACGGAGTCGACACCGGCTGTCCGTCCCTTTCTTCTGGGCTCCTACGGGGCGGCGGATGATCAGAGCAGAGCGGCGCGCGGCCCGTCGGGCTGCTCCATGCGCCGTTCGGTGATGGCGCGGGCGAGCTCCGAGGACTCGGCCTCGCTGAGCCTGCGGAAGCCCTCGTCGGTGATGACGGTGACGATCGGGAAGATCCGGCGGTACAGGTCCGGACCACCCGTCGCCGAGTCGTCGTCGGCGGCGTCGTACAGGGCCTGCACGACCAGGGTGGTGGCCTGCTGCTCCGTCAGGTCGTCGCGGTACAGCTTCTTCATGGAGCCGCGCGCGAAGATCGAACCGGACCCGGTGGCGGCGAAGCCGTGCTCCTCCGAGCGGCCGCCGGTCACGTCGTAGGAGAAGATCCGACCCTTCTCCTTGGCCTCGTCGTACCCGGCGAAGAGCGGCACGACGGCCAGCCCCTGCATCGCCATGCCCAGATTGCTCCGGATCATGGTGGACAGGCGGTTCGCCTTGCCCTCCAGCGAAAGGGTCGCCCCCTCCACCTTCTCGAAGTGCTCCAGCTCCAGCTGGAACAGCTTGACCATCTCCACGGCCAGGCCGGCGGTACCGGCGATGCCGACCGCGGAGTACTCGTCCGCCGGGAACACCTTCTCGATGTCCCGCTGGGCGATCATGTGCCCCATGGTCGCCCGCCGGTCACCGGCGAGCACGACCCCGCCGGGGAAGGTGGCGGCCACGATGGTCGTCCCGTGCGGCGCCTCGATCACACCGTCCGGCAGCCTGCGGTTGCCGGGCAGCATCTCGGGCGAGTGCGCGCCCAGGAAATCCATGAAGGACGAGGACCCCGGCGTCAGGAAGGCTGCCGGTAGACGCCCTGTGCCACGATTGTTGGCTTCCACAGGTTTCCTTCCACGTAAGCGGCTGCACGCCGTATGACGTCCGGCCGATCCTTGAACTGCCCCAAGGCTGCGTTGCAGCTGAAGCACAGCACGCCTCGGACCCTACCCGTCTGATGATCGTGATCAACGTGCTCGGCCGGTCCTAATCGGCAGATCACGCAGAGCCCGTCCTGAGAGGCGATCATCTCGTCGCGCTGCGCTTCGGTGATGCCGTAGGAGCGCTTCAGGTGGCTAGCACGACCCTGAACCGCCCGGCACGCCTTGCACCGGGTCGACAACCCGTCAGAGGCTGTCGCGTTCTTGTGCCAGTCACCATGTGACTTGACCTCACCGCACTGTCGGCACGACTTGTGCCCGACCGGCACGTCCACCTTCTCTTCGACGGCCTTGCCTCTCGCCGCCTGGCGGCGCCGGTAGTGCTCGGCCCCGTAGGCGGCCACGCACCCCCGGCACCTCGGCTGAAGGCCGTCCCCACGATTGCGATCTGCAGCGAAACCGCTCAGCGGCACGTCACGGCCACAACCACGACACCACTTGGACCCATTGGACATGAGGCCAATCCTGGCTAGTCTGCCTTAGATTCGAAGGCTATTCGCCGCCTTTTTGTACGAAACTCCGAACGAAATCCTCGGCATTCTCTTCAAGTACGTCGTCAATCTCGTCAAGTACCGAGTCGACGTCGTCGGAGAGCTTCTCCTGGCGCTCCTTGAGATCGGTGGTCTCCTCGACCGCCGTCTCCTCGACCTCCTCGGTCGAGCGCTGCGCCTTCTGCTGTCCGCCGCCGGTGTCCTTGGTCGCCATGTCTACCTCACCCCGCTCGGTTCGCACGCTCACGTCGAGGGACCCCGGGATTCGGGGCTCCCTCAAGATCAGACCTTACGTCGGACCCTACAAGGAGGGTCCGACATTCGTCCCCGCAGTCGTTCAAAAGGTCCCGGCATAACGTCCGGCTGTTCTCATGATTCCCGGACCCGGGGCCTTTCAGCCGCGATCAGCGGCCCGAAAGCACCCGCACCAGGTCCTCCGCCGTGCGGCAGCGGTCCAGGAGCTCCTTCACGTGGGCCCTCGTGCCCCGCAGCGGCTCCATCGTCGGGACCCGCTGGAGCGAGTCGTGGCCAGGCAGGTCGAAGATCACCGAGTCCCAGGAGGCCGCCGCCACGTCGTCCGCGTACTGCTCCAGGCAGCGGCCGCGGAAGTACGCCCGGGTGTCCTCCGGGGGCTTGCTCTGCGCCCGGTCGACCGCCGGCTCCTCCAGGAGCCGCTTGATCTTGCCGCGCGCGACCAGGCGGTTGTACAGGCCCTTCTCCGGCCGTACGTCCGCGTACTGGAGGTCCACCAGGTGCAGCCGGGCCGCGTCCCACTCCAGCCCGTCCCGGCGGCGGTAGCCCTCCAGGATCTCCCGCTTGGCGATCCAGTCCAGCTCGCCCGACAGGCTCATCGGGTCGGTCTCCAGCCGGCCCAGTACGTCCTCCCAGCGGGCCAGCACGTCACGGGTCTGCTCGTCCACGTCGGACCCGAAACGCTCGTCCACGTACTTCCTGGCCAGCTCGAAGTACTCCATCTGGAGCTGTACGGCGGTCAGCGTCCGCCCGCTGCGCAGCGTGATCAGGTGTTTGAGGTCCGGGTCGTGGGAGACCTGGTGCAGGGTGCGCACGGGCTGGTCCACGGCGAGGTCGACGTTGATGAACCCGTCCTCGATCATGGACAGGACCAGCGCCGTCGTGCCGAGCTTGAGGTAGGTGGAGATCTCGGACAGGTTGGCGTCGCCGATGATCACGTGGAGGCGGCGGTATTTCTCGGCGTCCGAGTGGGGTTCGTCGCGGGTGTTGATGATGGGGCGTTTGAGGGTGGTCTCGAGGCCCACCTCGACTTCGAAGTAGTCCGCGCGCTGGCTGATCTGGAAGCCGTGTTCGCGGCCGTCCTGGCCGATGCCGACGCGTCCCGCGCCGGTGACGACCTGGCGGGAGACGAAGAAGGGGGTGAGGTGGCGCACGATGTCCGAGAAGGGGGTTTCCCGCTTCATCAGGTAGTTCTCGTGCGTGCCGTAGGAGGCGCCCTTGTTGTCGGTGTTGTTCTTGTAGAGGTGGATCGGCTGCGCTCCGGGCAGCTGGGCCGCCCGTACGGCGGCCTCGGCCATGATCCGCTCGCCGGCCTTGTCCCAGAGCACGGCGTCGAGCGGGTTGGTGATCTCGGGCGAGCTGTATTCGGGGTGCGCGTGGTCGACGTAGAGCCGTGCGCCGTTGGTGAGGATGACGTTGGCGAGGCCGATGTCCTCGTCGGTGAGCTGGCTGTTGTCGGCGGCCTCGCGGGCGAGGTCGAAGCCGCGGGCGTCCCGCAGCGGATTCTCCTCCTCGAAGTCCCAGCGGGCGCGTCGCGCCCGGTGCATCGCCGCCGCGTAGGCGTTGACGATCTGGGACGAGGTGAGCATGGCATTGGCGTTCGGGTGCCCCGGGACGGAGATCCCGTACTCCGTCTCGATCCCCATTACTCGCCGTACGGTCATGCGGCCCTCCTTGCCCGGCGGCGCCCCCCTTCGGGGGCGGCGCTCAAGTACCGCTGGTGCTCCGGTGCGTGTGTCTGTGCGGTGCCCGTCCCCGCACTGCGCGTCCGGCGGTACGGAAGAGCCTATGACCACTGAGCGCTCGTGGGGAGATCGTTTCCGTCATTGAATGTGCGTGGTCACCGGCTGAAAAGCAGTCGGTAAAGCAGTCGGCTGCGGATGCCCGGGGAGGGCATCCGCAGCCGCTCCGCTTCGTCAGAGGTACTGACCGGTGTTTGCCACCGTGTCGATGGAGCGTCCGGTGTCCGCGCCTTGCTTTCCGGTGACGAGCGTGCGGATGAATACGATCCGCTCGCCCTTCTTTCCGGAGATTCGGGCCCAGTCGTCGGGGTTGGTGGTGTTGGGCAGGTCCTCGTTCTCCTTGAACTCGTCCACGCAAGCCTGGAGGAGGTGGGCGACGCGGAGGCCCTTCTGGTTGTGCTCGAGGAAGTCCTTGATGGCCATCTTCTTCGCACGGTCCACGATGTTCTGGATCATCGCGCCCGAGTTGAAGTCCTTGAAGTAGAGGACTTCCTTGTCGCCGTTGGCGTACGTGACCTCGAGGAAGCGGTTCTCCTCGGTTTCGGCGTACATCTGCTCGACGACGGTCTGGATCATGCTGTGGACGGTGCCGGCGGTCGAGCCCTGGTGCTCGGACAGGTCGTCCGGGTGCAGGGGCAGCGAGGCCTTGAGGTACTTCGCGAAGATGTCCTTGGCCGCCTGGGCGTCCGGACGCTCGATCTTGATCTTCACGTCGAGGCGGCCGGGGCGCAGGATGGCCGGGTCGATCATGTCCTCGCGGTTGGAGGCGCCGATGACGATGACGTTCTCCAGGCCTTCCACGCCGTCGATCTCGGCGAGCAGCTGGGGGACGATGGTGTTCTCCACGTCCGAGCTGACTCCGGATCCGCGGGTGCGGAAGAGGGATTCCATCTCGTCGAAGAAGACGATGACGGGGGTGCCCTCGCTGGCTTTCTCGCGGGCACGCTGGAAGACGAGGCGGATGTGCCGCTCGGTCTCGCCGACGTACTTGTTGAGGAGTTCGGGGCCCTTGATGTTGAGGAAGTAGGACTTTCCGGCGGGCTGGCCGGTGACCTCGGCGACCTTCTTGGCAAGGGAGTTGGCGACGGCCTTGGCGATGAGCGTCTTGCCGCAGCCGGGCGGTCCGTAGAGCAGGATGCCCTTGGGGGGCCGCAGTTCGTGTTCCTTGAAGAGGTCGGGGTGGAGGTACGGGAGCTCGACCGCGTCGCGGATCAGTTCGATCTGGTCGCCCAGGCCGCCGATCTTGTCGTAGTCGATGTCGGGGACCTCTTCGAGGACGAGTTCCTCGACCTCGCTCTTGGGGACGACCTCGTAGACGTAGCCGGAGCGGGGTTCGAGCAGGAGGGCGTCGCCGGGGCGGATGGTGATGTCCAGGAGCGGCTCGGCGAGCCTCACCACCCTTTCCTCGTCGGTGTGCCCGACCACCAGGGCGCGCTCGCCGTCCTCGAGGATCTCCTTGAGGGTGACGATGTCCCCGGCCCGCTCGTATGCCATGGCCTCGACCACGTTGAGGGCCTCGTTGAGCATGACCTCCTGGCCGCGCCGGAGCTCTTCCGGTTCGACGCTGGGGCTGACGTTCACGCGGAGCTTTCGGCCGCCGGTGAAGATGTCGACGGTGCCGTCCTCGTTGGCCTGCAGGAAGACACCGAAGCCGGCCGGCGGCTGTGCGAGCCGGTCGACTTCTTCTTTGAGGGCCACGATCTGGTCGCGGGCCTCGCGGAGCGTGTTTGCGAGTCGTTCATTCTGAGCGGAGACGCCGGCCAGATTTGTCTGTAGCTCGATGATCCGCTCTTCGAGAATCCTCGTGTGTCGCGGAGAGTCGGCGAGCTTACGTCGCAGGACGGCGATTTCCTGCTCGAGAAAGGCAACCTGGCCGGCGGGGTCCTCAGACCCTCGCCCGGGCCGGATGCCGCGGTTGATGTCGTCGTCGTGGGCTGCCACGGTCCTCACCTCCTCCAAGGGGAGCTGGACGCTTCCTGACCCTACCTGGGCTGGTGGTGATTGAAACCCCTAGATCACAAAGACGGTAGGGGTGTGTCCGATCTTCACCCTTGCGTACTCCCTCACGCCAAGGAAATACCCACCCATCAAACTCGGGATGCGCCCGGTTGTAAGGTCGAAGTGTTCAACACCCGTCAGAGCCCGCGCGACTTGTCGCGCGTTGTGACCGGGATGGATCACTCAGCGCAGGGAACGGCAGGAGATATGACCGTGCAGCAGGAGGCTCCGACGGGTGGCGTCGGCGAGGCCGGAGAGCCCCTTGAGGTCTGGATCGACCAGGACCTCTGCACCGGGGACGGCATCTGCGTGCAGTACGCGCCGGAGGTGTTCGAGCTGGACATCGATGGTCTGGCGTACGTGAAGAGCGGGGAGGACGAGCTGCTGCAGGACGCGGGGGCGACGACTCCGGTTCCGTTGACGCTGCTCCAGGACGTGGTGGACTCGGCGAAGGAATGTCCGGGTGACTGCATTCACGTAAGGCGCGTTTCGGACAGGGTGGAAGTCTTCGGCCCCGACGCCGAGTGACGCTTCAAACACTCTTGGCGGTCGGGTCCGTCAGCTCCTGGCGGAATTTTCCGCCGCTCCAGCGCCACTTGGCGAGCTTCTTGACGTCCGGGCTGTAGCGCGGGACCTCCGGCGAGGAGTAGCCGAGGAGGGTGGCGGTGACGGCGCCGTCGCTCACGGTGAGGTCGGTGGCGGTCTGGCGCCGGTCGGTGTCGAGGAGGGTGGCGACGATGCGGGGGTGTGCGTCGCCGGCGGGGTCCCGGATGAGGACGTAGAGGGCGTGGGGCGGGGTGCCGGAGCCCGCGTCGCAGCGGACGGCCGCCACGGTTTCGGGGCGGCCGTCGCCGTCGAGGTCGCCCTGGGCGGTGGCGGTGACGGCCTGGGGGGCGCCCTTGCAGTCGAGCGGGTAGGTGACGGCCGAGGCGTCGGGGGCTACCGCGGTGACGGCGGGGGCGGCGGCTTGCGGCCCGTTGGCGGCTGGGGCGGGCGGGGCGGCCGCGGGGGCGCCGGCGGCGGGCTGGACGAGTCCCGCGGCGGCTATGACGGCGGCGACGGCGGTGGCCGTGGCGAGCCAGTGGGCAGGTTTGGTGCCGCTGTGCGCGAGGGTGTCCGCGGTCGGCGCCGGCTCGGTGGGGCTGTGCAGCAGCACGCGGGGTGTCTCCTGTGCGAAGGGTGACGGGGAGCCAGCATCGTGCCATACCTCACACGGCGGCGGAACGGCTGGGTCCGGGCCGGCTGGGCCGACGTACATGACAACGAAAAGGCGCTGTGGCGCAGTTCCCGGATCGTCGGGGGAACTGCGCCGCAGCGCCTTTGTGTTGGGCGTGCGGTGCGGCCGGTCGGTCGGCCGCGGCGGCAGGGGTCAGGCGGACCGGTCGCTGCCGGGGCCGTCGTAGTCGTCGCCGTACGCGCCCTTGGCGGGGCGGCGGCGGCGCATGGGCGGCTCGACTCCGTCCGCGAGGCGGCGGGCGGTGACGAGGAAGCCGGTGTGGCCGATCATCCGGTGGTCAGGGCGGACCGCGAGGCCCTCCACGTGCCAGTTGCGGATCATCGATTCCCACGGCTGCGGCTCGGCGTAGCAGCCGAACTCGCGGATGGACTCGACGGTGCGGGAGAGCTGGGTGGTGGTGGCGACGTAGCAGCACAGGATGCCGCCGGGGACCAGGGCCTTGGAGACGGCCTCCAGGCACTCCCAGGGGGCGAGCATGTCGAGGATGACGCGGTCGACGTCCGTGTCGGACAGGTTGTCCTGGAGGTCGCCCACGGTCAGCTGCCACGCGGGGTGGGGGCCGCCGAAGTACCGCTCGACGTTGGCGGTGGCGATCTCGGCGAAGTCCGGGCGGCGCTCGTAGCTGTGGAGCATGCCCTGGTCGCCGATGGCGCGCAGCAGGAAGCTGCTCAGGGAGCCGGATCCGACGCCCGCCTCGACGACGCGGGCGCCGGGGAAGATGTCGGCGAAGGCCAGGATCTGGCCCGCGTCCTTGGGGTAGACCACGGCGGCACCGCGGGGCATGGACAGGACATAGTCGGGGAGCAGGGGACGCAGCGCGAGGTACGCGACGTTGCCCGTGGTACGGACAACACTGCCCTCGGGAGCACCGATCAGCTCGTCGTGCGGGAAGGAACCCTTGTGGGTGTGGAAATTCTTCCCGGCTTCGAGCGTGAACGTGTAGTGGCGGCCCTTGGGGTCGGTGAGCTGAACCTGGTCCCCGACCTCGAAGGGCCCGCGTCGGCGGGCGGCACCGGTCGGTTCGGACATGTGACCAGTGTATTGGCTTCAGGACTGGGGCCGTGCCATGGCCTTCACGAAGGCCTTCTCGACGTCGAGGGTGGACAGGACGCCGTAGATCTCGCCGCCGGTTTCGAGGACGAGGTATTCGGTGGCGGGGGTGGAGCGGAGGTGGTCGAGGAGTTCTTCGCCGCCCAGCTCGGCGGAGACCTTCATGCCGTCGGTGAGGTCCTGGGCGAGGGTGCTGACGGCGATCCAGGGGCGGCGGTGTTCGGGGACGGAGGCGATGGCGCTCTCGCGGACGATGGCTGTGGGGTCGCCCTGTCCGTCGACGACGACGAGGGCGCGGGCGCCGGCTTCGTTGGCCCGGCGGAGGGCTTCGGAGAGGGGGGTGGCGTTCTCGACGGGGATGGCGCGGCGGGTGAGGGTGCGGGCGCGCAGGCCGGGGAGGTGTTCGCGCAGGCGGGCCATGCGGAGGCTGTTGCCGGCTCCGGTCCAGATGATGGCGGCGAGGATCGCGGCGAGCAGGGCGTCCATGACGGTGTCCATGCCGCCGATGGAGTCGGTGCGGGTGCCGAGGATCCCGGTGTGGGTGAGGAGGGGGAGGCCGAGGAGGACGGCGACGGCGAGGCCGCGGCCGATCCAGGCGGCGGCAACGGTGCCGGCCATGGGTTTGCCGGTGATGCCCCAGATCACGGCGCGGAGCATGCGGCCGCCGTCGAGGGGGAGGCCGGGGAGCAGGTTGAAGGCGGCGACGAGCAGGTTGGAGATCATGAGGCCGGCGAGGAGGACGCCGGGGACGGTGGCGGGGTCGACGGCCTTCATGCCGAGGTAGAAGGCTCCGGAGAGGAGGAGGGAGAGGAGGGGGCCGACGAAGGCGAGGACGAATTCGCGGCCGGGGGTCTCGGATTCCTTCTCGATCTCGGAGACGCCGCCGAAGAACTGGAGCCGGATGCGGCGTACGGGGAGTTTGAAGCGCAGGGCGGCGACGGTGTGGGCGAGTTCGTGGACGAGGACCGAGGCGTAGAAGGCGACGGCGAAGAAGAGGGAGACGAGGTAGCGGACGGGTCCGAGGTCGGGGAGGATGCGGTCGAGCTGGTCGCCGAAGACCCAGGTGATGAGGGCGGCGACGAGGAACCAGCTGGGCGAGACGTAGACGGGTACGCCGAAGGGGCGGCCCATGAGGATTCCGCCGCCCGGTGCGGAGCGCCGTCCTCCGCGCTCGCCGGTTTCGTCGGTGTCTGCCACGGCTGTCCTTCGTTCTGGGGGTTCCCCCGGTCGTTGGGCGGGGGATCGTGTTTCCGGTGGTTCGGGTGGGGCTTGTGTCGTGCTTCGGTGGGGTGTGGTGCTCCGATCATGCAGTGCGCGGGGCCCCGGCGTCGATGGTATGCGCGCGCTGTCGGTCGCGGGCCGTAGGGTTTTGTCCATGATGATGAGCTCCGGTGCCGTGCCAGGCGCAGCCGATGCCGATGCGGCGCCGCGCGCTGTGGCACCCACGTCGCTGTCCCCTTCGCGGGCCGGCGATTTCATGCAGTGCCCGCTGCTGTACCGGTTCCGTGTGATCGACAGGCTTCCGGAGAAGCCCAGTGCGGCGGCCACCCGGGGGACGCTGGTCCACGCGGTGCTGGAGCGGCTCTTCGACGATCCGGCGACGGAGCGGACGGTGCCGCGGGCGAAGGCGTTGATCCCGGGGCAGTGGGAGCGGTTGCTGGAGGCGAGGCCGGAGCTGACGGAGCTGTTCCCGCCGGATGACGCGGGGGCGGGGCTGGCGCGGTGGCTGTCGGAGGCCGAGGCGCTGGTGGAGCGGTGGTTCACGTTGGAGGACCCGACGCGGCTGGAGCCGGTGGAGCGGGAGTTCTTCGTGGAGACGGAGCTGGATTCGGGTCTGCGGCTGCGCGGGATCATCGACCGGGTGGACGTCGCGCCGTCGGGTGAGGTGCGGATCGTCGACTACAAGACGGGGAAGGCGCCGCGGGCGGAGTATTCCGAGGGTGCGCTGTTCCAGATGAAGTTCTACGCGCTGGTGGTGTGGCGGCTGAAGCGGGTGGTGCCGCGGCGGTTGCAGCTGGTGTACCTGGGCAGCGGGGACGTGCTGACGTACGACCCGGTGGTCGCGGATCTGGAGCGGGTGGAGCGCAAGCTGCTGGCGCTGTGGGAGGCGATCCGGGAGGCGACGGAGACGGGTGAGTGGCGTCCGCGGCCGACGAAGCTGTGCGGCTGGTGTGATCATCGGGCGGTGTGTCCGGAGTTCGGGGGGACTCCCCCGGTGTATCCGCTGACGGTGTCGCCGGCCCGTCGCGGGGAGGTGCCGGGTGCCGGGCCGGAGGCGTCGGGGCAGATGCCGGGTGCCCGGCCGGAGGTGCCGGGGCAGGCGGCGGGTGCGCGGCCGGAGGTGCCGGGCGAGGCGGCGGGTGCGCGGCCGGAGGTGCCAGGCGAGGCGGCGGTACGCCCGGCGGAGGGCTGATCGCGCGGTCAGGGCACAATGGGCGGCGTCCGCCGAAGCCGTCCGACGAATACGTAGGGAGACCCCCGTGGCGATCCGCGTCCTGCTGGTCGACGACCAGCCACTGCTGCGCACCGGCTTCCGGATGATCCTGGAGGCCGAGCAGGGGCTGGCGGTGGTGGGTGAGGCCGGGGACGGTCTCCAGGCGCTGGACCAGGTGCGGGCGCTGCAGCCCGATGTGGTGCTGATGGACATCCGGATGCCGCGGATGGACGGGGTGGAGGCGACGCGGCAGATCACGGGTCCGGGGCGGGACGGTCCGGCGAAGGTGCTCGTGCTGACGACGTTCGACCTGGACGAGTACGTGGTGGAGGCGCTGCGCGCGGGGGCGAGCGGGTTCCTGCTGAAGGACGCGCCGGCGAACGAGCTGGTGCAGGCGATCCGGGTGGTCGCGGCGGGCGAGGCGATGCTCGCGCCGAGCATCACACGGCGGCTGCTGGACAAGTACGCGGGTCACCTGCCGTCGGGTGACGACAGTGTTCCGGACACGCTGGGGACGCTGACCGAGCGCGAGGTAGAGGTGTTGAAGCTGGTGGCCCGCGGGCTGTCGAACGCGGAGATCGCGGCGGACCTGTTCGTGAGCGAGACGACGGTCAAGACGCACGTGGGCCACGTGCTGACGAAGCTGGGTCTGCGCGACCGGGTGCAGGCGGCCGTCTACGCGTACGAGAGCGGTCTGGTGCGCCCGGGCGCCCAGTAGGCGGGCCGGCGGATGTGCGGACGGGCCGGGCCCGGGACCTGTGGAGGTCCCGGGCCCGGCCCGTTGCCGTGCGTACGCTCCCGGCCGGGCCCGGTGGGGGCCGGCCGGCGGGGTGGCGGCGGGGCCGCTCAGCCCTTGCTGATCTCCCAGAAGCGGAAGACGGTGGAGGCGTCGAGCGACCACTGGAGGCCGGTGACGTTGGGGCGGGTCACGGCGTACTGCTTGCCCTGCCACAGCGGCAGGAGGGGGATCTCCTCGGCGACGATGTCCTGGAGACGGTTGAAGTCGGTGCTCGCGGCGGCGCGGTCGGACTTCGCGGAGGTCGACGGGATGATGGTCCCGGTGATCTCCTTGTTGTCGTAGTTGTTCTGCAGGACGTTGCCGGGCCCGAAGAACGGCTGCGTGAAGTTGTCGGCGTCGGGGTAGTCCGGTACCCAGCCCTTGACGTAGACGCCGTACTTGCCGGCCTGGATGTCCTTCTCGTACTGCTCGTACTCGACGGACTTGACGTCGGCCTCGAAGAGTCCGCTGTCGTTGAGCTGCTTGGCGATGAGCGCGAACTCCTCGTCCGTGGAGGGGCCGTAGCGCGAGGGCGTCGAGTACAGGGTGATCTTCACCTTGTCCTTGATGTTCGCGGCGCGCAGGACGGCCTTGGCCTTGTCGGGCTGGGGGCTGCCGCCGTAGCGGTCGAAGAAGGCCGTGTTGTGCGAGGCGATGCCGGCCGGGACGATCGAGTAGAGCGCGATCGCGGTGCCGTCGTAGACGTCCTTGACGAGCGCTTCGCGGTCGATGAGGTGGGCGATGGCCTTGCGGACGGGGAGCTTGCCGGCGACCGGGTCGTTCATGTTGAAGACGAGGTGCTCCACCTCGGCGCCGGCGCCCTGGACGACCTCGACCTTCTGGTCGCCGGTCTTGTTGGCGAGGCCGGCGATGTCCTTGGCTGCGAGGCCGCGGAAGGCGAAGTCGACGTCGCCGCTCTCGAGGACTTTGCGGAGCGCGGCCTGGTCCTCGTTGAAGAACTTCATGGTCACGCCGGAGTTCTTCGGCTTGGCCTTGCCGCTGTAGGACTCGTTGACGGAGAAGCCGGCGCTCTTGTCGTTGATCGAGTCCAGCTTGTAGACGCCGGAGCCGAAGGCCTTGCCGTCGGTGCGGATCTTGTCGGCGGGGTACTCGGTGTGGTCGACGATGGCGCCCGCGCCCGAGGCGATCTTGCTCGGGAAGGTCGCGTCGGACGTCTTCAGCCGGAAGACGACGGTCTTGTCGTCGGGGGCGTCGATGCCGTCGATCGACGAGAGCATCACGGCGGGGCCGTTGTCGTCGTTGATCTTCAGGGTGCGCTCGAAGGAGTACTTGACGTCCTTGGAGGTGAGGCTGTTGCCGTTGCTGAACTTCAGGCCGCCGCGCAGGGTGCACTTGTACACCTTGCTCTCGCCGCCCTCGAACGCGCAGGCCTGCGCGGCGTCGGGTTCCGGCGTGGTGCCGCCCTTGGGGAAGCTCAGCAGCGACTGGAAGACGTTGTTGAAGAGCAGCCAGGAGCCGGGGTCGTAGCCGGACGCGGGGTCCGTCGACTTCACCTTGTCGGATATCCCCATGACCACGCCCTTGCCGCTTCCGGCATTGGAGCCGTCGGTCGAACCGCAACCGCTGAGCAGCGCGGCGGCGGTGGCTGCGCCGAGCGGGGCCGCCAACCACTGGTTACGTCTCATCACGCGAATCCTTCACAGTCTTGACGAATCATTGCGCCGGCCTGCGACTCCCGCTGCCGGTTCCCTGCGGGTCTCAGCCGCTGACACCTCGGCCGAGTTCCCACAGCTGGAGGTCGGAGATGGCGTTGACCGACCACTCCACTCCGGTGATCCCGTCGCGTGCGGCGACGTACTGCTTGCCCTGCCACAGGGGCAGGACGGGTACGTCCTCGGCGACGATGTCCTGCATCTCCGTGATCGCGGGGAGGGCGACGCTGCGGTCGACCGCCCGGCGGGATTCGGGGATGAGTTTGGTGCGCACCGCGGCGTTGGCGTACGGCGTGCCCAGGAAGTTGTCCTGCTCCAGGAACGGGGCGAGGAAGTTGTCGGCGTCCGGGTAGTCGGGGAACCAGCCGAGCCCGTAGGCGGCGTGGTCGCCCTTCTTCTGGGCGGGGCGGAAGTCGGCCCAGTCGCTGCCCTGGACGGTGATGTCGAACAGTCCGGTGGAGTTCAGCTGGGCCTTGAGGGCCTGGAACTCGGCCGCGGTGCCGTCACCGTAGTGGTCGGTGGTGTAGTTGAGCGTCAGCTTCACCGGGGTCTTGATCCCGGCCTCCTTCAGCAGGCCGGCGGCCTTGGCGGTGTTGACCTCGCCGTACTTGGTGAAGAAGGAGTTGACGTGGCCGGGCACGGTGGTGGGGACCAGCGAGTAGAGCGGCTGGGCCGCCTTGCCGTAGACCTTGGTGATGACCGCGTTGCGGTCGACGGCGGCGGCGAGTGCCTGGCGTACGGCCTTCTCCCTGACGACCGGTGCCTCGGTGTTGAAGCCGAGGTAGCGGATCTCCAGGCCCGGGAGGGGGACGAGCTTGACGCCCTTGGGCGGCTTGGCGGAGAGCTCGGAGATCTGGGCGGGTGCCAGGGTCCGGGAGACCATGTGGACGGATCCGTCGGTGAGGGCCTTGCCCATGCCGGCGGAGTCGGGATAGGTACGGAGCTCGACCTTGTCGTTCTGTACCTTCAGGTCGCCCTTGTAGTTCGGGTTCTTGGTGAAGACCGCGCGGACGAGGTGGTTGTCCTTGACCTCGGGCTTCATCGTGTACGGGCCGGAGCCGTCGACGGTGAAGCCCTCGCGGAGCTTCTTCGCGTCGTAGCTCTTGGCGCTGACGATGCCCGCGGCGGGTGTGGAGAGCTTGTACGGGAAGGTCGCGTCCGGGGTCTTCAGGTGGAAGACGACGGTGTCGGCGCCCTTGGCCTCGACGGTGTCGATGGTGGAGAGCAGCGAGGACGGGCCGTTCTCGTCCTTGATGGCGAGGACCCGCTCGATGGAGAACTTGACGTCCTTCGCGGTGAGCGGGTCGCCGCCGGCGAACTTGAGCCCGGGGCGCAGGGTGCAGCGGTAGCTCTCGTTGCCGGTGTCGGTGAAGCGGCAGTCGGAGGCCGCTTCGGGGACGGGCCGGCCGCCGCCGCGCGGGGTGTGCATCAGGGTCTGGACGGTCTGGCGCAGGACGTTCCAGGCTCCGGCGTCGTAGGCGTACGCCGGGTCGAACGGGGCGGGGGCGAACTCGGCGGCCTCGAACCGGTCGGTGGTCCCGACGACGATCGCTCCGGATCCCGCTCCTCCGCCGCTGGCGCTGCCGCAGGCGGCGAGCGTGGGCGTGAGCAGTCCGGCCGCGGCCGTCAGCACCATGGTCTTGCGGTTCATGCTGGAAGAACTCCCTGTAACCGGCACTTGCTCAAAGCGGCGTAAAGGGCACTTCGCGGCGGTCGCCCGTTCAGGGCGGAACGATCGGGCCGGTGATGTGACGATCGGTCCACGCGGTACCGCCACAGGGGTGTGTGTCCGGTACGGCTGAGGTGCGGCGCAGTGCCTTCGTTGACACTAGTGGGCCGGGGCGGGATGGCTTGAACTGGCCGGACTTGGGGCGTAATCGGACGGTGATGGGAGCGGACTGGCTGTTCATGTGGAAGTCCGCGCAGATTCGGTCAGGAGCTGATCAATCCGGACACAAGGGAAGCCGCAGGAGCCCTCGGGCATGCTCACCGGGGTCGGGGCGGGTGACCAACGTCACCCGGGCAACCACCCCAGAAGGCGTGGAATTTCAGCCTCCGGGGCCTTCGACGGAAGATCCTTCTGTTGGACCTACATCTGGCGGGCGTTCCGTTCGGTACGGAGCGTGCGGTGCCGTGTGCGCTCAGTTCATCGGGGTGATCAGGGAACGCAGGAACGCCAGGTTCACGTCCTCGAGGGAGTGGACGACCGTACGTCCCGGAGCCGGCGGGATCAGCCCGACCGAGGGGATCGCGACGACCCGGCAGCCGGCGGCCTCCGCGGCGGCCACGCCGGTGACGGTGTCCTCGATGACGGCGCAGCGCGAGGGGTGCGCGCCGAGGGCCGCGGCGGCGTGCAGGTAGGGGTCGGGGTGCGGCTTGGTGCGGGCCACCTCGTCGCCGGCGACCGTCATCGTGAAGCGGTCACGGCCGAGGGTCAGCAGCACCTGGTCGATGACCCGGCGGTGGGAGGCGGAGACCAGGGCGGTGGGCACGTTGTGCTGGGCCAGCTCGGCCAGCAGCCGTTCGGCGCCGGGCATGATCGGCACCCGGTCGGCGATGCGGGCCTCGAAACGCTCGTTGAGCAGGACGCTCAGCTCGGCGAGCTCGATGGCCGCGCCGGTGGACTCGATCAGGAACGCGGCGCTGCGGCTCATGGGGCCGCCGACGACGATGTCCCGCCAGGCGTCCTCGAGCCGGTGTCCGAGTTCGCGGAAGATCTCGGCTTCGATCTCCCACCAGAAGCCCTCCGTGTCGACGAGGGTGCCGTCCATGTCGAGCAGCACCGCCTGGAGGGCCGAGCCGTCGGCTGTACGGGTGACGGGGGCGGGAACCGTGCTCGTCATGCGCACACCTCTCAGTAGGGACGAGAAGGCCGGTCACCTCTTCCCGCGGGGCATCCCCGGGGGAACAGGCGACCGGCCTGTATGGGACCGACAAGTGTACGTCGGCCCGCGTCAGCGTGCGTTGAAATACTTCGCTTCGGGGTGGTGAATCACGATGGCGTCGGTGGACTGCTCCGGATGGAGCTGGAACTCCTCGGAGAGGTGGACGCCGATGCGCTCCGGCTGGAGGAGTTCGGCGATCTTCGCCCGGTCCTCCAGGTCGGGGCAGGCGCCGTAGCCCAGCGAGAAGCGGGCGCCGCGGTACTTCAGGTCGAACATGTCCTCGACCTTGGAGGGGTCCTCGCCGCCGAATCCGAGCTCGGAGCGGACGCGGGCGTGCCAGTACTCGGCCATGGCCTCGGCGAGCTGGACGGACAGGCCGTGCAGTTCGAGGTACTCGCGGTAGGCGTCGGCCTCGAACAGCTTCGCGGTGGCCTCGCCGATCCGGGATCCGACGGTGACGACCTGGAGGCCGACCACGTCGATCTCGCCGGACTCCTCGGGGCGGAAGAAGTCGGCGAGGCACAGGCGGCGGCCGCGGCGCTGGCGCGGGAAGGTGAAGCGGGTCCGCTCGTTGCCGCGTTCGTCGAGGAGGATGAGGTCCTCGCCCTTGGAGACGCAGGGGAAGTAGCCGTAGACGACGGCGGCTTCGAGGAGGTTGTCGGTGTGGAGGCGGTCGAGGAGGCCGCGCAGGCGGGGGCGGCCGTCGCTTTCGACGAGTTCTTCGTAGGTGGGGCCGTTGCGGGCCTGTTTGAGGCCCCACTGCCCCTTGAAGAGGGCGCCTTCGTCGAGCCAGGAGGCGTAGTCCTTGAGCGGGATGCCCTTGACGACGCGGGTGCCCCAGAACGGCGGGGTGGGAACGGGGTTGTCGACGGACACGTCGGAGCGGCCGCCGGGCTCCTCCGGCTCCTCCGCCTCCAGGACGGGCGTGGCCCGCTTGGCGACGCGGCGCTGCTTGAGCTCGGGCAGGGACGCGCCGGGGACGCCGCGCTTCACGGCGATCAGGGCGTCCATGAGGCGCAGGCCCTCGAAGGCGTCGCGGGCGTAGCGGACTTCGCCCTCGTAGATCTCGTGGAGGTCCTGCTCGACGTAGGCGCGGGTGAGGGCGGCGCCGCCGAGGATGACCGGGTAGTCAGCGGCCAGCTTGCGCTGGTTCAGCTCCTGGAGGTTCTCCTTCATGATCACGGTCGACTTCACCAGGAGGCCGGACATGCCGATCACGTCGGCGCGGTGCTCCGCCGCGGCCTCGAGGATCGCCGATACCGGCTGCTTGATGCCGATGTTCACGACGTTGTAGCCGTTGTTCGTCAGGATGATGTCGACGAGGTTCTTGCCGATGTCGTGGACGTCACCGCGGACGGTGGCCAGGACGATGGTGCCCTTGCCGTCCGCGTCGGTCTTCTCCATGTGCGGTTCCAGGTAGGCCACCGCCGTCTTCATCACCTCGGCGGACTGCAGCACGAACGGGAGCTGCATCTGGCCGGAGCCGAAGAGTTCGCCGACGACCTTCATGCCCTCCAGGAGGGTGTCGTTGACGATGGCCAGGGCGGGCCGGGTCTCCAGGGCCTCGTCGAGGTCGGCGCCCAGTCCGTTCTTCTCGCCGTCGATGATCCGGCGCTGGAGGCGCTCGTCGAGGGGCAGGGCGAGGAGTTCCTCGGCGCGGCCGGCCTTCAGCGACTTGGTGTTGACGCCCTCGAAGAGCGCCATCAGCTTCTGCAGCGGGTCGTAACCCTCGGCACGCCGGTCGTAGATCAGGTCCAGGGCGGTGGTGACCTGCTCCTCGTCGAACCGGGCGATCGGCAGGATCTTCGAGGCGTGCACGATCGCCGAGTCCAGGCCCGCCTTGACGCACTCGTCCAGGAACACCGAGTTCAGCAGGACACGGGCGGCCGGGTTCAGGCCGAAGGAGATGTTCGACAGGCCCAGCGTCGTCTGCACGTCGGGGTGGCGGCGCTTCAGCTCGCGGATCGCCTCGATCGTGGCGATGCCGTCCTTACGGGACTCCTCCTGACCCGTGCAGATCGTGAAGGTCAGGGTGTCGATGAGGATGTCGGACTCGCGGATGCCCCAGTTCCCCGTCAGGTCGGCGATGAGGCGCTGGGCGATGGCGACCTTGTGCTCGACGGTGCGGGCCTGGCCCTCCTCGTCGATGGTCAGCGCGATCAGCGCGGCACCGTGCTCCCGCGCCAGCTCGGTCACCTTCGCGAAGCGGGACTCCGGACCGTCGCCGTCCTCGTAGTTGACCGAGTTGATCACCGCCCGGCCGCCGAGCTTCTCCAGGCCTGCCTGGAGGACGGGGACCTCGGTGGAGTCCAGGACGATCGGCAGGGTCGAGGCCGTGGCGAACCGCCCGGCCAGCTCCCGCATGTCCGCGACGCCGTCGCGGCCGACGTAGTCGATGCACAGGTCGAGCATGTGGGCGCCCTCGCGGATCTGGTCACGGGCCATCTCCACACAGTCGTCCCAGCGCGCCTCCAGCATCGCGTCGCGGAACTTCTTCGACCCGTTGGCGTTCGTCCGCTCACCGATCGCCATGTACGCGGTGTCCTGCCGGAACGGCACCGTCTGGTACAGCGAGGCCGCGCCCGGCTCCGGCTGGGGGCTGCGCGCGGTGACCTCCGTACCCCGGACCCGTTCGACGACCTGGCGCAGGTGTTCCGGGGTGGTGCCGCAGCAGCCGCCGACCAGCGACAGCCCGTACTCCCGCACGAACGTCTCCTGCGCGTCCGCCAGCTCCGAGGCCGACAGCGGGTAGTGCGCGCCGTCCTTCGTCAGGACCGGCAGGCCCGCGTTGGGCATGCAGGAGATCGGGATACGCGCGTTGCGCGCCAGGTAGCGCAGATGCTCGCTCATCTCCGCGGGACCGGTGGCGCAGTTCAGGCCGATCATGTCGATGCCCAGCGGCTCCAGCGCCGTCAGCGCCGCGCCGATCTCCGAGCCCAGCAGCATCGTCCCGGTCGTCTCCACCGTGACCGAGCAGATCAGCGGCACCGACACGCCCAGAGCGGCCATCGCCCGGTGCGCGCCGATCACCGAGGACTTCGTCTGCAGCAGGTCCTGGGTCGTCTCCACCAGCAGCGCGTCCGCACCGCCCGAGATCAGGCCCTCCGCGTTGATCTGATAGGCGTCACGGATCTGCGCGTAGGTGATGTGGCCCAGCGTCGGCAGCTTGGTGCCCGGACCCATCGAGCCCAGCACCCACCGCTGCCGCCCCGTCGCCACGGTGAACTCGTCCGCGACCTCACGGGCGATCCGCGCACCCGCCTCAGACAGCTCGAAGTTCCGCTCCGCAATGTCGTACTCCGCCAGCGCCGCGTAGTTCGCACCGAACGTGTTCGTCTCGACGCAGTCCACACCCACCGAGAAATACGCCTCGTGGACCGTCCGCACGATGTCCGGACGCGTCGCGTTCAGAACCTCGTTACAGCCCTCCAGCTGCTGGAAGTCCTCCAGCGACGGATCCTGCTCCTGGAGCATCGTCCCCATCGCACCGTCCGCGACCACCACGCGGGTGGCCAGCGCCTCTCGGAGGGCATCGGCCCGGGTCTGGGTGTCAGCGGGCAGGTTCGGCAACGAGGCCATGCTTGAGCTCCCTGGGATGCGACGGCTGTCGGCTTTGCACCCCCTCTGTGTCAAGGGTGCACGCGGTCAGGGTAACCGTGTGCCCCGGGCCCCGGTGGGGTTGTCCCACGTGGCGGACTGCATTCTGTGGCGGGGGCCGGGCGGAGTGCGGGGGTCCGCGGGACACGCGCGTCCCGGTCGGCCATGCGCGAGGTCGGCATCGACCGATACTGTTCAGCATTGTCGAACCACATCAACACAGTCAGTATGGACAGCAACGTCAGCAGGAGGCTGCGCGATGGCACGGAACATCCAGTCGCTCGAACGAGCCGCTGCGATGCTGCGGCTCCTGGCCGGCGGTGAACGCCGACTGGGCCTGTCGGACGTGGCCTCGTCCCTCGGCCTCGCCAAGGGGACGGCCCACGGCATCCTGCGCACCCTGCAGGCCGAGGGCTTCGTGGAGCAGGACGCGGCCTCCGGCCGCTACCAGCTGGGCGCGGAGCTGCTGCGCCTGGGCAACAGCTACCTCGACGTGCACGAGCTGCGCGCCCGCGCCCTGGTCTGGACGGACGACCTGGCCCGGGCGAGCGGCGAGAGCGTGTACGTGGGCGTGCTGCACAAGAGCGGGGTGCTGATCATGCACCACGTGTTCCGGCCCGACGACAGCCGTCAGGTGCTGGAGGTCGGGGCGATGCAGCCGCTGCACTCGACCGCGCTGGGCAAGGTGCTGTCGGCGTACGACCCGGTCGCGCACACGCAGGCCGTGGAGGTGGAGCGCGAGGCGTTCACCCCGCGGACCGTCACGGACGGCGCCGGCTTCGAGGAGATCCTGGACCTGACCCGGGCCCGCGGCTGGGCCGCCGACGTCGAGGAGACCTGGGACGGCATCGCCTCCGTGGCGGCCCCCATCCACAACCGGCGCCGCATGCCGGTGGGCGCGGTGGCGGTCGCGGGGGCCGTGGAGCGGGTCTGCGGGGACGCCGGGGAGCCCCGTGCGGCCCTCATCGCGTCCGTACGGGACTGTGCGCGCGCTGTTTCACGCGATCTCGGCGCAGGCCGGTTCTAGGGCCCGCGTAGCCCTTCCCAGGCCCTTCTCAGCCAGGGCCTGGCTTTTTCATGCCTTCTTTTCGCCTTATCCCGACCATCTGATGGCCGGATTTGGCTGATCCCACCGAGCGGTAACGATCCGACACTTTGGCCTGGCCGCCCCTTGACGCAATCTTCACCTGGGCGGAAAACTGCCGTTCACCGGTCGGCATTGTCGAACACCTAACGGCAATACGCGTTAGGGTGAGGCAAGGCCAAGGGCCGGTGCAGCACTCACCGAGTGCGCGGAACCACCGGTGGGACCCGGTGTCCGCCCACCCCTGGACGTATGACAAAGGAGTCGCGGGTGTCCAGCTCCGACATCTTCATCGGCGAGACCATCGGTACCGCCCTGCTCACTCTGCTCGGTGGCGGCGTCTGCGCCGCCGTCACCCTCAAGAGCTCCAAGGCCCGCAACGCGGGCTGGCTGGCCATCACGTTCGGCTGGGGTTTCGCCGTCCTGATCGCCGCATACGTCTCCGCACCGCTCTCCGGCGCGCACCTCAACCCGGCGGTCACCGTCGGCATCGCCGTCAAGGACGGCGTCTGGGGCGACGTTCCGGTCTACCTCGCCGGACAGCTCCTCGGCGCGATGATCGGCGCGGTCCTGATGTGGATCACGTACTACGGCCAGTTCCGCGCCCACCTGGCGGACCCGGAGCACATCCGCGACGCGAAGCTCGGCCCCGAGGACCCGCACCCGCACGACCAGGCCGGTCCGGTGCTCGGCGTCTTCTCCACGGGCCCCGAGATCCGCAACACCGTCCAGAACCTCGCCACCGAGATCATCGGCACCGCCGTCCTGATCCTGGCCATCCTGACCCAGGGCCTCCAGGACGACGGCAAGGGCCTCGGTGTCATCGGCGTCCTGATCACCTCCTTCGTGGTCGTCGGCATCGGCCTCTCGCTGGGCGGCCCGACCGGCTACGCGATCAACCCGGTCCGCGACCTCGGCCCGCGCATCGTCCACTCCCTGCTGCCGCTTCCCCACAAGGGCGGCTCCGACTGGGGATACTCCTGGATCCCGGTGGTCGGCCCGCTCGTCGGTGCCGTCATAGCCGGTGGTCTGTACAACATCGCGTTCGCCTGATCAGCATCGGCAGCGATCGCAAGATCCGCACCGCACCCTGATTCCGCCTACTCACGACCTGCCAGGAGCAGCCACATGACCAGCAGCACCGGCCCCTTCATCGCCGCGATCGACCAGGGCACCACCTCCTCCCGCTGCATCGTGTTCGACCGCGACGGCCGCATCGTCGCCGTCGACCAGAAGGAGCACGAGCAGATCTTCCCGAAGCCGGGCTGGGTCGAGCACGACGCCACCGAGATCTGGACCAACGTCCAGGAGGTCGTCGCCGGGGCCATCGCCAAGGCCGCCCAGGACGTCCCCGGCTTCACCTCCGCCGACGTCAAGGCCGTGGGCATCACCAACCAGCGCGAGACCACCCTCATGTGGGACCGCCACACCGGCGAGCCCGTGCACAACGCGCTCGTCTGGCAGGACACCCGCACCGACGCCCTGTGCAAGGAGCTCGGCCGCAACGTCGGCCAGGACCGCTTCCGCCGCGAGACCGGCCTCCCGCTGGCGAGCTACTTCGCCGGCCCGAAGGCCCGCTGGCTGCTCGACAACGTCGAGGGCCTGCGCGAGCGCGCCGAGGCGGGCGACATCCTCTTCGGCACCATGGACTCGTGGGTCATCTGGAACCTCACCGGCGGCGCCCAGGGCGGCGTGCACGTCACCGACGTCACCAACGCCTCGCGCACCATGCTGATGAACCTGCACAACCTCACGTGGGACGAGCGCATCGCCGAGTCCATGGGCGTGCCGCTCAACGTCCTCCCGGAGATCCGGTCCTCCGCCGAGGTCTACGGCGAGGTCAAGGAGGGCGTCCTGGCGGGCGTCCCCGTCGCCTCTGCGCTCGGTGACCAGCAGGCCGCCCTGTTCGGCCAGACCTGTTTCGCCGAGGGCGAGGCCAAGTCCACGTACGGCACCGGCACGTTCATGCTGATGAACACCGGTGACAAGATCATCAACTCCTACAGCGGCCTGCTGACCACGGTCGGCTACAAGATCGGCGACGAGAAGCCGGTCTACGCGCTGGAGGGCTCCATCGCCGTCACCGGCTCGCTCGTCCAGTGGATGCGCGACCAGATGGGCCTGATCAAGTCCGCGGCCGAGATCGAGACCCTGGCCTCCTCCGTCGAAGACAACGGCGGCGCGTACTTCGTGCCGGCCTTCTCCGGCCTGTTCGCCCCGTACTGGCGCTCCGACGCCCGCGGCGTGATCACCGGCCTCACCCGGTACGTCACCAAGGCGCACATCGCCCGTGCCGTCCTGGAGGCCACCGCCTGGCAGACCCGCGAGATCACCGACGCCATGACCAAGGACTCGGGCGTCGAGCTCGCCGCCCTCAAGGTCGACGGCGGCATGACCTCCAACAACCTGCTGATGCAGACGCTCTCGGACTTCCTGGACGCCCCCGTGGTGCGCCCGATGGTCGCCGAGACCACCTGCCTCGGCGCCGCCTACGCCGCCGGCCTGGCCGTCGGCTTCTGGCCCGACACCGACGCCCTGCGCGCCAACTGGCGCCGCGCGGCCGAGTGGACCCCGCGCATGCCCGCCGAGCAGCGGGACCGCGAGTACAAGAGCTGGCTCAAGGCCGTCGAGCGGTCCATGGGCTGGGTCGACGACGAAGACGCCAGCTGACCGTACGGCCGGCGCAATCGACGAGTAAGTAGGAGTCAACGGATATGAGCACCCTGCAGAGCGTTCCCACCCTGGGTACGCACCCGACCGCCGGCTCGAACCCGAGCCGCGCCGAGACCCGTGAGCAGTTGGCCAAGGCCACGTACGACCTGCTGGTCATCGGCGGTGGGATCCTGGGCACCTCGGTGGCCTGGCACGCCGCGCAGTCGGGTCTGCGGGTCGCCATGGTGGACGCCGGCGACTTCGCCGGCGCCACTTCCTCCGCCTCCTCCAAGCTCGTCCACGGCGGTTTGCGCTACCTCCAGACCGGCGCGGTCAAGCTGGTGGCCGAGAACCACCACGAGCGCCGGGTCCTGGCCAAGGACGTGGCCCCGCACCTGGTCAACCCGCTCACCTTCTACCTCCCCGTGTACAAGGGCGGTCCGGTGGGCGCGGCCAAGCTGGGTGCGGGCGTCTTCGCCTACTCCGCCCTCTCGGCCTTCGGCGACGGCATCGGCAAGGTCATCTCGCCGGCCCGCGCCGTCGCCGACAACCCGGGTCTGAAGACGGACAACCTCAAGGCCGTCGCGGTCTACTACGACCACCAGATGAACGACTCCCGCGTCGCCGTCATGACGGTCCGCGCGGCCGTCGAGTCGGGTGCGGTCGTCCTGAACCACGCCGAGGTCACCGGACTGCGCACCACGCGCGGCCGGGTCTCCGGCGCCGAGCTCAAGGACCGCCTGGACGGCACCGAGTTCGGGGTCGACGCGCGCGTCGTGCTCAACGCCACCGGCCCGTGGGTGGACCACCTGCGGCGCATGGAGGACAAGCACTCCATGCCGTCGATCCGCCTCTCCAAGGGCGCGCACATCGTCATGAAGCGCAAGTCGCCGTGGAAGGCCGCCATGGCCACCCCGATCGACAAGTACCGCATCACCTTCGCCCTCCCCTGGGAGGACCAGCTGCTGCTCGGCACCACCGACGAGGTGTACGAGGGCGACCCGGGCGACGTGCGCGCCACCGAGTCCGACATCCAGCAGATCCTGGACGAGGCGGCCTTCTCCGTGAAGGACGCGGACCTGGACCGCTCGCTGATGACGTACGCCTTCGCGGGCCTGCGGGTGCTGCCCGGCGGCCCCGGCGGCGTCGAGAAGGCCAAGCGCGAGACGGTCGTCTCCGAGGGCGCCGGCGGCATGCTGTCGGTGGCCGGCGGCAAGTGGACCACGTACCGCCACATCGGCCGCGTGGTCATGGACAAGCTGGCGAAGCTCCCGGGCAGCCCGCTGACCGAGGACATGGAGCCGGCGAAGTCGCTCGTGCGCCGGATCCCGCTGCCCGGTGTCGCCAACCCGAACGCGGTCGCGCACCGGCTGCTGGTGGACCGCGAGCCCGGCTCCCGGATGGACCCGCTGACCGCGCGCCACCTGGCCTCGCACTACGGCTCGCTCGCGTTCGACATCGCGCGCATCGCCAACGAGAACCCGGCGCTGGCCGAGCGCATCCACCCGGACGGCCCCGAGATCTGGGCGCAGGTCGCCTACGCCCGCGACAACGAGTGGGCGCAGACGGTGGACGACGTGCTGCGCCGGCGCACGACGGTGACGGTCCGCGGTCTGGACGACGCCTCCGTGCGCGCCCGGGTCGAGGAGATGCTGGGCCACAAGGCTTAGCTCTCGCGCAGGTGGGGAAGAGGGGCGGTTCCGAGGGGAACCGCCCCTCCGTCGTGGGCTGTGGCCGATGTCCCTTCAAGGCTTAGGCTGACCCACGTACGCAAGGGAACTTCGGAAGGAGACCTGGGTGATCGAGCTTGAGGGCGTGCCCGAGCTGATCGACCCGGTCATGGTGGCCGCGTTCGAGGGCTGGAACGACGCGGGTGACGCCGCCTCCGGCGCGGTCGCCCACCTGGACCGGGAGTGGAAGGGCGAGGTGTTCGCGGCGCTCGACGCCGAGGACTACTACGATTTCCAGGTCAACCGGCCGACGGTGTGGCTGGACAACGGGGTACGGAAGATCACCTGGCCGACGACACGGCTGTCGGTGGTCCGGATCGGCGGCGCGAAGCCGCGCGACCTGGTGCTCGTACGGGGGATCGAACCGTCCATGCGGTGGCGGTCGTTCTGCAACGAGATCCTCGGCTTCGCCCACGAGCTGGGTGTGGAGATGGTGGTCATCCTGGGGGCACTGCTCGGGGACACGCCGCACACGCGGCCGGTTCCGGTGAGCGGGGTCACCTCGGACGCGGACCTGGCCCGGACGATGGACCTGGAGGAGACGAAGTACGAGGGCCCGACGGGCATCGTCGGCATCCTCCAGGAGGCGTGCACGCACGCGGGGGTACCGGCGGTGTCGCTGTGGGCGGCGGTGCCGCACTACGTGTCCCAGCCGCCCAACCCGAAGGCGACGCTGGCCCTGCTGAACCGGCTGGAGGACCTGATCGACATCCGGATCCCGCTGGGCGAACTGCCGGAGGACGCCCGGGCGTGGCAGCTGGGCGTGGACCAACTGGCGGCCGAGGACAGCGAGGTGGCGGAGTACGTCCAGACGCTGGAGGAGGCGCGGGACACCGCCGACCTGCCCGAGGCGTCCGGCGACGCCATCGCCCGGGAGTTCGAGCGGTACCTGAGGCGGCGAGACCCGTCCGCCGCCGCGGAGCCGGGTGACGCGACGTACCTGCGGGATCCGTCCAGCGGGCTCCCCCGGGCGCCGAAGCGCAAGCCGGAGGTCGCCGGGGAGGAGTCCGCGCCGCCCCAGGCGGCGGCCCAGCCGGACGAGGACACTCCGCCCGAGCCGGGAACGCCGGAGGCGTAGGCCGGCTCCGTGCCGCCCGGCCCCGCGGGGCCGGGCGGCGGGAACGGGCGGCGGGAACGGGCGGCGGGAACGAGAACGTCGGCGGGGCCGGATCGCGCGCGGAGCGCGGTCCGGCCCCGCC
>NZ_JAPNLM010000016.1:0-95738 GCF_026627255.1 Streptomyces antarcticus | reverse complement strand
GGGGGGGGGGGGGGGGCGGGGCGGGGGGGCCCGGCCCCCGCCGACGTGTGAGGCACGGAAGTCCGGGAGCGGTGTGGGCCCCGGGACGGTGGCCCTGGGGGCGGTGTGGCCCGGGAGCGGTGCCCCCGGGACCACGGGTCCGCGACCGCTACAGGGCCACGCCCAGCAGGGCGTCCACCGTACGGGAGACCAAGCCCGGGGCCGACTCGTCGTCGCCGCCCCCGGCCAGCTGGAGTTCCACCCAGCGGTCCACGGCGGCCAGCGCCGCCGGGGCGTCCAGGTCGGCGGAGAGGGCCGCGCGGACCTCTTCCACCAGGGCGTCCGCCGGGAGTCCGTCCGGCCGGGACACGGCCGCGCGCCAGCGCGCCAGGCGGGCCACCGCGTCCTCGAGCACCGCGTCCGTCCACTCCCAGTCGGCCCGGTAGTGGTGCGACAGGAGCGCGAGGCGGATGGCCGCCGGGTCGACGCCGGACCGCCGCAGCGCGGAGACGAAGACCAGGTTCCCGCGGGACTTCGACATCTTCTCGCCGTGCAGGGCCACCATGCCGGCGTGGACGTACGCCTTGGCCATCGGGAACTCGCCCGTCAGCACCTGCGCGTGCGAGGCGCCCATCTCGTGGTGCGGGAACACCAGGTCGGAACCGCCGCCCTGGATGTCGAAGCCCATGCCCAGGTGGTCCAGGGCGATGGCGACGCACTCGATGTGCCAGCCCGGTCGGCCGCGGCCCAGCGAGCCGCC
The DNA here is from genome assembly GCF_026627255.1 of Streptomyces antarcticus. GTDB lineage: Bacteria > Actinomycetota > Actinomycetes > Streptomycetales > Streptomycetaceae > Streptomyces > Streptomyces antarcticus. Next base: position 94,999 of record NZ_JAPNLM010000016.1, on the reverse strand, counting down.
GTCCCAGCTGGGCTCGCCCGGGCGGGCGGCCATCCACAGCATCGGGTCGAGGGGGTTCTTCTTCCCCGGCCGTTCCGGGTCGCCGCCGCGTTCGGCGGACAGCAGCCGCATCGCCTCGGCGTCGAGGTGCGAGACCCCGCCGAAGTGGGGGTCGGACTCCACGGAGAAGTAGACGTCGCCGTCCAGGTCGTACGCGGCGCCCGCGTCGCGCAGCCGCTCGACCAGCGGCACGATGCCGGGTATGGCCTCGACGGCTCCGATGTAGTGCTGCGGCGGCAGCATCCGCAGGGCGGTCATGTCCTCGCGGAAGAGCGCGGTCTCGCGCTCGGCCAGCTCGGTCCAGTCGTGGCCGTCGCGCTGGGCCCGCTCCAGGAGCGGGTCGTCCACGTCCGTGACGTTCTGGACGTAGTGGACCTGCCTCTTGGTGTCGAGCCACACGCGCTGCACGAGGTCGAACGCGTTGTAGGTCGCCGCGTGACCGATGTGGGTCGCGTCGTACGGCGTGATGCCGCAGACGTAGATTCGGGCGACGGGACCGGGGGCGAGGGTGATCGTCCCCTGGGTCGCGGTGTCGTGGATCTTGAGGTCGCGGCCCTTGCCAGGCAGGGCGGGGACCTCAGAAGCGGGCCAGGCATGCATGGCACGAGCGTAACCGGACGGATGTTCCGGAAACGAACCGGACCAGCACTGTTGTCTTGATCGACTCTCTTGCGGTCTGGCCGATTCTGTGCGTATCGATACTGGCCGGATCAGACCGGTGGCCAGGGGATCGCCGGCCACTGCCCCGATGGCTTGGGGTGGGTGCCGGTGCGCAGCAGCTGCCCCACCCTGTCCCGTACGGCGGCCAGCTCGGCCGCGGTGACGAGTTCCGCCAGCCGGGTGGCGAGCGGCGCCCCGTCGGCCAGTTCCGCGCCGAGCGAGCCGAGGACCTGGCGGGCCTCGTCCGTGAGCGGCTCCCCCGCCCACCCCCACAGGAGGGTGCGGAGCTTGTCCTCGGTGTGGAAGGTCACTCCGTGGTCGATGCCGTAGAGGCGTCCGTCGGCCGTGGGCAGCAGGTGGCCGCCCTTGCGGTCGCCGTTGTTGATCACGGCGTCGAGGACGGCCATGCGGCGCAGCCGCGGGTCGTCCGCGTGCACGAGCAGGGCGGTGCGGCCCTCGCCGACCTCGGCCAGGGCGACGGGTTTCCAGCCCTCCGCCGCCTCCTCGCCCTCGACGAGCGCGAGGAGCCCGCTGCCCGGACCGCCGTCGGCGGCCCCGCTCCCGTCCGCGCCCTCGTCGCCGCTCCCGTCCGCGCCCTCGTCGCCGCTCGCGTCCGCGTCCGCGCCCTCATCACCGCTCGCGTTCGCGTCGGCCGACTCGATCCAGCGCTGGACCATGCCCTCGCCGTACGGTCCGTCGCGCAGGACGGTCTCCGGTACCAGGCCCCACCCGGTGGCCTCGGAGACCAGGTAGGCGGCGACCTCGCGCCGGGCGAGGTTCCCGTCGGGGAAGTCCCACAGCGGCCGCTCGCCCTTGACCGGCTTGTACACGCAGTCGGCGGTGGCGCCCTCGTACGCGACCGTGCACAGCAGGACGGCGTTGGACGCCTCCCGGATGCGGCCGACGACGGTCAGCTCGCCCAGGGCGAGCAGGTCCTCGTGTTCCCCCGTGGTGCTCACGCCTGGCGCCGGTAGCCGTTCTGGCGCGGGCACACGTGCCCCTCCGGGTCCAGCGGCAGGCTGCACAACGGGCAGGGCGGGCGCCCGGCGTTGACCACGTCCAGGGCCCGCTTGGCGAAGGCCCGGGCCTGGGCGCCGCTGAGGCGGACCCGCAGCATGGGCGGGCCGTTCTCCTCGTCCTGGAGCAGCCGTTCCTCGGCCTCGGCGAGGTCCTCGTCGGAGTCGGCCTCCACCTCCACCAGGGCCTGCGCCTCGACGATCATCCGCTGCTCCTCGCCGTCCCAGGCCAGGGCCATGGTGCCGACGCGGAACTCCTCGTCGACGGGGACGTCCAGGGGCGCGGTGTCGGACGCTTCCGCGGGGGCGACGGCCGGCACCGGGGCATTGCCCCCGGTGCGCCGCACGACCTCGTCCAGCAGCTCGTCCATCCGCTCGGCCAGCGCCGCGACCTGGGTCTTCTCCAGGGAGACGCTGGTGACGCGGGGGCCGGAGGAGGCCTGCAGGAAGAACGTACGGCGTCCCGGAAGGCCGACCGTGCCGGCCACGAAGCGGTCCGGGGGGTCGTAGAGGAACACCTGACGGGGCACGTCCAGTCTCCAAGTCTCGGCGGCGGGGGCAGTCCTGCGCCCCAGTGTGGGCCCGACCACCCTACTGCGCCGTTCGATCACACGGCGCCCGCACCGCCCCCCACGACGGCGTCGTCGCCGTTGCCGCCACTGGTGCGCGCCTCCGCGGCCCCGGGCTCCTCGGCGTCGCCGGAGGCCGGGCTCGGCACGAGCGCTCCGAAGTCCCCGGTGTCCCCGAGCCGGAACACGTACGGCCGGATCGGGGTGTACCGGATCGCGGTGACCGAGCAGGGGTCGACGTGGATGCGCTGGAAGAGGTCCAGGTGCATGCCCAGGGCGTCGGCCACGAGGGACTTGATGATGTCGCCGTGCGAGCACATCAGGAAGACGGCGTCGCTCCCGTGCTCCTCCTCGATCCGCGCGTTCCAGTCCCGTACGGCGTCCACGGCGCGGGCCTGCATGGCGCGCATGGACTCGCCGCCGGGGAAGGCGACGGCGGAGGGGTGCTGCTGGACGATCTTCATCAGCGGTTCGTCGGACAGCTCGGAGAGCTTGCGGCCGGACCAGTCGCCGTAGTGGCACTCGCCGATCCGCTCGTCGGTGTGCGGCTCCAGCCCGGGCCGGGCGGCCAGCAGCGGTGCGAGCGTCTCCCGGCAGCGTTGCAGCGGGCTGGTGACGACGGCGGCGAGGGGCACCCCCGCCAGCCGCCCGGGCAGCGCGGCGGCCTGTTCGGCGCCGCGCTCGTCGAGCGCGACTCCCGGGGTCCATCCGGCGAGCAGTCCGGCGGTGTTGGCGGTGGACCGCCCGTGTCGTACGAGGATCAGCGTGGCCATGACGCCAAGGGTAAGCGGCGGCGCCGGTGTGCGGGCCGGCCGCCGGCAGGGAACAATGCCCGGGTGATTGTGGACTGCGCGATGTACCGGGACGGCCGTCGGTCCGAGGCTCCCGAAGACTTCTCCGACGCCCTCGACGAGGCGCGGGCGACCGGCGACTCCTTCCTGTGGGTCGGCATGCACGAACCGTCGGAGAAGGAGTTCGACCACGTACGCGGGGAGTTCGGGCTGCACCCGCTGGCGGTGGAGGACGCGCTGACCGCCCACCAGCGGCCGAAGCTGGAGGTGTACGACGACTCGCTGTTCGTGGTCCTCAAACCGGTGCGGTACGACGACGCCACCGACACGGTGACCGCAAGCGAGCTGATGGTGTTCATTGGCGACTGCTTCGTCGTCACCGTCCGGCACGGCGAAGGCGCCCCGCTGGCCGCCGTCCGGCACCGGCTGGAGCAGGAGCCACAGGTCCTGCGGCACGGCCCGACGGCGGTGCTGTACGCGGTGTCCGACGCCGTGGTCGACCACTACATCGAGGTGGCCGCCGAGCTGCAGGCGGACCTGGAGGAGCTGGAGGCGGAGGTCTTCGCCCCGAACGCCTCGGACACGAAGAACATCGCCGCCCGGATCTACGGGTTCAAGCGGCAGGTGCTGGAGTTCCGCCGGGCGACGAGCCCGCTGCTCCAGCCGATGGACCGGCTCGCCTTCGGGGGCGTGCCGTTCGTCCACGAGCACGCGCGGCCGTTCTTCCGGGACGTGGCCGACCACCTGACCAAGGCGAACGAGTACATCGAGGGCCTGGACCGGCTGCTGTCGGACGCGCTCTCCGCGCACCTGGCGCAGATGGGGGTCCGGCAGAACGACGACATGCGCAAGATCTCGGCGTGGGCGGCGATGGCGGCGGTGCCGACGATGGTGGCGGGGATCTACGGGATGAACTTCGACCACATGCCGGAGCTGAGGCACACCTGGGGCTATCCGGCGGTGCTCGTGCTGATGGCGGGCCTGTGCCTGGGCCTGCACCGGACGTTCAAGCGCCGCGGCTGGCTCTAGGGGGTGTCGCGGGGGTGTCGCGGGGCGCTACGCGAACTCGGGGGCGGAGGTCGGTGCGCCGCTCAGGGCGTCGCGCCGTTCGGGCATGCTCAGGCGCACCATGCGGTGCCAGCCGCTGAACCGCTCGTACGCGTGCGTCCCGCGGATCCCGGCGGCGAGCAGGGCCGCCTTCGGCGCGGGCCAGGCCAGCAGCCGGCCCATGTGGTCCATGACGGCGAGGCTCACGTCCCGGTAGACGCCGATCTCGGTGAGCGCGCTCTCGCGGAGCACCCGGTGGATGGTCCGGCCGTGGCCCGCGCGGGCCAGGCGCAGCAGTTCCTCGTGGCAGTACGCGAGGTGGTTGTCCTCGTCGTTGCTGATCATGCGGACGGCCCTGCCGATCTCGGGGTCGTCGCCGAAGCAGCGCACGAGCATGACCATCTGGTCGGCGGCGCGCTGTTCGGTGACGCGGCTGTGCGCGAGGTAGACGACGATGTCCTCCTCGGTCAGCGGCTCCTCGCGGCGGAGCTTGTCGTGGGCCAGGCCGATGCCGCGCCGCTCCAGCAGCATCGTGTAGTCGGTCTCGGGCGGGACGGGGACCGGTGGCAGGCCGCGCTTGTGGAGCAGGGCGTTGAAGATCCGCCCGTGCTTGTCCTCGTCGGCGCCGTGCCGGGTGATCTTGGGCGCGAGATCGCGCATGCCGTCGGGTACCAGGGCGGCGATGCGGGCGTTCTCCCAGCCGCCCTGGGACTCCCCGCTGGCGGCGACGGAGCAGAACAGCTGGAAGGCGTCGTCGTTGTCGACGATCTCCTGGAACAGGCTGCGGGCAGAGAGCATGTACCGAGTCAAACGCCGCTGCCCGGGACGGGCAACCGATAGGTCGCGCTGCTCGTCCGAATGAACGAACCCTGGCGTTGGGCCCCGCCGCGTAACCCCGCGGGCTCCCGGCGCGTTGTTGGCGGTGTCGGCCGTGGCGGGGAAGACCCCCCGAGCCCCCACCACGGCCGCGGACCTCTCCTCGCGTACGCCGCCCCCGCGCACCCCGTCCGACGGGACGCGGGGGCCGCGCCCGGCGGCCTATGCCAGTCCGGCGAGTTCCATGGCCTCGGTGCCGGCGCGCAGGGCGGCGAGGCGCTCCTCGCGGGTGAAGCCGGCCGGCGCGAGGGTGAGGGTGGTGACCCCGGCCTCCGCGTAGGCCCGCATCCCGTCCGCGATCCGCTCCACGGGGCCGAGCAGCGCGGTCGAGTCGATCAGCGAGTGCGGGACGGCCGCGGCCGCGCCCGTCTTGTCGCCGGCCAGGTACTTGTCCTGGATCTCCGCGGCTTCCTTCTCGTATCCCATGCGCTGGGCCAGCTGGTTGTAGAAGTTCTGCTTCCGGCTGCCCATGCCGCCGACGTACAGGGCGGTGTACGGGCGGAACACGTCGGCGAGGGCGTGCACGTCGTCGCCGAGGGCCAGCGGCACGGTCGGGCACACGTCGAAGCCGTCCATGGTGAGCCCGGCCTTCTCGCGGCCCGCCCGGATGTGGGTGAGCGCGGTGGACTCCAGGTGCTCGGCGGCGGGGAAGATCAGCAGCGCGCCGTCGGCGATCTCGCCGGTCTGCTCCAGGTTCTTCGGGCCGATGGCGGCGATGTAGAGCGGGATGTGCTCGCGCTCGGGGTGGACGGTGAGCTTGAGCGGCTTGCCCGGGCCGCCGGGCAGCGGCAGGGTCCAGTGCTCGCCCTCGTAGGAAAGGCGCTCGCGGGTCATCGCCTTGCGGACGATCTCCACGTACTCCCGGGTCCGCGCGAGCGGCTTGTCGAACTTGACGCCGTACCAGCCCTCGGAGACCTGCGGGCCCGAGACGCCGAGGCCGAGGCGGAAGCGGCCCCCGGTGAGGGAGTCGAGGGTGGCCGCCGTCATGGCCGTCATCGCGGGCTGGCGGGCCGGGATCTGGAGGATCGCCGAGCCGACGTCGATGCGCTCGGTCTGGGCGGCGACCCAGGCGAGCACGGTCGGGGCGTCGGAACCGTAGGCCTCCGCGGCCCAGCAGACGTCGTAGCCGAGCCGGTCGGCCTCCTGGGCGACGGCGAGGTTGTCGGCGTCCATGCCCGCACCCCAGTAGCCGAGATTGATGCCGAGCCGCATGTCGTCCCCTTACGCAGTACCGGTGTACCCATGAGTAACGTGGGTCTGCCGGGACTGTAGCGCGCCAGGCTCCGCCGCGGCAGTGCCCCAGTAGTCTCAGCGCTCATGGAGCAGAGGCATCTCGGCCGCACCGGACTGCGCGTTTCCCGGATCGGCCTCGGCACCCTGACCTGGGGCCGCGACACCGGCGGAGAAGCAGCCGCCGAGCAGGTGAAGACCTTCTGGGACGCGGGCGGCACCCTCGTCGACACCGCCGACGTGTACGGGGACGGGGAGGCGGAGTACATCCTCGGGCAGCTCGTCGGGGGGCTCGTCCCCCGCCGGGACCTGGTGATCGCCACGAAGGCCGGCATCGTGACCCGTCCGGACCGCCGGTTCGACGGTTCGCGGGGGCACCTCCTGGCCGCCCTCGACGCCTCCCTGGACCGGCTCGGCACCGACTACGTGGACCTGTGGCAGATCCACGCCTTCGACCCGGCGACCCCGCTGGAGGAGACCCTGCAGGCCCTGGACCTGGCCGTGAGCAGCGGCCGGGCCCGGTACGCGGGCGTGGCGGGCTTCTGCGGCTGGCAGCTCGCGAAGGCGGCGACCTGGCAGCTCGCGGCCCCGGGGACGCGGACCCGGCTCGCGTCGACCCAGATGGAGTACTCCCTCCTCCAGCGCGGCGTGGAGCGGGAGGTGCTGCCGGCCGCGCTCGACCTCGGCATCGGCCTGCTGCCCTCGTCCCCGCTGGGGCGCGGTGTCCTGACGGGCAAGTACCGCGGCGGCACGCCCGCCGACTCCCGGGGCGCGTCGCAGGCTCTGGCCGCGCTGGTGGACCCGTACCTGGACGAGGCGGCGGGCCGGATCGTGGACGCGGTGGTCACGGCCGCCCAGGGGCTCGGGGTGACCCCGCTCCAGGTGGCCCTGGCGTGGCTCCGGGACCGGCCGGGGGTGGTCGCCCCGATCGTCGGCGCGCGGACTTCGGATCAGCTCGCGGCGGCGCTGTCGGTGGAGGCGCTTAGTCTTCCGGAGGAGATCTGCCGGGCGCTGGACGACGTTTCGGCGCCCGTGCACCGCTATCCCGACCAGGACTGGAGCACGCTGTGAGCACGGACCCCGCCACGGAAACCCCCGAGGAGCCCGCCGACGGCACCGTCGGCCCGGAGGGTCCCACGGCATCCGAGCCCGCCCCGCCGGACCCCGCCGCGGCCGAGGACGCGGCCGGGGAAGCCGGCGGGGAGGACCCCGCGGCGGCGCCCGGGACCGCCGCGCAGGAGGCCGGGGAGCCCGAGGAACCCGACGCCGCCGAGGCGGCGTCGGAGGACGCGGCGCAGGAGCCGGAGGGCGCGGCGCAGGACGGTACCGACGACGCGGCGGCGGAGCCCGCGGCGGACGCGGCTCCGGTGGAAGCCGCCGCCGCGCCCGGGCTGAGCGAGGCGCAGGCCGAGCTGGCCGCGCAGAAGGTCGAGCGGGAGCGCATCGCCCGCCGCAAGGCCGAACGGGACGCGCCGGTCGAGGCCGGGGCGAAGCTCAGCGGGCGGGCCGCCGACCTGCTGGCGGCCGTGCGCGCCGTGGAGGGCGGGGCCGAGGCGCCCGCCGTGTACTTCGACGAGGCCCCCGCCGCGCCGCGGAAGGCGGCTCCCGCTCCCCCGGCGCCGCGCACGCCGGTGCCCGCGGCCGCCGCCGCGCCGTCGCCGCAGGCGTCCGCCGGGACCGTCGACGCCGTTCGGGCGGTCCTGGCCCGCGGCGGCGCTCCGGAGGACCTCGCGGCCCCGGTCGCGGCGGCCCTGGGCGACGGGGCGGCGCGGGAGCTGGCCGAGGACCCCTGGCGGCTGCTGTCGGTGCCCGCGGTGCGCCCGAGCCAGGCGGACGGCTTCGCGCGGGCCCTGCTGGGCTCCGAAGCCGGTCCCGGGGACGAGCGCCGCACCGCCGCGCTGCTGGGCTGGCTGCTGGCGCAGGCGGGCCTGAAGGGGCACACCGCTCTGGAGGCGCCGGTCCTGGAGAAGGCCTTGGCCCAGTACGGCGTCCCGGAGCCCGCCGAGGCCCTCGGCGAGGCGGTCGCCGACGGCTCGGTGCTGGTGTTCCACGAGCCGCTGGGCCCGCCGCCGGCGGAGGAGGACGCGGATCAGCCGGTACGCGTCCTCGTGGGCCTGGAGGGGGCCGCGATGGCCGAGGAGAGCCTGGCCGACGGCCTGGCCCGCGTCGCCAGCGCCCTCGACGGGCCGGCGGACTGGGAGAAGGCCGCCACCGGACCGGGGGCCGAGCTGATCCGCGCGGTCGCGGCCAACGGCGTGGTGGCCCACACGGGCGGTTCGGCGGCCCGCGCCGAACCGCTCGCCCTGCTGGCGGCCGCCCGGGAGCTGGGTCTGCGCGCCTGCCTGGCCGCGCACGCCCCCGGCGGCCCGGACTCCGTGACCGTGGCGGGGCTGCTGGCCGGGACGGAGGGGCCCGGGCGGGACGCCGACGGGCGGTTCGCGCTGGACCTGCTCGTGGTGCTGGACGCGCCGCAGCTGGACGTGGAGACGGCGGCCGCGCTGGTGGAGTCGGTCCCGGACGGGGCCCGGCTGGTGCTGTCGGGAGACACCGGGGTCCTCGGGTCCGCCGGGGCCGGGCGGGTCTTCGCCGATCTGCTGGCGGCCCGTACCTGCCCCGTGCTGGTCTCCCGCACCCCCGACCCGGGTCCGATCGGCGAGCTGGTCTCGGGGGTCGGGATCGGGGAGCTGTACCAGGTCGACGCCCCCGGCAAGGAGGTCGTCATCGTCCCCGTGCGCGACGCCGGCGAGGCCGTGCACCGCGCGGTGCAGCTGGTGGCCGAGTCCGTGCCGCGGGCCTTCGGCGTCCCGGCGGACGGCGTGCAGGTGATCACCCCCGGCCACGGCGGCTCCGCGGGGACCCGGGCGCTGAACGCCGCCCTGAAGGAGCGGCTGAACCCCGGCCCCGGCCGGTTCGGCGGCTTCGACCCCGGCGACCGGGTCGTCCACGTGCCCTCGGCCGGGCGGGCGCTGCCCGCGCGGGTGGTGTCGGCCGACGCGGAGGGGCTGCACCTGGACCGCGCGGGCGAGCCGGTGGTCGTACCGAAGGAACTGGTGGAGGCCCAGGTGCGGCACGGCTGGGCGGTGACGGCGCACCAGGCCGTCGGGGCGCGCTGGCCGGCGGTGGTCGTCGTCCTGCCCGGCGACGCGGCGGAGTCCCTCTCGCGGGACTGGGTGTACACGGCGTTCGGGCGCGCGGAGCGGCACCTGTCGGTGGTGCACGGCGTGGACCAGGCACTGCCGCGGGCGGTGGCGGAGGTCCTCCCGAAGCCGCGTACGACCCGGCTGACGGGCCTGCTGACCGCGCTGGCGGCCTCGGCGCGGGAGCAGCCGCAATAGCAGGACGGCGACGCGCACACCGCGGCCCCCGCCCTTCCCGGCGGGGGCCGCGGCGGCCGGGTCAGGCCGGGGTCAGCCCCGGCTCGGCCCCTTCGTCCTCGCGGTCGTCGTCGTGCTCGTCGCCGTGCTCGTCCTCGCCCTCGCCCTCGTCGAACTCGTCGGTCTCCTCGTCGAACACGGAGCTGACGTCGAACCGGTGCAGCACGTCCTCCGGACCGGTGTGCTCGAAGGGCGAGTTCAGCCACTCCCCCGGTTCGGCCACCTCCTCCGAGGCCGCGATCCAGAGGGTGGAGTCCCCCTCCTCGAGGCCGAACTCCTTGTAGCGGGAGGCGATCTCGTCGGGCTCGTACTCCCCGAAGAGCACGCCCAGCGCGCCCGCCGTACCGCCGTCGTGCACGAGCTCGGCGTCGCGGTCGTGCGCGGCGACACGCTCGGCCTGGGCGATCAGGCGCGGCGGCTCGACCACGGCGTAGTCCCGGCGGATGAGCACGCTGAAGGCGGCCGGATCGGCGGGGCCGGCGTACGGGACGCCGTCCTCGGGCGTGGGGATCTCGAAGGGGGTGACCTCGTCGTAGCGGTCGTAGAGGAGTTCGTCGTACTCCTCGGCGGCGGCGGCGAGTTCGTTGAACGCGGCGTAGACGTCCGGGTCCTCGTCCCCCGTCCTGCGCTCGACCGCGGCGAGGTGGCGGTCGAGTGCGGCCTTGACCGCCTCGGCGGCGGCGCGTACCTCGGCAACAGTGGGCAGAGCGGCATCAGACATGGAGTAGACGCTATCCGTAGCAGGGCTCTGCCCGCACAATAGATGCGATGCCGGAATACGAATTCGTCGACGTGTACGTACCCCGCGGCGTCCCTCGCAAGGAGGCGACCCGCCTGTTGACCGATCATGCCGAGTACGGGAACTGGGAGCTCGACCGCCTGACCCTGCACCGGGACGGCAGCCGCCGCGTGCGACTGCGCCGCCGGATCATCCGCCAGGTCCGCGCGACCTGGTGACGCCGGTGACGCGGGCCCGGGGTGGGACCCGCGTCACCGGCGGCCCTCACGCCGCGTTGCGGGAGCGCCGGTAGAGCACGGTGCCGGCCAGCAGCAGTCCGCCCGCGAGCGGGAGACCGGCACTGAGGGCGCTGCCCGCGCCGGTGGCGGCGAGCCCGGGCGTCTCACCGGTTCCGGTACCCGTGCCCGGTCCCGTTCCGGGGTGCGTGACGGGGGTGACGGAGCCCGGTCCGGGGTTGCCGGGCGTACCGGTGCCGGGAGTACCGGGGGTGCCCGTGCCCGGAGTACCGGGTGTACCGGTGCCGGGGTTGCCCGTGCCGGGGTTGCCGGTGCCGGGGTTGCCGGTGCCGGGGTTGCCGGTGCCGGGGTTGCCGGTGCCGGGGTTGCCCGGGTTCTCGGAGCCGGGGTTCTCGGAGCCCGGGTTGCCGGGGTTGCCCGGCGTACCGGGGTTGCCCGGGTGCTCCGGGTGGTCGTCGCAGGGCTCGTCGTCCCCGCCCCCGCCCGGGTGACCGGGGTGACCGGGGTGACCCGGGTGATCCGGACGGTTCGGCTTGCCCGAGATGTTGGCGCAGTGGTTGCCGAAGGCCGGATTGAGGCCCCCCACCACCGTCACCGTGTTCCCGCAGGCGTTCACCGGCGCGTCCACGGGCGCCTGCAGCTGGTTCCCGGACAGCAGTCCCGGTGAGTTCGCGGCCTTCCCCGAGGCCCCTGCGTCCGCGTGCGCGTAGCCCCCGCCCAAAGCGAGGACACCCCCCGCGGCCGCCATGGTGATCAGGGTCTTCCTGGTGACCTGTGCCGGTCGTCGCATCTGTACTCGTCCCCTGGTGTGTACGTATTCGGGCGCGATCCCGGCGGCCCGGCCGTACAGGTTCCCCCGCGGGCCCGCCGAAGACCGTAGAACCGGGCCGGAAAGCCCGGCGGCCCCGGAACGCTGGAATGCGTTCCGGGGCCTGGTGGTTCAGACGCGTCAGGCGTTGACGCAGGTGTTGCCGAAGGCCGGGTTCAGCAGGCCGATCACGGAGATCGTGTTGCCGCAGACGTTCACGGGAACGTGAACCGGAACCTGGACGACGTTGCCGGACAGGACACCGGGGGACCCGATGGCCGCACCCTGGGCACCCGCGTCGGCGACAGCCAGACCCGCACCCGCGAGAACGAGGCCACCAGTGGCAGCCGCAGCGGCTACAATCTTCTTGATCATTTTTCCTCCTAGTAGGCAATGCGGTCCCAGCCGCGGACCGCACCACCTGTAACGAGGAGGGATCACCAGGGCTACGAGCGTATGAGCGCATTCACTCTTCTCAGTGGAATGCGCACACCTCTGCGAATCTCAGGCGTTGTCGATGAACCGGTCGAGCACCCGCACGCCGAACTTCAGCCCGTCGACCGGCACCCGCTCGTCCACCCCGTGGAACATCCCGGCGAAGTCCAGCTCCGGCGGGAGCTGCAGCGGCGCGAAGCCGAAGCAGCGGATGCCGAGGTCGTCGAAGGACTTCGCGTCCGTGCCGCCCGACAGCATGTACGGGACCGCCCGCGCGATGGGGTCCTCGGCCCGCAGCGCGCCCTGCATGGCGTCGACGAGCCGCCCGTCGAAGTCCGTCTCCAGCGCCTTGTCCCCGTGCACGTCCTCCCGCTTCACCCGCGGGCCGAGGATCCGGTCGAGGTCGGCGAAGAACTCGTCCTCGTACCCCGGCAGGAAACGGCCGTCCACGTGCGCCGTGGCCTGGCCGGGGATCACGTTGACCTTGTAGCCGGCGCCGAGCATCGTCGGGGCGGCGGAGTTGCGCAATGTGGCGCCGACCATCTTGGCGATGCCGCCCAGCTTGGCGAGGGTGGCGTCCATGTTGTCGGGGTCCAGCGGGGTGCCGAGCGCGTCCGAGAGCTCGTCCAGGAACGACCGTACGGTCTTGGTCACCCGCACCGGCCACTGGTGGCGGCCGAGCCGGCCGACGGCCTCGCACAGCTCCGTGATGGCGTTGTCGTTGTTGGTCATGGATCCGTGGCCGGCGGTGCCCTCCACCGTCAGGCGCATCCAGTGCATGCCCTTCTGGGCGGTCTCCACCAGGTAGAGGCGCAGGTTCTCGTTGACGGTGAAGGAGAAGCCGCCGACCTCGCCGATCGCCTCGGTGACGCCCTCGAACAGCGCCGGGTGCTTGTCGACGAGGTACCGGGCCCCGTAGATCCCGCCCGCCTCCTCGTCCGCGAGGAAGGCCAGCACGATGTCGCGCGGGGGCTTGCGCCCGCTGCGCATGCGGTCGCGCACGACGGCCAGCGTCATCGCGTCCATGTCCTTCATGTCGACGGCGCCGCGGCCCCATAGGCAGCCGTCGGCGATCTCGCCCGCGAAGGGGTCGTAGGTCCAGTCGGCGGCGTTGGCCGGGACCACGTCGGTGTGCCCGTGGATCAGCAGGGCCGGCCGCGACGGATCCTCGCCCTCGATCCGCGCCACCGTCGAGGCGCGCCCCTTGTGCGACTCGAAGATCTGCGGTTCCAGCCCGACCTCCGCGAGCTGCTCGGCGACCCACTCGGCCGCCTTGCGCTCGCCGGGGCCCGAGTGGTCTCCGTAGTTGCTGGTGTCGATCCGGATGAGGTCCCGGCAGAGGTCCACTACCTCGTCCTGGCCGGAAACGGTCCTGCCCGCGCTCGACTCGCTCACGCTGTTCCTCCCACTGATCAGTACCGGACTGTCTCCCATCCTCGCCCCCCGGGCCGTTCTCCCCAAGGGCGATCCCCGGCCGCCGGGGGGTGTGATCGGGGACCCCGGAATGTTTGGTAATGTTTTCCACGTCGGAACGGCCCGCGAGGGACGCGAGACAGACACCTTGTCCGGGTGGCGGAATGGCAGACGCGCTAGCTTGAGGTGCTAGTGCCCTTTATCGGGCGTGGGGGTTCAAGTCCCCCCTCGGACACAGAAGAAGGACCCCGCTTCGGCGGGGTCCTTTTCGTTGTCCCGGCGTCGTGGGCATGCCCGGGTGCGGGGCCCCGCGGTGGGGGCCCCGTACCCGGGGGGCTGGGGTCAGTCGCGGGCGGCGGCGATCTCCGCCACGCGGCGGCGGACCAGGTACCAGCCGCCCACCAGGGCCGCGCCGATGAGCGGGACGCACATGACCGTGGTGCGGCCCACGCCGCCGTCGGACCACATCAGGACCAGGACCGTGACGAGGAAGACCAGGGTCACGAGCTGGGTGTACGGGGCCCAGGGCAGCCGGTAGGCGGGGCGCTCCAGGAGGCCCTGGCGGGCGCGGCGCCAGAAGTGGAGCGAGCAGAGCATGACCATCGCCCAGGTGCCCAGGATGCCGAGCGAGGCGAAGTTCAGGACGATCTCGAAGGCGTCGGCCGGCATGAAGTAGTTGAGGCCCACGCCCGCGATGCCGAAGGCGGCGGTGAAGAGGACTCCGCCGTAGGGGACCTTGCCCTTGTTCATGACGCCGGTGAACTTGGGGGCGGAGCCGGACATGGCCATCGAGCGCAGGATGCGGCCCGTGGAGTAGAGGCCGGAGTTCAGGCTGGAGAGGGCGGCGGTCAGGACGACCAGGTTCATGATGCCCGCGGCGCCGGGGATGCCCAGCTTGTCGAAGACGGTGACGAAGGGGCTCTGGCCGGAGGAGTACGCGGTGTACGGGAGCAGCAGCGCGAGGAGGACGACCGAGCCGACGTAGAAGATGCCGACGCGCCACATGATCGAGTTGATCGCCTTCGGCATGATCTTCTCGGGGTTCTCGGTCTCGCCGGCGGCGACGCCGCAGAGCTCGACGGAGGCGTACGCGAAGACCACGCCCTGGATCACCAGGAGCATGGGGAGCATGCCGACGGGGAAGAGCCCGCCGCTGTCGGTGATGGTGGACAGGCCCGGGGTGTGGCCGTCGATGGGGTGGCTGGTGGCGACGAGGTAGATGCCGACGAGCAGGAAGACCGTCAGGGCGGCGACCTTGACCAGGGAGAACCAGAACTCCATCTCGCCGAAGTACTTCACCGAGATCAGGTTCGCGGTGAGGACGATGGCGAGGGCGATGAAGGCGAGGACCCATTGGGGGACGTCGGTGAACAGTGACCAGAAGTGGGCGTAGGTGGCGGCGGCCGTGATGTCGGCGACGGTGGTCGTGGACCAGTTCAGGAAGTACAGCCAGCCGGCCGTGTAGGCGCCCTTCTCCCCCATGAACTCGCGGGCGTAGGAGACGAAGGCTCCGGAGGAGGGGCGGTAGAGCACGAGCTCGCCGAGTGCGCGGACGACGAAGAAGGCGAAGACGCCGCACACGGCGTAGGCGATGGCGAGGGAGGGGCCGGCTCCGGCGAGGCGGCCGCCGGCGCCGAGGAACAGGCCGGTGCCGATCGCCCCGCCGATCGCGATCATGTTGATGTGGCGGGACTTGAGGTCCTTGCTGTAGCCCTCGTCGCCGGCATCGACGTGGCGGGCGGGCGCCGCCGGGGCCGACGGCGGGGCGGGCGCCTCGGCCAGGGTGCGGTCACTCAGGTCACTCATGTACGACTTCGCCTTCGTGGGTGGGACAGGCAGGGCCCGGGCAGCCGCGCGGGGAGGTGGTGATGTCCCCTGTGCGGTGGTCCGGCCGTTTTGATCGCCCCAGGAGACCATGGGCCTCCGCCACCCGCCAAAATCACCCCTACGCGCACCGAAGCCCCCGACGACCTTGGAATGGGATGTCGGGGGCTTCCGTGGAGCTGGAAAGCGAGGCTAGTCGCCGGTGTCGGCCTCTGCCGCCTGGTCGAGACGGAAGGCCTCGTTGCCCAGGCCGATGCGGGCGTGCACCTCGGGGCGGCGACGGCGCAGCAGCGCCCCGTACAGCAGGCCGATCACGACGGCCGCGCCGATGATGCCGGGCAGGGCCCAGCTGAGGGCGGAGCCCTTCTCGGCGCCGACGAGGACGCCGAAGTCCTTGACGGTGTAGACGGCGATGCCGAGGAGCGCGAGGCCGGCGGCGCCGGCCGCGGCGAGGCGCCAGACCTGGGCGCCGGCGGTGCCGCGGCGGACGAAGAAGGCGATGACGGCGAAGGATGCGGCGGCCATCAGGAGGGTGATGCCGAGGGCGCCGACGCTGCCCATCCAGGTGAAGAGGTGCAGCACGGGGGCGGTCGGGTCGCCGGCGGGCAGGTCGTCGGTGACGGCGAAGGCGATCACGACGACGGTGGCGATGCCGGTCTGGAGCAGGGAGCCGGTGCCGGGGGCTCCGGTTCCGGGGTTGGTGCGGCCGAAGGCGGCCGGGAGGAGGCCCTCGCGGCCCATGGCGAAGGCGTAGCGGGCGACCACGTTGTGGAAGCTGAGGACGGCCGCGAACATGCCGGTCACGAAGAGCACGTGCAGGACGTCGGTGAAGGTGCCGCCGAGGCGCTCCTGCGTGAGCTGGAAGAGCAGGCCGGGGCCGGCTTCGGCAGAGGTCTTGACGACCTCGGAGGGGCCGGTGGCGACGGTCAGGGCCCAGGCGCTGAAGGCGAAGAAGAGGGCGACGAAGCCGACGGCGAGGAACATCACCCGGGAGACGACGATGTGCGGCTTGCTGGTCTCCTCGGCGTACACCGGGGACTGCTCGAAGCCGACGAAGGCGGCGATGCAGAAGCACAGGGCGGTGCCGAGGCCGGCGCCGGTGAGGGTCTCGGGGTTGAAGGCGTGGAGCGAGAGGCCTTCGGGGCCGGGCTGGCCGAGGGCGGCGACGTCGAAGATGACGACGAGGACGCACTCGATGAGGAGCAGGACGCCGAGGACCTTGGCGTTGAGGTCGATCTTCAGCCAGCCGAGGGCGGCGACGGCGGCGACGGCGAGCAGGGCCGGGATCCACCAGGCCAGTTCGATGTCCAGGTAGGTGGCGAAGATGCCCGAGATCTCGAAGCCGAGGATGCCGTAGACGCCGACCTGCATGGCGCTGTACGCGACGAGGGCGACGAGCGAGGCGCCCGCGCCGGCGGTGGGGCCGAGGCCGCGGGCGATGTACGCGTAGAACGCGCCGGCGTTGTGGACGTGCCGGCTCATCTCGGCGTAGCCGATGCTGAAGAGCGCGAGGACGATGCCGAGGATGACGAAGAGCAGCGGCTGGCCGACGATGCCCATGACGCCGAAGGTCGTGGGCATGACGCCGGCGACGACCATCAGGGGCGCGCTGGCGGCGAGCACGGACAGCAGCAGTCCGGCGGTGCCCAGGCGGTCGGCGCGCAGGGCGCGGTCCTGGCCCTTGTACGTGCGTATCTCGGGCGGGTCTTGGAGCGTGGTGGATCTGCCCGTCGGCATGGCGGCGTCCTTTCGGGAGTACGGGTGTTCCGGGGAGGGTCAGGCGGTGCCGAGCGCGGCACTGCGCGCGGCGAGGAAGGCCTTGTGCGGGTCGAGGTCCGGATAGGACCAGGGGGCGCTGGTCGCGTGGCTGCCGATCCGGTGGAAGAGGGCGGCGGCCTCGGCGGGGCGGCCCTCGCAGAGCTTCGCGTGGGCCAGGAAGTTGAGGTCGACCCGGTTGCGCGGATGGTCCTCGCGCTCCCACTCCAGCCACCAGTCGAAGGCGGAGCGCAGCACCTGGCGGGCGCGGCGTCCGGACCAGTGGTCGGCGGCGTGCTCGGGTCCGTGGCCGTGGAGGGCGGCGAGCACGCGGTAGCGCTCGGCGTGCGCGATGACGGGGAGCACGGCGAGCGGGGAGTCGGCCGGGGACTCCTCGGCGGCCCAGGCCGCGAAGTCGTACACCTCGTGGAGCGGGTCCTGGCCGGTGGCGCAAACGCGCTCGGCGAGCCGGGCGACCATCAGGTGGTGGGCGTGGTGGTGCTCGCGGTGGCGGGCCCGGACCTGGTCGAAGTGGCGGCTGAACTCCTCCTCGGTGCCGAAGGCGCGCGAGAGGAGGAGCAGGCCCAGCCAGGGCGTGGGGTCCGCGGGCTGGAGGGCGGCGGCGCGGCGGCAGGCCTCCTCGGCGGCGGCCGGCGAGCCCTTGCCGCGCAGCGCGGTGAAGACGGCGGCGCAGGCCAGGAGGGTGGAGGCGTCGGCGCTGCCCGGTTCGGCGAGCAGCCATTCGCGGGCCCAGGCGCCGGCCGCCGGGGTCTCGGCGAGGACGACGACGCGGTGGCCGCGGCGGTCCCAGTCGTCGCCGGTACCGACGAGCAGGGTGCGGGCCTTGGCCCAGCGGCCCTGGCTGAACTGCGTGCGTACGTCGACGAGTTCGGCGTCACACAGGGCCGGGTCGAAGAGCTGGGCGTCACGCTTGCGGGCGCGGCCGAGGGGCGGCGGAGGCGGGGACATCCGCGGTTTCCCTCCAGGACGCGGGCGGACGGGACATGCACCGGCCGAAACGCGTGCATGTTGCACGTGAATGGTGCGGCCGGATGGTCGGGGTTTCGTACCGGTGAGCGAACCGGTGATCACCGACAGCAAAGCGGTACGCACAGCTCCGAGTCAAGGTCCAGTCCACTGCGTGGCGGGTTTCAACTGCATGGCGGGCGATGAGAGTTGGGGCGCTCGTGCCGGTTCGGCGAGGTGGGCGGCCCTGCCGTAGGGTCGGATCATGACCTCGTACGACGATCTTCCCCCGTACCTGCTGGGGTTCCCCGGACCGCTGCGCGACACGTTGGTGGCGGCCGTGCTGAGCGGCGCGAAGACTTCCACCACCGGGCTGCTGCCCGAGTACGAGGCGGTGGGCGAGCCGCTGCCCGAGGCCGGGCAGCGGGCGGTGCTGGTGGATTCCGACGAGCGGCCGGTGGCCGTCGTGGAGGTGACCGGGGTCCGGGTGGTGCGGCTGGCCGACGTGGACCTGCGGCACGCGCTTGACGAGGGCGAGGGCTACGGATCGGTGGCCGAATGGCGCGCCGCGCACGAGCGGTTCTGGCACAGCGCGCCGATGCGGGAGGCCATCGGGGATCCGGCGTACACGGTCGACGACGACACGCGGGTGGTGGCGGAGCGGTTCCGGGTCGTGGAGCGGCTGGCCTGAAACCCACCCCGCGGCGGGGCCGCCGGGCGGGGCGGCTCCGCCCGGCTGACCGGTGCGGCCTGGCTCAGCCGACCGCCCGGGCGGCCGCCCGGCCCGCCGCCCGGCCCGAGAAGACGCAGCCGCCGAGGAAGGTGCCCTCCAGGGCCCGGTAGCCGTGCACGCCGCCGCCGCCGAATCCGGCCGCCTCGCCCGCCGCGTAGACGCCGGGCAGCGGCTCGCCCTCCGGCGTGAGGACCCGCGAGGAGAGGTCCGTCTCCAGGCCGCCGAGCGACTTGCGGGTCAGGATCGAGAGCCGGACGGCGATCAGCGGACCGGCCGCGGGGTCCAGGATCCGGTGCGGGGCCGCCGTACGGATCAGTTTGTCGCCGAGGTACTTGCGGGCTCCGTGGATCGCCATCACCTGGAGGTCCTTGGTGAAGGGGTTCGCGATCTCCCGGTCCCGCGCCACGATCTGGTCGCGGACGGTCGGCTCGTCGAGCAGGTCCTCCTTGGTGACCGCGTTCATCCCGCGGACCAGGGCGGACAGGTCCCGCTCGACGACGAAGTCGGCGCCGTTGTCCATGAACGCCTTGACCGGCCCCGGTACGGCCTGGCGCGCCCGGCCGATGACCTGGCGGACGGACCTGCCGGTGAGGTCGGGGTTCTGCTCGGAGCCGGAGAGCCCGAACTCCTTGCCGATGACCCGCTGGTTCAGCACGAACCAGGTGTGGTCGTGGCCGGTCTTCATGATGTGGTCGAGGGTGCCGAGGGTGTCGAAGCCCGGGAAGAGCGGTACGGGCAGCCGGCGGCCGGTGGCGTCCAGCCACAGCGAGGACGGGCCGGGCAGGATGCGGATGCCGTGCCGGGACCAGATCGGGTTCCAGTTCTCGATGCCCTCGGTGTAGTGCCACATCCGGTCCTTGTTGATGTGGCTGGCGCCCGCCGCCTCCGTGATGCCGAGCATCAGGCCGTCCACGTGCGCCGGGACGCCGGAGAGCATCCGCTGCGGCGGGGTGCCGAGGCGGGCGGGCCACTGGGCGCGGACCAGGTCGTGGTTGCCGCCGATGCCGCCGCTGGTCACGATGACGGCCTGGGCCCGCAGCGAGAAGGCACCGGCGGCCTCGCGGCCGCTCGCGGTGCCCCGTACGGCGTCGGAGGGCTCCAGGACCTCGCCGGTGACGGTGTCCACGGAGCCCGCGGTACGGGAGAGGCCGGTGACGCGGTGGCGGAACCTCAGCTGGACCAGGCCGCGGGCGACCCCGGCCCGGACCCGGCGCTCGAAGGGCTCGACCAGGCCGGGGCCGGTGCCCCAGGTGATGTGGAAGCGGGGGACGGAGTTGCCGTGGCCGTTGGCGTCGTAGCCGCCGCGTTCGGCCCAGCCGACGACGGGGAAGAAGCGCACGCCCTGTCGGTGCAGCCAGGAGCGCTTCTCGCCTGCCGCGAAGTCGATGTACGCCTCGGCCCAGCGGCGCGGCCAGGCGTCCTGCTCGCGGTCGAACCCGGCGGTGCCCATCCAGTCCTGGAGGGCGAGGTCCCGGGTGTCCTTGATGCGCATCCGGCGCTGCTCGGGCGAGTCCACGAAGAACAGGCCGCCGAAGGACCAGTGCGCCTGGCCGCCGATCGACTGCTCCGGCTCCTGGTCGAGCAGGATCACCTTGCGGCCGGCGTCGACGAGCTCGGCGGTGGCCGCCAGGCCCGCGAGCCCGGCCCCGATCACGATCACGTCTGCGTCGTACGTCATGCGAACCCGTCCTCCGTCGGTGGTGGGGCGATCCTTGGCTACGGACCGGTAACCCGTCAACAGGGGTGATGGGATGAACCGTGTGAGTGCCGCTGATGAAGTGCTGGACGTGGTGGACCGGGACGACCGGGTGACGGGGCAGGCGCCGCGCGGCGAGGTGTACGCCCGCGGGCTGATCCACCGCTGCGTGTTCGTGCGGGCCCGGGACGCGGCGGGGCGGGTCTTCGTGCACCGCCGGACGGCGTCGAAGCTGGTCTTCCCCGCGTACTACGACATGTTCGTGGGCGGGGTGGTCGGGGCCGGCGAGGACTACCCGCAGGCCGCCCTGCGGGAGGCGGAGGAGGAGCTCGGGGTACGCGGGCTGCCGCAGCCCGTACCGCTGTTCAAGTTCCTGTACGAGGGGCCGGGCGGGTCCTGGTGGTCGTACGTGCACGAGGTGCGCTGCGAGCTGCCGGTCGACCCGCAGGCCTCCGAGGTGGACTGGCACACCTGGCTGCCGGAGGCGGAGCTGGAGCGGCGGGTGGCGGAGGGCGGCTGGCCCTGGGTGCCGGACGGGCTGGAGGCGTACCGGCGGCTGCGGGGGTTCCGGGGGCCCGGCCAGTAGATTGACCGGGTGATCGACTTCGTCAAGGACGTCCGCCTCTGGTTCGCGCCCGCGCGGCTGAAGGACGAGGGCGAGACCCCCGACTACCGCTTCTCGCTGGCCAACGAGCGGACCTTCCTCGCCTGGATCCGGACCGCCCTGGCGCTGGTGGGCGGCGGGTTCGCGGTGGACCAGTTCCTGCCGGACCTGCGGTGGGCGGTGCGGGTCGGGATGGCGCTGGCTCTGCTCGCGGTCGGTGCGGCCTGCGCGGTGCGGGCGTTGAACCACTGGGTGCGCTGCGAGCGGGCGATGCGGCGGGGCGAGGACCTGCCGCTGTCGCGGTTCCCGGTGCTGCTGACGGCGGGTGTGGCGCTGGTCGCCGTGACGATGATGGCGGTCGTGCTGCTGGGCTGGACGAAGGGGCGGTGACGGCCCCCGCGGCGGCCCGCGACGCCGGACTCCAGCCGGAGCGGACCCGGCTCGCGTGGCGGCGTACGACGCTGGCCTGCTCGGTCGCGGCGGTACTGGGACTGCGGCAGGCGCTGCGCGGGCCCGGCACTCCGGCGGACGCGGCCGGGGCGGGGGTGATCGTGCTGCTCTGGATGGCGTTCCTGTGGGTGGCGCACCTGCGGATGCGGGAGCTGGCGGAGGCCCGGCCGCGGGGGCTGGCGTCCGGGACGGCCCTGGCGGCGGTCGCGTGCACGGTGGCGCTGGCGGTGTTCGCGGTGGCGCTGCTGGTCCTGCCGGCGGTGATCGGCTGATCCGTCCGTCCGATGATCGGGATTCGCCGCGCCATCGGTCGATAACGGGCGATTCGGTGCGATTCCCACTAGCCTCGGCGCCATGACGACCCTGCACCACGAGCACCCGACCCACGAGCACACCCACGGCTCCGACTGCGGCCACCGCGCGGTCCCGCACGGAGACCACGTCGACTACGCGCACGACGGCCACCTGCACCGGGAGCACTCCGGCCACTGGGACGAGTGCGAGCCCGCCGGGCACACCGCCCACGAGGGCCACGCCCACGCGCACGGCTCGGACTGCGGCCACGAGGCGGTCCCGCACGGAGACCACGTCGACTACGTGCACGACGGCCACCGGCACGCCGAGCACGACGGGCACTACGACGACCACTGACCCGGCCGGAACGCACGGTTTCCCGGCCGGGGGCGCGGCCGGGGAGGCGGTCAAGGGCCGGTACGGGGAGGCGGTCGGGAAGGCGGTCGGGTAATCCGACCGGAAACCGGCCGGTGAAGCGCCCTCCCC
Organism: Streptomyces antarcticus; assembly: GCF_026627255.1. Taxonomy (GTDB): domain Bacteria; phylum Actinomycetota; class Actinomycetes; order Streptomycetales; family Streptomycetaceae; genus Streptomyces; species Streptomyces antarcticus. The sequence continues at coordinate 72,958 of NZ_JAPNLM010000016.1, read as the reverse complement.
CGGGGCCGCGATGCCTGGCAGGATGCTGAGCTCCTGTCAGAGCGACCCGGGGAGAGCGCGGATGACCGTTGCGGAGCCGTACCTCGTCCAGCCCGCGGCCGGGGTGTACGCCTACGTCCAGCCGGACGGGGGCTGGTGCCTGAACAACGCCGGCTTCGTGACCGACGGCGGACGGACCCTGCTCGTCGACACCGCCGCCACCGATCGCCGGGCCCGCGCCCTGCGCGACGCGGTCACGGCCGCCGGGGCGCCCCTCCCCCGCACGGTGGTGAACACCCACCACCACGGCGACCACACCTACGGCAACGGCGTGTTCGCCCCCGAGGCGCTGATCCTCGGTCACGACAACGCGCGGGCCGAGCAGCTCGCGGCCGGGCACCAGCTGGAGATGATCTGGCCCGCCACGGACTTCGGCGCGATAGAGATCACCGCCCCCGATCTCACCTACAGCGACCGGATGACCCTGCACGTCGGCGGGACGGAGGTACGGATCGTCCACCCCGGCGTCGCCCACACCACCGGGGACTCGGTCGTGTGGCTGCCGCATCAGCGGATCGTGTTCACCGGCGACCTGGTCTTCGCCGGAGGGACCCCGTTCCTGGCGATGGGCTCCCTGGCCGGGTCACTGCGCGCCATGGAACTGCTGCGCTCGCTGGACGCGGAGACCGTCGTACCGGGCCACGGGCCGCTCACCGACCCGTCGGCGTACGAGGCCACGGAACGCTACCTGCGGTACGTGGCCGAGCTGGCCCGGGAGGGACGGGGGGCGGGCCTGACCCCGCTGGAGACGGCGCGTGCCGCCGACCTCGGCGAGTTCGCGGCCTGGCGGGAGAGCGAGCGGCTGGTGGCGAACCTGCACCGGGCCTACGCGGAGCTGGCCGGGGAGCCCGAGGGCATCCCGCTGGACGTGCCGGCGGTGCTGCGGGACATGACGGCGCTGAACGGCGGGACGCCGATCCCCTGCCACGCGTGACGGGGCCGCGCGGCCGCCGCGGTGCGGGGCGGCCCGGCGGTCCGGGCGTGACACGGCGGTCCGGGGCTGACACGGCGGTCCGGCGCGTGATACCGCGGTCCGGGGCGCGACACCGCGGGACGAAACGCGTTCTTTCGCCTCACCCTCTGGACGGCATACCGACTGGTCGGCATGATGGCATCGTTCCGTCTGACACCACCCCTCGACTCCGTACGGAGGCTCGCGCCATGTCCTCAGCCTCAGCCGATCCCCGGGGCCTCGACCTGGAGCGGCTGCGCGGCCATCTCGGCGCCGCGCGGCCGGGACTCGCCTCCGGGCCGCTGCGCGGCCGGCTCATCGAAGGCGGCCGGTCGAACCTCACGTACGAGATCACCGACGGCACCGCCCGCTGGGTGGTGCGCCGGCCCCCGCTGGGGCACGTCCTGGCCACCGCGCACGACATGCGGCGCGAGCACCGGGTGATCAGCGCGCTGCACGGTACGGCCGTGCCGGTGCCGGGGACGGTGCTGCTGTGCGAGGACGAGTCCGTGCTCGGGGCGCCGTTCTACGTCATGGAGTACGTGGACGGCGTGCCGTACCGGACGGCCGGCGAGCTGGCCGCCCTCGGCCCCGAGCGGACCCGGCGGGCCGTGCTCGGGCTGGTCGACACCCTGGTCGACCTGCACGCGGTGGACCCGGAGGCGGTGGGACTCGGCGACTTCGGCCGCCCCGAGGGCTTCCTCGACCGGCAGGTGCGCCGGTGGGGCAAGCAACTGGCGGCCTCGCGCGGCCGGGACCTCGCCGGGATCGACGAGTTGCACGGCGCGCTCGGCCGGGCACTGCCCTGCTCCCCCGCCCCGACGGTGGTGCACGGGGACTTCCGCCTCGACAACGTGCTGATCGGCGGCCCTGACGACACGATCCGGGCCGTGCTGGACTGGGAGATGTCCACGCTGGGCGATCCGCTGACCGACCTGGGGCTGCTGGTGATGTACAGCTCCGACCTCGGCCTGACCGAGTCCCCGGTCAGCACGACGAGCGGGGCGCCGGGACATCCGCAGCCCGCCGAGCTGATCGAGCGGTACGCCGCCCGCTCCGGGCGCGACACCGGGTCGATCGCCTGGTACACGGCCTTCGCCTGGTTCAAGCTCGCGGTGATCCTCGAGGGCATCCACTACCGCTACACGCTGGGACAGACCGTCGGCGCCGGCTTCGACCGGATCGGCGAGCTGGTCCCGGTCTTCATCGAGCACGGACTGACCACTCTGCAGGACTTCCGGAAAGGCTGAGGCACTCATCCCATGGACTTCGCATTCGATGCCCGGACCGAGGAACTCCGCGAGCGGCTCCTCGCGTTCATGGAGGAGTACGTCTACCCGGCGGAGCCCGTCGCCGCCGAGCAGCGCGCGCGGCTGGCCTCGCCCTGGGACACCCCGGCCGTCTTCGGTGAACTGAAGGCCGAGGCGCGCCGCCAGGGCCTGTGGAACCTCTTCCTGCCCGACGCCGAGCACGGCGCCGGGCTGACGAACCTCCAGTACGCCCCGCTCGCCGAGATCACCGGCCGCAGCCCGCACCTGGCTCCGACGGCGACCAACTGCGCGGCCCCGGACACGGGGAACATGGAGCTGCTCTCCCAGTTCGGGAACGAGGCGCAGAAGAAGCAGTGGCTGGAGCCCCTGCTGGCGGGGGAGATCCGGTCGGCGTTCGCGATGACCGAGCCCGACGTGGCGTCCTCGGACGCGACCAACGTCGAGACCCGGATCGAGCGCTCGGGCGACGCGTACGTGGTCACGGGGCGCAAGTGGTTCATCTCCGGGGCGATGAACCCGGACTGCGCGGTCTTCATCGTGATGGGCAAGACGGACCCGGGCGGGGCCGATCCGCGGCGCCAGCAGTCGATGATCCTGGTCCCGCGCGACACCCCGGGCGTCGAGGTCCGCCGGGCCATGACGGTGTACGGGTACGAGGACCACGACCACGGCGGTCACGCCGAGGTCGTCTTCGACGGTGTGCGGATCCCGGCGGCCGGCCTGATCGGCGAGGAGGGCACCGGCTTCGCCATCGCGCAGGCGCGGCTCGGCCCGGGCCGCATCCACCACTGCATGCGGCTCATCGGCATGGCGGAGCGGGCCATCGAGCTGATGTGCCGGCGGGCGCTGGAGCGCACGGCCTTCGGCAAGCCGCTGGCGGCGCAGGGGGTCGTGCAGAACTGGATCGCGGACGCGCGGGTGTCGGTGGAGCAGTTGCGGCTGCTGGTGCTGAAGACGGCCTGGCTGATGGACACGGTCGGCAACCGGGGCGCGCACACCGAGATCCAGGCGATCAAGATCGCGACGCCGCGGGCGGTGGTGGCCATCCTGGACCAGGCGGTGCAGCTGCACGGCGCGGGCGGGGTGAGCCAGGACTTCCCGCTGGCCGAGCTGTGGGCGGCGGCGCGGACGCTGCGGCTGGCGGACGGCCCGGACGAGGTGCACCAGCGGTCGCTGGCCCGCCGGGAGCTGAAGCGGTACCAGTAGCCTCCGGCGGTCGGGGGGCCGGAGCTCGGGCCCGGGTCGGACCCGGGCTCGGCTCGGCCCCGGGCTCGGACCCGGACCCCGGCTCGGACCCGGCTCGGCTCGGACCCGGCTCGGCTCGGACCCGGCTCGGCTCGGGCGGCAGGGGCCGGAGGGGTACACCGACCACCCCGCCCCCGCGCGGTGAGCCGTCAGGGACGCAGGGCGCGCAGCAGCAGGTCCGCGAGGTGGTCGGCGACCTGCTGGGGGGTGAGCGGGCCGTCCGCGCGGTACCAGGTGGAGAGGTGGTGCACGGACCCGAAGTGGTAGTCCACCACCAGGTCGGCGGGGGTGGCCGTGGAGAACACCCCGGTGCGCTGGCCCTCTTCGACCAGCGCCCGGAACCGCTCGTGGTAGCGCCGGCGTTCCGCCCGTACCTGCTTGAACTTCTCCGGGCTGAGCTGGTGCATCGACCGGAAGAAGATCATCGCGTCGTCCAGGTTCTCGATGGTGGTCACGACCACGTCGGCGGCGGCCGCGCGCAGCCGCTCCTCCACCGGGGCGTCGGATCCGGCCACCGCGTCGAGCCGCTGCTGCTGGAGGCGCAGCATCCGCGCGTACACCTCGTGCAGCAGGTCGTCCTTGGAACCGAAGTAGTGGTAGAGCGCGCCCTTGGTGACGCCGGCCGCCTCGACGATCTCCTGCACCGAGGTGCGGTCGTAGCCCCGCTCGGCGAACAGCCTGGTGGCGACGGCCAGCAGGCGCTGCGGTACCGGCGCTTCGTGCGTGCCCTCGGGCTCCGTGGTCCTGGCCGCCATGGCGCTGACCTTCCTTCCGTGTGCTTCGTCGTGCCCCGGGCGGCCGTCCGGCTGTTTTCAGCCGCGGTCGCGCAGTTCCCGTCGCAGGATCTTGCCACTGGTCGTCTTCGGAAGGACAGGCAGGATCTCCACCCGGCGCGGGTATTTGTACGCGGCGAGGCGCGCGGCGCAGTACGCGGACAGCTCCTCCGGTGTGGCCGGGGCACCGGGGCGCAGGCTCACGTACGCCTTCACGCTCTCCCCGCGGTACGGGTCCGGGACGCCGACGACGGCGGCCTCGCGGACGGCGGGGTGGGTGTAGAGCACGTCCTCGACCTCGCGCGGCCAGACCTTGAAGCCGGAGGCGTTGATCATGTCCTTCTTGCGGTCGACGACGTAGAGCCAGCCGGACGGGTCCATGAACCCGACGTCCCCGGTGCGCAGTTCGCCGTCCGGGAAGGCCCGGGCGGTGTCCTCGGGCAGGCCCCAGTAGCCGGGCACGACCTGCGGGCCGCGGACGGCTATCTCGCCGGGTTCGCCGAGGGGTACTTCGGCGCCCCGCTCGTCGAGGATCCGTACGACGGTGTCGGCGCCGGGCAGGCCCACCGAGAGGGTGCCTGAGACGGGGTCGACGGGTGCTTCGAGGTGTACGGGGACGGAGGCGCAGGGGGCGGTGCACTCGGTGAGGCCGTAGCCGTTGCGGAGGTAGAAACCGAAGGCGGCGCGCAGCCGCTCGACGAGCGCGGGCGGCAGCGGGGCGCCGCCCGAGGAGAGCACCCGGAAGGAGGCGAAGTGGTCCGCGGTGGCGGCCGGGTGGGCGGCGAGGGCCATGAAGGCGGTGGCCGGGCCGACGGCGTAGGCGGGGCGGTGTTCGAGGAAGGCGTCGAGGACGGCGCCGGCGTCGAAGCGGTGGGCGAGGGCGAGGGTGCCGGCGTTGGCGAAGCAGGCGGCGAGCTGGCACACCATGCCGGTGATGTGGAAGAGGGGCGCGAGGGCGAAGTAGGTGGCGCCCTCGGGGAGCGGGTGGCCGGTCACCTGGCGGACGGCGTTGTAGGTGAGCGCGCCGTGCGGGTTCAGCGCGCCCTTGGGGGTGCCGCTGGTGCCGGAGGTGTAGCTGATGAGCGCGGTGTCTGCGGCGGTGAGGCGCGGGTCGTCCGGGGCCGGGTGGCCGTGCCGGGCGACGGCGGTGAGGTCGGCGACGTCGCGGGCGGGAGGGACGCTGACCCCGTCGGCCGGACGGACGGGGAGCCCGTCCGCCGGACGGTCGGCGAGCCCGTCCGCCGGACAGTTCGCCGGGGCGGCGGCCCCGGGGTCCGGTGCCGGGTCGGTCCGCAGGACCCGGGGGTCGTTCCGCGTCTGGAAGTCCAGGTCGCTCGCGGTCAGGACGGTGCGCACGGCACTGTCCCGGACGGCCTCCCCCAGGTACGCGTCCCACGCCCGTACCTCGCAGACGAGCGCGACGGCCCCGGAGTCGCGCAGGACGTGTCCGACCTCACCGGACTTGTACATCGGGTTCAGCGGGACGACCACCGCGCCCGCCTTCCAGGCGGCGAGGACGGCGAGCACGAAGTGCGGGGTGTTCTGGAGCATGACGGCGACCCGGTCGCCGCGGCGGACGCCCCGCTCGGCGAGGTGCCCGGCGACCGAGTCGGAGAGCGCGTCGGCGTCGGCGTAGCCGGTGCGGCCGTCGAAGTAGGCCAGGGCGGTGCGCCCGGGCGCCCGGGCCGCGGCGGCGCGGAAGGCGTGCAGCACCGTGGGCGGCGGCTGGACGGGGGCGCGCTGGGCCGGGCTGAGCAGCCCGAGCCAGGGCCTGGCGGCGTACGGGGAGTCCTGGGCGGCGGCGGTCAGCGGGCTCACCTGGCCTCCCACTTGCGCTGGAGGTGGTTCATGCCCCCCAGCCAGCGGTCCGGGTCGGTGGCGCGCGCGACGTGGAAGTCCGCCACCTCGGGGTGCGGGAGGATCAAGAACCGGCCCTTCTCCATGCCGTCGAACAGTGCGTCCGCCACCGCGTCCGGCTCGATCGCGGTCGGTGCGAGGACGAGTTCGCCCGCCGAGCCCGAGGCGGTCAGCATGTCGGTGCGCACCCCCTGCGGGCAGATGGCGTGGACGTCGACCCCGCGGTGGCGGTAGGTCAGCGAGAGCCACTCGGCGAAGGCGAGCGCGCCGTGCTTGGTGACACTGTACGGCGCCGCGCCGATCATGGTCAGCAGCCCGGCGGCGGAGACGGTGGACACGAACCGGCCGCTCCCCCGCTCCAGCCAGTCCGGCAGCAGCAGGCGGGCCGCGCGGACGTGGGCCATGACGTTGGTGTCCCAGGCGGCTTCCCACACGGCCTCCTCGGCGAAGGCGTCGCCGCCCGAGGCGAGTCCGGCGTTGGCGCAGTAGACGTCGACCGTGCCGCCGAGTGCCTCGCGGGCCTCCGCCACGATCTGCGAGGCGTCGCCCGGCACCGCGACGGCCCGGGCGCCGATCCCGTCGGCCACCGCCGCGGCCTTGGCGGGGTCGAGGTCGTTGACCGCCACGGTGGCGCCCTCGGCGGCGAAGCGGCGGGCGAGGGCGGCGCCGATGCCGCCGCCCGCACCGGTGACGACGACTCGCTGGTCCTGGTACGCGCTCACGGGGATCGCCTTTCGTGGCCGGGTGCGGCAGCCGGGTGCCGGGGCGGGTGGTCGGTGGCCGGTCGCCTGCCACCGGTGCCTCCGGTCGGCTGCCGCAGATCCGCGGAACGGATCGCGGGGATACTAACCAGTCGGTATGTCCTGACGGAAGGGGTCTGCCGCCTAGCGTGGCCGGATGAGTCTGTCGCGACGCGGGGTGCTGGGACTGGCGGGGGCCATGGGGACGGCCGGAGCCGTGGGGACGGTGGGAGCGGCCGGCGCCGCGGCTCCCACGGCTCCGGCGGCCTCCCGGGCTTCTGCGGACGGGCGGGTGCGGACCGGCTTCGAGCGGATGGCGGCGGACGGGTACGGCGTACTGGCCGGGCAGCGGGTCGGCGTGGTCACCAACCCGACCGGGATCACCGCGGACGCCCGCCACATGGTCGACGTCCTGCACGCGGACGAACGGGTGGACCTGGTCGCGGTGTTCGGGCCCGAGCACGGCTTCCGCGGGACGGCGCAGGCCGGCGGCTCCGAGGGGGCCTCCCGCGACCCGGCGACCGGGCTCCCCGTGTACGACACGTACGACACGAGCGGGCAGCGGCTCGCGGACGTGTTCACGGCCGCCGGGATCGACACCGTCGTCTTCGACATCCAGGACGTCGGGGCCCGCTTCTACACCTACATCTGGACCCTGTACGACTGCATGCGCGCGGCCGCGCTCGCAGGCAAGGCGGTGGTGGTGCTGGACCGGCCCAACCCGGTGGGCGGCCGGCGGGCGGCGGGGCCGGTGCTCCAGCGCCCGTACGCGAGCTTCGTGGGACGGGAGCCGATCGCGCTGGCGCACGGGATGACGGCGGCCGAACTGGCCCTGCTCTTCAACGGCGAGTTCCTGGCCGACCGGCCCGTCGCCCTGCGGACGGTGGCGATGAGCGGCTGGCGGCGGGACGCGTTCTTCGGCGCGACCGGGCTGCCCTGGGTGCCGCCGAGTCCGAACATGCCGACGCCGGACACGGCCCTCGCGTACGCCGGGACCTGTCTGTTCGAGGGGACGAACCTGTCCGAGGGGCGCGGGACGACCACCCCGTTCGAGGTGGTGGGCGCCGAGGGCGTCGACCGCCGGTGGGCGGAGGCGGCGAACGCCCTGGGGCTGCCGGGGGTGTGGTTCCGGGAGGCGTACTTCACGCCGACGTTCTCCAAGCACGCGGGCCGGCTCTGCGGCGGTGTCCGGCTGATCGTGCACGACCGGGAGGCCTTCGATCCGGTACGGGCGGGCATCGGGCTGCTGGTCACGGCGCGGCGGACGTGGAGCGGCTTCGGCTGGCGCGCGGACCACTGGATCGACAGGCTGACGGGCTCGGACCGGGTCCGCGCGATGGTCGACGCGGGCGCCGGGGTGGAGGAGATCGCCGGGGACTGGGCGGCCGGGCTGACCCGGTTCGCGGAGACGCGCGGGGGGTACCTCCTGTACGGGTGATCCGACGGCGTCCGGGGGTCGGCCGGGCGGGCGCGGCGGTGGCAGGATGCCGGCTCCGCGGGAACCGCGGGGCGGTGCGAGGGGGGATGTCATGGCGGACAGCGTCGGCGGGATACGGGTCGGGCCGTACGCGGAGCTGGTCTTCGACTCCGAGGGGGACGCGGACCGGGAGGCGGAGGCCGCGGTGGCCCGCATGGAGGCCACCGACCTGCTGGTGTTCGCGCACGGCTGGAACAGCGACCGGTCCACCTCGACCCGGCTCTACGACCGGTTCTTCGCCCCCTTCCCGGGGCTGGTGGGGTCGGGGGTGCGGCTGGGGTACGTGGGTGTGGTCTGGCCCTCGATCCGGTTCGCGGACGAGCCGATACCGGACTTCGACGCCCCCGCCCCCGGGCTGCTCGCGGACCCGGCCACGGCGGAAGCCGCCGCCGCGGGGGGCGGCTCCGGCACCGCGCCGGACCCGGGCACCGCGCTCGGCCCCGGCACCCGCGCGGCCCTCGGCGCGTTCTGGCCGGGCCGGCGGGCGGAGCTGGACCGCGTGGCCGAGCTGCTGGAGCGGCGCGAGGAGTCGGCGGCCGCCTTCATCGAGTTCGGCGCGCTCGTACGGGAGCTGGCGGGGGTGAACGCCGTACCCACCGCGGCCGCTCCCCCGGTTCCCGCCGTCTTCACGCAGGACGTCCTGGAGGTGTGCCGGGACCTCGCCGCCGCCCTGGCCGCGGCGGGCGCCCCGCCCGGAACCGACGCCCCGCCCGGTGCCGACGCCGCGGCGGGGCGGGAGCCGGCGGTCGGCGACGGGCTGCGGCCGCTGTGGAAGGGCGCCAAGGAGCTGCTGCGGCAGGCCACGTACTACCAGATGAAGAAACGCGCGGGGGTGGTCGGCGAGCGCGGGCTCGGCCCGGTGCTGGCCGGGCTGGCCGCCCGCCGCCCGGCCCTGCGCGTCCACCTGCTCGGGCACAGCTTCGGGGCGCGGGTGGTGTCCTTCTCGCTGCGCGCGGTCCCGGACGGCGCCCGGTACGTGAAGTCGCTGACCCTGTTCCAGGGTGCCTTCTCCCACTACGCCTTCGCCGACCGGCTGCCGCACGACCAGGGACGCGGCGGCGCCCTGGGCGGCCTCCAGCGGCGGGTCGACGGGCCGGTGGTGGCCTGCCACTCCCCGCACGACACCTCGCTGAAGATCTTCTATCCGCTGGCCTCGCGGATGGCAGGGGATTCGGCCGGTCTGCTCGGCTTCGACGCGCGGTGGGGGGCGATCGGCCATGACGGGGTGCGTGCGGTGCCCGGCGCGCCCCGCCTGAGCCTCGACGCCGCCCTGCGCGAGGGGGTCCCCGCGACCGGTTGCGTCAGCGTGGACACGGGCTCCGTGGTCCGGCGCGGCGGCGCCCCGTCGGGGGCGCACAGTGACATCTGCCACGAGGAACTGGCCCGGCTGGTGGTCACCGCGGGGCGCATGGGGCGCTGACTTCCGGCCATGTGCCACCCACACGCCTCGACCGCCCCCGCATGCGCCCACCGTAGGCCGGGCATGTTGGGCACATCGGCGGAGGTGAAGGTGTGATGGCGGGATTCCAAAGTCTGGCCCACCAGGTGCGCGACGCGCGCAATGACCGGGCCCTGCGGCGCCACTCCCTGCGCCGCTGCCTGGAGCGGTTCGCGCCGTACGGGCACCGGGCCACGTGGTGGCACCTGTGCGACCGGCACGGGATCGCCCCGGAGGACCGGGGGGCGGATCCGCTGCGGCTGGTCGCCGCGCTGGAGGAGCTGGAGGAGGCGCGGGCGGTCTGGCTGGAGTACGAACGGCACTTCGCGGAGCGGCGAAGGCGCGAGAAGCACCACGGGCTGCGCCGGCCGGAGTGGGCGTGGGGCGGCAGCGGGGACGCGGTGGTGCGGTGCGCGGATCCGGGAGTACGGCCCGAGGGGACGCTGGGCGAGGTGCTGCGGCGGCTGGTGCGGGCGCTGGAGACGGAGCCGGGGACGGGCTGCCCGGTCTGCGGGGACGAGGAGCTGCGGTGGCCGGCGCCGGGCCCGGTGCCGGTGCCGGGCCAGCGGCCGGGAGCGGTCCCGGGCACGGAGGATCCGGTCGTCGACGGTCCGGGCGTACGGGGTGCGGGCGTACGGGGTGCGGGCGCCGGGCCGGGTGCGGGCGCCGGGCCGGGGCCCTGGGAGGGGGCCTGGGCCTGGGACGGCGGCCCGGTCTGCGCGGGCTGCGGGATCGTGGTGCCGAGACCGGCGCTCGCGGACATGCCCTCGGCGGGGGCCGCGTGAGGCCGCCCCTGCTGGTGTCGCTGAACGGCGGCCGGGGCGCGGCCGACGGGCCGGCCGTACCGATGTCCCCCGGGGCCCTTGCCCAGTCGGCGCTGGGGGCGGTCGCCGCCGGGGCCGGGGAGGTGCTCGTCCACCCGCGGACCCCGTGCGGGCGGGAGAGCCTCTCGCCCCGGGTGGTCGGGCCGGCGCTGGAGGCGCTGCGGGACGCGGGGGTCGGCGTACCCCTGTCGGTGCCGGCGGGCGTCCCGGCGGAGCCGGATCCGGCGGCGCGGCTGGAGCGGGTGCGGGCCTGGCCGCTGCTGCCGGACCGGGCGGAGGTCCGCTTCGCGGAGCCCGGGGCGGTGGAACTCGCCGAGGCGCTGCTCGACCGCGGGGTCTCGGTGGACGCGGTGGTGCCGCTGGGCGGGCCGGCCGGACCGGAGCCGCTGGCCCGGTTCCTGGCCTGGCCGCTGCGCGACCCCGGCGGGCGGGTCCGGCTGGCCGTGGAGCTGGCGGCGGCCCAACCGGCGCTGGTGGCGGGCCTGGGCGGGCTGCCGCCGGTGGCCCTGCTGCTGTACGGGCGGGGGGACGCCGCCTGGCCGGTGCTGCGGCTGGCCGCGCGGTGCGGTACGGGCGCGCGGACCGGCGCGGGCGACGTACTGCACCTGCCGGACGGGCGGCGGGCCCGGTCGAACGCCGAACTGGTGGCGGCCGCCGTGGCGGTGCGGGCGGAGGCGGATGCGGCGGATGCGGCGGGCACGGCCGGTGGGGCTGAGGCGGCCGACGGCGCGAGAGGGGGCGGCGCGAGGGCTGGCGGCGCGAGGGGCGGCGGCGCTACAGCCGGGAGCCGGTGAGCCGTTCGCCGAAGACGTCGTCCGGGTTGGACAGCGCGCAGTTCTCCAGCGAGAGGCAGCCGCAGCCGATGCAGTCCGTCAAGTGGTCCCGCAACCGGCCGAGTTGGGTGATCCGCTGGTCGAGCTCGGCGCGCCAGGCCTCGGAGAGCCGGGCCCAGTCCTCGCGGGTGGGGGTGCGCTCCTCGGGCAGCTGGGTGAGCGCCTCGCGGATACTGGCCAGCGGGATGCCCACGCGCTGCGCGGCCCGTACGAAGGCCACCCGGCGCAGTGCGTCGCGGGTGTAGCGGCGCTGGTTGCCGGAGGTGCGTCGGCTGCTGATCAGGCCCTTGGACTCGTAGAAGTGGAGCGCGGACACGGCCGCGCCACTGCGGGCGGACAGCTGGCCGACGGTGAGCTCGTGGATCTTTTCGGGAATCTGCGGCACCAGGCCGAGCGTAGTCGGAGGTCCGTTGACATACACATACGGCCCCAGCATGCTGAGCAAGCGCTTATTCACTGAGCGCGGTACGTCCGTCGTCTGCGAGAGGCAGGATCAGGGCATGTCCGAGCCGAAGGTCTTCACGTCCGCCGAGGAACTGCGCGCCGGAACGGGCGAGCCGCTCGGGCCCAGCGGGTGGCTGGAGGTGGACCAGAAGCGGATCGACCTCTTCGCGGACGCGACCGGCGACCACCAGTGGATCCACGTGGATCCGGAGCGCGCCGCGACCGGCCCCTTCGGTTCCACCATCGCGCACGGCTACCTGACGCTGTCCCTGCTGCCGAGCCTGGTGCCGCAGGTCATGCGGGTCGAGGGCATGCGGATGGGCATCAACTACGGAACGAACAAGGTGCGTTTCCCGGCACCGGTGCCGGTCGGATCGCGGCTGCGGGCCACCGCCGTGCTCACGGAGGTCGTGGATGCGGGCGGCGGGGTGCAGGTCACGGCGACGGTCACGGTCGAGCGCGAGGGCGGCGACAAGCCGGTGTGCGTGGCGGAGTCGGTGTCCCGCTACTACTTCTGAGGGATGGGCGGCAGCCCTACTCCTGGGGGATGGGCGTGCGCTACTCCCGGGGGGCGGCCGGCCGCGCGCCCACCATGCGGAGCACGAGGTCGGCGTAGAGCGCGCCGACCTCGTCGGGCGTGCGCTGCCCGGCCACGCTGAACCAGCGGGCGACGTCGATGCAGAGCGACAGCACGGCGAGGGTGGTGCCCGGTACATCGGGCACGTCGAACTCCCCCGCCTCGACCCCGTCGGCGAGGATGCGGCGCACGGCGGCGTCGCTCCGGCGGCGCAGCGCCACGATGTCGGCGCGGTGCTCGGGGGCGAGGGCGTCCAGCTCGTACTGGACCACGCGTGCGGTGGTGTGGTGCGCCGCGTGCCAGCGCACGAAGGACCGTACGGCGGCGTCGAGCCGCTCGGCGGCACTCCCGGGGCCGTCGGACGCGGTCGTCAGGATCTCCAGGGCCTTGTCGTGGCCGATCCGGCTGATCCGGTGGAGCAGCTCTTCCTTGGTCTTGTAGTGGATGTACAGCGCGGCCGGGCTCATGCCGGCCCGGCCCGCGATGTCACGCGTGGTGGTGGCGTGGTACCCGCGCTCGGCGAAGGCCTCGACGGCCGCCACGAGCAGCCGCCGCGCGGCCTCGGGGGTGACCTCCGACCACGGCTGGTAGCCGCCGGCCGTCTCCTCCACGCTGTCCATCGCCCGCTCACCCTCTTCGCCGTATGGGAAGGGACACCCTACCGGAGGGTGAGCAAGCGCTTAGCGTCGTCGTCCGTGCGGTCCGGCGCCCGCGCCCCGGGTCCGGGCCCGCTACTTCGGGGCGAAGGGGTCGAACTCCGCCATCATCTTCTCCATCCGGGCCTGGTCGACCCGGCTCACGATGTTGGTGACCTCCTGGCGGTCGCGGATCACCTTGGCGAGGGTGAAGGCCGAGGTGGTGAGGTACAGGACCGCGATGCCGAGGAAGGCGCGGACCCAGCCGCTCACCTCCATGTTGTAGATCCCCACGGACACGGCGCCCATGGCGATGCCGAAGGAGGCAACGGCCTGGCCGTAGTACGCCCCCGAGTTCTGCTGCTTGACCGGTGTCTCGTTCATGGGTCGAGCATCGCGCCGCCCGACCGCGGGCACATCCGCACGCGTACTCAGGCGCGTACTCAGCCCGGAACCGGAGGGCACGCCCTCAGAAGGCCGAAACTCCGGTGCGGGCGCGGCCGATGAGGAGCTTCTGGATCTGGCTGGTGCCCTCGTACAGGGTCATCACGCGGGCGTCGCGCAGCAGTTTGCCGGCCGGGTACTCGTCGATGTAGCCGTACCCGCCGTGCACCTGGAGGGCGTTGCTCGCGGCGCGCACGGCCGCCTCGGAGGCGAAGAGCTTGGCGGTGGAGGACTCGGTGGCGAACGGCTGCCCCCGGTCGATGAGGTCCGCGACCCGCCAGGTCAGCAGCCGGGCCGCGTCCACGTCGACCGAGATGTCGGCGATCAGCTCCTGGACCAGCTGGTGGTGGGCGATCGGTTTGCCGAACTGCTCGCGCTGGGCGGCGTACGCGACGGCCGATTCCAGCGCCGCCTGCGCGATGCCCACGCAGCCGGCGGCGACCGACATCCGCCCCTTGGCCAGCGCGGACATGGCGACCGAGAAGCCCTTGCCCTCGGGGCCGAGCATCGCGGAGGCCGGTACGCGGACCCCGTCGAAGACGAGTTCGGCGGTGGCCTGGCCGCGCAGGCCGAGCTTGCCGTGGATCTCGCGGCGGGTGAGGCCCGGGGTGTCGGTGGGGACCAGGAAGGCCGAGATGCCGCGGTGGCCGGGCTCGTCGCCGGTACGCGCGAAGAGCAGCACCACGTCGGCCCAGGTGCCGTTGGTGATGAACATCTTGCTGCCGCCGACCAGGTATGAGTCGCCCTCGCGCACGGCGCGCGCGGTGAGGTTGCCCGCGTCGGAGCCGGTGCCGGGCTCGGTCAGGCCGAAGCAGCCGAGCGCGTCGCCGGAGCACAGCCGGGGCAGCCACTCCCGCTTCTGCTCCTCGGTGCCCCAGGCGGCGATGGTCTTGGCGACCAGGCCGAGGGAGACGGACACGATGCCGCGCACGGCGGAGTCGCCGCGGCCGAGCTCCTCGGTGACCAGTACGTAGGCGAGGTGGTCGCCGCCGGAGCCGCCGTACTCCTCGGGGACGGTAAGGCCGAGGAAGCCGAGCGCGCCCAGCTTCTTCACGACGGCCCGGTCGACGCTCTCGGCACGGTCCCACGCGGCGGCGTACGGGACGACCTCGCGGTCGGTGAACTCGCGGGCCAGCCGGCGTACGGCGGTCTGCTCCTCGCTCAGCTCAAGGTTCACCGGGCACCTCCGGGGTCGTCGTGGCGGGCTCCCGGGCCAGTTAACTAGCACCGGTAGTTTATGGCGGGCAGGGCCTACTATGTGGCGCATGGCCAGACCGCGCAAGCCCCTGCTCAGCAGAACCCGCATCGTCGAGGCGGCGGGCGCGCTGGTGGACGCGGAGGGGCTGGAGGCGGTGTCGACGCGGCGGCTGGCGGCCGCGCTCGGGGTCAGCGGGCCCTCGCTGTACAACCACTTCCGGACGAAAGACGAGATCCTGGAGGCGGTGGCGGACGCGGTGAGCGCGCGGGTCGACCTGTCGATGTTCGAGGCGCCGGCGTACGGGGCCGAGGGCGTCCGGGACTGGCGCGGGGCCCTGCACGCCTGGGCGCACTCGTACCGGGACGCGCTGTCCGACCATCCGAACATCGTGCCGGTACTGGCCCGGGGACCGGGCCGCCGTCCGGCGGGCCTGCGGCTCGCGGACGCGGTGTTCGGCGCGATGACGGCGGCCGGCTGGCCCCCGGCGCAGGCGACCCGGATCGGCGCGCTGATGCGGTACTTCATCCTGGGCTCGGCGGTGGCCTCCTTCGCCCGGGGTTTCGTGGACGACGAGGCGGCGTACGACCCGGCGGACTACCCGCACCTGGGGCAGGCCCACCTGCTGGCCGAGCGGCAGCGCGAGGTGGACCAGGGCGCGTTCGAGACGGGCCTGACGGCGCTGCTGGACGGGCTGGCCCTGCAGTACGAGGCGGCGCGACGCGAATCGGCGTGACGCGGCCGGGGCGGCGCGGGCGCGACCGGCGGCGCGGGGCGGGTTGGCGCGGGGCGGCCCGGCGGCGCGGCCCGGCCCGCCCGGGGCCGTTCCGTGCCGCCGACCGCGCCGCGCCGCGCCGCGCCGGTGGTGCCGTACGGCGGGGGCTAGAAGACGACCAGGGAGCGGCCGCCCTTGCCCGCCAGCATGGCGTCGAAGGCGGCAGGGATGCCGTCGAGGGTGATGCGGTCGGTGACCATGAGGCCGAGGTCCAGGCGGCCCGCGCGGACGTGTCCGGCGATCACCGGGAGGTCGCGGGCCGGGTCGCTGTTGCCGTAGACGCAGCCGGTCAGGGTGCGGGCGAAGTGGAAGAGCTCCAGCGCGTGGAAGGTGACCTGCTGCTCCTTTCCGCCGATGCCGACGACGGTGGTGCGGCCGCCGCGCCGGGTGGACTCCCAGGCGCCCCGGATGGTTTCCGCCCGGCCGACGCATTCGACGGCGACGTCCACGCCGTGCCCGCCGGTGAGCGCGCGGATCTGCTTGGCCGTGGTGTCGGAGGCGAGGACGAAGTCCGTGGCGCCGGCCGCGCGGGCCAGTTCCTCCTTGGCCGGGGACACGTCGACGGCCACGATCGGACCCGCCTGCGCGATCCGGGCGGCCTGGAGCGCGGCCAAGCCGACGCCGCCGATGCCGAAGACGGCGACGGACTCGCCCGGGAAGACCTGGGCACTGTGGTGGACGGCGCCGTAGCCGGTGAGGACGGCACAGCCGAGCAGGGCGGCCTCGTCGAGCGGGATCCCGGCGGGCGCGGGCAGCACGCAGTTCGCCGCGACGACGGTCTCCTCTGCGAACGCGGCGACGTTCAGCCCCGGGTGCAGCTCCGCGCCCTGCGCGTCGTGCGCGTGGACGGCGCCGATCCCGGAGAGGGCCTTGGCGCACAGCCAGACCTCGCCGATGGTGCAGTGGTGGCACTCCCCGCAGGACGGCGCCCAGTTGAGCACCACTCCGTCGCCGGGGGCGACGTGCGTGACGCCCTCCCCGACGGCGAGGACCGTGCCCGCGCCCTCGTGCCCGAGGACGGCGGGGACGGGGACCCGCATGGTGCCGTTGGTGAGGGAGAGGTCGGAGTGGCAGACCCCGGCGGCGGTGAGCCGTACCCGGACCTGTCCGGGGCCGGGGTCGGGCAGCACGATCTCCCGTATCTCCAGCGGGGCTCCGACGGCGGGCAGGATGGCGGCGCGGACCATGGTCGTCGTCTCCGTGTTCAGAACTGCAGGGACTTGGTCTGGAGGTACTCGGCCAGGCCGTGCGGGCCCAGCTCGCGGCCCACGCCCGACTGCTTGTAGCCGCCGAAGGGCGCGAGCACGTTGAAGCGGCCGCCGTTGATGTCCACCTGGCCGGTGTCCATGCGGCGCGCGAAGGCCACGGCCGTCTCCTCGTCCGCGGCCCAGACGGCGCCGCCCAGGCCGTAGACGGTGCCGTTGGCGATGGCCAGGGCCTCCTCCTCGTCCTCGTAGGCGAGGATCGACAGCACGGGGCCGAAGATCTCCTCCTGCGCGATGGTCATGTCGGGCGTGACGTCGGCGAACACGGTCGGGGCGACGAAGTACCCCTGCTCCCGGGGCGCGTCGGGGCCGCCGGCGACGAGACGGGCGCCCTCCTCGATGCCCTGGGTGATGTATCCGCGTACGCGGTCGCGCTGCTTGGCGTTGACGACGGGGCCCAGGCGGGTGCCCGGGTCGCGGGGGTCGCCGGTGGGGTACTTGGCGACGGCGGCGGCCGCCAGGGTGACGGCCTCCTCGTACTGGTCCCGGTGGACGAGCATGCGGGTGAGCGCGTTGCAGCTCTGGCCGGTGTTGTTCATGACGTGGCCGACGCCCGTCGCGACGGCCTTGGCCAGGTCGGCCCCGGGCAGGATGACATTGGCCGATTTTCCGCCCAGTTCGAGGGCGACCCGCTTGACGGCGGCGCCGGCCGTGGCACCGATCTTCCGGCCGACGGCGGTCGAGCCGGTGAAGGAGACGAGGTCGACTCCCTCGTGCGCGGCCAGGGCCTGACCGGCGACCGGACCGGTACCGGTCACCAGGTTGAAGACTCCGGCCGGGATGCCCGCCTCGTGCACGGCTTCGGCGAAGAGCTGTGCGGTCAGCGGGGTGTCCTCGGCCGGCTTGAGGACGAGGGTGCAGCCGGCGGCGAGAGCGGGCGCCACCTTTGCAACGACCTGGTGCAGCGGGTAGTTCCAGGGCGTGATGGCCCCGACGACGCCGATCGGCTCCAGCAGCACGGTGGAGGTCCCGATCCGCTCCTCGAAGGCGTACGAGGCGGCGAGCTCCGCGTACGACGAGGCCACGGCGATCGGCGAGCCCACGTGGACCGCTTCCGAGAAGCCGCTCGGGGAGCCGAGTTCGGCGGTGATCGTCTCGGCCATCTCCTTCTTGCGGGCCGCCAGCACGTCGCGGAGGGCGCCGATCAGTGCCCCCCGCTCGGCGGGCGGGGTGGCCGCCCAGGCCGGGAAGGCGGCGCGGGCGGCACGCACGGCCGCGTCCACGTCCTCGGCGCTACCGGCCGGCACCCCTCCGATGACCTGCTCGTCGGCGGGGTTGACGACCTCGATCCGCTCGCGTCCGGCGGCGGGCCGCCATTCCCCGCCGATGTACATCCCGTCATGGGCCTTCATGGCTGTTCCTCCCGAAACACGCACCAGCGCGTGGACCTGACCTCCCGGACAGCCTACAAACTAGCGCCGGTAGTTTTCTGTGCGCCAGGGGTCGCCGGGATCAGATGATGCCGAAAAGCATCCCTGCCCCGAGGACGACGAGTGAGGTCAAAGCAGCCCATTTCACGGTGAAGCGGGTGTGGTCGCCGAACTCGACCTTGGCCATCCCGACGAGGACGTAGACGGCCGGAACCAGCGGGCTGGACATGTGCAGGGCCTGGCCGACGAGGGACGCGCGGGCGATCTCGAGCGGGGAGACGCCGTGGGCGGCGCCGGCCTCGGCGAGGACGGGCAGGACGCCGAAGTAGAAGCCGTCGTTGGACATGAAGTAGGTGAGCGGCAGGCTCAGCAGGCCGGTGACCAGGGCCATGTGCGGGCCCATGCCCTCGGGGATGGCGCCGACGAGCCAGTCGGCCATCTCCTTGACCATGCCGGTGCCGGTGAGGACGCCGGTGAAGACGGCGGCGGCGAAGACCATGCCGGCGACGTTCAGGACGTTGTCGGCGTGGGCGGCGATGCGGGCCTTCTGGTCGGGCATGTGGGGGAAGTTGACGGTGAGGGCGAGCGCGGCACCGAGCAGGAACAGCACCGGGATGGGCAGCAGCTCCATGATCATCGCGGTGAGCAGGGCGACGGTGAGGCCTGCGTTGAACCAGTAGAGGCGGGGGCGCAGGGTGGCGCGGTGCGGGTCGAGTCCCTGGAAGCCGCCGCCGGGTCCGTCGGCGTCGGCGAGGGCGGGGGCGGGGGCGTCCGCGCGGTCGGAGGCGGGGGCTTCGGCAAGGGCGGGGGCGTCGGCCGGGGCGGTGGCCGTGGTGGTGCCCGTCGGCGCGGCGGGAGCGCCCGGGGTACCGGGGGCGGCCGAGGCGGCGGCCCGCTCGAGCCCGGCCGTCCCCGCCGTCCCGGCGGAACCCGCGGACCCGGACGACTTGCCCGCGGACCCGGCCGAGCCGGCGGAACCCGCGGAACCGGCAGACCCGGCAGACCCGGCGGACCCGGCGGACCCGGACGGCTTCACCTTCACCGCGCGCGCGGCGGTGACCGGACCGGCCCCCGCAGCGGCCGGGGCGAGGCGGTCGGCCTCGGCGTCCGCCGGCTCCCGGCCGCCGGGGAGCGCCAGCGGGCCGAGCCGTCGGCGCTCCTTCAGCCCGAGGACGTACGCGAGGACGAATACGAAGAGCAGGCCGGCCGCGAGGGCCGGGATCATCGGCACGAACACGTCGCCGGCGTCGAGCTTCAGGGCGGTGGCGGCGCGGGCGGTGGGACCGCCCCAGGGCAGGGTGTTCATGACGCCGTTGGCGGTGGCCGCGACACCGGTCATGACGACGAGGCTCATCCCCAGCCGCTTGTACAGGGGGTACATCGCCGAGACGGTGATCATGAAGGTGGTGGAGCCGTCACCGTCCAGCGACACGATCGCGGCGAGCACCGCGGTGCCGACCACGATCCGCATCGGGTCCGCCTTGCAGAAGCGCAGGATGCCCCGGACGATCGGATCGAAGAGGCCGACGTCGATCATCACGCCGAAGTAGACGATGGCGAACATCAGCATGGCGGCGGTCGGCGCGAGCTTGCCGACGCCGTCGATGACGTAGTCGCCGAGCTGCGCGCCCTGTCCGGCGAACACGCAGAAGAGCGCGGGAATGAGGACGAGCGCCGCGATGGGCGACATTTTCTTCATCATGATCAGGACCAGGAAGGTCGCGATCATGGCGAAGCCGAGGAAGGTCAGCATGCTGGGAACGTAGGTGCCGCCTCCTTGCGCCAACAAGACGTCCGAGCGTGAGCAATACGAGCAAAACCCCAGCTCAGGGCAGGGGTGCCAGCTCGACGGGGAATCCGTTGAGCACGGCCGTACCGGACAGCGGGTCGAGTCGGCTGCCGTCGAGGAGCTGGTTGACGTTGACGCCGGGCTCCGCGGAGGCGACCGAGAGCCTGGTCCCGGCGCGGTCGTGGCCCCAGCCGTGCGGGAGGCTCACGACACCGGTGCGGACGGTGTCGGTGACCTCGACGGGTACCTCCAGGCTGCCGCCGTCGGCGGTGATCCGGGCCCGCGCCCCGTCCGTGAGGCCGAGCCGGTCGGCGTCCTGCGGGTGGACGTGCAGGGTGCAGCGGTTGGAACCTCCGGTGAGGGCCGGAACGTTGTGCAACCAGCTGTTGTTGGACCTCAGGTGGCGGCGGCCCACGAGCACCAGGGAAGCGGGGCGTTCGGCGAGCGCCGCGCGGAGCCTGGGCAGCTCGGTCGCGATGGGGTCGGGCAGCAGCTCGATCCTGCCGCTGCGCGTCTTCAGCAGGCCCGGGAGCCGGGGCCGCAGCGGGCCCAGGTCGATGCCGTGCGGGCTCTGGCGGAGGCCGTCGAGGGTGAGTCCGTACGGGCCGAGGCGCAGCATCAGGTCGAGCCGCCGCTCGGGTCCGGTCCGGCCGGACAGGAGACGGCCCTCCTCGTCCGGATCGCGGCCGTGCAGCGGCGAGCGCGGGTCGTCGACGGCCCGGGCGAGGGTGTCGGCGATGACGCGCTCGTCGACCGCCTCCGGCGGGGCACCGTGGAGCCCCGAGACAGCGAGGACCAGCCGCGCGTGGATCTCGCACTCGTCCAGCCGCCCCGCCTCCAGTGGCACGGCGGCGGGCGAGTAGCGCGCCTGGTTGCGTACGGCGAACCCGTTGAAGGCGAAGTCGAAGTGCGCGCTCTGCGCGGGCGGCGGCGGGGGCAGCACGACGTGGGCGTGGCGCGAGGTCTCGTTCAGGTACGGGTCGACGGAGACCATGAAGTCGAGCCCGGCCAGCGCCCGGTCGAGCCGGTCGCCGTCGGGTGCGGACAGGACGGGGTTGGCCGCGATGGCGAGCAGCACCCGGATGCGTCCGTCACCGGGCGTCTCGATCTCCTCCGCGAGGGCGGCCAGGGGCAGTTCGCCCTTGGCCTCGGGGTGACCGCTGACCCGGCTCGACCAGCGGCCGAGGGCGAACCCCCTGCCGGGACCGGCCGGCCGGGGCGCACCGGCCGTGGCGGAGAGCGGGAAGAGGGCTCCGCCCGGCCGGTCGAGGTTGCCGGTGAGGATGTTCAGTACGTCGACCAGCCAGCTGGCGAGGGTGCCGTACTCGACGGTGGAGCTGCCGATGCGCCCGTAGACGGCGGCGGTGGGCGCGGCGGCGAGCTCACGGGCGAGGGTGCGGATCTCGGCGGCCGGGAGGTCACAGGCGGGTGCGACGGCCTCAGGGGTGAAACTCCCGAGCGCGGCGGCGAGTTCCCCGAGACCGTCGGTGATTTCCTCGAGCGCGGCGCCGGGCGCGGCGAGCTTCTCGGAGAGGAGGGTGTGCGCCAGGGCCGCGAGCAGCAGGGCGTCACTGCCGGGGCGGGGGGCGAGGTGGCGGTCGGCGAGCCGGGCGGTGCGGGTGCGGCGCGGGTCGACGACGACCAGGGTGCCGCCGCGGGCGCGCAGGGCCTTGAGGCGGCCGGGGAAGTCGGGCGCGGTGCACAGCGATCCGTTGGACTCGACCGGGTTGGCGCCCAGGAGCAGCAGGAAGTCGGTGCGGTCGAGGTCGGGGACCGGGATGGCGAACGGGTCGCCGAAGAGCAGCCCGCTGGAGACGTGCTTGGGCATCTGGTCGAGGGTGCTGGCGGTGAAGAGGTTGCGGGTGCCCAGGGCCTTGAGGAGCAGCGGCGGGTAGAGGGCGCCCGCCATGGTGTGGACGTTCGGGTTGCCGAGGACGACCCCGGCGGACTGGGCGCCGTACTCCCCCACCAGGGCGGGGACGGCGGCGGCGATGGCGTCGTAGGCCTCTTCCCACGTGGCGTCGCGGAGCCTGCCGTCCCGGCGGACGAGGGGCCGGCGCAACCGGTCGGGGTCGGCGTCGAGCTGCCCGAAGGCGGCGCCCTTCGGGCAGATGAAGCCCCGGCTGAAGACGTCCTCGCGGTCACCGCGGGCGCCGGTGACGGCGGTGCCGTCGATGGTGAGGGTGAGGCCGCAGGTGGCTTCACAGAGGGGGCAGATGCGCAGGGCGGTGCGGGGCATGGGCCCTCCAGGGCGGCAGGCTGCGGCACGGGCACGGTCGCGGGAACGCGGGCGCCCCGAGCATACCGACCGGTAGGCACGGTGGGGAGGGGTCTGCCGGGGCGCGTTGACGCAAGGCCCTCCGGGGGGACGGGCCGGGGGCGGACACCGGGGCGGGTGCGGACCGTGGGCCGGGGGCGGACACCGGCGCGGGGCCGGACGGCACGCCGACGGACGGCGGACGGGCTGGCTGGGTCGACGCGGACGGGCCGGCGCGGAAAGACGGTGCGGACGGGCCGGTGCGGACGGGCCGGTGCGGGAAGGCGGCGGGCCGGGCGGGAAGGCGGCGGGCCGGGCGGAGGGGAAACGGGGTCAGTCCAGGACGCGGGCCAGGTAGGCGTGCATCATCGCGCGGGTCTCCGCCACGATGCCGGGGTCCCCGGCGGGGTCGACGCGGAAGGCCAGCTGGATCAGCGCGTCCGTGGCTTCGACGGCGACCAGGACCGCCCGCTCCAGGGTGGCGTCGGGGGTCAGGCCGAGGTGGGTGCTGAGCAGTTCGGTGAGGCGGACGGCGACCAGGTGGTTGGGGTCGGCCGCCGGCCCGTCGGCGGGCGGCGCGGGTACCCCGAAGTCCACGAGCGCGAAGCCGGGCACGCTGCGCTTCATGGCCAGGTACTCGTCGAGCACGGCGTCCACCACCGGCCGCCAGTGCGTGGAGGGGAGGACCGTGAGCCGGTGCGTGATGCCGTCGGCGTACCGGTCCAGGTTGCGGTGGGCGAGGGCGATGGCCAGGGCCCGCTTGTTGCCGAAGAAGCGGTAGACCGAGCCGATCGGGACCCCGGCGCGGACGGCGACCGCGCGGGTGCTGAGGTTCTCGTAGCCGGTCTCGTCCAGCAGTTCGGCGCACGCGTCGAGGATCCGGACGAGCCGGTCGGCGCTGCGCTGCTGGACGGGGGTGCGGCGCAGGGAGGGAGCCGGGGGCGGGGAGGAGGGGGTGGGGGGCACGGGATCCATCATGCCGCTCCTGGCTTCGTCTGTTCGGCGGGGTGCTCAGTTCAGCAGGAGGCTCAGTCCCCCGATGGTGTACGTGATCATCAGCGCGAGCAGCGGCAGTTGGCCGGCCACCGCTTTCGCGGGGGGAACGAGTCGCACGGACCGGTCGTGCGCCGCGACGACGCCGAGGACGTGGCCGGTGACGACGGCGACGACCTGGAGGGCGGCGAGGCCGCCGGGGCCCAGTGGCGGCAAGGGTTCCGGGGCGTTGTCAGTGCCCAGTGCCATGCTTACTGTGCGTGGTCCTTCGACTACCAGGAGGGAGAAGTAGTGAGCGATGAGATAGCCGAGGGCGATCGGCACGAGTGAGTGCGCGAAGGCGGTGAGCGGGCCGGGGTGCGGGCCGCCGATGAGGCGGGTGGCGGCCGCGCACAGGCAGTACAGGGTGGCGACGAGGGCGACGGCGGCGAGAAGTCCGAGGGTGGCCGTGGGGGTGCGGCCGAGGGGGGAGGTCTGCACGGCGTTGATCCACGAGGGGTTGTCGGAAAAGCCGTCGTAGGCGGTGGATCCGAGCAGGACGCTGACGGTGGCGACGAGTCCGGGCCGCTCGGGTGTCGCGTCGAGTCCGTGGAAGGGGTTACGGAGAACGAGGCGGCCGTCGCCGCGACGGCCGAGGGGGGAGAGACGGGCAAGGAGGGCGGAGTACACCTCGAAGGCGTCTCCGTCGTCGAACCAGCGCTCGCCGAAGCGGGCGGCGAGCAGCAGCTGGACGGTGGTGTAGGTGACGAGGGCGATGAGGAGGGTGGTGGTGGATGCGGGATCGGGAGCGGCGAGTTCGAGCCAGGTGAATCCGAACAGGCCAGCGGCGGCGGGCCATTGCCCCAGCCGGGCGGGCAGGGGGCGGTCGGGGCCACGGCGGCGCAGGGCCCGGGAGAGCGAGCGGTGCAGGGTGCGGAGCGGGTTGAGCAGGCGCCAGACGGGGCCGAGGAGGAGGGAGGCGGGGACAAGTCCGACCCAGAAGAGGACGTAGACGGCACCGGGAGCGGGGTTGCGGGCGGGGTCGTCGGGGCCGAGGAGGAGGTACAGCAGGACGGCCAGCGCGGCGGCGAGCCCGAGTCCGCGCAGGACGGTACGGGTGGCCGGCGCGTCGGCCACCCGCTGGAGGGCGGCGGGCAGGGCGATCCCGGAGCGGTCGCCGCGGAAGCGGGAGGTGGACCAGAGCAGACCGAGCGCGAGGAAGGAGACGAACAGGGCGGTAAAGGCACCGGCGAAGGCGTAGAAGGGAGAGATCGGCAGATCGTGCTGGGACCCGATCCCGTGCGCGAGTGCGGTGAGCGGATCGGCCGGGTGAAGGACCACGCCTTGGCCGCCGCCACCGCCGCCCGCGGCGCCGGGACCGGCTCCCGGCCCGAGGGGGGTCACCACCGTGCCGCCCGGACCCGGCCGGCACGGACCGGGACCTCAGCCGCTGCGTCCGGCTCCGGCTCCGGCCTTGCCGGTACAGATGGCCGGGAGGGGGACGGGTGCGGGGTCATCGGACGAGGAGCTGGGTCAGGACGAGGCCGGACGCGTGGGTCTCGACCTCGAAGAGGCCGGTGCGGTCGACCGTCAGGACCAGGGTGGCCTCCTGGCCCGCGGGCAGGGCGAGTTCCTTGTCGTAGCCGTGGACGTGCAGCGTGTCCGCACGGTCGCTGGTGACGCGCAGGGCGAGACGCTCGCCGCGCTTCAGCTCGGTGCGCGCGGGTGCGGGGGTGACCTTGCCGTCCCGGACGGTGATCGTGACGGTGCGGTCGGCCTGCCCGTGGGTCTGGCCGGGGGCCTGGCCCGGCCCCTGGCCAGGGGTCGGTGTCGGTGTCGGTGCGGGCGTGGACGTCGGCGGGGTGGCGTCATGGCTGTGACCGGCGGCTTGGCCGCCGCCGGCGAGCGGGATGGTCGCCTCGATCGGCTTGCCGGACACCGCCCAGGCGGTGTGATCGTCGGCGTAGAGCCGGACGGTCAGGGTGTGCGCGCCCTCGGGGACCTGCGCGGCGGGCAGGTGGAACCAGGGGCTGTACAGCCGGGCCAGTTTGCGGCCGTCGAGCTCCAGGTGGGCGTGGCCCGCGCCCCGGAGGGCGGCGCCGCCGGTGCTGTCGGGGGTGAAGTCGAAGCTGTCCAACGCCAGTTGGAGGTTCCAGCCGTCCTCGGAGTCCGGGCGGGCGGTCAGGCGGACCTTCGGCGCACCCTCGGCCGGTACCTCGCGGAGCCGGTGGCCGGCGCCGTCGTCGGTGGTGAGCAGGGTGCCCGCGCTGCCGGAGGCCTCCTCGTGGCTGGTACCGGGCTTGTGGTGGGTGGTGGCCCGCCCGCCACAGCCCGTCGCCGCCCCGCCCCCGAGCAGCAGGACGAGGGTGAGCAGGGCGGCGGTACGGGCGGCTCGGCGCCGCGCCCGGCGTACCGGGGGCGGGATGCGGCAGACATCGCACCGGATGTCCTCGGCGCGGGGGCCGACCGCTGCTCCCGCCGCGCTCACCGCCCACCCCCGACGGCGAGCGGGGCCGCACCGGCGCGCCGCGGGGCAGAGTGCCGGACGTCCCCGGCGGCGCCGGGCAGCGTCGTACCGGCTGCGGCGAGCCGGGCCCCACCGGCGCGCCGCGCGGCGCAGTGGCGCGCGCCGCGGGAGGTGTCCGGCGGCGGCGCAAAGGGGCCGGCGGGCAGCGGGGTCCTACCGGCCCCGGCGGCCGGGTGCCCGTCGGACGGGGCGGGCGGCGTCACCACGAGGGCGGGTGGCGGCGGCACCACCCCGGCCCCGGCGGGCAGCGACGGCGGACGGACCAGCGCGGGCGACGGCGTATCGGCCGCCGTAACGGGTGGCATACCGGCCGCGGGCGGCGGGGTGGTGGTGGGGGCGGGGGTCATCGGGGGCCGTCCGTTCCGGGGTGGTCGGACCGGCGGTCGGCGGCCGCGTTGGTGCTGGAGGCAGGGCCGGCCGGGGCGGGGGCGCCGCCCACGGCCGGAGCCGGGCCCGGGTCGCCTCCCGCAGCAACGGCCGGTGCGGGAGCGGGGTCACCACCCGCGCCCCGGGCCGCGGCCGGAGTACGGGCACCGCCCGAAGCCGGGCCCGGGGCGCCGCCCACGGCCGGAGCCGGGCCCGGGTCGGCGGGCGGGGGCGGGGTGCGGGTGCCGACCGGGGCCGGGGAGGCGGGGCGGGCTGAGGCCACGACCGCCCAGAGCACCCAGACCAGCGCCACCAGGGCCCGTACCCAGGCGGGGCTCAGGGGGGTCCAGGGGATCATCAGGACCGCCTTGTCGAAGGCGTCGAGCAGGGTGAGCCCGGCCAGCAGCAGGGTCAGACGGGCCAGCCAGGGGCGGTCGGCGCGCAGCGCCAGGCCGGCGCCCGTCCACCACAGCCCGAGGAGGAGCAGTGCCAGCGCCGGGACGAAGGTGGCGACCAGCCCCGCGGTGGAGCCCGCGACGTCCAGCGCGAGCCCGGCCAGGCCGAGGAGCGAGGCGGCCGTGCCCAGCCGGGAGCCGCGCAGGCGCCGCCACCACAGCACGCCGCCGACGAGCAGCAGCACCGCCGCCACGGCCAGCGCGATCTGGGTCTCCACCCGCTCCAGGCCGCGGGCGCCGTACCAGTCGCAGCCGGCCGGGAGTTTGCGTGCCTGGACGCTGTAGTCGGCGCAGACCAGCAACTGGACCAGCTTGACCGGTTCGCCCACCAGCCGGGCCGAGGCCCCGGTGAGGTCGCCGCGGGCGGCGCCGCACTGCGGGACGGTGCCCGGGGTGGAGCCGTCGGGGCCGTCCTGCCAGCAGTTGCCGCGCCCCTGGCCGTCCCACCACACGTCCATGCCGTTGGGCCGGGCGGCGCCCGCCCTGTCCTTGCCCATCACGTTCCCGGCGTACCGGTTGTGGTGGGAGGTGTCCGTCTGCTTGGACCATGCCTCCTCGCCGCGGATGAAGGCCGGGACGGCGCTGAGAAAGAAGCCCGCCCGCTGGTGCCCGTACACCCAGTTGCCCTCGTACAGGTTCCAGTTGCCGCCCGCGGTGATGATCCCGGTGCCCGGCGGCATGGAGATCTGGGGGCAGACGACGCCCTGCTCGTAGCCGCGCTCGGCCGGCGGCTTTGCGCAGGTACCGTCGGCGACGTACCGGTAGTAGTCCTGGTTGTTGTCGTGGATCAGGTTCCGCTCGAACTTGGCGTGGTTCTGCGGGAGTCCGGGGTGGCCGGGGAAGGCGCTGTCCATCGAGGCGCCGCCCATGTTCTGATCGAACTCGTTGTCGTGAACCCAGACCGAGTCGCCCGCGGTTCCGGAGTAGCCGACCATGTTGTGGTGGCTGCGGCAGCCGGTGATCTCGATGGAGTACCGGGGGACCTCGTAGCCACGGCCGTCGTTGATGTCGGAGGCGCTGCCGGGGTAGATGCCCGAGTCGCCGTTCCCGTACGACTCGCAGTTCTTGTAGAGCCCGTGGTCACTGGCGAAGGTCAGGAAACCGTACTCGTCGTTCCAGCGGGTCAGTACATCGTCGATGACGAAGCCGTCACCCGCGAGCACGTACAGCGAATTGAACGTGGTGCGCTGGGCGGTGAAGTTGCGGAAGTAGACGCCATTGGACCGGTCGGCGCGGACGGCGTTCAGCTTCTGGTACTTGGCGTCGATGACCACGTCCAGTCGCGAGGCTCCCGTGCCCTCGATCTGGAGGTTCGTCTTGCCGAGGATGGCGACGAGGTTCTGGTTGTGCCGACACCGCACCTGCTGCTCGTAGCTGAGGATCTGGTACCCGAGTGAGGAGTCGGGGGCCTTCAGCGCGGCGCACTCGCCGGCGGGCTTCGGGAGGGAGGGCTCCTCCTCGTAGAGGCCGGGGAGGATCGCGATGTTCATCCCGGGCCGGTCGACGGCGTCCACGGCCTCCTGGAGGTGGCGGTAGCCGGCCTTCTCGCACCGCTCGTAGAGGGCGAGGTTGCGCTGCCGCAGCGCTTCGGGGAAGGCGGACACGCGGCGTTCGAAAGCGGGCCGGTCCGTCTTGCAGACCAGCAGGTCTGGCTCCCCCGCGCGGTACACGGGCACGGATCCGGTGCCGTCGGGGAGGGTGACGGGCCGCTCCTCGTGGGCCTGGGCGGCGGGGGCGGCGGCGAAGAGGGACAGGAGGGCGAGGAGGGCGGCGAGGAGCGCCGCCGGCACGGCAGGAAACCTGCGGGTCCACGACATGCGCGAGAGAGTAGAGCAATGTTCACCTTTTGGGATCCCCCCGTGCGCGAATCCGTCCGGCCCGGTGCACATCCGTTCGCCCCGCCCGCCACCCGCTGCGGCCGCGCCTGAGGCCGGCCGGCGGCCCCGGCGACCCGTCCGACAGGCCCTACAGGTCCTACAGGTCGGAACCGCCGGACCCGCCCGACCCCCCAACCCGCCCGACCCGCCCGACCCGCCGACCGCTCGACCGAAAGCCGCCGTTGACGTGGAGGCCGCGGAATCCTACTGTCGGCCATAGGATTCCTTCGAAGGAGCGGGAGCAGCACATGAGCGAGCAGTCCGGCAGCGAGCGGGCCAGAAAGACGGCGGAGGCTCTGGAGTACCTCGGCGGCTTCGGCAACGAGCACAGCTCGGAGGCCGTCCCCGGCGCCCTGCCGCTCGGCCGGAACTCGCCCCAGCGCGCACCGCTGGGCCTCTACGCCGAGCAGCTCAGCGGCAGCGCCTTCACCGAGCCGCGCAGCCACAACCGGCGCTCCTGGCTCTACCGGATCCGCCCCTCGGCCGCGCACCCGCCCTTCACCCGGGTCGACAACGGGGCCCTGCGCACCGCCCCCTTCACCGAGGCCCCCGCGGACCCGAACCGGCTGCGCTGGAACCCGCTGCCCGACCCGGCGCCCGGCACCGACTTCCTGGGCGGCCTGTGGACCCTCGGCGGGAACGGCGACGCGACCCAGCGCGCCGGCATGGCCATCCACCTCTACGCCGCCAACGCCTCCATGGACGACCGGGTGTTCAGTGACTCCGACGGCGAGCTGCTGATCGTCCCCGAGCGCGGCGGACTGCTCCTGCGGACCGAGTTCGGCCTCCTCGCCGCCCGTCCGGGCGAGGTGGCGCTGATCCCCCGCGGCGTGCGCTTCCGCGTCGAGCTGCTCGACGCCGACGCCCGCGGGTACGTCTGCGAGAACTACGGGCAGCCCTTCGAGCTCCCCGACCTGGGCCCGATCGGCGCCAACGGCCTTGCCGCCGCCCGTGACTTCCAGGCCCCGGTGGCCGCGTACGAGGAGCCCGGCCTGCTCGACCGCCCGACCGAGGTCGTCAACAAGTTCTGCGGCAACCTCTGGTCGGCGACCTACGACCACTCCCCGCTCGACGTCGTCGCCTGGCACGGCACGCACGTCCCGTACGTCTACGACCTGCGCCGGTTCAACGTCCTCGGCTCGATCAGCTACGACCACCCCGACCCGTCGATCTTCACCGTCCTGACCTCGCCGTCCGACACCCCGGGGCTGGCGGGCGTGGACTTCGTGGTCTTCGCCCCGCGCTGGCTCGTCGGCGAGGACACCTTCCGCCCGCCCTACTTCCACCGCAACGTGATGAGCGAGTACATGGGCCTGATCGACGGGGCCTACGACGCCAAGGCCGAGGGGTTCGTCCCCGGCGGCGGTTCGCTACACAACATGATGTCCGCGCACGGCCCGGACCGGGAGACCTTCGACCGGGCGAGCGCCGCCGAGCTGAAGCCGCAGAAGATCGACGACGGCCTGGCGTTCATGTTCGAGACCCGCTGGCCGATCACCGCCACCGCCCAGGCGGCCGGCGCGGACCACCTCCAGCGCGGCTACGACGACGTCTGGCGCGGACTGCAGCGCCACTTCCGCGCCTGACCCGTCCTGCGTACGCTCACCTCCGCCGCCACTCTCCCCTGTCCAGCCCTACGGAGAACCACCCGTGACCGCCTTCGCCCCCGACTCGCTGGTACTGAACCGGAAGCTCCCGCTCTGGTACCAGGTGTCACAGTCGCTGCGCGCCTCGATACTCGGGCGCACCCCGGACGCCTCGCTGCGCCTGCCCACCGAGGAGCAGCTCGCCGGGCACTACGGGGTCAGCGTGCTGACCATGCGGCAGGCCCTCAAGGAGCTGGAGGGCGAGGGTCTGATCAGCCGGCACCGGCGGCGCGGCACCTTCATCGAGCCGGGTGCGCTGCGCGGCGCCCCCGTGCGCCTGCTGGGCTCGGTCGACGCCATCGTGGCCCAGCAGTCAGGTGACCGTACGACGATTCTCGGCCACGGGCGCACGGCCGTGGCCGGGGAGCTGCTGGAGCACTTCCCGGACACGGCCGAGGTGGTCACCTACCGCCGGCTGCGCCACGACCGCGAGAGCGGGGAGCCGACCAACTGGGCGGAGAACGCGGTCCTCCCCGAGTTCGCCGCCGCCGTGGAGCCCGCCGATCTCGAACGGTGGCCGATGACCAAGGTCCTGCGGGACATCGCGGGGGTGCGGATCAGCCGGATCACCGACACGATCGAGGCCCGGCTCGCCGACCCGGAGACGGCGGAACTGCTCCAGGTTCCGCTGCTCAGTCCGATCCTGCACTACACGGGTGTGACGTACGACGAGGACGGCCGGGTCGTGGACGTGGCCCGCATCCGCTACCGCGGCGACCGCTTCTCCTTCACCGTGACGGTGGACGCGCACTGACGGGGCGCGGGCCCGCGGGCGCGGCGCCCGCGGCCGCCGCCGCCGCCGTCACCACCACCACCGCCGTCACCGACGCCGCCATCGCCACGGCTATCGCCAGCGCCAGCCACCGCGACCGCGGCGGCCTCAGTCCTGCTGGGCGTCGTCCTCCGCGGCGCGCTCCCCCTCCGCCTGGGACGGCGTGGTGCGCGTCGTCTGGGGGTGGCGCCGCTGCGCGCGCTGGGTCTCGTCCATGTCCTCGTCGAGGCGCTCGCCCTCGGCCTGCGACGGAGTCGAGTATTCGTCGTACTGACTCATGGCCGTCCTTCTCCTCGGTCGATACGGGATGTATGCCTACACAAGGAGCGTAACGCTTCGGCCTGGACGCAGCCCGGCCGCCGGGTGTCGTCGCTACCATCGGCGGCGTGAGCGACGACGTACCGCTGCTGGACGATCTGATGCCCTGGGCCACGGGCGGCCTGCGCCTCGGCCGGGACTGGGTGGCCGCGCCCGACCCGGCCGTCCTGCGCGCCCGCTGGGCCGCCCTGGCCGGCGCCGAAGGAGCCGACCGCGAACGGCTGTTCCGCCCGAGCCGCAGCCGCACGCCGGCCGCCGGGGCCGCGGCCCTGCCCGGCCAGCGCTCGGCCACGACCCGGTTCGCCGACGGCCCGGGCCCCTGCCCCGACCCCGTACGGGTGCTTCGCGCCCCCTTCGACGAGCAGTGGCTGCTGCCCGACCAGCGGCTGATCGACAGCGCCCGTCCCGAGCTCTGGCGGGTGCTGGACGGGCACCAGCTGTTCCTGGTCGAGGGCCCGGAGCCGCTCGTGACCGCGCACCTGCCGGCCGGGCGGTCCGTCCGGGTCCGCCCCCTGCACCGGCGTCCGGGCGGCGCCGAACCGAACCTCGCGCCGGGCCTGCTGCCCCTCCTCGGCGGGCAGTACGGCGGCTGGGTCACGCCGCAGGACGTGCTGTGCTGGATCCTCGCGGCGGGCCGCCCCGGCCCCCGGGGGTACGAGGTGCCGCTCGCCGCCACGGCGGAGCGCTGGCGGGCCGGGCTGGACCTGGGACACCGGCTGCTCGCCGTCCAGCTGCGCGGGGCGCGCGGCGGCGAGCCGCCCCGGCTGCCCGGCGGGCGGCGCCCGTACGTCCGCTCGGCGGTGGCCGGGTGGCCGCACGGGATCGCGTACGACGCCGGGAGCGAAACGCTGAGCCTGGGCGGCGGGACCGTCTCGCCCGTCCCGCCCGGGGCCTGGGAGTACGAGGTCCAGGGCGCCCGGGTGCTGGAGTCCTGGTTCGCCGCGCGCACCGCGCACCGGGACCCCGCGGCCGACGGGCTGGAGGCGCTCGGTCCGGCCGAGTGGCCGCAGGAGTGGACCTCGGAGCTGCTCGCCCTGGTCACCACCCTGGCGCTGCTGGCCGATCTGGTCCCGGAGCGGGCCGCGTTCGAGCCGGGCCCCCTCCTCCCGGCGTCCGGGCCGCGCGCCGCCGGGGTACTGCCGGCGCCCCGCTGGGCGCGCCGCCCGGCCTCGGTGCTGGACCACCAGGAGGAGGGCCCGGGCGGACAGTTCGCCCTGCTGTAGGCCGGCCGCCGGACCGGCGCCGCCGCAGGGGGTGTCGCCACACTCGTTCCTGCCGTGCGGCGCCCGGCAGGAACGCACCGGACACCGCACGGCCCGTCCTGCGGGCGTACGGAACGACTCCGACGACACCCCCTACGGCCCCCAGGCCCCCAGCAGCCGTTCCACCGAGCGGTCGAACACGGCGGCCAGTTCCGGCCCGGCGGCGGTCACGGGAACGGCGCCGGCCGCCAGGGCCGCCGCCAG
This sequence comes from Streptomyces antarcticus, assembly GCF_026627255.1. GTDB lineage: Bacteria > Actinomycetota > Actinomycetes > Streptomycetales > Streptomycetaceae > Streptomyces > Streptomyces antarcticus. The sequence continues at coordinate 40,359 of NZ_JAPNLM010000016.1, read as the reverse complement.
CCGCGGGTACTCCCCCGTTTCCAGCCGCGAGCCGAGCCAGGCGGCCCGTACGCCCTGCTCCGCGGCCTCGCTCCAGGGCAGCGCCCGCGCCCGCTCGGCCAGGTCCAGCTCGCTCGCCACGAAGACCGCCACCGTGCCGTTGACCGCGGCGACGAGCTCCAGCTTCTCACCGTCCGGCACGCCCAGCGGCGCGAGGCAGTCGAGGCTGTGCTCCAGGTAACGCAGGGCGTTCGGGCTGAAGCCGTGAACGGGGCTCAGCAGCCGGGGCAGCCACGGGTGCCGGTGCATCAGCCCCCGGGCCTGGCGGGCCAGGCCGAGCAGGTCAGCCCGCCAGTCGCCGGTCGGCGGGGTCAGCTCGTACTCCCCGCTGACGGCGTCGACCATCAGCTCGTACAGGTCCTCCTTGCGCGGCACGTAGTTGTACAGGGACATCGTCCCCGCGCCGATCCCGGCGGCCACCCGCCGCATGGAGACGGCCTCGATCCCCTCGCCGTCGGCGATCCGCACCGCCTCGGCCGCGATCGACCCGCGGCTGTGCGCGGGCCTGGGCCCGCGGCCGGCCCGCTGCGGGCGGGACCAGATCACTTCCGGTTCAGCGGCTCGTCCACCGGCTGTCATCGCTCAGATCACCTCGTCGTCGATTGCCCCCCATCTTAGTTACGTACAGCGTACGTAGTGAGGTAGGGTCCATCGCATGACTACTACGTACGCCGTACTTAGTGAGGGCCTGGAGAAGAACTACGGTGAGGTCCGCGCCCTGCGCGGTCTCGACCTCGCCGTCCGCGAGGGAACGGTCTGCGGCCTCCTCGGCCCCAACGGCGCGGGCAAGACCACCGCCGTACGGGTGCTCACCACCCTCACCGCACCCACCCGCGGCCGCGCCCTCGTCGCCGGCCACGACGTCACCCGCGAACCCGGCGCCGTCCGCCGCGCCATCGGCGTCACCGGTCAGTACGCCTCGGTGGACGGGGACCTGACCGGCCGTGAGAACCTCCGGCTCTTCGCCCGCCTCGCCGGACTGCGCGGCGCCGCCGCCCGGTCCCGCGCCGACGGGCTGCTGGAGCGCTTCGGCCTGGCCGAGGCCGCCGACCGGGTGGCGGGCACCTGGTCGGGCGGCATGCGCCGACGCCTCGACCTGGCCGCGGGGCTGATCACCCGGCCCCGGGTGCTGTTCCTCGACGAGCCCACCACAGGGCTCGACCCCGGGGCCCGCGAACACATCTGGACGGCGGTCCGGACGCTCGCCGGGGAGGGCACCACCGTGCTGCTCACCACCCAGTACCTGGAGGAGGCCGACCGGCTGGCCGACGAGATCGTGGTCGTCGACGACGGCCGCGCCGCCGCCACCGGCACCCCGGCCGGACTCAAGGCGCGGATCGGCGCCTACGCCGAGGTCCACGTCGCCGCGCGCGGGGCGGTCGCGGCCGCCGCCGGCGTGCTCGACCAGCTCACCGGCGGCCGTCCCGTGCTCGACGAGGAGCGGCTCACCGTCGGCGTGACCGTGCTCGACGCCGGGCTGACCCTGCCCCGGATCATCCGCGCGCTCGACACCGCCGGCGTGCCGGTCACCGACGCGAGCCTGCGGCCGCCCACGCTCGACGAGGTGTTCCTGCGGCTCACCCGTCCCGCCGTGGGCCAGGGCGCCGACCACGAGGAGTACGCCGCATGAGCACCCTGCTGTCCGACGGCGGCGCGGTCCTGACCCGCCAGCTCCAGAAGGCCCGGCACGCCCCGGCCCTGCTGGTCCTCACCCAGACCATGCCGATCACGATGCTCCTCTTCTTCGGCTACGTCTTCGGCAGCGCGCTCGCCATGCCGGGCGCCGACTACCGCGCGTTCCTGGTGCCCGGGATGCTCGCCGCGACCGCTGCCAACGGCCTGATGACCGGCCTGTTCACCGCCGCGCAGGACGCGCACCGGGGGGTGATGGACCGGTTCCGGACGCTGCCGATGAGCCGCAGCGCCGTACCCCTCGGGCAGACGGCCGCCGACCTGCTCACCACGGGCGTGTCGATGGTGCCGCTGATGCTGGTGGGGCTGGCGATGGGCTGGCGGATCGAGACCGGGCTGCCCGGCGCGCTCGGGGCGCTGGGGATCCTGCTGCTGTTCCGCTTCGCCACCGCGTGGGTCGGGACGTACCTGGGCCTGCTGACCAGGAGCGAGGAGGCCGCGGGCCAGCTCGGCGGCGCCACCTTCGTCCTGCCGATGCTCTCCAGCGCCTACCTGCCGACCGCCGGGCTGCCCGGATGGCTGCGCACGGTCGCCGAGTGGAACCCGATCAGCGCCGTGGCCACGGCCGTGCGCGACCTGTGCGGGAACCCGGGGGCCGGGGCGGGGGCGGGCGCGGCCTGGCCCGCCGCGCACCCGGTGGCCGGCGCGCTGCTCTGGTCGGCGCTGCTGCTCGCCGTGTTCGTGCCGCTGGCGTCCCGGCGGTTCGCCCGCGGCACCGCGGGGTGAGGGGCGTCCGCGCGGGGGGCGGCGGGCGTAGGGGGGTGACAGGGCGGGGTCCGGCGGGATAGGCATCGGTGCCATGGACACCGAAAGCTCCGCGCCCGAACCCCTCCCCCTGTCCGGCATCACCGTCGTCGCCGTCGAACAGGCCGTCTCGGCCCCCTTCGCCACCCGTCAGCTCGCCGACCTCGGCGCGCGGGTGGTCAAGGTCGAGCGCCCCGACGGCGGCGACTTCGCGCGCGCCTACGACACGGCCGCGCACGGTCTCGCCTCCCACTTCGTGTGGGCCAACCGGGGCAAGGAGTCGATCGCGCTCGACCTGAAGGACCCGCGCGGCCTCGACGTGCTGCACGGACTGCTGGCCGGCGCCGACGTGTTCGTCCAGAACCTCGCCCACGGGGCGGCCGCCCGGCTGGGGCTCGACTCGGCCTCGCTGTGCGGGCGCTACCCGCGGCTGGTCGCCGTCGACGTCTCGGGCTACGGCGCCGAGGGGCCGTACGCCCACAAGCGCGCCTACGACATGCTCGTGCAGTGCGAGGCGGGCCTGGTCTCGGTGACCGGGACGCCGGAGCGGCCCGTCAAGGCGGGCATCCCGGCCGCGGACATCGCGGCCGCCATGTACGCCTTCTCGGGCGTGCTCGCCGCCCTGCTGCGCCGCGGGGTCACGGGGCGCGGGGGCAGGGTGGAGGTGTCGATGCTGGACGCGCTCGCCGAGTGGATGGGGCATCCCCTGCACCACACGATGCACGGCGGGGAGCAGCCGGTGCGAACCGGTCTCGCGCACGCCGTGATCGCGCCGTACGACGCCTACGCGACGGCGGACGGGGACCGGGTGCTGCTGTCGGTGCAGAACGACCGCGAGTGGCGCAGGCTCACCGAACAGGTGCTGGAACGTCCTGAGTTGGCTCAGGATCCGCAGTTCGCGACGAACGCGGCGCGCACCGCGAACCGGGAGCGGACCGACGCGGTGGTGGCCGGGGCGCTGGCCCGGCTGGGCGCGGACGAGGCGATCGGGCGGCTGGAGGCGGCGGGCATCGCCTGCGCGCGGCTGAACTCGGTGGCCCGGCTGGCCGGGCATCCGCAGCTCGCGGCGCGGGACCGCTGGCGGGAGGTGGGGTCACCGGTGGGCCCGCTGCGGACCCTGCTGCCGCCGATCGGGCTGCCGGGCGGCGCGGCACCGCACATGGGTGCGGTGCCCGCGCTGGGCGAGCACACCGGAGCCCTGCTGCGCGCCCTGGGGATGACGGACGCGCGGATCGCGGAACTGCGCCGGGACGGTGTGGTCGCGTAGGGCCGGGAAGCCGGGAGCCCGGGGGCGAAACGGCTGCGGTGCGGGGACGGTTTACGAACGGCGGCTGCCGAAGAGCGTGCGACGCAGGCGGCGCAGCGGCGCGAAGAGCGAGACGCGCGCGCTCCTGCTCCGCAGGCGGTGCGTGTGGTCGCGCGAGGTGAGCTCGCGCATCAGCAGCGTCGCCTCGGCGGTGTCCCGGTGCGGGACGGCGGGACCGCCCAGCACCGCGAGATGCCGGTCGAGGCGCGAACTGGTCGCGTTGCTGCCGCAGGTGATGGCAGGCACGCGAGGCGGCCTGCTGCGCATTGCTATTTGTTCCATGATCTCTCCCCACCCGTACGAGGGCACCCGGCCCGGGCAGGTTAACCCTATCGCCCCCGCGTCGCGCCCGGGTATCCCGGTGGTGTGAATTACCCCTGTGGCGACGGGGAGTTGACGATTACTCAGCGGAGTCGGCCGTCACTCTCCGCACAGATCCGGCGACGGATCGGGCCCCTTCGCGGACCGGCCCGCAAGTCCCGTCGCGACAGGGGTCACTTCCGGCCCGCTGCGCTAACTTGGAGTGATCATCCGGTGACGCATGGACGCACATGGGGGCGCGCGTGAGTGACAACGTGGGTGACGAGGACCGGGAATCGTCTGCCGAGCGTGTCATATCGGGCCGCTACCGGCTGCTGGAACCGCTCGGCCGCGGCGGGATGGGTGTCGTGTGGCGGGCCCGGGACGAGGTGCTGGCCCGGGACGTGGCCGTCAAGGAGGTGCGCGCGCCGGCCGGGCTGGACGCGGCAGGGCTGCAGCGGATGTACCGGCGGCTGGAGCGGGAGGCATGGGCCGCGGCCCGGATCTCGCACCGCGGGGTCGTGACGGTGTACGACGTGGCGTCCGAGGACGGGCGGCCCTGGATCGTGATGGAGCTGGTGCGCGGGCTCTCGCTGGCCGAGGTGCTGGACGCCGAGGGCCCGATGTCCCCGCAGGCGGCCGCGCACCTCGGGGAACAGGTGCTGGCCGCGCTGCGGTCGGCGCACGACTCGGGGGTGCTCCACCGGGACGTCAAGCCCGGGAACGTGCTGCTGGCCAACGACGGCCGGGTGGTGCTGGGCGACTTCGGGATCGCGAGCCTGGAGGGGTCCTCGGCGATCACCATGACGGGGGAGATGGTCGGCTCCCCCGAATTCCTGGCGCCAGAGCGGGCGTTGGGGCGCGATCCGGGTCCCGGGTCGGACCTGTGGTCGCTCGGGGTCACGCTGTACGTGGCCGTCGAGGGGATCTCGCCGTTCCACCGGGCCACCCCGCTGGACACCCTGGAGGCCGTGGTCGAGGCGGAGCCGCCCGCGGCGCGGCGGGCCGGGGTGCTGGCGCCCGTACTGGAGGGGCTGCTGCGGAAGGACCCCGCCGAGCGGCTCGCCCCGGCGGAAGCGGCCCGGATGCTGCGGCTGGTGGGCGCGGGCGGGACCGTACGGGCCGCCGGCGGGCCGGTGTCGGGGCCCGGCCCGGAGGGGCCGACGGCCGCGGCGCACCCCCGGCAGGAGCCGCCGGACGGCGGGACTGCGGGCGGCGGGGCGCCGGGGGCGGCGTCCGGGCCGCCCCGGACGGCGGGTCCGTACGGGGAGGCCGCACAGGCTCCGCGGCAGGGCCGCGCCGGGCTGGTGCTGACCGCCGGGATCGTGGTGCTGCTGCTGGCGCTGGCCGCGCTGGGGTGGCTGCTGTTCGGGGGCCGCGGGGACCCGGGCGGGAGCGGCGGGGCCCCGGCGGGGACGGAGCCCGCCCCGGGGGCGGCCGGGGGCGCGGGCGCGGGCTCCCCCGCCGCGTCCTCGCGGCCCGCGCCGGTCTCGCCGTCGGACAGCGGGCAGGCGTACCCCGGCGTGTACGTCGACGCCGTGCGCGCGGCCTACCGCGGCGGCTGCCCGCCGCCCGCGGAGCGCGCCCCCGCCTTCACGGCGACGGTCGAGGTGGACCGTACGCCGGCCGTGCTGGAGTACCGCTGGGCCACGCGGAGCGGGAGGACCTCGGGGCCCGGCTGGCAGTCGCTCGCGTACGAGGCGGGCGGGCCGGTGAGCCGGCGGCTGGAGCACGCGGAGCTGACGCACGAGCCGGGCGCGGCCCTCACCGACGCGGTGCGGCTGGAGGTGCGCGGTCCGGCGGAGGTGACCTCCGCGTGGGTGGAGACGTCCGTGACGTGCGAGGAGGCGGCCCCGACGGGCGGGCCCGCCTCCCCTGGTACGAGCACTTCACCGACGCCGGATCCGGGGCCGGACACGACGCCGGATCCGACGCCGACGCCCTCACCGGCGCCCACGTCCGTCCCGGCGCCGACGTCGTCCGCCCCGGGTACGACCGCGGACGCGACGCCGGGGCCGGTTCCGGTGCGCCGGGCCGGTCAGGCGGCGTTCGTGAAGACCGGCAGGTAGCCGCCGGACTGTCCGGCCGCGGTGGGGTGGTACGACTCGCCGATGTTGAGCCAGTTGAGGCTGTGCAGCCACGCGTTGCCGGAGCAGATCTCGTGGCCGGTGAAGGCGCCGGCCACCGAGGCGAAGGCGAAGCCGTGGTCGGCGGCGCGCTTGGCGATGGCGGCGTTGAGGTAGTCGGACGCGCCGTTGATGGCGGCGCGCTCACCCTCGGTCAGACCGGTGACGCACGTACCGCTCAGCTTGTAGAAGCGGGGATAGCCGAGGACGACGACGCGGGCGCCCGGCGAGCGGCTGTCGATGGCGTTGTAGACCTGGTCGAGCTGGCCGGGGAGGGTGGAGTTGACGTAGGCCTTGGCCTGGTTGACGCGGTTGACGCAGGTGGACTCGGACTGGAGCACACAGGTCGTCATGACGTCGGCGAATCCGGCGTCGTTGCCTCCGATGGTGACGGACACCAGGTCGGTGCCGGAGTTGAGCGGGGCGAGCTGGTTGGCGAGGAGGTCCCCCGTACGGGCGCCCGAACAGGCGACGAAGGAGAAGCTCTGCGGGGAGTGGGCGGCGGCCCACAGGGCGGGGTAGGCGCGGGTGGAACGCTTGCAGTTGCCGCTGGCGGCGTCGTAGTTGCCGGCGCCGACGCCGGAGGAGTACGAGTCGCCGAGGGCGACGTAGCCGAAGTCGGCCTGGGCGGCGGCGGCCGCCTGACCTGCCCCGAAGAGGGTGGCTCCCGCGGCGAGTAACAGGGAGGAGGTCAGGGCAGCGAAACGAGACATTCTCGTGCTCATGTATGCGGCTCCTAGTGGGGGTTACTCCTCAGTCCGTGGTACAAGGAACGGGGGTCCGCCGGAAGTGTCCATGCCAAGAAACTTTGGCGCAGACCTGCGGTCCGAACCTTCACCCGCAAGGTGTTTGAGGAAGGAACCCGGCCACTCGATCCGGCGAAACACCCGTGCGCGGGGCCGGTTCGTGCCGGATCATGGACGCCATGCCAGCCAACCCGCATGACGCGCTGCCGATCCGGCTCAACGTCGACGACAGCGACTCGCCGTCCGACGTCGTCGACGCGCTGTTCCTCGGCCGGTTCGCCTCCGGCGAGCAGCCGTTCTCGCACAGCGTGTCGATCGACCGCGTGAAGGCGGGGGCGAGCCTGCTGCCGCCCGAGGCGACCGTGCTGCGCTCGGCCCGCGACAGCGACCGCAGCGCCACGCTCGCCGAGGGCGAGGGCTGGACCATGCTGGTCTCCCGGTGGAGCCGGGGCGCGGACGTCACCGTGACGGCGATCAGCGACGAACTCGCCGCCGGTGTGCTCGGGGAGGCCACGGAGGGGGTTCAGGACGAGCCCGAACCGCAGCCCGAGAACGTCACGATGGGCTTCTGGTACGTCTCCCCGCGCCGGGGCCCGTACCGGACGACCCGCCAGATCGGGGCCGGTACGTGGGCCGAGGTGCGGCCCAACTACACGGCTCCGGTGGCCGGGGCGCTGGACCGGCTGATGAAGGTGACCCCGGACGACATCGCGGGCCGGCTGCTCCTGCTGCACGGCCCGCCGGGGACGGGCAAAACCTCCGCGCTGCGCACGCTGGCCCGCTCTTGGCGGGACTGGTGCCAGGTGGACTGCGTCCTGGACCCGGAGCGGCTGTTCAACGACGTGGGCTACCTGATGGACATCGCGATCGGCGAGGACGAGGGCACGGCGAAGGGCCGGTGGCGGCTGCTCCTGCTGGAGGACTGTGACGAGCTGATCCGCGGCGAGGCCCGGCACACGGCGGGGCAGGCGCTGTCCCGCCTGCTGAACCTGACGGACGGGCTGCTGGGTCAGGGCCGCAACGTCCTGGTGGGCGTCACGACCAACGAGGACCTGGAACGGCTCCACCCGGCGGTGGTCCGGCCGGGGCGCTGCCTGGCCCGCGTCGAGGTCGGCCGGCTGACCCACCGGGAGGCGGTGGACTGGCTGGGCACCGACGAGGGCGTCCCCCGCGAGGGCGCGAGCCTGGCGGAGCTCTTCGCCCTCCGGCGCGGCACGGGACCGACGTCGGTACTGCCGCCGCAGCCCCACGGCCGGGAGGCGGGCCTCTACCTCTAGCGTCCGGCGGGCCGACGGATCCCACGGCCGTGCGGGGGTCCCGCCTGCGGCGGGGGCGAGGCGACGGGGCGGGCCGCGGCCCCAGCCCGGACGGAACCGCGGGGCGAGACGGGCCCCCAGCCCGGACGGGACCCGGGGCGAGACGGGCCCCCAGCCCGGACGGGACCCGGGGCGGGACGGGACCTCAGGCCGGAACAGGCCCCTGGAGCGGGACGGGCCCCCCGGGGCAGATCGGCCCCCGGGCCGGGACAGGCCTCCGGAGCGGAAGGGCCCCCGGGCTGGGACGGGACCCGGGACGGGACGGACCCCCGGGACGGGACGCGGGCCGCCGGGGCGGGTGGTCTAGTCCGCCGCGTACCGGGCGCGGAGGGCTTCCGTGGCGGCCGCCAGGGCCTCCGCGTTCGTCAGGCCCAGCCGGTGGACCCGGTCCGCGTACGCCTGGGCCGCCGTCGCTGCCTCCCGGGCCGGGCCCTCCCCCGAGGCCGCGACGAAGGTGCCGTTGCGGCCCCGTGTCTCGACCACCCCGTCCGCTTCCAGCACCCGGTACGCCTTCGCGACGGTGTTGGCGGCCAGCCCCAGCTCCTCCGCCAGCCCCCGTACGGTCGGCAGCTTGAAGCCCGCCGGCAGCCTCCCCGACCGGGCCCGGTCGGCGATCTGGGCGCGCAGCTGTTCGTACGGGGCGGCCGAGCCGGCCGAGCCGTCGATGGAGATCTTGAGGTTCGTCGAGGTCACGCGGCCGATTCTGTCCCATCGAGGGTCCATCGGCGTTCCATCGGCGGTTAATTGGGAGGCGTCGCCGGCAAGCCCGCACGTAGCGTCGTCCGCATGACTGTTCTCCTCCGGGACCTACGCATCGACGACCCCTCGGACGCGGACTCCGTCGCACGGGTACGCCGCGCGGCCCTCCCCTTCCTGATCACCACCGCCCCGGGTGTCACATTCGAGGCGGCCGCCGCCCACCCCGCCCGGCAGCTGCGCGTACTCGTCGCCGAGGACTCCGACGGCCTGGTCATCGGCACCGCCCAGGTCGGCATCTCCCATGACAGCCCCGAGCCCGGCCAGTCCTACGTCAACGCGTACGTCGACCCGGCCCACCGCGGCCGCGGCGCCGGTTCCCTCCTGCTCCGCGGCGCCGAGGAGCACCTCGCCCGCCACGGTGCGGTGGACGTGTACGCCTGGGTCCTCGACGAGCCGTACAGCCGCGCCTTCGCCGAGCGGCACGGCTACCGGGCCAGCCGCTGCGCGCACTTCCTGCGCCTGGACCTCGCGGCGGCCGCCCTGCCCGCGCTGCCGGAGCCGCTCCCGCAGGGGGTGGAGCTGCTCCCCGGGTCGGCCTTCGCCGCCGATCCCCGTCCCCTCTTCCTCGCCGACGCCGAGGCGACGTCCGACGAGCCGGGCGACGTCGCCATCGCGCTCGACGACTACGAGGACTGGCTGGCGCGTACCTGGGACAACCCGACCCTCGACAAGGAGCTGACCACGGTCGTCCTGGTCGGCGGCGAGGTGGCCGCCTTCACCGCCGCGCAGACCGACGGGGCCACGCGGTACGGCTCGGCGATGACCGGCACCCTGCGCGCGTTCCGCGGCCGGGGCCTGGCCAAGCTCGCCAAGACCGACTCCCTGCGCCGGGCCCGCGCGGCCGGGTACACCGAGGCGTTTACCGGCAACGACGCGGGGAACGCGCCGATGCTCGCCGTCAACGACTGGTTCGGCTACGAGATCTGCGCGACCGAGACGCGCTTCACGAGGAAGCTGAGGACAAAGTGAACGAGCAGCGACTGACCGTCGTCCTGACCAAGGCCGGACGCGTCAAGATCCGCTATCCGGCGGCCCCGGTGTCCGACGACGGCGACCGGATCTCCGTACGCGCCCCCTGGGCGGCCGGGGCGGCGCGGGACTTCGGCTTCGTGCGCTTCGAGCCGGGCGACGTGTTCGTGGAGCACTTCTGGCGGACCCGCTGGTACGCGGTCAAGGAGGTCTGGACGGGCGACGGGGTCCTCAAGGGCTGGTATTGCGACGTCACGCGCCCGGCCCTGGTGCGCGGCGCGGAGATCCTGGTGGACGACCTGGACCTCGACCTGTGGGTCTCGGCGGACGGGACGTCCGTACTGCGTCTGGACGAGGACGAGTTCGCGGCGAGCGGCCTCGCCGATTCGGACCCGGAGGCGGCCGCCCAGGCGGTACGGGCGCTGGACGCGCTGGACGACCAGGCCCGTACGCCGGCGGGCCTGCCGGCGCTCCTCCGCTAGGCGGTCGCCCACCAGGGGAGACGCCGTCGCCCTCCCGTGGGGAGCCGGGAGGGCGACGGCCCGGGATGGTCCGGGGCCACACCCTACGCACGGGACGGGGGCGCCGATAGGCATATGACAACGGAAGTTCCGGATGTCCCGGTGCCGCGGTTCTAGGAGTCCTCGTCGTAGACGCCGGCCTCCACTTCGAGGGCCAGTTCCTGGAGGACGCCGATGGCGGAGACGTCCGTCCGGCCACCGTCGTGGGCCATGGCGAGGCTGGTGAAGGCCAGGCTGAACCCGGCGACCATGGTCTGCAGCGCGGGCCCGAGCGCCTCCGCGACCAGGCGGGCCACCTGCTGGGGGGAGGACTCCGCGGGCACGCTGATCGAGGGCAGCATCTCGTTCAGCAGCTTGCTGACGACCCTCGTCTCCAGTTCGGGGCCGTCGTCGTCCTCGCCGGCCTCCGCGGCCCGGCGGATCTCCTGGGCTTCCGTGAGGATGCCGATGACTCGCTTGAGAACCTCTGCGCGCTCCATCCACGGAGGGTAGCCGCCCGCCCCGGCGCCGACCGGCGCATGTCGGGGTGCGGCCCCCGTCGCGGCCCTGGTGGCCAGGGCCGCACCCCGTACAGCCGAACGTACCCCGCCACCCCCTCCCGCCGCTCCGCATATCCGCGGAAGCCGCCGCCCGCCCGGGCGGGGAACCACGGCCGCGGGTGCGAACGGCCCCGCCGGGGGCGGTTCCTGAGGGGCTGCTTACCGCCGCCTTAAGTGGAGCCTAAGGATCGGGCTCCGGGGGCTCGGGCCCGGGAAACGGGGACTTCGGCGGGCTAGCTTGGCTGAGCCAGGGAGGGCCGGAGGCGGCGCCGCATCCCCCGTCGGGGCGGCGCCGCACTGGCCGACACCGCTGGCACACCCCTGTCTTGTGCTCCGAAGGAGATCCACCCATGCCCGTACGCCGCACCGTCACCCGTATCGCCGCCGCAGGTCTCGCCCCGCTCGCGGTGGCCGCGTACGCCGCCGTGCCCGCGGCCGCCCACGGGTCGATGACGGACCCGGTCAGCCGGGTGGCGGCGTGCTACGCGGAGGGGCCGGAGTCCCCCAAGTCCGCCGCGTGCAAGGCGGCCGTGGCGGCGAGCGGGGCGCAGGCGTTCTACGACTGGAACGCGGTGAACATCGCCAACGCGGCCGGGCAGAGCAAGTCGCTGATCCCGGACGGGCAGCTGTGCTCGGCGGGGAACAGCAAGTACAAGGGGCTGGACCTGCCCCGCGCCGACTGGCCGTCGAGCCCGATGACGGCGGGCGCGCACACCTTCCGCTACAAGGGGACGGCTCCGCACAAGGGGTCCTTCGAGCTGTACGTGACGAAGGACGGGTACGACCCCGCCAAGCCGCTGAAGTGGTCCGACCTGGAGCCCGCGCCGTTCCTGAAGTCCACCGACCCGGGCATGCAGAACGGCGACTACGTCTTCTCCGGCACCGTGCCGAAGAAGACCGGCCGCCACCTGATCTACAGCGTCTGGCAGCGCTCGGACAGCCCGGAGGCCTTCTACACCTGCTCGGACGTGGTCTTCGGCAAGGACAACGGCGGTGCCGGCGGCGGCAGTGGCAGCGGGGGCGGTGCGGGCACCGGCGGTACGACGGGCGGGGCCACCGGCGGTACCGGTACCGCGGGCGGCGGGAGCACCAAGCCGAGCACCAAGCCCGGCACGAAGCCGAGTTCCACGCCCTCGGATCAGCCCGCCGGCAAGCCGTCGGACCAGCCCGGCACCGGACCGGCGGCGCAGGTCCCGACGGACCAGCAGATCGCCGCCGGCGCGGACAAGTCCTCGGTGGAGCACAACGGCCACGGCGACAACGACCCCGAGACGAACGGCAGGGCCGCCTCCGCCCCGGTCCCGGCGGGGTCGTCGGACGGCTCGAACCTCGCGGAGACCGGCGGCAGCAGCGCCACCCCGGTCATCGCGATCGGCGGGGCCGCCGTCCTGGCCGTCGGCGCGGCCGTGCTGTTCGGTGTGGCCCGCCGCCGCGCGACGGCGGGCCGCCACGGCCGCTAGCCGGTAGGCCGTGGCCACGGACCGCCTGTGCGTCAGTCGAAGACCGACGCGCAGGTGGTCCGTTCGGCGTGGGCCGGGTCGAGGGCGTTCAGCGCCTCGTGCCAGGCGATCCGGTCGGTGAGGCCGATGGCGACGTGCTCCGAGAAGTCCACCGCGCACAGGTCCTGGAGGACGACGTTCCGTACGTTCGGGCCGTCGAGGAACTGGCTCCGGTACGGGGTGACCACCTGGTCGTACTTGGTCGCGATCACCGTGTACTTGACCCCGGGAACGGTGTCCCCGCCCGCGTTCAGCTTGTTCTGGAACGCGGACCCGGCGATCTGGTCGGCGAGGCCCGGGGTCGCGGAGCTGATCAGGTCCTCGGCTCCGGGGAAGTACGGGAGCAGTTTGGTGAGGCCGAGGAGGGTGGTGCCGTGGTTGTCGGGGGCCAGCCCGATCAGGGCGTTGACCTTGTCGGCGCCACCGAGGAACTTCAGGTAGTAGCGCGGCATCATGCCGCCCTGCGAGTGCCCGATGACGTCGGTCTTGGCGGAGCCGGTCGCGGCGAGGACCCGGTCGACGAAGACGTCGAGCTGGCCGGCCGACTTGTCGATGGGGCCGAGCCCGTTGAAGAAGGGCACGCCGGGCAGTTGCCCGTAGTCGAGCGAGTAGACGCAGTAGCCGCGGTGGACGAGGTAGGGCGCGAGGCCCAGCCAGTTGTCCACGGAGTTCCCGAAGGTGCCGTGGACGAGCACGACGGGGCGCGGGTGCGCGGCGGACGGCTTGCAGGACCAGTTGTTCCAGCCGCTGCTTGGTGCGGACGCGGCCTGCGCGGCGCCGGTGGGGGCGACGAGCGCTGCGGCGGCGAGGGTGAGGACGGCCAGCGGGCGGAGCAGGCGTCTCCAGGGCAGCATCGTGTGATCTCCTTGCGGTTGCGACTCAAGGGGATGGCGCGGGGGGATGGGGCGGGGGGCTCGTCCCGTGATCCGGATCACAAGGGGTGCTGCTGCCGTCAAATTACGGGCGAGTAGCAAAACTGGGAAGTTACGCGTCGGTAAAAAATCGCCGTGTCGTCCCGCGGCCTGTTAAGCGACCCCCGCGCGGCCCGCCGCACCGCCCGCCGCGCCGCCCGTTACGCCGCCAGCGTGCCGCGGGCGATGGCGTGCGGCCCGAAGCGGGCCCTGACCCGGTCCGTGACGGCTTCCAGGCGGCGGGCCTTCTCGTCCTCGGGGTCGAAACTGAGCTGCCGCGCGGCCCGTTCGGCCGGCGTCAGGTCCTCGGCCCGCAGCGACAGCGCGCGGACCCGGGCCCGCTGTAGGCCGAGGCCCGCGTAGAGGGCGTAGGCCGTGGCGGTCAGGACGGCGGTGTGCGCGGTGGCTTCGGTGAGGGTGCGGGTACGGGTGAGCGTGGTGCGGTCGGCGCAGCGGACGGTGAGCGAGAGGGTGCGGCAGACCTGCCCCTGCCCGGGGCCTTGTGTACGAAGCCGGGCACCGAGTTCCTCCGTCAGCGAGAGCAGTGCCCGCCGGTGCCGTACGGGGTCCAGCTCGTCCCGGTCGAAGGGCCGTTCGGCCGCGACGGCCCGGGCGGCGGCCCCCGGCCGGACGGCGACGGGGTCGATCCCGAGGGCGCGCTCGCGCACCTCGCGGCCGAGCCGGGCCCCGAGGATGCGCCGCAGCGCGGCGGGCGGGGCGGCGGCGACCCGCCCGACGGAGTCGAGACCGTAGGAGCACAGGGTCCGGGCGGCCTTGGCGCCGACCCCGTCGAGGTCGGTGACGGGGCGGCCGGCCAGGAACTCCGCCACGGCGGCGGGCTCGTCGGGGACGACCAGGGTCTCGCCGGGGCGGGCGTCGCGCGCGGCGGTCCGGGCCAGCATGGGGTTCCCGGCGACGCCCGCGGCGGCGTCCACCCCGTACAGGGCCAGGGCCCGGACCCGGACCACGGCGGCCAGCCGGGCGGCGTCGCAGCCGAAGTAGCGCAGCGCGCCCCGGACATCGGCGAGCGCGGCATCGGGCGGCAGCGCCTGCACGGCCGGGGTGAGCCCGCCGAGCAGTGCCAGCACCCCGGCGTACGCCTCCGCCCCGAGCGGGCCCCCGTCGGCGGGGCGCAGCCGCAGGCACATCACGGCCCGGGGCGCGCCGGCCCGGGGCGCCCCGGCGGGGGTCATCCCGCGCTCCCCGGGCTGGAGTGCCACAGCTTGCGGCCCGTCGCGGGGCCGGTGCCGGGGGGCTGGAGGTCGGCCCAGGGGTTCATCTCGTACCCCGTGGACATGCGGATCCGGCGGCCGGTCCCGGAGCCGGCCGCCGGGGACCCGGCCCCGCCGGCCGCCTGGGCCCCGGCCCCGGCCACGTCCCCGGACGCCCGCGGCTCGGCCCCGGCCCCCTCCGCGCCGCCGGCGCCGTCACCATCACCGCCGCCACCCACGCCGTCCCCGCCCGAGGCCAGGCGGGCCGCGACCGCGTCCAGGCCGCCCGACGCCCGCAGTTCCACCAGCTCCGCGAGGTTCCACGCCGCCGCCCCGACCACGCTCAGGCTCTGCGGGCCCCGGCGCTGTACGACGCCCCGCACCAGCAGCAGGAAGGAGTGGAAGACGGTGTGCGCGCAGCTCTCGTGGCTGTCGTCGAAGAAGGCCAGGTCGACCAGGCCCGTCCCGTCGTCCAGCGTGGTGAAGATGACCCGCCTCCCGGACCGGATCGGCGGGGTCTGGGTGGCCGCCTTGGCCCCCGCGACCAGCACCGTCTGTCCGTGGGCGGTGTCCCGCAGCCGCCGGGCCGGGATCACGCCCAGCTCGGTCAGGAAGGCGTGGTGATCGCCCATCAGGTGCCGGGACGCGTCCATGCCGAGGACGCCCAGCTCGGCGCTGAGCCGTTCCGCGTCGGTCAGGTCGGGCAGCCCGACGGAGGCCGTGGACCGGCCTCCTTCCAGCGGGAGTTGGGCACCGCCGCGGGCTCCGGCCGCCCGCTGCGCGCCGTGCAGCTCCGTCAAGTGGAGCAGCAGGTCCCGGCGGTTGGCACCGAAGCCGTCCAACGCGCCCACCTGGGCCAGCCGTTCGGCGACCGGACGTCCCGGGTGCGCCCGGTCCCAGAAGTCGCGCAGGGAGGCGTAGGGCTGTCCGCCCTCGATCCGGCGGGCCTCGGCCTCGCTGATGCCGAGGACGTCGGACAGTCCGAGCCGCAGCCCCCACACCCCGCCCGCGCCTCCGCCCGTGCCCCCACCCACACCCTTCCCCTCATCGGACACCAGTTCGATGTGGTGGGCGACCGCCGACCGGTTCACGTCCAGCGGCAGCACCGGCACGCCCCGGCGCCGGGCGTCCGCCAGCAGCAGCCGCTTCGGGTATATCCCCGGGTCGTGGGTGAGCAGTCCGGCGTAGAAGGCCGCCGGGTGGTGCGCCTTCAGCCACGCCGACTGGTAGGTCGGCACCGCGAAGGCCACCGCGTGCGCCTTGCAGAACCCGTACGACCCGAAGGCCGCGACGATCTCCCAGGTGCGGGCGATCACCTCCACCGGGTAGCCGCGCTCGGCTGCCCGCGCCGCGAACCAGACCTTGATCCGCCCCTGCGACTGCGGTTCGGACAGTCCGCGCCGCACCCGGTCCGCCTCGTCGCGCCCGCAGCCGGTCATGACGTGCACGATCTCGATGATCTGCTCGTGGAAGACGACCACCCCGTACGTCCCGCGCAGCGCGTCGGCCAGGTCGGGGTGCGGGAAGCGGACGGGCGCCCGGCCGTGCCGGGCCTCGATGAAGGGCCGCACCATGTCGGCGGCGACCGGTCCCGGCCGGAACAGCGAGATGTCGACCACCAGGTCGTGGAAGGTGGACGGCTGGAGCCGTCCCACCAGATCGCGCTGGCCCGGGGACTCGATCTGGAAGCAGCCCAGCGTCTCGGCCGAGCGGATCAGCCGGTACGTCGCCTCGTCGCCCGGCGGCACCTGCGCCGGGTCGTCCAGGTCGAGCTCCTCCCCCGTGCCGCGCCGGATCTCCGCGACCGCGTGCGCCATCGCGGACTGCATCCGCACGCCCAGCACGTCCAGTTTGAGCAGTCCGAGGTCCTCCACGTCGTCCTTGTCGAACTGGGACATGGGGAAGCCCTCGCCGCTGGTGGGCACCACCGGCGTACGGGCGAGCAGCGAGGCGTCGGAGAGCAGCACCCCGCACGGGTGCATGGCGGTCCCGCGGGGCAGCGCGTCCAGGGATTCGACGAGCTCCCACAGCCGCCCGTACGACTCCCCTCGCACGTCGCGCAGTTCCGGCAGTTCCTCCAGTGCGGCGCGGGCGTCGCGGGCCCGGATGTGCGGGAAGGCCTTGGCGAGCCGGTCGACGGCGGCCGGGTCCATGGACAGGGCGGCGCCGACGTCCCGGATGGCGTGCCGGACCCGGTAGGTCTCGGGCATGGAGACGGTGGCGACCCGCTCGGTGCCGAACCGGTCGATGATCCGCCGGTAGACCTCCAGCCGGCGGGCGGACTCCACGTCGACGTCGATGTCGGGCAGGACGCGCCGGCGCTTGGACAGGAAGCGCTCCATGAGCAGTCCGTGCTCGACGGGGTCGGCGTGCGCGATGCCGATCAGGTGGTTGACGAGGGAGCCGGCGCCGGAGCCGCGGGCGGCCACCCGGATCCCCATCTCCCGTACGTCGTCCACAACTTGAGCGACCGTCAGGAAGTACGAGGCGTAGCCGTGGTAGGCGATGACGTCGAGCTCCTGGTGCATCCGCTCCCAGTACGCACGGTCGCCCGCGTAGCCGCGCAGCACCATGCCCGCGGAGGCCCGGGAGGTGAGCACCCGCTGGGCGCTGCGGCGGGCCGCGCCGACGAGCCGGGCCTCGGGGAAGTGCACGGAGCCCATGCCGAGGTCGTCCTCGGGGTCGACCGCGCACGCCTCGGCCGTACGCCGGGTCTCCGCGAGGAGCCGGCGGGCGTCGGCGGGGCGCAGGCCGGCGGCCTCGGCGACCCGGTCGGCGGTCTCGGCCATGGCGGCGGGGTCCTTGAGCCAGCGTTCGCCGGTGTCGAGCGGTCCCCGGGGGTCGATGGGGACCAGCCGTCGGGCGGCGTCGAGGATGTCGGCGACCGGGCCCTGGCCGGGGTCGGCGTACCGGACGGCGTTGCTGAGGACGGCCGGGACGCCCTGCTCGGCGGCGAAGCCGACGGTACGGGCGGCCAGCCGGAGCGAGCCGGGGCCGGTGCCGGTGCGGCCGTGGTGGACGGCCTCCAGGCGCAGGGAGTCCCCGTACACCTCGCGCCAGGGCCCGAGGAGCCGGGCGGCCCGGTCGGGGCGCCCGGCGGCGAGCGCCCGCCCCACCTCGGAACCGGGCCCGAGCAGGACGTACACGCCGGACCCGCCCAGGGCGCCCCAGGGCACGACCGGCTGCGCGGAACCCGCCCCGGGCCCGGCGGGCTCGTCGCCCCCGGCCGCGTGGGCGGCGGTCACCAGCCGGCACAGCTCGGCCCATCCGGCGGCCCCGTCGCGGGCCAGGAAGACCGCGCGGGGGGCGGACTCGTCGATGAAGGCTCCGCCCTTGACCGGGTTGCGCCGCCGGTACGAGGCCTCGGCGGAGCCGGCTCCCGGGCCGGCCGGGCCCCCCGGCCCGGCCGACCCGGCGGAACCGCCCGGACCGCCACCCGAACCGCCCGGACGGCCGCCCGGACCGCCGCCCGGCCGCGCCGGAGGCGACACGGCCAGGTCCGCCCCGAACAGCGGCCGGATGCCCGCCTTCGCGCACGCCTTGGCGAACCGCACCGCACCCGCCAGGGTGTCCCGGTCGGTCAGGGCGAGGGCGTCCATGCCCCGCTCCGCGGCCCGTTCCGCCAGCCGGTCCGGGTGTGATCCCCCGTAGCGCACGGAGAACCCCGAAACGGTGTGCAGATGCGTAAAACCAGGCACCCGCGGCCTCCTGCCTCACTCGAAAGAAAACACCTCCCCCGCTCTCCACCATAGAGCAATTCGAATACACGTGCGAAACACGTGTTCGGTCATCCATTCGGTCCTCCCCTGCTGCGCCGCGCCCCCGCCGCGCCGAGCGTGGGGGCATGACCCAGCCCACCGAGAGCACCGCAGCAGACCCGTCCGGCGGCTTCCTCGCCGAGATCAAGGACGCCGTGACGACCCGGGCAGCCCTGCTGGTCCTGGGGGTGCTGGCCCTCCAGCTCGCCTTCATCACCTCGTACATCGGGGCCTTCCACCACCCGAGGCCCAGCGACATCCCGATCGCGGTGGCCGCCCCCCTCGCACCGGTCGCCGCGCAGACCGCGAAGCAGCTCGGCGCCCTGCCCGGCGACCCGCTCGACCCCCGCACCGTCAAGGACGAGGCCGCGGCGCGCGTCCGGATCCAGAACCGGGACGTCGACGCCGCGCTGATCATCGACCCGTCGGGCACGATCGACCGGCTGCTGGTCGCCGGCGGCGCCGGAGCCTCCCTCTCCCAGGCCGTCGAGGAGATCGTCGGCCTCGCCGAGCAGAGCCAGGGCCGCACCGTCCGGATCGTCGACGTGGCCCCGGCCGCCGCAGGCGACGGGCGCGGGCTGAGCGCCTTCTACCTGGTCGTCGGCTGGTGCGTCGGCGGCTACCTGTGCGCCGCGATCCTCGCGATCAGCGCCGGCGCCCGCCCCGCGAACTCCGCCCGGGCCGTCATCCGGCTCGGCGCGCTGCTCGTGTACGCGATCGTCGCCGGGCTGCTCGGCGCGGTCATCGCCGGCCCGGTCCTGGGCGCCCTGCCCGGCTCGATCGCGGCGCTGTGGGGGCTGGGCACCCTGGTCGTCTTCGCGGTCGGCGCGATCACCCTGGCCCTCCAGGGACTGGCGGGCGTGGTCGGCATCGGCCTCGCGATCCTGCTGGTCGTGGTGTTCGGCAACCCGAGCGCGGGCGGCGCCTACCCGTACCCGCTGCTGCCGCCGTTCTGGAGCGCCATCGGCCCGGCCCTGCCGCCGGGCGCCGGCACGTACGCCGCGCGTTCCATCGCGTACTTCAGCGGCAACGGCGCGGGCGGGCCGATGCTGGTACTGGCCGGCTGGGTGGTCCTCGGCTCCGCGGTCACGCTCGCCTGCGCGATCTTCCGCAAGGGCAGGCCGGGGGCGGCGGTCGGCAGCGGACTCCCCGACGACGCGCCGTCCGTCCCCCGCTTCGCCGGTGAGGGAACGGCCCCCCGGTGAACAGCCCGCTCCTGGGGGATCGGCAGCCGGCGGATCCACCTGGTGCCGCTGTCGACCTTCGCACCCGACGGGCACTCCGAGGCATGATCGCCCCGTGATCACCACGCTCGCCGTCGAGAACTACCGCTCCCTGCGGAAACTGGTCGTCCCGCTGGGCCGGCTCACCGTCGTCACCGGGGCCAACGGCACCGGCAAGTCCAGCCTGTACCGCTCGCTGCGCCTGCTCGCCGACTCCGCCCGCGGCGGCGCCGTCGCCGCGCTGGCCAGGGAGGGCGGGCTGCCGTCCACCCTGTGGGCGGGGCCGGAGAAGCTCGGCCGGGCCGTGCGCGAGGGGCGGCAGCCGCTCCAGGGCACGGTCCGTACCGAGCCGGTCAGCCTGCGCCTGGGCTTCGCGGGCGACGAGTTCGGGTACGCCGTCGACTTCGGGCACCCGGCCCCGGTCCCGGACTCGCTCTTCTCCCTCGACCCGGAGATCAAGCGCGAGTGCACCTGGGCGGGACCCGTGCTGCGCCCGGCCGCACTGCTGTCGGACCGGGCGGGCCCCGCCGTACGGACGCGCACGGCCGACGGCGGCTGGCACCGGACGCAGAACGCCCTGCGCCCGTACGACTCCGTGCTCAGCGAGCTCGCCGACCCCCAGCTGGCCCCCGACCTCCTCGCCCTGCGCGAGCTGATGCGGTCCTGGCGGTTCTACGATCACGTCCGCACCGACGCCGGGGCGCCCGCCCGGACCCCGCGGATCGGCACCCGTACGCCGGTGCTCGGCGCCGACGGCTCGGACCTGCCCGCCGCGCTCCAGACGATCCGGGAGACCGGGGACCACGCCGCCCTGGACGAGGCCGTCGAAGCCGCCTTCCCCGGCAGCCGGGTCTCCGTCACCGAACGGGACGGCCGCTTCGAGCTGGAACTCCACCAGCACGGCCTGCTGCGCCCGCTGGGCGCCGCCGAGCTCTCCGACGGCACCCTGCGCTACCTGCTCTGGACGGCGGCCCTGCTGACCCCGCGGCCGCCCGCCCTGATGGTGCTGAACGAGCCGGAGACCAGCCTCCACCCGGACCTGCTGGCACCGCTCGCGGACCTGATCCTCACGGCCTCCCGGAACACCCAGACGGTGGTGGTCACCCACGCCGCCCCGCTGGCCGGGGCCCTGGCCGCCGGAACCCGCCGGCACCGGGTGGACCTGCGGACGGTCACCCTGGTCAAGGAGTTCGGCCGCACCGAGGTCGCGGGCCGCGAGGGCCCGCTGGACGAACCGCTCTGGTACTGGCCCCAGCGCTGACCGGGCCGGGAAGAGCCCGGACCGGACGCCCAGCCCCCGGACCGCACCCCCCGCGCCCGGCCCCCCGCGCCGCCCGGCCCCCGGGCCGGAATCCCGCGCCTGACGGACCGGGTGTCAGCCGGCCCGGTGGACGACCTCGCCCGCCACGACGACCACCTCCGCCACCGTGCCCAGGATCCGCTCCGGCGCGACGGCGAGGATGTCCCGCGACCACACCACGAAGTCGGCCGCCTTGCCCACGGCCAGCGAACCCCGCTCCGCCTCCAGGAAGTTGGCGTACGCCGAGCCCATCGTGTAGCCGTACACCGCCTGCACCACGTCCACCGTCTCGGCGGGCTGCCACGGGTCGCCGCCGTCCAGCGGGCGGCGCGTCACCGCCGTGTAGATGCCGACCATCGGGTCCATCTCGGCGACGTTCCAGTCGCTGGAGAAGGCCAGCACCGCGCCCGCCTCCCGCAGGCTCCGCATCGGCCACGCCTTGTGCCAGCGGTCCTCGCCCACGTTCTCCGCCCAGTCCTGGCCGGGGCCGGCGATCTCCGGTGCGCAGTGCCGCGGCTGCATGCACGCGACCACGCCCAGCTCCGCGAAGCGCGGCACGTCCGCCGGGTCCAGGCACTCCACGTGCACGACCTGGTGGCGGGCGTCGCGCGGGCCGTTCACCGTACGGGCGTGCTCCACCGCGTCCAGCACGGTACGGATGCCGCGGTCGCCGGTGGCGTGCACGAAGCACTGGAAGCCCCGCGCGTCCAGCCCGGCCAGCAGTTCCGCGAACTCCTGCGCCGGGTAGAAGGTCTCGCCCCGGTGCGCGCCGCAGCCGGTGTACGGCTCCAGCAGCGCGGCCGTGCGCGGTTCCACCACGTCGTCGATGTACAGCTTGAGCGGGCCCACCCGCAGCCGGTCCCCCGCGTACATCCGGGCGGCGGCGGCAAAGCCGTCGAGCTCCTCCTCCGTGGTGCCGCGCGGGTGGAACAGCGCGGCGACGATCCGCGAGCGCAGCCGCCCCTCCGCCCGGGCCCGCTCGTACAGCCCCAGGTCGTCGAGGGAGTTCTGCGGTTCCACCACCGTGGTGATGCCGAAGCCGATGGCGTCGTCGAGGCTCTTCGCGAGCCGCCCGTACTGCCGTTCCGGCGAGGCCCACGGCACGCCCAGGTCGCGCAGCTCCCGGTGGCCGTCGCGGGAGAGCCCCTTGACGGCGAAGTCGTTGACGAACCCGGTGGGCTCGCCGGTCTCCGGGTCGGTCGCGGCCGTGCCGAAGGGGAGGTCCGTGCGGTCGCGGGTGACGCCCAGGCGCCGCATGGCCGCCGTGTTCAGCCAGGCCGTGTGCACGTCGTACGAGAGCACGAGCGCGGGGGTGTCCCCGGTGACCGGGTCCAGGTCGGCCGCGCACGGCATCCGCCCGCCCGGAACGGCCGAGTAGTCGAAGGCCTCCGCCTCGATCCACTCCGCGTCCGGGTGCGCCTCCCGCCAGGTGCCGATCCGGTCGAGGACGGCGTCCAGGGTCCGGGCCCCGGCCAGCTGCACGCAGGCGTCGTCGGAGCCGAGCCGGACGTGGTTGTGGGCGTCGATGAAGCCGGGCAGCACCAGCTTCCCGCCCGCGTCGAGCACCTCGGTGCCGGGCCCGGACCACTGCCCGGCCTCGGCGTCGGAGCCGACCCATACGATCCGGCCGTCGTGTACGGCGAGGGCCTCGGCCTCGGGGCGGGCGGGGTCCACGGTGTGGATGCGGGCTCCGGTGAGGAGCAGGTCTGCGGGGAAGGGGCGCGGTGACATGTGCGGGTGCTCCTGTGCGGGGTGGACGGGCGCGCGGGCCGGTACCGGGGGGGCGGGGGTGAGGGAGGGTCAGGCGGCCGGCGCGTACGCGGGTGTCCGGCGTACGAGGGCCCAGTACGTCAGCCCGGACACCACGGCGCCGAGCAGGGTGAGGTCGGCGCCGCCGAGCGGGGCCACCAGCGGGCCGGTCCACAGCTCGGAGTCGCAGGTCAGGGCGGCGAAGGCCATGCCGGCGAGCAGGGCGGCCAGGCCGGCCGGGTGGTAGCCGGCGCGGTACCAGTAGGCCCCCGCGCGCCCGGCGTGCAGCGCATCGGAGTCGTAGCGGCAGCGGCGCAGCAGCATGTCGGCGAGGAAGACCCCGCCCCAGGGCGCGAAGACGATGATCAGCAGGGAGAGGAAGGAGAGCAGGGAGGTGGTGAAGTCGGTGAGGAACAGTGCGCCCATCGATCCGGCGGCGGTCACGGCCGCGCTGATCACGATGGCCCGGGCGCGGCTCCAGGGGATGCCGAGGACCTGGAGGTTCAGGCTGGACGAGTAGAGGGTGATGATCGAGTTGGTGACGGAGCCGCCGAGCACCAGGGCCAGGAACAGCGGCTGGAACCAGCCGGGCAGCAGGCTCTCGGCCCCCGCGACGGCGTCGGTCATGTCGGTCTGGGTCGCGGCGGCCACCCCGGCGACGCCGAGGGCCACCGAGGAGACGAAGCCGCCCAGGGCCCCCATCCAGGTGATCGACTTCAGCGTGGTGGTGCGGGGCAGGTAGCGGGTGTAGTCGGCGGGCATCGGCAGGTACGAGAACGGCCCGGCCAGCATGACCACGAAGGCCAGGCTCCAGCCGGACAGCCCGGGGGCGGCGGCGGGGGCGGAGGTGTCGGCGCCCGGCAGGACGAAGACGAGCAGCACGCCGAAGCCGGCGGCGAGGACGTAGGCCATCCAGCGCTCGGCGAACTGCACGGTGGCGTGGCCCCACATCGCCACGGCGAAGGTCAGCGCGAGGGTGAGGGCGAGCGCGAGGGCCCGGACGCCGCTCCCGGTGCCGAGGCCGGTCTCGGCGAAGAAGACCTCCAGGGCCAGCGTCCCGACCACGGTGTTGACGATGGTGTAGCCGATGCCCACCACCCAGTTGAGGACGCCGGCGGGGAAGTTCCCGCGGACGCCGAAGGCCGCGCGGGAGATGACCAGGGTGGCGGTGCCGGTGCGGATGCCGCTGAGGCCGGCGGCGCTGACGGCGAAGAAGGACAGTCCGCTGATCACGACCACGGCGGTGGCCTGCCAGAAGGAGAGGCCGAAGGCGACGGCGAGGGCCCCGTTGATCACGTAGGTGAAGGTGAGGTTCGAGCCGAACCAGAGCCAGAAGAGGTCCTTGGCGCCGCCGTGGCGCTCCGCGTCGGGGATGGGGTCGATGCCGTGGGTCTCGACCCGGAAGACCTCGTCGACGTCGGGCGTCGTCTCCTGCTGTGTCATGCGCCGTACCCCTGACCGTACTGGACCTTGAACGACGTTCTAGGTTCTTGAATGGCATTCAAGATGCGGGGCGAAGCGGGGCCGCGTCAAGACCCTGTCCGGGATAAGGTCGGGACCCGAAGATCAGAAGGGCGGACCGGTGGCGGGAGCGGCACGGCGGCGCGACGGGCAGATCGCCCAGGAGCGGATGCTGGAAGAGGCCATGGCGGCGATCGCCGAGGACGGGCTGGCGGCGCTCACCATGTCCGCGCTCGCCGAGCGGCTCGGCACCAGCGGCGGGCACATCCTGTACTACTTCGGCAGCAAGGACCGACTGCTGCTGGAGGCGCTGCGCTGGAGCGAGGCCCAGCTCGCCACCGAGCGGGCCGGATTGCTGGGCCGACGGGTCACCGCGCACCGCAAGCTCGCCCTCTTCACCGAGCTGTACCTGCCGCGCGGCCCCCGGGACCCGCGCTGGACCCTGTGGATCGAGCTGTGGGCCCGTACCGCCTCCAACGAGCCGCTGCGCGCCGCCCAGCAGGAGATCGACGACGGCTGGCAGCGCGACCTGGAGGCCCTCCTCGCCAAGGGCGTCGGCCAGGGCCGCTTCGCCCCGGTGGACGTGCCCGGCCGGGCCTCGGAACTGCTGGCCCTGCTGGACGGGCTGAGCACCCGCGTCGTCCTGGGCCAGCCCGGCGCGGACCGGTCCGCCGCCCTGGAACGGGCCCGCTCGGCCTCCGCGGCCCTGATCCCGCACCTCTGAGGCTTCCTTCCGGAAGCAGGCGCCCTTCCGGAAGCAGGTGCCCTTCCGGAAGCAGGTGCCCTTCCGGAAGCAGGTGCCCTTCCGGAAGCAGGTGCCCTTCCGGGAGCAGGGCGTCTTCCCGGAAGTCCCGTCCGATCCGCTTGATGTTGACCAGGTTCACCGCGGTGACGTTGCCGGACACCGAGTTGTGTCCGTAGGAGCCGCAGCCGAGGGTCAGCGAGGGCAGGAAGGCGTTGTAGACGTCGCCGATGCCGCCGAAGGTGGAGGGCGAGTTGGCGATGACGCGGATCGCCCTGACCCTGCGGCCGAACTCCTCGACGAGGTCCTCGTCCTCGGCGTGGATGGCGGCGCTGTGGCCCAGTCCGTGGAACTCCACCATCGCGGCCGCGAGTTCGAGGCCGCGCTCGGTGTCGGAGGCCTTCAGGGCGGCCAGTACCGGGGAGAGCTTCTCGCGGGTCAGCGGCTCGCCTTCGCCGACCTCGTCGCACTCGGCGAGCAGGATGGAGGTTCCGTCGGGGACGGTGAATCCGGCCTGTTCGGCGATCCACCGCGGGGACTTGCCGCCGACGGCCGGGTTCAGCTTCGCGCCGGAGCAGTCGGCGGCGTGGGCCGTCGTACCGAAGACGAACTGCTCCAGCTTGGTCTTCTCGGCGGCGCTGACCACGTGGGCCCCGAGGCGCTTGAACTCGGCGATGCCGGCCTCATAGACCTCCCGGTCGAGGATGACGGCCTGCTCGGAGGCGCAGATCATGCCGTTGCCGAAGGCCTTGGAGAGCACGATGCCGTGGATGGCGCGGCCCAGCTTGGCGCTCTTGTGGACGTACGCGGGAACGTTGCCGGCGCCGACGCCCAGGGCCGGCTTGCCGCATGAGTAGGCGGCCTTGACCATGGCGTTTCCGCCGGTGGCGAGGATGGTGGAGACGCCCGGGTGGTTCATCAGCGCGCCGGTGGCCTCCATGGAGGGGACGGTGACCCACTGCACGCAGTTCTCCGGGGCGCCGGCGGCGACGGCCGCGTCGCGCACGGTGCGGGCGGCCTCGGCGGAGCAGTTCTGCGCGGAGGGGTGGAAGGCGAAGATGATCGGGTTGCGGGTCTTCAGCGCGATCAGGGCCTTGAATACCGTCGTCGAGGTCGGGTTGGTGACGGGGGTCATCGCGCAGACGACGCCGACCGGCTCGGCCATCTCGGTGATGCCGTTCAGCTCGTCGCGGCGGATCACGCCCGCCGTCTTCAGCCCGCGCATGGAGTTCACGACGTGTTCGCAGGCGAAGAGGTTCTTCACGGCCTTGTCCTCGAAGAGGCCGCGGCCGGTCTCCTCGACGGCGAGCCGGGCGAGCTCACCGTGGCGGCCCAGCGCCGCGAGGGAGGCCTTCTTGGCGATGTGGTCGACCTGCTCCTGATTGAAGGACTCGAACCGGCCGAGCGCCGCGAGCGCCCCCTGGACCAGTCGGTCCACCATCTCGTTGGCCTGCATGACGGAAACTCCTTCATTTCGACCCGGCCCGAACCGGCGACCCGCTGATTTCCTGACGCCTCAGCCTGATGACTCAATTCGACACCCGAAAACGGGTGCCGGAGTGCCGAAAAGGCCCCTTTCGGGGAGGCCGAAAGCCCTTTTGCGCTCACCCTCACCCCCTCAAACCCCTATTTGACCTGGGCATATGCCGAGGGACCAAAGACCCCTGCGCGCTTGTGAAAGCTTTCACAAGAATTGAGCGCGAAGTGCGCCCTACCGCACTCCTCCCCCAACGAGCACAATCACCGTGACGGCCCGCGTCAACCGTGAGGGAGGGAGCGCGTGCGCCATCAGGTGCGTACCGCCGACGGCCGCGCTCTGACCGTGGAGCGCTGGGGCGATCCGGAGGGCAGGCCGGTCTTCCTGCTCCACGGCACCCCCGGCAGCCGCCTGGGACCCGCGCCCCGGGGCATGGTCCTCTACCAGCGCCGGATGCAGCTCATCGCGTACGACAGACCCGGCTACGGCGGCTCCGACCGCCACCCGGGCCGCACCGTCGCCGACGTGGCCCAGGAGGTGGCCACGATCGCCGACTCCCTGGGCCTGGACGCCTTCGCCGTGGCGGGCCGCTCCGGCGGCGCCCCCGGCGCCCTGGCCTGCGCCGCCCTGCTCCCGGACCGGGTCACCCGGACGGCGGCCATGGTGGGGCTGGCCCCCTGGGACGCGGAGGACCTGGACTGGTTCGCCGGGATGGCCGACTCCAACGTCCAGGAGTACACCACCGCCTTCGACGACCCCGAGGAGCTGGCGGCCCGGCTGATCCCCCGCGCCGACGGCATCCGCAAGGACCCCGGCCGGCTCCTGGACGAGCTGCGCCAGGACCTGACGGCCAACGACCGCATGATCGTGTCGGACGCGGGCCTGCGGTCGATGCTGCTGCGCAACTACCGCGAAGGGCTGCGGACTTCGGCGTACGGATGGATCGACGACGCCCTCGCCTTCAGCCGCCCCTGGGGCTTCGACCCCGCCGACATCCGCTGCCCGGTGCTCATCTGGCACGGGGAGCTGGACGTGTTCTCCCCCGTCGGCCACTCCCGCTGGCTGGGCCGCCGGATCCCCGGTGCCACCACGACCATCGACCCGGCCGGCGCCCACTTCGCCGCCCTGCGCGCGCTGCCCGACGTACTGAACTGGCTGCTGCGCGACGTTCCGGCGCCGCCGGTCAGCGAACAGCAGCCCGCGTAGCGGAGGCGGCCGCCGGGGCACCGGAACCGTCCGCCGGAAGGAATGGATCTTTCCGTGCGGCGAACGGCCGAATACGCCCACCGTGAAATTCCCGGCGCTTTGCCTAGAACGCTTGACCAGGCGTCATGTCTCGGTTGCCAATGGGGTGTGGCCGAGTAAAGTCCACGTTTGACAGCAGCGGCCCGTTGTTGTCATTCACATGCCCATTCCACATGGCTCCCCCAAGGACGGTGTCGTGAACACTTCCGCAACCCCCGCGACCAGCACGGTCAAGGCCCGCCGGACCCCGCTCGCCCAGATCGACGTCCGCAGCGCCTCGGCGACGGCGACGCTCGGCCGCGTACTGCCGGCGGAATCCGGTCGTTCGGTTCAGGCACCGATCTTCAACTCCGCTCTCTGACGGTGAAGCAAGCGCTCTAGACTGGTGGAATGACCGGCCTGATCGCATTTCGCGAGATCGTCCTGAAGGTTCACAGCAGATGCGATCTTGCTTGTGATCATTGCTACGTCTACGAACACGCAGATCAGAGCTGGCGGGCCCGGCCGAAGGTGATCTCCCCCGAGGTCATCTCGCGTACCGCGTCACGGCTCGCCGAACATGCCCGTGACCATGCACTCCCCTCTGTCACGGTGATTCTCCACGGAGGGGAACCCCTGCTGGCCGGCACCGCCCGGCTCCGGCTCGTGTGCGAGGAGTTCACCCGGGCACTCGCCGGAACGGCCGCGCTCGACCTGCGGATCCACACCAACGGACTCCAGCTCGCCGGCCGCCACCTCGACCTCTTCGACGAGTTCGGCGTAGGGGTCGGCATCTCCCTCGACGGGGACCGCGCGGCCAACGACCGCCACCGCCGCTTCGCGGACGGCCGTACGAGCCACCCCCTGGTCCTGGCCGCCGTCGCCCTGCTCCGCTCCGCGCCCTACCGCCACCTCTACCAGGGCCTGCTGTGCACCGTGGACGTCGCCAACGACCCGGTCGCCGTCCTGGACGCGCTCGTCGAACTCGAACCCCCGCGCGTGGACTTCCTCCTCCCCCACGCCACCTGGGACACGCCCCCGGCCCGGCCCGACGGCGCCCCCGACGCGTACGCCCGCTGGCTGCTGCGGGTCTTCGACCACTGGGAGCGCCGCGAGCGCCCGGTACCCGTACGGCTCTTCGAGTCCCTGCTCTCCACCCTGCGCGGCGGCCCCAGCCTGACCGAGTCCCTGGGCCTGGCGCCCACCGACCTCGTCGTCGTCGAGACCGACGGCGCCCTGGAACAGGTGGACTCGCTCAAGAGCGCCTACGAGGGGGCCGCGGCCACCGGGTTCAACGTCTTCGACCACGCCTTCGACGAGGTCGCCGCCCATCCCGGGGTCCGCGCCCGGCAGCTGGGCCTCGCGGGGGTCAGCGAGGCGTGCCGCCGGTGCCCCGTCGTACGTTCGTGCGGCGGCGGGCTGTACACCCACCGCTACCGCGACGGGGACGGCTTCGACAACCCCTCCGTGTACTGCACCGACCTGCGCGAGCTCGTCGACGGGGTCGAGGGCCGCGCCGCGGCCCGCGAGACCGCGCCGCAGCTGGCCGACCCGGCGGAACTCGTCCGGTCCCAGGAGGAGCTGACCCGGGTGCTGCTGGCCCGGCTGCACGCCGACCTCGCCGACGAGCCCGGCTGGGCCCGGGCCTGGGAGCTGCTGGCCGAGGTGGAGCGGGCCGGGGACGCGGGCGCCGACGCCCTGGACGCCGTACTGGACCACCCGTTCACCCGGACCTGGGTGCTGGCCGCCCTGGACACGGCGCGCGGGGACCGGCCCTCCGGCGCGGCGCCCGGGACCGGCCCGGGTCCCGCTCCCGGCCCCGGTCCCGGTCCCGCGGAGGCCGCCCGCAGGCTGACCGCGCTGACCGCCGCGGCCGTGCTGCGGGGCGGGCTGGACCTGCCGGCCGAGGTGGCCTACCGGGACGGCGAGGTCTACCTCCCGACGCTGGGCCTGCTGCGGCTGGGCGAGCCCGGCACCGAGGGCCGGGCCGCGCTGCGGGCCACCGGCGAGGGGTACGCCGTACGGGACGGCCGCGCCGAGCACCGCTTCGGGCCGGCGGCGGGGGACGCGCGCTGGCAGCCCGTACGGACCTGGTCGCCCGGCCCGGACTCCGCTCCGGTGGCGCTGGAGGACCTCGACCCGTACCGCAACTGCTTCGCCCGCCCGCCCAGGCTCCGGCTCGGCGCCGGGGAGGCCGAGGAGTGGCGCGGCCGGCTGGACGGGGCGTGGGCGCTGCTGCGCGCCTCGCTGCCGGAGTTCACCCGGGCGGCCACCGCCGGGCTGAGCACCCTGACCACGCTGACCCCGCTCGCGGGCGGCCCCCGGGCCGGCGGCTGGGGCGAGGCGGGACGGCACGGCCCCGGAGCGCTCGGGGTGCCGTACGCGGCGGGGGTCCCGGAGACGGCGCTCGCGCTGCTGACCGGGCGGCGCCGGGCCCGGCTGCGGGCCCTGACCGAGGTGACCGACCTGTACGCGCTGGACGGGCAGTGGCAGCACCCCTCGCCGTGGCGGGAGCGGCCCGTCCCGGTGTCGCGGCTGCTGGCGGACGTACACGAGCGGGTGGCGGTGGAGGCGTACCGGCGGGCCACGACGGCCCCCGAGCCGGGTGCGTCGGACCGCATCCACCAGGCCCTGGACCGGCTGTCGGCGGCGGCCGAGCTGACGGTCACCGGCAAGCGGCTGGTGGCGGAGCTGCGCTGGGAGCTGAAGGCGGTCGACGCGTGAGCGCCCCGCCGGGAACCGTCGGCCCGGCCGGCGGGCCACCGCCCGCGCGCCCGCGCGGGACGCCGGGCGCGCTGACCCTCGCGGCCCAGCTGCGACGGCTCGGCGTGCGCCCCGGGACGCTGCTGATGGCCCACGCCTCCCTGAGCGGTACGGGGCTGCGCGCCGAGGTGCTGCGCGAGGCCCTGACCGGCCTCCTCGGGCCCCGCGGCACCTTGGTGGTCCCGGCGTTCACCTCGTCGAACTCCACCACGTCCGCCGGCCACCGGCGGCGGACGGCGGGGCTGACCCCGGCGCAGGTGCGGGCCTTCCGGGAGCGCATGCCCGCCTACGACCCGCTGCTCAGCCCCAGCGAGGGGATGGGCGTCCTCGCCGAGGCCGTCCGCACGGCGCCGGGCGCCGTGCGCAGCGCCCACCCGCAGACCTCGTTCGCCGCCGTGGGCCGGGACGCGGTCAGGCTCTGCTCGGGCCACCGGATCGAAAGCCACATGGGCGAGGACTCCCCCCTGGGAAAGCTGTGCTGGGAGGGGGGTCAGGTACTCATGATCAATGTGGGGTTTTCCGTCTGCACCGCTTTCCATCTCGCGGAGTATCGAATTCCGAAGCCCCCCTTGCGCATGTACGAGTGTGTGGTGAAGGTGAACCATCCGGGGGTCCGGCAAGGGCGTCAGCAGGGGGGAGAGTGGACCGCGTACGAGGACGTCGAGCTGGACGACAGTGATTTCGCGGAGATCGGCGGGACGTTCCCGGATTCGCGGGTGCGCAGGGGTCTGGTGGGAGGGGCTTCGGCCATGTTCTTCTCGATCCCGGACGCCGTCGATCACGCCCGTGAATGGATGACCGAAAACAGACGCTGATTGACTGAACGATGAGGGGATGTGGCGATGCAGCTCCGGAATGATGTTTCTTCGCTCGCATCTTCGGGACGGGGGGCGTGTGCCCGCATCAGTGCAGCCGTACTTTTTTCTCAGTTATGCGCATACACCGAGATTCGGGGCCGGGGGGCCCGACCCGGACATGTGGGTCGAGCGTCTCTTCCGCGACCTCTGCAGCCACGTCATGGCCCTGACGGACCTTCCCGCGGGCTCGGACGCCGGGTTCATGGACCGGGAGATACGCAGCGGCGAGGGCTGGTCGGAACGGCTCGCGGCGGCGCTCGCCACCTGCCGGGTGTTCGTGCCCCTCTTCTCGCCGAGGTATTTCGCCAGTGAGATGTGCGGGAAGGAGTGGTTCGCCTTCTCGCAGCGCCTCATCCAGAAGAGCGCCATCACCAACGAGTCGGCCGACGCCATCGTGCCGGCGTTATGGGTGCCGGTCCCGCCCGCCCAACTGCCGGGCCCCGCAGAGCGGTTGCAGTTCAACCACAACACCTTCGGAGAGCGGTACGTCACCGACGGGCTGTACGGGCTGATCAAGCTGCGCGGATACGCGGAGCAGTACGAGCGGGCGGTGTACGAGCTGGCCAAGCGCATCGTCTCGGTCGCCGAGACCGTCCGCCTGGCGTCCACCCGCCCGGTGGACTACCGGGGCATACCGAGCGCCTTCGGCACGCCCGGGAACGCCGGCCGCACCCTCCAGGTGACCGTGGCGGCCTCCTCCCGGCACGACCTGCCGGAGGGCCGCAGCCCCGAGTACTACGGGGACAGCGCGCTGGAGTGGAACCCGTACCACCCGGTCTCGCAGAAGCCCATCGCGTACGTGGCCGAGGACCTGGTCAGGTCCCTCAACTACCGCACGACCATGGCCACGTTCGACGACGAGGCCGGGCACTTCGACAGCAAGCAGCCGCCGACCCGCCCCGAGATCCTGATCGTCGACCGCTGGGTGGTCGAGGACGAGCACCGCCGGCAGCGCCTCGCCGCCTTCGACCAGGAGTCCCGCCCGTGGATCAACGTGGTCGTGCCCTGGAACCGCTACGACCACCAGAGCCGGGCGAAGGAGGACGAGCTGACCCGGCGACTGGAGGAGACCCTCCCCGTCAAGATGGGCCAGGGCCGGGCCGCGTGCCGGGCCGCGGCCAACGGTGTCGCGAACATGGAGACCCTCGGCCAGATCCTGCCGCAGGTCGTCGAGGCGGCCGCCCAGCAGTTCCTCAGACACGCCCAGGTGTACCTGCCGGCCGGCAGCACCCACACCGAACGCCCGCGGCTGATCGGGCCGATGGGGATGAACGAGCCGTTCACACCCGCGCCGTCCGTTCCCTTCCCGCCCGATGCCCAGCGCGCGCGCACCGCAAGCAACGACGGCAACGACGCCGACGACATCGACCGGGGGGACGCGGATGACAGCGAGTCGTGACAGCGACAGCCGTGACGGACGGATCGTCACCTTCTACTCGTACAAGGGCGGTACCGGCCGCACCATGGCGCTGGCCAACACCGCCTGGATCCTCGCCGCCAACGGCAAGCGGGTCCTCGCCGTGGACTGGGACCTGGAGGCCCCGGGCCTGCACCGCTTCTTCCACCCCTTCCTGGACCCGTCCACGCTCGGGGCCACCACCGGCGTCATCGACCTGATCAGTGAGTACGCCTGGGCCGCGACCAGCCCGGTGGCGCGGGCCGACGACTGGCACAAGGACTACGCGCGCATCCAGCCGCACGCGGTCTCGCTCACCCCGGAGGTCCTCGGCTGGGAGTTCCCGGACGGCGGCACCCTCGACTTCGTCTCGGCGGGCCGGCAGAACCGCGAGTACTCCGCGACCGTCTCCACCTTCGACTGGGACAACTTCTACGACCGGCTCGGCGGCGGTCTCTTCTTCGACGCCTTACGCGCGGACATGAAGCGGAACTACGACTACGTCCTCATCGACAGCCGTACCGGCCTCTCCGACATCGCGGACATCTGCACCGTCCACCTCCCCGACGTCCTCGTCGACTGCTTCACCCTCTCCGACCAGTCCATCGACGGCGCCGCGTCCGTCGCACGGCAGATCGACGAGCGGTTCGGCGACCGGGGCATCACGATCTACCCGGTCCCGATGCGGATCGACGAGGGCGAGAAGGAGAAGGCCGACGCCGGCCGGGCCCTGGCCCGGATCAAGTTCGACCGGTTCCCGGGCGGCCTCGTCGGGGAGGAGCTCACCTCCTACTGGGGCGCGGTGGAGATCCCGTACCGCCCGTACTACGCGTACGAGGAGACCCTGGCGACCTTCGGCGACGAGGCCGGGCTCACCAACTCCCTCCTCTCCGCCTTCGAACGCCTCACCACCGTGGTGACCGGCGGCGAGATCACCTCGATGCCGGCCATTGGCGACGAGGTCCGGCTCCGCATCCGGGACGCCTTCACCCGGCGCCGCCCCGCGCTGCCCGCCGACCTGTTCCTCTCGTACGTCGCCGAGAACCGCATGTGGGCCGACTGGATCGAGTCGGTGCTCACCCGGGCCGGCTTCCGGGTCGTCCCCCGGGACGTCTCCGCCGAGCCGGCGCCGGTCGGCGGCTCCGGTGCCGGGTCCGGCACCGGGTCCGGCGCGGGCTCCGGCGGCGACACGCTCGGCGGCGCGGGCCTCGGCGTCGACACCGCCGCCCGGACCGTGGTGCTGCTCTCCAGCGCCTACCTCAAGTCGGCCCGCGCCGTGGACGTGTGGAACCGGGCGGCCGCCGAGGACCCCACCGGCGGCCGGCGCCAGCTGGTGCCGCTGCGGGTGGGCGACGTACGGCTCGCCACGCCCTACATCGACCGCAACCCGGTGGACCTGTTCCGGCTCGACGAGGTGCACGCCACCACCGCCCTGCTGCGCGCGGTGGAGCGGCCTATGGCCCTGCCCGACAGCGTCAACAGCGCCTCGCAGCCCGGCCCCCGGTTCCCGGGGACCGTCCCGAAGATCTGGAACGCGCCGCCCCGCAACACCGGGTTCACCGGCCGCAGCATCGTGCTGGAGCGGATGCGCGACCAGCTCGGCGGCGGCATGGCCGTGGTGCTGCCGCAGCCGCAGACGCTGTACGGGCTCGGCGGCGTCGGCAAGACCCAGGTGGCGCTGGAGTACGTGCACCGGTTCATGGCCGACTACGACCTGGTGTGGTGGATCTCCTCGGAGCAGACCGACGACGTGGTCGCGGCCCTCGCCGAGCTGGCCGTAAGGCTGGGGGCGCAGACCGGGGAGGACATGGCGTCCGCCTCGCAGGAGGCGATCGACCTGCTGCGGCGCGGCGTGCCGTCCTCGCGCTGGCTGCTGGTCTTCGACAACGCCGACGACCCCGAGACCCTCAAGCGGTTCTTCCCGCCGGGCGGTCCCGGCCACGTGCTCGTGACCTCCCGCAACCAGTCCTGGTCGCAGTACGGTGACGCGCTGCCCGTGGACGTGTTCCTGCGCGAGGAGTCCATCGAACACCTCCAGCGCCGCGCACCCGGGCTGTCCACGGACGATGCCGAGCAGGTGGCCGTGGCGGTGGGTGACCTGCCGCTGGCCGTCGAGCAGGCCGGCGCCTGGATCGCGGAGACCGCGACCCCGGTGTCCGCGTACATCGAGCAGCTGGCACAGCAGGCCGCCCGTGTGCTGGGCCTGAACCAGCCGCCCGGGTACCCGGAGCCGGTGGCCGCCACCTGGAACGTGTCCATCGAGCGGCTGCAGTCCCGGTCCCCGGCCGCCGTGCGGCTGTTGCAGCTGTGCGCCTTCTTCGCGCCGGAGCCGATCTCGGCGAATCTCCTCTACAGCAAGGAGATGATCGACGCGCTGAAGCCGTACGACTCCTCCCTCCAGGAGAAGCTGGTGCTGGGCCGGGTGATCCGGGAGATCGGCCGGTTCGCGCTGGCCAAGGTCGACCAGGTCAGCAACAGCATCCAGGTCCACCGCCTGGTGCAGGCGGTGATCCGGGCGCAGTTGTCGCAGGAGGAGCAGTACGAGGCCCGGCACGCGGTGCACCGGATCCTCGCGGGGGCCCGGCCGGACGACGACGAGCCGATAGACAACCCGGAGACCTGGCCGCGGTTCAACACGATCTGGCCGCACCTGACCCCGTCCGACGCCCGTCACTGCAAGGAGCCGGAGACCCGACGGCTGCTGATCGACCGGGTGCGCTACCTGTGGAAGCGCGGTGACTTCAAGGCCGCGCACCAGCTGGGCGAGGAGTTGCGCGAGGTCTGGAAGGAGACCCTGGGCGGCGACGACCTGCAGTACCTGTACCTGCGGTTCCACCTCTCCAACATCCTGCGCTCGCAGGGCCGCTTCGTGGAGGCGATGGAGCTGGACGAGGGCACGCTGGAGCGGCAGCGGGACGCCCTCGGGGCCTCGCACCCGCACACGTACATGACCACCAGCGGCCTGGCGATGGACCTGGGCGCGCTCGGCCGCTACGGCGAGGCGATGGAACTGGCGACGGCCGCGCACGAGGGCTTCGGGCAGATCTTCCACGAGGCGCACCCGCGCACCCTGGCCGCCGCGAACAACCTGGCGCTGAACCTGCGCATGGTCGGGCAGTACTCCCGGGCCCGGGAGATCGACCAGGAGGTCTTCGACCGGCGTACGGAGGTGCTGGGCCCGGACCACCCGTACACGCTGTCCTCGGCGCAGAACCTGGCCCGGGACCTGCGCGAGGTGGGCCGCTACGACGACTCGGTGCAGCTGCTGGCCCGGACGTACGAGATCTACAAGCGGCAGCTCGGCTGGGCGTTCCCGGGCACGCTGTCGGCGGCGAAGAACCTGGCGGTGTCGCTGCGCCGGGCGGGCGAGCTGGAGGACGCGCTGCGGCTGACGACGGCGACCCGGGGCCGCTACCGGGCCAAGTACACCTCGGTCAACCCGGACCTGCTGGCCTGCGAACTGAACCTGGCCGCGGACCTGTTCGCGACCGGGGACCCGGGCGCGGCGCGGGACCTGGCGCAGGAGGTGGTCGACGAGTACATGAAGGTGCCGGGCGCGCGGCACCCGTACACCCTGGCGGCGGTCAACAACCTGGCGGTGTTCCACTGGGGCACGGGGGCGGCGGAGACGGCGGAGCCGATGCTGCGGCAGACGATCGGGCACATGCGCGAGGTGCTGGGCGACAACCATCCGCACACGATCTTCGCGCACCTCAACCTGGCCAACGCCCGGGCCGACCTGGGCGATCCGGAGGGGGCCCTGGAGCTGGAGCGGCTGTCCGTGATGCGGCTGCGCGAGGCGCTCGGGGTGCATCATCCGGAGACCCTGGCGAGTGCCTCCAACATGGCGGTCAGCCTGGACTCCATGGGCCGCAAGGAGGAGGCGGCCCGGGTCCGCGCGGAGGCGGTGGCCGAACTGACCCGGCTGCTCGGCGAGGAGCACGGTCTGACCCGCTACGCCCGCGACGAGCGGCGGGTCCACCGCGACCTGGAGCCCCTCGCCGTGTGATCCGACCGCCACCCGACAGCAGGGGGCGCTGTGACCGACAGCATGACCTTTCGACACGAGGACCTGCCGGCCCTCTTCCACCACACCGACCAGGCGGCGATCTCCCGCCAGCGGGAGTCCACCCAGGCGACCCGCGCCCAGTTGCTGCTGCTGGTCACGGCCGCCGCGGCGGCGGCGCTGCCGCCGGGCCCGGAGCTCGGCCCGGTGCGCCTGTTCGGGCTGCTGAGCGCGCTGGCGTACGCCGGGGTGCTGGCCGTGGGCGTACGGGCGACCAGGCGGCGGGCCCGCCCGCAGTGGCAGCTCAACCGCAGTGCGGCGGAGTTCATCAAGTCCCTGGCCTGGCGGTACGCCGTGCACGGGGCGCCGTTCGGCAGCGATGCCGCCGACGCGGGGGCGACGTACCGGACGCGGCTGGAGAAGGGTCTGGACGAGCTGCGCAAGATGGGCTGGGAGGACCCGCGGGCCGCCGGGGTGGTCCCGGAGGGCGGGGAGATCACGGGCGCGATGGAGCGGCTGCGCGGGATGGGCTACCAGGCGCGGCGCGAGACGTACGTCCGGGACCGGCTGATCGAGCAGCGCAACTGGTACCGGCGGCGGACGGAGGTGTCGCGGCGGGCGACGGCCCTGTGGTCGTGGACGATCGTGCTGCTGACCTGCCTGGCGCTGCTGTTCGCGGTGTTCGGGATGTTCGGCTCGGGTCCGGGCGCGGAGCTGACGGGGCTGCTGAGCGCGGCCGCCGCGGCCGGGATCGCCTGGAACGAGGTGCGCCGGCACCATCCGCTGATCGAGGCGCACACCCTGATCGAGCAGGACCTGGCGGCGATGATGGTCGTGATGCAGACGACGATCACCGAGTCCCAGTGGCCGTCGTCGGTGTACGAGACCGAGCGGTACGTGTCGCCGCAGCACACGGACTGGCTGGCCCGGCACAGCAGCTGACGTCCGCGCGGGGGCGGGGGGCGCGGCTCAGTCCCGGGTCGCGCCCGCCTGCCAGATGACGGTGACCGGCTTGCCGAGCGTCCGGGCGTAGGCGACGATCTCGGCGGTGCCGCCGTGCCCGCGCGCGGGCAGCCCGTCCCAGACGGCGACGAGCCGGTCGCAGGAGTCGGCGATGTAGGTGCCGGCGGCGTAGTAGGCCTCGTCCGTGGAGTGGGCGAAGTCCATCCGCACCTCCTGGGCGGCCCGCCGCTTGAGCCCCCGGTAGCGGGCCAGGGCCTCGGCGTCCTCGAAGGCGTCCTCGTAGTCCCCGCTGGGGATGACCACGGTGAGGTCGGCGCCGTATTCCAGCGCGATGGCGGCGAACAGCTGGTCGGCGCCGTCGGCGAGGCTGGAGAGGGCCTCCAGCGGCCCTTCGTGACGGCCCAGCACGGCCCGCAGGGCGCTCTCCACGTGGGCGAGCGCCCTGCCGGGGATGGACCGGTGACCGGTCACTCCGATGCGTTTCATGCGCGAGCCTCCCCCGTGGACACCCTGGACATCCTCCCAGATGGCGGGAGGACGTCCAGGGGTGCTGCCGGGGGCGCGTGGGTCACCGTCAGTAGACGCTGACCCCGTAGGCGTTGAGGGCCTCGACCACGGGCTGGAAGAACGTGGTCCCGCCGGAGGAGCAGTTGCCGCTGCCGCCGGAGGTGAGGCCGACGGCGCGGGTGCCCGAGTAGAGCGGGCCGCCGCTGTCGCCGGGCTCGGCGCACACGTTGGTGCGGATCATGCCGTAGACGACGTCGCCGCCGCCGTAGTTGACGGTGGCGTTGAGGCCGGTGACCGAGCCGCTGTGGGTGCCCGTGGTGGACCCCCGCCGCTTGACGGCCATGCCGGTGGTGGCGTTGACCGCGCTGGTGATGTCCTGGCTGCCGACGGTCCCGGGCGGGACCGGCGAGTTGCTGGCGTACTTGATCAGGCCGTAGTCGTTGGTGGGGAAGCTGGACCCGGTGGTCGAGCCGAGCACGGTGGTCTTGGCGGAGTTGCTCCACCAGGTGCCGGCGCCGTCCGTACAGTGCCCGGCGGTGAGCGCGTAGTACGTACTTCCGCTGCGCACGTTGAAGCCGAGCGAGCAGCGCCAGCTCGACGCGTAGATCGCGTCGCCGCCGGAGAGCAGCTTGGTCAGCTTGCCCGGGGTGCGTTCGATGCGCAGAGCGCCGGCGTCGGCCCCCGCCTCGCGCTTGATTCTCGCGAGGGAGGCGGCGGAGACGGTGGAGTCGGCCGTGACCACGAGGGTCCCGGTGGCGGGGTCGGTGTGCCAGGCGGTGCCGGCGACGTCGGCGCGCAGGACGGATGCGCCGGCCGAGGCGAGACGGGAGGCGCTGAACCCGCCGTCCTGCGTGTCCGCGCTGGCGGCGGTGGGGGCGGCCAGGGCCGCTACGGCGGCCAGGCCGGTGGCCGCCGCGAGCAGCCTGGTACGGGTCATGCTCTTGATCCTCACTTATCGTCCTCCGGGAGGGTTGGGGGCCCGGCGATCGTGGGGGTGCCGGAGCCCGTGAGGCGCGTCAGGAGCACGGGGAGCGCATGCGGACATGCCGTGTCCCTGACAAGCACTCCGGGGAGTGTCCTGTCGTCAGTAATCGGTCGCAAGGGCGGCTTTCAGCCGCCTCTCGCCCGCCGCCACCTCGAAGGGCAGCGTGTTCCCCGGTGGCGGGAACGGGCACACGAAGTGGTCCGCGAAGGCGCAGGGCGGCAGCAGCGCACGGTTGAGGTCCACCGTGATCGAGCCGTCCGGGGCGGGAGCGCCGGGCTTCAGGAAGCGGAAGCGGTAGCTGGAGCGGCCGCCGGTGGCGTCCGCGAAGACGGCCCAGAGGCTGCCGTCGTCCCCGTCGACGGCGACCTGGAGGGTGTGCTCCGCGCCCTCGAAGGCGAAGGCGAGCTCACCGCCGAGCCCGAGGCCCCGGGCGCGCCCGTCGGCGTTCTCGACCTGGACGGTACGGTCCCCGGCGTACGGCCGGAAGCGGCCCGGCAGCGCGAGGGCCGGGTCGTACGGGGTGGCCTCGATGCCGGCGAACGCCCGGCGGGTCTCGGAGCCGGGATCGAAGACGCGGACCGCCCACTCCCCTTCCCGGCGGATCACGACGAGCCGTACCTCGCCCGCGGAGACCCGGGAGCTCGCGGACGGGCCCTCGTCGGCGGCGAGCACGGCCTCACCCGTGAAGGGCTCGCCGTCCACGCGCAGGCGGTCCCCGGCGTCGGCGGTCAGCGTCACCGCGCCGCCGGTCGCGCGCCAGAGCCCCGGAACGGCCGGAAGTCGACCTTCTGGGTAGTCGGCGAGCCAGTGGGTCCCGATCAGGGCGAGGGGGCCGTACGGGGCGGACACGGAGGCCAGCCGTCGCTCGTGCCATGTCCGCCAGTCGGCGTGCGGATCGTCTGCGTCGTCGCTCATGCCGCTCAACCCTTCCACGCCGGTCCGGACGGGAACCGCGGGGTACCCCGTCCGGACCTGTGGAGTCTGACGGGACCTCAGTCGCAGGGGCAGCAGCAGCCGTCGCAGTCGCAGCCCGACGGGCAGTCGCAGTTGGAGCAGCAGCCCTCGCGCTTCTTGCGGGACCAGGGGCCCTCGTACTCGTCGGCGCAGCAGATCCGGCACGTGCAGAACAGGCCGATGGCGACCGCGCAGCCCGCGCAGGGGACAGGGTCCCGCGGTGCGCCGGGCGCCGGGGGCGGGCCCGGACTGAGCCTCCGTCAGAACGGAGACCAGCAAACCGTCATAGTTCGTGACGATCCGGGCGAACTGGCCG
>NZ_JAPNLM010000015.1:86517-198318 GCF_026627255.1 Streptomyces antarcticus | reverse complement strand
TTGTACTCACCCTCTCGGGCTTTCCTCCGGGCTTTCGTTCTGTTCTTGCGTTTCCGACTCTATCAGACTCTTTCGGGCCCGATTCCCGGTCGAAGCGGGATTCGCTTTCCAGGTATTCGCTTTCGCGCTTTCCTTTCCGGCGATTCCGACTCTACCAGATCATTTCCATGTCGTTTCCGGCTTGGATTTGAATTCGGCGACCGTCGGAGAGGTCTTTGGCCTTTCGGCGCTCCACTACGTTAACGCTTTCCCTTCGCTGCTCATAATCGAGCTGCCGGCGTGGAATTCGGACATGCCGAATAGGACCCCGCCAGGGGTTCGTCGTAGGTAGTGGGTTGGCCGCTCCGGAGGTCTGCTGATGGCAGTGCCCCGTTCAAGCGGCTCGGGCAACGTTAGGCGTCCCGAGGGACCGAGTCAAGTTGAGCGGCGGCGTGGTGCGTGGGCACGGTACGGGCTGACCGTCGGGTCGTGGGTGATCCAGAAGCGGTACGGGTGGTGGGCGCCGGCGCCGCCCACTCCGGTGCGGGGGCCGCTGCTCGCCAGGTCGGGCGGGGTGGGGGTGCCCTCCAGGACGGAGAGCGGGGAATCGGGGCCGGTGCAGAGGTCGGTGCCGTCGAGGGTGCGGTCGATGGCCAGGGCCGTGGCCAGCCGGGCCGGCCCCCTGGCCAGTTCTCTCGGGGTTTTGGCGGAATGCCGACGTTTGGCCGCCAGGTCGGCTCCCTCCGTCACCTCCCCCGCGCGCAGGAGGACCCCACTCGCGTGTCCGGGCGGACCGCACACCAGGTTGAGGCTGAACCACATGCCGTAGATGAAATAGACGTACGCGTGTCCGGGTGGGCCGAACATCGATGCGTTGCGGGAGGTGGGGCCCCGGTAGGCGTGGGAGCCGGGGTCGGCTTCGCCCTCGTACGCCTCGACCTCCGTGATGCGCAGTTCGAGGGGACCCTCCGGGGTGTTGCGGACCAGGGTGCGGCCGAGGAGGTCCGGGGCCACGGTGAGGACCGGGCGGTCGAAGAAGGCCCGGGTCAGGGGCGTACGGTCGGGGCGCGCGCTCATCCGGCCGAGGGTAGTGGAACGGGCGCGCGTGCAACCGGGGCCTAGTGTTCCGCGTTGGTAGGGGTAGGCGCGGTGCCGTGGTGGCGTCGTCGCCGGGTCCTCAGGTCCTTAGATCTTTCATCAGGGGAGTTTGAACATGGGGTTCAAGAAGCTGTTCGCGAGCCTGGGTGCCGGCGGTGCGTCCGTGGACACGGTCATCACCGAGCCGAACGTCGTGCCGGGTGGCATCGTCCAGGGTGAGGTCCGGATCCAGGGCGGGTCCGTCGACCAGCAGATCGAGGGGCTGTCCGTCGGTCTCCAGGCGCGGGTCGAGGTGGAGGGCGGCGACCAGGAGTACAAGCAGGACGTCGTCTTCAACAAGCAGCGCCTCGGCGGTGCCTTCCAGGTCCAGGCCGGCGCGCTGCACGTGGTGCCGTTCGGGCTGGAGATCCCGTGGGAGACGCCGATCACCCACTTCGGGGGCCAGCACCTGCACGGGATGAACATCGGGGTCAGCACCGAGCTGGAGATCGCGCGCGCGGTCGACGCGGGTGACCTCGACGCGATCAACGTGCACCCGGTTCCGGCGCAGCAGGCGATCCTCGACGCCTTCCGCCAGCTCGGCTTCTCCTTCCGCGGCGCGGACATGGAGCGCGGGCACATCCGCGGGACGCGGCAGACGCTGCCCTTCTACCAGGAGATCGAGTTCGTGCCGCCGTCGCAGTACCGGGGGCTGAACCAGGTCGAGCTGACCTTCGTGTCCGACGGCCGCGAGATGGACGTCGTCCTGGAGATGGACAAGAAGCCGGGGCTGTTCAGCGAGGGCAGCGACACCTACCGCTGCTTCCAGGTGGGGCTGCACTCCTACCAGGAGACCGACTGGGCGGCGTACCTGAACCAGTGGATCGCCTCCGTCGGCTCCACGCGCAACTGGCTCTAGTCTCCTAAGTTCCTTCCAGGGCACGTGTCCGATCAGCCATCCCGACCAGGAGGGTCAGCAGTGAACGAGCAGAGCAGGGCGCCCCTGCCGCACGATTTCCATCCCGCGGTGCACGCCTTCACCGTGACGAGTACGGACCTGGCGCCCGGAGCGGACCTGGGTGAAGCCCAGGTCCTGTCGGGCGGGAACCTCTCCCCGCAGTTGCGGTGGGAGGGCTTCCCGGAGGGGACGAAGAGCTTCGCCGTGACGTGCTTCGACCCGGACGCGCCCACGGGCAGCGGGTTCTGGCACTGGGTGCTCTTCGACCTGCCGGTCTCCGTCACCGAGCTGCCGGCCGGGGCGGGCAGCGGAAAGTTCGAGGGGCTGCCCGCGGGAGCGGTGCACGTGCGCAACGACTACGGGACCGAGGACTTCGGCGGGGCGGCCCCGCCGGCCGGGGAGCGGCACCGGTACGTGTTCACCGTGTACGCGGTGGACCAGGAGGAGCTCGGCCCCGACGCGGACGCCTCCCCCGCCGTGGTCGGGTTCAATCTGCGCTTCCACACCCTGGGGCGGGCCCAGCTGATCGGCGAGTACGAGGCGCCCGCCGGCTGATCGTTCTCCGAGCGTTTGCCCGGTCCTGGTCTAAAGACGGCCAGGACCGGGCATTTTTATTGCGTTGTCCCGCGTGGCGCGCGCGGCCAGAGT
This sequence comes from Streptomyces antarcticus, assembly GCF_026627255.1. Lineage (GTDB taxonomy): Bacteria > Actinomycetota > Actinomycetes > Streptomycetales > Streptomycetaceae > Streptomyces > Streptomyces antarcticus. The sequence continues at coordinate 195,656 of NZ_JAPNLM010000015.1, read as the reverse complement.
GGTCGCGGGCCCTGCTGCCGGTGTGGTCGCGGGCCTGCACACGGGAGGTGGGCGAGATGCGGGACACGCTGGTGCTGAATGCGAGCTTCGAGCCGCTGTCGACGGTGACGTTGAACCGGGCGGTGGTTCTGGTGCTCCAGGACAAGGCCGTGGTCGAGCAGTCCCATCCCGAGCTGCGTGTGCGAGCTGCCACGATGGAGCTGCCGATGCCTCGGGTGATCAGGCTCTGCAGGTACGTACGGGTGCCCTTCCGAAGACATGCCCCCTGGTCACGGAGGGGGGTGCTGGTCCGGGACCAGCACCGGTGCGCGTACTGCGGGAAGCGCGCGACGACCGTGGACCACGTGCTCCCGCGGGCCCAGGGCGGTGGCGACACCTGGCTGAACACGGTGGCCTCCTGTGCCGAGGACAACCACCGCAAAGCGGCCCGGACTCCGGAGGAGGCGGGAATGCCCCTGCTCCGGAAGCCCTTCGTGCCGTCCCCGGCCGATGCCATGCTGCTCGCGCTGGGGGTGGCGGGGCGGGACGTCCTGCCGGAGTGGCTGGAGCGTTCCGCCTAGCCGCGGGCCCCGGGCCGCGCGTACTCGGCCGCGCTGGGCGACGTAACTTCGCTACGTCGCTCAGCGGACGAGCAGCTGGACGATCGCGAGGATCCCGACGGTGACGATGACCGCGCGCAGGGCGGTCGGCGGGAGGCGGCGGCCGACCTTGGCGCCGATCTGGCCGCCGATGGTGGAGCCGACCGCGATGAGCAGGACGGCCGTCCAGTCGAACTCGGCGACGAAGAGGAAGACGACGGCCGCGACGCCGTTGACCATGGCGGCGATGACGTTCTTCACGGCGTTGATCCGCTGGAGGTCGTCGCGGAGCAGCAGGCCCATGAGGCCGAGGTAGAGCACGCCCTGGGCGGCGCCGAAGTAGCCCCCGTATGCGCTGGAGAAGAGCATTCCGGTGAGCAGGGCGGGGCCGCCGTCGGGGTGGCCGGTGTCGCCTCCGGCGGCGTCCTGGCGGCGGCGCAGGGCCTTGGCGAGGCGGGGCTGGAGGATGACGAGCACGAGGGCGAGTCCGATGAGGACGGGCACGATCGTGTCGAAGGAGTCGGACGGCAGGGTGAGGAGCAGGACGGCTCCGGCGCATCCGCCGACGAGGGAGACCGCGCCGAGCCGCAGGATGCGGGCGCGCTGGCCCTGGAGCTCCTTGCGGTAGCCGATGGCTCCGCTGATGGAACCGGGGACCAGGCCGAGGGTGTTGGAGACGTTGGCGGTGACCGGCGGCAGGCCGGTGGCCAGCAGCACCGGGAAGGTGATCAGGGTGCCGGAGCCGACGATGGTGTTGATCGTGCCGGCGCCGATGCCGGCGGCGAAGACCGCGAGTGATTCCCAGATGGACACGGGAGGGGCCATCCCCTTTGCATGAGTGGGTCGCCTCCCCGCCGTGAAGGTCGAGGGGCCTCACCCGATCATGCAGGACGGCACGGGCCGTCCGGTGGGCCGGGGTCCACGGTCCGGGGGTCCGGGGGTCCGCGGTCCGGGGGTCTGCAGTCCGGGGGTCTGCAGTCCGGGGGTCTGCAGTCCGGGGGCCGCGGTCAGGTCCGTGCTTCAGGGGGCGCTGTCAGTCGATGGGGGGCTGTTCGCGGCGGTCCGGGGTGGCCTTGTCGCCCGGGTCACCGTTGCCCTTGCCCGAGTTCTGCGGGTTGAAGCCCGAACCGCCGCCCATGGGACCGAAGTTGCCCATGGCGCCGGAGAGGCCCTTGAGCGCGTCGCCGATCTCGCTGGGCACGATCCAGAGCTTGTTCGCGTCGCCCTCGGCGAGCTTGGGGAGCATCTGGAGGTACTGGTAGGCGAGGAGCTTCTGGTCGGCGTCACCGGCGTGGATGGACTCGAACACCGTACGGATCGCCTGTGCTTCGCCCTCGGCGCGCAGGGCGGCGGCCTTGGCGTCGCCCTCGGCGCGGAGGATGGAGGACTGCTTCTCGCCCTCGGCGCGCAGGATCTCGGACTGACGGACGCCCTCGGCCTGGAGGATCGCGGCTCGCTTGTCGCGGTCGGCGCGCATCTGCTTCTCCATCGAGTCCTGGATGGAGGTCGGCGGCTCGATGGCCTTGAGCTCGACGCGGTTGACGCGGATGCCCCACTTGCCGGTGGCCTCGTCGAGGACCCCGCGCAGCGCGGCGTTGATCTCCTCGCGGGAGGTGAGGGTCCGCTCCAGGTCCATGCCGCCGATGATGTTGCGGAGCGTGGTGACGGTGAGCTGCTCGATGGCCTGGATGTAGCTCGCCACCTCGTAGGTCGCGGCCCGGGCGTCGGTCACCTGGTAGTAGATGACGGTGTCGATGTTGACGACCAGGTTGTCCTGGGTGATGACCGGCTGCGGCGGGAAGGGGACGACCTGTTCGCGGAGGTCGATCCGGTTGCGGATCGAGTCGATGAACGGGACGACGATGTTCAGGCCCGCGTTGAGGGTGCGGGTGTAGCGGCCGAAGCGCTCGACGATGGCTGCGCTGGCCTGCGGGATCACCTGGATCGTCTTGACCAGTGCGATGAAGACCAGAACCACCAGAATGATCAGGACGATGATGATCGGTTGCATGCGGTTCCCCGTGCCCTTCCGGCTGTCTGTGCTGCCCCGTTGAGCGGAGTCTCGCAGACCCCGGGGCCGCGAGTCGGCTGGTTGCTGACATGACGGCTGCGTGACGGCTCACACTCCGTCCGCGCGACGGCTCCCAAGTCGCTTGCGGGACCGGTCACATGACGATCGCGGTCGCCCCGTCGATCTCCACGACGTCGACGGACTGGCCTGGTTCGAAGCTGCTGTCCGCGTCGAGGGTGCGGGCGGACCAGATCTCGCCGGCGAGCTTGATGCGGCCGCCGCTGCCGTCGACGCGTTCGAGGACGACGGCGCTCTTGCCTCTCAACGCGTCGATGCCGCTGCGGTGTTGGGGGCGTTGGTCGCGATGGCGGTTGGCGATCGGGCGGACGACGGCGATGAGCGCGACCGACACGATCACGAAGACCAGGACCTGCGCCACCACTCCCCCGCCGAGCGCCGCCGTGACGGCGGCCGCCACCGCGCCGATGGCGAACATGCCGAACTCCGGCATGGCGGTCAGGACGAGGGGGATGCCCAGTCCGACCGCGCCGATGAGCCACCACACCCACGCGTCGATGTCCACATGGTCATGGTAGGTCGGGTGGGCGCGGTCGGGACAGGGTGCGGGGCGGTTCGGTCCGCCCGGCCCCGTCCCGCCCCGTCCGGGGTGTCGGTGTTCCGTGTTTCCGGGCTAGCGGAGGGGCAGGCCCTGGGCCGTCCAGCGGTCGTTGCCGTTGCGCTCGACGACCAGGGGGAGGCCGAAGCAGAGCGAGAGGTTGCGCGGGGTGAGTTCGAGGTCGATCGGACCCGCCGCGACGACCTTGCCCTGGCGGATCATCAGGACGTGGGTGAAGCCGGGGGCGATCTCCTCGACGTGGTGCGTGACCATGACCATGGAGGGCGCGAGCGGGTCGCGGGCGAGGCGCCCGAGACGGCGTACGAGGTCCTCGCGGCCGCCGAGGTCCAGGCCGGCGGCGGGCTCGTCGAGGAGCAGCAGCTCGGGGTCGGTCATCAGGGCGCGGGCGATCAGCGTGCGCTTGCGTTCGCCCTCGGAGAGGGTGCCGAACTTCCGGTCGAGGTATCCGGTCATGCCGAGGCGGTCGAGGAAGGCACGGGCGCGCTGCTCGTCGATGTCCTCGTACTGCTCCTGCCAGGTCGCCGTCATGCCGTACGCGGCGGTGAGGACGGTCTCCAGGACGGTCTGCCCCCTGGGCAGCTTGTCGGCCATCGCGATACCGGCGATGCCGATGCGGGGGCGCAGCTCGAAGACGTCAACCTTGCCGAGGGTGCTGCCGAGGATGGTGGCGGCGCCCTTGGTGGGGAAGAGGTAGCTGGAGGCGAGGTTCAGCAGGGTGGTCTTGCCGGCGCCGTTGGGGCCGAGGATCACCCAGCGCTCCCCCTCCTTCACCGACCAGGAGACCTGGTCCACCAGAGCCCGGCCCTCGCGGACCACGGATACGTCCACCAGCTCCAGAACATCGCTCATGAGCGTGTTGTCACCCCTTGCAGTCACGGTTCTCTGTGCGCCGGCAGGCGCAGCCCCAGGGGAAAACCTACGCCACTCGGAGAGGGGTCCGGGGCCGGGGCCGGGTCCGGGTCCGGAACGGGTTGGGGCCGGGGGCCGGGTTCGGGGTCGGGCCCGGGGTGGGGTCCGTAGAGTTGGGGGATGCTTTTCGAACCACGTTCAGGGCGGCTGGCCGCCTGGGGGAACGCTTTGCTGGCAGGTCTGGTCTCGCCCGACGAGGCCGTGTCGTCGATCGTGGGCGAGGACGCCGTGCACCGGGTGGAGGGCCTGCCGGGGGAACCCGGTCCGGTGGGGCTCACGCTGGCGCTCGGCCGGATGCGGGCGCTGGGGGTGACCGGGCTGCGGGTGGCGCTGCCGGCGCCGGGGCATCCGCTGGGGCTGAGCGGCCCTCCGGAGTTCAACGCGCGGGCGCTCGACGCCGAGGAGGCGGTGGTCGCGGTGGGCGCGGCCCTGGGGCTGGTGCCGGAGGTCTTCGAGGCGGGCCCGGCCGGGGACGTGCACGTGTCGGTGACCTGGCACTGCCTGCCGGTACGGGAGGCCCCGCCGGCGGACGTCCCGTCGCTGGGCGAGGCGGAGCGGGAGCTGGCGGAGGCGCTGCGCGAGGCGACGGTGCTGCTGACCCGGCTCGACGTGGCGGGGTCGGGGCCGGTGGCCGACGCGGCGCTGTCGGCGTACCGGGCGCGGGCGGAGGCCGGTCGGGAGGTCCTGGCGCCGGGGTACCCGCCGCGGGCGGTGCGGGTGCTGTCGCTGGCGCAGCGGGTGGACCTGCTGGTGTCGCTGGCGTACGAGCACGGGCCGGGGGGCGCGGTGGCCGCCTCGGAGATGGCGGCGCGGTCGGAGGCGCTGCGGCCGGTGGAGCGGGTGGCCCGGCGGGCGCTGGTGGCGGCGTACAACGCGGCGGTGGAGCAGCACTGACCCTCCGGGCCGGGTCCGCGGTCGGGTACGGGTACGGGTACGAGGACGGCCGCGCGTAGGCATCCGGCGGTACGCCGTCCGGCTCCGGGCCGGGTACGCGGTCGGGTACGGGTACGGGCAGACCTTCGGCGGGTACGCGGTCCGGCTCCGGGGCGGCGGGGAGGGCTCCTGCGCGGGGCGGGTGCGGCCTCGGGGTTCGGTTCGGCCGGTGGGCCGGGGGCGGCCGCTCCGGCACGGAAGCGGGACGGCCCCGCTTCCCGGGGAGAGGTGGGGAAGCGGGGCCGTCGGCGCGGTTCTCGGGGTCCGGCCGCGCGGAGCGGTGCGAGGACCGCGCCGGACCGCCGGTCGCGGTGCGTCAGGCGTTGACGCCCGTGTTGCCGAAGGCTCCGTTCAGCAGGCCGATCACGTTGACCGTGTTGCCCACCGCGTTCACGGGGACGTGCACGGGGACCTGGAGCAGGTTCCCGGAGGCCACGCCGGGCGAGTTCAGGGCCTCGCCCTCCGCCGACGCACCGCCGTGCGCCGCGGAGACACCGGCGCCGGCGGCGAGGAGGCCGCCCGCGATCATGGTGACGGCTGCGGCCTTCTTGAAGTTCTTCACGTTTCTCTTCCTCCGTACGTCCGCCACGACCAGCCGTCGCGGCATGCCATGGAGAACGGCCGCCCGGCCCCGGGGATACGCCATGTGGGCTACATACACCCGACCGTATGAATCTCCGATGGTCTGCCCGACGCCTCCGGCCGGGCCCCCTCAGTCGGTGAGGCCGTGCCTGACCGCCCACAACGCGGCCTGGGTGCGGTCGGCGACATCCAGCTTCATCAGGATGTTCGAGACGTGCGTCTTGACGGTCTTCTCCGACAGGACGAGGGCCCGCGCTATCTCGCGGTTCGAACGGCCGTCCGCGATGTGCGCGAGGACCTCCCGCTCCCGGTCGGTCAGCGAGCCCCCGCGGCCCGACGGGGGGCCCTGGTCGTCCTGGGCGAGCAGCGCCTCCGCCACCTCCGGCTGGAGGAGTACGTGTCCGGCGTGGACGGAGCGGATGGCTCCGGCCAGGGCGTCGGGATCGATGTCCTTGTAGACGTACCCAGCAGCGCCGGCCCGCAGGGCGGGTACCACGGTGCGCTGCTCCGTGAAGCTGGTGACGATCAGCACCCGTGCGGGGTTCGCCGCCCCGCGCAGTCCGCGCAGGGCCTCGATGCCGTCGGTGCCCGGCATCTTGATGTCCATGAGGATCACGTCCGGGCGCAGCTCCTCGGCGCGGGCCAGGCCCTCTTCGCCGTCGGAGGCCTCGCCGACGACCTCGATGTCGTCCTGGACCTCCAGGAAGGTGCGCAGGCCCCGCCGGACCACCTGGTGGTCGTCGACCAGCAGGACGCGGATTCGGCCGGGGGTGTCAGCCACCGGGGACCTCCATCTCGATCGTGGTGCCCTTGCCGGGCGCCGCGTGCACGTCGAGCCGGCCGCCGACACCTCCCGCGCGGTCACGCATGGAGACCAGGCCCAGGTGGCGGCCCGCGCTGCGGACCGTGAGGGGGTCGAAGCCGCGGCCTGCGTCGGTGACGCTGAGGACCGCTCCACCGCCGGGAGTGCGGGCCAGTGCGACCTCGACGCGGTCCGCGCCCGAGTGCCGCAGGGCGTTGTGCAGGGCCTCCTGGGCGACGCGCAGGAGCGCTTCCTCCTGGGTCGCGGGGAGGGCCCGTACGCCGTCACAGGTGAAGGTGACGTGCGCGGCGTGCGCGCGGTCGAGCACGTGCACGTGGGTGCGCAGGGTCGCGACGAGACCGTCCTCGTCCAGGGCGGCCGGGCGCAGCTCGGTCACGGCGGCCCGCAGTTCGTCGGCGGCCTCCGCCGCCAGCACGGCCACCTGCTGCAGCTCGCCCTTGGCCCGGGCCGGGTCGCGGTCCACGAGGGCCGCCGCGGCCTGGGCGGTGAGCCGGAGGGAGAAGAGCTTCTGGCTGACGGCGTCGTGCAGCTCGTGGGCGAGGCGGGAGCGTTCCTCGGCGATGGTGAGCTCGCGGCTGCGTTCGTAGAGCCGGGCGTTGGTGAGGGCGATCGCCGCGTGCTGGGCGAGGAGGGAGAGGAGCTCCTCGTCCTCGTCGGTGAAGCCGGTGGCGTGGGCGCCGCGGGTCCCGCCGGTGCCGCCGCCCGGGGCGCCCCGCTTGTTCGCGAGGAAGAGGGCGCCGAGGGTCTCCTCGCCGTCGCGGACGGGCAGGCCGAGGAAGTCGGACATGTCGGGGTGGGCGGGCGGCCAGCCGCCGAAGCGCGGGTCCTCGCGTACGTCGGTCAGCCGCTCGGGGCCGTCCTGGTGGAGCATCGCGGCGAGGATGCCGTGCTGGCGGGGCAGCGGGCCGATCTCGCGCCACTGCTCCTCGCTGATGCCGTCCACGACGAACTGGGCGAAGCCGCCGTGGTCGTCGGGGACGCCCAGGGCCGCGTACTCGGCGTCCAGGAGTTCGCGGGCCGAGGCGACGATCGTGCGCAGGACGTCGCGGACCTCCAGCGTGCGGCTCATGGCGAGGAGTGCGGTGCTCACGGCCGCGAGGCCGCTGCGGGGTCCGCCGTACCCGGGACTGGCTGTCATGGCCTCACCGTACTCGCGGCTCTGACCTGCGGGATCGGGCGTTGGACCGAGGGGTGGGGGCCGGTCGGCCTACTGCTGGGGGCGGGGGGCGGCCGGGTCCGGCTCTGTCTTGGGGATGACGGTCGGGGGCGCAGACGTGGTCCTCAGGTCGCATGCGCGTGACCCTTCGCGTTGCTTCCGCAACGTTGGGTCAGATTGTTACGTGCCCGATGTGAGCCCGCACATAGGACGCAGGTCACTTACGAAGCTCCCTAGTGGATGCGTAAAGGTCCTGTGAGCACGGGCGCGCGTAGCTCCGATGCGGCAGAGCGGGGCGAGGCGGCGCCCCCTGATCCACTAAGCGGGATCGTACGTCACACCTTTGCCAGGCGATTTTGCCGCCGCTAAGAATTGCTCCCGTCGCACAGCGCCGCAGATCCCGGATCAGCGCGGCGCTTTCCTGCGGCCCCGCCCTCAGACTGCCCGGGGGTGGCCCCCCGTCGAAGAGGTTGCCCCGCCATGTCTGCTTCCAGCACTCCCGGTCACAGTCGTCTGACGAAGGCACACAAGCTGTCCATCTCCGGTGTCGCCACGCTCGGTGCCGCCGCGCTCGCCTTCTCCCTCGTCCCGGCCGGTGCCGCTGAGACCGAGACCGCCATCTCCGCCGCCCCCGTCGCCTGGACCCAGGTCGTCGACGGCGCCCAGACGAAGGCTGTACAGCAGAACCTCTCCGTCCAGCAGGTCGTCGCGGCCAAGGCGGCGTCGGACGCGGCGGCGAAGGCCAAGGCCAAGGCCGCGGCGGACGCCAAGAAGGACCGCGGGCAGAAGACGGCCGCGAGCCGCTCCGCGACCCGCACCCCGGTCTTCGCGAACAACCTCGACGGCTGGATCAAGGAATCCCTCTTCATCATGAAGCGCGAGGGCATTCCGGGTTCCTACCACGGCATTCACCGCAACGTGATGCGCGAGTCCAGCGGCAACCCGCTGGCGATCAACAACTGGGACATCAACGCCCGCAACGGCATCCCGTCGAAGGGCCTGCTCCAGGTCATCGCCCCGACCTTCAAGGCGTACCACGTCAAGGGCACCAAGTTCGACCAGTACGACCCGGTCGCGAACATCGTCGCCGCCTGCAACTACGCGGCCGACCGCTACGGCTCGATGGACAACGTCAACAGCGCCTACTAGGCCTGGCACGGTCCGTCGGCCCGCCCGACCCCCCATGCGCCTCAGGGCGGCCCCCGGAGTACCGGGTGCCGCCCTGAGGCGTTCGTGCGTGCGTACGGGGTGGGCTGCGGGGCTGTAGGGGGCTGTGCGGCTGTGGGGGCCGGGGCCTACTTGCCCGCGCGCATCACCTCGGGCTCGTGGCGGCGCAGCAGCCGCTGCACCGCGAAGCCGCAGGCGATGCCGATGAGCAGCAGGACGGTGATGTTCAGGCTCCACTGGCCGACCGTCGCGTCCCAGAGGGGGTCGGTGTTGGTCGGGTTCTCGGCGTCCCACGGCGGCATGAGCACGCCGAGGTTCAGGGTGGTGCCGGCGGCGGCGATCGCCCAGCGGGACGGCATGAGCCAGGCGAACTGCTCCAGGCCCGGGGAGTCGTAGAGCTGGAAGAGGATGCCGGTGAAGACGACCTGGACGATCGCGAACATGACCAGCAGGGGCATGGTCTTCTCGGAGGTCTTCACCAGCGAGGAGATCACCAGGCCGAACATCATCGAGGTGAAGCCGAGCGCGATGACCGACAGGCAGATCTCCAACGCCGGCGGCATGAGCAGGCCCTCGGCGGGCAGGTCGCGCGGGAAGAAGCCGATGCCGCAGATGATCACGCCCTGGACAGCCGTGATGACGCCGAGGACGATCACCTTCGACATGAGGTACGCCGACCGGGACAGGCCGGTCGCGCGCTCGCGCTCGTAGATCACCCGTTCCTTGATCAGTTCGCGGACCGAGTTGGCGGCGCCGGAGAAGCACATGCCGACCGCGAGGATCAGCATGATCGTGCCGGCGTCGCCGTTGAAGCGGGACGGTGCCACGGGCGGCGCGAGGCCGAACTTCGCGGGAATGACCGTGGAGACCACGCCCAGGACCGCCGGCAGGATCAGCATCAGGCCGATGAAGCCCTTGTCGGAGGCGATCACCGAGACGTAGCGGCGCATCAGCGTGAGGAGCTGGGAGCCCCAGCCCTGCGGCTTCGGCGGGCGCATCTGCTGGGCCGGCGGCATCGCGACCGACTGCGGGGCGACCGCGTCGATGTCGGCGGCGTACAGCTGGTAGTGCTGCGAGCTCTTCCAGCGCTCGGCCCAGTCGTACTCGCGGTAGTTCTCGAAGGCGGAGAAGACGTCGGCCCACGTGGTGTAGCCGAAGAAGTTCAGCGCCTCGTCCGGCGGGCCGAAGTACGCGACCGAGCCGCCCGGCGCCATGACCAGCAGCTTGTCGCAGATGGCGAGCTCGGCGACGGAGTGGGTGACGACGAGGACCGTGCGGCCGTCGTCGGCGAGGCCGCGCAGCAGCTGCATGACGTCGCGGTCCATGCCCGGGTCGAGGCCGGAGGTCGGCTCGTCCAGGAAGATCAGCGACGGCTTGGTGAGCAGCTCCAGGGCCACGGACACGCGCTTGCGCTGACCGCCCGAGAGCGCGGTGATCTTCTTGTCCTTGTGGATGTCGAGCTTGAGCTCGCGCAGCACCTCGTCGACGCGGGCGGCACGCTCGGACTCGGCGGTGTCGCCGGGGAAGCGGAGCTTGGCGGCGTACTTGAGGGCCGTACGGACGCGCAGCTCCTTGTGCAGGATGTCGTCCTGCGGGACCAGGCCGATGCGCTGGCGGAGCTCCGCGAACTGCTTGTACAGGTTGCGGTTGTCGTAGAGGACGTCGCCCTGGTTGGCGGGCCGGTAGCCGGTCAGCGCCTTGAGCAGCGTCGACTTGCCGGAGCCGGAGGGGCCGATGACGCCGATCAGGGACTTCTCCGGGACGCCGAAGGTGACGTCCTTGAGGATCTGCTTGCCGCCGTCGACGGTGACCGTGAGGTGACGGGCCGAGAAGGAGACCTCGCCGGTGTCGACGAACTCCTCGAGGCGGTCGCCGACGATCCGGAACGTCGAGTGGCCGACGCCGACGATGTCGTTCGGGCCGAGCAGGGCGGTGCCGGACTTGGCCACCGGCTGGCCGTTGACGTAGGTGCCGTTGTGGCTGCCCAGGTCGTGGATCTCGAAGCGGCCGCCCGGCATCGAGCGGAACTCGGCGTGGTGGCGGGAGACCTGGAGGTCGGAGACCACCAGTTCGTTCTCCAGGGCGCGGCCGATCCGCATGACGTGGCCCAGCGAGAGCTGGTGGAACGTCGTGGGGCTGCGGTCGGCGTAGCCGGGCGCCCCGCCCTGCGCCGGCCGGGACGCGGCCGGGCCGCCGCCCTGCTGGTGCGGGAGGTGCGGCTGCGGCTGCTGCGGTTGCTGCTGCGGTACCTGGTGCTGTGGTGCGTGCTGCTGCGGCGCGTACTGCTGGTGCTGCTGCGGCGCGTGCTGCTGTTCCCAGGCCTGCTGCTGGGGCTGCTGCTGCGGTGCCTGGTACGCCGGGGCGTGAGCCTGGGCCTGCTGGGCCGGCTGCGCCGGCTGCGCCGCCGGGGCGGCGGCGCCGACCGGGTTCAGCCGCGGGCCGTCGGTGGCGTTGCCGAGGTGGACCGGCGTACCGGGCACGAGCTCGGCCTGCTGGACCCGGGCCCCGCGCACGTAGGTGCCGTTGGTGCTGCCGTGGTCCTCGATGCCCCAACCGCGGCCGTTCCAGCTGATGGTGGCGTGACGCCACGACACCCGGGCGTCGTCGATCACCACATCTCCCTGGGGGTCGCGCCCCAGCGAGTACGACCTGGACGGATCGAGCGTCCAGGTCCTTCCGTTCAGTTCCAGTACGAGTTCCGGCACTCCAGCCCCACTTAAGTCCCCCGAGAATCCCCCATGACGTCAGGGAGTCTAGGTATGGCGAACATCCGGGGGAACTATTTCAGGCCCACGGCCACATGTGGAATCGGGGCCGAGCCGGGGCGTCCGCGTCCACGCGACGACGGGGGCGAAAGCACCCGGAGCATGAGATACGGGACGTCTCGCCAGGACGCCGCCCCGTCCCGGGGCGGACGGCGAGACGTCAGGGCACGTACGCGGACCCGGCCGGGTCCCGCGACCGCGTCGGCGGCGGCACCGGCACCGGGGCCGGGGGCCGCCTCCCCCGGCGCGGCCCCCGGGGGAGGCGGCCGCCATCGGCCGCCGCCGCGTTCAGGGAGTGGGACGGGGGTCCTGTCACCGGCCCCGGGAAGATACGGTGAGGTCACCATGAGCGCATCGCAGACCTCCGACGTCCCCACCCTCCTCGTCAAGATCTTCGGCAAGGACCGTCCCGGGATCACCGCCGGGCTGTTCGACACCCTCGCCGCCTACTCCGTCGACGTCGTCGACATCGAGCAGGTCGTCACCCGCGGCCGCATCGTCCTGTGCGCCCTCGTCACCAAGCCCGTCGGCGCCACCGAGGGCGACCTGCGGGCCACCGTCCACAGCTGGGCCGAATCGCTCAAGCTCCAGGCCGAGATTCTCTCCGGTACCGGCGACAACCGGCCGCGCGGCAGCGGCCGTTCCCACGTCACCGTGCTCGGGCACCCGCTCACCGCCGAGTCCACGGCGCAGATCGCCGCCCGGATCACGGCCACCGGCGGCAACATCGACCGCATCTTCCGGCTCGCCAAGTACCCGGTGACGGCAGTGGAGTTCGCCGTCTCCGGCACCGAGACCGAGCCGCTGCGCACCGCGCTGGCCACCGCCGCCTCGCACATCGGCGTGGACGTGGCCGTGGTCTCGGCCGGGCTGCACCGCCGGGCCCAGCGCCTCGTCGTCATGGACGTGGACTCGACGCTGATCCAGGACGAGGTCATCGAGCTCTTCGCCGCGCACGCCGGCTGCGAGGCCGAGGTCGCGGAGGTCACCGAGCGGGCCATGCGCGGTGAACTGGACTTCGAGCAGTCGCTGCACGCCCGCGTGGCGCTGCTCGCGGGGCTGGACGCCTCTGTCGTGGACAAGGTCCGCGCCGAGGTGCAGCTGACGCCGGGCGCCCGGACCCTGATCCGGACCCTCAAGCGGCTCGGCTACCAGGTCGGCGTGGTCTCCGGCGGGTTCACCCAGGTCACGGACGACCTGCGGGAGCGGCTCGGACTGGACTTCGCCGCCGCCAACACCCTGGAGATCGTCGACGGGAAGCTGACCGGGCGGGTGACCGGCGAGATCGTGGACCGGGCCGGCAAGGCGCGGCTGCTGCGCAGGTTCGCCGCCGAGGCCGACGTGCCGCTGTCCCAGACGGTGGCCATCGGCGACGGCGCCAATGACCTGGACATGCTGAACGCGGCCGGGCTGGGCGTGGCCTTCAATGCCAAGCCGGTGGTCCGCGAGGCCGCCCACACCGCGGTGAACGTGCCCTTCCTCGACGCCGTGCTGTACCTGCTCGGGATCACCCGCGAGGAGATCGAGGCCGCCGACCTGGCGTGACCCGGGGCGCCGGTCCGGGCCCGGAACCCCGTACGACGTGACGTGAAGGGCCCCGGCGGGCAGCGTGCCCGCCGGGGCCCTTCGCGTCGGGCGGCCGGAGCCCGGTCAGTGGTCCTTGGGGGTCCAGAAGTCGAGGAGCGTGCCCGCGCCGTGCTCCAGGGTCTTCCACGAGCCGGTGAAGGAGACGACGGCGAGCGCCGCGGTGGGGAACCCCGTACGGCTCATTCGCGCCAGGGCGTGGCCTTCCGCGCGCCCGGAGAGGGCGTCGGCGAGGGCGTGCATGCCGGGGTTGTGGCCGATGACGAGGAGGTCGGTGACGTCGTCGGAGGTCTCGTTCAGGAGGGCGATGAGCTCGCCCAGCGACGCGTCGTACAGCCGCTCCTCGTACGAGGTCTTCGGCCGGTGGGGCATCTCCTGGACGGCGAGCTTCCAGGTCTCGCGGGTGCGGGCGGCGGTGGAGCAGAGGGCCAGGTCGAAGGCGATGCCGGTTTCGGCGAGCTTCAGACCGACGGCCGGCGCGTCCTTGCGGCCTCGTTCCGCCAGCGGGCGATCGTGGTCGGACACCTGGGGCCAGTCGGCCTTGGCGTGCCGGAGGAGGGCGATCCTGCGGGGTGTGTCGGCGCTCATGACTCCCAGCTTCGCATGAAACGAGCCACGGGGCGCAGGCTGTTGGGAGGCTCGTCGGCCGGCGCGGGGCGCGTCCCGGCACGTAAGGGCGCGCGGGGTCAGCCGACGGCGCGCAGGAGCTGTTCCGCGACCTGGACCAGGCCCGGGCCGCCGCCGTCCGGGGTGGCCGCCCGGGCTTCGCCGGATCCGGCGAGGAGCAGCAGGAGGAGGCCGAAGGCGAGTGCGGGCAGGGCCAGGGCCCACCAGTGCAGGCGGGCGTCGGCGCCCCCGCGGGCACGGGCGCCGAGGGGGCGGCCGGTGAGAGGGCGGCCGGTGAGAGGGCGGCCGATGTCAGCGCGCCCGGTCTCGGCCCCGTCCGGGCGGATGCCGTGGGCGAAGGGCGCGGCGGAGCGGGGGCGGGTCGGGAGGGACCGGGTGGGCGTGGGGGCCGACATGGCCGCCTCCGTGGGTGTGCGGTCGGAACGGGCTCGCTGGCTTCGAATCTATGGATTCGAAGGTGCGCTTCCCATCCGGGGCACACCCCACTTCACCCTGACCCTGACCCCCTAGGGGTAGGGGGGTTATCCCCACCACCCCTCGGCCGGGCCCGGCGTCAGGGGGAGGCGATCGTCGCGATGACGGCGATGATCACGCCCACGGCGAGCATCGCGCCGAGGACGAGGCCGAGCTTCTTGCGGCCGTTCTGGGGGTTCGGTTCAAGTACGGGCGACATGCCGGTCAGTCTCGCATGCCGCATTCGTCCTCGATCGTGCGGTCCCGTCCGGCCAGGACGCCCAGCACCATCTGCGGGACGAGGAGTCCGGCCATCAGGGCGAGCGGCAGGTCCCAGCCGCCGCTGTGCTGGTAGAGGGTGCCGATGAGCAGCGGCCCGGGGATCGAGATGAGGTAGCCGATGCTCTGGGCGAAGGCGGAGAGCTTGACGACTCCCGCCGGGGACTTGGCGCGCAGGCCGATGAGGGTGATGACGAGGGGGAAGGCGCAGTTGGAGATGCCGAGCAGGAGCGCCCAGGCCCAGGCGCCGGCGGCGGGGGCGAAGTAGAGGCCGAGGTATCCGGCGAGGCCGAAGAGGCCGAGGGCGGCGGCGATGGCCCCCTGGTTCTTCATCCGGCCTGCCAGGCGGGGGATGACGAAGGCGAGCGGTACGCCCATGACCATGGTGACGGCGAGGAGCACGCCGGCGGTGGAGGCGGAGACCCCGGAGTCGCGGAAGATCTGCGGGAGCCAGCCCATGGTGACGTAGGCGCCGGTCGCCTGGAGGCCGAAGTAGCAGGCCAGGGCCCAGGCGGTGCGGCTCCGGGCGATGCGCGGGCCCGCGTCGGCCCGTACGGCGGTGCCCGCGTCGGCCTGCTCGGCGGCGGCGGCCCGCGCGGCGCGCCGGGATGCACGGGCGATGGGCAGCCAGGGCAGTACGGCGATCAGGGCGAGGACGGCCCAGATCAGCAGGCCGGTGCGCCAGCTGCCGCCGAGGGCGCCGGTGAGCGGGACGGTGGCGGCGGCCGCGAGGGAGGTGCCGGCGGCCAGGGCCATGGAGTACAGGCCGGTCATGGTGCCGACGCGGTCGGGGAAGTAGCGCTTGACGATCACCGGGAGCAGCACGTTGGTCAGGGCTATGCCCGCCAGGGACAGGGCGCTGGCGGCGAGGAATCCGGCGGCGCCGGACGCGAAGGGCCGGATCAGCAGGCCGGTGGCGATGGCGGCCATGCCGGCGCAGACGACGGCGGCGGGGCCGAAGCGGCGGGAGAGCCGGGGGGCGGTGATGCCGAAGACGGCGAAGCAGAGGGCCGGTACGGAGGTGATCAGTCCGGCGACGGTGCCGCTCATGCCGAGGCCCGTACGGGTCTCCTCGAAGAGGGCGCCGAGGCTGGTGATGGCGGGACGCAGGTTGAGGGCGGCCAGCACGATTCCGACGATGAGCACCGGACCGAGCCACGTGGGGGCGACGTGGGCGGGTACGGGAAGGCGCCGGTCGGCGGGGGTGCGCACGACCTGCGGGCGGTTCAGGGTCTGGATTTCATCGTCGGACATTCAACCATCATAGAATCATGGGATGATTGGTTGTCCAGTCGCGCACGCTGTTCTCGAGAGGAACCCATGCCGCTGACCTCGCCCCGGCGCTCCGCGCTCGTCGACCAGGTGATCGCACAGTTGCGGAACCAGGTCACCTCCGGAGAGTGGCCGGTGGGCTCGCGCATCCCCACCGAGCCCGAGCTCGTGGAGCTGCTCGGCGTCGCCCGCAACACCGTCCGCGAGGCCGTACGGGCGCTGGCGCACAACGGCCTGCTCGACATCCGCCAGGGTTCGGGCACGTACGTCATCGCCACGAGCGAGCTGGCCGGCGTGATGCACCGCCGCTTCGCCAACGCCGAGCCGCGGGACATCGCGGAGCTGCGCTCGACCATGGAGTCCGCGGCGGCCCGGCTGGCGGCGGAGCGGCGGACCGAGCGGGACCTCGTACAGCTGGACGCACTGCTGGCGCGGCGCGAGGAGGCCTGGGCCGGCGGGGACGCGGAGCGGTTCGTGGCGGCGGACGTGAGCCTGCACATGGCGGTGGTGACCGCTTCCCACAACGAGGTACTGATCGAGCTGTACGCGGACCTCGGCGACCTGGTGGCGGACTGGCTGCGCGGCGACGTGGGCACGGTGCTCGACCCCGCGGCCCACCTGGACCACGCCCGGCTGATCGAGGCCATCCGGCGGGGGGACGGGGACGCGGCCGCCTCGGAGGCGGCCGGCTACCCGTTCGCCTGCCTGGGCGGGGAGTAGCGGGGGCAGGGGGCGGGGGGCAGCGCGGGGCGGGATCGGCCGACGGCCAGGGGTCGGTCAGTCAGGGATCGGCCGGTCAGGGATCGGCCGGTCAGGGCCGCTGGTGAGTGACCCAGGTGGAGCGGACTTCCTTCCAGCAGCGGCCGGTGATCTCGGCCCGCCCGGCCGGGCCGACCGCAACCGCCGCGCCGTCGCCGTCCACGTCCCACCAGCGGTCGCACTCCACGTGCAGCCGCACCAGGTCGGTGTCCGGGTAGCTGTTGTGGCAGTACGCCGTCACCGTGGAGCCCTCGGTCCCGATGTCGCAGTCGGCACCGAAGAGCTCCTGGGCGCGGGGCTTCGCGGGCTGCACGGGGGGCTCGACGGGGATCACGGCGAGTTCCACGACCTCGGGGGCCACCGCTCCGGGCGCCACCCCGGGGGCCACCGCTTCGGGGAGCACGGCGCCGGGGGCCGCTCCGGGCCCGGACGCGGGGTCGCCGCCCGGAGGCCTCGCGGCCGCTCCGGGGGCCAGGAACGCGGTCAGGATCACCGAGGTGATCAGGAGGGATACCGTCCGGCTCGGCCTCGCGCGCACGCCCGTACCTCCTCCCCGCAGGAACCGGGAAGATCCCGACTTGGCCAGTTTGCAGGCTTATGTCCCGGTTTTCGACTCGGGAGGATCCCGTCCGGCCGTGGACATCCGATCGAACGCGGGGGCCGCACCGCTCCCCCACCGCGAAAACGGCGCCGGGAACGACGGAGGCCGCGCCTCCCGGAAAGGGAGGCGCGGCCGCCGCCGTACGGAGGGGGGAAGCCGTCAGGCGCCCATCGCGTGCAGGCCGCCGTCCACGTGGACGATCTCGCCGGTGGTCTTCGGGAACCAGTCCGACAGCAGGGCCACGATGGCCCTGCCCGTCGGCTCCGGGTCGGTCATGTCCCACTCCAGCATGGAGCGGGTGTTCCAGACGTCGGCCAGGTCCGAGAAGCCCGGGATGGACTTCGCGGCCATCGAGCCGAGCGGACCGGCCGAGACCAGGTTGCAGCGGATGTTCTCCTTGCCCAGGTCACGGGCGAGGTAGCGGCTGGTGGCCTCCAGAGCGGCCTTGGCCGGGCCCATCCAGTCGTACTGCGGCCAGGCGAACTGCGCGTCGAAGGTGAGGCCGACGATGGCGGCGCCCTCCGCCGGGAACAGCGGCTTGCAGGCCATGGCCAGCGACTTCAGCGAGAACGCCGAGACGTGCATGGCGGTGGCCACCGACTCGAACGGCGTGTTCAGGAAGTTGCCGCCGAGCGCGTCCTGGGGCGCGAAGCCGATCGAGTGGAGGACCCCGTCGAGGCCGCCGAGCTCTTCGCGGACGAGGCCCTCGAGACGGGCCAGGTGCTCGTCGTTGGTGACGTCGAGCTCGATCACCTTGACCGGCTTGGGCAGCTTCTTGGCGATGCGCTCGGTCAGCGACGGGCGCGGCCACGCGGTGAGGACGACCTCTGCGCCCTGCTCCTGGGCCAGCCGGGCGGCGTGGAACGCGATGGAGGACTCCATCAGCACTCCGGTGATGAGGACGCGCTTGCCCTCGAGAATTCCGCTCATGGTGATCAGTGACCCATGCCCAATCCGCCGTCAACGGGAATGACGGCTCCGGTGATGTACGCGGCGTCGTCGGACGCCAGGAAGCTCACGGCTGCCGCGATCTCCTCGGGGCGCGCGTAGCGGCCCAGCGGCACCTGGCCCACGATGCCCGCGCGCTGCTCGTCGGTGAGCGCCTTCGTCATGTCGGTGTCCACGAAGCCGGGGGCGACCACGTTGAAGGTGATGTTGCGCGAGCCCAGTTCACGGGCGAGCGAACGGGCGAAGCCGACCAGCGCGGCCTTGGATGCGGCGTAGTTGGCCTGCCCCGCCGAGCCCAGCAGTCCGACGACCGAGGAGATCAGGACGACGCGGCCCTTCTTGGCACGGAGCATGCCACGGTTCGCGCGCTTGACCACACGGAAGGTACCGGTGAGGTTCGTATCGACCACCGAGGCGAAGTCCTCCTCGGACATGCGCATCAGCAGCGTGTCCTTGGTGATGCCCGCGTTGGCCACCAGCACCTCGACCGCACCGTGGGCGTCCTCGACCTGCTTGTAGGCCTGCTCCACCTGCTCGGAATCGGTAATGTCGCAGCGGACCGCCAGAACGCCGAGGGAGGTGAGCGCCTCCGGCGGCTCACCCGAGCGGTACGTGATCGCGACCTTGTCTCCGGCTTCCGCGAAGGCACGGGCGATGGCGAGGCCGATGCCCCGGTTTCCTCCGGTGACGAGAACCGAGCGGCTCAACGGATCACCCTTTCGCTAGCGGTCTGAATACCAAAAACCTATAGGTCGCACCCCCTGTACGGAGAATCGAGCTCCCACAGGGCCTGACGACGCGCTCTGTCGAATCCCTACAGAAACATGTAGGTACTAGAGCTCCGATCGCGACATGATCAGGGCGACCGGCCCCGACCCCGGGAGGACTTCCGTGCCCCATTCCATCGACGCGGCCTTCACCGCGCTGCCCCTGCGGGCGCTCGCCGACGCGGCGCTCGCCCGGGCGCGCGCACTGGGCGCCGAGCATGCCGACTTCCGGCTGGAGCGGATCCGCAGCGCCTCCTGGCGGCTGCGGGACGCCAAGCCCTCCGGCGGCTCCGACACCACCGACCTCGGGTTCGCGGTCCGGGTGGTGCACGGCGGCAGCTGGGGCTTCGCCTCCGGCGTCGACCTGACCATGGACGCGGCCGCGAAGGTGGCCTCCCAGGCCGTGGCCATGGCGAAACTGTCCGCCCAGGTGATCAAGGCGGCCGGTTCGGACGAGCGCGTCGAGCTGGCCGACGAGCCGGTGCACTCCGAGAAGACCTGGATCTCCGCCTACGACGTGGACCCCTTCGCGGTCCCCGACGCGGAGAAGGCGGCGCTGCTCGCCGACTGGAGCGCGCGGCTGCTGGCGGCCGACGGGGTGGCGCACGTGGACGCGTCCTTCCTCGCCATCCACGAGAACAAGTTCTACGCCGACACCTCGGGCACCTCGACCACGCAGCAGCGGGTGCGCGTGCACCCGCAGCTCACGGCGGTCGCCGTGGACGCCACCACCGGCGAGTTCGACTCGATGCGCACCATCGCCCCGCCCGCCGGGCGCGGCTGGGAGTACCTGACCGGCACCGGCTGGGACTGGAACGACGAGCTGGAGCGGATCCCCGGCCTGCTCGCCGAGAAGATGCGGGCCCCGAGCGTCGAGGCCGGGCGCTACGACCTCGTGGTGGACCCCTCCAACCTGTGGCTCACGATCCACGAGTCCATCGGCCACGCCACCGAGCTCGACCGGGCGCTGGGCTACGAGGCGGCGTACGCGGGGACCTCCTTCGCCACCTTCGACCAGCTGGGCAAGCTCAAGTACGGCTCGTCGATCATGAACGTGACGGGCGACCGCACCGCGGAGCACGGGCTGGCCACGGTCGGCTTCGACGACGAGGGCGTCGCGGCGCAGAGCTGGGACCTGGTCAAGGACGGCACCCTGGTCGGCTACCAGCTGGACCGCCGGATCGCGAAGCTGACCGGCCTCGGCCGCTCCAACGGCTGCGCGTACGCCGACTCCCCCGGGCACGTGCCCGTCCAGCGGATGGCGAACGTCTCGCTCCGGCCGGACCCGGGCGGCCTGTCGACCGAGGACCTGATCGGCGGGGTGGAGCGCGGCATCTACGTGGTCGGCGACCGCTCCTGGTCGATCGACATGCAGCGCTACAACTTCCAGTTCACCGGGCAGCGGTTCTTCCGGATCGAGAACGGCCGGCTGGCCGGGCAGCTGCGCGACGTCGCGTACCAGGCGACGACCACCGACTTCTGGGGCTCGATGGAGAAGGTCGGCGGCCCGCAGACCTACGTCCTGGGCGGCGCCTTCAACTGCGGCAAGGCCCAGCCGGGGCAGGTGGCGGCGGTCTCGCACGGCTGCCCGTCCGCCCTGTTCCGCGACGTGAACATTTTGAACACCACGCAGGAGGCCGGCCGATGAGCACGCTTTCCACCGGACGCACCAAGCCCCACGAGATCGTCGAGCGGGCGCTGGAGCTCTCCACCGCCGACGGCTGCGTCGTGATCGCGGACGAGGAGTCCAGCGCCAACCTCCGCTGGGCCGGCAACGCGCTGACCACCAACGGCGTCACCCGCGGCCGGACCCTGACCGTCATCGCCACGGTCGACGGCAAGGAGGGCACGGCCTCGGGGGTCGTCTCGCGCTCCGCCGTCACCGCCGCGGACCTGGAGCCGCTGGTACGGGCCGCCGAGGCGGCCGCCCGCGGGGCCGGTCCCGCCGAGGACGCGCGGCCGCTGGTGACCGGGACCCCGGCCTCGCCGGACTTCGCCGACGCTCCGGCCGAGACCTCCTCGGCGGTGTTCGCGGACTTCGCGCCGGCCCTCGGCGAGGCCTTCGCCCGGGCCCGGGCGGGCGGGCGGGAGCTGTACGGGTTCGCCCACCACGAGCTGGTGTCCACGTACGTCGGCACCTCCACGGGCCTGCGGCTGCGCCACGACCAGCCGAACGGCACCCTGGAGCTCAACGCGAAGTCCCCGGACCGGCAGCGCTCGGCCTGGGCGGGCCGCGCCACCCGGGACTTCAAGGACGTGGACCCGACCGTGCTGGACGCGGAGCTGGCCGTGCGCCTCGGCTGGGCCGAGCGGAAAATCGAGTTGCCCGCCGGACGGTACGAGACGCTGCTGCCGCCGACCGCCGTGGCCGACCTGCTGATCTACCAGATGTGGTCGGCGGCCGCCCGCGACGCGGTGGAGGGCCGTACGGTCTTCGCCAAGCCGGGCGGCGGCACCCGGGTCGGCGAGCGGCTGTCGCGGCTGCCGCTGACGCTGCGCAGCGACCCGAACGCGCCGGGCCTGGAGTCCGCGCCGTTCGTGATCGCGCACAGCTCGGGCGACGACGCCTCGGTGTTCGACAACGGCCTGCCGGTTCCGGCGACCGAGTGGATCCGGGGCGGCGAGCTGGCCCGGCTGACCACGACCCGGCACAGCGCGGCGCTGACCGGCCTGCCGCTCGCCCCGGGCTTCGGGAACCTGGTCCTGGACGGGGGCGGCGACAAGTCGCTGGAGGAGATGGTGGCGGGCACCGAGCGGGGCCTGCTGCTGACCTGCCTCTGGTACATCCGCGAGGTGGATCCGGCCACCCTGCTGCTCACGGGCCTGACCCGGGACGGCGTCTACCTGGTGGAGAACGGGCAGGTCGTCGGGGAGGTCAACAACTTCCGGTTCAACGAGTCGCCGGTGGACCTGCTGTCGCGGGCAACCGAGGCGGGACGGACCGAGAAGACCCTGCCGCGCGAGTGGGGCGACTGGTTCACCAGGGCCGCGATGCCCGCCCTGCGCATCCCTGACTTCAACATGAGCTCGGTCAGCAAGGGTGTCTGACCCACCTAGACTGAGCCACGGCAATGCAAGGCATCGAAGGAGTCGAGAGACCGTGACGGACATCGTCGACGAACTGAAGTGGCGCGGGCTGTTCGCCCAGTCCACCGACGAAGAAGCGCTGCGCAAGGCGTTCGCGGACGGTCCTGTCACGTTCTATTGCGGCTTCGACCCGACCGCGGCCTCGCTGCACGTCGGGCACCTGGTCCAGGTGCTGACCGTACGCCGGCTCCAGCAGGCCGGGCACCGGCCGCTGGCGCTGGTCGGCGGGGCCACCGGGCAGATCGGCGACCCGCGGCCGACGGCCGAGCGGACCCTCAACGACCCGGAGACCGTCGCGAACTGGGTGGCCCGGCTGCGCACCCAGATCGAGCCGTTCCTGTCCTTCGAGGGCGAGAACGCGGCGATCATGGTGAACAACCTGGACTGGACGGCGGGCCTGTCCGCCATCGAGTTCCTCCGGGACATCGGCAAGCACTTCCGGGTCAACAAGATGCTGACGAAGGACTCGGTCGCCCGCCGGCTGGAGTCCGACCAGGGCATCAGCTACACCGAGTTCAGCTACCAGCTGCTCCAGGGCATGGACTTCCTGGAGCTGTACCGGCGCTACGGCTGCGTGCTGCAGCAGGGCGGCTCCGACCAGTGGGGCAACCTGACGGCCGGGCTCGACCTGATCCACCGGCTGGAGCCGGGCGCGGTCGTGCACGCGCTGGCGACCCCGCTGATGGTGAAGGCGGACGGCACCAAGTTCGGCAAGTCCGAGAGCGGCGCCGTCTGGCTCGACCCGGAGATGACGACGCCGTACGCGTTCTACCAGTTCTGGCTGAACGTGGACGACCGCGACATCTCCACCTACATGCGCATCCTGTCCTTCCGGAGCCGGGAGGAGCTGGAGGAGCTGGAGGCGCAGACCGCCGAGCGGCCGCAGGCACGTGCCGCGCAGCGGGCACTGGCGGAGGAGCTGACGACGCTGGTGCACGGCGTCGGCCAGTGCGCCGCCGTCATCGCCGCGTCGAAGGCGCTCTTCGGCCAGGGCGAGCTGGCGGAGCTGGACGAGGCCACTCTGGCCGCGGCCCTCTCCGAACTGCCGCAGGCCCGGGTGGCCGAGCTCGGGCAGGTCGTGGACCTGTTCGCGGAGACCGGCCTGGTCGCGAGCAAGTCGGCCGGACGCCGGACCGTGAAGGAGGGCGGCGCCTACGTGAACAACGTGAAGGTCACCGCCGAGGACGCGGTCCCGGCCGCGGCGGACCTGCTGCACGGGCGCTGGCTGGTGCTGCGCCGCGGGAAGAAGAACCTGGCCGCTGTGGAGGTCACGGGCGCCTGACGCCCACCGCCCCGTCACGGGTACGACGGAGGGGCCGGTTCGGACACGTGGTCCGGCCGGCCCCTCCGTCGTGTCCCGGACCCGCCCGCGCGGGCGGATCCGGGACCGCCGGGGTCCCTCAGGTCATCTGCCGTTTGTTGCCGCGGACCGCGTTGTAGAGCAGGTCGCCGAGGCCGACGATGAGGACCGCTCCGGCCAGTTGCAGCAGGTGCCGGATCCAGTCGATGCCCTTGGTCTCGTTGACTCCGATCCAGGTGGCGACGGCGTTGCCCAGGACGGCGCCGAGGATGCCGAAGATCGTGGTCAGCCAGAGGGGCTGGTGCTGCTTGCCCGGCAGGATGGCCCGGGCAAGCAGGCCCAGAACGAAACCGACGATGATCGCCCACAACCAACTCATGTCGAGCCTCCTCCTGGCGCGTTGTGCGCATGTGCGCCCAGTCTCGATCAGTGACGCGTAGGGTGCATTTCGGACAGAGCCATCGGGGGGACACCCCCTCTCCCCACCCCGGGGGAGGCGGCGTACCGTGGAAGGGGTCCGGACCGTGAGCGTCCGGCGGGTGATCGGGTGGTGGAGTGTGGAGCGGACCAAGCGGCAGAAGCGGAACGGGGCCGAGGTCTTCCGCATCACCGGCGCCCGCATGGGGCTCGCCGAGGACGTGCGGGGACGGCAGCGCCGGTACGTGATCTCGATGGTCATCCGGACCCTGTCGGTCATCGCGACGGTGGTCCTGTGGGACGTGCAGCGCCCTGTGGCGATCGTGACGCTCGTCGCCGGCGGCCTCCTGCCGTACATCGCCGTGGTCATCGCCAACGCGGGGCGCGAGTCGACACCCTCGCTGCCCTCGCACTTCATCCCGGCCCCTGTGCACCCCGCACTGGACGCCGGAAACCTCAAGAACAGCTCAGATCAATCGTGAAGTTCCAGTGCACCGCACAGGGTCCTGCGTGACATACTGCCTACGCGCTCCGCATCCCCCGTCGGAGCGACGGACCGACGCCGGGCAGCTCCCCCCGTGGCTGCCCGGCGTCGCCTTTCCGTTCTAGGGTTGAGCCGTGAACTTCCCCAGCTTTCCCGGCGGCTTTCCCGGCCCCGGATCCTCCGGCCCCGAGGCCGATTCCCCCACCTGCTCCGCCAAGGGCTGCCGCGACGCGGCCGTCTGGGTCCTGGCGTGGAACAACCCCAAGCTGCACACGCCGGAGCGGCGCAAGACCTGGCTGGCCTGCGCGGAGCACCGCGAGCACCTGTCCCAGTTCCTGGGGGTACGCGGCTTCCTCAAGGACGTCGTGAAGCTCGACGAATGGGTGCAGCCGGAGGGCTCGGAGCGGATCTGACCGGAGCGGGCGGAGCCGGCGCGGAGCAACGGCCGGGCGTGACGCACCCCGCCCGCGGTCGCGGGTGGTGTCAGCCGCCGATCGCCGACATCGGGCGGTCGGGCTGGAGGAAGGACGGGTCGTCCAGACCCGAACCGGCCTTCTTCCCCCACATCGCCACCTTCCACAGCCGGGCGATCTCCTCGTCCGGTGCGCCCGAGCGCAGGGCGGCCCGCAGGTCCGACTCCTCGGTGGCGAACAGGCACGTTCGGATCTGGCCGTCGGCCGTGAGCCGGGTGCGGTCGCACGCTCCGCAGAAGGGCCGGGTCACCGAGGCGATGACGCCGACGGTGGCCGGGCCGCCGTCGACGACCCAGCGCTCGGCCGGGGCGGAGCCGCGTTCGTCGGCGCCTTCCTCGGTGAGGGTGAAGCGGGTGCGGAGGGACTGGAGGATGTCCCCGGCGGTGATCATGCCGTCGCGCTTCCAGCCGTGCTGGGCGTCGAGCGGCATCTGCTCGATGAAGCGGAGCTCGTACGCGTTCTCCACGGCCCAGGCGAGCAGGTCGGGGGCCTCGTCGTCGTTGAGGCCGGGCATCAGTACGGCGTTGACCTTGACCGGGGTGAGGCCGGCCTCGCGGGCGGCCGCCATGCCGTCGATGACGTCCTTGTGCCGGTCGCGGCGGGTGAGGGTCTTGAAGACCTCGGGCCGCAGGGTGTCCAGGGAAACGTTCACTCGGTCCAGGCCGGCGGTCTTCAGGGCCTGCGCGGTGCGCTTGAGGCCGATGCCGTTGGTGGTGAGCGACATCCGGGGCCGCGGCTCCAGGGCCGCGCACTGCTCGACGATGCCGACCAGGCCGGGCCGCAGCAGCGGCTCGCCGCCGGTGAAGCGGACCTCGGTGATGCCGAGCCGGGTGACCGCGATGCGGATCAGCCGGACGATCTCCTCGTCGCTGAGCAGATCGGACTTTCCGAGCCATTGCAGGCCCTCTTCGGGCATGCAGTAAGTGCAGCGGAGATTGCACCGGTCGGTGAGCGAGACGCGCAGGTCGGTCGCCACGCGGCCGTAGGTGTCGAGAAGCACTGTGGGCCCCCTCCCCTGTCCGGTCAGTAGGGTTCGCGCAGCTGAGGATGTACCGCGTGCGCTGTGTTCGAGCCTACGCGACACCGGTGGCGCACAGGGGTGCCCGAAAGAACGAGAGGCGGCGCGGCCGCGTCGTAGGGACGTACGACGCGGCCACGCTGGGTGTTCGGACGATCTCAGTGAGCCCCTGTTCCGGTGAGCGAGCGGACCTCCAGCTCGGCGAACTTCCGCGCGTCGGCCTTCTCCTTGGACAGGACGGTTCCCAGCCAGCCCAGCAGGAAACCGAGCGGGATGGAGATGAGACCGGGGTTCTCCAGGGGGAACCAGTAGAAGTCGGCGTCCTTGAACATCGAGGTGGGCTTCCCGGAGACGACCGGGGAGAACAGCACCAGGCCGACGGCCGAGATCAGGCCGCCGTAGATGGACCACAGCGCCCCCTGGGTGGTGAAGCGCTTCCAGAAGAGGCTGTAGAGGATCGTCGGCAGGTTGGCGGAGGCGGCGACCGCGAAGGCGAGCGCGACCAGTCCGGCCACGTTCAGGTCGCGGGCGAGGGCGCCCAGCCCGATGGCGACAGCGCCGATCACCACGGTGGACCAGCGGGCGGCGCGCACCTCCTCCTTCTCGGTGGCCTTGCCCTTGCGGATGACGTTGACGTACAGGTCGTGCGCGAAGGACGAGGAGGAGGCGAGGGTGAGGCCGGCGACCACGGCCAGGATGGTGGCGAAGGCGACCGCCGAGATCACGGCGAGCAGGACGGCGCCGCCGGTGGAGCCGGCGCCGCCGCCGATCTCCTGGGCGAGCAGGGGCGCCGCGGTGTTGCCGGCCTTGTTCGATGCCAGGATGTCGGCCCGGCCCAGCAGGGCGGCGGCGCCGAAGCCGAGGGCGATGGTCATCAGGTAGAAGGCGCCGATGATGCCGATGGCCCAGTTCACGGACTTGCGGGCGGCCTTGGCCGTCGGGACGGTGTAGAAGCGGATCAGGATGTGCGGCAGTCCGGCGGTGCCGAGGACCAGGGCGAGGCCCAGCGAGATGAAGTCGAGCTTCGTCGTGGAGTCCTTGCCGTACTTCATGCCCGGTTCGAGGAACTTGGCGCCCTGTCCGCTGTTCTCCGCGGCCTTGCCGAGCAGCTCGGAGACGTTGAAGTTGAACTTGACCAGCACGAGCACGGTGATCAGCAGGGCGCCCGCGATCAGCAGGACCGCCTTGATCATCTGCACCCAGGTGGTGCCCTTCATGCCGCCGATGGTCACGTAGACGATCATCAGGACGCCGACCAGCGCGACCACGGCCACCTTGCCGCCGTCGCTGGTGATGCCCAGGAGCAGCGAGACGAGCACGCCCGCACCGGCCATCTGGGCCAGCAGGTAGAAGATCGAGACCACGATGGTGGAGGTGCCCGCGGCGGTCCGTACGGGCCGCTGGCGCATCCGGTACGCGAGGACGTCGCCCATCGTGTAGCGGCCGGAGTTGCGCAGCGGCTCGGCGACGAGCAGCAGGGCCACCAGCCAGGCGACGAGGAAGCCGATGGAGTACAGGAAGCCGTCGTAACCGAACAGGGCGATGGCGCCGGCGATGCCGAGGAACGACGCGGCGGACATGTAGTCGCCGGAGATGGCGAGGCCGTTCTGGAAGCCGGTGAACTGGCGGCCGCCCGCGTAGAAGTCGGCGGCGCTCTTGGTCTGGCGGCCGGCCCACACGGTGATGATCAGGGTGGCGACGACGAACAGGCCGAACAGGGTGATGATCAGCGGCTGGTGCTCGGTGGCGCCCGCGGCGGTCGTGGTCAGGTGGAGGGTGCTGCTCATTCTCCGGCCTCCATGCGGGACTTGATCGCGAGGGCCTTGGGGTCGAGCTTGGTGGCAGCGTGCCGCGAGTACAGCCAGGCGATCAGGAAGGTCGTGGCGAACTGGGCGAGGCCGAGCACGAGGCCGACGTTGATGTTCCCGAAGAGCCTGGTGCCCATGAAGTCGGCCGCGTAGCTGCAGAGCAGGACGTACAGCAGGTACCAGACGATGAAGGCCACGGTGAGCGGGAAGGCGAACGAGCGGAAGGAGCGGCGCAGTTCTGCGAACTCGGCGCTGTCCTGAACCCGCGTGAACTCCTCGGCCGTGGGACCCGCCTGGGGCGCACCCCCGGCCTCCGGTGGTGGCGCTGCTGCTTCGGTGGTCACGGGGGGCTCTCCTTGCGGCGCGGGTGCGGTCGGGATGACGGACAAAACAACCTCCGTGCGGGGGGACGGTGGCGCTGAGCCCCCCTGTCAACGGCACGGCCGGCGCGTCGGGACGGTTCAACACCCACTGTTTCTTTAGGGACTGATTTCTCGAACTGATGGCACAGAAGGGAACAGCGGTACTAGGTTTCTGTGTCATGAACCCGTCCGACGCAACCGCGTCAGGGCGGCTTTTTCACGGATGATGTGGAGAACCCATGGCGCATCTGGGACCGCGTACCGCCCGGAAGCACGGCCGCCTGGCCGTTCCGGTCGGCCTGGCGCTCACCGCCTCGCTCGCCTTCCTGCCCTCGATCGCCGCCTCCGCGGCCCCGCTGGGCAACACGGCGGCCACGGCGACGGCTTCGAAGCCCGACACCTCGGGGCCCAAGCTCTCGTACGTGGCGAACCTGACCGCGTACGGCACGGTGAAGCAGGCGAAGAAGGCCATCGAGCGGGCCGGCGGCACGGTGGTGACGTCCCACCCGCAGATCGGGGTCGTCGTCGCCCACTCCCAGAACCCGGAGTTCGCCAAGCAGCTGCGGGCACAGCGCAGCCTGTTCGTGTCGGTCGGTGCCACTCGTACGGCCCCGCTGACGACGGTGCAGACCACCGAGGAGGGCACCACGCAGCGGCTGGGCGCGGCGGACGCAGCCAAGGCGGCGGCGCAGGCCGAGCCGGGGCAGGAGCCGCTGGAGTCCAACCAGTGGGACCTGCGGGCGATCAAGGCCGACGAGGCTCACAAGATCAACGATGGCAGCCGGAACGTCACGGTGGGGATCATCGACACGGGTGTCGACGACACCCACCCGGATCTCGCGCCGAACTTCTCCAAGGAGCAGTCCGCCAACTGCGTGGGCGGCGTCGCGGACACCTCCGAGGGCGCGTGGCGTCCGTACGCCGACGGCAGTGACCACGGCACGCACGTGGCCGGCACGATCGGGGCCCCGCGCAACGGCGTCGGTGTCAGCGGTGTCGCGCCGGGCGTGCAGATCGCCGCGATCAAGGTGAGCGAGCCGGCGACCAGCCTGTTCTACACCGAGGCGGTCGTCTGCGGCTTCATGTTCGCCGCCGAGAAGGGGATCGAGGTGACCAACAACAGCTACTACGTCGACCCCTGGTACTTCAACTGCAAGACGGACGACGACCAGAAGGCGCTGGTGGAGGCCCTCAGCCGGGCGAGCAAGTACGCCGAGCGCAAGGGCGTGCTGAACGTCGCCGCGGCCGGCAACGAGAACTTCGACCTCTCCGCCGACTCGATAACGGACGAGACCAGCCCGAACGACACCACCCCGGTGCCGCGCACCATCGACCCGCGCGTCTGCCTGGACGTCCCGACGCAGCTCCCGGGCGTGGTGACGGTGACCGCGACCGGTGACAAGGGCTTCAAGTCCTACTACTCCAGCTACGGCCTCGGAGTCGCGGACGTCTCCGCCCCCGGCGGCGACAAGTGGCAGGTCCCGGGCACCCCGGACGCCAACGGCCGCATCCTGTCCACCATCCCCGGCGGCTACGGCTACAAGCAGGGCACCTCCATGGCGGCCCCGCACGTGGCGGGCGTCGCGGCGCTCCTGAAGAGCGCGCACCCGAAGGCCACTCCCGCGCAGCTCCAGACGATGCTCAAGGGCCAGGCCACCAAGACGGCCTGCCCGGCGCAGGTCTACGACGCCAAGGGCGTCCTGATCGACGCCACCACCTGCGAGAGCAAGTGGGGCCAGACGGGCTACTACGGCTACGGCGTGGTCGACGCGCTGAAGGCCGTCAAGTAACACGTCACGCTGTATCCGGTACGTGAGAGGGCCGGACGGGGCTCACCCCCGCCCGGCCCTCCCGCACGTCCGGCGGGCTCGCGCGCCCGCCGTCGCCCGCCGTCGCCCGGCGTCGCGCGCTTCGCGTCAGGCCTTGATCAGGACCTTCAGCGCGGAGCGGTCGTCCATCGCGCGGTAGCCGTCCGGGACCCCGTCCAGGGTCACCGCCCGGTCGAAGACCGGAGCCGGGTCGATCGCGCCGCTGAGCACGTCCTCCAGCAGCTCCGGGATGTACGCGCGGACGGGGGCGACGCCGCCGCGCAGGGTGATGTTGCGGTCGAACATGATGCCGAGGTCGAGGCCGGTGCCGCTGCCGTGCGGGACGCCGACGTAGCCGACCGCCCCGCCGTCGCGGGTGATGTTCACGGCCGTGCGCATGGACACCTCGGTGCCGACCGCCTCGATGACCGCGTGGGCGCCCCGGCCGCCGGTGAGCTCGCGCACGGCCGCCTCGGCGGCCTCGCCGCGCTCGGCGACGACGTCGGTGGCCCCGAAGAGCTTGGCGATGTCCGTACGGGCGGTGTGGCGGCCCAGCGCGATGATCCGCTCGGCGCCCAGGCGCCTGGCGGCGAGGACCCCGCACAGGCCGACCGCGCCGTCGCCGACGACGGCGACGGTGGAGCCGGGGCGCACGCCCGCGCCCAGCGCGGCGTGGTGCCCGGTGCCCAGGACGTCGGAGAGCGCGAGCAGCCCGGTCAGCAGGTGGTCGTCGGAGGCTGCCGCGGCGGGCAGCTTCACCAGGGTGCCGTCGGCGTGCGGTACGCGGACGGCTTCGCCCTGGCCGCCGTCGTGGCCGACCGAGCCCCAGAAGCCGCCGTGCTCGCAGGATGTGTAGAGGCCCTCGGAGCAGAAGTCACAGGTGCCGTCGGACCACATGAAGGGCGCGACGACGAGGTCGCCCGCGCGCAGGCCGGACACGGCGGAGCCGGTCTCCTCCACGACGCCGAGGAACTCGTGGCCGATGCGCTGCCCGGGCTGGCGCGCGGCCTCGCCCCGGTAGGCCCAGAGGTCGCTGCCGCAGATGCAGGAGCGCAGGACGCGGACGACGGCGTCCTCGGGACGCTGGACCGCGGCGTCGGGCACCTCCTCCACGCGGATGTCGTGCGGGGCGTGGATGACGGTGGCGCGCATGGTGGTGCAGTCCTCCGGCTCAGGGGTTCAGTCTCGTACGACTTCCCTACGGTACGCCTGCCCCGCGGCCAGGACGCCCGTGGCCAGCAGGTACTGGGCGGCCAGGTAGGTGGCCATGATCCAGAAGTCCGGGCGGGGCAGCTGCGGCCACTCCGCGACCCCGGTGGCGATGAGCGTGTCGGAGAGCAGGAACAGCGCGCCGCCGAGGCCGGCCCGGAGCCCGAGGGCGCTGGAGCGCAGCGCCATGGCGGTGAGCAGCAGGCTGTAGCCGGCGACGGGGATGCGCAGGTCGGCGGGGAGGTCGGTCCACATCAGGCCGACGGTCCCGAGGAGGGCGAGCGCGTACCCGCCCGCGAGCAGGGGGTTCGCGGGCCGCTTGCCGAAGAGCACGAGATAGCAGACGTGCCCGACGGCGAAGGAGCCCATGCCGACGAGGAAGGCCGGCTCCGCGTCGAAGAGCAGCGCCAGGTCCCCGCCCCACCCGAACAGCAGGGCCGCGACCAGCAGCCGGGGCGCGCCGCGGGTGAGCGCGTACGCGACGAGCAGCGGCATCAGCAGCGGCTTGAAGACCAGGTGGCCGGGGTCCCAGCCGGCGAGGAGGGAGCCGAGGTCGGCGGCGGTGGCCAGGGCGAACCCGGCGAGGGCGGCCCGGCCGAGCCGCTCCCGCCCGGCGGATGCCCGGCCGTCGGCCCGGGCGGGGGCGGGGCGGCCGGGCGACTCTGCGGTGCTCACGCGGTGGTCTCCCGTACGGGCTGGGGGGCGTCGGCGGCGTCGGTCGCCTGAACGGGGAACGGGACCGGGACCGGGGCCTGAGCCGGCGACTCCGCCTGAGCCGGGGCCTTGGCCGACGGCGACGGCGACAACGGCGCCGGCGCCCGCACCCCGGCCGTGGCCGGCTGCCAGCCCGGGCCGCCGAAGACCCGGCCGGCGCGCTCGCGCCAGCTGTCGGCGGCGCGGACGTCCCGGGCGATGGAGGCGTACTCGTGGGTGGCCACGCGCAACGGGTTGTAGGTGCTGATGTTCTTGGTGAGGCCGAAGATCGGCTTGTCCCCCTCCCCCACCCACGAGCCGAACATCCGGTCCCAGACGATCAGGATCCCGCCGAAGTTCCGGTCCAGGTATCCGCCCTGGGAGGCGTGGTGGACACGGTGGTGGGAGGGGGTGTTGAAGACGTACTCGACCGGCCGCGGCAGCTTGCCGATCCGCTCGGTGTGGATCCCGAACTGGTAGACGAGATTGACCGAGTAGCAGAAGGCCACGGCGGCCGGGTGCACGCCGAGGGCGATCATCGGCAGGTAGAACGGCCAGGACGTCCAGCTGGTCCACGGCTGGCGCAGGGCGGTGGTGAGGTTGAACTTGCGGCTGCTGTGGTGCACGACGTGGCAGGCCCACAGGATGCGGATCACGTGGTGGCCGCGGTGCTGCCAGTAGTAGAGGAAGTCCTGCGCGAGCAGCATCAGCAGGACGGTCCACCACAGCACGGGGACGCGCAGGGGGGTCAGCTCGTAGACCGCCGCGTAGATCAGGGCGATCGGGATCTTCCAGAGGAAGTCGAAGACGAGACTGCCGATCCCCATGCCGAGGCTGGTGACGGCGTCCTTGGTCTCATACCCGGCGGCGTCCTCGTCGGGATGGATCCGGTAGCTCACCAGCTCCACCACGGTGAGCAGCACGAAGGCTGGTATGGACCACAGCACGACATCGGGCAGGTTCGGCATGCCCGCACCATAGAGGCGCTCTCCGGGGTGCCGCTAGGGGTTGTTACCGATCGGTATTCATCGGTGTTACCGGCGGTTCACCCGAAGCCGCGGGAGCACCGGCCCACGACGCCGCCCGCGGGCCCGGTCCGGCCCGCCGGAGCGGTGCGCGACGTGCCTGACGACGGGCCGCGCGGCCGCTCCGGCGGGGCACCCCCGGTGTCACCAGACGCGGACCGAGCCGCCGGGGGCGAAGGCCGGGCTGGTGGCCTGCGGGGGGATCTCGGTCAGCGGCTCGGCGATCTCCGAGACCAGCGGGCCGTGCTCGGCGGCCACCGCGTCCAGCAGGGCGAGGTCGAAGCCGTAGACGCGGGCCGCGTTGCCGCCGACCATCGCCGCGACCTCCTCGCGCGGGAGGCCGGCGTAGGCGATGCGCAGGCCCTCGCGGGAGAAGGGGGCGGTGCCCTCGTCGTGGGGGTAGTCGCTGCCCCACATGATCTTGTCGAGGCCGATCCGGTCCCGCAGCGGGACCTCGTGGGGGCGCATGAAGCTCGCGCCCACGAAGCAGTTGTCCCGCCACACCTCGCTCGGGCCCTTGCCCATCGAGTCGGCGAGGCCCGCGCCGAACTTGGACTCGGCCGTGGCCGAGGCCGCGACCAGGCGGCCGTGGTAGTAGTCCAGCATCTGCATCACGCCCGGGATCCAGCCGGAGCCCTGCTCCGTCAGGACCAGCTTGAGGCCCGGGTGGCGGCGGAACGCGCCGCCGAAGATGAGGTGCCACAGGGCCCGGTGCGAGAACCAGGTCGTCTCCACCATGAAGACGGCCCGCGCGGCCGGTTCGTCGCCGAGCGGCGGGGACGCCGAGCCGCCGTGGTGGTTGACCGGGACGTCCAGCTCGTCGCAGACCGCCCAGATCGGATCGTAAGCGGCCGAGTAGAGCTCCGGGACCCCGCTGCCGGGCGGGGCGCCCGGCAGCAGGATGCCGCCCGTCAGGCCGGCCTCCTTCGTACGGCGGATCTCCCGCACCGCCGCGTCGACGTCGTTCAGCAGGATCTGCGCCACGCCCGCCCGGCGGCCCGGGGCGTCCGCGCAGAAGTCCGCCAGCCAGCGGTTGTGGGCCTGGAGCCCGGCCCAGCGCAGGGTGAACTCCGCGGCCGTCGGGGGCTGGGCCATCAGCGAGGCGCTGGGGAAGAACGGCGGGATGGTGTTGGGGAAGAGCACCTCCGCCACGATCCCGTCGGCCTCCATCTCGGCCAGCCGGCGCCGGGAGTTCCAGTTGCGGTCCGCCGTGTCCGCGAGCAGGTCCTCGTACGGGTTGGTGTACGCGGCCGCCCAGGCGTCGAACTCGTCGTGGTGGCGCTTCTCCAGGTACGGCCTGTAGTCCAGCAGGGCGGCGCCCGCGTGGCAGTCCGCCGAGATGACGGTGTACCGGTCCGCTCCGCTCACGGGTTCACCCCCAGCACCGGGAAGTCGTGCTCGGTCAGCCAGTGCCGGCCCACCTCCCGGGAGCGGGACCAGGAGGCCTCCACCGCGCCCTGGTCGGCGGGCTGGCCCAGGTCGGCCGGGCGGGGGCCGATCCGGCGGGCGATCGGGGCGAGCGCGTCCGTGTCGAAGCCGAACACCTCCGCGGCCGCCAGGCCGAGCATCCGCCGGGTCTCGGCGACCGGGATGTCGTGGAAGGTGTTCCGCAGCCACGCCCGGGTGTTCGGCCAGGTCCCCTCGGGGTGCGGGAAGTCCGAGCCCCACAGGATGTTGTCCACGCCGATCTCGTAGCGCTGGGCCAGCTCCCTGCGCTTGGTGTTGGTCGCGCAGATGAACACCTGCCGGTCCAGGTACTCGCTGGGCGGGCGCTTCAGTTCCTCGAACGGCGAGAGCTTCTTGCCGCCGTGGGCGCCGAGGTAGAGGCGGTCCATGAACCACAGCTGGTTCGGCAGCCACCAGCAGCCCGACTCGGCGACGCCGAACTTCAGGCCGGGGTGCCGCTCGAAGACGCCCGACCAGAGCAGGAACCACAGCGGCCGGGCGGGCCACCAGGTCACCTCGGAGACGAAGATGCCCAGGTGGTCGCCGTACTCGTGGCGCGGTGAGGATCCGGAGTGGGTGACGACCGGCATCCCCGTCTCGGCCGCCGCCGCCCATACGGGGTCGTAACGGCGGTCGTGGTAGGGCGCCTTGTCGACCCACATCGCGGGGATCATCAGCGCGCCCAGCCCGGACGCCTTGGCCCGGTGGATCTCCGCGACGACCGTGTCCGGCTCACCCGTGATGGGCAGCAGGGCGACGCCGCAGTGGCGCTCGGGGGTCCCCGAGACGAACTCGGCCAGCCACCGGTTGTGCGCCTGCGCGCCCGCCATGCCGAGTTCGGGGTCCTGGTCGCCGGAGAGGCCGAGGCCCACTCCGAAGGGGGCCGCGGTCTGGCTGTCGACGGCGTCCGCGTCGGGGAAGACGACCTCGGCCGCCACGCCGTCGCCGTCGAGTTCCTTCAGTCGCTGTCCGGTGTCCCAGCCGCCCTTGAGGCCCTCCTCGTGGTCGTGGAACCACTTCTCCGCGAAGGCCTCGTTGCGCACGCCGAGGCGGGTGGCCTCGGCGCGGCGGGCGTCGCGCTGGCCGAGGAACTCGTCGAACTGTCGGTGGAAGCGGGAGTCCAGGTAGGGGCGGTACCGCTCGGTCGGCAGGCCCGCGTGGCAGTCGGAGGAGATGATCAGGTACGGGTCTTCGGCGTTGTCTCGCACAGGCGTCTCGTCAGGCACGGCGGGCCCCTCAGTCGAGGATGAAGCTTTCCAGGTAGGCGGGATTGGCGCGGTCGAGCATCGACCGCGACCGGGCGCGGATCTGCCGGTCGCTGTGCTCGCTCGCCGGGAGCATCCAGAAGCGGTCGGCGCGGATGCCGTCGACGACGTGCTCGGCGACCTCCTCGACGGGGGTGAACTCCACCGCGTGCCCGGCCTGTCTCATGGCGGCCTCGTACTGGTCCAGGCTGCGGTACGGCGACTTGCGCGGGCGCTCCTTCGCGTACCGGTCGGGCCGGTTGCGGTGGGACTCCCACAGCCCGGTGCGCAGCATGTGCGGTCCGGGGAAGAGGACGGAGGCGCCGACGTCCGCGCCCTCCGCCCTGAGGTGGGCGTACAGCGACTCGGTCATGGTGACCACGGCCGCCTTGGTGACGGCGTACACGGAGGCGGTGGGCAGCGGGGCGATGCCGCCGTCGCCGGAGGAGGTGTTGACGACGTGGCCGGGGGCGCCGGCCGCGATCATGCGGGGGACGAAGGCCTGGATGCCGTGGAAGACGCCCCACACGTTGACGGAGAAGGCCCATTTCCAGTCGTTGGGCTCGTGCTCCCACATCCGGCCCTCGGCGCCGGAGCCGACGCCCGCGTTGTTGCAGAGCACGTGCACGGCGCCGAAGGCGTCGTAGGCCGCGTCCGCGAGGGAGAGCACGCAGTCGCGGTCGCTGACGTCGACGGTCTTGGCCAGTACCTCGGCCCCGTCCTCGGCGAGTTCACCGGCCGCCTTGCGCAGGGCGCCCTCCTCGACGTCGGCGAGGACGACCTTGAGGCCCTCGGCGGCGAAGCGGCGGGCCATCGCGAGGCCGATGCCGCTCGCGGCGCCGGTGACGACGGCCACCTGTCCCGGTTCGAGCCGCATGTCAGACGCTCCCCTCGGGCGGACCGTCGAGGATCTGCAGGGGGTCGTCGTAGCGCTGGTGGATGTACGGGAGCAGGGCCTGGGCGCTGACCCGCTCGACGACCCGGCCCCGCTGGTCGGTGGTCTTCTCGCCGATGGTGATCTCCACGATCCGCAGGACGGGGAGGTCGGCGACGGGGTCGAACATCGACTCCCGGAGCACCACGTCACCCGTGATGTGCTCCAGCTTGCGGACCTTCTCGTTGCGCGTGCAGTGGACGAGGACCGGATCCGCGTCGAAGCCCGCGCCGTCGACGGCCGGGGAGAACTTGAAGTAGAAGTCGGTCTTGCGGGCCGGCTCGGGCAGCGGCAGCACCCGGTCCACCGCCCCGCGGACCTCCACGAACGCGATCCCGTGCCGGGCGAGCGAGGCCCGTACGACGAGCCCGTCGCGCTCCACCGTGACCTCGCCCAGCTTCTTCGGCTCGCCGAAGACCTCGCGGCCGCCGATCAGCGCGCGCTCGTGGGTCATCGGCATGACCAGCGGGTACCAGCCCTCGACGCCGCCGTGCCGGGCGGCGACGGCCACCGAGCCCGCCCCGAGCGGGTAGCCGGGGAGGTCGACCTTGCTGATGTTCGCCCGTACCAGGGGCCGGTCGGCCGGCTTGAGCGGCGGCGGCAGGACCGCCGCCACCACGTCCGGGTCGCTCTCCCAGACGGCCACCACGCCCGTGGACCAGATGTCGGGAAGCTTGGAGCTCTTCTCGCGCGACGCCGCGATCTCGGCCTCGGTCCGCGCTCCGTACCGTACGCGTGCCATCTCTCGCACCACCCTTCGGTCGGTTCTGTAACACAGTTACACCGCCACCGATGAAGGGTAAATACCCTTGCACGCAACAGAACTGACGGATCGACAGACGGGCGAACCGGGGATGGCCAGAAGCACACTGACCCGAGCGGAGGTGCTGGACGCCGCCGTGCTCCTGGTCAAACGGCACGGCCCGGCCGCCCTCACCATGCGCAAACTCGCCGCCGAGCTGGGCACCGCGGTGACCTCCATCTACTGGCACGTCGGCAACCGCGAATCACTGCTCGACGCCCTCGTGGAGCGGACCGTGGAGGAGATGGGCGCGATCCGCCCGGCCGGGCGCACCCCCGGCGCCCGCATCCTGTCGGTGGCGCGGATCCTGCGCCGCGAACTGCGGGAGCGGCCGCACCTGATCGCGATGGTCCACGAACGCGGTCTCACCGAGCGGATGTTCCTGCCCGCGCAGCAGGCCCTCGTCCACGAGGTGCACGCCGCCGGGCTGCGCGGCGCCCGGGCGGCCGACGCGGTGCGCGTGATCCAGTTCCAGGTCATCGGCTTCCTCCTCGTCGAGCGCAACCGCGAGCGCTCCCCCGCCCAGTCCCCCGCCGAGAGCGACCTCTGGGACCCGGCCGCCGCGCCCCGCGATCCCGCCCTCGCCCGTGCGCTGGCCCGCCCGGCCGATCCGGAGCGGATCTTCCTGATCTCGGTGAAGTCCTTGGTCACGGCCCTGCTCCCGGAGGCATCCGGAACGCCCCGGTGAGGCACCGCGCATCCCGCCCGCCGCCAGAGCCCGTTGACGGCCGCGGACTCGGACGGCTCCCGGCCGCCGGACCGCGTCGCCGGCCCGGGCCGGGGGGCGCGCGGCGACCGTGCGCACCCGTCGCGGACAAGGCTGTCGGTCGGGGCCGATATCCTCTGTGACCATGCTCGACGACCGTACGACCGCAGACACGATGTGGCCGACCGCGTACCCACAGGGGTACGCGGTCGTCGACGTGGAGACCACCGGGCTCGCTCGCGACGACCGGATAGTCTCCGCCGCCGTCTACCGGCTCGACGCGCAGGGCAATGTCGAGGACCACTGGTACACCCTCGTCAACCCGCAGCGGGACCCCGGACCCGTGTGGATCCACGGCCTGACCAGCGACCTGCTCCAGGACGCCCCGCTCTTCGGGGACATCGCCGAGGAGTTCGCCGGGCGGCTCGCGGACCGCGTCCTGGTCGCGCACAACGCCATCTTCGACTGGCAGATGATCGCCCGGGAGTACGCGCGGGCCGCCGCGACCGCGCCGGTCCGTCAGCGGCTGTGCACCATCGCCCTGTCGAAGGAGCTCAACCTCCCGCTGCCCAACCACAAGCTGGAGTCGCTGGCCGCGCACTTCGGCGTGGTCCAGCAGCGCGCCCACCACGCGCTCGACGACGCCCGGGTGCTCGCGGAGGCCTTCCGCCCCTCGCTGCACGCGGCCGCCCGGGACGGCGTACGGCTGCCCCTGCTGGAGTGCCGGCCGCTGACGGAGTGGTCGGACTCCCCCGTCACCCCGCGGGTGGGCCACCAGGCCTCGTACGGAAGCGGCAGCTGGCGCCCCTCGCGCAGGCGGCCGGCGTGCCCGCACCCGAACCCGGGCCGCTTCGAGGACGGCAAGCCGCTGAAGCAGGGCATGCGCGTCGCCTTCTCCGGCGACACCTCGGTGGACCGCGAGCTGTTGGAGGACCGCGCCGTCGAGGCGGGACTGCACGTGGCGACGAGCGTGTCGCGGCTCACCAGCCTGCTGGTGACGAACGACCCCGACTCGGCGACATCGAAGACCGTCAAGGCGCGGTCCTTCGGCACCCCCGTCGTCGACGAGGCGGCCTTCACGCAGTTGCTGCGCGACGTGGCCGCCGCGCAGGACTGAGGGCCGCGCCGGGGGGCCGGCGGCGCACGGCCGGGGGCCGGGCCGCGTTGCTCCGGCCGGGTGCAGGCGCGGCGACTCACCCCGGTGGATCTTGTTCCGCTCCGCTGCCGTGCGCAGCATTCGGCGCATGGCACGTTGTGAGGTCTGCGGAAACGATTACGGCATGTCGTTCGAAGTGCACGCGCAGGGCGCCGTGCACGTCTTCGACTGCTTCTCCTGCGCCATTCACCGCATGGCGCCCATCTGCGAGCACTGCCGGGTCCAGATCATCGGGCAGGGCGTCGAGGTCGAGGGCCAGTGGTTCTGCGGGGCGCACTGCGCCCGTGCGGAAGGGAAGGTGGGCGTCGTCGACCGCGTCTGACTCCCCTCCCCGGCCGGCGGGGGCCGCCCCGCCCGCGCGGCGCGGCTCCCGCCGGCCGGACCCCGGACGGCCACCCGGCCACCGGGGTCCCTCCGGCTGGGGGTACCGTCGTGGGCGTGTACCGCTTTGTGCTGACCCGGCAGTGGGTGTGTCTGACCCTCGTCGCCCTGGCCTTCATCCCCGCGACGATCAAGCTGGGGTTCTGGCAGTTCCACCGCCATGAGCACCGGGTCGCGCAGAACGAGCTCATCGAGGCGAACCTGCGCGACGAGCCGGTCCCCGTGACCGAGGTCACCTCTCCCGGCCACCGGGTCCCCCGCGCGGACTTCTGGCGCGCCGTCACCGCGACGGGTACGTACGACACCGCGCACGAGGTCGTCGTGCGGATGCGGACCGACGGGGACGACAAGGTCGGCTTCCACGTCCTGACCCCGCTGGTGCTCGCCGACGGCCGGGCCGTCCTGGTCAACCGGGGCTGGGTGCCGGGCGGCGACGATCCCCGGGCGTTCCCGCCGGTGCCCGCCGCGCCCGCGGGCGAGGTGACGCTCACCGGCCGGCTGAAGGCCGACGAGACGAGCGGCAGCAGCGGGATCAAGGACCGCAAGGGGCTTCCGGACCGTCAGGTGATGCTGATCAACAGCGCAGGGCAGGCGGAGTACCTGGGCCGGCCGGTCCTCGGCGGCTACATGGAACTCACCGGTCCGGCCCCCGCGGACGGCAGCCCCCGGATGATCGGCGACCCCGACCACGACTCCATCGGACCCCACATGGCGTACGCCGTCCAGTGGTGGCTGTTCACCGCCGCGGTCCCGGTGGGCTGGGTGATCCTCGTACGCCGCGAGAAGCGCGACCTCGACGAGCAGGCCGCCCGATCCGCCGAGCGGGAGCCCGCGACGGCGTAGCGTGTCGGCATGGATCTTGGACTGAAAGACCGTGTCTACGTCGTCACCGGGGCCACGCGCGGCCTCGGCTACGCCTCCGCCCGTGAACTGGCCGCCGACGGCGCGAAGGTGCTGCTGACCGGCCGGGACGAGAAGCGGGCGGCCGACGCCGCCGCCTCGCTCGGCCCGAACGCGGCCGGCGTCGCAGCCGACAACTCCGACCCGGCCGCGGCGGGACGGCTCGTCGCCACCGCCCGCGAGCGCTTCGGCCGCTTCGACGGCATCCTGATCAGCGTCGGCGGCCCGGCCCCGGGCACCGCGGCGGACAACACCGACGAACAGTGGTCGGCGGCCTTCGAGTCGGTCTTCCTGGGCGCGGTCCGCCTCGCGCGGACGGCCGCCGCCGAGCTGGGCGAGGGCGGGGTCATCGGATTCGTCCTGTCGGGCTCGGTCCACGAGCCGATCCCGGGCCTCACCATCTCCAACGGCCTGCGCCCGGGCCTCGCGGGCTTCGCGAAGTCCCTTTCCGTCGAACTCGGTCCGCGCGGCATCCGTGTCGTGGGCCTGCTCCCGGCCCGCATCGACACCGACCGGGTGCGCGAGCTCGACGCGCTGTCCGGCGACGCGGCGACCGCGCGGGCGGGGAACGAGTCCCGCATCCCGCTGCGGCGCTACGGCGACCCGGAGGAGTTCGGCCGCACGGCGGCGTTCCTGCTGTCCCCCGCGGCGTCCTACCTGACGGGCGTCATGCTCCCGGTCGACGGGGGCTTCCGGCACGGCTTCTGACCGGCCGTGCCCGCCCGGGCCCGGCGCAGCCGCCGGGCCCGGTTCACGACACCCGCCGGGCCCGGTGGGACGTCACCTTCAGGCGGGCCTCCGCCGGCAGTGCCGGGAGTCCCGCCGAGTTACGGGCGTGCGTCAGCACCGGGCCCGCCAGCGCCGCCAGGGCGTCGGCGGGCACCGCGTGCGGCTCCAGCTCCAGCGCGACCCGCAGCGCGGGCGATCCGCGCCGGCCGCGCAGCGCGACCCGGCAGCCGGCGACCCCGTCGAGGGCGCCGGCCTCCGCGGCCACCGCCTCCTCCAGCGCCCGGCCCCGCAGCAGGGCGAAGGCCCCGTCCCCGGTGTCGACGGCCACGGCCCGCAGGCGCGAGCGCCTGAGCTGGGCCAGCAGCCACCACAGCGCCAGCACCACGCACAGCCCGAGCCCGGCGGCCACCGCCCACCAGTACCAGCCCTCGCCGTGCCCGTACCGCTGCCGGGTGGCGGCGCTCAGCAGTGGCGCCTTGCGCCCGCCGAACGGCCACGACCCCGTCAGCACCGCGGCTCCGGCGGCCATCAGGACCAGCCCGAGCACCGCCAGCACGATCCGGTTCACCACCCCGAGCACTCCGCGCTCACCTCCCCACTCGTACGCGCGTCCGCGGCGGGTGCGCGAGACCCAGTTCTCCGACGCCGACGGCGAGCACCGCGTCCAGGTCGGCCCGTACGTCGTCCAGCTCCCGGAAGTGCGAGGTGGCCCGGACCCTGATGCGGGAGCGGCCCACCTTCACCCGGGCCGACCGCACCCCGGGCACCTCCATGGCGCGGTCCCGCAGCACCTGGGCCGCGTCCTTGCGGCCGAGCGCGGCCCGTACGCCCGTGGCCCGGTCCGGGTCGGGCGTGCCCATCGGCAGGATCGACCGGAGTCCGGGGGCGAGGGCCAGCACCAGGAGCAGCAGCCCGACCGCGGCCAGCACGCCGCCGCCGAGGATCACGCCCGGGTCGGCCGGGGTCTGCCGTTCCAGCTGGTGGGCGAGGTAGCGGCGCCAGCTCATCCCCGGGCGGTGGGCCCGTACCGCGATCAGGTCGTACAGAAGCACACCCGCCGCGCCCATCACCGCGACGGCGGCGAGGGCGGCCGGGACGCGCCGCGCGGAACGCAGCCGCGCGGAGGGAGCGGTGCCGGCGGGGGGCGGCGGGGCCGTCACCGCAGCCGCCGGTCCCGCCCGGCGGGAAGCCGGGTGTGCGTGGAGTGCAGGTGCTCGATGTCGATGTCCACCTCGGGTACGGACATCGCCGCGCACTCCTCGACCCGCCGGGCGACCTGACTGCGTACGGCCGCGCACTGGGCCGCGAGGTCGGAGGGGTAGTCGAGCTCCAGGCTGATCCGGACCCGTGCGATGTCGTGGTGCACCGTGACGGTGGCGTGCGGGGCCGCCGCCCCGGAGCGATGGCCGGCCGC
This sequence comes from Streptomyces antarcticus, assembly GCF_026627255.1. GTDB lineage: Bacteria > Actinomycetota > Actinomycetes > Streptomycetales > Streptomycetaceae > Streptomyces > Streptomyces antarcticus. Next base: position 153,409 of record NZ_JAPNLM010000015.1, on the reverse strand, counting down.
GGGCCCGCCCGGGCGCGCCGCGAGCGCCTCCCGGGCGGCCTGGGCAGCGATCTTCGCGACGACCCGGTCGGCGATGCGGGTGGCTCCCCGGTCCCCGGGGTCCACCCCCGACGCGGTGGTCTTGGACGTGCTCATCGGGGCCTCACCTGTCCCGGTCGTCGCGACCGCGGACCCGGCCGCGATCGCGGGGGCGGAACAGATCGCCAGGATCCAGGTCCCCGTCGAGGAACCGGCCCAGGACGAAGCCGATGGCGCCGAGGGCGGCCACCAGCAGGAAGGCCCCGAAGCCGCCGAAATAGCCGGCGAACCCCAGTGCCATGCCGGCCAACAGGCCGACGACCGCCATGCTCATGCGGGCTCCTCTCGCCGGAGCGAAGTGGTGGAGGGGGGCACGGCCTAGTGGAGCCGGGACTCCGGCTCCTCGTCTTCCTCGTCGGGCAGTTTGACGTCGCTGACCGCGATGTTGACCTCGACCACCTCCAGGCCGGTCATCCGCTCGACCGCCGAGATGACGTTCTCACGGACCGCCCGGGCCACGTCACGGATCGACACGCCGTATTCGACGACGATCTCCAGGTCGAGGGCGGTCTGGACCTCGCCGACCTCTGCCTTCACCCCGCGGCTCACGCCCGCTTTGGCGCCGCCGGGAACCCGGTCCCGCACGGCCCCGAACGTACGGGAGAGGCCGGTGCCGCTCCCCATGGCGTGTACCCCGAAGACTTCGCGCGCGGCCAGTCCGGCGATCTTCTCGACCACCCCGTCGGCGACGGTCGTACGGCCCCGGTCGCCGGGCTCCTTGGTGATGTGTCCCCCTGCTGCGGATTCAGTCATCGCTTGTCCTTAGAAGTGGAAGCTTGGACTCCTGACCACGGTAGGCCCGTACCCCCCGCGGCGCACCGGGGACTACGCCGGTCGGCCGCACCCGGTCCATCCGGCACCTGCCCCGCACCGGCCCGGACATGCCGCCGCCCCGCCGCCCCGCCTCGGACGGGGGACGGGGCGGCCGGTGTGGAGCCGGTCGGGTCAGTCGGAGAGGCCCGCCAGGTCGCGCAGGCGGCGGGCCTGGGCGGCGCGCTCGGCGGCGCGCTGCTCGTCGTACGGGCGGGAGGGGGCGCCGCGGAGCAGGGTCTTGGTCTCGATCACGGCGTCCCGCGGCGGGGCCAGCAGGGCGGTCGTGAGGTCCTGGACGGCGGCGTCGAGCTCGTCCGCCGGGACGACGAGGTTGGCCAGGCCGACGCGCTCGGCCTCCTCGGCGTGCACGAAGCGGCCCGTGGCGCAGATCTCCAGCGCGCGGGCGTAGCCGACGAGGGAGGTGAGGGGCTGGGTTCCGGTCAGGTCGGGGACCAGGCCCAGGCTGGTCTCGCGCATGGCGAACTGGACGTCGTCCGCGACCACGCGCAGATCGCACGCGAGCGCGAGCTGGAAGCCGGCGCCGATCGCGTGCCCCTGCACCGCGGCGATGGAGATGACGTCATTGCGCCGCCACCAGGTGAACGCCTCCTGGTACTCGGCGATGGTGGAGTCGAGCAGTTCGTCCGAACCGCGTGCCAGGTCGAGGAAGGACGGCTCGCCCTCGAAACCCTCGGGGGTGAACGCCTGCCGGTCGAGCCCGGCGGAGAAGGACTGTCCCTCGCCGCGCAGCACGACGACCCGGACGGTGCCCGGCAACGACCTTCCGGCCTCGGCCAATGCCCGCCAGAGCGCGGGGGACTGGGCGTTTCGCTTGGCCGGATTGGTCAGTGTCACCGTGGCGACCGTGTCGTCGACGGTGAGTCGTACGCCGTCCTTGTCGAGCAGAGCCATCTGTATGCCTCCGGTGTGCAGTCGGCCGCCAACCGGCCTAAGTGACTGCACAGTAACCACCCAGCCGGCCGGAGGGCCGACCGGGGGTCACCGAAGGAACCGCTGGTTCAGTGAAGCGGTGAAACGGTGGATCGTCGGAACCGATGGGACCGGGGAGTCAGGCCGTAGCGGCCTTCTTGCCGCGTGTCGCGCCACCGCGACCACGCAGCGAGACCCCGGACTCACTGAGCATCCGGTGGACGAATCCGTAGGACCGGCCGGTCTCTTCGGCCAGCGCCCGGATACTCGCACCGGAGTCGTACTTCTTCTTCAGGTCTGCCGCGAGCTTGTCGCGCGCGGCACCGGTTACCCGGCTGCCCTTCTTCAGAGTCTCGGCCACCCGTGCCTCCTCGTGGGAAGTGCGCTCTGGACTTCTCATGATCACCCCTCCCACGCTTCCTGGCCACCCATTCCGCAAGGTCGGTGCGACGGCATTTCCCGAGGGGTGGACGCGCGAGCAGAACGGAATCTCCTCCTCCGCTGCATGACCTCCGTCACACTGCGCAGCCCCCGGCGGAAACCGGCAGGTCAGGGGCGCGGCGGGGATAAGCGGAAGGCCCCGGCCGCGCACTGTGAGGAGTGCGGCCGGGGCCGTCGAACGACGCGCGACGGTACGAGACCGCCTCACTCAGATGATGGATCACCGCTGAGCCGAATGATCCATAAGGGATTGGATCAGAAGCGGAACCCCGATCGGGCGCCCGGTCAGGCGAGGGAGACGAGGTCCCGGTAGTCGGGCCCCCAGAGGTCCTCGACGCCGTCCGGGAGCAGGATGATCCGCTCCGGCTCCAGCGCCTCGACGGCGCCCTCGTCGTGCGTGACGAGGATGACGGCGCCCTTGTAGGTGCGCAGCGCACCCAGGATCTCCTCGCGGCTGGCCGGGTCGAGGTTGTTCGTGGGCTCGTCGAGCAGCAGCACGTTCGCCGAGGAGACGACCAGGGTGGCCAGGGCCAGCCGGGTCTTCTCGCCGCCGGAGAGCACCCCGGCGGGCTTGTCCACGTCGTCCCCGGAGAACAGGAAGGAACCGAGCGTCTTGCGCACGGCGACCAGGTCCAGGTCGGGGGCGGAGGAGCGCATGTTCTCCAGGACCGTGCGCTCCGGGTCCAGGGTCTCGTGCTCCTGGGCGTAGTAGCCGAGCTTGAGGCCGTGGCCCGGGGTGACCTGCCCGGTGTCGGGCTTCTCCGTGCCCGACAGCAGGCGCAGCAGGGTGGTCTTGCCGGCGCCGTTGAGGCCGAGGATCACGACGCGGGAGCCCTTGTCGATGGCCAGGTCGACGTCGGTGAAGATCTCCAGCGAGCCGTACGACTTCGAGAGGCCCTCGGCCGTCAGCGGGGTCTTGCCGCAGGGCGCCGGGTCGGGGAAGCGCAGCTTGGCGACCTTGTCGGAGACGCGGACGGCGTCCAGGCCCGCGAGCAGCCGGTCGGCGCGCTTGGCCATGTTCTGGGCGGCGACGGTCTTGGTCGCCTTGGCGCGCATCTTGTCGGCCTGCGAGTTCAGTGCCGCGGCCTTCTTCTCGGCGTTCTGGCGCTCGCGCTTGCGGCGCTTCTCGTCGGCCTCGCGCTGCTGCTGGTAGAGCTTCCAGCCCATGTTGTAGACGTCGATCTGGGAGCGGTTCGCGTCCAGGTAGAAGACCTTGTTCACGACGGTCTCGACCAGGTCGACGTCGTGGGAGATCACGATGAAGCCGCCGCGGTAGTTCTTCAGGTAGTCCCGGAGCCAGACGATCGAGTCGGCGTCGAGGTGGTTGGTGGGCTCGTCGAGGAGCAGCGTGTCGGCGTCCGAGAAGAGGATCCGGGCGAGCTCGACCCGGCGGCGCTGGCCGCCCGAGAGGGTGTGCAGCGGCTGGCCGAGGACCCGGTCGGGCAGGCCGAGGGCGGCCGAGATGGTCGCGGCCTCCGACTCGGCGGCGTACCCGCCCTTGGTCAGGAACTCGGTCTCCTGGCGCTCGTACTGGCGCATCGCCTTGTCGCGGGTGCCGCCGGAGCCGGTGGCGATCCGCTCCTCGTTCATACGCATCTTCTTGATGAGGACGTCGAGGCCGCGCGCCGACAGGATGCGGTCGCGGGCCAGGGTGTCGAGGTCACCGGTGCGCGGGTCCTGCGGGAGGTAGCCGACCTCGCCCGAGCGGGCGATGGAGCCCGCGGCGGGCTGTCCCTCACCGGCGAGGCACTTGGTGAGGGTGGTCTTGCCGGCTCCGTTGCGGCCGACGAGGCCGATGCGGTCGCCCTTGGCGATGCGGAACGAGGCGGACTCGATGAGGACGCGGGCGCCGGCGCGCAGCTCGACGCCGGTGGCGGTGATCACGGAAATACTCCAGGGCGGTGTGGACGGCGGAAGGGGGGCAGGACGCGATGCTTCGACGCCGCTAATCCGCGAGGAGATTTGCCATGAGGACCATTCTACCGGGGGTCCGCAACTACTTTCCGGGCATGCGGGCTACGGGCGCCCGGTCCGCCGCGTCCCCCGTTCGGCCCAGGGAACGCACCGGCCGACCGGTGCGCGTATCAGGATGAACAGGTTGATACTCGCCGCAAGGGCGGACACGGCACGTGGATGCGAGGGCGGTGCGGGATGCAGTTCGACGACAACGCCAATCTGGACACCTCCGAGGTCAGCGATGTGCGCGGCAGCCGCATCCCCGGCGGACGGGCCACGGTCGGCGGTGGCATCGTCGGCGTCATCGCGCTGATCATGGGGCTGCTCTTCGGCGTGGGCCCCGAGCAGCTGGGGCTGTCCTCGGGGAACGAGGAGCCGGACCCGGCGGCGTCCTCCGTCAACCAGGTGCAGCAGGCCTGCAGGACGGGGCAGGACGCGAACGCGCGGGAGGACTGCAGGCTGGTCGCGGTGGTCAACAGCACGCAGGACTTCTGGAGCCAGGAGTTCACCCGGCGCGGCGGGCAGTACAGCCCGGCGCAGACGGTCTTCTTCACCGGCCGCGTGGGCACCGCCTGCGGGTCGGCCACCTCCGCGGTCGGCCCCTTCTACTGCCCCGCGGACCGCAAGGTCTACCTGGACCTGGGCTTCTTCAACGAGCTGCGGACGAAGTTCGGGGCGAGCGGCGGCCCCTTCGCCCAGGCGTACGTCGTCGCCCACGAGTACGGGCACCACATCCAGAACCTGACCGGCACGCTCCAGCGGGCCCAGGACGGACAGCAGGGCGCGAACAGCAACGCGGTGAAGGTGGAGCTCCAGGCGGACTGCTACGCGGGGGTGTGGGCGCACAACGCGACGAAGACCCCGGACGAGTCCACGGGCCGGCCGCTGATCACGAGCCTGACGGACCAGGACATCAAGGACGGCCTGGACGCGGCGGCCGCGGTCGGTGACGACCGGATCCAGGAGAAGTTCCAGGGCCGGGTGACCCCCGAGTCCTGGACGCACGGGTCGGCCGAGCAGCGCCAGCAGTGGTTCTACCAGGGCTACCGGACCGGGGACATGGCCCAGTGCAACACCTTCCGCTGACTGTCGGCGGCGCCTGCCATGCTGTGCCGTGGGTCACATTCACGGCCGATGACATGCACCAGTGAGAGGGAGTGATCGTCATGGCAGGCGTTCCGTCGATCTGTCCGACCCTGCTCTACCGCGACGCCAAGGCGGCGATCCGGCAGCTGACGGAGGCGTTCGGGTTCCACCAGGTCGCCGTGTACGAGGGGGACGACGGCACGGTGGCGCACGCCGAGCTGTCGTACGGCAGCGGCGCCGTGATGCTCGGCAGCAAGGGCCGGGGCGGGGCCTTCGACAAGGCCATGGAAGGCGCCGGCCCCACCGGGGTCTACGTGGTGGTGGACGACGTGGACGGCCACCACCGGCGGGCCGTCGAGCACGGCGTGGAGATCCTGATGGAGCCCACCGACCAGGACTACGGCTCGCGGGACTACATGGCCCGGGACCTCGAGGGCAACGTCTGGAGCTTCGGTACGTACGCGCCGCAGGTCTGACACCCGCGGCGCGTCCGCTCCGGCGCGTACGCGCTCCGGCTCCGGCCCGCTCCCCCGCGCGGGTGGGGCTACGCGCCGCCGGTGTGCACCTGGAACGCGGCCCGGCGGACCGCTTTGGCGAGCGCCGGGTCGGGGTGGGCCGCGGCCAGCGCCACCAGGACCTGCACGGTGCGCGGGTGCCCGACCGCGCGGACCTCGTCCAGCAGCCGCGGAACGGTGGTCCGTACGGCCGAGTCGAGGTGGCGGGCCAGCAGTTCCGCCTCGCCGTGGTCGGCGATGGCGGCCGCGGTGTCGACCCAGAGCCAGGTCGACTCCTCGGCGGTGAGCACGTGCTGGGCCTCGTCCGGGTCGACCCCGTCGTGCTCGGCGAGCCAGAGCAGGGCGTAGGGCCGCAGGGCGGCCTCGCGGACCGCGGCGCGGACCTCGGGTTCCGCGGGGGCTCCGACCACGCGCAGCGCTTCGAAGGCGAGGCCGCGCAGCAGCGCGTCCTCGCCCCGGGCGGCGTGCAGGAGCTCGCTGACCGCGTGGCCGACGGGACGGGCGGCGAGCCAGGCCCTGTACTCGGCGCGGGCCGGGCCCGGGGTGAGGCGGGCGCAGCCGTGCAGCATGGCGGCGGCGGACTGCTCGATGTTCCCGGCGGGGCTCTGCGCGGCGACGCAGATCTGCTCCAGCTTGACCCAGACGGCCCAGCTCCCCAGCGGGGTGAGGGTGGCCCGGGCGGGGCCGAGGGTGACGGCGTCCACGGCGGCGAGCCCGCCGAGCGCCCAGCGCAGCAGCCGGGCGAGCGGGACGGGACGGCTCTCGGCGGCGGGCACGGGGGCGGGTCCGGGGACCCGGTCGGCCGGCGCGGCGCCGGATTCCGCGCCGTACGGGACCTCGCACCGCTCGTCGCGCAGCTCGGTGACGCGCTGTCCCAGCAGGTCCAGGAGATCGGGCACGGTCACCGGGCCGGCCGACAGCTGGAGGAGGGAGAGGAGCTGGGGCATCGCCTCGACGACCTCGGCGACGGCCGCGGGGGCGATGTCGGCGGGGGCCGGGTGGACCAGCGACCAGGCGTCGAAGAGCGCGACCCAGCCGCGCAGTACGGCGGTGTCGTCGCGGTCCCAGGCACGCAGCCGCCAGCCGGGGCGGGCGTGGCCGCCGTGCACCTCGACGAGGCCGGCGAGCCGGGCGCGGTCCCAGCCGACCCGGATCTGGCCGTGGGTCAGGTTCAGTTCCCCGGCGGCCCGTTCGACGTCGGAGGCCGGCAGCGCGCCTGCGGGAGCGGGGCGGCCGCCGTCACCGGCTCCGAGGTTGAGCTCGGCCCAGCGGGTCAGGCGCACGGCGTCGGCGAGCGAGGCCCTGGCCCGGTTCGCGAGGTCCGCCGTGGCGGGCGTACCGGCCGGAGGCCGCGGGGCGGTTCTGGTCCGCCGGTCGGTCACCGCCTTGCGGGCCGCGGCGACGGAACGCGGGGAGACGAGTCGGAGTCTGGAGTCGCGAGCCAACTGCTCATCAGGCTTTCGGGACGTCACGGAAGCAGTCTCGCCCGTGACTGGCCGAAAGCCCAAACGGAACCAGCCCCTACGGCCACCGGCCCGGGGAACAGACCCGGACAAGCCACCCGACGTACCCCGACTGCCACACGGCCTTCACATGACGGTGCCTCACAGGAGGCTCAGGTGAGGCGCAGGCGAGGCGCGCTCACACGAGCGGGGTGAGGAAGCGGCGCAGGGCCTCCTCGTACCGGGCCGGGTCGGCGTTCCACATCGCCCCGTGCCCGGCCCCGGCCACGGTGTGCAGGGTGACGAGGTCTGGGCGGGCGGCGGCGAGCCGCCGGGAGGGTTCCCAGGAGGCGAGCGTGTCGTCGGGACCGTGGAAGACCAGGACCGGGACGCGCAGCGCGCCGGGGTCGGCGCCCGGCGGCCGCCGGTCGGCGCTCAGCCCGGCGCGGCTCTCGGCGGCCCGGACCGCCAGCGGGAGCACCGCGGCCGGGATGCGGCGCGCGGCCGCCAGCGCGCGCAGCGTCGAGCGCCAGTCGAGTACGGGCGAGTCCAGCACCAGCCCGGAGATCCGGTCGGCGAGCGCCGAGCGCTCGGCGGCCCGCAGGGCCATGGCGGCGCCGGTGGACCAGCCGTGCAGGACCACGCGGCGGGCGCCGTAGCGCAGGGCGTAGCGGATGGCGGCGTCCAGGTCCCGCCACTCCGATTCGCCGAAGTGTCCGAGGCCGTCGGGCGGGGCGGGGGCACTGAGGTCGCCCCGGTAGGCGAGGTCGAGGACGGGCAGTTGGTGGCGGTGGAGGAAGGGCATGACCACCATCGGGTGCTCGCGGCCGCTGCCGAGCCCGTGCACGGTGATGACCCAGGTGTCCCGGGCCGCGGGCACGAACCAGGCGGGCAGCGCGCCCAGCTCCCCGGGGACGTCCACGTCGGCGTGGTCGAGCCCGAGCGCGGTGCGCGGGTTCCCGAGGTGGACCTGGGGGGTGAGGGTGACCCGGGTGCCGGGGTCCAGGCTGCCGTGGGTGACGGCGACGAGCCGGCGGACCACGGTGTCGGGGCCGTGCGGGGCGTCGGGGAGGACGGGGCCGACGACGGCGTGCACGCCGGGGGCGTCCAGGCCGTATGTTCCGGGGCGCAGGGAGCCGAGGGACCGGGTCAGTTCGACCCGCCCGGGGGCGGTGGAGTGGACGCTGAGCCGGGGGCCGCCGGGCAGGGGGCGCCCGGGTTCGGGCCGCAGGGCCGCGTCGGCGGCGTACCGGCCGGCCGCGACCGCGGCCGCTCCGGCGCCCAGGAGCGTGGTGGTGACGGCCGCTGCCGTCGCTGTGGCGGTACGCACGGCTCCAGTGTCGGCGCCCGGACTCCGGGGGGCCACCGGAGGCGGTCGCTCCGCGAGCGGCGCGGCGTCTGCTCGCGGAGGCCGGGGCGGAGTGACCTAGCTCTCTTCCGAGTGACGGGACGGCCGTCCGGGGCAGGCGGCCCGGTTGGCGGAGGCGCGCATTCACCCGGCTTTGACGTGCATTAATCGATGTATCTAGTCCGTAATCGGGATGAAGAGTCCGATCGGGTAGCGCACCAGTACACCGCTCCGCCGGGGTCAGTTCATCTTCCGTTCATCCAGGTTGCCTACGGTCGCCGAACCACTGACGTCAAACAGAAGCCTGGGTAAATGGAGCACATAACGCTTCTCCTCGGGATCGTGATCATCACCGCTCTCGTGTTCGACTTCACGAACGGTTTTCACGACACGGCCAACGCGATGGCCACCACCATCTCGACCGGCGCCCTCAAGCCCAAGACGGCGGTGGCCATGTCCGCCGTACTCAACCTCGTCGGCGCGTTCATGTCCGTGGAGGTCGCCAAGACGATCTCCAAGGGCCTGGTCAACGAAGAAGGCATCCAGCCAGAGGTGATCTTCGCCGCCCTGGTCGGAGCCATCCTCTGGAACCTCGTCACCTGGCTGGTCGGCCTGCCCTCGAGTTCCTCGCACGCCCTGATGGGCGGCCTGATCGGCGCCGCGGTCGCTTCGGCCGGCATGGGCGCGGTCAACGGCAGCGTCGTCCTCACCAAGGTGCTCATCCCCGCGATCGCCGCTCCGCTGGTGGCCGGCCTGGCCGCGCTGCTGGCGGCGAAGGTCACCTACAAGCTCGGCGACAAGGTCGGTGAGAAGACCTCCGCGAAGGGTTACCGCGCCGGTCAGATCGCCTCGGCCGGCCTCGTCTCCCTCGCGCACGGCACCAACGACGCGCAGAAGACGATGGGCATCATCACGCTGGCGCTCGTCGCCGGCAACGCGCTGCCCGCCGGCGCCAACCCGCCGGTCTGGGTCATCGTGTCCGCCGGCCTGGCCATCGCGATGGGCACCTACCTGGGCGGCTGGCGCATCATCCGCACCATGGGCAAGGGCCTGACCGACCTCCAGCCGCAGCAGGGCTTCGCCGCCCAGACCTCCGCGGCGAGCGTCATCCTGGCCTCCTCGTCCCTCGGCTTCTCCCTCTCCACCACCCACGCGTGCTCCGGCGCCGTCATGGGTGCCGGTCTGGGGCGCAAGGGCGGCGTGGTCCGCTGGTCCACCGCCACCCGCATGTTCATCGCCTGGGGCCTGACCCTGCCGGCCGCCGCCCTGGTCGCGGCCGGTGCGGAGCTGGTCATGCGGACCGGTGACATCGGCATCGCCGGCGTCACGGTCTTCCTGGTCGCCTCCTGCTTCGCCATCTGGATCATCTCGCGCCGCCAGGTCGTCGACCACAACAACGTCAACGAGGTGGAGCCGGCCGGCGCCGCGGAGCCGGAGCCGGGTGTCGTGACCACGGCCATGGCCGCCGTCACCGTCCCGCCGACCGCCGCCGCCGCGGCCGCGGCGGCGACCGTGGCGGACGACGACCTCCGGGCCACCATCCCGGCCGCGACGACGACCCCGGCGGCTCCGGCCGCCGCGGTCTGACCGAGATCTGCAGAGGAACGGCAGTATGAAGATCGACTGGGAAGCACTCGGCTCCGTCTTCGGGGTCAGCCTCTCCGCCACCGTCGCCCTCGTGGCCCTGTTCACCCTGGGCCTGGTGGGCCTGTCCAAGCACGAGGCCGCCACCGAGCAGGGCGGCAGCGCCACCCTGGCCCGCAGCGGGGCGTACGCCTGCTTCGCGCTCGTCACGGCGGCCGTGGCGTACGGGATCTACCTGATCGTCGCCTGATCCGTCGGACACGGTGCGCGAGGGCTCCCTCCGGGTTTCTCCCGGGGGGAGCTTTCGCATGACCGGCCGTACGCCGTATGCCGTGCGCCGTCCGCCGTGCGCCGTGCGCGGGCCGTACGTCCCCCGCGTGCGCCGTCGGGCCCCCGGTCGCGGCCCCATCGCAGGTCAACGGCGAGTTGACGGGCCTTCGCAGTGCGTGGTGGACTGCCCGAGCCATTACGGCGGCATGGAGAGGAAGCCGGTGCGAATCCGGCGCGGTCCCGCCACTGTCACCGGGGCACTCGAACGAGTGCGGCCCGGGAGCCAGGAACTCTCGCCGCCGGTCACGTCGAACCAGGGCGCGGACCCTGAGTGAGGACATGTCTTCCATCATGCGTGCCGACCGCGTCTTCGCGTACGGCGCCGCGGCGGGCCTGATCGGCGACCGGATCCTCGGGGATCCGCGCCGCGGGCACCCCGTGGCCGCCTTCGGACGGGCCGCCGCCGCCGTCGAGCGCGCCCTGTGGCGCGACGACCGCGCCCGGGGCGTCCTGCACACCCTGGTGTGCGCCGGAGCGGCGACCGCCGTCGGTGTCCTCGGGGCCCGCGCCGTGCGCTCCCGTCCCGCCGCCGCGCGCATCGCCCTGACCGCCGCCGCCACCTGGGCCGTCGTGGGCGGCACCTCGCTGGGCCGTGAGGCCCGCGCCATCGGCGGTTCACTGGCCGCCGGGGACGCCGAAGCGGCCCGGAAGCGGCTGCCGCACCTGTGCGGGCGCGACCCGCAGGCCCTGGACGAGCAGCAAATGGCCCGGGCCGTCGTGGAGTCCGTCGCCGAGAACACCTCCGACGCGGTCGTCGGGGCCCTGGTGTGGGGAGCCGTCGCCGGGGTCCCCGGGCTGCTGGCCTTCCGCGCCGTGAACACCCTGGACGCGATGGTCGGCCACAAGTCCCCCCGCCACCTGCGCTACGGCTGGGCCTCCGCCCGGCTCGACGACGTGGCGGGCTGGCCGGGCGCCCGGCTGACCGCGCTCGCCGCCGTCCTGGCCGGCCCCGACCGGCGGGGGGCCGTACGGGCCTGGCGCGCGGACGCCGCCGGGCACCCCAGCCCGAACGCCGGTCCCGTCGAGGCCTCCTTCGCGGGGGCCCTCGGCGTGCGCCTGGGCGGCACCCTCGCGTACGGCGGCCGTGTCGAGCACCGGGCCGTGCTGAACGGCGCGGTGGGCCGGCCCGTCGAGGTCGCGGACATCGAGCGGGCGGTCCGGCTGTCGCGGAACGTGACCTGGCTGGCGCTGGGGGCCTGCGTGGCCGCCCGGACACTGGCCGCACGCACCTCCCGCGGCTCGCACACCTCCCCCGTCTCCCCCATCTCCCGTACGAGGAAAGGTCGCCCGTGAGCGGCGCGAAGCGCGGCGGCGGACTGCTGGTCGCCGGTACGACGTCGGACGCGGGCAAGAGCGTGGTCACGGCGGGCATCTGCCGCTGGCTGGCCCGCACCGGCGTGAAGGTGGCGCCCTTCAAGGCGCAGAACATGTCGCTGAACTCCTTCGTGACCCGCGAGGGCGCGGAGATCGGGCGCGCCCAGGCGATGCAGGCGCAGGCCGCCCGCGTGGAGCCGACCGCGCTGATGAACCCGGTGCTGCTCAAGCCGGGCAGTGACCAGAGCAGCCAGGTGGTGCTGCTGGGCAGGCCGGTGGGCGAGATGAGCGCCCGCGGCTTCTTCGGGACGGCCGGGGGCGCGGCCCCCGGGACGGCGCAGCAGGGCGGGCGGCGGGAACAGCTGCTGGGCGTCGTCACGGACTGCCTGGAGCAGCTGCGGGGCACGTATGACGCCGTGATCTGCGAGGGGGCGGGGAGTCCGGCCGAGATCAACCTGCGCCGGACCGACATCGTGAACATGGGGATCGCCCGGGCCGCGCGGTTCCCGGTGGTCGTGGTCGGGGACATCGACCGGGGCGGGGTCTTCGCGTCCTTCTTCGGGACGACGGCGCTGCTGTCCCCGGAGGACCAGTCGCTGATCGCGGGGTACATGGTGAACAAGTTCCGGGGTGACGTGTCGCTGCTGGAGCCCGGCATGGAGATGCTGCGCGGTCTGACCGGCCGCCGGACGTACGGGGTGCTGCCCTTCCGGCACGGTCTCGGCATCGACGAGGAGGACGGGCTGCGGGTCTCGCTGCGCGGCACGGTCCGGGAGCCGGTGGTGGCGCCGCCGGTCGGTGAGGACGTGCTGCGGGTCGCGGTGTGCGCGGTGCCGCTGATGTCGAACTTCACGGACGTGGACGCGCTCGCCGCCGAACCGGGGGTCGTGGTGCGGTTCGTGGACCGGGCCGAGGAGCTGGCCGACGCGGACCTGGTCGTCGTACCCGGTACGCGCGGCACGGTGAAGGCGCTGGCCTGGCTGCGCGAGCGGGGCCTCGCCGACGCGCTGGTACGGCGGGCCGCCGGCGGCCGGCCGGTGCTGGGGATCTGCGGCGGATTCCAGGTGCTCGGCGAGCACATCGAGGACGAGGTCGAATCGCGGGCCGGGGCGGTGGACGGCCTCGGCCTGCTGCCCGTACGCGTCCGCTTCGAGCGGGAGAAGACCCTGGCCCGGCCGGTGGGCACGGCGCTCGGCGAGCCGGTCGAGGGGTACGAGATCCACCACGGCGTGGCCGAGGTGCTGGGCGGGGAGCCGTTCCTGGACGGGTGCCGGGTCGGGTCCGTGTGGGGGACCCACTGGCACGGCTCGCTGGAGTCGGACGGCTTCCGCCGGGCGTTCCTGCGCGAGGTCGCGGCGGCCGCCGGGCGGCGCTTCGTCCCGGCTCCGGACACGTCGTTCGGGGTGCTCCGCGAGGAGCAGCTCGACCTGCTGGGCGACCTGATCGAGGAACACGCCGACACCGGCGCGCTGTTGCGGCTGATCGAGGACGGAGCCCCGGCGGGGCTGCCGTTCCTGCCGCCGGGCGCGCCGTGACGGGCCGCGGCGACCGCGCGCCGGGCGCGGCAGCGGTCCGCGCCCTCACCCTCCCTGTGCCGCACATATCCCTAGAAGGAGTGAGCAACCGATGAGCACGCCCTATCCGTTCACCGCAGTGGTCGGCCAGAACGACCTGCGGCTGGCGCTCCTGCTCAACGCCGTGAGCCCGGCGGTCGGCGGCGTGCTCGTGCGCGGCGAGAAGGGGACCGCCAAGTCCACCGCCGTGCGCGCGCTCTCCTCGCTGCTGCCGCGGGTGGACGTCGTGCCCGGGTGCCGGTTCTCGTGCGCGCCCGCCGCGCCGGACCCGGTCTGCCCGGACGGCCCCCACGAGGCGGGGCCCGGCGGGGACCGGCCCGCGCGGATGGTGGAGCTGCCGGTGGGCGCCTCCGAGGACCGGCTCGTCGGCGCCCTCGACATCGAACGGGCCCTCGGCGAGGGCGTGAAGGCCTTCGAGCCGGGCCTGCTGGCCGACGCCCACCGCGGCATCCTCTACGTCGACGAGGTCAACCTCCTCCACGACCACCTGATCGACCTCCTGCTGGACGCGGCCGCGATGGGCGCCTCGTACGTCGAGCGCGAGGGCGTCTCCGTGCGGCACGCGGCCCGCTTCCTGCTGGTCGGGACCATGAACCCGGAGGAGGGCGAGCTGCGCCCGCAGCTCCTGGACCGGTTCGGCCTGACGGTGGAGGTCGCCGCCTCCCGCGAGCCCGCCCTGCGCGTCGAGGTGGTGCGCCGCCGGCTCGCGTACGAGGACGATCCCGCGGGCTTCGCGGACCGCTGGGCCGGGGACGAGCACGAGGTCCGGGCCCGCGTGGTGGCGGCGCGGACGCTGCTGCCGAAGGTGGTGCTCGGGGACGGCTCGCTGCTCCGGATCGCGGCGGTGTGCGCCGGGTTCGAGGTCGACGGGATGCGCGCCGACATCGTGATGGCGCGGACCGCGACCGCGCTGGCCGCCTGGGCCGGCCGGACCGAGGTGCGCAAGGAGGACGTCCGGCAGGCCGCCCTGCTGGCCCTCCCCCACCGGCGCCGCCGCAGCCCCTTCGACGCACCGGGCCTGGACGAGGACATGCTGGACCGCATCCTGGACGGCTTCCCGGACGACGAGCCGGAGCCGGAGGGCCCGGACGACGGCGCCCCGCAGGACGGGGGCCCGGACGACGGCGGTCCCGGCAACGGGGGTCCCGACGACGACGGCGACAGTGGGGACGGGGGCGGGGACGGCGGTGTTCCGCCGCGGGACGGCGGCCCCGAGGCGCCCGAGCGGCAGCAGGACCCGGCCGGTGAGCACGACGCCCCCGGGGCGCAGCCGGAGGACGCCCCCGAGGACCCGCGGTCGTCCGGGGCGGCCGACGCCGCGCCCGAGCAGGCGGCCGTACGCGCCGCCGAGCCGTTCCGCACCAAGGTGCTGAGCGTGCCGGGCCTCGGCGAGGGCGCGGCCGGACGGCGCTCGCGCGCCCGTACCGCCCACGGCCGGACCACCGGCGCCCAGCGGCCCCGGGGCCAGCTGACGAAGCTGCACCTGGCGGCCACCGTGCACGCGGCGGCCCCTCACCAGAAGGCGCGCGGGCGCAGCGGGCGCGGGCTCGTGATCCGCAAGGACGACCTGCGGCAGGCGACGCGGGAGGGCCGCGAGGGGAACCTCGTCCTCTTCCTCGTCGACGCCTCCGGTTCCATGGCGGCCCGGCAGCGGATGAGCGCGGTCAAGGGCGCCGTACTGTCGCTGCTGCTGGACGCCTACCAGCGCCGCGACAAGGTCGGCCTGATCACCTTCCGGGGGTCCGGCGCCGAGCTGGCGCTGCCGCCGACCTCCTCGGTCGACTCGGCCGCGGCGCGCCTGGAGCGGCTGCCGACGGGCGGCCGCACCCCGCTGGCCGCCGGTCTGCTGAAGGCCCGTGAGGTGCTGCGGATCGAGCGGCTGCGGGATCCCTCGCGGCGGCCGCTGCTGGTCGTGGTCACCGACGGGCGGGCCACCTCGGCGGGCGGGCTCGGCGGCGGGCCGCCCGGGGACACGCCCCGCGAGCTGTCGGGCCGCGCGGCCCGGCTGCTGGCGGCCGAGGGCCTGACCTCCGTGGTCGTGGACTGCGAGTCCGGGCCGGTCCGGCTGGGACTGGCGGGGGTGCTGGCCGCCGATCTGGGAGCGCCCGCCGTGACCCTGGACGGGCTGCGGGCCGACTCGCTGGCCGGGCTCGTGAAGGACGTACGTACCGCCGTGACCACCGCTTCGACACCGCAGAGCAGCAACAGGAGGGCCGCGTAATGCCGCAGGGACAGCCGTCCGTCGTTCCGGACGACGGACTCACGACGCGCCAGCGCCGCAACCGTCCGCTCGTCTTCGTCCACACCGGCCCCGGCAAGGGCAAGTCGACGGCGGCCTTCGGGCTGGCGCTGCGCGCCTGGAACCAGGGCTGGCCGATCGGGGTGTTCCAGTTCGTCAAGTCGGCGAAGTGGAAGGTCGGCGAGGAGAACGCGCTCAAGGTGCTCGGCGCCTCCGGCGAGGGCGGTTCCGTCGTCTGGCACAAGATGGGCGAGGGCTGGTCCTGGGTCCAGCGCGACGCCCAGCTCGACAACGAGCAGGCGGCCAAGGAGGGCTGGGAGCAGGTCAAGCGCGACCTGGCCGCCGAGACGCACAAGCTGTACGTCCTCGACGAGTTCGCGTACCCGATGCACTGGGGCTGGATCGACGTCGACGAGGTCATCGAGGTGCTGCGCAGCCGCCCCGGTACCCAGCACGTGGTCATCACCGGGCGCAACGCACCGCAGAAGCTGGTCGAGTTCGCGGACCTGGTCACCGAGATGACCAAGGTCAAGCACCCGATGGACGCCGGCCAGAAGGGCCAGAGGGGCATCGAGTGGTGACGTCGCTCGGCATACCGCGGCTGGTCATCGCCGCTCCGTCCTCCGGGAGCGGCAAGACCACCGTGACCACGGGCCTGATGGCGGCCTTCGCGGAGCGCGGCCTCGCCGTGTCCCCGCACAAGGCCGGGCCCGACTACATCGACCCCGGGTACCACGCGCTGGCCACCGGCCGGCCGGGGCGCAACCTGGACGCTTTCATGTGCGGGCCGGACCTGGTGCCGGCGCTGTTCGCGCACGGGGCCGCCGGGTGCGACCTCGCGGTGGTCGAAGGCGTGATGGGGCTGTACGACGGGGCCGCCGGGCGGGGCGAGCTGGCGTCGACGGCGCAGGTCGCGAAGCTGCTGCGGGCGCCGGTGGTGCTGGTCGTCGACGCCTCCTCGCAGTCGCGGTCGGTCGCGGCGCTGGTGCACGGCTTCGCCTCCTTCGACCCGCAGGTGCGCCTGGGCGGCGTGATCCTCAACAAGGTCGGCTCCGACCGGCACGAGGTGATGCTCCGGGAGGCGCTGGAGGAGGCCGGGATGCCGGTGCTCGGCGTGCTGCGCCGGGCCCCGCAGGTGGCCGCGCCCTCGCGGCACCTGGGGCTGGTCCCGGTCGCCGAGCGTCGGGCGGACGCCCTGGCCTCGGTGGCGGCGCTGGCGGAGCAGGTGCGCCGGGGCTGTGACCTGGACGCCCTGATGGCCCTGGCCCGGACGGCCCCGCCGCTGCACTGCGAGCCCTGGTCGCCGTCGGATGCCGTGGCGAGTGCGGGTGCGGGCACGAGTACGGGTACGGGCGGTCCGGCGACCACTGCCGGACCGGGGACCGCGGCGGGCTCGGCGGACGCCGTGCCCGGGCTCCGCGGCGGGCGGCCGGTGGTCGCCGTCGCGGGCGGACCGGCGTTCACGTTCTCGTACGCCGAGCACGCGGAACTGCTCACCGCGGCGGGCGCCGAGGTGGTGGTCTTCGACCCGCTGCGGGACGAGGTACTCCCCGAGAACACCGGCGGTCTGGTGATCGGCGGCGGCTTCCCCGAGGTGTACGCGCCCGAACTGTCCGCCAACGAGGCGCTGCGCCGGTCGGTGGCGTCCTTCGCCGCGGCGGGCGGCCCGGTGGCCGCCGAGTGCGCCGGGCTGCTGTACCTGGGGCGGTCGCTGGACGGGAAGCCCATGTGCGGGGTGCTCGACGCCGACGCGCGGATGTCGGAGCGCCTCACGCTGGGCTACCGCGAGGCGGTGGCGGTGTCCGACAGCGCGCTCGCGCCGGCCGGGACCCGGCTGCGGGGGCACGAGTTCCACCGGACGGTGATCGAACCGGGTGCCGGGGCGGCGCCCGCGTGGGGGTTCACGCACCCGGAGCGCCGGGTCGAGGGCTTCGTACAGCAGGGCGTGCACGCCAGTTACCTGCACACGCACTGGGCGGCGGAGCCGTCCGTCGCCCGCCGCTTCGCGCGGGCGGCCGCGGGCCGTCCGTGAACTCACTCCGCGAGGCCGACCACCAGCCAGATGCCGGCCACCCCGCCCACCGTGCACATCAGCGTGGACAGGGCGGGGTGTTCGTGGTGCGCCTCGGGCAGGATCTCGGCGGCGGCCAAGTAGAGCAGGACCCCGCCGAAGAAGCCGAGGTACGCGCCGAGCGGTTCCTCCGGAAGGGTGAACAGCAGAGTGGACGCCGCGCCCACGACCGGGGCCAGCGCGTCCGCGAAGAGCATCAGCACGGCTTTGCGGCGGTCGTTCCCGTAAAGGCTGGTGAGCGTGTACGTGTTGAACCCGTCGGCGAAGTCGTGGGTGATGACGGCCAGCGCCACGGCGACGCCCATGCCCCCGCCGACCTGGAAGGCCGCCCCCAGCGCGACCCCGTCGGCGAGGCTGTGGCCGACCATCGCGGAGGCCGCGGTGAGCCCCACCTCGGGGGCGCGGGCCCCGTCCTCGGCGCCGTGCGAGGCCCGGCGTACGGCCAGCAGGCGTTCCACGACGTGCGCGACGAGGAACCCGGCCACGAAGAGCAGCAGGGCGAGCGGGACGCCGAAGACCTCGTCGCCCGCCGCGTGCAGGGCCTCCGGGAGCAGGTCCAGGCCGACGACGCCGAGCATCAGCCCGCCGGCCAGGCCCAGCACGAGGTGGCGGCGGTCGGTGACGCGTTGTGCCGTCCATCCGCCCGCCAGGGTCATCAGGAACGCGCCCAACGCGACGATCACGGCCATGTCCCCCTGGATACCGACTCGCCGCCCCGCGCGCACGTCCGCCCCGGGGTACCGGGGGGCGGCGGGTTGACGAACGGGCGGCGACGGGTGAGGTTCGGATGATGTTCGCGTGACGTCGAGGGTGACGTCCACGGTGACGGTGACGACGGAAGGAGGCTTCCCGGTGGGTGAGTACGCGACGCGGTTGGTGGTCGGGGTCGGCGGACGCGCGGGGGTCTCCGTCGCGGAGGTCTGCGCGCTGGTCGAGGAGACGCTGCGGGGGGCCGGGCTGGCCGCCGACGCGGTGACGGCGCTGGCCACGGTGGACTCGAAGGCGGACGAAGAGGGGATCACCGGCGCGGCGAAACGTTTCGGCGTGCCGCTGCTCGGCTACCCCGCCGAGGTACTGGCCGAGATCGCGGTGCCGCACCCCTCCGAGGCGGCGCGCGCCGCCGCCGGAACCCCCTCGGTCGCGGAGGCGTCGGCGCTGGCGGCGGGCGGGGAACTCCTCGTGCCCAAGCGCCGGTCGGTGGCGGCGACCTGCGCGGTGGCCACGGCCCAGGGGCACGACCTGCGCCACCACGGCGACGCGGAGGTGCTGGACGCGGACGCCGCGCTGGTGGACCTCGCGGTCAACGTACGGGCGCACACTCCCCCGGAGTGGCTCACACGGCGGATCGGGGCGTCCCTCGGGGATCTCGCGGCGTACCCCGACGGCCGGGCGGCCCGCGCGGCCGTCGCGGACCGGCACGGGCTGCCGGTCGAGCGGGTGCTGTTGACGGCCGGGGCGGCGGAGGCCTTCGTGCTGATCGCGCGGGCCCTGGACGCCGTCCGGCCGGTGGTGGTGCATCCGCAGTTCACCGAGCCGGAGTCGGCCCTGCGGGACGCGGGCCACCGGGTCGAACGGGTCGTGCTGCGGGCGGAGGACGGCTTCCGTCTGGACCCGGCGGCGGTGCCCGAGGACGCGGACCTGGTGGTGGTCGGCAACCCCACCAACCCGACGTCCGTGCTGCACCCGGCGGACACCCTGGCCGCGCTGGCGCGGCCGGGCCGCCTGCTGGTGGTGGACGAGGCGTTCATGGACGCCGTCCCGGGCGAACGGGAGGCCCTGGCCGGCCGGATGGACCTGCCGGGCCTGGTGGTGCTGCGGAGCCTGACGAAGACCTGGGGGCTGGCCGGGCTGCGGATCGGCTACGTCCTGGCCGAGCCCGCGGTGATCGCGAAGCTGGCGGCCGCGCAGCCGCTGTGGCCGGTGTCGACCCCGGCGCTGGTGGCCGCCGAGGCGTGCGTGGCTCCGGCGGCGCTGGCCGAGGCGGAGGAGGCGGCGCGGCGGATCGCGGTGGACCGGGCGCACCTGCTGGCGGGGCTCGCGGAGTTCGAGGAGATCACCGTCGCGGGGGTGGCGGAGGGGCCGTTCGTCCTGATCCGGGTGGAGGGCGCGGCGGAGGTCCGCCTCCGGCTGCGCGCCCTCGGGTTCGCGGTCCGGCGCGGGGACACCTTCCCGGGACTGGACCACTCCTGGCTCCGGCTGGCGGTCCGCGACCGGGTGACGACGGGCCGGCTGCTCCAGGCCCTGGACCGCGCACTGACCCTCACCGGGGGCCGCTGACCCCGGATGCGGGCGCCGGGCCCGGGCGGCGGGGCACCGGCCCCGGGCGGGGCGGCCGCCGCCGCGCCGCACGCCTGCGGTGGCCGTACGGGCGACGTACCCTGGCGGCGGGGCGCCGGGGGCGGCGACCGGGGCGGCGACCGGGCCTGGCCCCGCGGCGGACACGGGCGACACCGGGGGTTGGGACATGAAGGCATCCGCGAGGGTCTGCGCGGCCCTGGCCGCGCTGGCCGTGGTGGGCGGCGGCGGCGTCTACGCCGCGCCCCGGCTGCTGGACCGCGGTGGTGCGCCCGCCGCGCAGCAGCGGCTCCAGGAGGGGGCGGGCCGCGGCGGGACCGCGTTGGCGACACCGTCCCCGCGGGCGGCGGACGCCCCGGCCGGGCGGCCGTTCACCCTGGTGGCGACCGGCGACATCATCCCGTACCCCTCGATCATCCAGCGGTCGGCCGATGACGCGGGCACGGCCGGGGAGTACGACTTCCGCCCGATCCTCGCCGGGGTCAAACCCCTCGTCTCCGCCGCCGACCTGGCGATATGCCACCACGAGATACCGTACGGGCGGCCCGGCGGACCGTACACGGGCTACCCGCTCTTCAAGGCCCCGCACCAGCTGGCCGACGCCCTGAAGGACGCCGGGTACGACAGCTGTTCCACGGCCTCGAACCACACCCTGGACGACGGCTACGAGGGCCTCGCCCGCACCCTGGACCACCTCGACCGCGCCGGTGTCCCGCACGTCGGCTCGGCCCGCAGCGCCGAGGAGGCCGCTGCGCCGGCCGTCATGTCGGCCGGCGGCGCGAAGGTGGCCCAGTTGTCGTACACGTACGGCACGAACGGCATCCCCCTCCCCCGGGACAAGCCGTGGGCCGTGAACCTGATCGACCGGGACCGGATCATCGCGGACGCCCGCGCGGCCCGGGCCGGGGGAGCGAACGTGGTGGTGCTGAGCGTCCATTGGGGCACCGAGTGGCAGACGGCCCCCGACGAACAGCAGCGCGAGCTGGCGCAGGCGCTGACCGCCTCCCGAGGCGCCGACGGCCTCCCCGACATCGATCTCGTCCTCGGCACCCACAACCACGTGCCGCAGCCGTACGAGAGGATCAACGGCACCTGGGTGGTCTTCGGCATGGGCGACCAGGTCGCCAGCTTCGTACCGGCGGACAAGCTGCGCGGCAACCAGTCCTCGGTGCCCCGTTTCACCTTCGCCCCGGCGGCGGACCGGCCGGGCCGCTGGGAGGTGGTCAAGGCCGAGTACCTGACGCAGTTCTCGGACATGGGGCCGCCGTTCCGCGTCGTCTGCGCGTCCTGCGCGGCGGCCGACACCGGGCTCGGGGCGGCCAAGCGCGCCGCGTACGCACGGATCGACCGCGAGGTCACGGAGGCCGTGCTGTCGCGCGGTGCGGCGGGGCAGGGCCTGGAGCACGCCGTCCGCTGAGCCCCCACCCGCGGCCGGCCGTGCCCCTTGCCCCGCCCCGTCCGGGGGCCCCTCCGCCCCCGGTTCCGCCCCGGTTCCGCCCCGACCGCGCGGGGTGCGCCTCCCGTTGAGCACTCCCCTCCGGGTGCTCCTCGGGACGGCGCCCCCCTAGCGGACGGCGCGGGTCACGAGGCCCTGCCGCGCCGGGTCACGGCCAGGGCGCCCCCGCCGATCCCGAGCAGGACCAGGGCGGCGCCCGCCACGTACGGGGCCAGCGAACCGCCGCCGGTCTCGGCCAGGTTGGCGTCGGTGGTGACGGGCGTAACGGTCCCGGTCCGGGTGTCCGTGACCGCCTGCGGCTTCACGTCGGGCTTCGCCTCCGGCTTCGGCGGGATCGGAGCGGGCGCCGGCGGGGACGCGCAGTGCGCCTCGGCGAGGACGATCTCGCCCTGCACCTCGGCCACGTTCAGGTTCAGCGGGTTCACGGAGACCTTCAGGCGCAGGGCCGCCGCGGCCGCCGTGCCGGAGGTGGTCTCGGTCCCGGACAGCTCCAGGCTGACCAGGCCCACGCCCGGGACCTCGACCTTGGTCGGCCCGCCGGCCGTGAGGGTGACCTTCTTGCCGAGCGCGGTCACCTTGCCGAGAACGTTCGCGCTGGCCACGGGCTTCTTGCCGGCTTCGCAGACGGCCTTGGAGGTGACCTGCTCGACCTCGACGAGCGAGAGGGCCGGCAGTCCCGGCACGTGCACCCTGGCCTTGGCGAGGTTCACCTCGGCCTCGGCCTTGTCCTTGTCCGCGGTCGCCTTGGACGTGGCCACGTCGGCGCGGAGCACGCTGACCGGCGCGCCTCCCTCGACTCCGTCCAGGGTGACGGTCAGCGCCGTCTTCCGCGCCGGGGCGGCCGGGGCGGTGACCTCGTTGAGCGTGGTCTTCAGGGGAACGTTGACGGTCTTGTTGAGCAGGCCCACGTCCAGGCCGGCCCGCAGGACGACGGCGCCCGCCTTGCCCACGCCCCCGGACCCGGCGCCGCCACCCGCGCCTCCCGTGGCGAAGGCGGGCGGAGCGGCGAGCAGGGCCACCGCTCCCGTGGCGAGCAGGGCTACCGCGGGCATGCGGAAGGTGTTGCTGTTCAAGATGGTGGAACCCCCGGGGAGATGGGTGCCGTCGCGGCGCCAATGGGGGACATCGCACGCGCCGACGGCTTCGACCCTCGGAATCTTTACGCACTGCGGGTGAACGGGCGGCAACCTGAGGCCAGTTCACCCCAACGGATGGTTTCCACGCATACATTCGAATTTTCGCGCCTCAGGAGGAACGCGAGTGCGCTCCCCTCGCATCCGTCCCGGGTACGGAGAGCCGTGCGGGCATCCACAACGACGTCGGGGCCCGCGATGTCACCCCCGTCAACGCGGCGCCGTCAACGCGGCGCCGCCGGCGCCGGGACGCCAGGGCCCCTGGAGCGGTACCGGCCTCAGGCGCGTACGGCGCCGTTCACCACGACCCGCAACGGCCGCGCGAGCGCGCGCACGTCGGCCCGCGGGTCCTCGGCGTACACCACGAGGTCCGCCGGCGCCCCCTCGTCCAGGCCCGGGCGGCCGAGCCACGCGCGGGCCGCCCAGGTGGTCGCCGACAGCGCCTCCAGCGGCGGGATGCCGGCCTTCACCAGCTCCGCCACCTCCGCCGCGACGAGCCCGTGCGGCAGCGAACCGCCCGCGTCCGTGCCGACGTACACCGGGACGCCCGCGTCGTAGGCCGCCCGGACGGTGTCGTACCGGCGCTCGTACAGCCGCCGCATGTGCGCCGACCAGCGCGGGAACTTCGCCTCGCCGCCCGCCGCCATCTTCGGGAACGTCGCGATGTTCACCAGGGTCGGGACGATCGCGACGCCGCGCTCCGCGAACAGCGGGACGGTGTCCTCGGTGAGCCCGGTGGCGTGCTCGACGCAGTCGATGCCCGCCTCGACCAGGTCCCGCAGCGAGTCCTCCGCGAAGCAGTGCGCGGTGACGCGGGCGCCGAGGCGGTGCGCCTCGGCGATGGCCGCCTCGACCTCGGCGCGCGGCCAGCAGGCCGTCAGGTCCCCGGCCTCGCGGTCGATCCAGTCCCCCACCAGCTTCACCCAGCCGTCGCCGCGCAGCGCCTCCCGGCCGACGTACTCGACCAGGTCGGCCGGCTCGATCTCGTGGGCGTAGTTGCGGATGTAGCGGCGGGTCCGCGCGATGTGGCGACCCGCCCTGATGATCTTCGGGAGGTCCTCGCGGCCGTCGATCCAGCGGGTGTCCGAGGGCGATCCCGCGTCGCGGATCAGCAGGGTGCCCGCGTCCCGGTCGGTGAGTGCCTGGCGCTCGGCCGTCCCGGCGTCGACCGGGCCATGGGAGTCCAGTCCGACGTGGCAGTGCGCGTCGACCAGGCCGGGCAGGGCCCAGCCGGTCACCGTGGTGATCTCGCGGGCGGCGGGCGGCCGTTCCCAGGAGATCCGCCCGCCGACCACCCAGAGCTCGTCGCGCACGTCGTCAGGTCCGACGAGCACGCGACCCCTCACGTGCAGCACCGCGCCGTCCCGCGGGACGTCGGCAGCGGTGTCGGCATCAGTGACGGCATCGGCGGCGGTCACATCGGCGGCGGCATCGGCATCGGTCATGTCGGCACTGTACGTGCGTGCTCGGTACGCTCTCCCGGTACATCCGGACGACCCCGGACGAGCCCGGACGAAGAGAGCACCGCCGTGACCCACCCCCTCCTGGACTTCCCGCCGCTCACCGCGGAGCGCTTCGCGTCGATCGAACGGCGGGTCGCCGAGCTCCTCTCCACCCGGCAGGACGTGGTGATCACCCAGGGCGAGGCGCTGCTGCCCCTGGAGGGGTGCATCCGGTCGTGCGCGCGGCCCGGTTCGACGGCGCTGAACGTCGTCACCGGCCCGTACGGGACCACCTTCGGCAACTGGCTGCGCGACTGCGGGGCCACGGTGGTGGACCTGGAGGTTCCCTTCGACACCGCGGCGACGGCCGGACAGGTGGCGGCGGCCCTGGCCGGGCGCCCGGAGATCGACTTCGTCTCGCTGGTCCACGCGGAGGCGGCCACCGGCAACACCAACCCGGTCGCGGAGATCGGCGAGGCCGTACGGGCCCACGGCGCGCTGTTCATGCTCGACGCGGTGGCGTCGGTGGGCGCCGAGCCGCTGCTCCCGGACGCGTGGGGCGTTGACCTGTGCGTGATCGGCGCGCAGAAGGCGATGGGCGGCCCGGCGGGGGTCTCGGCCGTGTCGGTCTCGGACCGCGCCTGGGCCCGCTTCGCGGAGAACCCGGCAGCGCCGCGCCGCTCGTACCTCTCCCTCCTGGACTGGAAGGAGCGCTGGATCGACGGCGGGCGCACGGCGCTGCTCCACGCTCCGGCGCAGCTGGAGATGCTGGCCCTGGAGGCCTGCCTGGACCGGATCGCCGCCGAGGGCCTCCCCGTGGTGGAGGCCCGGCACGCGGCCGCGGCGGCGGCGACCCGCGCGGGCGCGGCAGCGATGGGCCTCGCCCCGTACGTGGGCCGGGTGGCGGAGGCCGCCCCGGTGGCCACCACGCTGCGCGTCGCGGACGCCTCCCTGGTGGCGGCCAAGGCACTGGCGGCGGACCCGGCGGCCCCGCTCGCGGCCGGTGGCGGCGCGCTGGCGAAGGAGATGGTCCGCGTCAACCACTACGGCCGGGCGGCCTCGCTGCCTGTGGTGCGCAGCGCGCTGGGCGCCCTGGCGGCCGCTCTGGGCGTCGAGGCGGGTCCGGCGCTCGGCGCGGCGGACGCGGCGTGGGAGGCGTCCCCGCGCTGACCGGGCGCTGACCCGGCGCGGGCCCGCGCTGACCCGGCGCTGACCCCGTGGGCCCGCCCGTCAGGACAGGGCGTTCAGCAGCCGGTCCACGTCCTCCTCGGTGCTGTAGAGGTGGAACGAGGCGCGCAGGGCGCCCGCGCGGGCGGCGGTGGCGATGCCGGCCGCCTGGAGGGCGGGCAGGCGGTCGGCGAGGCCCGGTACGGAGACGATGGCGGCGTCGCCGGGCACCGGTTCGTGGCCCAGCCGGGCGAGCCCGGCCCGGTAGCGGGCGGCCAGGGCGGTGTCGTGCGCGTGCACCGCGTCGATGCCGACGCGCTCCAGCAGCGCCAGTGAGGGCTCGGCCGCGTGGTAGGCGAGGAAGGCCGGGGACTCGTCGAACTTCCGCGCTCCGTGCGCGAGTTCCGGCATCGGCCCGTACGTGGCGTCCCACATGGACTCGGCCGCGACCCAGCCGGCGTGCAGCGGGGTCAGGGTGTGCTCGGCGTCCTGCGAGACGGTCAGGTAGGAGGCTCCGCGGGCGCCGAGCAGCCACTTGTACCCGGCGGTGACCGTGTACTCGTACGGCGAGGCGTCGAAGGGCAGCCAGCCCACCGCCTGCGTCGCGTCCACCAGCATCCGGGCCCCGTGCGCGGCCGTGGCGGCGCGCACCGCGGCCAGGTCCGCCGTACGCCCGTCCGCGGACTGTACGGCGCTCAGCGCGACCAGGGTCGTACCGGCTCCGACGGCTTCGGCGAGGGACTCCAGCGGGGCGAAGCGCACCTTGAGGTCGCCGCGCACCACGAAGGGGTTCATCACGGAGGCGAAGTCGCCCTCGGGGCAGAGGACTTCGGAGCCGGACGACAGGGAGGCCGCGACGAGGCCGACGTGCGTGGAGACGGCCGAGCCGACGGCCACGCGGTCGGCGGCGACCCCGGCCAGCCGGGCGAAGGCGGCGCGGACCCGGTTCACCCGGTCGAAGTCGCCGAAGCCGGCGGGGAGCCCGGCCCCCGCCGCCTCGGACAGCTCCCGTACCGCCGCGACGGCCGCGCGCGGCAGCACTCCGCACGTGGCGGTGTTGAGGTAGGTGGTGGAGTGGGCGAACTCGGCACGGGCCGTCTCGGCCAGGGGGAGATCCATGCCGTCCACTCTGGCCCAGGACCTACCCACAGTCCATTACCGAACTTTCCGCGCTACCCCAAAGAGATTGTTATATGGGAGCGTCAGGACTGCGGAACCGCGCACACCCCGTCGGGCTCGCACGCCCCGTCGGCGGGGGCGGGCTCCTCCACCTCGCGGCCGGCCCAGGCCTGTTCCAGGGCGCGGGTGAACACCTCGGCCGGCTGTCCGCCGGAGATCCCGTAGCGGCGGTCGAGGACGAAGAACGGCACGGCGTTCGCACCCAGTTCGGCGGCCTCGCGCTCGTCGGTGCGGACCTCCTCGGCGTAGGCGGAGTCGTCGGCGAGGACGGCGCGGGCCTCGGCCTCGTCGAGCCCGGCCTCGACGGCGAGCGCGAGCAGCACCCCGGTGTCGAAGACGGACCGCTCCTCGGCGAAGTTCGCCCGGTACGCGAGGTCGAGCAGCTCCTCCTGGCGGCCGCGGGCGGCGGCCAGGTGCAGCAGCCGGTGGATGTCGAAGGTGTTGCCGTGGTCGCGGCCCTCGGTGCGGTACGTCAGCCCCTCCGCGCGGGCGCTCTGCGCGACGTGCTCCTCCATGCCGCGCGCCTCTTCGAGGGTGCGGCCGTACTTCTGGGCGAGCATTTCCACGACGGGGGCGCTGACGCCCTTGGGGCCGTTGGGGTCGAGCTCGAAGGACCGGAAGACGACCTCCACCTCGTCGCGGTGCGCGAACCCGGCCAGCCCCTTGGTGAAGCGGGCCTTGCCGATGTAGCACCACGGGCAGGCGATGTCGCTCCAGATCTCGACGCGCATGATCGTTCTTCTCTCCGGGTCAGTCGGGTGAATCAGTTCCTGATTCAACGGCCCGGGGGCGCGTCTCATTCCCCGGACGGCGGAGCCACCGCGAGCCACAGGACGCGGTGGGAGCCGGAGGCCGCGGACCCCGGCTCCGGGAGCCAGCCCTGACGGGCGTAGAACGCCTGGGCGCGCAGGTTGTGTTCGTAGACCTCCAGCCGGACCCTGGCCGTTCCGGCACGGCGCCAGGCGTCGAGGCAGGCAGCGTGCAGCGCGGACCCGGTGCCCCGGCGCCACCGGTCCGGGTCGACGTGGAGCTGGGTGAGGGTGGTCTCGCCGTCCGCGGTGCGGTAGGCGGCGACGCCGGCGATCCGCCCGTTCCGCTCGGCGCAGAGCACGCTGCCGTCCGCGGCGGACCGGGCGACGGCGTGGGACCAGCCCTCGCGGGTCCGGGCGAGCTCGGCCGCGCCGCCGTAGGCCTCCTGGGGAAGGCGGCCCTGGTAGTAGGTGGCCCGTGCCCGGGTGTGGAGGGCGGCTATGGCGTCGAGGTCGGCGGGGCGCGCGGTCCTGATCATGGAATGAGTGACGCGCCGGGAACCGCGAAGGTTCCCGGCGCGCCGGCCGTGCGGTCCGCGTGGCTACGTCTTCGGCCACGCCTGCGTCGTCGTGGTCCGTGTGGTCCGCCCGGCTACTTCTTCAGCCACGCCTGCATCATCTTCTGCGCGATGGGGGCGGCGAGCTTGCCGCCGCCGATCTCGGAGCGGTCGGTGTCCGAGTTCTCGATCACGACCGCGACGGCGATCTGCTTGCCGTTCAGCTTGCCGTAGGAGGTGAACCAGGCCAGCGGCGAGAGGCTGTTGTTGACGCCGCGCTGGGCGGTACCCGTCTTGCCGCCCACCTCGGCGCCGCTCACCTGGGCGGGCTTGCCGCCGCCCTCGCTGACCACCGTCTTCATGGCCTCCCGCAGCATGGAGGCGGTCTTGCCCTTCATGACCTGCTCGGACTTCGGGTCCTTGAAGCTCTCCAGGACGTTGCCGTTGGCATCGGTGACCTGGGAGACCATGTGCGGCGCGACGAGCTTGCCGCCGTTCTTGACGGCGGCCGTGACCATGGCCATCTGGAGCGGGGTGGCCTGGACGTCGAATTGGCCGATACCCGTCTGCGCGACCTGGTCGACGGACATCTTCGCCGAGGGGTACGAGCTCGGCGGGTTGGTGCGGACCGGGGTGTCGATCTGCGTGTTGAAACCGAACTTCTCGGCCATGGCGCGCATCTTGTCCTGGCCGAGCCTGTGCGCCAGCTCGGCGAAGACGTTGTTGCAGGACAGCCGCAGGGCGACGCGTGCCGAGACGTTGTTGCACATCTCCGCGGGGGCCTCGCTGGGCAGATCGGTGCGAGTGCCGGGGATTGTGTACGGGGCCTTGATGCCGGTCGGCGTGTCGATGTCGGTGACCAGGCCGTTCTCGATCGCCGCCGCGAGGGTGACCAGCTTGAAGGTGGAGCCGGGCGCCTGCGGCTTGCGCAGGGCCACGTTCTCCAGCGCCTTGCCCTGGTCGGCGGAGAGTTCCGTCCAGGCCTCCTTGTCGTTCGCGCCGGCGATCCGGCCCGGGTCGAAGGAGGGGTTGTTGACGATGCCGAGGATCTGCCCCGTCGCGGGGTCGATGGCCACGGCGGCGCCCTGCTTGCCCTGGAGGGCGTCGAAGCCCGCCTTCTGGACGTCCTTGTCGATGGTCGTCAGCACGTCGCCCGGGGCGGCCCGCTTGTTGGTCAGCATGTCCATCATCGTCTTCAGCCGGCTGTCGGAGCCGTTGAGGACGTTCTTGTAGACGCCCTCCAGCATGCTCGTCCCGAAGGCCTGGGAGCTGTATCCGGTGACGGGTGCGTAGAGCGGACCGTCGGTGTACGTGCGTTTGTACCCGAAGTCCTTGCCGCCCGTCTTCGTCGAGCCCGTGACCGCCTCCCCGCCCACGATGATGTTGCCCAGCGGGTTCTCGTACTGCCCGATGAGGTTCCGGCGGTTGTTCTTGTCGTCTGCGAGGGCCTGGCCTTGGTATGCCTGCACCCAGGTGACACGGACCAGCAGGGCCAGCACCAGAAGCAGACAGAAGACCGACGCACGCCTGATCGTCTTGTTCATCCCCAGGAAGGACGCCCCGACCGTCCCGGACGTTCCGCTCTGCCCCGATTGTGGTGGAGTTCTCAGTCTTTCCTCATGAAGCCGCCCTCGTAGGCGGCGATCACCGCCTGGGTCCGGTCGCGGGAGCCGGTCTTGGCGAGGACCGCCGCGACGTGGGTCTTCACCGTCTGCGGGCCGACGCCGAGGCGCTCGCTCATCTCCTGGTTGGACAGGCCGGTGGCCATCAGGCGCAGTACGTCCGCCTCCCGGTCGGTCAGCCGGGCCACCCACCGCGCGGCGGCCGCGC
The DNA here is from genome assembly GCF_026627255.1 of Streptomyces antarcticus. Lineage (GTDB taxonomy): Bacteria > Actinomycetota > Actinomycetes > Streptomycetales > Streptomycetaceae > Streptomyces > Streptomyces antarcticus. Next base: position 123,880 of record NZ_JAPNLM010000015.1, on the reverse strand, counting down.
GCGGGGCGCCGGCCGTACGGGCGGCGGCGGCGGCGAGGGAGCGGACGGCGGCCGGGAAGAGCAGCGAGTCACCGCGGGCGACGAGCCGGACCGCGCCGATCAGCTCGTCGGGGTCCGCCCGCTTCAGGAGGAACCCGGCGGCGCCCGCGCGCAGCGCGTCGTGGACGTAGGCGTCGTTCTCGAAGGTGGTGACGACCACCACGCGGGGCGGCTCGGGCATGGTGGCGAGGATCTGCTCGGTGGCCCGGATGCCGTCGATCTCGGGCATCCGGACGTCCATCAGCACCACGTCGGGGGCCAGGGAGCGGACCAGGGAGACGGCTTCGGGCCCGGTGGCCGCCTCGCCGACGACCACCAGGTCGGGTTCGGCCTCGAGGATGACCCGCAGCGCGGTGCGGACCATGCGCTCGTCGTCGCAGATCACGATGCGCAGCGTCCCGCGCCCGGCGGGAGCCCAGGGCCTCCCGGCGTCCTCGGGGGCGCCGGGGGCGGCGCCGTCCGGGGGCGTGCCCGGGCGGGTGGGGGTCATCGGCCGGTTCCGGCGAGCGGGAGGACGGCCCGCAGCCGCCAGCCGCCCTGGTGCGGGCCGGCCTCGACGCTGCCGCCGAGCAGCGCGGCCCGTTCGGCGGCGCCGCGCAGCCCGCGTCCCCCGGTCGTACGCGGCTCCCGGCCAGGCTCCCGGCCGTCGGGCGCGGTGGGCGGATTGGTCATGGTGATCTCCAGGTCGGGGTGAACGCGAGGGCCGGAGGGTCCGCCGCGCCGGAGGCGGACCCTCAGGTCCACGGGGCCCGAACCGTGCCGCAGGGCGTTGCTGAGGCCCTCTTGGACGATCCGGTACGCCTCGCGGGAGGCAATCGCCGGGAGCCCGGACCAGTCCCCCGCCGGCCCGGGGTCCTGGTGGACGGTGACGGGGGTACCGGCGGCGCGGGTGCGGGCCAGCAGCCCGTCGAGGTCGGCGGCGAGGGTCGGCGCGGGCGCGGCGTCCGCCCGGGCCGGGTCGCCGTCCCGCAGCAGGCCCAGTACGGCGTCCAGCTCCCCCACCGTGCGCCGCGTCGTGTCCTCGATCGCGGCGAGCGCCTCCCGTACGAACCCCGGGTCGGTGCCGAGCACCCGCCGGGCGGCGACCGCCTGGAGGGTGACGGCGCTCAGCGCGTGCCCCACCGAGTCGTGCAGCTCCCGGGCCAGCCGGTTGCGCACGGCGAGGTCGGCGGCCCGCTCCTCGGCCTCGGCCAGCCGGTCGGCGGCCGTCGGGCCGAGCAGTACGGGCGCCGCCCGGGCCAGCAGCGCCCCGGCCCCCGCGACGCACAGCGCGAGCGCGGCCAGCAGGGCCACCCCGATCAGGGGCGTCACGTACGGCTCGGCCGCCACACCGCCCCAGCCCAGTTCCCGCGGGATGCCCCGCAGCCCGCTCACGAACGGCAGCGCGATCAGCGTCACCGCCATGGGCGGCACCGCGAGGGTCATCCCGCTGAGCACCGCGCCGACCCCCAGGTGCAGGGTCCACCAGGCGGAAGCCCGCCCCCGGGCGGCCCAGGACCGGGCCGGGCCCTCGGCCAGCCGCTCCCCCGGCACCGCGCACATGGCCCGTACCGCGGCCACGGACATCGGCCGCACCAGCCCGAACACCCCGGTGACCGCGACCAGCGGCAGGGCCACCGCGTAGGAGGCGAGGATCAGCGGCAGGGAGGAGAGCGCGTTGACCCCGCCCGCCGCCATGCCGACCCCGACCTGGGCGAGGAGGAAGTACGGCATCAGCAGGGCCCCGCCGAGGATCAGATGGACCCAGCGCAGCCGGGCCCGCGGCCCGAACAGCCGCCCCGGGCCGTACCCGCGCATCACCCCTCGATGCGGCGGGTCAGGAACCGGGTGAGGACGACGGCGGCGAGCGCTCCAGTGGCCATCTGGCCAGCGTAGATCAACTGCGAGGCGCCGGAAGGGGCTTCGCCCCCGTCCAACTGCGGGCCCAACGAGGCGATCAGCGGCCACAGGCCCCAGCCGAGCGCGGCCCCCGAGCCGATCCACGCGAGGGCCGCCGGCCACCAGGCCCGGCGCCCCCGGTCCGAGGCCAGCAGCAGCGCCCCTGTACCGGCGGCCAGTGCGCACACCGCGTGGGCCGCGGAGACCACGCCCGCCTCGGCGGACCACGACGCCGCCCGCTCCGCGCCCATCCCGGCCGTACCCCCGAAGGCCCAGAAGAAGTACGCCGCGGCCACGCCCGCGCTCCCCAGCGCCGCGGCCGTCGCCACCACCCGCGTGGACGCCGTCGCCCGCACGGACTCCGCGGGCCGCGTGAACGCAGTCTCCCGCTCCGCGCCACCAGCCGGCCGGTCGGCGATCCGGCTCCGGCCCCAGCCCCAGCGCTCCCGGGCGTACGGCACGAACAGCCCCGCCAGGGCGAGCCCCTGGACGATGAACCCCCCGTAGACGACGTTGAAGACCCAGGGGTCCAGGAAGGGCTCGCGCTGCGCGCTTCCGGACGGATCCGCCCCGAACCCGATCGCCCGTATGAGCAGTTGGCCCGGGAACCCGAGGAGGATCGGAGTCAGCAGTCCGGAGGCCACGAACGCCGGGACGGTGAGCAGCCAGGACGGCACCCGCATGCCCCAGGGCTGGGTGAGGAGCAGCACGAGCACGATCACGCAGGCGTCCATGAGCAGCGTGACGGAGTTAGCCAGGACGAGGAACGTCCCGGGCTCGGCCAGCACGCTGCCGTCCGGTATCCCCGTCCGGCTCCCGGCCAGCCAGGCGGCCTTGAGCGTCAGGTACGGAAGGGTGGCGGCCACGGCCACCGCCCGCAGGGTCCGCCGCCCCGCCCCCGGTCGGGGGGCCTGCGGCCGCGGTGCGTACGACGGGTGAACGGTTCGTGTGGTCATGACCCAACGGTCCCGCGCGCACCGCCCCGCCACCTCCCCCGTGAAGGGGAACCGCCTCCCCCGCGCGGGGGAGGAACCACGGGCTCCGCCACCCCCCACAGCCCCTCACCGAGCTGCCCCCGCCGGCGCCTCACATCCGTCGCCCCGCCGGCGCCCCACCACCCCCGCCGCCCGCCCGCGCCTCACATCCGCCGCGTCACCACCGACAGCCGGTCCCGTGCCTCGAACAGTGCCCCCTTGATGACCTGCTCGTGCCCCGGCGTCAGCCGGGCCACCGGCACCGAGCAGCTCACCGCGTCCCGGGCCGGCGTCCGGTACGGCACGGCCACGCCGAAGCAGCGCAGTCCGAGCGTGTTCTCCTCCCGGTCCACCGCGTACCCCTGCTCCCTGACCAGCGCCAGCTCCTCCACCAGCTGCTCCCGGTCGGTGATGGTGTGCTCGGTGACCGCCTCCAGCCGCCGCGGCAGCAACCGCCGCACCTCTTCGTCCGTATGCGTGGCCAGCAGCGCCTTGCCCAGCGCGGTCGAGTGCACGGGCAGCCGCCGCCCGACCCGCGTGAAGGGCCTCAGGTAGTGCTGGGACTGCCGGGTGGCCAGGTACACCACGCTCGTGCCGTCCATCCGGGCCAGGTGGATGGTCTCCGTCGTGTCGTCGGAGAGCCGGTCCAGGGTGGGCCGGGCCGCCGCCACCACCTCGTCGCCGTCGATGTAGGAGCTGCCGACGAGCAGGGCCCGTACGCCGATGCCGTACCGGGTGCCCGTGGCGTCGGTCTCCACCCACCCCAGGTTCACGAGCGTGCGCAGCAGCATGTACAGGCTGGACTTGGGCAGGGAGAGGTCGTTCTGGATGTCGGCCAGGCTGTGCAGCCCGGGCCGCGCCGCGAAGTGCTCCAGCAACAGGACCGTCCGCACCGCCGATTTGACCGGTGCCGCCTGTACCGCCTGTACCGCGCTCCCCGACTCGGTCGTCGTCATACGCCTGCTTCCCCTCTGGGCGCCCCTTGTCACACGGAGGACGCGGAAATAGAGTCCAGAGCAGATGTGATCATTCATCCACCGGAACGGCGTTCAGAATACTGAACGTTCCAGGAGGCAGTGGGCCATGACAACGACACCAGTCTGGAGTGTGGACCCCCGCACCGGGAAGCAGCGCGAGCAGGTTGCGGTGGAGGCCACACCCCGCGAGGTGGACGAGGCCGTGCGCGCGGCCCACGCCTGCCGCGGCGCGCTCGCCGACGCCGGCGCCCGCGCCGCCTTCCTGCGCGCCGCCGCCGGACTGCTCGACGAGGCCGCCGCCCACGTCATCGAGGCCGCCGACGCCGAGACCGCGCTCGGTCCGGGCCGGCTCACCGGCGAACTCGCCCGCACCACCGGCCAGCTGCGCGCCTTCGCCGACGCCGTCGACGAGGGGGCCTACCTCGACGTCCGCATCGACCGCGCCGACCCCTCCCTCAGCCCACCGCGCCCCGAACTGCGCCGCTACAAGGTCCCGCTGGGCGTCGTCGCGGTCTACGCCGCCTCCAACTTCCCGCTCGCCTTCTCCGTCCCCGGCGGGGACACCGCGAGCGCGCTGGCCGCGGGCTGCCCCGTGGTGGTCAAGGTCCACCCGGACCACCCGGCCACCTCCGAGCTGTGCGCCTCGCTGCTGCGCCGAGCGGCCGTCTCCGCCGGGCTGCCCGCCGACGTCGTGTCGGTGCTCCACGGGTTCGACGCCGGTCTGGAGCTGATCCGGCACCCGCTGGTGGCCGCCGCCGGGTTCACCGGTTCCCTCCGCGGCGGGCGGGCCCTGTTCGACGCGGCCGCCGCGCGGCCCGTGCCCATCCCCTTCCACGGCGAGCTCGGCTCCCTCAACCCGGTCGTGGTCACCCCGGCCGCGGCCGCCGAGCGCGCCGAGGAGATCGGCGCCGGGCTCGCGGGCGCGGTCACCCTCGGGGTCGGCCAGTTCTGCGTGAAGCCCGGCCTGGTGCTCGTCCCCGAGGGCGCGGACGGCGACCGCCTCGCCGACGCGCTCACCAAGGCGCTCGGCGAGACCGAACCGGGGGTGCTGCTGGACCACCGGATGCGCGAGAACTTCGTCACCGGCGTACGGGAGCGGGCCGCGCTGCCCGGCGTCACGGCGCCGGTCACCCCGGGCTCCGGCGGCGAGCACACCGTCGGAGCGGGCTACCTGACCGTGTCCGCCGGCCGCCTCGCCGGGGACGGCCTCGCCGGGGACGGTGCGTACGAGGTCCTGCTGGAGGAGTGCTTCGGCCCGGTGACCGTGGTCGCCCGGTACGCCTCCCAGGCCGAGGCCGCCGCCGTGCTCGGGCGCCTCCCCGGGAACCTGAGCGCCACCCTCCAGCTCTCGTCGGCCGAGACCGAGGGGGCTCCGGGGCCGGCCGCCGGACTGATCGCCCAGGTCACCGGGCTGGCGGGCCGGATCGTGGTCAACGGCTGGCCGACCGGGGTCGCGGTGGCTCCGGCCCAGCACCACGGCGGCCCGTACCCGGCGGCCACCTCGCACTCCACCTCGGTCGGCGGGACCGCGATCGAGCGGTGGCTGCGCCCGGTGGCGTACCAGTCGGTGCCCGAGGCCCTCCTTCCGGCGGAGCTGCGCGAGGCCAACCCGCTGGGCCTGCCGCGCCGGGTCACGGGCGGCTGACGAGCGGGCGGGAGCGTCCGACGCGGGCGGCGGGCGGCGCGGCCGGCCCGGGCCGCCGTCCACGACCCGGCGGCCCACGACCCGGCGGCCCGCCCCCGCCACCGCCACCGCCCGCCCGCCGCCCGCCGCCCGCCGCCCGCCGCCCGCAAAAGCCGTTGCCGCCCCGCCCCCGGCCGGGCAGGCTGCGGCCCATGCCGAAACCGCACAGTTTCACGTACGAACAACGGGGCGAGCACTGCGTCGCCATCACCCACCAGGGCCGCGCCGCGGCCACCCTGCGCGGGAACCGGGCCGCCGCGTTCCTCGCCGAGGTGGCGTCCGGGGACCCGCAGCTCGTGATGGCCCGCTGGACGGGCTCGTACAAGTTCGGCAACGAGCGCACGGCGAAGAGCCACCCGCGCAACCGCCACTGAAATCTCTCGCGAGGGTAAGGGAACGGCAAAGCACCTCCGGTCGTTCTCCCGGCATGACCGCTATGACCCCTGGATCCAACCTGCCGCTCAATGCCGTCCGCGTGACGGTCGACGTGGCGGCGCCGGTACGGCTCGACGTATCGGCCCTGCTCCTCACGGCGGACGGCAAGGTGCGCTCCGACGCCGACTTCATCTTCTTCAACCAGCCCTCCGGGCCCGGTGTCGCCTACCGGTCCGGCGGCGGGTCGGCGCCGGACTCGATCACCGTGGACACCGCCTCGGTACCGCCGGGCATCGAGCGCATCGTGGTCACGGCCAGCCCCGACGCCGCGGGGCAGTCCTTCCAGGGCATCGAGCCCACCGCCACCGTGCGCGACGCGGACGGCGGCACGGTGATCGCCACCTTCACCCCGCCGCAGCTGGGCACCGAGACCGCGCTCGTCGTCGTCGAGGTCTACCAGCGCGGCGGCGTGTGGAAGGTCCGCGCGGTCGGCCAGGGGTACGCGAACGGCCTCGCCGGCATCGCCACGGACTTCGGGGTCTCCGTCGAGGAGGAGCCGGCCCCCGCGGCGGCCGCCGCCCCGGTCGCCCCGCCCGCACCGCCGGCGCAGCCCGCCCCGCCCGTCCACCCCGTCTCCCCCTGGCTCGGCGGTGCGACGACGCCCGCCCCGGCCGCGCCGGTCCCCGCGGCCGCGCCCCCGGCCCCCGCCGCCGCGCCGGGCGCCGGGAAGATCAACCTCGACAAGGGCCGGGTCACCCTCCAGAAGAACCAGACCGTCTCCCTGGTCAAGGGCGGCCGCCCGCTCCTCTCCCAGGTCAAGATGGGCCTGGGCTGGGAGCCGGCGTTCCGCGGCAAGGACATCGACCTCGACGCCTCCGTCATCGCGTACGGCCCGCAGCGCAACCACATCGACAGCTGCTACTTCGGCAAGCTGTCGATCCTCGGCGGCGCCGTCAAGCACTCCGGCGACAACCTCACCGGAGAGGGCGCGGGCGACGACGAGGTGATCGTCGTGGACCTCGGCCGGCTGCCCGCCGACGCCACCGGCCTGGTCTTCACCGTCAACTCCTTCTCGGGCCAGAAGTTCAGCGAAGTGGCCAAGGCCTACTGCCGTTTGATCGACGCGGCGAGCGGCGAGGAGCTGGTCCGCTTCGACCTCACCGGCGCCGAGCCGCAGACCGGCGTGATGATGGCCAAGCTCATCAAGCAGTTCACCGGCGAGTGGGAGATGACGGCGATCGGCGAGTTTGTGAAGTCGCGCACAGTGCGCGGCATGGTCAAGCCCGCCGCGCAGGCACTCTGAGCAGGTGGGCGGGCACGTGGTGGCGCCGGGGACCGTCGCGGGTGATGGAAGCCACGCGTAATCCGGAGGTGGCTGTCAGTGCCCGCCCGTAGCCTTGGACTCATGCACGAGTCACCCACACCCACGGGTCCGGCCCGCCCGTCCGCCTCCGAGGCGAACGAGGCGATCCGGCACCTCGTCGACACCGGTGTGGGCGGCGAGTGGCCCTCGGAGGCGTATGAGTTCCTCCTCGCCGAGTGGGCCGTCGCCTCCCGCGCGGAGGTCTCCGCAACCCAGTGAGCCGGCGGGCCGTCCGAAGCGGCGGCCCCCCGGCCCTCAGAGGCGCCTCCTCCGGCACGGCGTCCCGGGGCCGCGGATCCCGTCGTGCGGCGGCGCTCAGCGCCCGCGCCGCCACGGACCGGTGACGGCCAGCATGATCCCCGGGTCCTGGATGTTGGCGTACAGCGTGCGCCCGTCCGGTGAGAAGCAGACCCCCGTGAACTCCGAGTATTCCGGCTCCTGCGCCGATCCGATGTTCAGCTCGTTGCGCGCCAGCGGATACGTGCGGCCGTCCCCGGTCGCGCCGAAGAGGTGCTGCAGTCCCGATCCGTCCTCCGCGATGACCAGTCCGCCGTACGGCGACACGGTGATGTTGTCGGGGCCGTCGTAGCCGCCGTCCGCCGACGGGTCGGCGTTCACCCCGATCAGGACGGTCAGCCGGACCGTGCGCCGCTTCGGGTCGTAGAACCACACCTGGCCGTCGTGCGCGGCGCCCGGGCTCTCCGCGCGCGCGTAGGACGAGACGAAGTACGCTCCGCCGTCGGCCCACCACATGCCCTCCAGCTTGCGGCCGCGCGTCACGACGCCGTCTGCGAACTGCCCGCGCACCGGCACCGTCCGCGCGTCCCGGTCCGGCACGTCCACCCAGTCGACCCCGTAGACGGTTCCGATCCGCGTCGCGCGCGACAGGTCGTCGACGAACCGGCCCGTACGGTCGATGCACTTGGCGGCCTGGAGCGCACCCGCGTCGTCGGCGAGCGTACGGAGCCTGCCGCGCCCGTGGCGGAAGCCGCGGGGCGGGGTCCAGCGGTAGAGCAGCCCGTTGGGGCCGGAGGCGTCTTCCGTCAGGTAGGCGTGGCCCTGGCGCGGGTCGATGACCACGGCCTCGTGGTCGTAGCGCCCGAAGGCCTTGACGGGCCGCGGGTCGCGGTTGGCGTGCCGGTCGTGCGGGTCGACCTCGAAGACGTAGCCGTGGTCCTTGGTCATGCCGTTCTTGCCGGCGAGGTCGGAGTTCTCCTCGCAGGTGAGCCAGGTGTCCCACGGGGTGGCACCGCCCGCGCAGTTGGTCGACGTACCGGCGATGCCCACCCATTCGGCGACCTCGCCGCCGCGCCGGACCTCGACGACCGTGCAGCCGCCGGCCGCGGCCGGGTCGTAGACGAGGCCCTCGGTGTGCGGGACCGGGCGCGGCCAGGTCTCGCGCCTGCCCTTGAGCTCGTGGTTGTTGACGAGGAGGGTGACCCCGCGGTGGCCCGCGAAGGCTGCCGTGCCGTCGTGGTTGGACGGGGTGGTCTCGCCGGTCTCCAGCCTGGTCACCCCGCTGTGCGTGATCACCCGGTACCGGAATCCGGCGGGGAGGGCGAGCAGTCCGGCCGGGTCGGGGACGAGCGGTCCGTAGCCGGGCTCGCAGGGCTTTCCGTGCGCGTCGCGGAGCGTGCCGTCTTCGGCGGCGAGGGCCCCCGGCGCGGTGGCCAGGGCGCCGACCGTCCCGGTGAGCGCGACGCCCGCTCCGGCGATCACGGTGCGGGCGGTGAAGTCTCTGCGGGTGAGCGGCATCGGGGCTCCAGGGTGGGGAGGTGGTGCGCCTGTCGTACGGTCGTCGGCGCACACGCTCCCGCCCGCACGTGAACGGCGGCTGAACTACCCAGAAAGACGAACCGGCCCCTTGCCCGGGGCCGCAATGGCGGACTCCGGCCCAGGAACGGCGCGTTGTCGCCGCCCGCCGGACGGCCCGGACGGCCCGGACGGCCCGGACGGCCCACCGTCCGGGCGGAACCGCCCCCGCCCCGGGAGGCCGGACCACCGGTCGCCGCGGGAGGCCGGACCACCGGTCGCCGCGGGAGGCCGGACCACCGGTCTGCCCGCGCCCTGACCGCCTCCGGCCCCGGACCGCCTCCCGGCCCACCGCCCCGGCGTGACTCAGGGCCCGCCGGGCGCGTCCCGCGTCCCCGTGCCCGGGCGGGCCCCGGCTCAGGCCTGCCGGGAGCGGGCCTTGAACGCGGCCTTCCGGGCCTCCTTCGCCGCCTTCTTGTCCGGGTGCAGCCGGCCCATCGCCTCCAGCACGTAGACGGTGGCCGGGTGTTCCACCCGCCAGGCCTTCTCGAAGAAGCCCGCGTGATGGGCGGTCAGGGTCTCCATCAGGAGCGGCAGTTCCCCCGTCTCGCCGTCCGCGGCGAGCTGCGCCGCGATCGTGTCGACCGTCAGCCAGAACACCAGGGACGCGTCCGGCGCTGGTACGTCGGCCGCCCCGCGCTCGGCCAGCCAGACCCGGGCGAGCCCACCGAGCTCCGGGTCGTCCAGCACCGCGCGGACCGCCACCTCGGCCTCCGGCCCGGCCGGTGCGAGGGCCTGCTGGCAGCGCAGCCGACGCAGCGGGGCCGCCTCGTCCACGCCGCGGGCCGCGGCGAGCAGCTCGGCGGCGGCGGCGGGCAGTTCGCGGCCGCTCAGCCACTGTTCCAGCTCCGCCTGGGCGGCGCCCTCGGGGTAGACGCAGACCGCGTCGAGCAGCGCGTCCGCACCCTTGCCGGCCAGGTCGCCGATGGCCGGGGCGTCGACCCCCGCCTCCAGCATCCGGGCGCGGACGCCGTAGAGGCCCAGCGGCGTCAGGCGGACCATGCCGTAACGGGACACGTCCTCGGCGTCGTCACCGCCGTCGACACCGCCGCCGGGGTGCCCGGCCGCGATGTCCGCGTCGTCCGTCTCCGCCATCAGCGCTTCGTCGACGGGCCGGAACTCGACCAGCCCGATGGGCTCCAGCTGCCGGAACTGGTCGTCGAGGCGCATCATCGCGTCGGAGACCTGCTCCAGTACGGCGTCGGTGGGCTCGCCCATGTCGTCGGGCACCACCATGGACGCGGCGAGCACGGGCAGCGGAACCGGTTCGTCCGCGGCCCCGCCCTCGGCGACGGTGAGCAGGTAGAGGTTGGCGAGGACGCCGTCGAGGAAGTCCGCCTCGCGGCTCGGGTTCCAGTCCAGCCGGTCGAAGTCGACACCGCCGCCCGCGTCCAGCGCGTCGACGAGGTCGTCCAGGTCGGGCACCGCCGCGTCGGCGAGGACCGTGTCCAGGGCCGCCAGCCACAAGTCGAGTACGTCGCCGGGCGCGCCGCCCGTCACGAGCGCGAGGTCCTCGCCGGGCGCGGCGGTTCCGTGGTTCGCCCGGAGGACGTCCGCGCCGGTCCCGGGGGTGCCCGCTTCGACATCGGGGGTGCCCGCGCCGACCCCGGCGGCCTCCGCGCCTACGTCGGCGGCGTCCGCGCCCGTACCCGGTGTGTCCGCGCCCGTACCCGGTGTGTCCGCGCCCGTACCGGGGGCCTCCGTGCCGTCGTCCTCCGGCTCGGTCACGTCGACCAGGCCGGTGTCCACGGCCACCCGCCAGGCCTGGCTCGCGTACATGGCGGAGTCCGCGTCGCCGGCGTCGAGCCCGAGGACCGCGGCGGCCTCCGGCAGCTGCTCGGCGACGAGTTCACCGCCGACATCGACGCGGGTGGCGGGCCCGGCCCAGCGGGCCAGCCGTACGGCGCGCGCGAACAGCGGGGCGGCCAGGGCGGCCCCGGCCAGTTCCGCGTCGGAGTGCAGCCGGACCGGCGGCAGAGTGGGGTGCGGCTCTGCGGACATGGGGTGGTTCTCCTCGCGGACGCGGTGGGGCGGGCCGTGACGATCGGCCGGGGCGGACGGGTACGGCGGTGCGGCCCGGCCGGGCGGGCCGTCCGGGCCCCTCCGGGGCGGACGCGGTCCCCGTACGGCGTCCCAGCGTAGACGCATTTCGGGCGCGTCCGGCGGGTCGGCGCCTTTGGTTCATCACACAGTCAGCTGTCGTATTCCCTGGACCCCTTGACAACTTTGCGCGCCACACAGGAAATTGACGCGCGTAGATATATCGGGAGCCGCAAACTCCCCGGACGTCTTCACGCCGCACTTCTCCGTTTCCCTCATCCCACACCGGAGTCCCTGACCATGCGCTCCTCGCATCCCCGTTCCGCCGCCGTCGCGGCCCTCGTCGCCACCGCCCTGGCCACCGGCCTGCTCGTGGGCTCCGCCGACGCGGCCGAAGGCGGCGCCGCCGCCGATCCGATACGCGTCCACGACATCCAGGGCACCACCCGGATATCCCCGCTCAACGGTCAGCAGGTCGCGGACGTCGAGGGCATCGTGACGGGCGTGCGCACGTACGGCTCGCGCGGCTTCTGGATCCAGGCCCCGGACGCCGACGACAACGACGCGACGAGCGAAGGCGTGTTCGTCTTCACCGGCTCGGTCCCGACCGTCGCCGCGGGTGACGCGGTCAAGGTCTCCGGCACGGTCGGCGAGTACGTCCCCGGCGGCGTCAACTCCGGGAACCAGTCCGTGACCCAGATCTCCAAGCCCGTCGTCACCGTGGTCTCCTCGGGCAACGCCCTGCCCGCGGCCACCGCGATCACCGAGTACACCGTGCCCGCCGAGTACGCCCCGGCCGGCGACCCGGCCGCCGGCGGCAGCATCAACGGCCTGACCCTGGAGCCCTCCCGCTACGCGCTGGACCACTACGAGTCCCTCGAGGGGATGAACGTCCGCATCGGCACCTCGCGCGTCGTCGGCGCCACCGACCCGTACGCGGAGCTGTGGGTCACGGTGAAGGGCTGGGAGAACGCCGCCAAGCGCGGCGGGACGGTCTACGGCTCGTACGAGTCCCAGAACACCGGCCGCCTCCAGATCCAGCAGCTCGCGCCCCTCGCGCAGCAGCCCTTCCCGGTGGCCAACGTCGGCGACCGCCTGACCGGCACCACCGAAGGCCCGCTGGACTTCAACCAGTTCGGCGGCTACACCCTGGTGGCCCGCACGCTCGGCACGGTCAAGGCGGGCACCCTCGCCCCCGAGAAGACCAAGGCGCAGGCCTCGAACGAGCTCGCGGTGGCGACGTACAACGTCGAGAACCTCGACCCGAGCGACCCGCAGGAGAAGTTCGACGCGCTCGGCAAGGCGGTCGTGGAGAACCTGGCCTCCCCCGACATCCTCGCCCTGGAGGAGATCCAGGACGACAACGGCGCCAAGAACGACGGCACGGTCTCGGCCGAGCAGACGCTCGCGAAGTTCACCGCGGCCATCACGGCGGCGGGCGGCCCGGCCTACCAGTGGCGGACCGTCAACCCGCAGGACAAGAAGGACGGCGGCGAGCCCGGCGGCAACATCCGCCAGGTGTTCCTCTACAACCCGGCGCGGGTCTCCTTCACCGAGCGCGCCCCGGGCGACGCGGTGACGGCGACCGGCGTGGTCAAGGAGAAGGGCAAGGCTGCCCTGACCCACTCCCCCGGCCGCATCGACCCCGCGAACCCGGCGTGGACGGACAGCCGCAAGCCGCTGGCCGGCGAGTTCACCTTCCGCGGCAAGACGGTCTTCGTGATCGCCAACCACTTCGGCTCCAAGGGCGGCGACGAGGGCCTGACCTCGCACCACCAGCCGCCGGTGCGCTCCTCGGAGGCCAAGCGGCTGCTCCAGGCGCAGTCCGTGAACGGCTTCGTGAAGGAGATCCTCGCGGCGGAGAAGAACGCGAACGTCCTGGTCCTCGGTGACATCAACGACTTCGAGTTCTCGGCGACGACGAACGCGCTGGCGGACGGCGGGGCCCTCTACCCGGCCATCAAGTCGCTGCCGAAGGCCGAGCGGTACTCGTACGTGTACCAGGGCAACGCGCAGGTGCTGGACCAGATCCTGACCAGCCCGGCGATCAAGAACTTCACGTACGACAGCGTGCACATCAACGCGGAGTTCTCGGCCCAGAACAGCGACCACGACCCGCAGGTGCTGCGCTTCCGCCCGTAGCCCCCGGACCGCAGAGGGCCCGGCCGACTCCCCGGCCGCTACCGCGGGGGTACCCCCGCGGCCGGGCCCACTGCTTCGACACGGACGCCCCTTCACGTCCGCCGGGCGTTCGTCTCCTTCGTGCCCTTCACGGGCGAGTTGGGGACTTTCGGCCCTGGCGTGACGTTCGACACATCCCTACCGAATGGACCGGTTGTGGTGTTGAGTATCCGCACGCCCGGTCTTGTACCGCCTTGTACCGCCCGCTCTCCCTGGAGGACCGCGTGTTCCCCTCCATCTCCCTCGCCCAGGAAATCGGCCTCGCCGTCCTGTTCGTGGCCGCTTTCGTCTGGGTCGTCGGCCTCGGTCACATGCTGTGGGACAGCCGCTTCCACCACCCGGAGCCCGGCGCCTTCGACGGCCTGTCGGCCATCCCGGTACAGCGCACCCGCGCCGCGCACCCGATGGAGTCGGTGGAGCTGACGGAGGCGGAGCAGCAGGCCTTCGCGGGCCTGATCCGCACGATCCCCCTGCGCTAGACCGCCAGGCCGTCCCGGGCTCCGCCCAGGCCCGAAACGCCGCTGAGCGCCCTCCCGGACTGCGGGAGGGCGCTCAGTGACGACCGGCACCGGCCGCCGGCAGCGGGTCAGCCGCGGCACCGGCGGTGGGGCATCAGTTGTGGCTGTGCAGGACCTCGTTCAGGCCGCCCCAGGCCGCCTTGTACGGGCGGGCCTCGACCGCGCCGGTCACCGAGTTGCGGCGGAAGAGGATGTTGCTGGCGCCCGAGAGCTCCAGGGCCTTGACGATCTGGCCGTCCGGAAGGGTGACGCGGGTGCCCGAGGTCACGTAGAGGCCGGCTTCGACGACGCACTCGTCGCCCAGCGCGATGCCCACGCCCGCCTCGGCGCCGATCAGGGTGCGCTCGCCGATCGAGATGATCTGCTTGCCGCCGCCCGACAGGGTGCCCATGGTGGACGCGCCGCCGCCGATGTCGGAGCCGTCGCCGACGACGACGCCGGCGGAGATGCGGCCCTCGACCATGGAGGTGCCCAGGGTCCCGGCGTTGAAGTTGACGAAGCCCTCGTGCATCACGGTGGTGCCCTCGGCGAGGTACGCGCCGAGGCGGACACGGTCCGCGTCGGCGATGCGCACGCCCTTGGGGGCGACGTAATCCGTCATCCGCGGGAACTTGTCGATCGAGGTGACCTGGAGGTGCAGGCCTTCGGCGCGCGCGTTGAGGCGGACGGTCTCGACCTGGTCGACCGCGACCGGGCCGAGCGAGGTCCAGGCGACGTTGGTGAGCAGGCCGAAGACGCCGTCGAGGTTCTGCCCGTGCGGCTTGACCAGGCGGTGGCTGAGCAGGTGCAGGCGCAGGTACGCGTCGTGCGCGTCCAGCGGCTTGTCCTCGAGGGAGCTGATGACGGTGCGGACGGCTACGACCTCGACGCCGCGGACCGCGTCCGAGCGGATCGCCTTCGGCGCGGTGGCGCCGAGCAGCTCCACGGCCTGTTCGGCGGTGAGGCGCTCGGTGCCGGCCGGGCCGGGCTCGGCGACCAGCCGGGGGGCGGGGAACCAGGTGTCGAGGACGGTGCCGTCGGCGGTGATGGTGGCAAGTCCGGCGGCGACGGCGCCGGTGGTACGCGTAGCAGTCATGCCCGAAACCTAACCGGCGACGGCCCGCGGTCGCGAACCGGTCTCATGTGCCGGTCCGTGTCCCCCGTCCAGAACGTGCACGGAACACGCACACGAACGACCGCGACCACGGACACGGACCACCGCGCGACCACACACACGGACGACCGCGCGGCCGCGGACACGGACACGCACGGACGACCGCGCGACGACGGACACCGGCCCGGCGCGGCCGACCCTCCCGCCCCGCCGGCCTCAGCTCCGGCCCAGCACCCGCCCCAGGACCTCGCGCGCGTACGGCTCGTCGTACTCCGCGTCCGTCAGCAGCACCTGCAGCCCGATGCCGTCGACCACCGCCACCAGGGCCCGCGCCGTCACCGGATCCGTCCGCGCCTCCAGCGCCCGCGCCACCGCCTCGCACCACTGCGCCGCCACCGGCCGCAGCGCGGGGCGCCGCAGGGCTTCCAGGTACAGCTCGTACTCCAGCTCCGCCCGGCCCCGGTCGGCCGTCAGGAACTCGCCCAGCAGCCGCGCCAGCGCCGCCGCGAGGTCCGTGTCCGGGTCGGCCAGGGCCCCGGAGTCCGCCACGGCCCGCGCGAAGCCCTCGTTGGCCTGGCGCAGCGCCGCGACCAGCAGGTCGTCCAGGGTCTTGAAGTGGTATGTGGTCGACCCGAGCGGTACGTCGGCCTCCGCGGCCGCGCTGCGGTGGCTCAGCCCCGCGATGCCCTGGGCCCCGACCACCCGGATGGCCGCGTCGACGATCCGCTGCCGCCGGTCGGGGTCGTACCGGCGGACGCCCGGGGCCATCAGTGCGCCGCCCCGCCGACGTTCAGCAGGACCACCCCGCCGATCACCAGCGCGATGCCGCAGATCTTCGCGGCGCCGGCCGCCTCCCCCATGAACACCATGCCGATGGCGGCGATGGCGGCCGTGCCCACGCCCGCCCAGATCGCGTACGCCGTGCCGACCGACATCGTCTTCAGCGTCTGCGCGAGCAGGGTGAAGGCGATGGCGCACCCCAGCAGCGTGCCCAGCGACGGCCACAGCTTCGTGAACCCGTCGCTGTACTTCATGGCGGTGGTTCCGGCGACCTCGGCGGCGATGGCCGCGGCGAGCAGTAGGTACGGCATGTGTACGAGCGTACACAACGTTGCGTACGCCCGTACACACACGGATCACCCCAGGGTGAACCAGGCCGCCCGCGCCTTCTTCCACTCCGGGTGGTCGAGGTCCTTGGCCTCCGTGCCGTCCCCGTACAGGTCGGCGGCGCCGCTGTCGGTGATCAGCTGGACGCGGGCGCCGCGCACGCGCAGGTCGGGCACGCTGACCACGGCCTCCCAGCCGCCGGGGTCGGTGGTCGGCAGGTCCGCCCGCTTCCTCGGGGCGTGGCCGGGGACGCCGTCCCACTGGTAGAGCGCGTACGGGTCGGAGTTGTCGTCGGCGGCGAAGGAGCCGGCGAGGATCAGGTACTGGCCGGCCGCGTTCTTTCGGAGGTCCCGGACGGCCAGGCCGCCGAGGTCCATCTCGATCGGCTCGCCGAAGACCGCCTTGGCGCCGTCCGCCAGGACCCGGTCGATGTTGGTGACCGGCACGACCAGCGCCCTGCCCCCCGGCACCGCCGGGGCCAGCGGGGCCCGGAAGCCCAGGTAGGCCGTGGTCGTGGAGCCCGGTGCGAACTCCAGCCCCTCCACGTTGAAGCCGTCGATCCGCTTCGGCACCTGGCCGTTCGCCGTCCCGGCCGCGAAGCCGTAGCGGTCGCCGTGCGCCGCGTCCCAGGCGACCAGGTCCTCGCGCAGGCCCTTGTAGGCGCTGCCGAAGGTGACCTCCGTGGCGGCGCCCGAGCCGGTGATCCTCGTGGTGAAGACGGTGTTCCGCTCCGCCTTGTACTTGCCGTCCTTGTTGTTGCCCAGCGAGCCGGTCCAGTAGACGGTGTCGCCCACCCGGGCGGCGGCCTCGATGTCGGCCTCCTTCTTCCAGCCCAGGGCGGGGCCGAGGTCCCAGGTCTTCACCGGCGCGCCCGAGCGGGAGCGGTCGTAGAGCCGCAGCACGTTGGACTCGTCGTCGGCCACCAGCACGTGCCCGCCGCCCGCGTCGACCGCGGCGGAGGCGTCCGAGGACCCGGTGAGGTACCGCGTGGCCGGCGCTCCGGCGACCCGCGCCGAGGCGGCGTAGGACAGGGTCGCGGTCGCGGTCTTCCCGCCGCGCCCGGTCACCTCCAGGACCAGGTCGGTGTACCCCTGCGCGCGGGCCCGCACGGTCAGGGTCCGGTCGCCCGTCCGGGTCCGCTCCTGCCGCACGTCGCCCACGCCCGCCACCGAGGGGTCGCTGGACGACACCACCCGCAGCCGCAGGAGGCCGGCCGGCATCCCGGCCTGCTCGACGTCCACCGTCACGGACGGGTCGCCGTACGCGCCCACCGCGCCGCTGAGGTGCGTGGCGGACAGCGAGATCGTCGGGTCGGCGTACCCGGCGGCGTGCGCGGGGGCGCCCAGCCCCGCGACGAGCAGGGCCGCGGCTCCCGCGGCTCCCGCGGCGCCCAGACGGCGGCGGGCCGGTGAAAGGCGAACGGTCACAGGGGGTCCTCTCCAGTGCTGCGCCACGTCGTGACGGCCGTCGAGAAGATTCGGCCACCGCGGCCAACTCCCGGTGCCCACCACCCGTCCGCCCGGAGAACAGGGAGGGCCCCCGGCACGACCGTGCCGGGGGCCCTCACACGCGGGCGTCGATCAGACGTTGAAGCCGAGCGCGCGAAGCTGCTCACGACCGTCGTCCGTGATCTTGTCCGGGCCCCACGGGGGCATCCAGACCCAGTTGATGCGCAGTTCGTTGACGATGCCGTCCGTCGCCGACTTCGCCTGGTCCTCGATGACGTCCGTCAGCGGGCAGGCCGCCGACGTCAGCGTCATGTCGAGGGTGGCGATGTTCGCGTCGTCGACGTGGATCCCGTAGATCAGGCCCAGGTTGACGACGTCGATGCCCAGCTCGGGGTCGACCACGTCGTAGAGGGCCTCGCGGACCTCCTCCTCGGTGGCCGGCTTGATCGACGCCTCGGGCGTCGCGTTGTCGGTCATACCGTCTCCCTCTCCGCGCCGCCCAGTGCCTGGGCGGTCGCGTCCTTCCACGCCATCCAGCTCAGCAGAGCACATTTCACACGCGCCGGATACTTGGAGACGCCGGCGAACGCGACCGCGTCCTCCAGCACCTCCTCCATCTCCTCGGTCGGCTCCAGCTTGCCCTTGGACTGCATCAGCTCCAGGAACACTTCCTGGATCTTCCGCGCCTCGGCCAGCTCCTTGCCGACGAGCAGCTCGTTCAGTACGGACGCGCTGGCCTGGCTGATGGAGCAGCCCTGACCCTCGTACGAGACGTCGGTCAGCGTCTCCCCGTCGTACTTCACGCGCAGTGTGATCTCGTCACCGCAGGTGGGGTTGACGTGGTGCACCTCGGCGTCGCCCTCGCGCAGGCCACGCCCGTGCGGGTGCTTGTAGTGGTCCAGGATCAGTTCCTGGTACATCGAATCCATCTTCACTGCGGCCCCAACACCTTCGTCGTGTCCTTCGTCATCCGAAGAAGTTACGTACGTGCTCCAGGCCGTCGATCAGCGCGTCGACCTCGGCCGGAGAGGAGTACAGGTAGAAAGACGCCCGCGTCGTCGCAGGAATTCCGTACCGCAGGCAGACCGGGCGCGCGCAGTGGTGTCCCACGCGGACCGCGATGCCCTGCTCGTCCAGAACCTGGCCGACGTCGTGCGGGTGGATGTCACCGAGCGTGAAGGAGATCGCGGCGCCGCGGTCCTCGGCCGTGGCGGGGCCGATGATCCGCAGGTCGGGCACCTCCAGGAGGCGCCTGACCGCGTACTCGGTGATCGCGTGCTCGTGCGCGGCGATCTTGTCCATGCCGATCGCGGTCAGGTAGTCCACGGCCGCGCCGAGGCCGACGGCCTGGGCGATCGGGGGCGTGCCCGCCTCGAACTTGTGGGGCGCCGGGGCGTACGTCGAGGCGTGCATCGACACGGTCTCGATCATCTCGCCGCCGCCGAGGAACGGCGGCAGGTCCTCGAGCAGCTCCTGGCGGCCCCAGAGGACGCCGATGCCGGTCGGGCCGCACATCTTGTGGCCGGTGAAGGCCACGAAGTCGGCGCCGAGCGCCTGCACGTCCAGCGGCATGTGCGGAGCGGCCTGGGAGGCGTCGATCAGCACCAGCGCGCCGACGTCCTGGGCGCGCCGGACGATCGCCTCGACCGGGTTGACCGTGCCCATGATGTTGGAGACCAGCGTGAAGGAGACGATCTTCGTCTTCTCCGTGATGACCTCTTCGATGTTGGACAGGTCGAGCCGGCCGTCGTCGGTGAGGCCGAACCACTTCAGCTTCGCTCCGGTGCGCTGCGCGAGCAGCTGCCACGGGACGATGTTGGAGTGGTGCTCCATCTCCGTGATGGCGATCTCGGTCTCGCGGTCGACCCGGTAGGGCTCGTCCGCCCAGCCGAGCATGTTCGCGACCAGGTTGAGCGACTCCGAGGCGTTCTTGGTGAAGATCACCTCGTTGCGGCTCGGAGCGTTGATGAAGGCGGCGACCTTGTCGCGAGCGCCCTCGTACAGCGCCGTGGCCTCCTCGGCGAGCACGTGCACGCCGCGGTGGACGTTGGCGTTGTGCTGCTCGTAGTACTCGTTCAGCGCGTCGAGCACCTGGCGCGGCTTCTGCGAGGTCGCAGCGTTGTCCAGGTAAACGATCTTCTTCCCGTCGTGGACCACACGATCCAGCAGGGGGAAGTCCTTGCGGATCGCCTCGGTGTCGAGGAGGCCAGGCAGCTGTGTCACGCGGTCGCGCCACCCTTCACGTACTTGTCGTAGCCCTCGGCCTCCAGCTGGTCGGCGAGCTCGGCGCCACCGGACTCGGCGATGCGGCCGTTCGCGAACACGTGAACGAAGTCGGGCTTGATGTAGCGCAGGATGCGCGTGTAGTGGGTGATCAGCAGCGTGCCGACCTCGCCACCCTCGCGGACCCGGTTGACGCCCTCGGAGACGACGCGCAGGGCGTCGACGTCCAGGCCGGAGTCGGTCTCGTCGAGGATCGCGATCTTCGGCTTGAGGAGCTCCAGCTGGAGGATCTCGTGGCGCTTCTTCTCACCGCCGGAGAAGCCCTCGTTGACGTTGCGCTCGGCGAAGGAGGTGTCCATGGAGAGCTGCTCCATGGCGGCCTTGACCTCCTTCACCCAGGTACGCAGCTTCGGCGCCTCGCCGCGGATCGCGGTGGCCGAGGTGCGCAGGAAGTTGGAGACCGAGACGCCAGGGACCTCGACCGGGTACTGCATGGCGAGGAACAGGCCGGCGCGGGCGCGCTCGTCGACGGACATCTCCAGGACGTCTTCGCCGTCGAGGGTCACGGTGCCACCGGTGATGGTGTACTTCGGGTGACCGGCCAGCGAGTAGGCCAGGGTGGACTTGCCGGAGCCGTTCGGACCCATGATGGCGTGCGTCTCACCCTGCTTGACGGTGAGGTCGACGCCCTTGAGGATCTCGCGGGCACCCGTCGCCGAGTCGCCGGTCTCGACGGTGACGTGCAGGTCGTGGATTTCAAGCGTTGCCATGGATACCTCAGGACTCCTGGGTGAGGGAGACGAGCACGTCGTCCCCTTCGATCTTTACGGGGTATACGGGTACGGGGCGCGTCGCGGGCAGGCCGGACGGCTTTCCGGTGCGCAGGTCGAAGGACGACCCGTGCAGCCAGCACTCGATCATGCAGTCCTCGACCTCGCCCTCCGAGAGGGACACGTTCGCGTGCGAGCAGATGTCGTTGATCGCGAACACCTCCCCCTCGGTGGAGACGATGGACACCGGCGTGCCGTCCAGCTCGACCCGCTTGGGGGTGTCCGCTTCCAGCTCGCTCAGCGCACAGGCCTTGACGTAATTCATCAGACGGAACCCTGGAGCTCGGTCTCGATCTTGGAGAGCAGGCGCTCCTCGATGTCGTCGACACCGATCTGCTGGACGAGCTCGGCGAAGAAGCCGCGCACGACCAGACGGCGGGCCTCGTCGGCCGGGATGCCGCGGGACTGGAGGTAGAAGAGCTGCTCGTCGTCGAAGCGGCCGGTCGCGGAGGCGTGGCCGGCGCCGACGATCTCGCCGGTCTCGATCTCCAGGTTCGGCACCGAGTCGACCCGCGCGCCGTCCGTGAGGACGAGGTTGCGGTTCATCTCGTAGGTGTCGGTGCCCTCGGCGGTCTTCTCGATGAGCACGTCACCGATCCAGACCGCGTGGGCGTCCTGGCCCTGGAGCGCGCCCTTGTAGACCACGTTCGACTTGCAGTGCGGGGCACTGTGGTCGACCAGGAGGCGGTGCTCCTGGTGCTGGCCGGCGTCCGTGAAGTACAGGCCGAAGAGCTCGGCCTCGCCGCCGGGGCCGGCGTAGGTCACGCGCGGGTGCAGCCGTACCAGGTCGCCGCCGAAGGTGACGATGATCGACTTGAAGGTCGCGTCACGGCCGATCAGCACGTTGTGCTGGGACACGTGGACGGCGGTGTCGTCCCAGTCCTGCACGGACACGACGGTGAGCTTGGCGCCGTCGCCGACGAGGAAGTCGACGTTGGCGGCGCGCACGCCGTCACCGGTGTGGTCGATGACGACGACGGCCTCGGCGAACGCCTGGACGTCGAAGACCGTGTGGCCGAAGGTCGTGCCGCCCTCACCGTGCAGCGCGACGCGCACCGGCTCGGTCAGGACGGCCTCCTTGGGCACGGTGACGACCGTGGCCTTGGTGAAGGACGAGAACGCCTGGGCGGCGATCCGGTCCACCGGCGTGCCGGCCTTGCCGATGCGCGCGTCGCCGCGCTCCACCGACTCGACCGTCACGACGTCGGGCGCGTCGATCTGGGCCTTCATGGTGCCGTTGGCGACCGCGGTGCCGTCGTGCAGGCCCCTGAGGCGGGCGAGCGGGGTGAACCGCCACTCCTCCTCGCGGCCGTTCGGAACCGGGAAGTCGGCCACGTCGAAGGACGGGGGCGCGCTCATCCGGGTGGCGACGGTGGACTCGGCGGCCACCGCGATCGCGCCGGCAGTGGTGGAACCCGCCGGAATGTTCTGAGCCTCAGCCATGGCTGTCGTCTTGCTCACTCTCTTGTAAAGCGTGCCTACGTCGATGAATCCGCCGCGGATGTGCGGGGCGGTCGGGGACTAGCCGACCGAGCCCTCCATCTGCAGCTCGATCAGCCGGTTGAGCTCCAGCGCGTACTCCATGGGGAGCTCGCGGGCGATCGGCTCGACGAAGCCGCGCACGATCATCGCCATGGCCTCGAACTCGGTCAGTCCGCGGCTCATCAGGTAGAAGAGCTGGTCGTCGGAGACCTTGGAGACGGTCGCCTCGTGTCCCATGGACACGTCGTCCTCGCGGACGTCCACGTAGGGGTACGTGTCCGAGCGGGAGATCGTGTCGACCAGGAGCGCGTCGCACAGCACGTTGGACTTCGAGCCGTGGGCGCCCTCGGCGATCTCGACCAGGCCGCGGTACGAGGTGCGGCCGCCGCCACGGGCCACCGACTTGGAGACGATGTTCGAGGAGGTGTTCGGCGCCATGTGGACCATCTTGGAGCCGGCGTCCTGGTGCTGGCCCTCGCCCGCGAAGGCGATGGAGAGGGTCTCGCCCTTGGCGTGCTCGCCCATCAGGTAGACGGCCGGGTACTTCATGGTGACCTTGGAACCGATGTTGCCGTCGACCCACTCCATGGTCGCGCCCTCGTACGCCACGGCACGCTTGGTGACCAGGTTGTAGACGTTGTTCGACCAGTTCTGGATGGTCGTGTAGCGGCAGCGGCCGCCCTTCTTCACGATGATCTCCACCACGGCGCTGTGCAGCGAGTCCGAGGAGTAGATCGGGGCGGTGCAGCCCTCGACGTAGTGGACGTAGGCGTCCTCGTCGACGATGATCAGCGTCCGCTCGAACTGGCCCATGTTCTCCGTGTTGATGCGGAAGTAGGCCTGGAGCGGGATGTCGACCTTGACGCCCTTGGGCACGTAGATGAACGAGCCGCCCGACCACACGGCGGTGTTCAGCGAGGCGAACTTGTTGTCGCCGACCGGGATGACCGTCCCGAAGTACTCCTGGAAGAGCTCCGGGTGTGTCTTGAGCGCGGTGTCCGTGTCGAGGAAGATAACGCCCTGCTCCTCCAGGTCCTCGCGGATCTGGTGGTAGACGACCTCGGACTCGTACTGGGCCGCGACGCCGGCGACCAGGCGCTGCTTCTCCGCCTCGGGGATGCCGAGCCGGTCGTACGTGTTCTTGATGTCCTCCGGCAGGTCCTCCCACGAAGCGGCCTGCTTCTCGGTGGAGCGCACGAAGTACTTGATGTTGTCGAAGTCGATGCCGGAGAGGTCGGAACCCCAGTTGGGCATGGGCTTCTTGCCGAACAGCTTGAGGCCCTTGAGGCGGAGCTTCAGCATCCACTCCGGCTCGGACTTCTTCGCCGAGATGTCGCGGACGACCTCCTCGGACAGACCCCGCTTGGCCGTGGCTCCGGCCGTGTCGGAGTCCGCCCAGCCGTATTCGTAGGTGCCGAGGCCATCGAGCTCAGGGTGAGCAGTCTCCGTGGTCATGCGGGGTTCCTCCCGGCCGTGCGTGCAGATGCTGATGTGTCGGTCTGTGTCGCGCTCGCGCTGCGCGGAATGAACGTTGTGCACACTCCGTCGCCGTGGGCGATCGTGGCGAGGCGCTGCACATGTGTCCCGAGCAGACGGGAGAAGACCTCGGTCTCCGCCTCGCAGAGCTGCGGGAACTGCTCGGCCACATGGGCGACCGGGCAGTGGTGCTGGCACAGCTGTTCACCGCTGTGCGGACCGGGAGCGCTCTTCGCCGTAGCAGCGTACCCGTCCACGGTCAACGCCTTGGCCAGGGCCTCCGTGCGGCCTTCCGGGGCGGCCGCTTCCACGGCATCCCGGTAGACCCGCGCCTGCGTCTCCATCCGCGACCGGGCGAAGGCGGCGACCGCCGCCTCCCCCTGCTCCCCGCCGCCGACGGACTGCGCGATCCAGCGCAGGGCGTCCGCGGCGAGCGCGTCGTAGGACTGGTCGAAGGCGTCGCGGCCGCAGTCGGTCAGCGCGAAGGCCTTGGCGGGCCGGCCCCGGGCGCGCGTGCCGTACACGCGCTGCTCACGAGGTGCGACCACGTCGTCGGCGACGAGCGTGTCGAGGTGGCGGCGCACGGCGGCCTGGGTGAGGCCGAGGCGCTTGGCGAGGTCGGCGACGGTGGACGGACCGTGGTCCAGGATGGACCGCGCGACCCGGTCGCGGGTTGACCGCTCCCCGGTCGCGAGCTCCCCCTGGGGGGTCTCGATCTGCCGTTCGCCGTATTTCACAACGCTATTGTTGCGTAATTAATGGCCGCGCGACAAGCGGTGACCGAGGTCGCACCTGGTGGCCTCCATCACTAAGGGTTACCTAATTTGTCGACGCAGCGTTATCAAAGCCTATTCGGAGCGATACGTTCCGCACTCTCGGCGAGACCCTCCCGTGAACCAGTACACGGCTCCCACCAGCAGACCTCCGCCTACGACGTTCCCCGGCACGGGAAACATCAGGTTCCGGAAAAGATCACTGAAACCGACTGGGCCATCCAGGATCGCGAGGCTGAAAAGAGCCGTGTTCGCGACGCAGTGTTCGAATCCGACGGCCACGAAGACGCCGCCGGACCGCACGAAAAGGTCATGAATGAGCGGGCACGTGACCCTTCGACCCCGGGACCAAGGACCCCTGCCGAGGCTCCGTAGACTCACCCCCCATGAGCAACGACCCCGCCGTGGAGATCCGCGGACTGGTGAAGCGGTACGGCCCCAGGAACGCGGTGGACGGCCTGGACCTCACCGTCCGGAGGGCTTCCGTCACCGCGGTCCTCGGCCCCAACGGCGCGGGCAAGACGACCACGGTGGAGACCTGCGAGGGCTACCGCCGCCCCGACGCCGGCACCGTCCGCGTCCTCGGCCTCGACCCGGTGGCCCAGGCCGAGCGGCTGCGCCCGCGGATCGGCGTGATGCTCCAGTCCGGCGGTGTCTACTCCGGGGCCCGCGCCGTCGAGATGCTGCGCCACATGGCCAAGCTGTACGCCCACCCGCTCGACGTCGACCCCCTGGTGGAACGCCTCGGGCTCGGCGGCTGCGGCCGTACGCCCTACCGCCGGCTCTCCGGTGGCCAGCAGCAGCGCCTGGCCCTCGCCATGGCCGTGGTCGGCCGTCCCGAGCTGGTCTTCCTGGACGAGCCCACCGCCGGACTCGACCCGCAGGCCCGCCGCGCGACCTGGGACCTCGTACGGGAACTGCGTGCCGACGGGGTCACCGTCGTCCTCACCACCCACCACATGGACGAGGCGGAGCAGCTCGCCGACGAGGTCGCCATCGTGGACGCGGGCCGGGTCATCGCCCACGGCAGCCCCGAGCAGCTCTGCCGCGGCGGCGCCGAGAACACCCTGCGCTTCACCGGCCGCCCCGCCCTGGACCTCGGCTCGCTCCTGAAGGCGCTGCCCGACGGCACCGAGGCCGCCGAGCTCACCGCGGGCGTCTACCGCGTCACCGGCGACGTCCACCCGCAGCTGCTGGCCACCGTCGCCTCCTGGTGCGCCCAGCACGGCGTGATGCCGGACAGCCTCTCGGTGGAGCGGCACACCCTCGAAGACGTCTTCCTGGAACTGACCGGCAAGGAGCTGCGCGCATGAGCGCCGGTACGTTCACCCCCGGCCCGGGGGCCGCGCCCGTATCCCGCATGATCCTCGCGCAGACGGCGCTGGAGACGCGGATGCTGCTGCGCAACGGGGAACAGCTGCTGCTCACCGTGATCATCCCGGCGCTGCTGCTGGTGCTGTTCTCCGCCGTCGACATCATCACCGTGCCGGCCGGCGAGGACGGGACGGGGACGTCCGTGGACTTCCTGGCCCCCGGCATCCTGGCGCTCGCCGTGATGTCCACCGCCTTCACCGGCCAGGCCATCGCCACCGGGTTCGACCGCCGCTACGGGGTCCTCAAGCGCCTCGGGGCCTCCCCGCTGCCGCGCTGGGCCCTGATGGCCGCCAAGACCCTCTCGGTGCTGGTCACCGAGGTGCTCCAGATCGCGCTGCTGACGGTGATCGCCCTCGCGCTCGGCTGGTCCCCGCACGGGAACCCGCTGTCGGTCCTCGCGCTGGTCCTGCTGGGCACCGCGGCGTTCTCCGGGCTCGGGCTGCTGATGGCCGGCACCCTCAAGGCCGAGATGACCCTGGCCGCCGCCAACCTCGTCTTCCTGCTGCTGCTGGTCGGCGGCGGGGTGATCGTGCCGCTGGAGAAGTTCCCGGACGCGGTCCGCTCCGTACTGGAACTGCTCCCCATCTCTGCCCTGTCCGACGGGCTGCGCGCGGTGCTCCAGGACGGGGCCGCGCTGCCGTGGGGCGAGGCGGCCGTACTGGCGGGCTGGGCCGTACTCGGCCTGGGAGCCGCGGCACGGCTGTTCCGCTGGGAGTGAATCCCTTCCGCTGCGGTCCGCCTTCCCGCGACTATGGATCCCGACCCATGAGGTGCGCGGACCACGACGCCGGGGGCGGGCATGGCGGAGCGAGAGGCCGTTCTTCGGCTGGACGGGCAGTGGGCGCGGGTGCGGGCGGGGGCCGCGCACGCGGAGCCGGCGGAGCGCGAGCGGCTGCTCGACGAGCTGATCGGCGCCCTGCGGACCCACCCGGAGGACCCCGAGTGCACGGCCCTGCTGGGGCTGCGCCTCGCGGACCGGGCGGCGCTGCGCTTCGCCGACGGGGACCGCGCGGGCGCCCTCGCCACGATCGAGGAGGCGCTGCGCAGCTCCGAGCGCGCGGCCGCCTACTCCCCCGACTTCGCCCGCTGGTACGCCCGGGGACTGATCAACCACGGCGTGTGGCTGGCCTGGCCGCTGAGCGACGGGGCCCGGCTGCCGCGCCATCCGCTGGGCCGGACCGCCACCGGGGGGCCCAGCGCGGTGGAGCGGGCGGCGGGCGAGCGCGCCCGCGACCTGACCCGGACCGCGGTGGGGGTGTGGGCGGGCCTGGACCAGCGGGACCCGGTCAACCGGAGCGGCCTGGCCCAGGCCAAGGTCTTCCTCGGGGACCGGCTCGCGGAGCTGGGGTCCGCCGAGGACGCGGTCGCCTGGGCGGTGGACGCGGAGGCGGACTTCCGGCAGCTGCTCCTCGCGGACCCGGGCGCGGCGGAATCCGAGGACGCCGAGGAGGCCCTCGACCACATCGGCCGCCAGCTGGAACTGCGGTTGCGCTACCTGGCCTTCGACTCCCTGGTCAGCCTGCGCGCGCGGCGGCTGCTGCCCGAACGGCTGCTGCCCCAGGCCGTGGTGGCCGCCCGGATACAGGGCGTGGCCGAGTCGGAGATCGCGGCCCGGCTCCACCTCGGCGCCGAGCAGGTGCACACGATGCTGGAGGTCACCCCCTGGCTCGCGGTGTGGCGCGTCGAGGTGCGCGGGCCCGACGGACAGTGGAACGTACAGGGACATCCATGGCACAGCACCACAGAAGTGCGGAACAGGACAGCTGAGGACGTAGCGTCCGATGTGGTGCGGGGGTTCGCCGGCTCGGCCGACTACCCGGGTGACGGCGTCCCCTGGCGGCTGCGGCTGTGGTGGCACGAGGAGGGCGATCCGGCCGGTGCGAGGTTCCGCCTCGTCGTCGGCCCGGACGCGGCGCCGGGTACCCCCTCGTGAAATTTTGCACAAGGCTCCGCATACGATGGGCGCCGTGTTGAACCCATTCACCTACCTCGCCGGCCGCTGGACTCCGTCACCCCGGATCGTCCGGCGGGCCGCGCTCGCGGCGCTCGTCATGAGCGTGGCCATCGTCGTCACCGGCGGCGCCGTGCGGCTGACCGGGTCGGGCCTCGGCTGCGACACCTGGCCCAAGTGCACCAACGACAGCCTGATCGCGACGCGGGAACAGGGCTTCCACGGCGCCATCGAGTTCGGCAACCGGATGCTGACGTACGTGCTCTCCGCGGCCGTCGGCTGGTACATCCTCGCCGCGCGCTCGGCCAAGCCGTGGCGGCACTCGCTGACGCGGCTCGGCTGGACCCAGTTCGCGATCGTGATGTCCAACGCGGTCCTCGGCGGGATCACCGTGAAGACCGGACTCAACCCGTACAGCGTCGCCGGGCACTTCCTGCTCGCCACCGCGCTGATCGCGGTGACCACCATCAGCCGGCAGCGCGCCGGCGAGGGCGACACGGCCCCCCGGCCGCGCGTCCCCGGGCCGGTGCGCAAGCTGTCGTGGGCGCTGATCGCGACCACCTTCGTGCTGATCGCCGCGGGCACCCTCGTCACCGGTTCCGGACCGCACGCGGGCGACAGCAGCGACATCAAGCGCATGCCGTTCGACTGGGCGTCCATCGCGCACGTGCACGCCGTCGCCGCCTGGGTGGTGTGCGCGCTCGCCGTCGCGATGTGGCTGGTGCTGCGCGTGGTCGACGCCCCGTCCGACACCCGGGCCCGCGCCCGCGACCTGCTGGTCGTGCTGCTCGCGCAGGGCGCCATCGGCTACGTGCAGTTCCTCACCCAGCTGCCCGAGGTGCTCGTCGCCGCCCACATGCTGGGCTCCTGCCTGGTGTGGATCGCGGTCCTGCGCGTCGCGCTCAGCCTGCGCGAGCGGCCGTCGGACCAGCCGGAGATCCCGGCCCAGGGCGCGCCGCAGCTCTCCGCCGCCTGACGCCACACCGTGCGGGACGGGCCCGCCGCGCTCACCCCGGTCCGTCCAGCCGGTAGACGCGGCGGGCGTTGCCCGCCGCGATCATGGCGGCCACCCGCTCCGCGTCCCGCCGGGACCAGGCGCCGTCGGCGGCCCACCCGCCGAGCACCCGGTCCAGCGCCTCCCGGAACACCAGGGCGCCCACCGCGTGCAGTTCCGGCAGCCGTCGCCCGCCGCTGGAGAACAGCAGCTTGCCGAACGGCGCGACTTCCAGCAGCTCGGCCAGCACGGCGTCGGCCCGGGTCCCGGTCCGCGCCAGGGCCGCGCCGGCGTCGGCGTACACGTGCGGGAAGGCCGCCGCCAGCTGCGCCGCGTGCCGGTGGTACGGATACCCGCCGAGCAGCACCAGCCGCGCACCCAGGCCGGCGGTGGCCCGTACGAAATCGGCGAGGAGCCCGGGGTCCCCCCGGTCCGGCCGCTGCCCCGGCTCCCCCGCGTCCGCCCCGGTGTGCAGCTGGAGCGGCAGCCCGGACTCGACCGCGCTCCACAGCAGGTGCCGCAGGAGTACGGGGTCCCGTACGGCTTCGCCCCGGGTCCGCCGGGCCAGCCAGCGGCCCGCCGCCCCGCGGACCTCGCCCGCCCCCGGCGGCCCGGGCGCGAAGGCGAGGAAGGCGCCGAGGGAGGGGGCCGTGCTCCCGGGAGCGGCGCCGCACGTGAAGGCGGCCGCCCCGGCGGCGCAGTGGTGGACGGCCTCGGCGAGGTTGGCCAGGAAGGCGGCCACGGTGCCGGAGGTGTCGGCGATCTGCTCGGCCAGCAACTCCAGCCGGACCGACTCGAAGGCCTCCGCGTCCGCGGCCGACGCCAGCTCCTTGGCCCCCGTGAGGTCCCCGGGCGCCCCGGTGTCGACCAGGTAGGCGGCGACCCCCGAACCCCGCAGCAGCCGCCGCGCCGACTCGGCCGGGCCCAGCTCGCGCCGGCGGGCCAGGTAGCGGGCGGGCGCGCAGTGCGGCTCCAGCCCGAGCAGCGGCGGGCACCAGCGGCGCACGGCGAAGCCGGTCTGCGTGTCGAAGAAGGTGGTGCCCGCGGCGGGCGGGCCGGCCGAGCGGATCAGCTCGGCCTCGAAGGTGCCCAGGCCCAGCTCCGTACGGATCACTCCGTGGCAGTGCTGGTCGACCAGGAGCGGCGTTTCGATCATCCGGGCATCCCGTTGCGGACGTGGGGAAGGCGCTTCCACACGTCCTAACGGATGAGCGGGGTGTGAGGTGTTGCTCGCGCTGTTGACCGAGGCGCCGCCCGCGGGCCCCGGACGGCGCCGGGGAGGTCAGAGCGCCGGGTTCGCCGGTCCGCCGATCTGGATGCCGGCCATCCGCGTCCACTCGTACGGTCCGGTCCGCACCCGGGCGGCGAACTCCCCGTCGAACTCCTCGTGGAGCGTCAGCGCGGCCTTCTCGGCGGCCAGCTCGGCCACGGCGTGGGTGGGGGCCACCAGGTCGCCCCAGCCGCCGTCCGTGCCGACGAGCACGATCCGGGTGCCGGCCTGGCCGAGGTGGGCGAGGTGGCCCTCGGCGCCGCCGTGCTGCTTGCCGAACGCGGCGATCTGCCTGGCCAGCTTCGCCGCCGTACGGTCCAGCTTCTTGTCTGCGGTCTGCTCGGTGTCTGCCATGGACGGCATGCTACCGGTGAGTAATCAGTGGAGGAAGGGATCCACGGCGACCGCCACGAAGAGCAGCGACACGTAGGTGATCGACCAGTGGAACAGGCGCATCTCCTTGAGCTTCGCGCCCTTCATGCCCGACTTGGCCCGCGCGTGCAGCGCGTGCGCCTCCCACAGCCACCAGCCGCCGGCGACCAGCGCGACCGTGGTGTAGAACCAGCCGGTGTAGCCCAGCGGCGTCAGCAGCAGCGAGACCGCCACCATCACCCAGCTGTAGAGGACGATCTGGCGGGCCACGACCCTGTTCCCGGCCACGACCGGGAGCATCGGGACGCCGACCCGCGCGTAGTCGTCCTTCACCTTCATGGACAGCGGCCAGTAGTGCGGCGGCGTCCAGAAGAAGATGACGAGGAAGAGGATCACCGCGGCCCAGGAGACCTCGTTCTTGACCGCGGACCAGCCGATCAGCACCGGCATGCAGCCCGCGATGCCGCCCCAGACGATGTTCTGGGAGGTGCGCCGCTTCAGCAGCATCGTGTAGACGACGACGTAGAAGAGGAGCGCGCCGAGCGCGAGGGCGGCCGACAGCCAGTTGATGAGCAGACCGAAGAACAGGGTGGAGAGCACCCCGAGCGCGATGCCGAAGACCAGGCACTCGCGCGGGCTGACCATGCCGGTCACCAGCGGGCGCTGCGAGGTCCGGTCCATCAGCGCGTCGATGTCGCGGTCGATGTACATGTTCAGCGCGTTGGCACCGCCGGCCGACAAGTAGCCGCCGAAGCAGGTCGCGAGGACCAGCCACAGCGACGGCACGCCCTGCTCGGCGAGGAACATCACCGGCACGGTCGTGATGAGCAGAAGCTCGATGATCCGCGGCTTCGTCAGTGCCACGAAAGCCATGGCCCGGGCCCCGAGCGGCCGGTGACCGGGGCTCGTCCCGAGCACCCCCGCTGGACGGGATTCGACGGCCGTCACGCACACCCCTGACAGAGAATCCAGCAAGCTCCGCGCGGACCAGGGAAGACATGAGGGTCCGGTAAAGGCTTGCGCGTACCACGCCACTCTAGACGTTGCGCTTACGTCGCCCCGCGCCGGGGTCGGTTCGTGTTGGGCCGATCGGACCGGGCATACGGGACGGTACGACCACGCGCGCGCCCCCGGCGCTCAGAGGGCGCCCCCGGCGCTCAGGTGAACGGCGGACGCCGACGACGTGACCGACCTACGGCACTCGAATAGCTGCACGCCGCGGCGGGGGTAGGCTCGGAATCGCGCCGGTGCACCGCCTCGTCACCGGGAACAGACATGTGGAGAGGAGCCCTGAACAACGGTGAGCACCAAGCCGACCACCACAGAGCTCGAGTGGACCGAACTGGACCAGCGGGCCGTCGACACCGCCCGGATCCTGGCCGCTGACGCGGTCCAGAAGGTCGGGAACGGACACCCCGGTACGGCGATGAGCCTGGCCCCCGCCGCGTACACCCTCTTCCAGAAGGTGATGCGGCACGACCCGTCGGACCCCGAGTGGGTCGGCCGCGACCGCTTCGTGCTCTCCGCGGGGCACTCGTCCCTCACCCTGTACACCCAGCTGTACCTCGGCGGGTTCGGGCTGGAGCTGGAGGACCTCGAGGCGTTCCGCACCTGGGGCTCCAAGACCCCCGGCCACCCGGAGTACGGGCACACCAAGGGCGTCGAGACCACCACCGGCCCGCTGGGCCAGGGCATCGCCAACGCGGTGGGCATGGCCATGGCCGCCCGCTACGAGCGCGGCCTGTTCGACCCGCAAGCCCCGCAGGGCTCCTCCCCGTTCGACCACATGATCTACGCGGTCGCGGGCGACGGCTGCCTCCAGGAGGGCCTCTCCCACGAGGCGTCCGCGCTGGCCGGCCACCAGAAGCTCGGCAACCTGGTGCTGCTGTGGGACGACAACCACATCTCCATCGAGGGCGACACCGAGACGGCCGTCTCCGAGGACACCCTCAAGCGGTACGAGGCATACGGCTGGCACGTGCAGCGCGTCGAGCAGCAGGAGAACGGCGACCTCGACCCGAAGGCACTGTTCGCCGCGCTCCAGGCAGCCAAGGCCGAGACCGGCCGCCCGTCCTTCATCGCCGCCCGCTCGATCATCGCCTGGCCCGCCCCGGACGCCCAGGGCACCGAGGCCGCGCACGGCTCGGCGCTCGGCGACGACGAGGTCGCGGCCACCAAGCGCGTCCTCGGCTTCGACCCGGAGAAGTCCTTCGACGTAGCCGACGAGGTCCTGGCGCACACCCGGCAGGCCCTCGACCGCGGCCGCGAGGCCCGCGCCGCGTGGGAGAAGGAGTTCTGCGCCTGGCGCACCGCCAACCCGGAGCGCGCCGCCGAGTTCGACCGGATCAACGCGAACGAGCTGCCCGCGGGCTGGGAGGACTCCCTCCCCGTCTTCGAGACCGGCAAGGGCGTCGCCACCCGCGCGGCCTCCGGCAAGGTGCTCCAGGCGCTCGGTGCGATCGTCCCCGAGCTGTGGGGCGGCTCGGCCGACCTCGCCGGCTCGAACAACACCACCATCGACAAGGACTCCTCGTTCCTGCCGGTGGGCAACCCGCTGCCGGAGGCCGACCCGTACGGCCGCACCGTGCACTTCGGCATCCGCGAGCACGCCATGGCCGCGTCCATGAACGGCATCGCCCTGCACGGCCACACCCGCATCTACGGCGGCACCTTCCTGGTGTTCTCCGACTACATGCGCAACGCCGTCCGCCTCTCCGCGCTGATGCACGTGCCGGTCACCTACGTGTGGACGCACGACTCCGTCGGCCTCGGCGAGGACGGTCCCACCCACCAGCCGGTCGAGCACCTCGCCTCGCTGCGCGCCATCCCGGGCCTGAACGTCGTCCGCCCGGCCGACGCGAACGAGACCGTCGTCGCCTGGCGCGAGATCATGCGCCGCCACACCAAGGTGTACGGCAAGGGCGCCCCGCACGGTCTGGCGCTGACCCGCCAGGGCGTGCCGACGTACGACCGCAACGAGGACGCCGCCAAGGGCGGGTACGTGCTCTTCGAGGCGACGGACGCACAGGGCGGGGCCACCGCCCCCCAGGTCCTCCTCATCGGCACCGGCTCCGAGGTGCAGCTCGCCGTCGCGGCGCGCGAGGCGCTGCAGGCCGGGGGCGTCCCGGCCCGTGTGGTCTCGATGCCGTCCGTCGAGTGGTTCGAGGAGCAGACGCAGGAGTACAAGGACAGCGTCCTGCCGCCCTCCGTCAAGGCTCGCGTCGCGGTCGAGGCGGGCATCGGCCTGACCTGGCACCGCTACGTCGGCGACGCCGGCCGGATCGTGTCGCTGGAGCACTTCGGTGCCTCGGCCGACGCGAAGGTGCTGTTCCGCGAGTTCGGCTTCACCCCCGAGGCCGTGACCGCCGCCGCCCACGAGTCGCTCGCCGCCGCCGCGCGCTGACGCCCGTAACAAGACCAGTAGGAGATGCAATTCCCATGACAGACGCACTCAAGCGCCTCTCCGACGAGGGCGTGGCGATCTGGCTGGACGACCTGTCCCGCAAGCGCATCACGTCCGGCAACCTGGCCGAGCTCATCGACCAGTCGCACGTGGTCGGTGTCACCACCAACCCGGCGATCTTCCAGAAGGCGATCAGCGGTGGCGAGGGGTACGAGCAGCAGCTCACCGACCTCGCGACCCGCAAGGTCACCGTGGAAGAAGCCCTGCGCATGATCACCACGGCGGACGTCCGCGACGCCGCCGACATCCTGCGCCCGGTCTACGACCGCACCGACGGCCAGGACGGCCGGGTGTCGATCGAGGTCGACCCCCGTCTCGCCCACAACACCCCGGCGACCGTCGCCGAGGCCAAGCAGCTGGCCTGGCTGGTGGACCGCCCGAACACGCTCATCAAGATCCCGGCGACCAAGGCCGGCCTGCCGGCGATCACCGAGGTCATCGGCAAGGGCATCAGCGTCAACGTCACGCTGATCTTCTCGCTGGAGCGCTACCGCGGGGTCATGGACGCGTACCTCGCGGGTCTGGAGAAGGCCAAGGCCGCCGGCCTGGACCTGTCCCTGATCCACTCCGTCGCCTCCTTCTTCGTGTCGCGCGTCGACTCGGAGATCGACAAGCGCCTGGACGGCGTCGGCACCGACGAGGCCAAGGCCCTCAAGGGCAAGGCGGCGCTCGCGAACGCCCGTCTGGCCTACGAGGCCTACGAGGAGGTCTTCTCCTCGGACCGCTGGGCCGCGCTGGAGCGCGTCGGCGCCAACAAGCAGCGTCCGCTGTGGGCCTCGACCGGCGTCAAGGACCCGGCCTACAAGGACACCCTGTACGTGGACGACCTGGTCGCCCCGAACACGGTGAACACCATGCCGGAGGCCACCCTGGAGGCCACGGCCGACCACGGGCAGATCACGGGCGACACCGTGCGCGGCACCTACGACCAGGCGCGCGCCGAGCTGGACGCGGTCGCGAAGCTGGGCATCTCGTACGACGATGTGGTGCAGCTGCTGGAAGACGAGGGCGTCGAGAAGTTCGCGGTGTCCTGGAACGACCTGCTGAAGTCGACCGAGGCGGAGCTGCAGCGCCTCGCCCCCACGGAGGCCTGAACACTTTGTCTGTGAACGGAGCGAACCCGCTTCGTGACGCACAGGACCGGCGGCTCCCGCGCATCGCGGGGCCGTCCGGCCTGGTCATTTTCGGCGTTACGGGTGACCTGTCGCGCAAGAAGCTGATGCCTGCCGTCTACGACCTCGCCAACCGCGGCCTGCTCCCGCCGGGCTTCTCGCTGATCGGGTTCGCCCGTCGCGAGTGGCAGGACGAAGACTTCGCCCAGGAGGTCCACGACGCCGTCAAGGAGCACTCCCGGACGCCCTTCCGCGAGGAGGTCTGGCAGCAGCTGGTGCAGGGCTGCCGGTTCGTCCAGGGCGACTTCGACGACGACGCCGCCTTCGAGACGCTGAAGGCCACGATCGAGGAACTCGACAAGGCCCAGGGCACGGGCGGCAACTTCGCCTTCTACCTGTCGGTCCCGCCGAAGTTCTTCCCCAAGGTGGTCCAGCAGCTCAAGGACCACGGGCTGGCGCAGAAGGAGGGCTCCTGGCGGCGCGCCGTCATCGAGAAGCCCTTCGGCCACGACCTGAAGAGCGCGGAAGAGCTGAACAAGGTCGTCCACGAGGTCTTCCCCCGTGACGAGGTCTTCCGGATCGACCACTACCTCGGCAAGGAGACCGTCCAGAACATCCTGGCGCTCCGCTTCGCCAACACCATGTTCGAGCCGATCTGGAACCGGTCGTACGTCGACCACGTGCAGATCACCATGGCGGAGGACATCGGGATCGGCGGCCGTGCCGGGTACTACGACGGCATCGGCGCCGCCCGTGACGTCATCCAGAACCACCTGCTCCAGCTGCTCGCGCTGACCGCGATGGAGGAGCCCGGCTCCTTCCACCCCAAGGCGCTGGTGGCGGAGAAGCTCAAGGTGCTGACCGCCGTGGAGCTGCCCGAGGACCTGGGCAAGCACACCGTGCGCGGCCAGTACTCGGCGGCGTGGCAGGGCGGCGAGAAGGTCGTCGGGTACCTCGAAGAGGACGGCATCGACCCCAAGTCGAAGACCGACACCTACGCGGCCATCCGCCTGGAGATCAACAACCGCCGCTGGGCGGGCGTCCCGTTCTACCTGCGGACCGGCAAGCGCCTGGGCCGCCGGGTGACCGAGATCGCGGTGGTCTTCAAGCGGGCCCCGTACCTGCCGTTCGAGTCGGGCGCGACCGAGGAGCTGGGGCAGAACGCCCTGGTCATCCGGGTCCAGCCGGACGAGGGCGTGACGGTGCGCTTCGGCTCCAAGGTCCCCGGCACCTCCATGGAGGTCCGGGACGTCACGATGGACTTCGCCTACGGAGAGTCCTTCACGGAGTCGAGCCCCGAGGCGTACGAGCGGCTCATCCTCGACGTGCTCCTCGGCGACGCGAACCTCTTCCCGCGCCACCAGGAGGTCGAGCTCTCCTGGAACATCCTCGACCCGATCGAGCAGTACTGGGACAAGCACGGCAAGCCCGCGCAGTACCCGGCGGGCACCTGGGGACCGGTCGAGGCGGACGAGATGCTCGCACGAGACGGACGGAGCTGGCGCCGGCCATGAAGATCGACCTCACGGAGACCAACTCCAGCAAGATCAACGCAGCGATGGTGCAGGCACGCCGGGACATCGGCACGCCGGCCATCGGCATGGTCCTCACGCTGGTGATCGTGACCGACGAGGAGAACGCGTACGACGCGCTCAAGTCGGCGAACGACGCGTCCCACGAGCACCCCTCGCGGATCATCGTCGTCATCAAGCGGGTCAGCCGCTCGCCGCGCAGCCGGCGCGACGCCCGTCTCGACGCGGAAGTCCGCATCGGAGCGGACGCCGGTTCCGGCGAGACGGTGGTGCTGCGCCTGCACGGCGAACTGGTCGACCACGCCCAGTCGGTGGTCCTCCCGTTGCTGCTGCCGGACGCCCCCGTGGTCGTCTGGTGGCCGGAGGGCGCTCCGTCGGACCTGGCGAACGACCCGCTGGGTTCGCTGGGGCAGCGCCGCATCACGGACACGTACTCGTGCGAGAACCCGATCGGCGCACTGGCCGGCCGGGCCGCCGCGTACGCCCCCGGCGACACGGACCTGTCCTGGACCCGGATCACCCCGTGGCGCTCCATGCTGGCGGCCGCGCTGGACCAGCAGAGCCTGTCGGTCGACACCGCGGTCGTCGAGGGCGAGGGCGACAACCCGAGCTGTGAGCTGCTGGCCATGTGGCTGGCGGACCGGCTGGGCGTCCCCGTCAAGCGCACGCTGTCGTCCGGGCCGGGTCTGACGGCCGTCCACCTGGAGACCAAGGGCGGCGACATCGTCCTTGACCGGGCGGACGGGGCCCTGGCCACGCTCTCCATGCCGGGGCAGCCCGACCGCGCGGTGGCGCTCAAGCGCCGCGAAACGGCCGAGCTGCTGGCGGAGGAGCTGCGCCGGCTGGACCCGGACAACACGTACGAGGCCTCGCTGAAGTTCGGCGTGGCCAAGCTCCAGGCGACCCGTCCGGCCGAGCCCGAGGCGAAGCCGGCCCCGGCGGAGAAGCCCGCGCCGAAACCGGCGAAGAAGCCCGCGGCGAAGTGACGAGAACGTCGGCGGGGCGGGGTGATTCATCCCCGC
>NZ_JAPNLM010000015.1:0-86507 GCF_026627255.1 Streptomyces antarcticus | reverse complement strand
GGCGGGGGCTGCATACTCACGCCCCCCCCACGTCCGACACCCCACCCAGCCCCGCCGACATCCGATCCCCACCCAGCCCCGCCGGCGTTTGAGGCGCGGGGTCCGGGGCGGAGCCCCGGGAAACGGCGAAAGGGCGGGTCGGGGACCGCTCCGCGCAGCGGCACACACACCCGCACCCGGCACCCGCAGCAGGCACCCGCACCGCACCACGCAGGCACCCCCGAACTACCGACAAGGCGGCAGCACATGGGTATGACGACTCCCCAGGTCGTCGTCCACCGGGACAAGGAGCTGATGGCCCAGGCCACGGCCGCCCGGCTCATCACCAAGATCGTGGACGCGCAGGCGGCCCGCGGCAGCGCGTCGGTGGTCCTCACCGGCGGCCGCAACGGCAACGGCCTGCTCGCGGCGCTGGCCGCCGCCCCGGCCCGGGACGCGGTCGACTGGCGCCGGCTCGACCTGTGGTGGGGCGACGAGCGGTACGTCCCCGCCAACGACCCCGAGCGCAACCACACCCAGGCCCGCGAGGCCCTCCTGGACTCCGTCCCGCTGGACCCCGCCCGCGTACACGTCATGCCCGCCTCCGACGGCCCGTACGGGACCGACGTGGACGCGGCGGCAGCGGCGTACGCGGCCGAACTGGCGGCGGCCGCCGGCCCGGAGGACCACGGCCCGGTCCCCCGCTTCGACGTGCTGATGCTGGGCGTGGGCCCGGACACGCACGTGGCCTCCCTCTTCCCCGAGCACCCGGCCTCCCGCGAGACCGAGCGCACGGTGGTCGGCGTCCACGGCGCGCCGAAGCCCCCGCCCACGCGGATCTCGCTGACCCTCCCGGCGATCCGGGCGGCCCGCGAGGTGTGGCTGCTGGCGGCGGGCGAGGACAAGGCCGGCGCGGTCTCCATCGCCCTCGGCGGCGCGGGCGGCGTCCAGGCCCCGGCCGCGGAGGCCTGCGGCCGCTCCCGCACCCTGTGGCTGCTGGACCGTGCCGCGGCCGCCAAGCTCCCCTCCGGGATGTACCCGCCGGCCTCGGCCTGAGCCGTACCCGACGGCGAAGCACCGTACGGCGAAGCACCGTACGGCCGAGCGCCCCGCACCTCGAAGGTGCGGGGCGCTCCGCCGTTCCCGGCCGGGCGGCCGCGGCCCGCTCAGCCGCGGTCGCGCAGCTCCCGGTACCCGGCGACCAGGGCCTTGGTCGAGGAGTCCATGCCCGGTACGTCCGCGCCCTCGGTCAGCGCGGGCTCGATCCGCTTGGCGAGGACCTTGCCGAGCTCCACGCCCCACTGGTCGAAGGAGTCGATGTTCCAGACGGCGCCCTGGACGAACACCTTGTGCTCGTAAAGCGCGATCAGCTGGCCCAGCACCGCCGGGGTCAGCTCGGCGGCCAGGATCGTGGTCGTCGGGTGGTTCCCCTGGAAGGTCTTGTGCGGGACCAGGGACTCCGGCGCGCCCTCCGCCCGCACCTCGTCCGCCGTCTTGCCGAAGGCCAGCGCCTGCGTCTGCGCGAAGAAGTTCGCCATCAGCAGGTCGTGCTGGGCGGCGAACGACGGCTGCAGGTCGGCCACGGGCCGTGCGAAGCCGATGAAGTCGGCGGGGATCATCCGCGTGCCCTGGTGGATGAGCTGGTAGTACGCGTGCTGCCCGTTGGTGCCGGGGGTGCCCCACACCACCGGGCCGGTCTGCCACTCCACGCGATTGCCGTCCCGGTCAACGGACTTGCCGTTGGACTCCATGTCCAGCTGCTGCAAGTACGCGGTGAAGCGCGAGAGGTAGTGGCTGTACGGGAGCACGGCGTGCGACTGCGCGTCGAAGAAGCCGATGTACCAGATGCCCAACAGGCCCAGCAGCAGCGGCGCGTTCTCCTCGGGCGGCGCCGTGCGGAAGTGCGTGTCCATGGCGGAGAAGCCGCCGAGCATCTCGCGGAAGGCGTCCGGGCCGATCGCGATCATCAGGGAGAGCCCGATGGCGGAGTCGAAGGAGTAGCGTCCGCCGACCCAGTCCCAGAACTCGAACATGTTGGCCGTGTCGATGCCGAACCCGGAGACCTTCTCCTCGTTCGTCGACAGCGCCACGAAGTGCCGCGCCACGGCCTCCTCGCCGGCCCCCAGCCCCGTGAGCAGCCAGTCCCGCGCCGAGGTGGCGTTGGTGATGGTCTCGATGGTGGTGAAGGTCTTCGACGCGATGATGAACAGCGTCTCGGCCGGGTCCAGGTCCCGCACGGCCTCGTGGAGGTCGGCGCCGTCCACGTTGGAGACGAAGCGCAGGGTCAGCGCGCGGTCGGTGAAGGCGCGCAGCGCCTCGTACGCCATCGCCGGACCGAGGTCGGATCCGCCGATGCCGATGTTGACGACGTTCTTGATCGGCTTGCCGGTGGAGCCGGTCCACTCCCCCGACCTGACGCGGTCGGCGAAGGCGGCCATCTTGTCGAGGACGGCGTGCACGCCGGGGACGACGTTCTCGCCGTCCACCTCGACGACGGCGCCCTCGGGGGCGCGCAGGACGGTGTGCAGGACCGCCCGGTCCTCGGTCGTGTTGATCTTGTCTCCGCGGAACATCGCCTCGCGCAGCCCGGCCACGCCGGTCGCCGCCGCGAGCTCGCGCAGCAGCGTCAGCGTCTCGTCCGTGACGAGGTGCTTGGAGTAGTCGATGCGCAGGTCACCGGCGCGCAGGGTGTAGCCGGAGCCGCGGCCCGGGTTCTCCTCGAACAGCTCTCGCAGATGCGTCTGCCCGAGCTCCTCCCGGTGCTTGCCGAGTGCCAGCCACTCCGGCGTCCGGGTGAGCTTCGTACGGCTGTCTGCATTCATCCTGGCCATCAACCCATTTCTCGCGTCCTGTCGTGCCCCGCCGATCTCCAACCTAAAGGATGCGAAGCGGCAATGACGGACAGGCGCCGTCGGCGCGGGCGCACGCGAAGGGGCCCGGTGCGGCGGGAGTCTCCCCCTGCCGCACCGGGCCCCGGTGCACGCTTCTGACGGGCCGTTCAGATCTCGCCGCGGAGTTTGGCGAGTGCCTCGGCGAGGATCGCCTCGCCGTCGGCGTCGGTGCGCCGCTCCCGCACGTACGCCAGGTGCGTCTTGTACGGTTCGGTGCGCGGCGGGGCCGGCGGGTTGTCCCGGTCCTGGCCGGCCGGGAACCCGCAGCGCGGGCAGTCCCAGGTGTCCGGCACCTGCGCGTCGCTGGCGAAGCTCGGCTGCGTCTCGTGCCCGTTCGAGCACCAGAAGGAGATGCGCAGGCGGGGCGCGGACTCGCCGCGCTCGGCCTCACCCATCGGCCCCGCTCCGACCCGGCTACCACGGATCGCGTTGCCACTTGCCACGGTCGTAACTCCCTGCGTAATGGTGCCGCGGAGCGTGAGTGGAATTCCGCCGCGGGCGCCCAAGTCTACGTAAGGCCCAACGCGCGTCCACTGACCGGAGTTACTCATTCCAGGCGATGGACGCCGGACCTCATAGTAGGCCGGACGGCACCGGCCGGACTGGCGGAATGGCCAGAACGGTCAGCTGGCGCTCGACTTCATGAGAAGTCCCAGTGCCATGATGCAGGCGAACCACAGCAGACCGACGACCACGGTGATGCGGTCGAGGTTGCGCTCCGCGACGGAGGAACCGCCGACCGACGACTGCATGCCGCCGCCGAACATGTCGGAAAGGCCGCCGCCCTTGCCCTTGTGCATCAGCACGAGGAGCATCAGCAGGGCGCTGAAGACGATCAGGGCGATCGAGAACCCCATAATCACGGCTGATTCCTACTTTCTGGCTTTTCTGGCTTGCCGGGCTCCGCTGAGACGTGCGCGGGGGCCGGCGGCTGATGGTTCAGCCTCCGGCCCCCGCAAGGGTACGACGGATCCGTCCTACCGCATACTCACCGCAGTCGCTACGCGTCGCCGAAGCGGACGATCCCGACGAACTCGTCCACGTCCAGCGCGGCGCCGCCCACCAGGGCTCCGTCGACGTCGGGCTGGGCCATGATCGCGGCGATGTTGCCGGACTTGACCGAGCCGCCGTACTGGATGCGGACCTTGTCGGCCAGCTCCTGCGAGTACAGCTCCGCGAGACGGCCGCGGATGGCACCGCAGACCTCTTGGGCGTCCTCGGGGGTGGCGACCTCGCCGGTCCCGATCGCCCAGACGGGCTCGTACGCGATCACGATGGTCTCGGCCTGCTCGGCCGCGATGTCCTTGAGACCACCGTCGAGCTGGGCCAGCGTGTACGGGACCTGCTGTCCGGCCTTGCGGACGTCCAGGCCCTCGCCGACGCACAGGATCGGGGTCAGCCTGTGGCGGTAGGCGGCCTTGACCTTGGCGTTGCAGGTCTCGTCGTCCTCGCCGTGGTACTGGCGGCGCTCGCTGTGGCCGACGGCCACGTACGCGCACTTCAGCTTCGACAGCATCGCGCCGGAGACCTCGCCGGTGTAGGCGCCGGAGTCGTGCGCCGAGAGGTCCTGGGCGCCGTACTTGATCTTCAGCTTGTCGCCGTCGACCAGGGTCTGCACCGACCGGAGGTCGATGAAGGGCGGCAGGACCACGACCTCGACGGCGTCGAAGTCCTTGTCGGCGAGCGCGAAGGCGAGCTTCTGGACGTGGGCGATGGCCTCGAGGTGGTTGAGGTTCATCTTCCAGTTGCCCGCCATCAGCGGGGTGCGGCCGGCGGAAACGGGTGCAGTCATGCGGTGTCAGCCCTCCAGGGCGGCGAGGCCGGGGAGCGTCTTGCCCTCGAGGTATTCGAGGGAGGCGCCGCCACCGGTGGAAATGTGGCCGAAAGCATTCTCGTCGAAGCCGAGCGTACGCACGGCGGCGGCCGAGTCTCCGCCGCCGACGACGGTGAAGGCGCTGCTGTCGACGAGGGCCTGCGCCACGGCCTTGGTGCCGTTGGCGTAGTCGGGGTGCTCGAAGACGCCCACGGGACCGTTCCAGAAGACGGTCTCGGCATCGGCGATCTTCGACGCGTACAGCTCGCGCGTCCGGGGGCCGATGTCCAGGCCCTCCTTGTCGGCCGGGATCTTGTCCGCGTCCACGGTCTCGAAGTCCGCCGGGGTCTTGCCCTTGAGGTCGGGGAAGTCCGTGGAGACGAGCACGTCGACCGGGAGCACGAGCTCGACGCCCGTGGCCTTGGCGCGCTCCATGTACTCGGTGACCTTCTCCAGCTGGTCCTTCTGGAGCAGGGAGATGCCGACCTCGTGACCCAGGGCCTTGAGGAAGGTGTAGGCCATGCCGCCGCCGATGAGGATGCGGTCGGCCTTGCCGAGCAGCTCGTCGATGACGGCGAGCTTGTCGGAGACCTTGGCGCCGCCGAGGACCACGACGTACGGGCGCTTGACGTCGTCGGTCAGCTTCTTCAGGACGCCGACCTCGGTGGCGATGAGGTAGCCGGCCGCGTGCGGGAGGCGCGCGGGGAGGTCGAAGACCGAGGCGTGCTTGCGGTGGACGGCGCCGAAGCCGTCGCCGACGTACACGTCGGCGAGCTCCGCGAGCCGGTCCGCGAAGGCGCCGCGCTCGGCGTCGTCCTTCGCGGTCTCACCGGCGTTGAAGCGCAGGTTCTCGATGACGGCGACCTGGCCGTCGGCGAGGGCCAGAACGGTCTCCTTGGCGGAGTCGCCGACGGTGTCGGTGGCGAACGCGACGTCCGTGCCGAGCAGTTCACCCAGGCGCTTGGCGGCCGGGGCGAGCGAGAAGGCCGGGTCCGGGGCGCCCTTGGGGCGGCCCAGGTGCGAGGCCACGATGACGCGGGCGCCGGAGGCGGCGAGCTTCGCGATCGTGGGCTGGACGGCGCGGATGCGGCCGTCGTCGGTGATGGTGCCCTCGGCCAGCGGGACGTTCAGGTCCGCGCGGACGAAGACCCGCTTGCCCTTGACGCCTTCGGCGAGCAGTTCGTCGATCGTCTTCATGTGTTTCTACTCCTTTGGAGCCCTTCACCCTAAGGGCGAGGAAGGGAGAACGAGGCAAGCAACAGGGCCCGTGCGGCGCTTCGTCGCGCTGCCCGGACCCTGTGCTCACATCGTGGTGCCTTGCCTTGGAACCGGGGCGACCTTAGAGCTGGCCACCGACGTAGACCGTAAGGTCCACGAGACGGTTGGAGTAGCCCCACTCGTTGTCGTACCAGCCGATGACCTTGACGCTCTTGCCCTGGACCATGGTCAGGGAGGAGTCGAAGGTGCAGGACGCCGGCCAGTTCACGATGTCGGAGGAGACGATCGCGTCCTCGGTGTAGTCGAGGATGCCCTTGAGCTGGCCCTCGGCCGCCTTCTGGAACGCCGCGTTCACCTCGTCCCGGGTGACCTCGCGCTCGAGCTCGATGACGAGGTCGG
This sequence comes from Streptomyces antarcticus, assembly GCF_026627255.1. Taxonomy (GTDB): domain Bacteria; phylum Actinomycetota; class Actinomycetes; order Streptomycetales; family Streptomycetaceae; genus Streptomyces; species Streptomyces antarcticus. The sequence goes on along the minus strand of NZ_JAPNLM010000015.1, from coordinate 80,207 downwards.
TCACGGAACCGGTCGGGACCGGGACGCGCATCGCGATGCCGTCGAGCTTGCCGGCGAGCTCCGGGATCACCAGCGCGGTGGCCTTGGCGGCACCGGTGGTGGTCGGGATGATGTTCTCGGCGGCGGCGCGGGCGCGGCGCAGGTCCGAGTGCGGGAAGTCCAGGATGCGCTGGTCGTTCGTGTACGCGTGGACCGTCGTCATCATGCCCTTGACGATGCCGAAGTTCTCCAGGAGGACCTTGGCCATCGGCGCCACGCAGTTGGTGGTGCAGGAGGCGTTGGAGATGACGTGGTGGCTGGCCGCGTCGTACTTGTCCTGGTTCACGCCCATGACGATCGTGATGTCCTCGTCCTTGGCCGGAGCCGAGATGAGGACCTTCTTCGCGCCCGCCGCGATGTGCTTGGCGGCGTCGGCCTTCTTGGTGAAGATGCCGGTCGACTCGATGACGATGTCGGCGCCCAGCTCACCCCAGGGGAGGTTCGCGGGGTCGCGCTCGGCGAAGGTCTTGAAGGTGTTGCCACCGACCGTGATGGTGTCTGCCGTGTGGGAGACCTCGGCCTTGAGGCGGCCCAGAATGGTGTCGTACTTGAGCAGGTGCACCAGGGTGGCGTTGTCCGTCAGGTCGTTGACACCGACGATCTCGATGTCCGCTCCCTGCTCCAGGAGCGCACGGAAGTAGTTGCGGCCAATTCGGCCAAAACCGTTGATGCCTACGCGGATCGTCACGAACCGATCTCCTCGTTGGTGCGCCGGTAAAGTCCGCCGGCGAGCTGTATGGGATGTCCCCGACCGCTTACGACCCTACCTCTCCGTGAGCTTTTGAGTGACATCGGCGTGAGCCTGACACTCCCCCTCCTGCCGGGGGAGGCCCCGGAAGGGCCACGTACCAGCCGTTCCGGTACGGGACCCCCGGGACCTCCGGCCCGTCACTCAGAGTGAGGGTGGGACGGGGTTGCCTGTCAGTGGTTCAGTGTGCGTAGCGCCTTACCGACGAGTACGACGCGGTCCGCCGCGGCCGGCAGGTGTTCCAGGCCGAAGCCGAGGAGAACCGTGTCACGCGTAGTCACCGCCGCGTAGGACTTGAACAGCTCCCCGGACCGGGACCAATCGCCCGGAACGTCGGGGCTTCCGGCAGGTGCGGCCTGGGCCGCCCAGACGCCGAGCGAGGTCTCGAAGCCCTCGGCGGCGCGGTCCGCGCCGCCGACGGACAGGCGCACCTCGTCCGCGAAGACGCCGCGGCCGCCCGAGCCGGGGTCGGTGATGGAGGAGAGCGAGACCTCCACGGTCTTGCCCGCGTACGCGCTCAGGTCGAAGGAGACCTGCTTCCAGCCGCCGGAGGATCCGGTGAAGCTGTTCCAGGCGCCGCTGGTGCCCTGCGGGGTGCAGCCCGCGGCGTCCAGCGTGAGGTAGCGGCGCAGGAACGGGTGGCCGTTCATGAAGAAGCCCGCCGCGCACTCCTCCGGCACGGTGGAGCTGCTCAGGCCGCCCGCGTCCGGCAGCGTCGTCCAGTCGTCCCCGCCTGCCGTACGGGCCTCCAGGGCCGCGTGGTCGTAGCCCTCCTCGGTGTTCCAGTTGAGGGCGAGCTTCAGCTGCGGCTTGTCCGCGGCCAAGACGCCGGTGAGGTCGATGGTGCGGGCCAGCCGCTTCCAGTCGCCGTCCGTGTGCAGGGCCGAGGCCATCCCGGTGCCGGCGTAGGGGGCGTACGGGTTGACGACCCCGGCGAACTGGCCGGCCTGCGCGCTCTTGAACTGCGGGAACTGCGCGGGCGCCAGGGTTTCGGAGGTCACGGTGTAGGAGCCGGGGGCGTTCAGCGGATTGCCCGCGGCGTCGCCGAGGCCTCCGCGGGCGCCGGCCAGGGCGGCGGCGCCGGTGAAGCCGGTGGCGCCGGAGGCGCTCGTACGGCCGTGGGCGCCGAGCCAGTACTGGCTGAAGTCGTTGGTCACGGCGCGCCCGACCTGGGCGTTGCCGCCGGCGAGCTCGCCGGCCTCGATCAGCTTGCCGCCCTCGTTGAGGAAGTCGCGGACCGCCAGCTGGGTGTCTCCCCCGGGCGACTTGGCCCCGGTGTAGTGGACGGCCGTGCGGAAGTGGGAGAGCGTCCCGAGGTGGTGCGGCGCTCCCTGGGCCGCGACGTCCCAGACGGCGGCGGACCTGCCGTTGGCGCGCAGCGCGTCCACGTACGTCTGGGCGTGCCGGGCCGTGGCGCCCTCCTCGGCGATCACCAGCACGTCCGCGCGCGGCCGCTCGGCCACCGTGTACGTGAAGTGCTCGCTGGAGACCCGCCGGCCGGTGCGGTCGCGTCCGGTGAACCAGACCTCGACCTTGTCGCCGGGCCCGGCGGCGTCGACCTCGGCCCGGTACTCGTCGAACCAGTTGTTGTCCTCGCCGCCGTAGACGTCACCGCCCTTCCAGGCCTTGAGGTCCTCGTCCTGCGTGCGGCCGCCGTTGATCCGGAAGTTGAGCTCCTTGTCGCGCAGCGACTTGCGGGCCGTGACGGCGACCTCCTGGTCCTGGCCGCGGGCCGCGTAGGAGGTGGCGAAGGGGTCGAGGGTGAAGTCCGCGGCGTCCAGGCCCACGGTGGAGGCGGGCCGGTCCGGGTGCGCGGCGCTCTCGCCGACCGAGAGGGCGAAGGGGACGTTCTTGGCGAACTCCGCCTGGACGAGCTTCTCGTCGTCCGGGAAGTTGAAGCCGGAGGCGCAGTCCTCGGGCCGCCACGGGTCGTCCGGGTCGATCGCGGAGGCCGTCTGGCAGGTGGTCATCTCCGGCGTGAACATCATGATGCCGTTGGTGTTGGAGGCGTGTCCGTCGGCCTCGCCGTTGGTGGTGTAGAGCTCGGAGGACACCTGCGGGTAGTAGCCGGGGACGGCCGGGTTCTCCGGCGTTCCGGCGAGCGCCTTGTAGGCGACGTCGTCGGGGGTGGGGGTGGCGACCTGCCAGCCCACGCCGTAGAGCAGCAGCTCGGCGGCCGAGTGGTAGTTGATGGCGTACTCGAAGCCGATGCGCTTCTGGAACCGGTCGACGGCGACGGTCTCCGGCTCGGAGGAGGCCTTGGGCCCGCGGTAGGTCTCGCTCGCCTGGTTCGGCGAGGAGCCCTCGTTGTCGTAGCCCCACTTGTAGGCGAAGTTCCGGTTCAGGTCTACCCCGTCGCCCGCGGTGATCCTGCCGTCGCCGTTGTTGTCGCGCAGGTTCTTGCGCCACAGCCGCTGGCCGTCCGCGGCGAAGGTGTGGTCGTAGCCGTCGGGGTTGGCGGAGAGCAGGAACCACAGCTCGCTGGAGTCGACCAGCCGTGTGACGCGCGGGTCCTTGCCGTAGGTGTCCAGCGTGTGGTGCATCAGCCGGCGGGTCATCTCCGGGGTGATCCACTCGCGGGCGTGCTGGTTGGACATGTAGAGCACGGCCGGCTTGGCGCCGTCCTTGGTCTTCTCGGCGTTCTTGCTGACCTTCAGGGCGAGGATGTCCTTGCCCTGGACGGTCTTGCCGATGGAGACGACCTTGGTGAGCCCGGGGTTCTCCCGGGCGGTCCGCAGGATCTCCTCCTGGAGGCCGCCCTTGCCGCTGTACGGCCGGAACACGCCGTCGCCGGAGGCCTTGGCGCGGGCCAGGCCCGCGGCGGGGACCTCGCGCTCGGCGAGCCGGACCCCCTGGGCGGCGAGCTCCTTCGCCTGGCCGCTCGTGAGGAACAGCTCGACCTTGGCGGTCCCGGTCTCGGGGGCGCGTTCGGTGAGCTCGTGGGCGTCCTGGCCGGCGGCCAGGACGAGCGGTACCTGCTCACGGGTGATGTCGGCGTCGTAGACCCGTACCTCGTCGGCGCCGGACGGGGCGCCGGTCGCGGCCCGGTCCTGGGCCGCCGCGGGTAGCGCGGCCAGTGTGCTTGCGAAGACGAGTGCGGTTGCGGCGAGGATCGATCTCGCGCGGTGCCTCATGTGCCCCCCTGGGCGTCGTCTGCCACGAAAGCGTTCGGACGACAGGCTCACGACCAGCCCATGCACATGTCAATGGGGCCTGCCGAAAGGGGCCCCCACGATCACTCGTGCGGGCCCCTCGCGGTGTGCGTACGGCGACTGCGGCGGCGGCCGCCCGGTCGCGGCCCGGCGGCCGGCTCAGCCGCCGCTCAGCCGGCCATGTTGTCGGCCATCTCCTCGCTGAGGTCCAGGTTCGACTCGGTACCCGGGATCCCGAGGTCCTGGGCCCGCTTGTCGGCCATGGCCAGTAGCCGGCGGATCCGGCCCGCGACCGCGTCCTTGGTCAGCGGCGGGTCGGCGAGCGCGCCCAGCTCCTCCAGGGAGGCCTGCTTGTGCTCCATGCGCAGCCGGCCGGCCGCGGCGAGGTGCTCGGGGACCTCCTCGGCGAGGATCTCCAGCGCCCGCTGCACGCGGGCTCCGGCGGCCACCGCGGCACGCGCAGAGCGGCGCAGGTTGGCGTCGTCGAAGTTGGCGAGGCGGTTGGCGGTGGCGCGCACCTCGCGCCGCATCCGCCGCTCCTCCCAGGCCAGCACCGACTCGTGCGCGCCGAGCCGGGTGAGCAGGGCGCCGATCGCGTCGCCGTCGCGGACCACGACCCGGTCCACGCCCCGCACCTCGCGCGCCTTGGCGGCGATGGAGAGCCTGCGGGCGGCGCCCACCAGGGCCAGGGCGGCCTCCGGGCCGGGGCAGGTGACCTCCAGCGAGGAGGACCGGCCCGGCTCGGTGAGCGAGCCGTGGGCCAGGAAGGCGCCGCGCCAGGCCGCCTCCGCGTCACAGGTGGCCCCGGAGACCACCTGGGGCGGAAGACCCCGGATGGGGCGTCCGCGGCCATCCACGAGGCCCGTCTGGCGGGCCAGCTGGTCACCGCCGGCCACGACCCGGACCACGTACCGGCTGCCGCGGCGCAGACCGCCGGGAGCCATGACGACCAGGTCCGAGGAATGGCCGAAGATCTCCAGGATGTCCTTGCGCAGTCTTCGCGCGGCGATGCCCGTGTCAAGCTCCGCCTCGATGACGATGCGGCCGCTCACCAGGTGCAACCCGCCCGCGAACCGGAGGATCGCCGAGACCTCGGCCTTCCTGCAGCAGGTCCGGGTCACGGGCAGGCGAGAGATCTCGTCCTTCACCGCGGGCGTCATCGCCATGGGCCGATCCTTCCATGCATCCGAAAAATACGGTCGTACGCGGCGGCCAGCAGCTCCGGATCGTGCTTCGGAGAGCCGTCCTGCCTGGCCACGGGAGCCAGCTCGACCGCGGCGCCGAAGCGTTTCGCGGCATCGGCGAGGGACTCGCGGTCGGGTACGGCGGCCTCGTCGGCCAGCACCACGTCCAGGGCGAGTTTAGGGGCGTGTCGGGCCAAAACCTCCAAATGACGCTGCGGAGAGAAGCCCTCTGTTTCGCCGGGCTGCGGCGCGAGGTTCAGCGACAGGACCCGCCGGGCCTTCGTCTCGACCAGCGCGTCGAGCAGTTCCGGCACCAGCAGGTGCGGGATCACCGAGGAGAACCAGGAGCCCGGTCCGAGCACCACCCAGTCGGCGTCCAGCACCGCGGCCACGGCCTCCGGCACGGCCGGCGGGTCGCTCGGCACCACCTGGACGGAGAGCACCTCGCCGGGGGTCAGGGCCACCGTGGCCTGCCCGCGTACGGTGTCGACGTCCTCGGGGCGGTCCGGGTGGTGGCCCTTGACCAGGGCCTGGAGCTCCAGCGGCACCGCCGACATGGGCAGCACCCGGCCCTGCGCCCCGAGGAGCCTGCCGACCAGGTCGAGGGCCTGGACGGGATCGCCGAGCTGCTCCCACAGGGCGACGATCAGCAGGTTGCCGACGGCGTGCCCGTGCAGGTCGCCCTCGGACTGGAAGCGGTGCTGGATGACGCGGGCCCAGGTCTGGCCCCAGTCGTCGTCGCCGCACAGCGCGGCCAGCGCCTTGCGCAGGTCGCCCGGCGGCAGTACGCCGAGCTCCTCCCGGAGCCGGCCGCTGGATCCGCCGTCGTCGGCGACGGTGACCACGGCGGTGAGGTCACCGGTGATCCGGCGCAGGGCGGCGAGCGAGGCCGACAGGCCCTGGCCGCCGCCGAGCGCGACCACCTTGGGGGCGGCGCCGCGCCGGCGGCCGGAACGGCCCGCGCCGTCCTCGCCCCGTCCCGGGGTGAGGCGGCGCAGGCGGCTCAGCCGGGGGGTCCGTGGGGTCACTCGCGCCCCATGTCCCGGTGGACTACGACGGTCTCGACTCCCTCGGAGGCGAGGCGGGCGGCGAGCTTCTCGGACATGGCCACGCTGCGGTGCTTACCGCCCGTGCACCCGACCGCGATGGTCACGTACCGCTTGCCCTCGCGGCGGTAGCCGGTGGCGATGAGCTGGAGCAGCTCGGTGTAGCGGTCGAGGAACTCCTTGGCGCCGGGCTGGCTGAAAACGTACCCCGACACCTCCTCGTTGAGCCCGGTGAAGGGGCGCAGCTCCGGGACCCAGTGCGGGTTGGGGATGAAGCGGCAGTCGACGACGAGGTCGGCGTCGACGGGGAGGCCGTACTTGTAGCCGAAGGACATGACGGTGGCCCGCAGCTCGGGCTCCTCGTCCCCGGCGAACTGGGCGTCCATCTTGGCGCGCAGTTCGTGGACGTTCAGGCTGGAGGTGTCGATCACCAGGTCGGCGTCGCCGCGCAGCTCGCGCAGCAGGTCGCGCTCGGCGGCGATGCCGTCGGTGATGCGTCCGTCGCCCTGGAGGGGGTGGGGGCGGCGGACCGACTCGAAGCGGCGGACCAGCGCGTCGTCGGAGGACTCCAGGAAGACGATGCGCCGGGTGACTCCCTTGCTGTCGAGGTCGGCGAGGGATTCGCGCAGGGCGTCGAAGAACTGGCGGCCGCGGACGTCTACGACGACGGCGATGCGCGCCACGTTGCCCTGGGAGCGGGCGCCGAGCTCCACCATGGTGGGGATCAGCGCGGGCGGGAGGTTGTCGACGACGAACCAGCCGAGGTCCTCCAGACACTTGGCCGCCGTACTGCGGCCGGCCCCGGACATGCCGGAGATGATCACCAGCTCGGGGATGGCCGCCTCGGCGGTATCTCCGGGCTCCACTGTCGTGCCCGTACTCACCTGTGCTCCGTCTCGGTCGTGCGTGGTCTCGTGCTCGGTCATTGCTCGGTCCCCCGTTCGGACGATGCTCCCGCGGGTGCGGGGGTCTCATCCTCAATGATCTCTCCTGTGGCCGTGTTGACCGCAGGGCCGGCGGGCACCGCTCCGGCGAGGGCCGCGGCCACGGTCTCGGCCGTCTTGCGGCCTATGCCCGGGACCTCGCAGATCTGGTCGATTGTCGCCTGTCTCAGCTTCTTCACCGAACCGAAGTGTTTGACCAGGGCCTGCTTGCGGCTCTCGCCGAGGCCGGGCACCTCGTCCAGCGGCCCGGACGTGAAGCGCTTGCCGCGCTTGTTGCGCTGGTACTGGATGGCGAAGCGGTGGGCCTCGTCGCGGATCCGCTGGAGCAGGTACAGGCCCTCGCTGGTGCGGGGCAGCACGACCGGGTCGTCCTCGCCCGGCAGCCAGACCTCCTCCAGCCGCTTGGCGAGGCCGCACACGGCGACGTCGTCGATCCCGAGCTCCTCCAGGGCCCGCTTGGCGGCGGCCACCTGCGGCTGGCCGCCGTCGACCACGACGAGCTGGGGCGGGTAGGCGAAGCGCTTGGGCCGCCCGTCGTCCTCCGCCCCGGCCGCCGCGCCCGCGTCGTCGGCGTCCTCGGGGGACCACTCGCCCGTCTTCAGCTTCTCCTGGAGGTAGCGGCGGAAGCGGCGGGAGACCACCTCGTGCATGGAGCGGACGTCGTCCTGCCCCTCGAACGTCTTGATCTGGAAGCGGCGGTACTCGCTCTTGCGAGCGAGGCCGTCCTCGAAGACGACCATGGAGGCCACCACGTCGTCGCCCTGCAGGTGGGAGATGTCGAAGCACTCGATGCGCAGCGGCGCGCCGTCCAGGTCCAGGGCGTCGGCGATCTCCTCCAGGGCCCGGGAGCGGGTGGTGAGGTCGCTGGCGCGCTTGGTCTTGTGGAGGGCGAGGGACTGCTGGGCGTTGCGGTGGACGGTCTCCATCAGCGCCTTCTTGTCGCCGCGCTGCGGGATGCGCAGGCTGACGTTCGAGCCGCGGCGCTCGGCGAGCCACTGGCTCAGGGCCGGCGCGTCCTCGGGGAGCGCGGGGACCAGCACCTCCTTGGGCACCGCCTCGCCCTTCTCCTCCCCGTACAGCTGCTGGAGGGCGTGCTCGACGAGCCCGGCGGTGTCGACGGCCTCGACCTTGTCGGTGACCCAGCCGCGCTGGCCGCGGACCCGGCCGCCGCGTACGTGGAAGATCTGCACGGCGGCCTCGAGCTCGTCCTCGGCGACCGCGACGAGGTCGGCGTCGGTGGCGTCGGCGAGCACGACGGCGTTCTTCTCCATGGCGCGGCGCAGCGCGCCCATGTCGTCGCGCAGCCGGGCGGCCTTCTCGTACTCCATCGCCTCGGCGGCCTCGTGCATCTGCCGTTCGAGGCGGGAGAGGTAGGTGCCGGTGCGGCCGGCCATGAAGTCGCAGAAGTCGTCGGCCAGTTCGCGGTGCTCCTCGGGGGTGACCCGGCCGACGCAGGGCGCGGAGCACTTGCCGATGTAGCCGAGGAGGCAGGGGCGGCCGATCTGCGCGGAGCGCTTGAAGACCCCGGCGGAGCAGGTGCGGACGGGGAAGACCCGCAGCATCAGGTCGACGGTCTCGCGGATGGCCCAGGCGTGCCCGTACGGGCCGAAGTAGCGCACGCCCTTCTTCTTGGGGCCGCGCATGACCTGGACCCGCGGGTACTCCTCGTTGAGGGTGACGGCGAGGGAGGGGTAGCTCTTGTCGTCGCGGTACTTGACGTTGAACCGGGGGTCGTACTCCTTGATCCAGGAGTACTCCAGCTGGAGCGCCTCGACCTCGGTGGAGACGACGGTCCACTCGACGGAGGCGGCCGTGGTCACCATGGTGGCGGTGCGGGGGTGCAGGTTGGCGACGTCCTGGAAGTAGCTGCCCAGCCGCTGGCGCAGGTTCTTGGCCTTCCCGACGTAGATCACCCGGCGGTGCTCGTCGCGGAATCTGTAGACCCCCGGGGAGTCGGGGATCTGTCCCGGCTTGGGGCGGTAGCTGGAAGGGTCGGCCATGCCGCCCACCCTACTTGCGCCCGCCGACAACGGGCCGGATGCCCTCGGCGCCGTCGGCGCCCGGCCCCGGCCGCAGCCCTGCTCGGGATGCGGGCCGGGCCCGGATGCGGCGGGGCCCGGCCCCTGGCGGGAGCCGGACCCCGCGCGCGGGGCTACGCCGCGGCGGAGGTGCGCCGCCGGGAGCGTGCCAGGACCAGTGCCCCCGCACCGCCCAGCGCGAGCGCCCCGGCTCCGGCGAGCAGTTCCGCCGGAGCCCCTGCGGACCCGGCGGGCGACGGGGCCTCGTCGAAGCCCCCCGCCATGCCCCCCTCGGCATAGGCCGAGCCCGGCAGCTTGTTCCCGTACGCCTGCACGACCCGCGCCCGGTAGCCGGTGAGGCTGGTGCCCCCGGCGCCGACGGCCCGCACCGCGTCCTCGTCCAGCGGCAGCACCCTGCTGCCCCCGGCGACGTACCAGGCGTCGATCTGCGGCTCCCGGAACACGGTCCCGCCCGGGAGTTTCGCGGCGCCGAGCCGCGCGTAGCGGAACTCGTCGTCCCCGGTGGCTATGTTCACCACCTGCCAGCCGGCCTCCGTCCGGGCGGTCCACAGGGCGGCGCGCTGTCCGTCGGCGGCGACGGCCTCGCTGGCGAGGAACTCCAGGCGGGCCACCGGCGCCCCCGCCTTCCCCGCGACGAACTCCGGGGAGAGGTGGCTGACCGGGATCGCCGTGCCCTCGACCCGGGGCCGCGCGGCGGCGGCCGAGACCTTGCCCTCCCGGGAGAAGAAGCGGGAGAGGGTGGCCAGGCTCTCGGGGGACGCGGCCGCCCGGTCGGCGGCGGCCAGGGTCTCGGCGGTGGCCAGGGTCTCGGCGGTGGCCGCTCCGGGCTGCGGCACGGGCGCGGCGGCGGCCTGCCCGCCGAGGCCGAGGAGGACGGTGGCCGCGAGGACCGCGGCGGCGGCTGTGGTGCGCGGGGTCATGGCGCTCACGCCCCGATCCGGTAGAGGGAGTGGGTCCAGGAGAAGGTGCTGTTGTTGACGTACCAGGCGTGGGAGGCCCAGTTGTAGCGGTCGCTGGAGGGCCACGGGTCTCCCCAGTAGACCCAGTTGCTCGCGGTGTCGTAGCCGTAGAGGACGTGCATGTGGCCGCCGCCGTTGGACCACTGGATCCGGGTCTCGACCGGGCGGTTGGCGTTGATCTCGGTCTGGACGGTGGAGTACTGGAGCCAGCCGGTCACGTAGGAGCCGGGGTTGACGCCGGCCCAGCGCAGGCCGGTCTGGACGTTGCCGAGGGTCGCCTGGTTGTTGGGGCATTCGGAGCCCTGCTGGCGGTTGAAGGCGGCGTTGCAGAACTGGTTCTGGCTGTAGCTGCGGCCGAACCAGGTGGCGATGGTGTTGCCGCCGGCGGCCCAGCACCAGTTGGTCTTCTGTTGCGCCTGCATGGTGATGTTCAGGCGCTTGGCGGCGAGGGCGGCACTCGCGCTGTCCGTACCGGCGCCGACGGCGGTGGCGGTGCCGGTGTTGAAGGACAGGGCGAGGAGCAGGGCGGTGAGGAGGGCGGCCGGGTACGGCCGCCGCTTTCTGTTGCGCATCGCGTTCCTCCCGAGGCGGGGATGTGGGGGTGGAGGAGCGCGTCCGGACGCTGTGGAGGAGCATCGGGGTGTTGTCGCGATCAGGTCAACACGCTTCAATACGCGGTGACATTGCAGTGTGAACAGTGGGGCTGCGGTGTGAACGGTTGCTGTCGTTTCACCTGGTCCCCCGGAGCCACCCGCGCGGGCCCCGCTCCGACACGTGTGAACGTTCACAGAGGAGTCGCCATGCGGCCGGCCGGGGACACGGCGGATATCGGACACCTGCTGCGCACCGGACCCTTCCACCTCGCCCTGCGCGCCGCCCTGGCCGCGCGCGGCCTGCCGCTGCACCGGGTGCAGCACCGGCTCGCGGCGCGCGGCATCAAGGTCGGCGTCACCAGCCTCAGCTACTGGCAGCAGGGCGCCCGGCGGCCGCGCCACCCGGAGTCCCTGCGGGCCGTCGCCGCGCTGGAGCAGATCCTGGAGCTTCCGGAGGGGGCCCTGTCGCGCCTGCTCGGCACGCCGGAGGCGGCCGCCGGCGCGGCCCGCCCGGCCTCCCGTTCGTACCGGGCGCTGGTCGGGGTGGGCGCGGCGGTGGAGCAGCTGCTGGAGGCGATGGAGCTCCCGCCCGACGGCGGACTGCACTCCGTCGGCCACCACGAGCGGGTGCGCATCGGCGCCGCCGGGGAGCTGCGGTCCCGGGAGTCCCAGCAGATCGTCCGGGCCCACCGCGACGGGGTCGACCGCTACCTCGCCGTCCACCACGGCGATCCGGGCTGCGACGCCTCCCGGGTGGGCGTGACGGCGTACGAGAACTGCCGCACCGGCCGCGTGCGGTGCCACCCGGCGGCCGGGGTCGTGGTCGCCGAGCTGCTGTTCGACGCGCGGCTGCGGCGCGGTGACACGTACGTCTTCGGCTACGGCGTCGAGGACGGCACGGGTGCCCGCAGCGACGAGTACGTGCGCGGGTTCAGCTATGCGGGCGGGCAGTACATGCTCCAGGTCCGCTTCGACGAGGCGGCCCTGCCGGTGCGCTGCCGGCGCTTCGCCCGCAGCGGCCCGCAGGCCCCGCGCACCGGTCTCGCAGACCTGACCCCGAGCGGCCGGCACCGCGCGGTGCACCTGCTGGAGCAGGGGGTGCGGCGCGGCATCCTCGGCATCGCGTGGGACTGGGACTGATCGGGTGGGACCGGCAGCCCGGAACCGGGACCGGCGGCCGGGAGTCGCGGGCGGGGCGGCGGACGGACCCGTGGGGCCGACGCATGATGGAGGCCGGTTCACAGCCGACTGCGGCTGAGCCGTGGGCCGTGCTCGGCCCACGCTCCCCCGCGATCACCCCGCGATCACCCCGCGATCACCCCGCGATCACCCCGCGATCAGCGTGCCGTTCTCCGCCCTCACCGGTACGGCGGGCAGCGGGTCGGTGGCGGGGCCGCGCAGGACCGCGCCCGTCTCCACGTCGAACCGGCTGCCGTGGCAGGGGCAGTTGCCCTCGCCTTTGACGATCTTGTCCAGGACGCAGCCCGCGTGGGTGCACTGGGCGCTGAACGCCTTGTACTGGCCCTCCGCCGGGCAGCTCACGATCAGCTTCCGCTCCCGGTACAGCTTCGCGCCGCCCACCGGGACGTCGGCCGCCGCGCCCAGGTCCACCGGAGCCGTGGGAGTCGCGGGGGTGTTGCCGCCGCTGTCGGTCGCGGTCGAGCAGGCCGCGAGGGTCAGCCCGGCACCGGCTGCCCCGGCGAGCGCTGCGGCGCCCTTCAGGACGGTGCGGCGGGCGGCGGGCTGCGGGGCGGACATGCGGTTCTCCAGGTGGTGCGGGGGTGGGGCGGCCGTGGGGGCCGTACGCGGCGCCGGCCGGGGACCCGGCCGGAGCTCCGGCGCACCCGACGATACCGGCGCCGATGGGGTAGCTTCCCCCGCGTGATCGTCGTCGGCGGAGAAGCCCTCATCGACCTGGTGCCAGCGGCGCGGCCGCCGGGCGCGCTGCTGCCGAGGCCGGGCGGGGGCCCGTACAACACCGCCCTCGCGCTGGGGCGGCTCGGCGCCGAGGCCGCCTTCTGCTCCCGGGTCTCGGCCGACGGCTTCGGCGAGAGCCTGCTGTCCGGGCTGCGGGCGGCCGGGGTGGACCTCTCGCTGGTCCAGCGCGGGCCGGAGCCGACCACCCTCGCCGTGCCCTCGCTGGCCCCGGACGGCTCGGCCTCCTACGGCTTCTACGTCGAGGGCACCGCGGACCGGCTGTTCACACTGCCGCCCGCCCTCCCCGACGGCGTACGGGCCCTCGCGCTCGGGACCTGCTCCCTGGTCCTGGAGCCCGGGGCGAGCGCGTACGAGGCCCTGCTGCGCCGGGAGTCCCGGCGCGGGCTGCTGACCCTGCTGGACCCCAACATCAGGCCGGCGCTGATCGCGGACCCGGCGGGGTACCGCGCCCGGTTCCGGGAGCGGCTGCTGCCGTACACCTCGGTGCTCAAGCTGTCGGAGGAGGACGCGGCCTGGCTGGGCGGCGGGGTCGGCGACTGGCTGGCGGCGGGGCCGTCGGCGGTGGTGCTGACCAGGGGTGCGGCGGGCCTGACCGTGTGGACGCGGGACGGCGGGGAGTGCTCGGTCCCGGCCCGCCGGGTCCGCGTGGTGGACACGATCGGGGCGGGCGACACCGTCAACGCGGCCCTGCTGCACCGCCTCACGACGGCGCCGGGCACGGCGGGCACGGCGGGCGACCCGGTGGACTGGCCGGACGTCCTGGCGTACGCCGCGCACGCGGCCGCCCTGACCTGCACCCGGGCGGGAGCCGAGCCCCCGTACGCGGCCGAGCTCTGAGACCACCGAGCCCTGAGACCGTCGAGCTCCAAGACCGCCGAGCTCCAAGACCTCAGCGCAGCGCGGCCCAGACGGTCCGGGCCACGGCGGGGGCGAACTCCTCGACCGGACTGACCACGTCCGCACCGGAGAAGTGCAGGAAGAACGCGCGCTGGAAGCAGGCGCCGAGCAGCAGGGCGGCCGCGGTGCCCGGGTCGGCGTCGGGCCGCAACCTGCCCGCGTCGCGCTCCCGCAGCAGCCGGCCTGCGAGCGCCTCCAGGACCATGTGCGGCCCGGCGCCGATCTGCCGGACCCCCTCGCGATGGCGGGTGAGCAGGGCGGGCTCGGCGAAGAGCGCGGCGGCCATGGGCATGGCGTCGGCGTAGAAGTGCGAGGCGTGCCGGGCGATGGCCGTGAGCACCTCCTCGACCCCCCGCTCCCCGGATTCGGCGTGCAGGGCGGCCATCAGGGGGCCGGCGTTGGGCGTGCGCTCCATCAGCACGCGGACGAACAGCTCCTCCTTGTTCGCGAAGTGCTTGTAGAGCGCCGCCTCCGAGCAGCCGGCCTCGCGGGCGATCGCCTTGGTGGTGGCGCCGGCGAGCCCGCTGGTGCGCATCAGCGTCTCGGCGGCGTCGAGCAGGCGCTCGGGGGTGGGGCGGCTTGACTTCGGGGTGAGCATTCGCTCACCCTAAGACAAAGCAGGGGTGAGTAAACACTCACCCACCCCTAGTGGGGCGGGAGCCAGACATGAGGATCACGGTGTTCGGAGCGACGGGCGGAGTCGGCCGGGAGGTGGTCGCCCAGGCCCTGGACGCGGGCCACGAGGTGACGGCGGTCGTCCGCGACCCGGCCCGGCTGGGGGTGCCGGCGCACAACCGGCTCGATGTGGCCGTCGTAGCCGACCTGACGGACGAGGACGCGCTCGTGCCGGTTCTGGCGGGCCGGTCGGCGGTGGTGTCGGCGCTCGGCGCGGGCAGCAACAAGCAGGCCAAGGCGGCTCCGGTGACCGGGCCCGCCGCACGGGCCGTCCTCGCGGCGATGGACCGCGCGGGCGTAAGCCGCCTGTCGGTGGTCAGCGCGGCCCCGCTGGGCCCGGACGTGCCGGGCGACGGCGTCTTCACCCGGGCGGTGCTCCTGCCGGTCCTGCGGCGGGCCCTGCGGGACCTGTACGCGGACCTGGCGGTCATGGAGGCGGCGATCGCCGCGAGCTCCACCGAGTGGACGGTGATCCGACCGCCCCGGCTGCTGGACCGCCCCGGTACCGGCACGTACCGCCGTGCGATCGGCGCCAACGTCCCGGCCGGCCGCGTCATCCCGCGCGCGGACGTGGCCCACGCGCTGCTGGCGACCCTGAACGACCCCGCGACCTTCCGCCGCCCGGTGGGCATCGCCACCTGAGCCCGACCCCCCGCACGGCGCTCCACACCCTCCCTCTCCACCCGACGGCACCCGCCCGGCGGCGCGACCCGTCGGAGGACACCCGCCCGGCAGCCCCACGCCCCCTGGGCCGGGCCCCGACGGCGGAGGGGCCCGGCCCATCAGGCCGGGCCCCTCCGTCCGGGCGCAGGCCCGCTCAAGCCCGGCGCGGCGGCTCGACTACGCCTTGCGCGCCCGCGTCGCCGTCTTCTTCGCCGGCACCGCGGCCTTCTTGGCGGCCGCCTTCTTCGCCGGGGCCGCCGACTTCTTGGCGGGAGCCTTCTTGGCCGGGGGCTTCTTCGCCGCCGGCCTGGCCGGGAGCGCCCCGGCGTCGGAGACCCGGTCCGCCCCCAGGATGTCCCGCAGGAACTTGCCCGTGTGGCTCGCGCCCACCGAGGCGACCTGCTCCGGGGTGCCCTCGGCCACGACCAGGCCGCCGCCGTAACCACCCTCCGGGCCCATGTCGATGACCCAGTCGGCGGTCTTGATGACGTCGAGGTTGTGCTCGATGACGATCACCGAGTTCCCCTTGTCCACCAGCCCCGACAGCACCTTGATCAGCTTCGAGATGTCCTCGAAGTGCAGGCCCGTCGTCGGCTCGTCGAGCACGTACACCGTCCGGCCCGTCGACCGCTTCTGCAGCTCCGAGGCCAGCTTGACGCGCTGCGCCTCGCCGCCCGACAGCGTCGGCGCGGACTGGCCGAGCCGGACGTACCCGAGCCCCACCTCGTTCAGCGTCTTCAGGTGGCGCGCGATCGTCGGCACCGCCTCGAAGAAGCCCAGCGCCTCCTCGATCGGCATGTTGAGGACTTCCGCGATGGACTTGCCCTTGTAGTGGACCTCCAGCGTCTCCCGGTTGTACCGGTCGCCGTGGCAGACCTCGCACGGGACGTAGACGTCCGGGAGGAAGTTCATCTCGATCTTGATCGTGCCGTCGCCGGAGCAGTTCTCACAGCGGCCGCCCTTGACGTTGAAGGAGAAGCGGCCCGGCAGGTAGCCGCGCACCTTCGCCTCCATCGTCTCGGCGAACAGCCTGCGCACGTGGTCGAAGACACCGGTGTACGTCGCCGGGTTGGACCGCGGGGTCCGGCCGATCGGCGACTGGTCGACGTGGACGACCTTGTCCACGAGGTCGTCGCCCTCCACCCGCGTGTGGCGGCCGGGCACCGACCGGGCGCCGTTCAGCTCGCGGGCCAGGTGCGTGTAGAGGATGTCGTTGACCAGCGTCGACTTTCCCGATCCGGAGACGCCGGTGACCGCGGTGAGCACGCCCAGCGGGAAGGACACGTCGATGTCCCGCAGGTTGTTCTCCTTGGCACCGTGGACGGTCAGCCTGCGCTCCCCGTTCACGGGCCGGCGCACGTCCGGCAGCGGGATGGCCCGCTTCCCGGACAGGTACTGCCCGGTGATCGACTCGGGGTTCTTCAGCAGGTCCTTCAGCGAACCGCTGTGCACCACCTTGCCGCCGTGCTCGCCCGCGCCCGGGCCGATGTCGACGACCCAGTCGGCGACCTTGATGGTGTCCTCGTCGTGCTCGACGACGATGAGCGTGTTGCCCATGTCGCGCAGCCGCACCAGCGTTTCGATCAGCCGGTGGTTGTCCCGCTGGTGCAGGCCGATGGAGGGTTCGTCCAGCACGTACAGCACGCCGACCAGGCCGGAGCCGATCTGGGTGGCGAGCCGGATGCGCTGGGCCTCACCGCCCGAGAGGGTGCCGGCGGCGCGGTTGAGCGACAGGTAGTCGAGACCGACGTCCACGAGGAAGCGGAGCCGCTCGTTGACCTCCTTCAGAACCCGCTCGGCGATCTTCTTGTCGCGGGCGTCGAGCTTCATCCGGCCGAGGAAGTCCGCGCACTCGCTGATCGACATGGCCGCGACCTCGGCGATGGACTTCTCCATGACCGTGACCGCCAGGACGATCGGCTTCAGGCGGGTGCCCTCACAGGTCGGGCAGGGCACCTCGCGCATGTAGCCCTCGAAGCGCTCGCGGCTCGCGTCGCTCTCCGACTCCGAGTGCCGCCGCTTGACGAACGGCACCGCGCCCTCGAAGGCCGTCGTGTACGCCCGCTCCCGGCCGTACCGGTTGCGGTAGCGGACCTCGATCTGCGTCTTGTGCCCGTACATCAGGGCCTTCTTCGCCCGCAGCGGCAGTCCGGCCCACGCGATGTCCGTACGGAAGCCCAGCTCCGCGGCGAGCGCGCCGACCAGCCGCTGGAAGTAGTCCTTGGTGTGGCCGAGCGACCACGGCGAGACCGCGCCCTCGTCGAGGGACTTGTCCTCGTCGGGGACGATCAGCTCCGGGTCCACCTCCATGCGCGTACCGATGCCGGTGCACTCGGGGCAGGCGCCGAAGGGCGAGTTGAAGGAGAAGGAGCGGGGCTCCAGCTCCTCGAAGGACAGGTCGTCGTACGGACAGTAGAGGTGCTCGGAGTACATCCGCTCACGCTCCGGGTCGTCCTCGGCGAGGTCGACGAAGTCCAGGATGACCATGCCGCCGGAGAGGCCGAGGGCGGTCTCCACCGAGTCGGTCAGCCGGCGCTTGGCGCTGTCTTTGACGGTGAGGCGGTCGATGACCACCTCGATGGTGTGCTTCTCCTGCTTCTTCAGCACGGGCGGCTCGGAGAGCTGGATGGTCTCCCCGTCCACCCGCGCCCGGCTGTAGCCCTTGGTCTGGAGGTCGGCGAAGAGGTCGACGAACTCGCCCTTGCGCTCGCGCACCAGGGGCGAGAGCACCTGGAAGCGGCTGCCCTCGGGAAGCGCGAGCACCTTGTCGACGATCGCCTGCGGCGACTGGCGCGAGATCGGCCGTCGGCACTCGGGACAGTGCGGCTTTCCGATGCGGGCGAAGAGGAGACGGAGGTAGTCGTAGACCTCCGTGATGGTGCCCACGGTGGAGCGGGGGTTGCGCGAGGTCGACTTCTGGTCGATCGAGACGGCCGGGGAGAGACCCTCGATGAAGTCGACGTCGGGCTTGTCCATCTGCCCGAGGAACTGGCGGGCGTACGACGAGAGCGACTCGACGTAGCGGCGCTGGCCCTCGGCGAAGATCGTGTCGAAGGCCAGGGAGGACTTGCCCGACCCGGAGAGTCCGGTGAAGACGATGAGTGAGTCGCGGGGCAGGTCGAGCGAGACATTCTTGAGGTTGTGCTCGCGAGCGCCACGAACGATGAGACGGTCGGTCACGCCGGTCCGCACCTTTCTTGAGAGAGCGGGGACGGGCCCCCGTCCCAGGGTATGGGGGGCGCCTCTGCGGTGGAGTGGAGCTGGACTTCCGAGCGTATAGCACGCACATTCGATTTACGGCACTCCGGAGACCGCTTCACCCGATCGTGTGGCCGCGGGCCTGCGGCCACTAGGCTCGCCGTCATGACTGATCATGTGCACGACCTGCGATCTGTACGTGAGGCGACGGACCGGCTGCTGGCCGCCGTCGCCAAGCTGGACAACGCCGCCCTGGCCGGGGAGTCACACCTCCCCGGCTGGACCCGCGGTCACGTCCTGGCCCATCTCGCGCGAAACGCCGACGCCCTCGTGAACGTCTTCGAGGGACGTCCGATGTACGAGAGCGCCTCCGCCCGCGACGCGGACATCGAGCGCGACTCCGGTCGGCCCCTGGAAGAACAACTGCCGGACCTCCGTGATTCCGGGGCCGCCTTCCTCGCCACCACCGAGCCCGCCCAGGACTGGTCCCGCACGGTCGAGCTGCGCAACGGCGTGACCGACCTCGCCGCCAACGTGCCCTTCCGCCGCCTCGTCGAGGTCGAGCTGCACCACGTCGACCTGGATATCGGCTACGAGCTCGCCGACCTGCCGGACGAGTTCACCGGCCGCGAGATCGCCTTCCTCGCCGACCGCTGGTCCGGACGCCCCGAGGTGCCCCCGACGGCGCTGGCGGCGGCCGACGGGCGCACCTGGCGCACCGGCTCCGCGGGCGATCCGGCGGTCACCGTGACCGGCAGCGCCGCCGCCCTCCTGGCCTGGCTGGCCGGGCGCGGCGACAAGGGCGCGTCCCTCACCGCGGCGGGCGGCCCCCTGCCCGCGCTCCCCCCGCTCTAGGATTGCCGTCATGACGTACAGCGGAGCGGTCAAGGTCGGCGGTCCGGCCGACGTGCACGAACTCGCGGACCTGATGATTTCCAAGGTTGCGGTGGGCGGGATGAACAACAACGCCTATCTGCTGCGCTGCCGGGCCACCGGTGAGCAGCTCCTGATCGACGCGGCGGCCGAGGCGGACACGCTGCTGAGCCTGATCGGCGACGACGGCATCGCGTCCGTCGTCACCACCCACCGCCACGACGACCACTGGGGCGCGCTCCAGGCGGTCGTCGCGGCGACCGGTGCGCGGACGTACGCGGGCGAGGACGACGCCGAGGGCATCCCGGTGGCGACCGACGTGCGCGTCGCGGACGGGGACACCGTGCGCGTCGGCCGGGTCTCGCTCACGGCGCGGCACCTGGTCGGCCACACCCCCGGCTCGATCGCGCTGATCTACGACGACCCGCACGGGCACCCC
Source organism: Streptomyces antarcticus (assembly GCF_026627255.1). Lineage (GTDB taxonomy): Bacteria > Actinomycetota > Actinomycetes > Streptomycetales > Streptomycetaceae > Streptomyces > Streptomyces antarcticus. The sequence continues at coordinate 60,820 of NZ_JAPNLM010000015.1, read as the reverse complement.
CACGTGTTCACCGGCGACTGCCTCTTCCCGGGCGGCGTCGGCAACACCTCGGGCGACGCGGAGGCCTTCGTGCGCCTCATCGACGACGTCCAGCACAAGCTCTTCGAGCAGCTGCCGGACGAGGCCTGGGTCTACCCGGGGCACGGCAACGACACCACGCTCGGCGCCGAGCGTCCGCACCTCGCCGAGTGGCGCGAGCGCGGCTGGTAGGCCGGAATCCGTCAACTTCGGGACGCGATGGACTCCTTCCGGTCGCTCATGACCGAAAGCACCTCCTGAGGGACGGGGAGGGGGTATCTGCTGCACCATGCAACAGGACCCTTCCCCGCCCTCGCCCCCCTCATCCGCCGCGCGGCTCACCAAGGCCCCGGCGGCCCCCGCGGCTCCACCGCCACCCGGCACCGGACGCGGCAGACGCGCCGGGCACCGGCCCGGCATGCTGCGGCTCGCCACGGCCTCGCTGGCCGGAACCGCCATCGAGTTCTACGACTTCTTCATCTACGGGACGGCCGCCGCCCTCGTCCTGGGCCCGCTGTTCTTCCCGTCCTTCTCCCCCCTCGCCGGGACCCTCGCCGCCTTCGGCACCTTCGGCGTCGGTTTCCTCGCCCGCCCGCTGGGCTCCGCGGTCTTCGGCCACATCGGCGACCGCTACGGCAGGCGCCCGGTGCTCCTCGGCTCCCTGCTGCTCACCGGCGCGGCCACGGTCGCCGTCGGCTGCGTGCCGGCGTACGGCTCGATCGGGATCGCCGCGCCCCTGCTGCTGCTCCTGCTGCGCTTCCTCCAGGGGCTCGGGCTCGGCGGCGAGTGGGGCGGCGCGGTGCTGCTGACCGCCGAGCACGCCCCCGAGCGGCGGCGCGGCCTGTGGTCGAGCTTCCCCCAGATCGGGCCCTCGGTCGGCTTCCTGCTGGCCAACGGCATCATCCTGGCCCTGTCGGCCACCCTGACCGACGCCCAGTTCACGTCCTGGGGCTGGCGGGTGCCGTTCTGGGCCGCCGGCGTACTGGCCCTGGCCGGGCTGTGGCTGCGCCGCTCCGTGGAGGAGACCCCCGAGTTCCTCGCGCTGGCCGCGACGGGCGGCCGGGCGCAGGCTCCGCTCGCCGAGGTGGTGCGCGGGCACTGGCGGCTGCTCCTGCTGACCGGTGGCGCGCTCGCCGTGGCGTACGCCGTCTTCTACGCGGTGACCACCTGGTCCCTCGCGTACGCCACCGAGCACCTCGACGTGGGCCGTACGGCGATGCTGGCCTGCATCATGGCCGCCGTGGCGGTGAAGGGGCTCGCGACGCCGCTGCTGGGCATGCTCGGCGACCGCTACGGCCGCAGGCCGCTGTGCCTGATCGGCTGCACGGCCTGCCTGCTGTGGATGTTCCCGCTGGTGGCCCTGCTGCGTACGGCCGACCCGCTGCTGATGACGGTGGGCTTCGCCGTGGCCCTGCTCGGCATGGTGACGATGTTCTCGGTGGCGGGCGCCTACCTCCCCGAGCTGTACGCGCCGCACATCCGCTGCACCGGGGCGGCCGTCGGCTACAACCTCGGCGGTGTGCTGGGCGGCGCCCTGACCCCGATAGTGGCGACGGCGCTCGCGAACGGCTCCGGCCCGCCCTGGGCGGTCGCGGTCTACCTGACCGGGGTGGCCCTGGTCAGCCTGGTCTGCTTCGCGCTCCTGCCGGAGACGAACCCGCTGGTCGTACGGACACGAGCGGGGAAAGCCGAAGCGGCCGCCCCCGCATAAGCCTGCGGAAGGCGGCCGCCGAACTCCGTGCGCCGCTGTTACGCGTCGACGCTCGTGTCCTCCTCGTGGGCGGCGGCCTCGGCCGCCGCCTGCTTCTTGGAGGCGATCAGACTGGTGATCGTGGTGATGACGAGGACACCGCAGATCACGCCCAGCGAGACCGGGATGGAGATCACCGGTACGTGCACGCCGGACTCGTGGAGGGCGTGCAGCACCAGCTTGACGCCGATGAACCCGAGGATGATCGACAGGCCGTAGCTGAGGTGGACCAGCTTCTTCAGCAGTCCGCCGATGAGGAAGTACAGCTGGCGCAGGCCCATGAGGGCGAAGGCGTTGGCGGTGAAGACGATGTAGGGGTCCTGGGTGAGGCCGAAGATCGCGGGGATCGAGTCCAGGGCGAACAGCACGTCGGTGGTGCCGATGGCGAGCATGACGACCATCAGCGGGGTCAGGATGCGCTTGCCGTTGCTCTCGATGAAGAGCTTCGTGCCGTGGTACCGGTCGGCGACGCCGAACTTCTTCTCGACGGACTTCAGGAGGCGGTTCTCCTCGAACTCCTCGTCGTCCTCGTCCTTGCGGGCCTCCTGGATCAGCTTCCACGCGGTGTAGATCAGGAACGCGCCGAAGATGTAGAAGACCCACGAGAAACTGGCGATGATCGCGGCGCCCGCGGCGATGAAGATCGCGCGCAGCACCAGGGCGATCAGTACGCCGATGAGCAGCACCCGCTGCTGGAGGTGGGAGGGGACCGCGAACTTCGCCATGATCAGGACGAAGACGAACAGGTTGTCGACGCTCAGGGACTTCTCGGTGATGAAGCCCGCGAAGAACTCCTGGGAGGCCTGGCCGCTGCCGAAGAACCACAGGCCGAGGCCGAAGATCACGGCGAGGACGATCCAGACGACCGTCCAGATGCCGGCTTCCTTGATCGATACGTCGTGCGGTTTGCGGCCGATGAAGAAATCGGCGCCGATGAGAACGGACAGACCGAGGATGGTCAATGCCCACAGGGCCCAGGAAACTTCCATGGTGAATACGCCTCCGGCGGATGGCTCAGCACTTCGTCAGCGTCATCGCTGCCGGAGGTCTCTTCCACCCGGGCGGCCTGGAGGCCGTGGGCCGGCGCCCCGGGACCGATTGCAGTCCGTATTGACGGGCACGCCGTAGCAGGAAAGCAGGAATACTCCCCTCCGCGTTCACCAGGGTACCCGCCCGGGCCGGTAAAGGTAAAGGGACTGCCAAGAACTGGTCACAGGACGGTCTAGGACCGGCCGCCGCGGGGCCGGCCCCGCTCAGGGGCGACCGGTGCGGCGGGCCTCCGCGATCAGCCTGAGTGCCTGCTCAAGGACCTGGCTGCCCTGCGGCGGCAGGTCCGGCTCGAAGGTCCACGCGTGCCGCACCCAGGGGTCGGCGAGATGGTCGTCCGGCACCGGCGACAACCGCATCAGCGACCGCCACAGCGGGTCCAGCAGCGGCCCGTAGGCCGAGGCCTCGTCACGGTCCGCGACCATCAGCAGGTGCATGCCGACCGCCGGCCCCTCATCGGCGAGGTAGCGCAACCGGGTGACGGCCCGGTCGTCGAACCCGTGCGGGAAATCGTGCACGATCAGCAGCTGCTCGGCGGTGTCCACGTCCGGGGGCAGGTCCTCGGGGGCGCCGGCCCGCAGCGCCATCTGTACGAGGTCCACCCGGCGGGTCAGCGCGGCCAGGGTCTGCGTGACCCCGGCGGCTCCGGCCGCGGGCGGGGCGGCCAGCACCCCGGCCCGTACGAGGGGAGCCAGGGAGGCGGCTCCGGCCCCGGCCGCGTCGATGACGTGGACGGAGAACCGGTCGCCGGGGTGGACCGCGAGCAGCCGCGCCGCGTAGGCGACGGCCATGTCCATGGCGGCCCGGCGCAGCCGGTCGGTGTCCATGGCCATCGCGGCCTCGGAGCCGGTGCGGCCGTTGTCGATCCACAGGCCGCGCTCGAGCGGGACCCGGGCCAGCATCGGGATGCGCAGATCGGGCCGCTCGGGCAGGTGCAGGTCGCCCAGGCGCAGGGCCAGCGGGTTCTCGCCGGGGATGCGGTGGCCGTGCCAGACCGGGTTGTCCCAGCGGGCGTACGCGGCGGGCAGCGCGGGCTCGACGACCTCGCACTCGGCGACCAGCTGGACGAGGTCCCGGTCCAGGACGGCCCGGGCCTGGGCGACGAGGTCGTCGCGGCGGGCCCGCGCGGTGTCGCGGGCCGCGTTGCCGGAGCCGCCGAGGCGGTGGCGCGGGTCGGACAGGGCCGCGTCGAGCTCGCGGTCCATCCGGGAGTCGGCGAACTCGACGGCGCTGCGATAGGCGGCGACCGAACGGGCCAGGTCCTCGAACATGCCCCAGACCTGGTTGTAGAGCCGCTCCTCCATGGACCAGCCGTCGGCGTCGCCGGCGACCGGGCGCGGGGGCATGCCGGGCTCGGCCGGCGCGGTGGCCCGGGGGGCCGGCTCGGGCGGCTCGGTGCTGCTGGGGCGGCGGCGCGGGTGAACGTAGCTGAGGGTGCCGGGGCCGAGCGTCGGCGGGGAGACGTCACCGCCGGCCGCGGGGCCCGGCGTACCGGCGTACGGGCTCCCCGAGGCGGGAAGCGGGTCCGGCGGCTCGGGGGCGGGGGCGGGCGCCTCGTCGGGGGCCCGCGGGGAGCCCAGGTCGCGGACCAGGGTCGGCATGGTGGCGAGGGTGGGGTCGCTCTCGCCGGTGCGCGAGGCCGTCCGCAGCGCTGCGGCGGCGAGCGCGGCGGCCTCGGGGGCCGGCAGCCCGCCGTCGGCCAGCAGGGCGCCGAGGCCCTCGGCGTACCCCTGACCGACCGCGCGGACCTTCCAGGCACCCTGGCGCCGGTAGAGCTCCAGCGCCACGACGGCGGTTTCGCCGTCCAGCCCGGTCAGGGTGTAACCGGCGAGCTCGGTGCCCTCCGGATCGGCGACGGCCACGTAGGAGGCCGGGACCGCGCCGAAGCGCACCGGGCCGCCGGGCGGCAGCACCAGCACCACGCCGACCGTGTGGACGGCCGCGGGAACGGCGTCGAGGTCGACGGGGAAGGCGTGCCGCTCGGCGAGCTCCTCCGGTGAGCGGACACCGGGGAGCGACGGGGCTCCCGGGTGCGTCAGTGCCTCCGGGCCGGAGAACCGGCCCCGGTCGTCGGCGAGCGAGGCCAGGGCGAGCACGGGTGTGCCCGCCGAGACCCTGATCTCCACCCGGCTGTGGGACACGGGGTGGTTCTGCCCCCGGACCAGTTCGGCCGTCATCGTGCAGCCCCTCCCCCGTGCCTTCTTCTCTTGTCCGGTACTGCTACAGGTGCGGCAGGATCGACGGCATGAGGTCCTGGAAGGTGCGGCCGTTGGCCGGGTTCCCGAGGGCCGTCATCTGCCAGCCGGTGCCCACGCGGGACACCTTCGCCATGATCTGCGCGGTGTACTGGCCACCGCCGTCGAGGGTGTACCGGGCCATCTCCTGGCCGTTGGTCTCGTCGACGATGCGGCAGAACGCGTTCTGCACCTCCTGGAACGTCTGGCCGGTGAAGGAGTTCACCGTGAAGACGATCTGGTCGATGTGCACCGGCACGCGCTGCAGGTCGACGAGGATCGACTCGTCGTCCCCGCCCTGGCCGACGCCGCCGACGAGGTTGTCACCGGTGTGCCGGACCGAGCCGTCGTCGCTCTGCAGGTGCCGGAAGAAGACCACGTCCACCGGCTGCTTGTCGGCGAAGAGCACCGCCGACGCGTCCAGGTCGATCTCCCTGGTCCGCGAGCCGAACAGCCCGCGGCGCTTCGCCGCCTGCCAGCCGAGGCCCATGCGGACCGCGGTCAGCGTGCCCCCGTCCGCCTTCTGCAGATTGATGGCCTGACCCTTGGTCATGTTGACCGTCACTCGCTGTCCCCTCTCCATGGCCCGCCCCGACATCGGGCGCGCAACGTGTACCCGCGGCTGTGCACCAACCCTACTGACAGGGTCCGGGTCAGGCGAGGCCCGCTTCCTTCATCTGCCTCAGCTCCTTCTTCAGCTCGCCCACCTCGTCGCGGATCCGGGCGGCCACCTCGAATTGCAGCTCGGCCGCCGCACCGCGCATCCGCTCGGTCATCTGCTCGATGAGCGCGGCCAGTTCGGCGGCCGGGCGGTCGGTGAGCACCTCGCCGGACCGGGCTCCCCCGGCCCCCTTCGCACCCTTCGTCCCCTTGCCCGCCGCGGCCCGGCCGGCCTTCCCGCCGAGCGCCGGAACCGGCGCCTTGGCCCCCTTGGCGTCCTTCGCCTGCCGGTATCCGGTGCCGAGGAGCTCCTCGGTGTCCAGTTCCTCGCGGGCGATGGTGGCGACGATGTCGTTGATCTTCTTGCGCAGCGGCTGCGGGTCGATGCCGTGGGCCGTGTTGTAGGCGACCTGCTTCTCGCGGCGCCGGTTGGTCTCGTCGATCGCCTGCGCCATCGCCGGGGTGATGCTGTCCGCGTACATGTGGACCTGGCCGGACACGTTGCGCGCCGCGCGGCCGATGGTCTGGATCAGCGAGGTGCCCGAGCGCAGGAAGCCCTGCTTGTCGGCGTCGAGGATCGCCACGAGGGAGACCTCGGGCAGGTCCAGGCCCTCGCGGAGCAGGTTGATGCCGACCAGTACGTCGTACTCGCCGGCCCGCAGCTCGCGCAGCAGCTCGATGCGGCGCAGGGTGTCCACGTCGCTGTGCAGGTAGCGGACCTGGATGCCGAGCTCCAGGAAGTAGTCGGTGAGGTCCTCGGCCATCTTCTTGGTAAGGGTGGTCACCAGGACGCGCTCGTCCTTCTCGACCCGCAGGCGGATCTCGTGCACCAGGTCGTCGATCTGGCCCTCCGTGGGCTTGACGACGACCTCGGGGTCGATGAGGCCGGTGGGGCGGATGATCTGCTCGACGAATCCGTCGCCCCGAGAGAGCTCGTACTTGCCGGGGGTGGCCGACAGGTAGACGGTCTGGCCGATGCGCTCCTGGAACTCCTCCCACTTCAGCGGACGGTTGTCGAGCGCGGAGGGCAGCCGGAACCCGTGGTCGACCAGGGTCCGCTTGCGCGAGGCGTCCCCCTCGTACATCGCGCCGATCTGGGGGACCGTGACGTGCGACTCGTCGATGACGAGGAGGAAGTCCTCGGGGAAGTAGTCGATGAGGGTGTTGGGCGCCGTGCCGCGCTCGCGGTCGTCCATGTGCAGCGAGTAGTTCTCGATGCCGGAGCACGACCCGATCTGGCGCATCATCTCCAGGTCGTAGGTGGTGCGCATGCGCAGCCGCTGGGCCTCCAGCATCTTGCCCTGCTTCTCCAGCTCGGCGAGGCGCTCGGTCAGCTCGGCCTCGATGCCGCGGACCGCCTTCTCCATGCGCTCGGGGCCGGCGACGTAGTGGCTGGCGGGGAAGACGTACAGCTCCCGGTCCTCGCTGATGACCTCGCCCGTCAGCGGGTGCAGCGTGGACAGGGCCTCGATCTCGTCGCCGAACATCTCGATGCGGACGGCCAGTTCCTCGTAGACCGGGAAGATCTCGATGGTGTCGCCGCGCACCCGGAAGGTGCCGCGGGTGAAGGCCACGTCGTTGCGCGTGTACTGGATGTCGACGAAGCGGCGCAGCAGCTGGTCGCGGTCGAACTCCTCCCCCACCTTGAGGGAGACCATCCGGTCGACGTACTCCTGCGGGGTGCCAAGGCCGTAGATACAGGACACGGAGGCGACGACGATGACGTCGCGCCGGGTGAGGAGCGAGTTGGTCGCGGAGTGGCGCAGCCGCTCCACCTCCTCGTTGATCGAGGAGTCCTTCTCGATGTAGGTGTCCGACTGCGGTACGTAGGCCTCGGGCTGGTAGTAGTCGTAGTACGACACGAAGTACTCGACGGCGTTGTTCGGCAGGAGCTCGCGGAACTCGTTCGCCAGCTGGGCGGCGAGGGTCTTGTTCGGCGCCATGACCAGGGTGGGGCGCTGGAGCTTCTCGATCATCCACGCGGTGGTCGCCGACTTGCCGGTGCCGGTCGCGCCCAGCAGGACGACGTCCTTCTCACCTGCCCGGACGCGCTTCTCCAGCTCGGCGATGGCCGCCGGCTGGTCACCGCTGGGCTGGTAGGAGCTGACGACCTCGAAAGGCGCCACCGTGCGTTCGATCTTCGATACGGGCCGCATGGGTCAACCGTACGACCCACCACTGACACTCACGCAAAGGCGCGGGTCCGCGCGCTCCGGCGGGTCCGGCGGGTCCGGAAGGTCCACGCGGGCGTGTGCCGGTCTGCGCGGATACCGGCGGGTCTGCGGGTATGCGAGCCGGTCCGCGCTGACGCGTGCGGGTCCGCGCTGATGCGCGCGGGTCTGGTCCGTTTGTCGTAGTTCGGTGGCGGCCCGGTGATCTTCGACGCCATGATCGCCGTGAAAGAGATCTCCCTGAAGTGCACCGCCGCAACGTCTTCCGCTCCGCGCCCGTTTGAGCCAGGAGCAGGGTTCACGACCCGAGGAGAACGCACATGTACGTCGTCCGACCCGCCGCCGCGGCAGCCGCCGCCTTCCTGGGCTTCACCCTCACCGTGCTCGGCGGGACATCCTCCACCGCAGCCTCCCCCTCCCTCCCGTCCCGCCCGGCGGCTCCCCGAGCCGCCGCCGACGTGTTCGCGACCCCCGTGGTGTACGCCCACCGGGGGGCCTCGGCGTACGCGCCGGAGAACACCCTCGACGCCGTCGACCTGGCCATGCACCTGGGCTTCGACTGGGTCGAGAACGACGTGCAGCGCACCGGCGACGGCGAGCTGGTGGTGATCCACGACGACACCCTGGCCCGCACGACCGACGTCGAGGAGGTGTTCCCCGACCGCAGGCCGTGGCGGGTCAGGGACTTCACGGCGGCGGAGATCTCCCGGCTGGACGCCGGCAGCTGGTTCGGCGACGAGTTCGCGGGCGCCCGGGTTCCCACCCTGCGGCAGTACCTCGACCGGGTGCAGCGCAACCAGCAGCGGCTCCTGCTGGAGATCAAGAAGCCGGAGCTCTACCCCGGGATCGAGGCGGACACCCTGAAGGTGCTGGGCGCGGCCGGCTGGCTCGACGAGGGCCACGTCTCGCAGCGCCTGGTGGTGCAGAGCTTCAGCGCCGACAGCGTCCGCATGGTGCACGAGCTGCGGCCGGACCTCGTGACGGCCTTCCTCGGCACGCCTTCGGTGACGGACCTGCCGCTGTACGCGAAGTTCACCGACCGGATCAACCCGTGGCACACCACGATCTCGGCGGACTGGGTCGCGGCGGTGCACGGCCTGCTCGGCGCCCACGGCCGGACCATGGAGGTGGACACCTGGATCGTGGACGACGCCGCGACGGCCCGCAAGGTCCGGGACATGGGGGTGGACGGGATCATCACCAACGCGCCGGACGTGGTCCAGGACGCGGTCGACCTCTTCTGACCTGCTGGCCCGTCCGGGGCGTGGCGTGGCGTGGCAGGGGCAGGGTGGGCCCCGAGGCCGTCGCCGGGGTTGTCGGTGGCGCGACGTACGGTGAACGCGTGGACAGCACCGTGGACAGCACCGAGCGGCCCCGCGGGCCGCGCCTCGAATGGACCGTCGTCCCCAGCGACATCGGCCCCCTGCTCCTGGCCGCGACCCCGGAGGGGCTGGTCCGGGTCGAGTTCCACGCCGGGCCGGACCGGGTCGACGCGATGATCGGCCCGCTCGTCTCCCGGCTCGGCGGCGACGCGCGGCGTCCGGCGCCGGGCGCGGAAGTGCTGCTGGCGGAGCCGGTGCGCCAGCTCCGGGCGTACTTCTCCGGCGCCCTGCGGCGGTTCGCTCTGCCGCTGGACTGGCGGCTCAGCTCCGGTTTCAACCGGCAGGTGCTCCAGGAGCTGGACCGTTCCGTGCCGTACGGGGCGGTCGTCGGGTACGGGGAACTGGCTGCCCGGGCCGGCCAGCCCGGCGCCGCCCAGGCGGTGGGCAACGCCATGGGCTCGAACCCACTGCCGCTGGTGGTGGCCTGCCACCGGGTCGTGGAGAACGACGGGGGCATCGGGGGCTTCGGCGGCGGGGTGGAGACCAAGCGCCTGCTGCTCGCCCTGGAGGGCGTCCTGCCGCAGCCCCTGTTCTGACTTCTGTTCCGCGGCGGGGAGCGGGGTGCGAGACTGCCGCGGTGACCTCTACCGCCGCCGCCGCCGCCCGCGCCGCCGCCCCGCAGCCCTGCCCGGGGTGCGCTGCGTGACCTCCTCGCCCCGTACCGACCGGACGGCTCCGCCCGTCGCGCCTGCGGACCTCGTCCGGCTGCGGCGCCGCACCTCCGGGGTGCTGATCGCCGGCCAGGTGCTCGGCGGGCTCGGCGTGCCGATCAGCATCGCCCTGGCACCCGTCCTCGCCACCGAGGTCAGCGGGACCGAGGCCCTGTCCGGACTCGCCTCCACCGCCTCGGTGGTGGGCACCGCCTGCCTCTCGCTCCCCCTCGCCGCGCTGATGACCGCGCGCGGCCGCCGGCCCGGCCTGGTCCTCGCGTACGCGATCGGCGCGGCCGGCGCGGCCCTCGTCGTCCTCGCCGCCACCGTCCGGAACTTCCCCCTGCTGCTGCTCGGCATGGCCGCCTTCGGCGCCGCCTCCTCGGCCAACCTCCAGGCCCGGTTCGCCGCCGCCGACCTCGCGGCCCCGGACCGCCGGGCCCGGGCGATCTCGGTCGTCGTGTGGGCGTCCACCGTCGGCGCGGTGCTCGGGCCGAACCTGTCCGCCCCGGCCAGCCGCAGCTTCGCCGGTACCTCCATACCCGAGACGGCGGGGCCCTTCGTGTGGGCCGCCGTCGTCTTCCTGCTGACCGGCACGCTGATCGGCGTACTCCTGCGTCCGGACCCGCTGCTGACGGCCCGGGCACTGGCCGGGCCCGCGGAACAGACCCGGGAGGGCCGCTCGCTGCGCGCCGGGTTCGCCGCCGTCAGGGACTCGCCGCGGGCGCGGCTCGCCCTCCTCACCGTCACGGTGTCCCACACCACCATGGTCTCGATCATGATCATGACCCCGATGGACCTGGGTCATCACGGCGCCGGGCTGGAGCTCGTCGGGCTCGTGATCAGCGGTCACATCGCGGGCATGTTCGCCTTCTCCCCCGTGATGGGGTGGCTCGCGGACCGCCTCGGACGGCTGGCGGTGATCGGGCTGGCGGCCGGACTGCTGTCGGTCGCCGCGCTGCTCGCCGGAACGGCCGGGGCGAATCACGGCCAGAGCGCCCTCGGCCTGTTCCTGCTCGGCCTCGGCTGGTCCGCGGGGATGGTGGCCGGGTCCGCGCTGCTGACGGACTCGGTGCCGCAGCCGGCGCGGGCCGCCGCGCAGGGTCTGGGCGACCTCACGATGAACGCCGCCGCGGGCCTGGGCGGCGCGGCCGCCGGGCTGGTCATGGCGCAGGCGGGCTACGGCTGGCTGAACGCCGTAGGTGCCGCGCTGCTGCTGCCGATGGCGGCGCTCGCGCTGTTCACCGCGCGCCGCCACCCCGCGCCGGAGCAGGAGCCGGCCCCGGGATCCGCACCGGCGCCCCCGGCCCCCGCCCCGGCCCCGGCCCCGAAGGACGTCAGTAGCTGATGTGGTAGGCCTTGCGCAGCGTCTCGTGCACGGTCCAGGTCGTCCGGTCGCCCTCCCGGAGCACGCACGCGGAGCCCGGCCCGACCTCCAGGGTCCCGCCGCCCTCGACCTCGATGGTGGCGCGGCCGCTGACCACCACGAACAGCTCATTGGCCTCGGTGTCGGTGACCACGCCCGGGGTGATCTGCCAGATCCCGCGCACCTGCTTGCCGTCCGGCGACTCCCACAGCACCTTGCCGGTGACCACCGGCTCGCCCGAGACGATCTGGCCGGGGTCGAGGTCCTCGGTCTCCAGCTCGGCGTCGGGAACGTCCGGCAGGCTGACGGCGAAGGAGGCGGGCCCGGGGGCGGAGGGACCGGCGGAAGCGGGGTCGGCGGCGGGCGCGGAGGCGTGGTGGTCACTGGTGCTCATGGCGCGCCAGCCTAATCCGGCCCGCCCGCGCCGCGCGGTGGCCACAGCGTCCAGGAACGGCCCGGCTGACGAGTCATCCTGTCCAGCCCGGCCGCGGCAGGGGCGCTACTCGGACAGCTTGGGGACGGGAGGGGCGGGAGGGCGTTTGGGGGCGTGGGTCCCGTGCCATGGATGGGGACATGTCACAGCACACAGCATCTGAGGTCCCGGTCCTGTCGGCAGAGGTGCGCGAGGCCCTCGACCGGGGGCGGCCCGTCGTGGCACTGGAGTCGACGATCATCGCGCACGGCCTGCCCCGTCCCCGCAACCTGGCGGTGGGCGCCGAGCTGGAGGCGCTGGTCCGCGCGGAGGGCGCCGTTCCGGCGACGGTCGCGGTCGTGGACGGGGTGGCGTACGCGGGCCTCGACAAGGCGCAGCTGGAGCGGATCGCGGGGGGCGAGGGCGTGCGCAAGCTCGGCCACCGTGACCTGGCGCCCGCGCTCGCGACGGGCGCGACCGGCGCGACGACGGTGTCCGCGACGGCGTTCCTGGCCGCGCGGGCGGGGCTGCGGGTCTTCGCCACCGGCGGGCTGGGCGGCGTACACCGGGAGTGGGCGCGGACCCAGGACGAGTCGGCGGACCTCGCGCTGCTGGCCCGGACGCGGATCACGGTGGTGTGCGCGGGGGTGAAGTCGATCCTGGACGTACCGGGCACGCTCCAGCGGCTGGAAACCCTGGGGGTGTCGGTGCTCGGCTACGGGACGGACCGCTTCCCGGGGTTCTACCTGGCCGATTCCGGCGAGCCGGTGGACTGGACCGTGCACCGGCCGGAGGAAGTCGCCGCGGTGATGGCCGCGCAGGACGCCCTCGGCGGCCCGGAGTCCGCGCTGCTGGTGGCCCATCCGGTGGCGCGGGCGGAGCAGCTCGACCCGGAGCTGCACCACCGGGTGCTGGCGGAGGCGCTCGCCGAGTGCCGCGAGCGGGGGATCACGGGGCAGGCGGTGACGCCGTACCTCCTCGGTTTCCTGGTGAAGGCGACGGGCGGGGCCTCGCTGGAGGCGAACCTGGCGGCGGTACGGGGCAACGTGCGGCTCGGGGCCCGGATCGCGGGGGCCTGGGCGGCGCGGGCATGACGGGACGGCCGGCGGACGGCGGCGGGGGCACGACAGGGCCGGGGGCCGGTCGCGGCGCGGGCGGGACGGGAGCGGGCCGCGGGGCGCTGCTCGTCGTCGGGGACGTGGTGACCGACGTGGTGGCGGTCCACCCGGAGCCGCTGGCCCCGGGCACGGACACGGCCGCCCGCATCCGCACCCTCCCGGGCGGCGCGGGGGCCAACGCGGCCTGCTGGGCGGCCCGTACGGGGACCGCGGAGGTACGCCTCCTCGCGCGGGTCGGCGCCGAGTCGGCCCCGTGGCACGAGCGGGCGCTGCGGGACTCCGGGGTGCGGCCGCGGCTGGTGGTCGATCCGGCCGAGCCGACGGGGACGGTGGTCGCGCTGGTCGGCAAGGACGCGGAGCGGACGTTCCTGACCGACAGCGGCGCCTCGCTGCGGCTCTCCCCCGCCGACTGGGCGCCGGAACTGCTGGACGGGGTGGCCCACCTGCACCTGTCGGGCTACCTGTTCTTCGCCGGGAGCAGCCGGGAACTGGCCCTGGTGGCGCTGCGGGCGGCCGTGGCGCGGGGGGTGCCGGTGAGCGTGGACCCGGCCTCGGCGGGGTTCCTGGCGGCGCTGGGCCCGGGCCGCTTCCTCGACGCCGTGGCGGGGGCCGCCGTACTGCTGCCGAACGAGGACGAGGCGCGGCTGCTGGCCGGGCTGCCGGAACCGGCCGGGGTGGGCCGGGCGGCGGCGGCGCTGAGCCTGCGGGTGCCGCTGGTGGTGGTGACCCGGGGCGCGGCCGGTGCCCTGGTGGCCGAACGGGGGCGGATCACCGCGGAGGTCGAGGCGGCGCCGGCCGAGGCGGTGGACTCCACGGGCGCGGGCGACGCGTTCACGGGCGGCTTCCTCGCGGCGCGGCTCGGGGGCGCCGGCCCGGCGGAGGCCGCCCGCGCCGGCTGCCGGGCGGCGTCGGCGGCGGTCACCCGGCTGGGGGGCCGGCCGGGGTAGGGCGTCTCTTTCGGACCGTGCCGGTCAGGCACCGGCGCCGGTAGCGGTGTCGGCGCCGCGGATGCCGGTCCAGGCGGGGTGGCGGGGGTCGTCGGCGCGGACCACGGCGTCCGCGGCCGAAGCCGGGTCGGTGTCGGCCTCGTAGCGGGCGAAGGCGGGCAGGGTCCAGCGGTCCGGCTCCTCGGTGCGGCGGGCCAGCGCCCCGGGGGAGAGGCGGATGTGAACGCTCAGGTCGAAGGGGAACCAGTGGCCGAGCAGCAGCGGCCCGTGCACGATCACCACCGCGTCGGGCGGAAGGTGCGCGTACGGGCTGCGGGTGGCCCGGTCGGTGACGGGGTCCCAGAGATCGGGCAGCACCCGGCCGGTGCCCCCGGGGTCCGTCGGCCCGAACACCTCCCGCCACAGCGCGGCCGTGTCGTACCAGCCGCCGAGGTAGGAGTCCACGTCCTCGCGGCCGAACTCGTAGCGCAGGGAGGCCGGCCGCAGGAATCCCGCGACCGGGACCACCAGCACCGAACGGCCGCGCCGGCGCAGGGAGTCGGCGAGCGCCTCGGCGAGCACGCCGGTCCCGGCGGCGGGCGCCCCGTCAATGCCCGTCCGCTGCCGGCCACCCCCTTCCGGGGCGGCCGCGAGGTCGTCGAGGTGACCGGCGAGACGCTCGGCCATCCGCTGCCAGGTGATCGGTTCCAGCTGCACCGGCCCATTGTCAGTGGCGGCCCTTAGCTTTTTCACGAGGGATCACCGGCGGACAGGAGTCGGCGGCCCGACCTTGGGGAGGGGTCTGTCATGGCTCGGGAGACGACGTACCTGGAGCTGTCGCAGGAGGACGGCGCCGCGCACAAGTTCTACGAGGTGACGGTCGACGGCGCGGACGTCACCGTGCGGTACGGACGCATCGGTGCGGACGGACAGGTGCAGAGCTCCTCGTTCCCGACCGCCGAGAAGGCCCGGGCTGCCGCCGCGAAGAAGGTCGGGGAGAAGGTCCGCAAGGGGTACGCCACGGCCGTGCGCGGGCAGCGCACCGCCCGGTCGGTGACCCGCCGCCAGGTCACCTCGGCGCCGTCCACGGCGCGGTCGGTGGCCCCGGTCCTGTGGCGCTTCCGCACCGGCTCCTCGGCGTTCGGCATCCATGTGGACGAGGACCGCTGCTGGGTGGGCAACCAGGCGGGGGACGTCTACACGCTGAGCCACAGCGGCGAGGTGCTGGCCCGGTACTCGCTGCCGGACGGGGTGAAGTGCCTGGTGGCGGACGAGTTCTGGATCTACGCGGGCTGTGACGACGGCACGGTGTACGACCTGTCCTCGAAGGTGCCGTTCGGGGCGTACGACATCGCGGCGGACGTGGACATCTTCTGGCTCGACATCCGCGAGGGCGTGCTGAACGTGTCGGACCGCAGTGGCGGTCTGACGGTCATCGACCACGAGGACGAGTTCCAGTGGTCGCGGCGCTCGGGCGGCTCCAACGCCTGGATGGTCAGGGCCGACGAGCGGGGCGTCTACCACGGGCACAGCCGGGGCGTCACGGCCTACGCCGCCGACGGCGGGCGGGAGTTGTGGCACACCGACACGGGCGGCTCCGTACTGTTCGGCTGGCAGGAGGAGCACGCGGTGTACGCGGGCACCGGGCGGCACGCGGTGAAGCGGCTGTCGAAGGCCACCGGCGCGGTGGAGGCCACGTACCTGTGCGACGCGGCCGTGTACTCGTGCGCGACCTCACCGGACGGCAGGCACGTCTTCGCCGGCGACTACTCCTCGTCGGTGTACTGCTTCGACGCGGACGGGCGGCGGCTGTGGAAGCTGGGCACCGGGTGCGGGTCCGCACTGTCCATGCAGTACCTGGACGGCCGGCTGTACCTGGTCACCACGGACGGTTCGCTGGTCTGCGTCGACGCGAGCGAGCAGGCGATCGCGGCCGCCCAGCAGGGATCCGTTCCGGCGGCGATGGACGTGAAGTCGGCGGCGGCGCTGCCCGTGTACACCCCGGCCGCGTCGGCCTCGGCGGTGGCGACGGTCTCGGTGGCCGCGGCTCCGGCGGGCGGTGTGGTGGTGGAGTGCATCCAGCAGGGCGGCCGGACACGGGTGCAGGTGGTGTCGGGCGGCTTCGAGCCCTCGTGGAACGTGCAGTTCCCGCGCGGGATACGGGAGGCGGGCGCCCGGTACGTGGTGGACGGGCTGCACCCGGCCTCGGGGGGCTTCTACCGGGTGCGCGGGGAGATTCGCCGCCTGGTGTGAGGACCCGGGCACCCGGCGGCGGACCACGGCGCGGGGCACCGCGCGTGGTCGCCGCGCCCCGACCGCGCGTGGTCGCCGCGCCCCGACCAGCCAACGGCGCGTACCAGCGCGGCCGGACCCCGGCGCGTACCCGCGGCGGCCGGACCACGGCGCTTACTGGCCGCGCCCGTTCACGGCGCCGGATCATCGCGCCCGCTCACGGCGCGTGTTCGCGGCACACCGCCCGCGTGGCACCGGGCGGGGCGGGCGTGGCTATGGCGAAGGGGGTTCCCGCAGCCGTACGGAGCCCGGGGGTCACGTAGAGCACGACCGGCTCGCCGCCCAGGTTGTGGCCGAGGTGGACGTGGTCGGCTCCCGCCGGTTCCACGAAGGCGGATCCGGCCCGGTGCACCACGACCGAGCGGTCGTGCAGGACCCGGGTCAGCGTCCCCGCCCGTACGACGGCGTTCAACGGGACCCGGTGGTAGTGCCAGCCCGTGCAGCCGCCCGGCGCGATGACCACCTCCCGCCCGGCCGGCTCCGGGGCGACGCGCGCCCCCGCGGACCGTACCGTCGTCTGCCGCCCGCCCATGTGTCCTCCCCGGTGGACCGGTCCCGGCCCACTCGCCTCCACCGTAGGAGGACCTCACCACATCCCCAAGGAATCGATGAAACATCAACCTCCCTGCCACACGGGGTGATACAGGGCCCGCACGGCGGTATCACACCTGTATGAGCCCGGTGGTGTTCGAGTCCCTGAAACAGATCAACTGCGCCGAGTGCCGGCAGGGCCCGCTCCGGCACCTCGTCCGCGAGTGCGGCGTGCCGCGCTGCCTGGACTGCGCCGACCTGGGGCACCTGGTCTTCCTCCCGCGGGGGGACGCGGCGCTCACCCGGCGTTCCCGGGAGGCGAGTTCACTCTCCGCCGTCGTCGTCCGCTTCGACAGGCGCCGGCGGCGCTACGAGCGCCGTGGCCTCCTCGTCGAGGACGCGGCCTTGGCCCGTGCGGAACGCGCCTGCCTCGCGGACGCCGAGGCACGGGCCCGCCGCCGGGAGCGCGACCGGCTGCGCCGCGCGGCCGAGGACGTCCGGTTCACGGCCGCCTTCGCCGCGGAGATACGGCGGCTGTTCCCCGGCTGCCCGGCCGACCGGACGCACGCCATCGCCGCCCACGCCTCGGTGCGGGGCAGCGGCCGGGTGGGGCGCAGCGCGGCGGGCCGGGCGCTCGACGAACCGGCCGTCTCGGCCGCGGTCCGCGCGGCGGTGCGGCACGTCGACACCGAGTACGACGCCCTGCTGATGGCGGGGGTCCCCCGGTTCGCGGCCCGCGCCCGGCTGGCCGCGCGGATCGACGCGGTCCTCGACGGCTGGCGTACGGCCGAGGTCAGTTGAGGCGGAACCGGCGGTAGAGCAGCACCCCGCCCAGCAGCAGCGCGCCCCCGCCGGGCAGCAGGTAGCCGACGCCGTCCGCCCCGGTGTGCGCGAGCGCCTCGCCGGGCCGCGGCTCCGCGGGCTGGGGCGGCAGGCTCTGGGTCTGCGGCGCCGGCGGCGTCACCGGCGGCTTCACGACGGGCGGCTGGACGGGCGGCTGGACGGGCTTGGGACCGCTGGGCGTCTCGCCGTTGACGGAGGTGTTGCCGTTCGAGGTGTTCCCGATGCCGACGACGTTGACGGAGTTGCCGCTGACGTTGAGCGGCAACTCGATCGGCAGCTGGAGCCCGTTGCCGGACAGCACCCCGGGCGAATCCTTTCCGCGCCCATCGGCGACCGCCCCGCCACCGTGACCCGCGGTGCCCGGTCCGGAGTTCGAGGCGTGCCCGGACCGCGGCCCCGGATGGTCCCGTCCCCCTCCTGGCACCTCGTTGGCACATCGGTTCCCCGTGGCCGAGTTGAGCACGCCGACCACGCTGACGGTATTGCCGCACAGGTTCACCGGTGCGTTCACGGGAAGTTGCACCAGGTTCCCGGAGAGCAGCCCCGGGGAGCGCTCGGCCTTACCCGCCGCGTCCGCATCAGCGTGGGCCAGGCCACCCACACCCGCGACCGCCAGCCCACCTCCCGCGACAACCGCCGCGATCAAGCCATTTCGTCGACTGTGACGCATCAGTTTCCCTGCCTTCCGGAGGAGTTCACGGGCATCGCGCCCGTACCGGAACAACGCCCTGAACCCATTCGGGTTATAGAGCCGGTAGGCATTTCACCCCATCGTGTACTGGGTAGTGCCTACTTCATGACTGATCGCCCGCTGCTCCTCCTCGACGTCGACGGCCCCCTCAACCCGTTCCGGTCGCGTCTCGCGGGTCTGCGCGGCTACGCGGGCCACCGGATGCGCCCGACCATCTGGATGTCCCGCCGGAACCCGGCCTCCCGCAGTGCCCGCCGGGGTCTCAAGGTGCGTCTCCACCCCGCCCACGGCGCGCGGCTGACAGCCCTGCCGTACGAACTCGCCTGGGCCACCACCTGGATGCACCAGGCCAACACGATGATCGCGCCGCACATCGGGCTTCCCGGCGACCTTCCCGTGATCGAGTGGCCGGAGCTGTTCACTCCGGACCCCGACGGTCTCTCCTGGAAGACCCGCGCCCTCGTCGACTGGGCGGCCGGCCGGCCCTTCGCATGGGTCGACGACATGATCACCCCCCTCGACCGTGCCTGGGTCGCCGCCCACCACCCGGCCCCGGCCCTCCTCCTGCGCGTCCACCCGCGCCACGGCCTGCGCGACCGCGACTTCTCGGCCCTGACCCGCTGGGCGGCGGACCTCAGCCCAGCAGGGAGGTGACCGGGTCCGGTGAGGGGCGGCCCGTGGGCCACCAGTCCTCCGTGTCCGGGCGGGACTCGTAGGCGTACCAGACGCCGTCGCGGCCCAGGCGGAGCTGGCGCGTGCCGGACGTGAGGCGGTTGCGGTCGGGGCGGAAGGAGCCCGGGGCCGCGGCGAGGAGCGCCGGCCGGGCCCGGTCGAAGGGGCCGGCCGGGGGATCCCAGGGCTCCTCCAGGGCGGCGAGCGCGGCCCGGCCGCCCTGTCGCCAGGCCGCCGCCGCCCGGGCGAGGTCGGTGGTGGTGCGGCCGGTGGCGCGGGCCAGGTCGCGGTACAGGGTGCGGGCCGCGCCGGTCAGCCCGGCGGTGGGGTGCGCGGAGGCCAGCCGGACGGCGTCCTCCCACAGGCCGAGGCCGGCGATGGGGTCCTCGCCGGTGGTGAGGAGGGCCAGGGCACGGGCGGCCGCGTCGGAGGCGAGCTGGTCCAGGGCCAGCGGGTCGGGGGCCGCCGGGTCGGCGGGGTAGGCGGGCGGGATTCCCGTCACGGCGGGCACGGCCGAGGGCGCCGGCAGCGGCGGCAGGCCGCGGCGGGCCAGCGCGTCACGGGCGGGCACGCCGGGGAAGTCCGGGGCGGTGCCGGGCTGTTCACGGGCGGCGTGGGCGGCGTTGCGGCGGGTCAGCTCGTCCAGGAGCTCCCGTTCGCCGCGGCCGCGCAGGAGCAGCAGGACGAAGGGGTCCTCGTCGAGGAGCCGGGCCGCCCGGTAGCAGAGGGCCGCCGCGTGCTTGCACGGCGGGCGCGCGACGTCCGGGCAGGAGCAGCGCGGGGAGAGTTCGCCCGCACCGGGCAGGACCGTCCCGGCGAGGCTCTGCGGGACCTCCCGCTCCAGCAGGGCGGCGAGCGCGGCGGGGTCGGCGGCGACCGCCTCCAGGAGCTCGCTCCACTCCGCGTCCGCGAAGGCGGGCAGGGCCAGTTCGGTGCGGTACGGGCGGGCCCGGCTCCCCCGTACGTACGCCACGATCCGGCCGGGGGTGACGGTGACCGCGTCGACGTGGCCCTCGGCGGCGTACGTACGGCCCCGGGCCAGGCGGGCCGCGTCGCGGGAGGTCTCCTCCAGCGAGGTCACCCAGGCCCGGCCCCACCAGCTGGCCGCCTCCGTCCCCGCGGGCAGGGTCTCGAAGGTGCGGCGGCGGTCGTCCCGCGCGGTGATCACGCGGGCCTGCGCAGGGAGACGAGGTCCGCCAGCTCGCGGTCGGTCAGCTCGGTCAGCGCCGCCTCGCCGGAGCCGAGGACGGCGTCGGCCAGGGCCCGCTTCGCTTCCAGCATCTCGGCGATCCGGTCCTCGACGGTGCCCTCGGCGATGATCCGGTGGACTTGTACGGGCTGGGTCTGGCCGATCCGGTAGGCGCGGTCGGTGGCCTGTTCCTCGACGGCCGGGTTCCACCAGCGGTCGTAGTGGATGACGTGTCCGGCGCGGGTCAGGTTCAGGCCGGTGCCCGCCGCCTTGAGGGACAGCAGGAAGACCGGGACCTCGCCGTCCTGGAAGCGGTCGACGAGCTCCTCACGGCGCGGCACCGGCGTCCCGCCGTGCAGCAGCTGGTGGGAGATCCCGCGGTCCGACAGGTGGCGCTCGATGAGGCGGGCCATGGTCACGTACTGGGTGAAGACCAGCACCGAGCCGCCCTCGGCGAGGATCGTGTCCAGCAGCTCGTCGAGCAGGGCGAGCTTGCCCGAGCGGTGCGGGATCCGGGGCCGGTCCTCCTTCAGGTACTGCGCGGGGTGGTTGCAGATCTGCTTGAGCGAGGCCAGCAGCTTCATGATCATGCCGCGTCGCTCGATGCCCTCGCTGGATCCGATGACGGCCATCGCCTCGTCCACCGCCGCCTGGTAGAGCGAGGCCTGCTCGCGGGTGAGCGAGACCGGGTGGTCGGTCTCCGTCTTCGGCGGCAGCTCGGGCGCGATCCCGGGGTCGGACTTCTTGCGGCGCAGCAGGAACGGCCGGACGAGCGCGGCGAGCCGGGCGACCGCCGCCTCGTTCCCGCCGTCTTCTTCCTGCTGGTGCTCGACGGGGCGGGCGTGGCGGGCCCGGAAGGTGGTGAGCGGTCCCAGCAGCCCGGGTGTGGTCCAGTCGAGCAGGGCCCACAGCTCGGAGAGGTTGTTCTCCACCGGAGTGCCGGTGAGTGCCACCCGGGCGGGCGCCGGGATCGTCCGCAGGGCCTTGGCGGTCGCCGAGTGGGGGTTCTTGACGTGCTGGGCCTCGTCGGCGACGACCATGCCCCAGCGCTGCTCGGCGAGGAGGGGGGCACTGGCCCGCATCGTCCCGTACGTGGTGAGGACGAACCCGCCGGCGCCGGACTCCGGGCCGTCGAGGCTGCGGCTGCCGCCGTGGAAGCGGCGCACGGGCGTGCCGGGCGCGAACCTCTCGATCTCCCGCTGCCAGTTGCCCAGCAGGGACGCGGGGCAGACCACGAGCGTCGGCTCGGGGCGGTCCCGGTGCAGGTGCAGGGCGATCAGCGTGACGGTCTTGCCGAGCCCCATGTCGTCGGCGAGGCACCCGCCGAGGCCGAGGGAGGTCATCAGGTCCAGCCAGGCCAGGCCGCGCGCCTGGTAGTCGCGCAGGGTGGCCTTGAGCGCGGCCGGCTGCGGGAGCGGGGCCAGCTCGGCCGTCAGCCGCTCCCGCAGGGCGGCCAGCGCCCCGACGGGAACCACCTCGACCGGCTCTCCGGCGATCTCGGCCGTGCCGGAGAGCGCGGCGGCCAGGGCGTCCACCGGGTCCAGCAGGCCCAGTTCCCGCTTGCGGGCCTTGCGCACCAGCTCGGGGTCGACCCGCACCCACTGGTCCCGCAGCCGCACCACGGGCCGGTGGGCCGTGGAGAGGGCGTCCATCTCGCCCGGGGTCAGCCGGTCGCCGCCCAGCGCCAGCTCCCAGGAGAAGGCGAAGAGGTGCTCGGCGTCGAAGAAGGCGGTGCCGTCGGTGGCGGAGCCGGGCGCCGTGGACCGTACGACGGCGGTCGCCGACAGCGTACGGGCCAGCTCGCGCGGCCAGTGGACCAGGACGCCGGCGGCCGCCAGCCGGGTCGCGGCGGCGCCCAGCAGGTCCTCCAGCTCCGGGTCCGAGAGGGCGAGCGCGTCGGGCGCGGGCTGGTCCAGCAGCCGCAGCAGCGGCGGCCACACCCGCGCGGCCCGGCGCAGCGCGAGCACGGCGTCGATCCGGGCCCGGGGGCCGAACCCGGCCGCGGCGGCGCCCGCCCACAGCGCCGCGGCGTCGGTGACCAGGGTGGGGTCGGCGAGGCTGTGCACCTGGACCACGGCGGCGCCCGCCCGCCGGGTGTCCTCTTCCTCGGCCTCGTCGAAGAGGCGGAAGGAGGACAGGTCGAGCCGCAGCGAGATCCCGACGCCCGTGTCGGAACCGGCGGCGACCTGGGCGGCCCAGTCCTGTATCCCGGGCACCCGCTGCGGCTCCCGGGCGGCGAACGGCCGCCCGGCGGCCACGCCCGCGGCGGGCGTCCGGGGCAGGCCGTCGGCCACGGCGTCGAGGAACGCGCGGACCAGCGCCTCCGGCTCGGGCAGCTGGAGCGGGCGGCGGCCGGCCAGCGGGGTCGCGTACCCCTCGTGCGGCAGCGCGGCGGCGACCGCCCGGAGGTGGTCGACGTCGGCCGCTTCGAGCGGACCGGCACGCCACGCGTCGATCCCCTCGGGGGTCAGGCCGGGGAGCAGGCGGCCGCGGGCGGCCAGCGTGAGCGCCTGGACGGCGGCGGTGCCCCAGGCGCGGGTGGCGGGATGCGCGGCGGGGCTGCGGGGCGCCCGTACAAGCAGGGGCAGGGCGACGGTGACGGAGAGGCTCACGGAGGGCACGGTCCGGCTGCGCGCCCCCGAGCCGGACGGGCGCACGACGGTGAGCGGGGCCGGCCGGCCCACCTCGGGCAGGTCGTCCCCGTCGGGCGCCCAGAAGGCCACACGGCCCTCACGGGGTACGGCGGCGGGCAGGAAGACGGCGGCATGGCGCAGCAGCGCAAGCGCGGCGTCGGCGGGCTGCGGCTGCTCCGACGCGCGCGACGGCTGCCCGTGCGGCTGCGGCCGCTGTGGTGACCGCGGCCGCTGTGGTGACCGCGGCTGCTGTGGTGACCGCGGCCACGGCTGTCGCGGCTGCGCTTGCGGCGGCTCCGATGTCGCCCTCACCGCGTCCCCCTCCCTCCCCGTCGATACGGATCCGAGTCGGATCCGAGACGGATCCCCACGAGGTCCCGATACGGGTCTCCTGTGCCGCCGAGTCTAGGCGTGCCCACTGACAACGCCGCTGACCTGCACGTACCTCGGAGCCGGGGCCGGGGCTGGGACCGGGGTGGCTTGGCCAGGACCGGGACCGGGACCGGGACCGGGGCGGCGTAGCCAGGACCAGGACCGGCGAGTGGCGGGGTCAGCGTGCCCAGCGGCCCTGGTCCGACGCGTACCCGTACACCGGGCGCCCCGTCGCGGCGGCGGTGCGCAGCGGGCGGCCGTTGTCGTCGATGCGCAGGCTGCCGGAACCGGACGGTCCGGTGTAGCGCAGGTCGAGGTACCAGTCGCAGTCGCAGCCCGTGGTGGCGGCCTTGACCCGCAGGACCACCGGCTCGGCGGCCGAGACGCGCATCGGGAACGCGGGCGCCGGGATCCTGCCCTCGGAGTCGCCCCCGTCGACGGGCCGGACCACGGGGCGCGGCGCGTCCAGGTTGACGGCGTAGACGGCGGGGGTGAGCGCCCCGCCGCAGCCCGGCGACATCTGGTAGACGTTCCAGGCCGGCGGGGTGCGGCGCGCCGTGACCCGTACGTCCAGGCCCTCCAGGACCACCGCGCCCGCACCCGCGCCGTGCACGGTGACCTCCAGGATCTGCTGCCCGGCGTGTACGGCCCGCTGCGCGGAGGCCCAGGCGGGCGCGTCCGCCTCCACGGGCGGCGGGGGCACCGCGGCGGGACCGCGCCCGGTCAGGTAGGCGTGGTCGCATCCCGCCGCCCAGACGTGCGACCGGACCGCGGCCCTGACCGGCACCGCCGGGCCCTGCGCCGGACCCGGACCCGTGGCCGGGGCCGCCGAGGCACCCGGCGGCTGCCCCGGCGCCGACGCGGACGGCGCTCCCGGGGCCGATGCCGCTCCCGATGCCGCCGCCGAGTCCGAGGGCGGCGGCGAGGGCACCGCGGAACCCGGCGCCGTGGCCGTCGCGCCGGGCGGCGCCGAAACCGGAGCCGGGGCAGCGGACTCCGACGGACCCGCGGCGGTCCCGGCCGGCCGCACGGGCCGTTCCGGACCGGCGGCGGCCAGCACCGCCACGGCGACGACGCCCGCGGTCACCCCGGCGGCAGTGACCGCGGCCGCCCGGCGCCGGTACCAGGGGAGCCGGACGACCGGCTCCGGCGCTACGAGGTCCACCACATCGGCCAGGCCAAGCTCCGCACCGGCCCCGCCCCCACCAGCGGCGGGTGCCGGTGCGGGGGCACCCGGATCCGCATCCGCATCCGCATCCCGGGCAGACTCCCGCGCGACATCGCCCGCAGGCGGCGGCACGACGGCCACCGCTCCGCCGTCCACCGCTCCCCCGGCCTCCGAGGCGGCCCCGGGCTCCGCGGCCGCCTCGGCCCCCTCGACCGGAACCGGCACCGGCACCGCTCCCGCCCCGAGAGCCCCCGCCCGTCGACGCGCGTCCGCCAGCAGCCACGCCCGGTGCAGGTCCACCGCCTCCCCCTGCGAGGCCCCGCAGACCCGCGCGAAGCGGTCCACCACCGCGAACTCCGTCGGCACCGCCTCCCCGTTGCAGTAGCGGTGCAGGGTCGAGGTGCTCGTGTGGAGCTTGCGCGCCAGCGCCCCGTAGCTCAGACCCGCGCGCTCCTTCAACTCCCGCATCAGCCGCGCGAACCGCTCCGACTCGCCCGACCCCGTACCCGAACCCGTCCCCATGCCCGTTCCCGTCCCCATGTCCCTGTCCCCACCCACGCCCACGGCGTTCCCCCGTCCCACGACGCCGTTCCATGCAGCGGGTGTTCCCCCAGGTGACAGCACGTACGGCCGTTCCAGTGTCCCGAATCCCCCGCGATCCGTCGCCCGACACCCCGCACCGGGGCAGGGTTGTCCCCGTACCGCAACGCACCGACACCAACGGGGAGATCCACCCATGTTCCGTCGTTCAGGCGCCTCCGCCACCCTCTCCACCGCGCTCTTCGCGGCGGCCGCCGCGCTCGTCCTCACCGCCTCGTCCACGGCCACGGCGGCGGTCACCGCCCCCGGGTTCATCAGCGGCACCGACCTGCCGCCGCACGCCAGCTCGCCCTGGTACGCCGGCAAGGTCACCAAGGGGCTGCCCGAGACCGCACCGTTCTGCCTCGAGGGTGCTCTCCCGGCGGTCGGCAGCTGGCACCGCTCGTTCGGCACCGATGTCGACGCCGGCGCCGTGCAGGTCTCCGTACGGGCCGCCTCGGACGCCGCGGCGGTCAAGCTCGCCGCCGCCCTGAAGCGCAAGGTCGCGGCCTGCGCCTCCGACTGGCTGCGCACCATGCCGGGCGGCACCGCCTCCTGGCAGGACTACGGGAAGCTCTCCGTCGAGGAGGGCGCCCACGTCTACGGCGTGCACACCTCGATCCCCGAGTCCGAGCCGGGCGTGGCCCTCTTCGGCATCGGGCGGGACGGCTCCACCGTGACGGTCGTCAAGTGGAGCCAGATGGGATACCTGACCGACGCCCCGGTTCCGGCCTTCAAGAAGACCACCACCAAGGCCGTGAACAAGCTCAACCCCTGATCCCCGGGTGCCCGGGTCCTGATCCCGGGTCCCGGAGCCCCCCGCCGCGGCCGCCCCGGTGGGACCATGGAACCGAGGCGATGAGCATGCGTCGTACGGGAAACGAGCCGGTGACCGCCCGCAGTCCGCTGCGGCTGAGGTTCTGGCTGAGCCTGTGGGGACTGGCCTGGGCCGCCGCCGGGACGGCCCTGTTCGCGCTGGCAGGCCGCCCCGGGTGGGCGGCGGCCTGCGGGGTGATCGCGCTGCTGGCGGCCGTGGACCTCGCCGTGGTGGTCCGCCACATCCGCCAGGGGCCGCACTACCAGCCCGGACGGGACGTCCCGCCGTACGAGCCGCCACCCGGCCCGTGAGGCCCGTACGCACGAGCACCGGGCACCAGGCACCGAGCACCGCGGCCCGCCCGGACCGCGGCTCAGTCCTCGAAGCGGGCCGCCGCCAGGTAGTCCGGCCGGGGGTCGAGGGCCGCCGCGAGCCGGAAGTGCTTGCGGGCCTGCTGGGGGCGGCCGGAGCGCTCGTACGTACGGGCCAGCGCGAAGTGGGCGAAGGCGTTGTCCGGTTCCCGCTCCAGGACCAGTTCGAACTCGAGCTCCGCCGGGCGCAGTTGGGCGGACGCGAAGAAGGCCCGGGCGCGCAGCAGCCGAGCCGCGGTGTTCTCCGGGTGGGCGGCTATGACGGAGTCGAGCAGCTTGACCGCGCCGCGCGGGTCACGTGCGGCGAGCAGCTGCTCGGCGGCCCGGTAGTCGATGACGTGCGTCTCCGGGCTGGCCGCGCCGGACGACGAGGACGACGAGGACGAGGACGACGGCGGCGTGGTGTCGGACACGATCTGTTCCTTCCCTCTGCGGGCGCCTTCGACGCTTCCGCCCTTGGATCGCGCTCTTCCCCAGGTGCCTCAGGTTCCGGAGACGGACCGCTCCGCCGCCCGCGCCGTGAGTTCTTCCCAGACCTTGCGCACCTGCGGTTCGAGGGCCTCCAGCGGCCCGTCGTTGTCGATGACGAGCGTCGCCACCGCCAACCGCTGTTCCCGCGTGGCCTGCGCGGCCATCCGGGCCCGCGCCTCCTCCTCCGCCATCGCGCGCAGCGCGACGAGCCGGGTGAGCTGGGTCTGCGGGGAGGCGTCCACCACGACCACCAGGTCGTAGAGCGGGGCCAGGCCGTTCTCCGTGAGCAGCGGTACGTCGTGCACGACGATCGCGTCGGCCCCCGCGGCGGCTTCCAGCTCGGCGGACCGGGCCCCGACCAGCGGGTGCACGATCGCGTTCAGCGTCCGCAGCTTCTCCGGGTCGGCGAAGACGATCGATCCGAGCCGCGGCCGGTCGAGCGTCCCCTCCGCGGTCAGCACCGCCTCGCCGAACGCCGCCACGACGGCGGCGAGCCCGGGTGTTCCGGGCTCGACCACCTCCCGCGCGATGCGGTCGGCGTCCACGACGACCGCCCCGTACCCCGCCAGCAGCCGCGAGACCTCGCTCTTGCCGGCGCCGATTCCGCCCGTCAGTCCTACTTTCAGCATGCCCAGCAGCCTAGGGGGTGCCCCCGTGGCCACCACAGCCCCCTGCACCTCCGCGGTCACCCCGCCGGCTCCCCAGCGGCTCCCCAGCCGGGGTCGGTTCCGGCGTCAGTTCTCACCCTCGCGTTCCGCCAGGAACTTCTCGAACTCCCGCCCGATCTCGTCGGCCGACGGGATCTCTGCGGGCTCGGCGATCATGTTGCCCCGGGTCTCGGCCCCGGCGGCCGCGTCGAACTGGTGCTCCAACCCCTGGACCAGGGCGACCAGCTCCTCGTCGCCCTCCCGGATCTGCCGGTCGATCTCGGTCTGCGTACGGTGCGCCTCGGTCCGCAGCGCGTGCGCCACCGCCGGCAGCACCAGCCCGGTGGCCGCGGTGATCGCCTCCAGCACCGTCAGCGCGGCGTCCGGGTACGCGGAACGCGCCACGTAGTGCGGTACGTGCGCGGCGACGCCCAGCACGTCGTGCCCGGCCTGCCCCAGCCGGAACTCGACCAGCGACTCGGCGCTCCCGGGCACCTGGGCCTCGTCGAAGGGGCTGCGGTGCCCCGGCATGAGGTCGGTCCGGTTGCCGTGCGGGGTGATGCCCACCGGGCGCGTGTGCGGGACGCCCATGGGGATGCCGTGGAAGTTGACCGAGAGGCGGACGCCGAGGCGCTCGACGATCTGCCGGACGGCGAGCGCGAAGCGCTCCCATTCCACGTCCGGCTCGGGGCCGGAGAACAGCAGGAAGGGCGCTCCCGTGGCGTCCTGGACGAGCCGGACCTCCAGCTGGGGCTCCTCGAACTCGGTCCAGTGGTCGCGCTGGAACGTCAGCAGCGGGCGCCGGGCCCGGTAGTCCACCAGCCGGTCGGCGTCGAAGCGGGCCACGACCTGGTGGGGCAGCGTGTCGAGGAGACGCTCGACGATCTGCTCCCCGGCCTCACCCGCGTCGATGTACCCCTCGAAGTGGTACAGCATGACCAGCCCGGCCGAGTCCTGGGTGAGAGCCAGGTCGGCCACCGCCAGGCCCTTGGCATCCCATTCGTACAGACCTTGTGGATCAAGCACCGTCACCACTCCTCCTCGCCTCGTTCTCTGGAAGAACGTCCAAACGCGCGCCGCCATTCCCCAGTTGACGCCCTTCACGAGAACGCGACGGATCATCCGGCCGCCGGCCGCCCCGACTCGGCGATCGGCCACCGCGGCCGGGACAGCGGTAAGGCCCGCCCCCCTGAGGGGACGGGCCTTGCCTTTCAACTCTGTTCAGCTCTGCTCGACATGCTCACACCGGGGTGCGAAGCGTGCTGCGATCAGCTCTGGCCGCCGGCCAGCTTCTCGCGGAGCGCGGCGAGGGCCTCGTCCGACGCCAGGGCGCCAGAGGTCTCGTCCGACTCCGAGGAGTACGAACCGCCCGAGATGCCCGCGGAGACGTTGCCGCCACTCGCGGCCGGAGCGGCAGCGCCCTCGGCAGCGGCGGCCTCGTCGGCCTCGCGGCTCTTGATGACCTGAGCCTGGTGCTGCTCGAAGCGCTGCTGCGCCTCGGCGTACTGGGTCTCCCAGGTCTCGCGCTGCTTGTCGAAGCCCTCGAGCCAGTCGTTGGTCTCGGGGTCGAAGCCCTCGGGGTAGATGTAGTTCCCCTGGTCGTCGTACGACGCGGCCATGCCGTACAGGGTCGGGTCGAACTCGACCGACGCCGCGTCGGCACCGAAGGACTCGTTGGCCTGCTTCAGCGACAGCGAGATCCGGCGACGCTCAAGGTCGATGTCGATGACCTTGACGAAGATCTCGTCGTTGACCTGGACGACCTGCTCCGGGATCTCCACGTGGCGCTCGGCCAGCTCGGAGATGTGGACCAGACCCTCGATGCCCTCGTCCACGCGGACGAACGCACCGAACGGAACCAGCTTGGTGACCTTACCCGGGACGACCTGACCGATCTGGTGCGTCCGGGCGAACTGCTGCCACGGGTCTTCCTGCGTCGCCTTCAGCGACAGGGAGACACGCTCGCGGTCCATGTCGACGTCGAGGACCTCGACGGTGACTTCCTGGCCGACCTCGACAACCTCGGACGGGTGGTCGATGTGCTTCCAGGACAGCTCGGAGACGTGCACGAGACCGTCGACGCCGCCCAGGTCCACGAAGGCACCGAAGTTGACGATCGAGGAAACGACGCCGGAGCGGACCTGACCCTTCTGCAGGGTGGTGAGGAACGTCTGGCGAACCTCGGACTGGGTCTGCTCGAGCCAGGCGCGGCGGGACAGGACCACGTTGTTGCGGTTCTTGTCCAGCTCGATGATCTTCGCCTCGAGCTCCTTGCCCACGTAGGGCTGGAGGTCGCGGACGCGACGCATCTCGACGAGAGAGGCCGGCAGGAAGCCGCGGAGGCCGATGTCGAGGATGAGACCACCCTTGACGACCTCGATGACGGTACCGGTGACGATGCCGTCTTCTTCCTTGATCTTCTCGATGGTGCCCCAGGCACGCTCGTACTGAGCGCGCTTCTTCGAGAGGATCAGGCGGCCTTCCTTGTCCTCCTTCTGGAGAACCAGGGCCTCAATCTCGTCGCCGACCTTGACGACGTCGTTCGGGTCGACGTCGTGCTTGATCGACAGCTCGCGGCTCGGGATGACACCTTCGGTCTTGTAACCGATGTCGAGGAGAACCTCGTCCCGGTCAACCTTGACGATGACGCCATCGACGATGTCGCCATCGTTGAAGTACTTGATCGTCGCGTCGATCGCCGCGAGGAACGCGTCCGCGTCGCCGATGTCGTTGACCGCAACCTGCGGAGTGGTGGCGGTGGTCTCGGTGCTGCTCGTCATGTGGGAAAGGGCTCCGGTTACGGACAGAAAGTCGTAGGTACTGCTACGCCGGGAGCCCTTATCGGCATCTGTCGAAGCCGGACAGCCAAGGAGACCCCCGTTCCGCAGATGCGGAGGGGCCTCGAAAACCGAGGTGACCTCAACAAATACAAGCGCAGCCTGCTAGGTCTGAGGAGCACAGGCTCGCAGCGCAACTTGTAGCATACGGGGGCAGCCGGACAGGGTCAATGCGCGAAGGCGCACACCACGGGCGGATCGCCGCATTACCGGCACAATTCGTAGGCGGGGACGCCCCAATGGGACGTCCCTGCCGGATTCCGCAGACATTCGCAGACTACGACGACGGGCCCCATGAACCAAGAGGACTACGCCCACGAAGACGCCCGCGGAGCCGATCAGGGCCCCGAGGACGACGCCGAGGCCACGCGGCGTGACGCCGGGGAAGCGGAGAGCAGCCGAGCGGCCCGAGGCTGGTGGGACCGCAACGCGGACGACTACCAGAACGAGCACGGCTCGTTCCTCGGTGACGACCGGTTCGTCTGGGGTCCCGAGGGGCTCGACGAGGCCGAGGCCGCCCTCCTCGGTCCCGCCGAGTCCCTCAAGGGCAAGGACGTCCTGGAGATCGGCGCCGGCGCCGCGCAGTGCTCGCGCTGGCTGGCCGCCCGGGGCGCCCGTCCGGTCGCCCTCGACCTCTCCCACCGCCAGCTCCAGCACGCGCTGCGCATCGGCGGCTCCGACGTGCCGGCGGTCCGGCTCGTCGAGGCCGACGCCGGCCGGCTGCCCTTCCGGGACGCCTCCTTCGACCTGGCCTGCTCCGCGTACGGCGCCGTCCCCTTCGTCGCCGATCCGGTGAACGTGATGCGCGAGGTCCGCCGCGTCCTGCGGCCCGGCGGCCGCTGGGTCTTCTCCGTCACCCACCCCCTGCGCTGGGCCTTCCCCGACGAGCCGGGTCCGGAGGGGCTGTCCGTCTCCGCGTCCTACTTCGACCGGACCCCGTACGTCGAGCAGGACGAGGAGGGCCGCGCCGTCTACGTGGAGCACCACCGCACGGTCGGCGACCGCGTGCGCGACGTCGTCGCCGGCGGCTTCCGCCTGGTCGACCTGGTCGAGCCGGAGTGGCCCGCCTGGAACAGCCAGGAGTGGGGCGGCTGGTCCCCGCTGCGCGGCAACCTGATCCCCGGCACCGCGATCTTCGTCTGCGAGCGCGACTGACCGTGTCCCCGACCCCCCGCACCCGCGACCTCGACGCCCTTCCCGTACGGGAGGCCCTGCCGGCGCTCACGGCCGCGCTCGACGGCCACGGCACCGCCGTGCTGTGCGCGCCGCCCGGCACCGGCAAGACCACCCTGGTGCCCCTGGTCCTCGCCGGCCTGGTGGGCGGCGGGCCGCGTCACCGGGTGGTGGTCGCCGAACCCCGGCGGATCGCCGCCCGGGCGGCGGCGCGGCGGATGGCCTGGCTGCTGGGCGAGCGGGTTGGTGCCTCGGTGGGCTTCACCGTGCGCGGCGAGCGGGTCGCGGGCCCGTCGACCGTCGTCGAGGTGGTCACCACGGGCGTCCTGCTCCAGCGGCTCCAGCGGGACCAGGAGCTGACGGGCGTGGACGTGGTGGTCCTGGACGAGTGCCACGAACGGCACCTCGACGCCGACACCGTCGCCGCCTTCCTGCTGGACGTACGGGAGACCCTGCGGCCGGAGCTGCGCCTCGTGGCGGCCTCCGCGACGACCGACGCGGCGGGCTGGTCCCGGGTGCTGGGCGGCGCGCCGGTGGTGGAGGCGGCGGGGACCGCGTACCCGGTGGAGACGGTCTGGGCGCCGCCCGCCCGGCCGGTGCGGCCGCCGCACGGGATGCGGGTGGACCCGGCGCAGCTGACGCACGTGGCGTCGGTGGTGCGGCGGGCGCTGGCGGAACGTTCCGGCGACGTGCTGTGCTTCCTGCCCGGCGTCGGGGAGATCGCCCGGGTCGCCGGGCAGCTGGGCGGGGTGGACGCGGAGGTGCTCCAGGTGCACGGCCGGGCCCCGGCGGCCGTACAGGACGCGGCGCTGACGGCTTCGGAGCACCGCCGGGTGATCCTCGCGACGGCGGTCGCGGAGTCGAGCCTGACCGTGCCGGGGGTACGGGTGGTGGTGGACTCCGGGCTGGCGCGCGAGCCCCGGGTGGACCACGCGCGGGGGCTGGGGGCGCTGGCGACCGTACGGGCGTCCCGCGCGGCCGGGCGCCAGCGGGCGGGGCGGGCCGGACGCGAGGCGCCGGGCGCGGTGTACCGCTGCTGGACCGAGGCGGAGGACGCCCGCCTCCCCTCTTACCCGGCGCCCGAGATCCGCATCGCCGACCTGGCGCAGTTCGCCCTCCAGGCCGCGTGCTGGGGCGACCCGGACGCGGCGGGGCTGGCGCTGCTGGACCCGCCCCCTGCCGGGGCGATGGCCGCGGCGCGCGAGGTGCTGCTCGCGGTGGGCGCGGTGGACCCCGCCGGACGGCCGACGCCGCGCGGCGCGCGGATGGCCCGGCTGGGGCTCCACCCGCGGCTCGCCCGGGCCCTGCTCGACGGCGCCCCGGCCCTCGGGTCCCGGCGGGCGGCCGAGGTGGTGGCGCTGCTGAGCGAGGAACCGCCGCGGGAGTACGGGGACGATCTGGCGGGCGCGTGGCGGGCGGCCCGACGGGGCGGCGACGCCTACGCGGCGCGCTGGCGGGCGGAGACCGGGCGCCTGGAGCGCGCCGCGGGCGACACTGCGGGACCCGCGCCCCGTGACTCCTCGGGACCCGGCGACACGGCGGGACCCGCGCCCGGCGACTCCGCGGGGTCCGGCAGCACGGCGGGGCGCTCCGCCCGCGACCCCGCGGGGTCCGGCGGCATGGCAGGGTCCCGCGACACGGCAGGGTCCGGCAGCACCGCCGGGGGTGCCGCGGGGCGCGCCGCCCGGGGCGCCGCCGGGCGCTCGGCCGGGGCGGCGCTTCCCGACGACGCCGCCGCGGGGCTCGTCGCCGCGCTCGCGTTCCCGGAGCGGGTGGCGCGGGCGCGGGGAGAGGGGGCCTTCCTCATGGCCTCCGGAACCGGCGCCGAGCTGGGCGACGGGTCCGGGCTGCGCAGCGCTCCCTGGCTGGCGGTGGCGGTCGCCGACCGGGCTCCGCACTCGGCCTCGGCCCGGATCCGGCTGGCCGCCGTCATCGACGAGGACACCGCCCGGCTGGCCGCCGGGCACCTCCACTCGGACGCCGAGGAGGTCCGCTGGGAGGACGGTGACCTCGTCGCCCGCCGGGCCGAACGCCTCGGGGCGGTCGAGCTGGCCGTACGGCCCCTGCGGGACCCCGATCCCGCGCTGGTGCGCGCGGCCCTGCTCGACGGGCTCCGCGCCGAGGGCCTCGGCCTGCTGCGCTGGTCCGCCGACGCGCAGGCGCTCCGGGCCCGGCTGGGGTTCCTGCACCGCACCCTCGGCGGCGGCTGGCCGGACGTAGCGGACGACGCCGCCCTGCTGGACCGGTCCGACGACTGGCTGGAGCCCGAACTGTCCCGGGCCCGGCGCCGTTCGGACCTGGGCCGCGTCAGCGCCGCGCAGGCGCTGAACCGGCTGCTGCCGTGGGCCACCGGGGAGGCGTCCCGGCTCGACGAGCTGGCCCCGGAGCGGATCGAAGTGCCCAGCGGCTCCCGCGTCAGGGTGGACTACTCCGGGGAGCAGCCGGTGCTCGCCGTGAAGCTCCAGGAGCTGTTCGGGCTGGCCGAGACGCCCCGGGTGGCGGGGGTGCCCGTACTCGTCCACCTGCTGTCCCCCGCCGGGCGGCCCGCGGCCGTCACCGCCGACCTCGCCTCCTTCTGGCGGGGCGGCTACCGCGCCGTCCGCGCCGAGCTGCGCGGCCGGTACCCGAAGCACCCGTGGCCGGAGGACCCGGCGACCGCCGAGGCCACCCGGTACACCAGCGCCCGGCTCAAGCGCTGAGCGCGCCGTCCCCGCGGCCCCTGCCGTCCCCTCGGTCCCCGCGGTCCCCGGCGTCCGGCGGCCGCCTGCTCCGGGCCTCCAGCCACAGCGCCAGCCCGAGGAAGACCAGCCCGCCGGCGGCCAGGCCGGCGGGGGCGTACGTGTGGAGCGCGAGGACCTTCGTACGGTTCGACCTGACGAGCTCGACGGTGTGGTCGCTGTAGTCCTCGCGCATCTTCACGTGCCCGGCGAATGCGGTGATCTTGCCGTCGGGGGCCGCCGCCGCGAACCCGCCGCGCATCTCCTGCTGGATCTGCTGCTCGGCGTTGACGGGCGCGCCGGTCACCGGGTCGACCCAGAACATCGCCTTGGTGGTGTACCAGAGGGTGGTGCCGGTGGTCTGTTCGAGCGTCGTCGGGTCGATGCCCTCGATCGGCATCTTCTTCGGCATGGGGACCTTGGTCCAGGGGACGGTCTGCTCGAAGTAGTAGACGTCCATGCCCTTGAAGGTGCGCGGTCCGACGTAGTGGATCGGTGACGAGGTGCGGGTCTGCGCGTCGAAGTACAGGTAGTCGCGCGGCTCTGTGAAGAAGGGCCACTTGAACTCGATGCCCTCACGCTTGACGGCGTCCCCGTCGACCATCTCGCCGGTGGCGTGCACCGGGTCCTGGGTGTGGGCGTCGAAGATGTAGCGCTCGGGTATCTGGGAGACCATCTTGCCGTCCGGGCCGATGACGTGGGAAAGGGTGTCCCACACGACGACGTCCCGGCCCGCGCTCGCCTCGATCTCCTTCGAGGCCTCCACGTCGCCCTTGAGGGTCTGGACGATGGTGACCTTGTCGACCTTCTTGGGCTTCATGCCGTCGAGGTAGTCGATGAGGGTCGCGTCCTTCGCCTCCAGGACCACCTCCTGGTACTGGTTCGGCGGGATCTTGGCGAGCCGCGGGTACGCGTACCAGCGCAGCAGCGGCGCGAGGGCCGCGCAGAAGACGGCTAGGGCCAGCAGGACAAGGCTCGCTCTGCGTCGCATCGCCGGGCCCTCCTCTACTTTCCGGGCGCGGGGGGCGCGGTGGTGAGCAGGGGCTTGGGGGAGGTCGTGCCTTCGGGCGCCCCGAACGCCGTGATGGCGAGGACGAGGAGCACCGCGAGGACGAGCCCGCTGGCGGCGGCGACGAACGGACGCATGCCGGGCCTCCGGAATCTGATAGGGCGTCAGGGCGGAGGCACCGTAGCAATGCGGGGCCGAGATGAGAACCGTCTGCGCCGCGGATCCCGGAAACGTCCCTGACCTGCGCGGCCGAACCCGGGGGCGGGGAGGGCGGGGGTCCCGGACGGCCCCGCCGGAGCGCGCTGGCCGGACGCCGGGCCGCCGGGTGCGGCGCCGGGTGCCGCGCCGGGGTGCCGCGCCGCCTCCGGCGAAGGGGCCGGCCACCGGGCAGACGGCGCCGCCCGGTGCCGTCAGGGCACCGGGCGGCGGCGGGCCGGGCGAGGTGACGTGACGTGCCCCGGCTACGGCTACGGCTACGGGGTCGGGGTCGGGGTCGGCGCGGCCGGGCGCGTGGCGGACGGGGACGCCGACGGGGAGGCGGCCGGGCCGGGCTTCAGGGACGCGGTGGGCTTCTGCGTCGGGGACGGCGACGGCGGCGCGGCCGGCTTCGGGGACGGGGTGGCCGTCGGGGAGGGCGTCGGCTCGGGGGTGGGAGTCGGCGTCGGCACCGGGCTCGGCGTCGGGACCGGGCTCGGCGTCGGCACCGGGCTCGGCGTCGGCACCGGGCTCGGCGTCGGCACCGGGCTCGGCGTCGGCACCGGGCTCGGCGTCGGGACCGGGGTGGGGGTCGGGACCGGGGTCGGCACCGGCGTCGGCGTCGGCACCGGGGTGGGCGTGGGAGACGGCGTCGGCTCGGGGGGCTGGCTCGGAGTCGGCGTCGGCTTCGGGGTGGGCCGGGGGGACGGGGTGGGGTCCGGGCCCGGCTTCGGCCGTGCGGTCGGCGCCACCGCGGCGCCCGTACCCGTACCGGCGCCCGTACCCGTACCGGCGCCTTCGCCGTCCGGTACCTCGTGCGTGCCCTTCAGGTAGTACGCGAACCAGGACCGCACCGTCCGGAGGTACTCCGTGGACCGGTTGTACGAGAGCACGGCCCGGTCCAGGTCCGCCGCCACCCGCAGGTCCCGCGTGCCCTCGCACAGGTAGCGGCCGGCCGCGAGGGCCGCGTCGTGCACGTTGTTCGGGTTGCGCCGGCCGTCGCCGTTGGCGTCCTGGCCCCAGGCCGCCCACGTGGAGGGGATGAACTGCATCGGGCCGACCGCCCGGTCGTACCGGGCGTCGCCGTCGTACGCTCCGCCGTCCGTGTCGGAGATGTTCGCGAAGCCGTTGCCGTCGAGCACCGGCCCCAGGATCGGCCGCAGCGTGGTTCCGGCCGCGTCCACCCGGCCTCCGCGCGCCTGCCCCGACTCGACCTTGCCGATCGCCGCGAGGAGCTGCCAGCGCAGCCCGCACCCGGGGTTGTTCTGCCCCACCGCGCGCTCCGCGTTCCGGTACGCGGCGAGCACGCTCGCCGGTATCCCCTGCGTGCCCTCCCCCGCGCCCGTGGCCACCGGCTCCGCGTCCGGCCCGGTCGCGGCGGCGGGCTGCCCGGCCGGGGCCGGCGCGGCCGTCGGTGCGGCGTCCGCCGGCGCCGCGACGGGCAGCGGCTCGGGGCTGACCAGCGGGGGCAGTTCGGTGAAGTAGGAGGAGTCTCCGCCGGAGCGCGTCTCCGGTACGGGCCGCGTGCTGTCCTCCCCGGCCACCGCGATCCGGTCCGCGCCGCCTCCGCCGGGCCCCTGGGAGGCAGTCACCGCGGCGATCACCAGAGCGGAGACCAGGGCGGCGGCGCCGCCCCTGCGCAGCCTGCGTCCGAATATGCGAGCCGACATGAGCCGGACCCCTCCCCCTCGACGTCCGCGTGACCTTATGTCAGATCGCTGCACAGGGCACGCACCACGGTCCGGAACTTCACCACATCAACACGTCCCCGCGCGGCGCACGCATACTGTCCGGACCCTTCGGACGCATTGGTCCGAAGTAAGGGGCGCGTGCACCGGCGGTACCCGGCGCCACTCGACACCGCACGCCACTCGACACCGCACGCCGCACGCCCGCAACGCGCACGCCACAACGCGCACGCCGCACGACCCACCGCACGCCACGCACCGCGTGCCACCCGCACCACGCGCCGCTCACGGCGCACCCGCACAGCGAGAAGAGGCCCCATGCCGTTCACCCTCAGCCACGCGGCCGCCGTCCTGCCGGCCGTCCGCCGGACCGGCCGGGCGCGCGGCCCGCTGGTGGCCTCGGCCCTGGTCCTCGGGTCGTTCGCGCCGGACACCTTCTACTTCGCGGACGCGGTCGTCGGCGGCGTCATGTCGTACGGCACCTTCACCCACACCCTGACGGGCGTCCTCACCGCGGACGCCCTTCTCACCGCCGTCCTCGCGGCGTGCTGGCTGCTGCTGCGCGAGCCGCTGGCCGCGCTCGTGCCGCGCCGCCAGCGTGGCCGGGTGTACGCGTTCCTGCGGGGCGAGCGGTGGCGCGGCCGCCGACGGCCCGCGCTGGCGCTGTGGTTCTACCTCTCGGCGGTCGCCGGCTCCCTCACGCACGTCGTGTGGGACAGCTTCACCCACCTGGACCGCTGGGGCACCAACGCGCTGCCCGCGCTCGGCGAGCCGGTCGCCTTCGGCCTGCCTCTCTACTCGTACCTCCAGTACGGCAGTTCGGCGCTCGCCGCCTGCGCCCTGCTCTGGTTCGCGGGGACCGCGCTGCGCCGGATCCCGGCGTCCGCGGCGCCCGCGTCCGTACCGGTGCTGACGCGCGCCGAGACCGTCGGCGCGCTCGTGCTGGTCGTGGTGTGCGTGGCGGCCGGGGTCACGGTGCGCGTGATCCGGTTCTTCGCGTTCTTCGACCGGATCGGCCACCCGCTCGACATCATCCCGACGGTCTGCTTCGGCGCGGGCGGCGGTCTCGCCGTGGCCCTGCTGCTGTACGGGGTCCTCGTCCGGCTGCGGCACCGCCCCGGCCGTACGGCGCAGGGCGCGAACCCGGACACCGACGCGCGAACGCCCGTCCCCACCGCGTAGTAGCGGGGACGGGCGCTCCGTCATGACCGGCGCGCGGACGACAGCACGTAGACGTCCGTGCGCGTACGTCCGTGCGCGTACGTCCGCGCGCAGACGGTCAGTGCGCGGCGGACTCCCAGTCGGGCCCGACGCCCACCGACACGTCCAGTTCGGCCCGCAGGTCGACGGCGGCGCCCATCTCGCGGCGCACCAGCTCCTCCACCCGCTCCCGCTCGCCGGGGGCGATCTCCAGCACGATTTCGTCGTGGACCTGGAGCAGCATCCGCGACGTCAGGCCGGCCTCGGTGATCGCCTTGTCCACGCGCAGCATGGCGACCTTGACGATGTCGGCCGCGGTGCCCTGGATCGGGGCGTTGAGCGCCATCCGCTCGGCGGCCTCGCGGCGCTGGCGGTTGTCGCTGTTGAGGTCGGGCAGGTACCGGCGGCGGCCGAAGACGGTCGCCGTGTACCCGGTGGCGCGGGCCTCGTCGACGACCCGCTGGAGGTACTCGCGGACCCCGCCGAACCGCTCGAAGAAGGTGTCCATCAGGCCCCGCGCCTCGGCGGGCTCGATGTTCAGCTGCTGGGCCAGGCCGAAGGCGGACAGCCCGTACGCCAGGCCGTACGACATCGCCTTGATCTTGCGGCGCATCTCCGCGTCGACCTGGGACCGCTCCACTCCGAAGACCTGGGAGGCGACGGTGGTGTGGAGGTCCTCGCCGGTGGCGAAGGCCTCGATCAGGCCCGCGTCCTCGGAGAGGTGGGCCATGACGCGCAGCTCGATCTGGCTGTAGTCGGCGGTCATGAGGGACTCGAAGCCCTCGCCGACGACGAACCCGCGGCGGATGGCGCGGCCCTCGTCGGTGCGCACCGGCACGTTCTGCAGGTTCGGGTCGGTGGAGGACAGGCGTCCGGTCGCGGCGACGGTCTGGCTGAAGCTGGTGTGCACCCGGCCGTCGGGGGCGACGGCCTTGACCAGGCCCTCGACGGTGACACGGAGCTTGGCCTGCTCGCGGTGGCGGAGCATGATGACCGGCAGCTCGTGGTCGGTCTGGGTGGCCAGCCAGGCCAGCGCGTCGGCGTCCGTGGTGTAGCCGGTCTTGGTCTTCTTGGTCTTCGGCAGGTCCAGCTCGCCGAAGAAGACCTCCTGGAGCTGCTTGGGCGAGCCGAGGTTGAACTCGTGGCCGACCGCGCCGTGCGCCTCCTTCACCGCCTGCTGGACGGCGCCGGCGAACTGCTGCTCCATGGCGTCCAGGTGGTCGCGGTCGGCGGCGATGCCGGCCCGCTCCATCCGGGCGAGCAGTTCGGACGTGGGGAGTTCCATGTCGTGGAGCAGCTCGGTCGCGCCCACCTCGTCGAGCTTGCCGGTGAAGGCGTCGCCCAGGTCGAGGACCGCGCGGGCCTGCGCCATGAGCGCGTCCGCCTCGGCGGTGTCGTCGGCGCCGAAGGCGAGCTGGCCGTCCGCGGCGGCGGGGGCCAGTTCGCGGTGCAGGTACTCGTTGGACAGGACGTCCAGGGCGAACGAGCGGCGGCCGGGCTTGACCAGGTAGGCGGCGAGCGCCGTGTCCATGGTGACCCCGGCGAGGGTCCAGCCGTGTTCGGGGAAGACCCGCATGAGGGCCTTGGCGTTGTGCACGACCTTCGGCTTCGCCGCGTCCGCGGCCCAGGCCGCGAAGGCCCGCTCGTCGGTCTCGTCCACCGTGTGCGGCTCGAACCAGGCGGCCGCTCCGCCTGCCGCGGCGAGCGCGACCTCGGTGACCTTGCCCGCGCCGAGGTTCCAGCTGTCGACGGTGGCCACGCCCAGGGGTCCGCCGGCGTGGGCCTCCAGCCAGGGGGCGAGCTCGCCCGCGCCCAGGACGGAGCCGTCCAGCTCCACGGCGGGCGCCGGGGCCGGGGCCTCCTCATCGGCGGCGGCGGGGTCCACGGCGAGCAGCCGCTCGCGCAGCGAGGCGTTGCGGATCTCCAGCACGTCGAGCACGCCGAGCATCCCGGCGCGGTCGTACGGGAGGCGGGTGAGGTCGGCGGGGGTCTTGGGCAGCTCCACGTCCTTGACCATCTCGGTCAGGACGCGGTTGAGCTTGACGGCGTCCAGGTGGTCCCGGAAGTTCTGCCCGGCCTTGCCCTTGACCTCCTCGGCGCGCTCGACGAGTTCCTTGAACGACCCGAACTGGGTGATCCACTTGGCGGCGGTCTTCTCACCCACGCCGGGGATGCCGGGGAGGTTGTCGGACGGGTCGCCGCGCAGCGCCGCGAAGTCCGGGTACTGCTGGGGGGTGAGCCCGTACTTCTCCTCGACCTTCTCCGGGGTGAACCGGGTGAGCTCGGAGACGCCCTTGGTCGGGTAGAGCACGGTGGTGTGCTCGGACACCAGCTGGAAGGAGTCGCGGTCGCCGGTGACGATCAGCACGTCGAAGCCGAGCGCCTCCGCCTGCGTGGCCAGCGTCGCGATCACGTCGTCGGCCTCGAAGCCGTCGACGGCGAACCGCGGCACGTTCATCGTGTCGAGGAGCTCGCCGATCAGCTCGACCTGCCCCTTGAACTCGTCGGGGGTCTTGGAGCGGTTCGCCTTGTACTCGGGGAACTCCGTCGAGCGCCACGTCTTGCGGGACACGTCGAACGCCACCGCGAAGTGCGTGGGCGCCTCGTCGCGCAGCGTGTTCGCCAGCATCGACGCGAAGCCGTAGATCGCGTTCGTCGGCTGTCCGGTCGCGGTCGTGAAGTTCTCCGCGGGCAGCGCGAAGAACGCCCGGTACGCCAGGGAGTGCCCGTCCATGAGCATCAGGCGGGGGCGGTCCGCCGCGGTCGTCTGGTCCGTCTTCTTCGCTGCTGTCTTTGCCACGCCCCCGATCCTAGGCGCCCCCGCTGACAATTCCGGCGTCGGCGATGTCAGCGGACCGTGACAGGATCGGATGTGTACGCGCGTAACTGCTCGAAGGGGAGCGACATGGCCGCCAAGCCGCCCGCAGGTGATCCGGTACAGGACGCGCCGCAGGTCGCGCCTCCCCAGCACGCCGCCGCGGGGCTGCCCGCGATCGGGCACACCCTGAGGGTCGCGCAGCGGCAGATGGGCATCGTCCGTACCGCGCGCACCCTCCTCAAGGTCAACCAGAAGAACGGCTTCGACTGCCCGGGCTGTGCCTGGCCCGAGGGAGACGAGCGGCACACCGCCGAGTTCTGCGAGAACGGCGCCAAGGCCGTCGCGGAGGAGGCCACCCTGCGCCGGGTCACCCCGGAGTTCTTCGCCGCGCACCCCCTCGCCGACCTGGCCGCGCGCTCGGGCTACTGGCTGGGGCAGCAGGGGCGGATCACCGAGCCGGTGTACCTGCCGCCGGGCGGCGACCGGTACGAGGCGGTGTCCTGGGAGCGCGCCTTCGCGATCATCGCCGAGGAGCTGCGCGGGCTCGCCTCCCCCGACGAGGCCGTCTTCTACACCTCGGGCCGCACCAGTAACGAGGCCGCGTTCCTCTTCCAGCTGTTCGTCCGCGAGTACGGCACGAACAACCTGCCCGACTGCTCCAACATGTGCCACGAGTCCTCGGGCTCCGCGCTGAACGAGACGATCGGCATCGGCAAGGGCAGCGTCTCCCTGGAGGACCTGCACCAGGCCGACCTGATCATCGTGGCCGGGCAGAACCCGGGCACCAACCACCCCCGCATGCTGTCCGCCCTGGAGCGGGCCAAGTCGTCCGGCGCGAAGATCATCTCGGTGAACCCGCTGCCCGAGGCCGGGATGGAGCGGTTCAAGAACCCGCAGACCCCGCTCGGCATGCTCAAGGGCACAGCGCTGAACGACCTGTTCCTCCAGATCCGCATCGGCGGCGACCAGGCCCTCTTCCGGCTCCTCAACAAGCTGGTCATCGAGGCGGGCGGAGCCACCGACGAGGCCTTCATCCGCGAAC
The DNA here is from genome assembly GCF_026627255.1 of Streptomyces antarcticus. Classification (GTDB taxonomy): domain Bacteria; phylum Actinomycetota; class Actinomycetes; order Streptomycetales; family Streptomycetaceae; genus Streptomyces; species Streptomyces antarcticus. The sequence continues at coordinate 19,131 of NZ_JAPNLM010000015.1, read as the reverse complement.
ACACCCACGGATACCAGGAGTTCGCCGCCGCCGCCGGCGAGACCGACTGGGACGCGACCCTCGCCGCGACCGGCCTGACCCGGCCCGAGATCGAGCGCGCCCTGGCCATGGTCCTGGCCTCCGAGCGGACCATCGTCTGCTGGGCCATGGGCCTCACCCAGCACAAGCACTCCGTCGCCACGATCCGCGAGGTCGTCAACCTGCTGCTGCTGCGCGGGAACATCGGCCGGCCCGGAGCCGGGGTCTGCCCGGTCCGCGGCCACTCCAACGTGCAGGGCGACCGCACCATGGGCATCTTCGAGCGCCCCGCGCCCGCCTTCCTCGACGCCCTCGACCGCGAGTTCGCGATCACCTCGCCGCGCACGCACGGCTTCGACGTGGTCCGCTCCATCCAGGCCCTGCGGGACGGTGAGGCCAAGGTCTTCTTCGCCATGGGCGGCAACTTCGTCGGCGCGACCCCCGACACCGAGGTCACCGAGGCGGCCGTCCGCCGCGCCTCGCTGACCGTGCACGTCTCCACCAAGCTCAACCGCTCCCACGCGGTGACGGGCCGCCGCGCCCTGATCCTGCCCACCCTCGGCCGCACCGACAAGGACACCCAGGCCTCGGGCAAGCAGTTCGTGACCGTCGAGGACTCCATGGGCATGGTCCACTCCTCGCGCGGCAACCTCGCCCCCGCGGGCCCCCGTCTGCTCTCCGAGCCGGCGATCGTGGCGCGCCTGGCCCGCGCGGTCCTCGGCGAGGCGTCGAAGACCCCGTGGGAGGAGTTCGAGCGGGACTACTCCGCCATCCGCGACCGGATCGCCCGCGTCGTCCCCGGCTTCGAGGACTTCAACGCCCGCGTCGCCCGCCCCGGCGGCTTCCGGCTGCCGCACGCCCCGCGCGACGAGCGCCGCTTCCCGACCCTGACGGGCAAGGCGAACTTCACCGCCGCTCCCGTCGAGTACCCGAGGGTCCCGGCCGGACGGCTGCTCCTGCAGACCCTGCGCAGCCACGACCAGTACAACACCACGATCTACGGCCTCGACGACCGCTACCGCGGCATCACCGGCGGCCGCCGCGTCGTCATGGTCAACCCCGAGGACGCGGCGGAGCTCGGGCTCGCCGACGGCGCGTACACCGACCTGGTCAGCGAGTGGAGGGACGGGGTGGAGCGGCGCGCGCCCGGCTTCCGCGTCGTGCACTACCCGACCGCCCGGGGCTGCGCGGCCGCCTACTACCCCGAGACCAACGTGCTGGTCCCCCTCGATTCCACCGCTGACACCAGCAACACCCCTGCGAGCAAGTCCGTCGTCATCCGCTTCGAACCGGCCTGATAGAACGACCTCAGGACAAGCAGGTTAACGAGCGTTGAGAGACGGAGCCGGCCCATGGGCGAGCAGCACACCGTGAAGTTCCCGCAGGAGGTCCTCGACGAGTACGCGGCCCTGGGCATCGACCTGCCCACGCTGTTCTCGGCGGGCCACCTCGGCGAGCGGATGGACATCCGCATCCTGGAGGCCTCGGCCGAACGCGTCGTGGCCACGATGCCGGTGGAGGGCAACACCCAGCCGTACGGGCTCCTGCACGGCGGGGCCTCGGCCGTGCTGGCCGAGACCCTCGGCTCCGTCGGCGCGATGATGCACGGCGGCATCAACAAGATCGCCGTGGGCGTGGACCTGAACTGCACCCACCACCGCGGCGCCCGGTCCGGCCTGGTCACCGGCGTCGCCACCCCGGTCCACCGGGGCCGTTCCACCACCACCTACGAGATCGTCATCAGCGACGACCAGGACCGCCGCGTCTGCACCGCCCGGCTGACCTGCCTGCTGCGCGACGCGAACCCGCAACACCCCGGCAACGCCTGACCGTTGTCACCCCCGGCCCACCGGTCTAGCGTGCCTCGCATGGGTACGGGACCGATGCCGGGCAGCGCCCGGGCGACGGGCGCGGCGACACTGATCGCCGCGCTCGCCCTGGGCTGCTCCGCGGTCGGCGGCCCGTCCGGCGGCCCGGCCGACGCCCCGGCCGGCGCGCCCGCCCCCGCGCCCGGGACACCCGCCCCGCACACCACCTCGCCCGCCGAGCTGTGCACCGCCCTGGTCACCCACTGGAGCGGCGTCCTGCTCGACGCCGGCCAGGGCCGGGACGCCGTCGGGCTCGACTACCAGGCCATGGGCCTGTCCGGCGCCCAGTACGAGATCCTCCGCGCGGTCACCGCCGCCGCCCGCGCCGAGGAGCGGACCGGCGGCCCCGCCGCCGGGCGCGCGCTCGCCGCCCGGGAGGCGGGGGCCCGCTGCGCCGAGCGCCACCGCTCGGGCGCCCCGACCGACGGCCCCTGGCAGTGAGCCGCCCGACCGCCGCGGGCGGCCTGCGGTGAGCGGCGTCGGCCCCGTGGAGCCCGGCGAGGGCACCACGGGCCCGGAACGTGCGCCGGCCCGGCCCCGGCCGCTCCCGGCGTGGGCGGCCCGGGCTCCGCGCCACCGCCGCGCGCTGGCCGCCGCGGCCGTGGTGGCCGCGCTGGCCGGCGGGGGCGGGTACCTCTACGCCTCCCGCCCCTCGCCGCCCGCGCCCGTGGCGGCGCCGGAGCCGCCCGCGCCGTCCCAGGTGGTCTCGTTCGCGTACGGGCACCCCGTGGAGCCCTCGGAGCCGGGCAGCGCCTTCGCCTTCACCGTCCGTGTCGCCGCCTCGTCCGGGCCGCCGGTGACCGTCGAGCGGATCGGCCAGCCGTCGCGGGCGCTGGCCGTCGCTTCCCGGCCACGGCCGCCGCTCGTCGTCGCCGCGGGCGAGGCCCGCGACCTGGTGGTGGAGATTCGGGCCGTCGATTGCGTGCATGTAGCACGGAATTCGGGGCTTCCATTTCTTGAGGTAACTCTGAGCAATCGACGCCAGAAAGAAGAGCACGGTTACATCCTGGGTGACCGCTATGCGCGCGATCTCTCCGACGCTCTGACCAGGGCTTGTCCCGAAGATCGAGATGCGGGGCCCTCCGGTGCGTCATGAGCAAAACCCCCAACGCTCCTGCGCTGTCAGGACTCACACCCCCTGACAGTCCTGCCGCATCTCAGCATGCGGACAAGACGAACCGACCGGAATTCCCCCGTTCCACCCCCAGAGATCCGCTATGTATTACGCCGTGGCATAACAAGAGAGTCACATCATTGGCCTGAGCCCTCCATATCGGCCTATCAGCCGCCTAGAGTCACGGCCAGTCACCGCGACCACCGGATTTCCTTCAGTTCGGTTTCCCGCGATACGACTCGGCGCGTCCCACGGGGGACGCTGTGCCTGGAAAGGACTGATCGTGCGTCATCGTTCGCTCATTGCCGTGACGGCTGCGCTTGCCGCGGGTGCCCTCACTCTCACCGCCTGTGGTTCGCGCGACGACAAGGGTGGTAACGACGCCGGCGGCGGCGACACCACGGTCGTCATCGGCGTCGACGCCCCGCTCACCGGCGACCTGTCGGCCCTCGGCCTCGGCATCCGCAACTCCGTCGACCTGGCCGTCCGCCAGGCCAACGAGAAGAAGTACGTCAAGGGCGTCACCTTCAAGATCGAGGCCCTCGACGACCAGGCCCAGGCCTCGTCCGGCCAGCAGAACGCCACGAAGCTCACGGCCAACAAGGACGTCCTCGGTGTCGTCGGCCCGCTGAACTCCTCGGTCTCCGAGTCGATGCAGAAGGTCTTCGACGACGCCAAGCTCGTCCAGATCTCCCCGGCCAACACCAGCCCGTCCCTGTCCCAGGGTCCGAAGTGGGCGACCGGCGAGAAGGTCCGCACCTACAAGAGCTACTTCCGCACCGCCACCACGGACGCCATCCAGGGCCCGTTCGCGGCGCAGTACCTCTTCAACAAGGCGGGCAAGAAGAAGGTCTTCATCATTGATGACAAGAAGACCTACGGTGCCGGCCTCGCCGGAACCTTCAAGGCCGAGTTCACCAAGCTCGGCGGCGCCGTCGCGGGCGAGGGCCACATCGACCCGGAGAGCAAGGACTTCTCCGCGATCGTGACCCAGGTCAAGAGCTCGGGCGCCGACGTCGTCTACTACGGCGGCGAGTACCCGGCGGCCGGCCCGCTCAGCAAGCAGATCAAGGCATCGGGCACCACCATCCCGCTCGTCGGCGGCGACGGCATCTACGACAAGAAGTTCGTCGAGCTCGCGGGTGAGGGCGCCGTCGGCGACCTCTCCACCTCCGTCGGCGCGCCGGTCGAGAGCCTGCCCTCCGCCAAGGAGTTCGTCGCCAACTACGAGAAGGCCGGCTTCAAGGAGCCGTTCGCTGCCTACGGCGGCTACTCGTACGACTCCGCCTGGGCCATCATCGAGGGCATCAAGGCCGTCGTCGACGGCAACGGCGGCAAGCTGCCCACCGACGCCCGCGCCAAGGTCCTCGGCGCCGTCCAGAGCGTCTCCTTCGAGGGTGTGACCGGCAAGGTCTCCTTCGACGAGTTCGGTGACGCCACCAACAAGCAGCTCACCGTCTACAAGGTCGAGGGCGGCGACTGGAAGTCCGTCGAGTCCGGCACCTTCGGCGGCTGACCTCCACCTGCTGACGGACGACGTCCGCCAGCGCCCACCACACCTGCCGCGCGGGGCGCGCACACCACAGCGCCCCGCGCGGTGTCACATCCGTCGAAAGACTCGGAGGACCTGCGGTGCACGAACTGCCGCAACAGCTGGTCAACGGCCTGCTACTGGGATCCATGTACGGGCTCGTCGCCATCGGCTACACGATGGTCTATGGCATTGTCCAGCTCATCAACTTCGCCCACGGCGAGATCTTCATGACCGGTGGCTTCGGTGCCCTCACGGTCTGGATGATGCTCCCCTCGGGCTCGACCATGTGGGTCGCGCTGCCCCTGATGCTCATAGGCGCGGTCTTCGTGGCCACCACCATCGCAGTCGCCGCGGAACGCTTCGCCTACCGCCCGCTGCGCAACGCTCCGCGCCTCGCACCGCTCATCACCGCCATCGGGCTCTCCATCGCCCTCCAGCAGGCGGTATGGGCCTGGTACCCGGGCGCGACGAGCTCGCTCGTCTTCCCCGAGATCCCCGGCGGACCGTTCCACCTCGGAAGCATCACCATCCAGACCGGTGACATCTTCCTCCTGATCGCGGCCCCCATCTCGATGGCCTTCCTCGGCTTCTTCGTCAAGAAGACCCGCACCGGCCGCGGCATGCAGGCCACCGCGCAGGACCCCGACACCGCGAAGCTGATGGGCGTCAACACCGACCGCATCATCACCACCGCGTTCGCCCTCGGCGCCGTCTTCGCCGCCGTCGGAGCCGTCGCCTACGGCCTCAAGTACGGCGAGGTCAACTTCAAGATGGGCTTCCTCCTCGGCCTCAAGGCGTTCACCGCCGCCGTCCTCGGAGGAATCGGCAACATCTACGGCGCCATGGTCGGCGGCCTCGTCCTCGGCCTCGCCGAGACCCTGACCACCGTCTACGTCGCCGAAATCCCCGGCCTCGAACAGCTCGGTGGACAGTCCTGGGGCAACACCTGGGCGTTCGTACTTCTCATCCTCGTGCTCCTCTTCCGGCCGCAGGGCCTGCTGGGCCAGCGCGTGGCGGACAGGGTGTGAGATCCATGACGACGACCATCACCGCGGACACCGCGAAGACCACCCCCGCACCGGACAAGGGCTTCATCCCCCTCCCCGAGAAGACGGCCCGCGCCCTGGCCACCGTCGGCGGCGCACTCACCGTCCTCTCCGCCTTCCTCGCCTGGACCTGGACCTCCGCCTTCCCCGGCGACCTCACCGTCTACGGCTACCCCGGCGGACTCCAGTGGCTCGCCCTCATCGGCGGCGCCCTCACCACCGCCTTCGGCCTCGCCTCCTACGGCGTCAAGGGCTTCCGCTGGCTCGCACCCTCCGGAGCCGACGCGGCGATCAAGCTCTCCGCCCTCGCCGCGTTCGCCGTCATCTGGTACACCGTCATCGCCATCGTGGTGAAGCTCGGTGCGATCGTCGACCTCGAACCCGGCGCCGGCATCGCCGCCCTGGTCAGCCTCCTCGCCGTCATCGGAGCCTTCGCCCTGCCCTTCGAGCGCCCCTCGCTCGAAGGACCGGACCCCGATGACACCGGCTGGGACAAGTTCAAGCACGAAGCCGGCAACAAGTGGACGACCGTCAAGGCCTCCTTCGCCTCCGGTCCCGCCACCCCCGCCCGCGTCCTGCCCTCCTGGGCCGAGATCCTGCTGATCGCCGCCGTCCTCGGACTCGGCCTCACCGTCTTCACCTACGGCATCACCACCCCGTACCAGGAACTCTTCATCGGCTTCCTGATCACCACGGGCTTCGGTGCCGCCGCGCTCAACAAGGCCGGACTCATGGGCCGCGTCACCACCCTCACCGCCCGCCACCGCAACGTCGCCCTCGTCGGCGCCTTCGCCGCCGCGGCAGCCTTCCCCCTCACCCAGACCGACGACCAGTACGCGAACCTCGGGGTCAACATCCTGATCTTCGCCACCGTCGCCCTCGGCCTGAACATCGTCGTCGGCCTCACCGGCCTCCTCGACCTCGGTTACGTCGCCTTCCTCGGAGTCGGCGCCTACACCGCGGCCCTGGTCTCCGGCTCCCCGAACTCCCCGTTCGGCGTGCAGCTCCCCTTCTGGGCCGCACTCCTCGCCGGCGCCGCCGCCTCAATGATCTTCGGTGTCCTCATCGGCGCCCCGACCCTGCGTCTGCGCGGCGACTACCTCGCCATCGTGACGCTCGGCTTCGGAGAGATCTTCCGCATCTCCATGAACAACCTCGACGGCGTCTCCGGCCCCGACATCACCAACGGGCCGAACGGCGTCGCCAACATCCCCAACATCAACCTCTTCGGGTTCGACTTCGGGGCGGCACACACCATCGCCGGCTTCACCATCGGCCGGTTCGCGAACTACTTCCTGCTGATGCTGCTGATCACGCTCATCGTGGTCCTCGTGTTCCGCCGCAGCGCGGAATCCCGCATCGGCCGGGCCTGGGTCGCCATCCGCGAGGACGAGACCGCCGCAGAAGCCATGGGCATCAACGGCTTCCGCGTCAAGCTCATCGCCTTCGCCCTCGGCGCCACCCTCGCCGGCCTCGCCGGCGTCGTCCAGGCACACGTCCAGTACACGGTCACCCCCGACCAGTACCAGTTCGCCAACGCCGTACCGCCGAACTCCGCCTTCCTCCTCGCGGCGGTCGTCCTCGGCGGCATGGGCACCATCGCCGGACCGCTCGTCGGCGGATCGCTCCTCTTCCTGATCCCCAACAAGCTCCAGTTCCTCGGCGAGTACCAGCTCCTCGTCTTCGGATTCGCACTCATCATCCTCATGCGACTGCGCCCCGAAGGCCTCATCCCCAACCGGCGCAACCAGCTCGAACTCCACCCCGAGGCTGCGGCTCCGACGGTCCTCGGCAAGGCAGGGGTCTGACCCATGACGACCACCACCACCGCCCCCAGCACGGCGGAGACCGTCCTCGACGCACGCGGCGTCACGATGCGCTTCGGCGGCCTCACCGCCGTCCGCAACGTCGACCTGACCGTCCGCAGCGGCGAGATCGTCGGACTCATCGGCCCCAACGGCGCCGGCAAGACCACCTTCTTCAACTGCCTCACCGGCCTCTACATCCCCACCGAGGGCGAAGTCCGGTACAAGGGCACGGTCCTGCCGCCCAAGTCCTACAAGGTCACCGCCGCAGGCGTCGCCCGCACCTTCCAGAACATCCGTCTCTTCAACAACATGACGGTCCTGGAAAACGTGCTCGTCGGCCGCCACACCCGCACCAAGGAGGGCCTCTGGTCCGCCCTGCTGCGCCTCCCCGGCTTCCACCGGGAGGAGAAGGCCAGCCGCGAGAAGGCCATGGAACTCCTGGAGTTCATCGGCCTCGACAGCAAGGCCGAACACCTCGCCCGCAACCTCCCCTACGGCGACCAGCGCAAGCTGGAGATCGCCCGCGCGCTCGCCAGCGACCCCGGCCTCATCCTCCTGGACGAGCCCACCGCCGGCATGAACCCGCAGGAGACCCGGACCACCGAAGAACTCATCTTCGCCATCCGGGACAAGGGCATCGCCGTCCTCGTCATCGAGCACGACATGCGCTTCATCTTCAACCTCTGCGACCGGGTCGCCTGCCTCGTCCAGGGCGAGAAGCTCGTCGAGGGCACCGCGAGCGAGGTCCAGGGCGACGAGCGCGTCGTCGCCGCGTACCTCGGGGAGCCCTTCGAGGGCGCCCCCGGCGCCGAGGAAGCCGCCGCGGTCGAGGCCGCGGAGGCCGGAGCCGCCGAAGCCGTAGCCGCGCAGGCCGACGCCGCAGAGGCCGAAGCCGAGGCAGAGGCCGAGGCCGAGGCCGAGGCAGAGGCCGAAGCGCACAGCACCACCAGCACGGACGGAGAGGCCAAGTGACCGCACTCCTCGAGGTCGAGGACCTCCGCGTCGCCTACGGCAAGATCGAAGCCGTCAAGGGCATCTCGTTCAGCGTCGACGCCGGCCAGATCGTCACCCTCATCGGCACCAACGGCGCCGGCAAGACGACCACGCTGCGCACCCTGTCGGGCCTGATCAAACCGCGCGGCGGCCAGATCAAGTTCAACGGGAAGTCACTGAAGAAGGTGCCCGCGCACGACATCGTCGCGCTCGGACTCGCCCACTCCCCCGAGGGGCGGCACATCTTCCCGCGCATGACGATCGAGGACAACCTCCTCCTGGGCGCCTTCCTCCGCAAGGACAAGGAAGGCATCCAGCAGGACGTCCAGCGCGCCTACGACCTCTTCCCCATCCTGGGAGAGCGTCGCAAGCAGGCGGCCGGCACCCTCTCCGGCGGCGAGCAGCAGATGCTGGCCATGGGCCGTGCGCTCATGTCCCGGCCGAAGCTGCTGATGCTGGACGAGCCGTCGATGGGCCTCTCGCCGATCATGATGCAGAAGATCATGGCGACCATCGCCGAGCTCAAGGCGCAGGGCACCACCATCCTGCTGGTCGAGCAGAACGCCCAGGCGGCGCTCTCCCTGGCCGACCAGGGCCACGTGATGGAGATCGGCAACGTGGTCCTCTCGGGCCCGGGCCGCGAGCTCCTGGTCAACGAGGACGTCCGCAAGGCGTACCTCGGCGAGGACTGAGAGCCGGGAAACGCGTGAGGCCCGCCTCCCCCCGGGGGGAGGCGGGCCTCACGCATGCCCGGGGCACGGCGGGCGCGCGGCGGGCCGCCCGGTGCGCGGGCTCAGCCCTTGGCGGCGTTCTTCTTCTCCTCGGCGTCCTCGATGACCGCCTCGGCGACCTGCTGCATGGACATGCGGCGGTCCATGGAGGTCTTCTGGATCCAGCGGAAGGCGTTCGGCTCGGTGAGGCCGTACTGGGTCTGCAGGATGCTCTTGGCCCGGTCGACGAGCTTGCGGGTCTCCAGTCGGAGGGAGAGGTCGGCGACCTCCTTCTCCAGCGCCTTCAGCTCGGCGAAGCGGGAGACGGCCATCTCGATGGCCGGCACGACGTCGCTCTTGCTGAACGGCTTCACGAGGTACGCCATGGCCCCGGCGTCGCGGGCCCGCTCGACGAGGTCTCGCTGCGAGAACGCGGTGAGCATGAGCACGGGGGCGATGGACTCCTCACCGATCTTCTCGGCGGCGGAGATCCCGTCCAGGACGGGCATCTTCACGTCGAGGATGACGAGGTCGGGCCGGTGCTCGCGGGCGAGCTCGACGGCCGTCTGCCCGTCGCCGGCCTCGCCGACGACGGAGTACCCCTCCTCCTCGAGCATCTCCTTGAGGTCGAGACGGATGAGCGCCTCGTCCTCGGCGATGACGACGCGGGTCGTCAGCGGCGGAACGTGCGACTGGTCGGCGTCGGGCGTGGGCGTCGACTCGTGCTCGGCGGTCACGGGGGGCTCCTTGTTGCAAGGCGATTCAGCTCCCCCGAGCCTACCTAGCTCCTGTATGTTTGTGACACGGAGGGTCTTCGGTATCCTTTGTTTCGAAGGAGCCCCGGTAGCCCAGCGGCAGAGGCGATGGATTCAAAACCCATTCAGCGTCGGTTCGAATCCGACTCGGGGCACTTCTCCTTCATTTCCAAGGCCGCAAAGCGCTTTTGCGATCTTCACTCGTCACGGTGAACGAATCTTCGATTCGCGGACAGCCGGACGAGGCGCGGCCAAGCTCCCGGACTGTGGAGCACAATCCTTCGATACGCGAAGAGGCAGTCCTGCTGTTGCGCCGTGGCGTGACGAACCGGACCGTCGCAGACCATTTCGGCATACCCCGCGGCACGGTCGGCTGGTGGCGGCATCAGGACCGGAAGCATCGTGGCGAGACGTGCAAACCGCCGACCGACTGTCCGAGGTGCACGGGGCGGGCATTCGATCATCGCGCCTACAGCTACCTTCTGGGCCTCTACCTCGGCGACGGCCACATCGTCTCGCGGTACAAGCAGCACCACCTGTCCGTTTTCTGCGACGCGGCATGGCCCGGACTCATCGACGCCGCCGAGGAGGCCATGCACCTCGTCATGCCTCTGCCAAGGGTGGGACGGCGTCAGCGGCAGGGCTGCGTAGAGGTCAAGTCGTACACATGGCACTGGACGTGCCTCTTTCCGCAGCACGGCCCCGGCAGGAAGCATGACCGGCTCATCGCCCTCGAAGGCTGGCAGCAGGAGATCGTCGACGCTCACCCCTGGGAGTTCGTGCGGGGGCTCATCCACTCCGACGGGTGCCGGACCACTAACTGGACCACCCGCCTCGTCGGCGGTGTGCGGAAGCGGTACGAGTACCCCCGGTACTTCTTCACCAACAAGTCCGACGACATCACCGGCCTGCTGACCGCCACCCTGGACCGGCTCGGCGTCGAGTGGAAGCGGGCGAACGCCTGCAACGTATCGATCGCGCGGAAGGAATCCGTCGCCCTCATGGACCTGCACATCGGGCCGAAGCACTGACCCGGGGATATTGATGTGCGGGCCATCGATGGTGGCCGTAGAGTCGACGCCCGTGGAACCGCTCTCCGAGAAACAGATCCGCTCGTCCTTCGTGAACTGCACCAAGGGCGAGGCGTCGCGGCTGAGACTGCCGCTCGACTTCGCCGAACTGCCCTGGCAGGAGCTGGACTTCCTGGGGTGGGTGGATCCGGGGGCGCCACTGCGGGCGCACCTGGTGCTGCCCCGGGAGGGCGGGCCGCTGGGGATCTCCCTGCGGGTGCCCTCCGTGGGGCGGACGAGTGCGCTGAAGTCCAGCCTGTGCCAGATCTGCCTGACGGGGCACGCCTCGTCCGGGGTCACCCTGCTCGCCGCCCCGCTGGCGGGGGCCCGGGGTCGCGAGGGGAACACGGTGGGCACGTACTTCTGCGCCGACCTCGCCTGCTCCCTGTACGTGCGCGGGAAGCGGCAGCCGAAGCTGCGTACGGCGCGGTACGAGGAGTCCCTGACCGTGGACGAGCGGGTGGCGCGGATGACCGGCAACCTGGACGCGTTCGCGGCCAAGGTCTCGGCGGGCTGAGGGGTTACGGGAGGTCGCCGTCGCCGCCCCGCTTGGCGGCCTCGCGGGTCCGGTGGCCGAGGGGCTGGGCGGCGAGCTGCTACTGCTGGGGGTATTCCTTGATCGTCATGCCGTGAACGTATGACCTCGGCGTAGGTTGAGGTCAAGGCATTGGCGATGAGGGGACTGTGTGATGAGTGAGAAGGCCCGGAAGCTGTTCGAGGCGCTGGATCTGGACGCGAACGGGGAGTTGACCCGTGTCGAGGTGATCACGGCGCTGCGCTCGAAGGGGCCGACGCTGGCGGCGCGGGGGGACATGCCGTTCTGGGGTGTGGGGGACGTGGACGCGTCGTCGGCGCTGTTCGACTCGGCGGATCAGAACGGGGACGCGGTGTTGTCGTTCGAGGAGTTCGCGGCCGTGGTCAACCGGCGGTTCGGCTGGTAGGTCCGGCGGGCCGGCACGGAGCCGGGCGCCGCGTCGGGCGGGCGCTCGACGCGGCGGCGGCCGGTGTGGGTACGGCCCCACGCGGCCGGGGCGTGGTCAGCGGACGGCGTCGCCGATGTGGTGGATGCGGACCAGGTTGGTCGATCCGGTGACGCCGGGGGGCGAGCCGGCGGTGATCACGACGACGTCGCCGGGGACGCAGCGGCCGATGCGCAGGAGTTCTTCCTCGACCTGGGCGACCATCGCGTCGGTGGAGTCGACGTGGGGGCCGAGGAAGGTCTCGACGCCCCAGGTGAGGTTGAGCTGGGAGCGGGTGGCCGGGTCGGGGGTGAAGGCGAGGAGCGGGATCGGCGAGCGGTAGCGGGAGAGGCGCCGGACGGTGTCGCCGCTCTGGGTGAAGGCGACGAGGAACTTCGCGTCGAGGAAGTCGCCCATCTCGGCGGCGGCGCGGGCGACGGCTCCGCCCTGGGTGCGGGGCTTGTTGCGGTCGGTGAGGGGCGGGAGGCCCTTGGCGAGGATGTCCTCTTCGGCGGCTTCGACGATGCGGGACATCGTGCGGACCGTTTCGACGGGGTACTTGCCGACGCTGGTCTCGCCGGAGAGCATCACGGCGTCGGTGCCGTCGATGACGGCGTTGGCGACGTCGGAGGCCTCGGCGCGGGTGGGCCGGGAGTTGTCGATCATCGAGTCGAGCATCTGGGTCGCGACGATGACGGGTTTGGCGTTGCGCTTGGCGAGTTTGACGGCGCGCTTCTGGACGATCGGGACCTGTTCCAGGGGCATTTCGACGCCGAGGTCGCCGCGGGCGACCATGATGCCGTCGAAGGCGGCGACGATGTCGTCGATGTTCTCGACGGCCTGGGGCTTCTCGACCTTGGCGATGACGGGGAGGCGGTGGCCTTCCTCGTCCATGATGCGGTGGACGTCGTCGATGTCGCGGCCGCTGCGGACGAAGGAGAGGGCGATGACGTCGGCGCCGATGCGCAGGGCCCAGCGGAGGTCGTCGATGTCCTTCTCGGAGAGGGCGGGGACGGATACGGCGACGCCGGGGAGGTTCAGTCCCTTGTGGTCGGAGACCATGCCGCCTTCGATGACGGTGGTGCGGACGCGGGGGCCGTCGACGGCGGTGACTTCGAGGGTGACGCGGCCGTCGTCGACGAGGATGCGCTCCCCGGTGGTGACGTCCGCGGCGAGTCCCTTGTAGGTGGTGCCGCAGGTGTGGCGGTCGCCTTCGAGGTCTTCGACGGTGATGGTGAACTCGTCGCCGCGTTCAAGGAGTACGGGGCCTTCGCGGAAGCGGCCGAGGCGGATCTTCGGGCCTTGAAGGTCGGCGAGGACGCCGACGCTGCGGCCGGTCTCGTCGGAGGCCTTGCGTACGCGCTGGTAGCGCTCCTCGTGTTCGGCGTAGGTGCCGTGACTGAGGTTGAAGCGGGCGATGTCCATTCCGGCTTCGACCAGGGCTTTGATCTGGTCGTATGAGTCGGTGGCGGGGCCCAGGGTACATACGATTTTCGCTCGGCGCATGAGGCGAGCGTATTCCCCTACCAACGGGTAGGTAATCGCTTCCAGGTGTCCGCTCAACAACCTTTGGGAAAAAGGTTGTTGACAACTGTTGAATGTGCATGGGGGTGCTCTGATGAGCACCCCCATGGCGCGTTCTGTACGGTTCCTCAGAGCTGCGGAGGGGTCATCGTGAAGCGGGCGTTCACCTGGGCGTAGACGGTCTGCCGCTGGGGTTCGAGGTCGAGCGGCGGGGCGCCCGCGTCCTCGGTGGCGCTGAAGGCCATGGTGCGCATGCCTCCGCCGGGGCCGGCCGCCTGGAAGGGGACGGCGTTCTCCGCGCCGAGGTCGGCGAGTTCGACGAGGGCGGAGAGGCGGGAGCCGAGGGCCTCGGCGTACTCGCGGGCCCGCTGGACGGCTTCGAGGACGGCTTGCCGTCGGGCTTCGCCGTGGGCGGGCGAGGTGGGCCGCAGGGCCCACCAGGGGCCGTCGACCTGGGTGAGTTCGAGGTCGGCGAGGCGGGTGGTGAGTTCACCCAGGGTGGTGAAGTCGTTGAGCTCCGCGGTGATGTGCACGCGGCCGTGGTAGGCGCGGATCCGGTCGCCGCGGCCGTGGCGGGTGAGTTCGGGGCTGATGGAGAAGGCTCCGGTCTCGAGCTTCTCCACGGGGTCGCCGTAGCTCTTGACCAGGTCGAGGACGGCGTTGTTGCGCCGGGTGAGGTCGTCGAGGGCGGTGCGGCGGTCGGTGCCGCGGGCGCTCACGGTGATGCCGATGCGGGCGATCTCGGGGTCGACCTCGATGCGGGCCTCGCCGCAGACGGCGACGCGGGGTACGTCCGGGGTTCCGTAGGGCTGGTGCGCTGCGTCCTGAGTCATGCCTTCACTGTCGCACTGTCGTGCGTACGGGCGTGGTCACCGGATCGAAACCTGGCAGGGGTGTTGCGGCTTGTTACCGCTGGGTCAGAATCTACGCGCGTTGTTCACGCCTCAAAAGGGGAGATGGCATGGCGTTCGACCGCAGGACTTTTCTGGGAACCACGGCCGCGACCGGTGCGGCCGTGGCGTTGACGGGGGCCACGAGCACCCCGGCCGCCGCGCGTTCCGGGCCGCGGACCTACGCGTTCACCGTGATGGGCACGACCGATCTGCACGGGAACGTCTTCAACTGGGACTACTTCACGGACAAGGAGTTCGACGACAAGGCGCACAACGACGTCGGCCTGGCGAAGATCTCCACCCTGGTGAACCGGGTCCGGGAGGAGAAGGGCCGGTGCAACACGCTGCTGATCGACGCGGGTGACACGATCCAGGGCACCCAGCTGTCGTACTACTACGCGAAGGTCGACCCGATCACGGCGCGGCGGGGCCCGGTGCACCCGATGGCCCAGGCGATGAACGCGATCGGCTATGACGCCGCCGCGCTGGGCAACCACGAGTTCAACTACGGCATTCCGGTGCTGCGGAAGTTCGAGGAGCAGTGTGACTTCCCGCTGCTCGGGGCGAACGCGCTGGACGCGAAGACCCTGCGGCCGGCGTTCCCGCCGTACAGCATGCACCGGTTGCGGACGCCGCACGGCCGGGACGTGAAGGTGGCGGTGCTGGGGCTGACGAACCCGGGGATCGCGATATGGGACAAGGCCAACGTGCAGGGGAAGATGACCTTCCCGGGGCTGGAGGAGCAGGCGGCGAAGTACGTGCCGAAGCTGCGCTCGATGGGCGCCGACGTGGTGATCGTCTCGGCGCACTCCGGGTCGAGCGGGACGTCCTCGTACGGGGACCAGCTGCCGTACGTGGAGAACGCCGCGGGGCTGGTGGCGGAGCAGGTGCCGGGGATCGACGCGATCCTGGTGGGGCACGCGCACACGGAGATCCCGGAGTACCGGGTGAAGAACCGGGCGACCGGCAAGGACGTGGTGCTGTCGGAGCCGCTGAAGTGGGGTCAGCGGCTGACGCTGTTCGACTTCGAGCTGACGTGGGAGAAGGGCCGCTGGTCGGTGGCGAAGGTCGCGGCGAGGGTGCTGAACTCCAACGAGGCCGCCGAGGACCGGAAGATCACCGGGCTGCTGTCGGACGAGCACCGCAAGGTCGTCGCGTACGTGAACCAGGTGATCGGCACGTCCACGCAGGCGATGGCCTCGGCGGAGGGGCCGGTCAAGGACGTGGCGATCATCGACCTGATCAACCACGTCCAGGCGGAGACGGTCAAGGCCGCGCTGGCGGGTACGGAGTGGGCGGCGCTGCCGGTGCTGTCACAGGCCTCGTGCTTCTCCCGGACGGCGGCGATCCCGGCCGGGCAGGTGACGCTGAGGGACGCGGCGGGCCTGTACCCGTTCGAGAACACGCTGGAGGCGCGGCTGCTGACCGGTGCGCAGCTGAAGGACTACCTGGAGTATTCGGCGCGGTACTTCGTGCGGACCGCGCCGGGTGACGTGGTGGACCCGGCGAAGCTGACGAACGCCGACGGGATTCCGGACTACAACTACGACGCGGTGTACGGGTTCACGTACGACATCGACATCGCGCAGCCGGCCGGTTCGCGGATCACGGGGCTGTCGTTCGGGGGTGTGCCGGTGGATCCGGCGGCACGGTTCGTGTTGGCGGTGAACAACTACCGGGCGTCGGGGGGCGGGAACTTCCCGCACGTGCCGCGGGCGAAGCAGGTGTGGGCGGACTCGGACGAGATCCGCAACACGATCATCCAGTGGGTGAAGGCGAAGGGGACGGTGGATCCGTCGGCGTTCGCCTCCGTGGACTGGCGGCTGACGCGGGCGGGGGTGCCCGTCTTCCAGGCCTGACCGTATGTCTCGGGGGGCCGGGCCCGCTTCGGCGGGGACCCGGCCCTTCGGCGTGTCCGGGGTGGTCCGGTCGCGGGGCGTGCTCGGTGGCCGCCGGGCGGTGGGGCGGGCCGTTTACGGGTGTTCGACGAGCGGGAGCAGTTCTCCGGCGGGCCGGGGGCGGGTGTGTTCGCGCTGGTCGAGGCCGAAGGTGGTGAAGGCGGTGCGCACCGGTTGGGGGTAGGGCTCCTTGCCGGTGAGGGTGTTGAGGATGGCGGCGCTGCGCCAGGCGGCGAGCCCGAGGTCGGGGGCTCCGACTCCGTGGGTGTGGCGGTCGCCGTTCTGGACGAAGACGCTGCCGGTGACGCTGGGGTCCAGGACCATGCGGTGGCGGTCGTCGATGCGGGGGCGGCCGGAGGCGTCCTTGCGCAGGTACGGGTCGAGGCCGGCGAGGAGGCTGCCGAGGGGGCGTTCGCGGTAGCCGGTGGCGAGGACGACGGCGTCGGTGGTGAGGCGGGAGCGGGTGCCCTGTTCGAGGTGTTCGAGGTGGAGTTCGACCTTGGTGGTGGCGACGCGGCCGGCGGTGCGGACGCTGACTCCGGGGGTGAGGACGGCGTCGGGCCAGCCGCCGTGCAGGGTGCGGCGGTAGAGCTCCTCGTGGATGGCGGCGATGGTGTCGGCGTCGATGCCCTTGTGGAGCTGCCATTGGGCGGGGACGAGGCGGTCGCGGACCGGTTCGGGCAGGGCGTGGAAGTAGCGGGTGTAGTCGGGGGTGAAGTGCTCCAGGCCGAGCTTGGAGTACTCCATGGGCGCGAAGGAGGGGGTGCGGGCGAGCCAGGTGAGGCGTTCGCGGCCGGTGGGGCGGGCGCGGAGCAGGTCGAGGAAGACTTCGGCGCCGGACTGGCCGGATCCGATGACGGTGACGTGGCCGGCGGCGAGGATGCGCTCGCGGTTGTCGAGGTAGTCGGCGGAGTGGATGACCGGGACCGTGGGGGCTTCGGCGAGGGGGCGCAGGGGTTCGGGGACGAACGGGGCGGTGCCGATGCCGAGGGCGAGGTTGCGGGTGTGGGTGCGGCCGAGGGCTTCGGCTTCGCCGTCGGCGTCGACCTGGGTGAAGTCGACTTCGAAGAGGTCGCGTTCGGGGTTCCAGCGGACGGCGTCGACCTGGTGGCCGAAGTGGAGTCCGGGGAGGCGGCCGGCGACCCAGCGGCAGTAGGCGTCGTATTCGGCGCGCTGGATGTGGAACCGCTCGGCGAAGTAGAAGGGGAAGAGTCGTTCCTTGTGCTTGAGGTAGTTCAGGAAGCTCCACGGGCTGGCCGGGTCGGCGAGGGTGACCAGGTCGGCGAGGAAGGGGACCTGGAGGGTGGCGCCGTCGATGAGGAGGCCGGGGTGCCAGCGGAAGTCGCGGCGCTGGTCGTAGAAGGCGGTGGCGAGTTCGCCGGCTCCCTGCTGTGGCAGGCCGTGGGCCAGGGCCGCGAGGGACAGGTTGAACGGGCCGATGCCGATTCCGACGAGGTCGTGGGGCGCATCGAGGTGGGCGGTCATCGGGTGCTGCCTTCCAGGAGGGCGACGAGGGTGTCCAGGTCCCGCGCCGTGGTGTGGGGGTTGAGCAGGGTGGCCTTGAGCCAGAGGCGGCCGTCGGCGCGGGCGCGGCCGAGGACGGCGCGGCCTTCGTGGAGGAGGGTGCGGCGCAGGTCGGCGAGCTGCTCGTCGTCGGCGCGGGCGGGGCGGAAGAGGACGGTGCTGATGGTGGGCGGGGCGTGGAGTTCGAAGCCGGGGTGGGCGTCGAGGAGTCGCGCGAGGTCCTCGGCGAGTGCGCAGGTGCGGTCGATGAGGTGGACGAGGCCGTCGCGGCCGAGGGAGCGGAGGGTGGCCGCGATCTTCAGGGCGTCGGGGCGGCGGGTGGTGCGCAGGGAGCGGCCGAGGAGGTCGGGGAGGCCGGCCTCGGTGTCGTCGGTGGCGTTGAGGTAGTCGGCCTGGTGGGCGAGGGGGGCGAGGAGGGCGGCGTCGGGGACGGTGAGGAGTCCGGCGGCGACGGGCTGCCAGCCGAGTTTGTGGAGGTCGACGGTGAGGGACCGGGCGCGGTCGAGGCCGGCGAGTTTGGGGCGGTGGCGGGGGCTGAGGGCGAGGAGTCCGCCGTAGGCGGCGTCGATGTGGAGTTCGGCGCCGCGGCGGTCGCAGAGGTCGGCGATCTCGGTGAGGGGGTCGATGAGGCCGGCGTCGGTGGTTCCGGCGGTGGCGGTGACGAGGACGGGGCCGGTGGTGGCGGCGAGGGCCTCGGCGAGGTCGGCGGGGTGGAGGGTGCCGGTGGGGGTCGGTACGGACACGGCGGGCGGGAGGCCGAGCAGCCAGGCGGCGCGGGGCACGGAGTGGTGGGCGTTGGCGCCGTGCAGGACGGTGACGGCCGGGCCGTGGCGTTCGCGGGCGAGGAGGAGGGCCAGCTGGTTGGACTCGGTGCCGCCGGTGGTGACGAGGGCGTCGGGGTGGGGGGCGCGGGGATGGAACTCGGCGGCGAGGGCGCGGGTGAGGAGGGCTTCGACTGCGGAGGCGGCGGGGGCCTGGTCCCAGGAGTCGAGGGAGGGGTTGAGCGCGCAGGCGGCGAGGTCGGCGGCGGCCGCGACGGCGAGCGGCGGGCAGTGGAGGTGGGCCGCGCAGAGGGGGTCGGCGGGGTCGGCGGCGCCTGCGGCGACGGCGTGTACGAGGGTCCGCAGCGCTTCGTGGTCGCCGGTTCCGTGCGCGGGGAGCACGTCGCCCAGGGCGGCCCGGACGCGGGCGGTGGTGATGTCGGGCCCGCCGGCGGGGAGGGGTCCCCGGCGTTCGGCGGCGCCGGTGCGCAGGGCGTCGAGGACGGTGTCGAGCAGGGGCCGCAGCGCGTCCGGGCCGCGGTGGCCGCCGGCGAGCGGGGGCGGGGGCGGCGGGGTGCGGGTGCCGGGCAGCGCCGTCATGCGGTGTCCCTCCGGGGGCTGGGCGGGGTGGGGGCCGCGGCCGCCGGGGCGGGGCG